>NZ_JAJSOT010000002.1:0-677341 GCF_021282435.1 Buttiauxella cochleicola | reverse complement strand
AGGAACGTTGAAGACTACGACGTTGATAGGCTGGGTGTGTAAGCGTAGCGATACGTTGAGCTAACCAGTACTAATGATCCGTGAGGCTTAACCTTACAACACCGAAGGTGTTTTGGTTGAGAGACTACGATATTGATTTTCAGCTTGAACCGAGATTTTAAGTCGATGGTTATGTGAAAGCATGACGGTTGATGAAACAGAATATGCCTGGCGGCACTAGCGCGGTGGTCCCACCTGACCCCATGCCGAACTCAGAAGTGAAACGCCGTAGCGCCGATGGTAGTGTGGGGTCTCCCCATGCGAGAGTAGGGAACTGCCAGGCTCTAAATTCAAAGCAGTAAAAGCCAGAATGTGACATCTGGTGGTAATAAGAAAGAAATTCGGTGGAGCGGTAGTTCAGTCGGTTAGAATACCTGCCTGTCACGCAGGGGGTCGCGGGTTCGAGTCCCGTCCGTTCCGCCACTTAATTAAGCCCTGAGTCTTTTAGACTCAGGGCTTTTTTTATACATAAAATTCATGAATTTTTTCCTATTGTTGCTTTTTACGCAATTATCTTCTGCATTTATCCATCTTTTTCACCAAAGTTAAACCCTTCATAATCCTCGAAAGACAAAGATACGTCCCCCAACGAGGTTAATAATGACAATTCCTGCATTTGGTTTAGGTACTTTCCGTTTAAAAGACGACGTAGTTATCGCATCAGTAAAAACCGCGCTTGAATTAGGTTACCGCGCGGTCGATACCGCACAGATTTATGACAATGAAGCTGCTGTAGGGCAGGCGATTGAAGAAAGTGGTGTTGCACGCAGTGAGCTTTTTATCACCACCAAAATCTGGATCGAGAATCTTAACAAAGAAAAATTAATCCCAAGCTTGAAAGAAAGTCTGCGCAAATTGCGTACAGATTATGTCGATTTGACTCTAATTCACTGGCCATCACCAAACGATTCAGTGCCGGTTGCAGAGTTTATGCAGGCGTTACTTGAAGCGAAAAAAGAAGGACTGACGCGCAAAATTGGTGTTTCTAACTTCACTATCGACCTGATGCAGCAGGCTATTGATGCGGTGGGGGCAGAAAATATAGCGACCAACCAAATTGAGCTTTCACCGTATTTGCACAACCGTAAAGTCGTTGATTGGGCACATGAACATAACATCCATATCACTTCTTATATGACGTTGGCTTATGGTAAAGCGCTGGAAGATGAAGTGATTGGCCGCATTGCGCAGAAGCACAATGCAACGCCTGCACAGGTCATCCTGGCATGGGCAATGAAGTTGGGTTATGCGGTGATTCCTTCATCTACAAAACGTGAGAATCTGCAAAGTAATCTACAAGCGCAGACTCTCATGCTCGATGAGGAAGATATGATGGATATAAGTAAACTGGACTGTAACGATCGACTGGTTAGCCCAGAAGGTCTGGCTCCACACTGGGATTAATTTTTCATTACAGCCCCTGCGGGGGCTGTTGTACATGCTCACTTAGAAAATCAATAAATGCTCTAATCCGGCTACTGACAGCGCGATCGCTGTAATACACCGCACTGAATGGCATTTCTACGGGCAGCAGTCTGTCTGTCAGCAATTCCACAAACTTCCCTTCAGCTATTTCTTTATTAATCATATAGTCAGATAGACACGCAATCCCATTTCCCGTCAGGCATAGTTGCTTAAGTGTTTCACCACTATTCGATGTTATTCCCGGCGTGATGTCATAACGCAGCCCATCAGCCTGAGCGACTGGCCATTTGTTCAAGCTCTCTGTTTCAGAAAATCCCAGACAGATATGATCCTGAAGATCCTCAGCACATTGTGGCATACCGAACTGCGCTAAATATTCCGGCGAGGCAATAATTTTACGGCGGCTGGAAAAAAGAGGCCGTGCCCGCAACGTTGAGTCTGTCAATGTGCCCACTCGTATCGCTACATCGACTTTTCGCTCAATCAAATTAATAAATGTCTCAGATGAGATGAGGGAAAGCGTCACCTCTGGATAGCGTTCACGAAAGGGCTTAATCAGCGGCATTAAAAGATGCAGCATGACAGGCGTTGCAGCATCGATGCGTAGTAAACCACGAGGGCTTTGTCGGGTCTCCATCAGCTCATTTTCTGCAGCAGCCATTTCCTGCAAAATCTGTTGAACACGACGGAAGTAGCGCTCGCCTTCCTCTGTGAGACTCAGTTGGCGCGTTGTACGATTTAGCAGAGTCACACCTAGCTTCATTTCTAATTTCTTTACCGAGCGACTGACTGCCGAATTTGCCATCTCGAGCAGAGTCGCTGCGCGACTAAAACTCCCGCTTTCTACGACAGCGACAAAAATCGCCAGTTCTTCTGAGGTGGCCTTCATTATTGCTCCTGAGACAATATTCTATTGAGATTTTGCATATTTTTGTTATTTAACCATCTTGCCATAATGCGTGTCATCAAAAGACACCCGTTATGGAGTAAATTATGCCTCTGGCGCTTTGGGCACTGACTATCAGTGCATTTGCAATCGGTACTACCGAATTTGTGATTGTTGGGCTGGTACCAACTATTGCTGACCAACTTTCAATTTCGCTCCCTTCTGCGGGATTGCTGGTTTCAATTTATGCATTAGGGGTTGCGGTTGGCGCTCCTGTGCTAACCGCTCTGACAGGAAAGTTGCCTCGTAAACAGCTACTGATTGGCTTGATGGCGCTATTCACGGCAGGTAATTTACTTGCCTGGCTTGCACCAAATTATGAAACGCTGGTCGTTGCTCGTCTACTTACAGGCCTCGCACACGGTGTTTTCTTCTCAATTGGTTCAACTATTGCAACCAGTCTGGTACCTAAAGAAAAGGCTGCTACCGCAATCGCCATTATGTTTGGTGGTTTAACCGTTGCATTGGTTACAGGTGTGCCCCTCGGAACATTTATCGGCCAGCATTTCGGATGGCGCGAAACATTCCTCGCCGTTTCAGCTATTGGTGTTATTGCCTTGATCAGTAGCACTATTCTGATCCCAAAAAATATTCCAACACGTGCGGTTGCTAGCTTAAAAGATCAACTGAAAGTGATGACTCATCCCCGCCTATTGATTATTTATGCGATAACGGCTCTGGGATATGGTGGCGTGTTTACTGCATTTACCTTCCTGGCTCCGATGATGCAAAACCTTGCAGGTTATTCACCAGCGGCAGTGAGCTGGATTTTGCTGGGCTACGGTGTCTCTGTTGCTATCGGTAATATCTGGGGCGGGAAACTTGCCGATCGCCATGGTGCAGTACCTGCTTTGAAATTCATTTTTGCAGCACTTGCAGCATTACTACTGGTCTTCCAATTTACTGCGAGTTCACATATTGGCGCTTTAGTGACGGTGTTGATTATGGGCGTCTTTGCATTCGGTAATGTACCGGGATTGCAGGTATATGTTGTGCAGAAAGCAGAGTTATATGCGCCAAATGCTGTGGATGTTGCCTCTGGACTGAACATTGCCGCTTTTAACGTCGGGATTGCATTAGGATCTGTTATCGGTGGTCAAACAGTTCAAAGCTTTGGTTTAGCTCAGACGCCGTGGATTGGGGCTGTAATTGTTGTTGGTGCACTGTTCTTAATTACTATCAGTGGTCGACTAGATGCACGTCGTGAAGTTGCTATCAGTTAGTGAATTAGAACATGGCTGTTAGCAATGACTTACGGTCTTGTTCGTCAATGGTTTGAATTGGTCGTTGAAACTCGACACCAAAGTCCCTATAACTGAAAGACAGCCTTCGATTTGGAGGCTTCTTTGGTTACAGAGGTCATTAGTAAAAACGTGCGCAAAAATACTTATGCCATGAGATATGTTGCCGGTCAGCCAGCAGAACGCATTCTGCCTCCTGGCTCATTTGCAACTATTGGTCAGGCATTGCCGCCCGGAGAACCTTTACCAAGTGAAGGCTCACTAAAAGTATTGGTGTGGAATATCTTCAAACAGCAGCGTGCAGAATGGCTTTCTGTACTGCAAAACTTCGGTAAAGATGCTCACCTTGTTTTATTGCAGGAGGCTCAAACGACCCCTGAACTGGTAAAGTTTGCCACCAGTAATTATCTGGCTGCTGACCAGGTTCCGGCATTTGTTCTGCCTCAACACCCCTCAGGTGTTATGACACTTTCCGCTGCTCATCCTGTTTATTGTTGCCCACTACGTGAACGTGAGCCGATTTTACGCTTGTCCAAATCCGCATTAGTGACCGTATATCCACTGCCTGATGGTCGGCTGTTGATGGTTGTAAATATCCACGCGGTCAATTTCAGTCTTGGTGTCGATGTCTACAGCAAACAGCTTGGGCCGATTGGCGATCAAATTGGTCACCATAATGGGCCGGTTATTATGGCGGGTGATTTTAACGCCTGGAGCCGTCCACGTATGAATGCGCTTTACCGCTTCGCTCGTGAAATGACTTTGCGGGAAGTGCGCTTCACCGATGACCATCGCCGCCGTGCTTTCGGTCGTCCGCTTGATTTCGTGTTTTACCGTGGTTTAAACGTTGCGGAAGCCTCTGTTTTGGTGACTCGTGCGTCCGATCACAATCCTCTACTAGTCGAATTCCGTCCCGGCAAACCTGAGCTGAAGTAAGGTAAGTCAGGTCTGCCATTGGGCAGACTATGTGCTGCCCTTACTTACAATCATCTGCAAGGACAATACAATGACAACACAATCTCACCATGACAAAGTCGATCAACAGTTTGGCTCGCAGGCCAGTGCCTATCTGACAAGTGCTGTGCACGCTGCTGGCCGCGATCTGGAGCGTCTAAGCGCGCGTCTGGCTGATTTCCCTGATGCACGTCTGCTCGATATGGGGTGTGGGGCGGGGCATGCGAGCTTTATTGCGGCCGCTCAGGTGAAAGAGGTGATTGCTTATGATCTCTCGGAACAGATGCTGAGTGTGGTCAATGATGCTGCTAAAACGCGTGGCATCTTCAACATCACGACTCGACAGGGTTATGCAGAAGTGTTGCCGTTTGATGATGGCTCTTTTGATGTGGTGATTAGCCGCTATTCAGCTCATCACTGGCATGATGTTGGTAAAGCATTGCGTGAAGTAAAACGAGTCCTGAAACCAGGTGGTGTAGTTATTTTTATGGATGTGATGTCTCCAGGCCATCCAGTTCTCGATATCTGGCTGCAAACGGTTGAAGCATTGCGCGATACATCTCACGTTCGGAATTATTCCAGTGGCGAGTGGTTGAGCCTGTTTAATGATGCGGGCTTGGTCTCGCAAAACCTCTTATGCGACCGATTGAATCTGGAGTTCACATCCTGGATTGCCAGAATGAGAACACCTGAAGCTCTGGCTGACGCTATTCGAATCTACCAACAGAGTGCATCAGACGAAGTGCAGCACTATTTTGAGTTGCAGGGAGATGGCTCTTTCACCAGTGACATTATTATGGTGGAAGCCAAAAAGGTTTGATGTTTTGAAATAGAAATAAAAAAGGCACCCAAAAAGGTGCCTTTTTCTTTGATTAACAATCAAGTATCAGGTGTAGAGTTGTTGCTAACGAATAGCGTCAACTGATCTCCAGGTTTCAGATCGTCTGTATCGTCGTTCCAGCGCAGAACATCCTTGATGTTCACACCGTGACGTTTCGCGATACTCGACAACGAGTCACCCTTACGCACCTTATAAGTGATGCTATCGTTCTTAGCTAAACTCTGTACGCCATTTTTGACGCTGAGTGTTTGGCCGACTTTAATGTGCGCGCCGCGTATGCCGTTCCAGCTTTGCAAATCTTTTGCACTCACGCCTAAGCGTGAAGCGATGCTCGATAAGGTATCACCTGAACGAACACGGTAAGATTTGCTGCCACCTGCAGTACTGCGGTTATCAGCGACTAGCCGAGGCTGCACTGCTGCAATTTCACCAGAAGCCAAAGAGGCTTTTAGCTGATCAGCATGCTTTTTAGGCACCATTACATAACGCTGATTCTTGCCAACGGTGGAAGTTTTCACCCCGGCGTTGAATGTCTTCAGCGTGCTTAATGATATACCTGCCATTTCGGCAACCTGCGTAAGCTCAACCGGATCACTTACTTCTACGCGTGCTAATGCACGGCTTTCGTCAGTAGTTGGTAAACGTACGCCGTACTTTTTGCTGTTTTTGAGAATATCACTCAAAGCCAACATTTTTGGTACGTAAATTTTGGTTTCCCGTGGCAGTGAAAGCGACCAAAAATCCGTTGGTAAACCACGAGCTTTATTCGCTTTCATTGCCTTCAGTACACGACCTTCGCCGCTGTTGTACGCCGCCACGGTTAATAACCAGTCGCCGTCAAACATCTTGTTCAGACGCTGCATCATATCGAGTGCGGCAGTGGTGGAAGCCACTACATCACGACGTGCATCGTATGCTTTGGTCTGTTTTAAACCATAATTTCGACCCGTACTCGGTACAATCTGCCAGATGCCAGCGGCATTCGCAGAAGAGGTAGCGTGGGGGTCAAAAGCGCTCTCCACTATGGGTAGCAGTACTAGTTCCATTGGCATGTTACGTTTCTTAACTTGCCCGGCAATCCAGTACATATACGGCTCTGCCCGTAATGTTACATCGTGGAGATAGCTCTTATTCTTCAGGTACTTCTGTTTCTGTTCGCGGATCCGGATATTCTCCGGTACCCCCATCTTTAGCTCGTCGCCAATGAAGTTCCACAAGTTTTGGTTATCCGCGAGGTATGTCCCATCGTCCATCCATCGCGAACCTGTGTACTTTCCTGCTTCACCTTGACCAGCTGCAGACAGACTCTGTGCGTGCTGTTGGATGTTGCCGTCATGCCTTGACGCCTGGCACCCCACAAGCAAAACAGAGGCGAGTAATATCGCTTTTGCCTTCATGTGTGTGTCAAATGGTTGCTTAAAAGACGAGCAAGAATACCTTCCACTTTAAAACAACACAACCAAAAAATTCAGAAGGTATCTTTCTTTGTCCGTAACCAGGCGAATATTTGCTGTGGTTGTTGCAAGTTTGTTTCTTTGTTTATTTTTCTTTTTAAATCAATATCATCTGTTCTTAAGAATAAATTTATTTCGCGTTCATTTACCAGAGAACTTGGTAAGGTTGATTGGTTTTTTGCACGTAACTCATTAACTTTTCGACAGTATCGGTTTAACTTCTCATCGTCTGGAAGGATAGATAAGGAAAACTTCATATTTGAAAGAGTGTATTCGTGTGCGCAGCAAATTAACGTATCGGCGGGTAATTTGTTAAGTTTTTGAAAAGAATCATACATATTTCCCGCCGTGCCTTCAAAAAGCCTTCCGCAGCCGCCAGAAAACATCGTGTCACCGCAAAAAAGATAAGGTGCGCTATAGAAACAGATATGTCCTAAAGTGTGACCCGGTGTGGCAATTACAGTAAATTCATACTTCAAAATATTGACCAGATCGCCGTCTTTAACTACCCGGTTCGTTCCCTTATCTTCTGTCTCCTCGGGCCCGTATACCACAAGGCCTGGGTACTTTTTAAGAAGTTCTTTTACGCCGCCAACGTGGTCGTTGTGGTGGTGGGTCAGTAAAATAGCTTCTGGTTGCCAGTGGTTATCTTCAATGGCTTTTAGTACTGGATGAGCTTCGCCCGGGTCGACGATGATGCATCTGCTTTGCTCATCATTCAGAACCCAGATGTAGTTATCCTGGAACGCAGAAATACTGTTAAGATTCATAATTCAACCTCTCTGAATTGCGCTAAGAAGGTAGTGATGAAACCGGCAAGGATACCTGTAAATTTCATTTCACCGCATCATTGGGGAGAACTGCCCTGGGGCGAGTACTACCGTGAGGCGCTGGAATCCCAACTTCAGCCGTGGTTTGCTAAGATGTTTGGTTTCCACTTGCTGAAAATCGGTAACTTAAGCACCGAAATCAACACAGAAGCCTGTGCTATTTCACACCAGGTGAATGTTGCCTTACAAGGCGAACGACTCCAGGTGAATGCCGATCCGCTATATTTGCCTTTTGCGGGTAAATCAGTTGATGCATGTATGTTGGCTCATACATTGCCGTGGTGCCAGGATCCTCATGGGTTATTGCGTGAAGCTGACCGGGTATTAATTGATGATGGCTGGCTAATTATCAGCAGTTTCAACCCGGTGAGTTTATTAGGTTTAGGCAAAGTCGTGCCATTTATCCGCAAACGTGCGCCATATCGCTGCCGAATGTTTACGCCGATGAGGATGTTCGATTGGCTGGCATTGCTGAATTTTGAAGTGATGCACCAACGCAGTTTCCAGGTTTTACCCTGGAGTAAACAAGGTGGGAAAATGCTCAGTACCCATCTTCCTGCGTTGGGATGCATGCATGTCATTGTGGCGCGTAAGCGGACATTACCCCTTACGCTCAATCCAATGAAAAGCAGGAAAGCAAAAACGCAAATCCGCTCAGCTGTGGGGGCAACACGGCAATTTCGTGAAGCAACTAAGGCTTCGCCGTCTCTGGCTGATAACCCACGTCCTCGAGAGTTGGATTAGAAGCAGCTTCACGGGCGAGTTCATCACAACGTTCGTTTTCAGGGTGACCGGCATGGCCTTTCACCCATTCCCAACTGATTTTGTGCTCGCTTAAGGCAGCATCCAGTCGCTTCCATAAATCGACATTCTTGACTGGTTTTTTATCGGCTGTTTTCCAGCCACGTTTTTTCCAGTTATGAATCCATTGGGTAATACCCTGACGAACATATTGGCTGTCGGTGCTAAGCACAACGTCACAAGGCTCGACCAACGCCTCAAGTGCAACGATTGCCGCCATCATTTCCATGCGATTGTTTGTGGTCAGGCGAAAGCCGACGCTAAAAATTTTTTCGTGCTGTTTGTAGCGTAAAATAGCACCATATCCACCCGGGCCCGGGTTGCCGAGGCAAGAGCCATCGGTGAAAATTTCTACCTGTTTGCGCATCTCTGGTAGACTTCCTGTGATTAAAAAACCAAGTCTGACATAAACGAGCGCCATGAGCACAGCAATTACACGACAGATCGTCCTCGATACAGAAACCACCGGTATGAACCAAATCGGTGCTCACTATGAAGGGCACCGCATTATTGAAATCGGTGCGGTTGAAGTCATCAACCGCCGCCTGACGGGTAATAATTTCCACGTATACCTGAAACCTGATCGTCTGGTAGACCCGGAAGCCTTTGGCGTGCATGGAATTGCCGATGAGTTTCTGGCAGACAAGCCAACCTTTGATCAGGTTGCTGATTCGTTCATGGACTATATTCGCGGCGCAGAGCTCGTCATCCATAACGCATCGTTTGATATCGGGTTTATGGATTATGAGTTCGGCAAACTCAAACGCGATATTCCAAAAACTAATACCTTCTGCAAAGTTACCGATAGCCTCGCTCTCGCCCGAAAAATGTTCCCGGGCAAGCGTAATAGCCTTGATGCACTTTGCTCACGTTATGAAATAGATAACAGCAAGCGAACGTTGCACGGCGCATTGCTCGATGCCCAAATTCTGGCCGACGTCTATTTAATGATGACGGGTGGACAAACTTCTCTGAAGTTTGCGATGGAAGGGGATGTGCAGCAGCGTAGTGGAGATAACGGAATTCAACGTGTTGTACGCCGCAGTTCGGGTATACGCGTCATTCGTGCCAGCGATGCAGAACTGGAAGCGCATGAATCGCGACTCGACCTGGTGGAAAAAAAGGGCGGAAGTTGCCTGTGGCGTTTATAAAAGCAGCGCAAATGCATTAAAAATCACCGTTTGGGTGAAATTAACGGCAAACGATTAGTTTAATAAGAAAAAACGTTGACGCTCATCAGCCCTATACGTATTATCTGCCTCGTTCCCGACGGGGAACAAAACGCGGAGCGGTAGTTCAGTCGGTTAGAATACCTGCCTGTCACGCAGGGGGTCGCGGGTTCGAGTCCCGTCCGTTCCGCCACAATTAGAAAGCCTGAATCAGAAATGATTCAGGCTTTCGTCGTTTTATTCCTTCGAAACTACAACCTGTCCATTGTATCCCGCAACGTCACTCACTTTATCTGCACGTGCCAACCAGCGATAACAGCCTGCACTCAGGAATGCGCCGATAAACCAGCTAAAGTTAGCCACCTCATGCAGTGCCGGAATAAAGCTGATGATTAAGCCAATGGCAACCGATGGCAGCAGTGCGAGAATCGCTTTTGGGTTGAAACCACTTTTGTACCAGTAGCGGCCTTTTGGCGTGTCATCAAACAGATCGTCGATATAGATTTTGCTGCGTTTAATGATGTAGAAGTCAGTCAGCAGAATACCGAACAGTGGCCCAATAAACGCACCCAGCACATCCAGCGTGTAGTGAATAAGTTCTGGTGACTGGAACAAGTTCCATGGTGTCAGCAGTACAGATCCCACGGCTGCAATCATCCCACCGGTACGGAAGCTGATTTTTTGCGGCGAGCAGTTCGAGAAGTCGAAAGCAGGTGATACAAAGTTTGCCACGATATTAATACCGATAGTGGCGGTGATCATGGTCAGTAAACCGATGGCCATCGCGAGGCTATTGCCCACATGGCTTACCGTTTCGATAGGGTCGGTGATCATTTTGCCAAACAGGGATTGTGTACCGGAAACAATCACCACGGTCACGATAGAGAACAGCAGGAAGTTAAACGGCAGCCCCCAGCGGTTGCCACGACGGATCTCTTTCATACTCTTGCCATAGCGCGAGAAGTCACCGAAGTTCAGCAATGGGCCTGAGAAGTATGAAACGACCAGTGCTGTTGCGGTCAGCATCTGCCACGCCTGCTCACCAGAGCTAAGTTGTTTGCTGGCAAGCGTAAATGAAATTCCGTCAAATCCAGTTTGATACAAAATCCAGCCCGCCAACGCCATCATCACGATGTATACCGCAGGCCCTGCAATATCAATAAATCGTTTGATAGCGTTCATACCGTGCCAGAACACCATCGCCTGAAGCACCCACATAATGCCGAAGCAAACCCAGCCGAGATGCGACAGCCCCAGGAAATGCCCGGTGGTCATTGGCGCAAGCGAGGGCCAGAATTTCAGCATAACGAGCATCAATGCATTTGCGGCCAGATAAGTCTGGATACCGTACCAGGCGAACGCGATTAACCCGCGTATCACTGCCGGAATATTGGCACCGAACACGCCAAATGCCTGGCGGCAAATTACTGCGTAGGGTACGCCCGCCATTTGGCTAGGTTTTGCTACCAGGTTCGCGCACAGCTGTACGATGCAAATCCCTACCAACAAGCAAAGCAAAACCTGCCAGCTTGCCAGCCCTAGTGTGAAGAAGCTGGCAGCCACCACATAGCCACCCATGCTGTGAACATCGGACATCCAGAAAGAAAAAATATTGTACCAGGACCATGTCTGGTTGCGCGTTGGCGCCAGATCATCATTACACAGGCGCAGGCTGTAGCCGGCATTGGCGCTCTCGGTCAAAGCTGATGACGTATTTTCATTGTTTGGCATGAAATCTGCTCCTTTAAAAACAGATGCTGACGGAATGTCTGCAACTTTCGTTGCATTAACCGGGCCAGGTTTCATGTTTTGTGGAACAAATGGATTATTCAGGCTTTTTGGTGCATTAATAAGCCCGCGTGATTACTTATTGCGCTTTACTATGGTGCATTTGAACATTTCGTTGCCCGGATCTGGTGCTAAACCGGTGGCAAAAATACAGAGGACTCAACATGACGAAACATTTGATTCAGGTGATTAACCCGAATACTAACGTGGCAATGACGCACACCATCGCGCAAGCGGCGCGCAGTGTCGCTGCACCTTCCAGCGAAATCATCACGGTTTGCCCATCACAGGGCGTGGAGTCAATAGAAGGACATTTTGATGAAGCGATAGCGGCTATTGGTGTGCTTGAGCAAATCAAACTTGGCAAAGAGCAGGGGGTCAGTGGTCACGTCATCGCCTGCTTTGGCGATCCTGGTTTACTGGCCGCACGTGAACTCGCCAGTGGCCCGGTTATCGGCATCGCCGAAGCTGCTATGCATGTTGCAACTATGGTTGCGACACGTTTTTCTATCGTCACCACTTTGCCGCGCACTGTGATTATTGCGCGTCATTTATTACGCCAGTATGGCTTCGAGCACCACTGCGCAGCGCTGCATGCGATCGATTTACCGGTACTTGCTCTGGAAGATGGCACGGGTCTTGCTCAGATGAAGGTGCGCGAGCGTTGTATGCAAGCCATGAAAGAAGATAACAGCGGAGCGATTGTGCTCGGTTGTGGCGGAATGGCTAATCTTGCAAGGGAACTGACTGCTGAGTTGGGTATTCCCGTAATTGATGGCGTAACAGCAGCTGTGAAAATGGTCGAGTCCCTCATCGCTCTTGGGCTTGGAACCAGCAAACATGGTGACCTCGCGTATCCGAATAAAAAGCCGTTATCAGGCTGTTTTGACATGCTGAGTTGAAATTCTGGCTCGGCTCACAAGGAACCGAACCATGAATGAAGTACCGAAAACTAAAAACTATCACTTCACTGAAAACTACCCGCGTGACATGAAAGGTTATGCGGGTAAGCCGCCACATGCGCAATGGCCAAATAACGCCCGCGTAGCTGTGCAGTTCGTTCTCAATTTTGAAGAGGGGGGTGAAAACCACGTTCTGCATGGTGACAGCGGCTCGGAACAATTTCTTTCCGATATCATCGGTGCGGCCAGTTTCCCTGACCGCCATATGTCGATGGATTCTCTCTATGAATACGGTTCGCGAGCCGGGTTCTGGCGCATCCATAACGAGTTCCAAAAACGTGGCCTGACCATGACGGTATTTGGCGTAGCAATGGCACTGGCGCGTAACCCTGAAATTGTTGAAGCAATAAAAGCAGCTGATTACGACGTGGTAAGTCACGGCTGGCGCTGGATCCACTATCAAAATCTGGATGAGGCAACTGAGCGCCAGCATATGCACCAGGCCATCGAAATCCTCGAAGATTTGTTCGGCAGCAAACCGCTCGGTTGGTATACCGGCCGCGATAGTCCGAATACGCGTCGGCTGTTGGCGGAAAATGGCAGCTTCCTTTACGACAGCGATTATTACGGCGACGATTTGCCATTCTGGAGCAAAGTTAGCTGTAGCGATGGTTCGACAAAACCGCATTTGGTGGTGCCTTACACGCTTGATGCCAACGATATGCGTTTTGCAACCGCGCAGGGTTTTAACACCGCCGAACAGTTTTATACCTATCTGAAAGACAGCTTTGATGTGTTGTACGAAGAAGGGGAAACTGCACCGAAAATGATGTCTATCGGTATGCACTGCCGTTTACTGGGGCGGCCGGGTCGTTTCAGAGCGTTGCAGCGTTTTCTTGATTATGTGCAACAGCATGATGATGTGTGGATTTGCCGTCGTCAGGAGATTGCCGAGCATTGGGTGAAGACGCATCCATATTGTGAATAAATGATGTGGCGGCGGGTGACATTTCGTTTCCCGCCCACGGTCTTTAACCCATCACGCTGACATGTGCGGCGACAATTCGCCAGCCATAAGGAAATTTGACCCATGTTTGCATCTGGCGGCCAATTTTGTCGCTTCCCTCGCGGGTGAATTCAGTGCTGGCAACAGCCATATCATCGCCATAGGTGGTGATGGTGGTATTTTGCAAAAGCCGGTCTAGCCCTTGAGACGAGCGAGCATTTCTGAAAGCTCTTATCTCATCGATACCATAAAGATTTTCACTCGCACCAAAGCGAACGGTACGGGGATCGGCCCAAAACAACTCATCTAAGACCGCAACATCGTTGCTGATCAACGCCTGTTCGTAGCGGTAAAAAGCGGCACTCACCTCATTGACGATTGCCGGGCGATCAATATTGTCACGCATCATAGTATTTACCTTACCTGGTGGTTTTCCCTGCCAGCATACCCTGTATTTCAAGCTGATGGGCAGCTCTCAGGCAGATATCTTCCCGCCATGGTGGTGCAATGAGCTGCACACCGATGGGATGCCCACTTGCAGTCATCAATGGCACCGTGACGACTGGTAAACCAAGGAATGAAATAGGTTGTGTCAACATACCCATGCTGGCTTTCACGGGAAGCTCCGTCCCGTTAATTTGCATGGTTTGCTGTCCAATTAGTGTGGCACTACAGGGTGTTGCTGGTGCGATAAGCAGATCATACTTTTCGAAGAGCGGTAAAGTTTTATCCCGGAACCATGATCGGAAGCGTTGCGCTTGAGTGTACCAGGCTGATGGTGTCATCGCTCCAGCCAGGAGGCGTTCACGGGAGTTAAGCTCAAAACGTTCCGCCTGTTCACGTAGTGCCGGTAAGTAATGGTTTCCCCCTTCAGCGGCAGAGAGCAAAAATGCTGCCGAGCGAGCTAATTCAGCTTCAGGCAACGTGATGTAATCCAGTGCTTCAAGCGTTTGAGCCACTCGAGCGACGGCAGTTTTGGCATCGTCATCACACCAAGTCTCAAAAAAACCACCCAACACCGCACAGCGTAAATTCCCCGGCTGTTCCAGTTTATCGGCGAGGGGTTCAACTCCCCGAGTCGATTGGAAATGGTCATTCGCATCCCTTCCCTGAAGCGCATCATAAACCAGAGCCAGATCGTCCACGTTACGCGCCAGCGGGCCGATATGATCCAGGTTTGCAACAAAAGGCTGGCTGCCGCTGCGCGACAATCTGCCGAAAGTCGGTTTCAGACCCAAAATGCCGCATAACGAAGCGGGGACGCGAATCGAGCCGTTGGTGTCAGTGCCGAGGGTAAAATTCACCATTCCAGCCGCGACGGCTGCGGCAGAGCCACCGGATGAACCGCCCGCAATTCGTGTTAAATCATGCGGGTTGCGGGTCGCGCCATAATAGCTATTTTCGGTGGTAAAGCCGTAGGCGTAGGCATCCATATTCAGCGCGCCTGAAAGCATGGCTCCGGCAGCGTTTAATTTTTTAATCGCGAAGGCGTCAGTGCTGGCGGGCGATTGCATACTAAATAGCTCGGCCCCGGCAAGCGTTGTTACGTCTTTAATATCAAAAAGATTTTTTACCGCATAAGGCACGCCAGCCAACGGCGGCAGCGTTTCCCCGCGCACACGGAGTTGGTCAATGGCGGCGGCTTCTTGCAGTAAACGCGAGGCAGTGATTTCCGTAAACGCGTTAATTTCAGAATTGGCTTGCTCGATTTTCGCAAGCGTAAGCTGCGCCAGTTCCTGTGCGGAAAACTTGCCAATAGCTAATCCTTGCTGAATATCGCGAATGGAGAGTGCATTCATAGTTTATAAATCCCCGCGACTTCCTGGCGTTCAGGCAAGGGAAAATCCATGAGCGGTTCTGCCAGTTTCTCCATGCGAGTCAATTGCACTTCAAGTTCCTGGCGGCGTGGCTCATCAAGAGGAACGTTAAGCAGTTGCTCCATGACTTTGATGTACGCGGGCCAGTCGATAGAATTTAATAGCATTTTGTTCTCCTTAAAATCCGGCGGCGCTGCCGTTGCTGCGTGGATCGTATGCGCCCTCAAGCATACCGTTGGTATGGCGCACGATGGCTCCGGCATGGCCAACAGCTTCGCTAAAATCTGGCAATGCTTCGACTTCATGACCCAATTCAAGCAGTGCTTTGAAAGTTTCCGGGCTAAACCGACCTTCTAATTTCAGGCTGTCGGAGGCTTGCCCCCAGGTTCTGCCTAATAACCATCTTGGCGCGGTTACAGCTTCTTGTAACGGTATGCCCTGAATTACGTGGCGCGTAAAAATAGCCGCCTGAGTTTGCGGTTGCCCGTCGCCACCCATCGAGCCGTAAACCATCGTGCGCCCGTCAGCCAGGCGTGCGGCGGCCGGGTTCAGCGTGTGGAACGGCTGTTTTCCGGGAGCCAGGCTGAGCAAACTTTCCGGGTTGAGGCTGAACGCCGCCCCCCGGTTTTGCCACAGCACACCGCTTTTTGGCAGCACCACGCCGCTGCCAAATTCGTGATAAATGCTCTGAATAAACGAAACCGCCAGGCCGCTGCTGTCTATCACGCCCATCCACACCGTGTCGCCGGGGCCTTTGCCGGCTCCCCAGTCTGCGGCCTGGTTGTCATCAATTTCTGCGGCGAGGGCGGCGAGCGCTTCTGGCTCAAGCAAACTCTGGATGGACGTGGTGATATGGCGTGGATCGGTGATGTATTTGTCCCGCAGCGCAAAGGTTTTTTTGGTCGCTTCGACGATGCGATGAACTGTTTGAGTTTCACTGGCTTGTGCCATATCCAGATTCTCGGTGATCCCCAGGATCGCCAGTGAAACCAAGCCTTGCGTCGGCGGCGTCATATTATAAACATCGCCCAACTGGTGGCTCAGATGCAGCGGGATGCGCCGTTTGGCGCGTTGCGCGGCAAGATCCTGCAACGTAATCGGCATGCCTGATTCAGCAAGTTCTTCGGTGATCAGGGCTGCGAGCGGGCCGCGATAAAAGCTATCAAGCCCTTCAACTGTCAGGCGCGTTAAGGTTTCGGCCAGGCGTGGCTGAGTGAAACGGCTGCCCGCGCGGGGGATTTCGCCTCGGTCTAAAAAGGTTTCGGCAAATCCGGGAATGTTAACCAGCTCGTCGTATTTGCTATGGGTCGCAAGCGTTTGAGATTGGGTCACCGGAATGCCATCAGCCGCATAGCGAATCGCATCGGCAAGTAAGCGCGAGAGCGGCAGTTGCCCACCACCAAGCTGTGCGGCAATTTTTAGCGCTTCGTCCCAACCGCTAAGGGTTCCAGGCACGGTTAACGCGGCTTTGGGGCCACGATGAGGAATCGATGTTTCGCCTGCGTAAAATTCCAGCGATGCGAGTGATCCCGCAGCACCGCTGGCATCAATCGCAATCGGCTCACCTTCCGGCGGTACTATCAACCAAAAACCATCGCCGCCAATGCCATTCATGTGAGGATAAACCACGGCGATCGTTGCCGCCGCTGCCACCATCGCCTCGATGGCATCACCACCATGGCGCAACACGGATAATGCGGTTTCACTGGCTAAGTGGTGCGGTGTAACGGCCATACCGGAAGGTGCCATATTGCTTTGCATCATCGTTTTATCTCTCAGAACGGAAGCTGGGTAATATATTTAAGCAAGAGATGTTCCAGGTTGACGCGGTTTGTTTCACTGTGTCAGGCTCGAATGAAACAATAGTTACAGAGGTCATAATGAAACAATTAGACGAGCGCTTAAGAGCGACATACGAGCAGCTTTCTCCGCAGGAACAGCGAGTTGCTGCTTTTATTGTCGATCATTTTGATGACCTGATTAGCTACAACAGCGCTGAGTTGGCCCGTCTTTCTGGCGTATCTAAAGCCACTGTGAGTCGTCTATTTAAGCGCCTGGGTTATGACCGATACAAAGATATGCGTGAAGAACTGCGAACCTTGCGTCAGAGCGGAATGCCCCTGACGGAAAACCGCGATGCAGTACAAGGTAACACGTTACTGGCGCGGCATTACAAACAGGAAATGGCCAACCTGACACAGTGGGTTAGCTTGTTAGATACTCAACAATTTATCGATGTAGTCTCGGCACTTACTTCAGCAAAACGTATTTTTATTATTGGTTTACGAAATTCATGGCCTGTAGCGATGCACCTACGCCAGCAGTTACTACAGGTTCGTAGTGATGTCTGGTTATTGCCTCAACCAGGGCAGACGCTGGCAGAAGAGGTGGTGGATATCAACGAACATGACTGCGTTATCGCTATCGCATTCCGCAGGCGACCTCGCATCATTAAGCCACTGCTGGCCAATTTACATAAGCGGCAGGTACCGCTGCTGGTAATGAGCGAAGCACAGGGTTCCGGCCTGACCCCATACTGCCGCTGGCACTTTGCGGCACCGCTGGACAGCGTTTCAGCTTTCGATAGTTATAGCAGTGCGATGAGTCTGGTGAATCTGTTAGCCAACGCAGTGCTACATGAAGCGTTAACCACTGGTCGTCAGCGCATTCATCATATTGCCGAACTCTATACTGAGCTTGATGAGTTAGAACAACGCTAGCGCACCATGTTGGTGCTTTTGCACACATCGTGGGAACCATTCTGGTTCATTAACCTGGTCAGGTAAGTATCATTATTTACGTTAAGTATCGGCTTTTGTTTCTTTGCCACTGATGAAAATGAATGGCACATTAGTTGCAGAATATTTTTATAAAGAATCTTTTGTTTCATATAGAGCTAAAGGAAATGCCATGTTAGATATTCAGCACTTCGCGCAAATCAATCCGCCACACCGTTTGTTGATGGGGCCGGGTCCAATCAATGCCGATCCCCGTGTATTACGAGCTATGGCGAGCCAGTTGATTGGGCAGTATGACCCGGTGATGACTGGCTATATGAATGAAGTGATGGTGCTGTATCGTGAGCTTTTCCGCACGCAAAACCGCTGGACGATGCTGGTCGATGGGACTTCCCGTTCTGGTATCGAAGCGATTCTGCTGTCAGCGATTCGTCCGGGCGACAAAGTTTTGGTGCCGGTATTTGGGCGTTTCGGCCATCTATTATGTGAAATAGCACGTCGATGCCGTGCTGAAGTTCACACCATTGAGGTTCCTTGGGGCGAAGTGTTTACCCCGGATCAAATCGAAGATGCGATCAAAAGTGTTAAACCACGTTTACTGTTGACCGTTCAGGGCGACACTTCCACGACTATGTTGCAGCCGCTGGCTGAGCTGGGCGAAATCTGCCGTCGTCATGGGGTCTTGTTCTATACCGATGCAACGGCTTCCTTTGGTGGCAATGTGCTTGAAACGGATGGCTGGGGATTAGACGCAGTTTCCGCAGGACTGCAAAAATGCCTCGGCGGCCCGTCTGGCAGTTCGCCGATAACTCTCAGCGCACAGATGGAAGAGGTGATCCGCCGCCGAAAATGTGTTGAAGAAGGGATCCGTACGGCTGCGCACCAGGACGGAGATGACGAAATGATCTATTCGAATTATTTCGATCTCGGCATGGTGATGGATTACTGGGGCCCGGAGCGCCTGAACCACCACACGGAAGCGACCAGCATGTTGTTCGCCGCCCGTGAATGCGCGCGCATCATTCTGGAAGAAGGTCTAGATGTGGGGATTGCTCGTCACGAATTGCACGGGCGTGCGCTGGTGGCCGGGATTCAGGGCATGGGGCTGGAAACTTTCGGAAACCTGCAACACAAAATGAATAACGTACTTGGCGTGGTGATTCCATCAGTGGTTCACGGCGAAGAGGTGCGCAAAATGTTGCTCGAAGATTTCCATATCGAAATCGGCACCTCTTTCGGCCCCCTGCAAGGCAAAATCTGGCGCATCGGCACCATGGGTTATAACGCGCGTAAAGATTGCGTGTTGCAAACTCTGACTGCACTTGAAGCAGTATTGAACCGCCTTGGTTTCAAAACGACACAAGGGGCGGCGATGCAGGCTGCGTGGGATGTTTATTCACAAGGAAAAAGCTGATGGTAAAACTTGTGATGAATGCCGCCGAAGCCAGCATTGCTGCTAAGCGCGTGATGCAGCGAGCGGATGAACTGGCGCAAATTAGTGAAACGCCAGGCCAACTCACGCGTGTGTATCTTTCCCCTGAACATCTACGCGCTAATCATCTGGTGGCAAACTGGATGGAGCAGGTCGGGATGACTACCTGGCAGGATGCCGTGGGCAATATTTGTGGGCGCTACGAAGGGGCAAATGAAGGCGCTCAGGCCATTTTACTGGGCTCTCATCTCGATACTGTGCGCAATGCCGGTCGTTACGATGGCATGTTGGGTGTATTGGCTGCGCTGGAAGTGGTCGCTTATTTATACCATCACGATCTTCAGCTCGAACAGGCGATTGAAATCGTTGGCTTTGGAGATGAAGAAGGCACGCGTTTTGGCATCACATTATTAGGCAGCCGTGGCGTCACCGGAACCTGGCCGGATAACTGGCTGGCATGCGTTGATGCTGCAGGGATTAGCGTTGCACAAGCATTGGTCAATGCCGGTTTTGACCCTTCACGAATTAAAAGTGCTGCCCGTAGTCCGGAAGAGTTTAGTGCCTATCTCGAACTGCATATTGAACAAGGGCCGGTGCTGGAGCGTGAAAATCTGGCGCTCGGCGTGGTGACCGCCATTAACGGCGCTCGCCGTTTGAAATGCCGCTTTGTTGGCGAAGCAGGGCATGCAGGCACGGTGCCGATGACTATTCGTAAAGATGCGCTCGCGGCCGCCGCTAATTGGATGACTTACATCGAAAGCGCGACTGCCATTTACGCCCCAGATATTGTTGCGACAGTCGGCTCGCTGCAATGCTTGCCGGGCGCGGCGAATGTTATTCCAGGTGAAGTCCTGCTCACGCTGGATATCCGTAGCCCGAGAGATGCAGATCTGGAAGCATTGCTGGGAAGCTTGTTAAGCGAAGCGCAGCAAATCGCCGCTCAACGAGGTGTGACGTTCGACTCTGAAATCTATTATTCGATTCCCGCCACGCCATGCGACGCGGGTTTACAGCGCCAGTTAACATCAGCCATTGCTTCGGTGCAGGGGCGTAGTTTATCTCTGCCAAGTGGCGCGGGGCATGATGCGATTGCGATTGCTGAACAGTGGCCGGTGGGTATGTTGTTTGCGCGTTGTGACCGTGGAATTAGCCACCATCCTGCAGAGTCAGTGATGGAAGTTGATGTGATGCAAGCTGTGAGGGCTTATACGCAAACGGTTATGGCATTGGCTGCGAAAAATACCCTGATTGAATTTAACGATGGCTCAGAGAATGAAGCCCTAAACCTGATAGCGCCATGTGTGGCAATCCCTGCATGGACCGAAAAGCTGGTAGCAGCGCGTCCATATTTAAACGTTGACGTGTTACAGCATTACGCTTCGCAACTGACGCTGGACTGGGGAGGGGAGGAGTTGGATCATGCGCTGGCGGCACATCCGCGTATCGGTGAAAAAGCACAGGGCGATGGCAAAGAAGCCCTATTTTCTAAAGGCGAGCAGTCTGCTGTAGATACGCAAAATAGCGCGTTAACTCTCGCACTGGCACAGGGTAATGCTGAATATGAAGAGCGGTTTGGGCGCGTGTTTCTTATTCGTGCGAAAGGGCGAAGTGGTGAAGATATTCTCACTGAACTCCATCGCCGCCTGAACAATTCCCCTGCACAGGAAGAAACTGAAGCGCTGGAGCAATTACGCCAAATCACGTTACTACGTCTGGAAGGAGTATTTGCCCAATGAGCCAACTGAGTACTCATATTCTTGATACGGCACTGGGTAAACCAGCCGCGGATGTGGTGATTTACCTTGAGCACCAAACTGCAGGAAACTGGGAACGGATTGCGCACGGAGTCACTGATTCTGACGGGCGCCTGAAAGATTTCACTTCGGAAGAGTTGATGCCAGGGCGCTATCGTCTGAGCGCAGAGATCGGTTCATATTTTGCAAAAACGCACCGAGAGACGTTATATCCCACCGCGCAAATTGATTTCATGATTACGCAACACGGCGGGCATTATCACCTGCCGTTTCTGATTTCCCCGTGGTCGTGGTCGACCTATCGGGGAAGTTGATTACAGGCTAAACGGATCTGCGTCTTGCCAGGCGGGGAATTTCTCGCGGTATTCCTGTAAAGCGATCAGCGATAAATCGGCGTCGAGGCGCATCGCCTGATGGGCTTCACCGTTTGCCAGAATTTCGCCCTGTGGATTAATGATTTTGCTGTCGCCACGGTAATGATGCCCGTTGCCGTCGGTGCCGACGCGGTTGCAGCCTGCCACATACGCCTGGTTTTCAATGGCGCGAGCCACCAGCAAACTTTGCCAGTGCAAAGAGCGCGGGGCAGGCCAGTTCGCCACATATAACGCCAGATCGTAATCGTTGCGGTTGCGTGAAAATACCGGGAAGCGTAAGTCGTAACAAACCTGCGGCAGAATGCGCCAGCCACGCCACTCGACGATGACACGCTCGTTACCGGCTTGATAATGATGATGTTCATCCGCCATGCGGAACAAATGGCGCTTATCGTAGAAGTGGACTTTGCCGTCGGGCTGTACCAGCAGGAAACGGTTTACCGGCCCGCGTTCGGTTTGCAGGGCAGCGCTTCCGGCGATCATCGCCTGAGTTTGCTGGGCTTTAAACTGCATCCAGTCAATCACTTCTTCTTCAGCAAGCGACTGTGTGGCGGCTTCCATTGCAAAACCGGTAGTGAACATTTCCGGCAAGACAATCAGATCGCGGCCATGAATAGCGTCCAACTGTACATCGAAATGGCGCAAGTTTGCCGCGCCGTCCATCCAGACCAGCGGTTGTTGCAGAACGGTGATTTTCAAACCAGACACAATCGGAAGCCTCATGATAAACAGTGTTTCATTCACTTTAGCATGAGTAGAAAAGAAAAAACCCCGCGAACGGGGTTTTAGGAAGGCTTATGCCGCTTCAATCTTACGATGCTTTTCCGGCACCTTTACCGGCATGGTTGCCAGCTCCTCCGGCTCAAATTCATCGACGTTAATACTGCGCAAACGGCTTGCTTCAGCTTTGGTGAGGATCGCCGCTTCTTCCGCGTTGATTTTCCCTTCTGCCAGCCACTGTTTCGCCTGCTCATCAAGACGGGTGAACGACAGGTTACGCCCGGTTTCTTTGCAAACGCGCAGGTGGATTGGCTCAGCAGCCATCACGTCCATCAATGCTTCTTCCAGCAGTCCAGCCGGGTTGAACTCGCTTGGTGTCAGATACTGACCGCGACCGATACGTGAACGGGTAGCGGATGGGATCTGCATAATCTTCGCCAGCTTGTGGTCCAGCTTGTCCGATGGTGCGTCGTAACGACGGCCCAGAGGGAAGATAACCACGCGCAACATGCCAGCCACAAACGCATTCGGGAAGTTACGCAGCAGGTCGTCAATCGCTTGCTCGGCTTGATACAGCGCATCCTGCACGCCCCAGTGAACCAGCGGTAAATCCGCTTCGTTACGGCCTTCGTCGTCGTAGCGTTTCAGCACGGAAGAGGCGAGGTACAGCTGGCTTAACACATCACCCAGACGAGCGGAGATACGTTCGCGACGCTTGAGGCTACCGCCCAACACCGCCATGGAAACGTCTGACAGCAACGCCAGGTTGGCGCTCAGGCGGTTCATATACTGGTAGTAGCGTTTGGTAGAGTCTTTGGTCGGTGTAGCACTGGTCAAACCGTTGGTCAGGCCAAGCCACAGGCTGCGCATTTTGTTGCTGCCGACGTGGCCGATATGCTTGAACAGCAGCTTATCGAACGCGTTGACGTCGTTGTTTTGCGCCGCATTCATCTCGTCGAGAACATACGGATGGCAACGAATGGCCCCCTGGCCGAAGATAATCATGCTGCGGGTCAGGATATTCGCGCCTTCAACGGTAATCGCGATCGGTGCGCCCTGATATGCTCGCGCCACAAAGTTGGAGTTGCCGAGCATAATGCCTTTGCCGCCGAGAATATCCATTGCGTCGAGGATCGCGCGCTGGCCGCGGTGGGTACAGTGGTATTTCACGATAGCCGACAACACAGCCGGTTTTTCGCCGAGCATAATCCCGTAAGTCACCAGAGAAGCTGCGGCGTCCATCACATAAGCATTACCGGCAATACGCGCTAACGGCTCTTCAATCCCTTCCATTTTGCCGATAGAGATCCTGAACTGGCGGCGAATGTGCGCGTAAGCACCCGTTGCCATCGCCACAGATTTCAGACCGCCAGTAGAGTTGGATGGCAGGGTAATACCACGGCCAACAGACAGACATTCCACCAGCATACGCCAGCCCTGGCCGGCCATTTTCGGGCCGCCGATGATGTAATCAATCGGTACGAAAATATCTTTCCCGCGAGTTGGACCGTTCTGGAATGGTACGTTAAGTGGGAAGTGGCGTTTGCCAATTTCTACACCCGGCGTGTGCGTTGGGATCAGCGCACAGGTAATGCCAAGATCTTCTTCATTGCCCAGCAGTTTATCCGGGTCAGACAGTTTGAAGGCCAGACCCAGAACGGTAGCAATTGGTGCGAGCGTAATGTAGCGCTTGTTCCAGGTCAGACGCATACCGAGGACTTGCTGACCTTGCCATTCGCCCATGCAGACAATACCTGTATCAGGAATTGCACCTGCATCGGAACCTGCTTCTGGGCTTGTCAGTGCAAAGCATGGGATCTCTTGCCCACGCGCCAGGCGTGGCAGGTAATGATCTTTCTGCTCGTCAGTACCGTAATGTTGCAGCAATTCGCCCGGGCCTAATGAGTTAGGCACGCCGACAGTAATCGCCAGAATCCCGGAAACCCCAGAAAGTTTTTGCAGCACGCGAGATTGTGCGTAAGCAGAGAACTCGAGGCCGCCGTACTCTTTCTTGATGATCATCGCGAAGAAGCGATGTTCTTTTAAATATGCCCACAGTTCTGGCGGCAAATCGGCCATTTCGTGGGTGATCTGGAAGTCATTTGCCAGACGGCAGGCTTCTTCAACCGGGCCGTCGATAAAGGCCTGTTCTTCTTCAGTCAGTTTTGGTTGCGGGTAGTTGTGCAGCTTTTCCCAGTCTGGTTTACCGCGGAAAAGATCGCCTTCCCACCAGGTGGTACCAGCATCGATAGCTTCTTTTTCAGTACGCGACATCGGCGGCATAACTTTACGGAAGCTGCGGAAAACAGGAGCTGAAATCAGAGATTTACGCATTGGCGTAAAGACGAACGGTACCAGAATTATCGCGAGTGGAACCAGTACCCAGATAGACCAGATACCAGCAAAACCAAGCGCGGCTGTCCACGCCAGTAGAATTGCGCTACTGAGCAGCAAATTGACCTGGTGATAGAAAAGCACACCGAGGAGAACAACGGTTGCGACAATACTCAAAATCAACATAAAGGAAACTCCCTTGCTTGTAGGAGGTCTGACCACTTGGATGTATTGGTTTTAGTTCATGTGGTTTTTTTTAGCAATATATTCACAAAATAATTACAACTCAGCTCACATTGTTACCGCACGGAACAGCAAAAGCAGGAGGATATGGCGCTTCTCGCGCTATCCGGTAAACTGCTGGGGTTAATCAATCGAAAAATACTGAAGGACATCCTCATGTACCAGGATCTTATTCGTAATGAATTGAATGAAGCGGCTGAAACGCTGGCTAACTTCCTGAAAGATGACGCTAACATTCACGCCATTCAGCGTGCGGCGGTGCTGCTGGCTGATAGCTTCAAGGCAGGCGGTAAAGTGCTTTCTTGCGGCAACGGCGGCTCACATTGTGACGCTATGCACTTTGCTGAAGAACTGACTGGGCGTTATCGCGAAAACCGTCCGGGTTACCCGGCGATTGCGATTTCTGACGTTAGCCACATCTCTTGCGTGGGCAACGATTTTGGCTACGACCACATTTTCTCTCGTTACGTTGAAGCGGTAGGTCGTGAAGGCGACGTGTTACTGGGGATCTCCACTTCAGGTAATTCTGGCAACGTAATTAAAGCCATTGAAGCGGCGCGTGCGAAAGGCATGAAAGTCATTACCCTGACCGGGAAAGATGGCGGCAAAATGGATGGAACTGCGGATGTTGAAATTCGTGTTCCACACTTTGGCTACGCTGACCGTATTCAGGAAATTCACATCAAAGTGATTCATATCCTGATTCAGTTGATTGAAAAAGAGATGGTTAAGGCTTAACCAGTTCCCCTCTCCCGAAACGGAGAGGGTTGTATTAAGTTGTGGGAGGTTAAGATGTGCGAACTGCTCGGGATGAGCGCCAATGTGCCGACGGATATTTGCTTTAGTTTTACCGGTCTGGTGCAGCGTGGCGGGGGAACAGGGCCGCATAAAGACGGCTGGGGTATTACTTTCTACGAAGGTAAAGGCTGTCGTACGTTCAAAGATCCGCAACCGAGTTTTAACTCTCCCATCGCAAAACTTGTGCAAGATTACCCGATCAAATCTTGTTCAGTGGTCGCGCATATTCGTCAGGCTAACCGCGGCAAAGTGGCGCTTGAAAATACCCACCCTTTTACGCGCGAGTTATGGGGTCGTAACTGGACCTATGCCCACAATGGCCAGCTCAAAGGGCATCGTTCACTCGATACCGGCCCGTTTCGCCCGATTGGTGAAACCGACAGCGAGCAAGCATTTTGCTGGCTGCTTCATAAATTGACGCAACGTTATCCACGCACACCTGGCAATATGGAGGCGGTGTTCCGCTACATCACCGAACTTGCGGTGCAATTGCGTGAGAAGGGCGTGTTCAATATGTTGTTGTCGGATGGGCGCTACGTGATGGCGTTCTGTTCCACCAATTTATACTGGATAACCCGACGGGCACCGTTTGGCGTGGCAAAACTGTTGGACCAGGATGTGGAAATTGATTTTCAGGAAGAGACCACACTCAACGATGTGGTCACTGTAATTGCGACTCAGCCCCTGACTGGCAACGAAACCTGGCACAAAATTGCACCAGGTGAGTCTGAACTATTTTGTCTCGGGGAGCGCGTAGTTTGATGCCAACTGCGGTTGCGTCGATGGCGTAACCGGCTTACTAACCACGTAATTACCGCTAACAACTGAAACGCCCGGCGGCTGGTGATTCGCCATGAAGTAGTCATAACCCGGCTTCAGTTGTTTCCAGAAGTCGATGTAATAAGAGTACTTGTGACGCTGCATATTGGCATCTGTCATGCGGAACGGATAGATGCTGACCTGTACGCTTGGCTGGCCGAAGACCAACGCGCCAGTCACAAACTGGAAAATCTCATCAATGTTGGTGTCGGTCATGGCGTAGCAGCCGACGGACACACAAGCACCGTGAATCATCAGATATTGACCCTGATAACCATGCTGGCGATCAAACTCGTTCGGGAAGCCGATATTAATGGCTTTATAGAAACGGCTGTCGGGTTTGAGCTGGCTGCGGGTCACGTTATAAAAACCTTCAGGACTTTTAAAATCACCCTGACGCTGTTTTGGACCTAGCCCACCGGAATAGTTACAGATGCTGTAGCTGTCGAGTAATTGGAACTTCTCGCCCATCTTCACGTATAACTCTAGCGTGCGCTCTTCCTTAAATATCTGAATATAAACCGGAGAGCCCATAAGTTGTTGCTTGAATTCTTTACTGACAGGCGTGTTAGACGAGTTGCCGCTTAAAAGGCTGGCAAACGACATGCACGGTATCAGAAGCATCGCAATAATAAGTGCGATCTTACGCATACTGCTTGATTCCTTGATAAAGCTTAGACCAAATGCCAGGACGGCAAAAAGAGACCCGAAATCAGATTACTCTGTATTAGGAGCGCTCACATTAGCATCGTTATGAATTTTCGCAACCCTAAAGCAGAGCGTATTAAGCTATAAAATTGGACTTTATAGAATACTTTTGGATAGCGGGAGAGCAAGCGTTTTGCGTAACAGCTCGCATTGCTGGATATCTCTATGCTGATTTCTGCCCCTTCAGCGGGCTAATGATGCTAAAATCCTTCGCGAATGTTGACCTGCGGATATGAAAGGAAACTATCCATAAGTCAGTTGTTCCGGTTACTCGGGCGACTTATACCTCCCTCTCGTAATAGTGAATGGATGCGTTTCCTGTTTTATCTGCCTTATATGTCGCATCGGTTGAACCCTTATTCGACCCATCCGTTGTCGGCTACAGTTTTTTGTCGGTATGTTTAAGCCAATTTTAAACGTGATAACCTTATGATAAAAATCAAAAAAGGTCTGGACTTGCCTATTGCCGGTTTACCGGAACAGCAAATCCATGACGGCCCAGCGATACCTTTCGTGGCCCTGCTCGGTGAAGAGTATGTCGGCATGCGCCCTTCTATGCTTGTGCAGGAAGGCGACAAGGTATTGAAGGGCCAGCCTCTCTTCGAAGATAAAAAGAACCCTGGCGTGCTCTTTACCGCTCCTGCGAGTGGAACGGTCACGGCGATTAATCGTGGTGAACGTCGCGTACTCCAATCGCTGGTTATTGAGGTTCAGGGTGATGATCAGGTCGTTTTTGAACGATTTGCACCAGAAAACCTTGGCAAACTCCCGCGTGAAACAGTTCAGGCACAACTTCTATCTTCGGGCCTGTGGACTGCACTTCGTACGCGACCATTCAGTAAAGCACCGCAACCTGCGAGTGTTCCCGCGGCCATTTTTGTGACCGCGATTGATACCAATCCGCTGGCGGCCGATCCGCAACCCATTATTCGTGCACATCGCGAAATGTTTGACGCGGGCTTAACACTGTTGTCACGGCTGACTGATGGAAAAGTCCATGTCTGCCAGGCTGGTGGCGGTAAATTGGGCGGCCATGCTTCCGGACAAGTGACGTTTAATGAATTTGCTGGCCCTCATCCTGCTGGGTTAGTGGGCACACACATTCACTTCCTTGAGCCCGTTAGCCTGCAAAAAACGGTATGGCATCTTAATTACCAGGATGTGATTGCCATCGGCAAATTGTTTGTTGAAGGTGAATTGTGGACCGAACGTGTTATTGCGTTAGCCGGTCCGCAGGTTAAAAAACCACGCCTGATTCGCACTCGCCTGGGGGCCGGTCTGGAAGTACTCACAGCCGGTGAGCTGGAAGAAGGTGAAAACCGCATCGTATCCGGTTCTGTATTAAGTGGAACCATGGCCGCTGGTCCTCGTGCCTGGCTTGGCCGTTTCCACCTGCAGGTCACGGTTCTGAAAGAAGGGCGTGAAAAAGAACTATTTGGCTGGGTAATGCCGGGTGCCGATAAATATTCAATTACACGCACCACGGTTGGCCACTTCCTGAAGCGCAAACTATTTAACTTCTCAACCGATACCAATGGTGGCGAACGCGCAATGGTGCCGATTGGCAACTATGAACGTGTCATGCCGCTGGATATTCTGGCCACGATGTTATTGCGCGACTTACTGGCAGGAGATACTGACAGCGCTCAATTGCTGGGGTGTCTGGAGCTGGATGAAGAAGATTTGGCGCTTTGTACCTACGTTTGCCCGGGGAAATATGAGTATGGCCCGGTGCTACGCGAGGTATTAACCCGCATCGAGCAGGAAGGATAAGTCATGGGCTTGAAGCATTTATTTGAAAAACTAGAGCCGCACTTCACACAAGGCGGAAAGCTAGAAAAGTACTATCCGCTCTTTGAAGCGACGGCGACTCTGTTTTATACGCCAGGTATCGTTACGCCTGGCGCCTCCCACGTTCGTGATGCTATCGATCTGAAGCGCATGATGATCCTGGTGTGGTTCGCTGTATTCCCGGCAATGTTCTGGGGCATGTACAACGTCGGGCAGCAAACTATTCCTGCCCTGAACAAGATGTATGGCGCAGAACAACTCCAGCAGGTGATTTCATCCGACTGGCATTATGTGATTGCGCAGTGGCTGGGAGTGAACTTTACGCCTGATGCTGGCTGGCTCAGCATGATGACGCTGGGCGCTGTCTTCTTCCTGCCAATCTACATCACGGTATTTTTGGTAGGCGGTTTCTGGGAAGTGCTGTTCTCTATCATTCGCAAACACGAGATTAACGAAGGCTTCTTCGTGACTTCGATTCTGTTTGCGCTGGTGGTGCCACCAACTATGCCTTTGTGGCAAGCCGCCCTCGGTATCAGTTTCGGTGTGGTTATCGCCAAAGAGATTTTCGGTGGAACAGGCCGTAACTTCCTGAACCCTGCACTGGCTGGCCGTGCATTCCTGTTCTTCGCTTATCCAGCGCAAATCTCGGGCGACCTGGTGTGGACCGCGGCTGACGGTTTCTCTGGAGCAACTCCGCTTTCACAATGGTCCCATGGCGGTGGTGAAGCATTAGTCAATGTTGTTTCGGGCCAACCAGTGACATGGATGGATGCTTTCCTCGGCAACATTCCCGGTTCGATTGGTGAAGTCTCAACGCTGATGATTCTGATTGGCGGGGCGATTATCCTGTTCGGTCGAGTCGCATCCTGGCGCATCGTTGCGGGCGTTATGCTCGGTATGATTGCCACAGCAACCTTATTTAACTTCATCGGTTCTGAAACCAACCCGTTATTTGCGATGCCGTGGTATTGGCATCTGGTGCTGGGTGGTTTTGCTTTCGGCATGATGTTTATGGCGACCGATCCGGTTTCGGCATCGTTTACCAACAAAGGTAAATGGTGGTATGGGGCACTCATCGGCGTGATGTGTGTGTTAATTCGAGTTGTAAACCCGGCCTATCCAGAAGGGATGATGCTGGCGATTTTGTTCGCCAACCTCTTTGCACCGTTGTTCGATTACCTGGTGGTGCAAGCCAATATCAAGCGGAGGAAGTCGCGTGGCTGAAGTAAAAAGTAACGATAGCATTGGCAGAACACTGCTGGTGGTGCTGGTGCTTTGCCTGGTTTGCTCCGTTGTGGTGGCGGGTTCTGCTGTTGGGCTTAAAGCTCGTCAGCAAGAGCAAAAAGCCCTCGATAAGCAACGTAACATTCTTGATGTTGCGGGCTTAGCCACACCAAAAATGACAGGTGAAGATGTTAAAGCAGTCTTTGAATCACGCATTACACCGCGTTTGTTGGATTTGAAAAGTGGCGAGTTACTGGATAAAGACTCGTCTAAATTCGACCAGGCGGCAGCATTACGTGACCCTAATCAGAGCAAAGCACTCACATCTGACGAAGATCGTGCCGGGATAAAAAATCGCAGCAATATTGTTGAGATTTACCTGGTGCGAGATGAGCAAAACAAAATCCAGGAAGTTGTCTTGCCCGTGTATGGCAAAGGCTTGTGGTCGATGATGTATGCCTTCGTTTCTCTGCAAACCGATGGCCGTACGGTTAAAGGCATCACTTACTATGACCAGGGTGAAACCCCGGGTCTGGGCGGTGAAGTTGAAAACCCGAACTGGCGTGCGCAGTGGATTGGCAAGAAGCTGCTTGATGATAATGGCAAGCCTGCAATTCGTGTTGTGAAAGGCGGTGCGCGTCAGGGCGATGAATACGGGGTAGATGGTTTATCCGGTGCCACGCTCACAGCAAACGGTGTACAACACACTTTTGATTTCTGGATGGGTGAACTCGGTTTTGGTCCATTCCTGAAACAAGTACGTGAAGGAGCGCTCAACAATGGCTGATATTTCAGACATGAAAGAGGTCAAACGGGTACTGGTTAGTCCTCTTGTGGATAACAACCCGATTGCCTTGCAAATACTCGGTGTCTGTTCGGCGCTGGCTGTAACAACGAAGCTGGAAACTGCATTCGTAATGACCATCGCGGTAACAGTGGTGACAGCGTTCTCCAGCATGTTCATCTCGATGATCCGTAACCTGATCCCAAACAGTGTGCGAATCATCGTACAGATGGCGATCATTGCTTCGTTAGTTATCGTCGTAGATCAGGTTCTGCGTGCTTACGCCTACGAGATCTCCAAACAGCTTTCGGTATTCGTTGGCCTAATCATCACCAACTGTATTGTGATGGGGCGCGCCGAAGCCTACGCCATGAAGTCACCGCCGCTGGCGAGCTTTATGGATGGCATCGGTAACGGCCTGGGTTATGGCGTGATTCTGCTGCTGGTTGGTTTCCTGCGTGAGCTGATAGGAAGCGGCAAACTGTTTGGTATCACGGTGCTTGAAACGGTTCAAAACGGTGGCTGGTACCAGCCAAACGGGATGTTCCTGCTGGCGCCGAGTGCGTTCTTCATTATCGGCCTGTTGATTTGGGCACTGCGTACGCTGAAGCCTGCGCAGCAGGAAAAGGACTAACTGACTATGGAACATATGATTAGTCTGTTTGTGCGTGCCGTGTTTATTGAAAACATGGCGCTCGCGTTCTTCCTTGGCATGTGTACCTTCCTGGCGGTTTCCAAGAAGGTTTCCACGGCATTTGGTTTGGGTGTGGCGGTTACCGTTGTTTTAGGGATTGCTGTTCCGGCGAATAACCTGGTTTATAACCTTGTGCTTCGCGACGGTGCATTGGTTGAAGGTGTTGACCTCAGCTTCCTGAATTTCATCACCTTCATTGGTGTGATTGCAGCGCTGGTGCAAATCCTTGAAATGATCCTCGATCGTTTCTTCCCGGCTCTCTATAACGCGCTGGGTATCTTCCTGCCGCTTATCACCGTTAACTGCGCCATTTTCGGTGGCGTATCGTTTATGGTGCAGCGTGATTACAGCTTTGGCGAATCCATCGTTTATGGTGTCGGTTCCGGTGTGGGCTGGATGCTGGCTATCGTCGCGATGGCCGGTATTCGCGAGAAGATGAAATATGCCAATGTGCCCGCAGGATTGCGTGGCTTAGGAATCACCTTTATCACCACTGGATTGATGGCACTAGGTTTCATGTCATTCTCCGGTGTGCAGCTATAAGGGCGGAAAGGTATGGAAATTATTCTTGGCGTGGTGATGTTCACGCTTATTGTTTTGGCTCTGGCACTGATGATTCTGTTTGCTAAGTCAAAGCTTGTTAACTCCGGCGATGTGCTGATTGAGATTAACAACGAAGCAGACAAAAAGTTCCATGCTCCGGCGGGCGACAAACTGCTCAACACGTTATCAAACCAAGGGATATTTATCTCCTCGGCTTGTGGTGGTGGTGGTTCTTGCGGCCAGTGCCGTGTAACCGTTAAAGAAGGTGGGGGTGATATTCTGCCTACCGAACTTTCGCATATCACCAAGCGTGAAGCGAAAGAGGGTTGCCGTCTTGCCTGTCAGGTCGCTGTGAAACAGGACATGAAAATTGAGCTGCCGGAAGAGATATTCGGCGTGAAAAAATGGGAGTGTGAAGTTATCTCTAATGATAACAAAGCGACGTTCATCAAAGAGCTCAAGCTGCGTATTCCTGACGGCGACGTGGTGCCGTTCCGTGCTGGTGGCTATATCCAGATTGAAAGCCCGCCGCATGAAGTTAACTATCAAGACTTCGATGTTCCACAGGAATACCGTGGTGACTGGGACAAGTTCAACCTGTTCCGCTTCAAATCTGTGGTGAAAGAACCCTGTGTTCGTGCATATTCCATGGCGAACTATCCGGACGAAGCAGGCATTATCATGCTGAACGTGCGTATCGCGACACCTCCGCCGAATGTACCAGATGCTCCTCCGGGGATTATGTCCTCGTATATCTGGTCGCTGAAAGCGGGCGATAAAGTGACAATTTCCGGGCCATTTGGTGAGTTCTTTGCCAAAGATACGGATGCAGAAATGGTATTTATCGGCGGTGGTGCCGGTATGGCGCCAATGCGTTCACACATTTTTGATCAGCTTAAACGCCTGCATAGCACGCGCAAAATCAGCTTCTGGTATGGCGCTCGTTCTTTACGTGAAATGTTCTACGAAGAAGAGTTTGAAAAGCTGGCGCAGGAGAACCCGAACTTTAGCTTTAATGTGGCGCTTTCTGATCCACAGCCAGAAGATAACTGGACGGGCTATACCGGCTTCATTCACAACGTATTGCTGGAAAACTATCTGCGTAGCCATCCGGCGCCGGAAGATTGTGAATTCTATATGTGTGGGCCGCCAATGATGAACGCAGCGGTGATCAAAATGCTCAAAGACCTGGGCGTTGAGGATGAAAATATCATGCTCGACGACTTTGGCGGCTGACGGGAGCCATTATGCTGACGGTATTTTTAGCCACCTTCGTTATATTTTTGCTGGTGATATTTGGTATGTCACTGGGCGTTATCGTGAAGCGCAAAGCGCTTCAGGGTAGCTGTGGTGGCATTGCAGCACTCGGTATGGAGAAGGTTTGCAACTGTCCTGAACCTTGCGATGCGCGTAAAAAACGTATGGCGAAAGCCGAACGACTGGCAAAAATTCAGCAAAACCGCATCATATAAGCCTCTTAAATCCTCCCGCTTTTCGGGAGGATTTCTTTGATACAGACTTTCCCCCCCTCACTAATTGACTGTATACTTATCCAGTAAAATAACTGGTGTGAAAAAGTATGCGTAAAATCATTCATGTCGATATGGACTGCTTTTTTGCAGCGGTGGAGATGCGTGATAACCCCAACTTGCGGGATATCCCGCTAGCGATTGGCGGCAGCGCGCAGCGACGTGGAGTGATCAGTACCGCAAATTACCCAGCACGAAAATTCGGTGTACACAGCGCAATGTCGACTGCAATGGCACTCAAATTATGCCCACACCTGACACTTCTGCCTGGGCGTTTTGACGCATACAAAGATGCATCAAATCATATTCGTGAGATATTTAGCCGCTACACCAATCTTATTGAACCGCTATCGCTTGATGAGGCTTATCTGGATGTTACCGATAGCCTGAACTGCCACGGCTCCGCAACGTTGATGGCGAAGGAAATCCGCCAGTCTATTTCCGACGAACTTAATCTCACAGCCTCTGCGGGGATAGCCCCGGTAAAATTTCTCGCCAAAATTGCTTCCGATCTTAATAAGCCTAACGGGCAGTACGTCATTACGCCCGATGAAATCCCTGCATTTTTAGCAACCTTGCCGTTGGGTAAGATTCCAGGCGTGGGCAAAGTCACCGCTGGAAAACTGGAAAGCCTGGGGCTGCGCACCTGTGCCGATGTACAAAAAACTGATTTAGCCTCGTTACTCAAACGTTTTGGGAAATTTGGGCGGGTACTGTGGGAGCGAAGCCAGGGCATTGACGAGCGGGAGATAAACAATGAACGGCAGCGCAAATCTGTTGGAGTAGAGAAAACATTGGCCGAAGACATTCATGAATGGCATGAGTGTGAAGCCATTATTGAGCAGCTTTATGCTGAACTTGAGCGACGGCTGAAAAAGGTGAAACCAGATTTATTGATTGCTCGTCAGGGAGTCAAACTCAAGTTTAATGATTTCCAGCAAACCACTCAGGAACATGTCTGGCCGCAACTAAATAAAGCCGATTTAATCGCAACGGCGAAGAAAACATGGGAAGAGCGCCGGGGAGGGCGAGGCGTAAGGCTGGTGGGGCTGCATGTCACGTTACTTGACCCACAGTTGGAGCGTCAACTGGTTCTGGGATTATAAAAAAACCCTCTCAATGAGAGGGTTTTGATCAACATGTATTTGGCTTATTTAGCTGGAATCGCTTTCAGCAACTCAGTCAGCAGGATCCAGTATTGGCCAACGCTTGCAACATGAACTTGTTCATCAGGCGAGTGCGGACCTGTAATGGTCGGCCCAATAGAAACCATATCCATCTCAGGGTAAGGCTTCTTGAACAGACCACATTCCAGACCGGCATGGATAACCATGATGTTTGGCGTCTTGTTGAACAGCTTTTCGTAAGTTTCACGAACCAGTGCCATTACCGGGGATTTAGCATCCGGCTGCCAGCCAGGGTAGCTGCCTTTGGCAACACTTTCTGCACCAGCAAGCTGACCCAGTGCGTGAAGCATGCCCACCACATAATCTTTACCGCTATCAATCAACGAACGAATCAGGCAGATGATTTCTGCGCTTTCGTCAGTCATTGTCACCACACCCACGTTCAGTGAGGTTTCAACTACGCCTTTTACAGCGTCGGAATTGCGGATAACGCCGTTCGGCATTGCGTTGAGCAAGTTAATGAAAGCTTCGCGGCTTTTTACTGTCAGCGCAGATTTGTCTGTGCTGGTCGCTTCAACCAGAACGGTGGTGTTTTTTTCAACGGCACCCAGCTCATTTTGCAGAATTGACAAGAACTGCGCTGCCAATTGCTTGAGTTGTGCTGCTTTATCGGCAGGTACAGCAAGGATAGCTGAACCTTCACGAGGGATTGCGTTACGCAGCGTACCGCCGTTCAGATCAATCAGACGAGCATCCAGTTCTGCTGCGTGAGCGAACAGGAAACGCGCCAGCAATTTGTTTGCATTGCCCAAACCTAAATGGATCTCAGCGCCAGAGTGACCACCTTTCAGACCTTTGATGGTCAGTTTGTAGGTTTCGTAACCTGCTGGAATCGCTTCACGTTGCAGTGGCAGCGTGGAGATAAAATCAATCCCGCCAGCACAACCCATATAGATCTCACCTTCTTCTTCAGAATCGGTGTTGATCAGGATATCAGCTTGTAACCAGCCAGCTTGCAGGCCAAAAGCGCCATCCATACCCGCTTCTTCGGTCATGGTCAGCAGGACTTCTAACGGGCCATGAGACACGGAATCATCAGCCAGCACTGCCAATGCAGACGCCATACCGATACCGTTATCCGCACCCAGCGTAGTGCCGCGCGCTTTAACCCACTCTCCATCGATATACGGCTGAATCGGGTCTTTGGTGAAATCATGAACAGTGTCGTTATTTTTCTGCGGCACCATATCAAGGTGAGCTTGCAGGACGACCGCTTTACGGTTTTCCATACCAGCTGTTGCAGGTTTGCGGATCAGGATATTACCAACCTGGTCGCGCTCAACATGCAGGCCTTTTTCTTTTGCCCAGGACAGAATATGTTCCGCGAGTTGTTCTTCATGATAAGAAGGGTGCGGAATAGAACAGATTTTGGCAAAAATATCCCACAGCGGCTGCGGAGATAATTGAGACAATTCAGACACGATAAGTCTCCTTGACATCGACTCTGCTGACAATTTTGGTTCGCAGAGCGCAGGATTGATCTTAATGAAATACAACACAAGTAAGCATTGTGTGCTGGCCTGAGAATACCACTATAACTAAGGCTGTGACGACCTAAAGCACGTAAAAACGAGGGAGACAGGCCTACAGTACTGGTTTTTAGTGCGTCAGATCTCTATAATCTCGCGCAACCAAAACCCCTTTGAACATTTTTAAGCCGTTAATAACTGGCTGGGATAATTTCACATGAGCGAAAAATACATCGTCACCTGGGACATGTTGCAGATTCACGCGCGTAAGTTGGCAAGCCGTCTGCTTCCTGCTGAACAGTGGAAAGGCATTATTGCTGTTAGCCGTGGCGGCCTGGTTCCTGGCGCACTGCTAGCACGTGAACTGGGGATTCGTCATGTTGATACTGTATGCATCTCCAGCTATGACCACGACAACCAGCGTGAGCTGACCGTGTTGAAACGTGCTGAAGGTGATGGTGAAGGCTTTATCGTTATCGATGACCTGGTAGACACTGGCGGTACCGCAGTTGCTATCCGTGAAATGTATCCAAAAGCGCATTTCGTCACTATCTTCGCCAAGCCTGCTGGTCAGCCTTTGGTTGACGATTATGTTATCGATATCCCGCAAGATACCTGGATTGAACAGCCGTGGGATATGGGCGTTGTGTTCGTACCACCATTAGCTGGTCGTTAATAGCCGTCATCCTTCGAGTCACACCTGTGTTGGCTACGCTCGCTTACCCCAGTAACTTACTCTAGTAAGCTCCTGGGGATTCGATCACTTGCCGCCTTGTTGTGACACGAATGATTTAGTTATTAATTAATAGCCTGAGAATTTGCACTGATTTACGCCCGGCATAGCCGGGCGTTTGTGTTATTTGGATGCTGACAGAGTACAATAGCCTCATTCCTGACGTTTGTATGGAGGCAGAAACGATGTCACAGGCCAATCTTAGCGAAACCCTGTTTAAACCAAGATTTAAGCACCCCGAAACATCGACTCTGGTTCGGCGCGCTAAGCATCAAGCGGCCCCCGTTATCCAGTCTGCTCTGGACGGTGCAACAGCCCCTCAGTGGTATCGTATGATCAACCGACTGCTCTGGGTTTGGCGCGGTGTCGATCCTCTTGAAATCCTCGAAGTACAGTCGCGAATTGCCATTTGCCAGGCCGAACGTACCAATGATGAGTTATTTGATACGGTCATTGGCTATCGTGGTGGGAACTGGATCTATGAATGGTCAAAGCAAGCAATGCAATGGCAACAGCGAGCTAACCAGGAAACAGACAAGGTGCTTAGCGGCAAGTATTGGTTACAGGCCGCTAATCTTTATAGCATTGCAGCCTACCCGCATTTGAAAGGTGATCAACTTGCAGAACAGGCACAAGTTCTGGCAAATCGCGCGTATGAAGAAGCTGCTCCACGTCTTTCTGGAGGCTTGCGCGAACTTGAATTCCCAATTCCTGGTGGCGGAACAATAACCGGATTCTTACACCTTCCAAAAGAAGGGCAGGGGCCATTCCCGACTGTGTTAATTTGCGGTGGCCTTGACGCTTTGCAGAGCGATTATTACAACTTGTTTGATAAGTATTTTGCACCTGAAGGTATGGCGATGTTGACCATTGATATGCCATCGGTCGGGTTTTCTTCAAAATGGAAATTGACTCAGGATTCCAGCCTGTTGCACCAGCATGTGCTTAAAGCATTGCCAAACATACCCTGGATTGACCATACCCGTGTCGCAGCGTTTGGTTTCCGTTTCGGCGCGAACGTCGCAGTGCGCTTAGGCTATATCGAAGCACCACGTTTGAAAGCTGTGGCATGCCTTGGGCCTGTTGTTCATAGCTTACTGAGCGATGCATCACGTCAGGCACAGGTACCGGAGATGTATATTGATGTACTGGCTAGTCGCCTTGGGATGAATGATGCATCAGATAGCGCCTTGCGCGTGGAGTTGAATCGCTATTCATTAAAAACCCAGGGACTGTTAGGGCGCCATTGCCCAACGCCAATGCTATCTGGTTATTGGGAAAACGATCCGTTCAGCCCGGAAGAAGACTCTCGTTTAATCACTTCGTCATCTGCGGATGGTAAGTTGCTAGCGATCCCGTTTAACCCGGTGTATCGCAACTTTGACAAAGCGCTGAAAGAAATTACCGGATGGATCAAGCATAGATTACGTTAATGATTTGCTAAATTTCATTGGTTTGGTAAAACAGTTGCTTCACAACAGGAGATCGCAATGACGTTACCGAGTGGACACCCGAAAAGTAGATTGATTAAAAAATTCGCCTCGCTTGGCCCATATATCCGGGAAGAGCAATGTGAAGATAACCGTTTCTTCTTCGATTGCCTGGCTGTGTGCGTTAATGTGAAGCCTGCACCAGAAAAACGTGAATTTTGGGGCTGGTGGATGGAACTGGAAGCGCAGGAAAAGCAATTTACCTATACATACCATTTTGGTCTGTTCGACAAAGATGGTAAGTGGACTGCAACAGCAGCAAAAGACAAAGAAGTAGATGAAAGACTTGAGCAAACACTGCGTGGTTTCCATGAGCGTCTGCGCGAGTTATTAAGCACTCTGGGTCTGGGTTTGGTGCCTGCAGAAAACTTTGCAGAAAAACCAGTAAAGCTTTCGGCCTGAAATAAAAAACCCCCGCCCATGATGGATGGGGGTTTTCTTTTTCTAATTAGAATTGATAAACAATACCGATTGCAACAACATCATCACTATTCAGATTTAATGCATTGTCATCACTGAGTTGGTTTATTTTGTAATCAACATAAGTAGACATGTTTTTGTTAAAGTAATAAGTCGCAGCGACATCGATATATTTCACTAAATCGGCATCACCGATTCCTTCAATATCTTTGGCTTTTGACTGGACATAACCAAGTGATGGGCGAAGTCCAAAATCAAATTGATACTGTGCAATAACTTCGAATGCCTGGTTTTTATTTGCAAAGCCGCTAATGCTACTATTTATTCCATTAATTGATGCCGTACCAGAAATTGGCGTCATATTACGTGTCTCGGCATACATTGCAGCCAGATACACTTTATTCGCGTCATATTTCACGCCGGTAGTCCAGGCTTCGGCATTCTCACCCTTGCCGTAAGCCTGGTTTTTCTGCGCCAAAGTACGGTTGGAGTTGGCGTAACCCGCACCAACTGTCAGGCCAGTATCGCCAATATCATAAGACAGTGAAGTACCAAAACCGTCACCGTTTTGTTTGCTGGCTGCACGGCCGTCATTCTCGTTTTTTCCTTGATATTGCAGGGAAAGCTTCAGGCCATCAACCAGACCAAAGAAGGTGTTATTGCGGTAGGTTGCAACGCCGTTAGCACGGCCAGTCATAAAGTTATCGGTTTTGGTGTAAGAATCATCACCAAACTCTGGCATCATATCGGTGTAGGAAGCGATGTTGTACAACACGCCGTAGTTACGACCATAATCAAATGAACCAATATCACCCGCTTTTAACCCAGCAAATGCCAGGCGAGTTTTGGTGGTATTAACATCACCTTCGGCTTTGTTAGCGGCAACTTGATATTCCCACTGCCCGAAACCAGTTAGTTGGTCGTTAATTTGAGTCTGGCCTTTAAACCCCAGGCGGACATAAGACTGATCGCCATCTACAGCATTATTATCACTTAAATAGTGTTCTGCTTTTACTTTTCCATAAAGGTCGAGTTTATTGCCATCTTTATTATAAATTTCCGCTGCCTGCGAAGAAGTTGATGACGCCATAAAACCCAATACCATTAATGCCAGTGTGCTTTTTTTCATTTTCTCATCCCAATGATGTATACGCGCTAAAATTTAATCGGGAAATATCCCGTTAAAAAACGCAGAGAGTTTTATCGCCTTGAGATGAAAGTTTTATGACATAGTAAGAGAAATTTTAAATAAACGTAATAATTTATATTTGTCATGAAATTGTCAAAATTTGCCGTTACGGTTATCGATCGTTTACGCGAAGTTAACCGTTTTCCGTGCCGGGGCAGTTGGCATTCATCGCGACTCCTGTTACAACGTCATTTGGCATTTTAAATTTCCAATTTCGCTAACACGGCAGAGAATCATGAGTGACAGCCAGACGCTGGTGGTAAAACTAGGCACGAGCGTATTAACCGGTGGCTCACGCCGCCTGAATCGGGCTCATATTGTTGAGCTGGTGCGCCAATGTGCACAACTTCATGCCTCCGGGCATCGTATCGTTATTGTGACGTCTGGGGCGATTGCCGCAGGACGTGAGCATTTGGGCTACCCCGAACTCCCCGCAACTATTGCGTCGAAACAATTACTGGCCGCTGTTGGGCAAAGTAGGTTGATCCAACTCTGGGAACAGCTATTTTCTATCTATGGCATTCATGTTGGGCAGATGCTGCTCACGCGTGCCGATATGGAAGATCGCGAACGTTTCCTGAATGCGCGAGATACCCTGCGAGCGCTGCTGGACAACAATATCGTACCTATAATCAATGAAAACGATGCTGTTGCGACGGCAGAAATTAAAGTTGGCGATAACGATAACCTTTCTGCGCTGGCCGCTATTCTTGCGGGTGCCGATAAGTTACTCCTGCTGACAGATCAACAAGGGTTATTTACTGCTGATCCACGTAATAATCCAGCCGCTGAATTAATTAAAGAAGTCCATGGCATTGATGATGCGCTGCGCGCCATCGCCGGTGATAGTGTTTCCGGGCTTGGGACCGGTGGTATGGGCACTAAATTACAAGCTGCGGATGTTGCCTGCCGCGCTGGAATAGATGTTGTGATTGCGGCAGGAAGCAAACCTGGCGTTATTGGTGATGTGATGGCAGGGACTCCTGTCGGAACACGTTTCCATGCGCAGCAGTCCCCGTTAGAAAATCGTAAGCGTTGGATATTTGGCGCACCGCCAGCCGGTGAAATTACAGTTGATGATGGCGCGCTGGCCGCGATCCTTGAACGTGGTAGTTCTTTACTGCCCAAGGGTATCAAAAATGTGACAGGCAACTTCTCTCGTGGAGAAGTTATTCGCATTCGTAGCCTCGAAGGGCGTGATATTGCCCATGGGGTCTGCCGCTATAACAGCGATGCTTTACGTCGTATTGCGGGCCATCACTCTCAAAAGATCGGTGAAATCCTTGGCTACGAATACGGCCCAGTAGCGGTTCATCGTGACGATATGATTGTTAATTAAGGAGCAGGCAATGCTGGAACAAATGGGCAAAGCCGCTAAAGCGGCTTCTTATCAGATGGCCCTGCTCTCCAGTCGCGAAAAAAATCGTGCGCTGGAACGAATTGCAGATTATCTGGAAGAACAAGCTGAAGGTATTTTAACGGCCAACGAGCAGGATTTAGCTGAAGCAAAAGCCAATGGTTTGAGTGAAGCGATGCTCGATCGCCTACAGCTTACACCTTCACGTCTGAAAAGCATCGCCGATGATGTTCGCCAGGTTTGCAATTTGGCCGATCCTGTTGGTCAGGTAATAGATGGGGGCTTGCTTGATAGCGGCCTGCGTCTCGAACGTCGCCGTGTTCCATTAGGTGTCGTAGGGGTAATTTATGAGGCCCGCCCTAACGTAACGGTTGATGTAGCCTCATTGTGTCTAAAAACTGGTAATGCAGCGATTCTACGTGGTGGTAAAGAAACATGGCGTACAAACGCCGCGACAGTAAAAGTTATTCAGCAAGCTCTAATGGAGTGCGGTTTACCAGCGGCGGCAGTTCAGGCGATTGAAAGCCCGGATCGCGCCTTGGTGAGCGAGTTACTGCGCATGGATCGCTACGTAGATATGTTAATTCCGCGCGGTGGTGCTGGTCTGCATAAACTTTGCCGTGAGCAATCCACCATTCCAGTGATAACGGGTGGTATCGGTGTTTGTCATATTTTTGTCGATGAAAGTGCGGAGTTTACTCCTGCGTTGAAAATCATCGTAAATGCGAAAACACAACGCCCAAGCACCTGTAATACGGTGGAAACTTTGCTGGTGCATCAGGAAATTGTCGAAACTTTCCTACCGGCTTTAAGTAAGCAAATGGCAGAGTCTGGCGTTACGTTACATGCGGATGAAAAATCGTTGCTACTTTTGCAAAACGGGCCGGCAGAAGTGCTGCCAGTGAAAGCAGAAGATTACGACGATGAATGGTTGTCATTGCATCTGAATGTGAAAGTTGTCGCTGATATTGATGACGCTATCGATCACATTCGGCAGCACGGCACACAGCACTCAGATGCAATTCTGACGCGTACGTTAAGCCACGCGAATCGCTTTGTGAATGAAGTCGATTCTTCAGCTGTTTACGTGAATGCTTCAACGCGTTTCACCGACGGTGCCCAGTTTGGTTTAGGTGCTGAAGTGGCCGTAAGTACACAAAAACTTCACGCACGTGGTCCAATGGGTCTTGAAGCACTGACGACTTATAAATGGATCGGATTCGGCGACGATACCATTCGCGCATAAGTGAATCAAAGGTAATACATATAAATCTGGAAATTATAAGCTTATATGTATTACCTATCACTTTCTTAAATTAAATGCATCTAGCACATTTGATTTTGAAATGAATCAATATCTCTACTGTTCAATTCTGTACTTCTGCGTATAAAAACCATCAGTTATTTACATGTTGTCTATATTACATATCACACTAACCTAATGTTAATTCACTTCATTTAAATAATATATTAATAAAGGTGATTGATACATTTTATATATGATTTGCTTTTGTATTTTTGCATGTCGTTAATATATAGGTAATTATTGATCATAAGTGCTTGCGGCATCTTTGTGATATTTGTCTTTTTTCGTACTTACTAAATAAATTAATTGAACCATTCGCTATCGGGGCATAATAATCTTTCCGCTAACATCATTACATCTATTAGTGATAACCGCTTATTGCATTGACTATTGATGGACCAACATAAGTTCTAGTCCCTGAGGAGGGATGATAAATGCACTCTTGGAAAAAGAAACTCGTTGTATCACAACTTGCATTAGCCTGCACTTTGGCAATTGCTTCTCAGGCACATGCTGCAAGTAAAGATATCTCAGGTACGACATACAATACATACGTTCACTATAATGATTCTACTTTCGCTGACGGTGTTTACTATCAGGGGTATGTGGGCTGGAATAACTATGGTACTGACAGTGTTTACAATGGAAATATTTACCCAGTAATCAATAAATCTACCGTAAATGGTGTTATTTCCACATATTACCTTGATGATGGTATTTCTACCAACACCAATAACAACAGTCTGACAATCGCAAATAGTACCATTCACGGTATGATAACTTCTGATTGTATGACAACTGAGTGTGTTGACCGCACTACTGGTTATGTTTACGACCGTCTGACGCTGACAGTTGATAATTCAACGATTGATGACAACTACGAACACTATACCTATAACGGTACGTATAATGATGCAGCAGATACGCATATTATAAATGTATACAATAAAGGTACAGCCATCACTCTGGATCAGGAAGTTGATCTATCCATTAAAAATAACTCACACGTTGCGGGTATTACGCTGACTCAGGGTTATGAGTGGGAAGATATTGATGACAACACTGTTAGTACTGGCGTAAATAGCGGTGAGGTGTTCAATAATACCATTACTGTGGCCGATTCTACCGTGACTTCAGGTTCATGGACAGATGAAGGTACATCTGGTTGGTTTGGTAATACCAAGAATGCAAGTGATTATAGCAACACTGTTACTCGTGATGATATTGCGATCTCTGCAATTGCCAACCCGAATGCTGACAATGCCATGCAGACAACTGTTAACCTCAGCAATTCCACGCTGATGGGTGATGTTCTCTTCTCAAGTAACTTTGATGAGAACTTCTTCCCGAATGGTGCTGATTCTTATCGCGATACAGATGCAAGTGTTGATACTAACGGCTGGGATGGTACCGACCGTATGGATGTTACCCTAAATAATGGTAGCAAATGGGTCGGTGCAGCAATGTCTGTTCATCAGGTGGATACTGATGGTGATGGTATTTACGACAGTTCCGCATCAGGTACCGATGCAACTGCAACACTGATCGATATCACTGCTAATAGCCTATGGCCATCATCAACTTTCGGTATCGATAACTCTGATACTGCATACAATGAAGGTCACGTTGCTGGTAACGAAGTTTATCAGAGCGGTCTGTTCAACGTTACGTTGAATGGGCGTTCAGAATGGGATACGACTAAAGCATCTCTAATTGATACATTGAGCATCAACAGTGGTTCTCGGGTAAATGTTGTAGATTCTTCCTTGGTTTCTGACTCAATTGCTTTAACCGGCGGTTCTTCTCTGAATATCGGTGAAGATGGTCATGTTGCAACAGATTCTCTGACTATTAATAATAGTACAGTATCTCTCGCTAGTGATGTGTCTGCAGGCTGGACTGCTGCTGATGCTGCTTTGTATGCAAACACAATCACTGTGACCAACAATGGTCTGTTTGATGTGAAAACTGATCAGTCTAATGTTAGTTCGTTCCGTACTGATGTACTGAATGTAACCAGCACAACTGATAGTGCAGGCAACATCCATGCAGGTACGTTCGACATTCATAGTAACCGTTATGTGCTTGATGCTGATCTGAGCAATGACCGTACGAACGATACTTCTAAGTCTAACTATGGCTATGGTGTTGTCGCTATGAACTCTGATGGTCACCTGACCATTAATGGCAATGGCGACGCTTATGACACAAATCACACAGAAGCAGGTCAAAACGAAGTTGATAATGTAGGTGACGTCGTAGCTGCTGCTACCGGTAACTATAAAGTGCGTATCGACAACGCGACTGGTACAGGTTCTGTTGCTGACTATAAAGGTAACGAGCTGGTCTATGTTAACGACAAGAACAGCACTGCAACCTTCTCTGCTGCTAATAAAGCTGACTTGGGTGCCTACACCTACCAAGCTGAGCAGAAAGGTAACACTGTAGTTCTGAAGCAGGATCGTTTGACTGATTACGCTAATATGGCGTTAAGCATCCCTTCAGCTAACACTAATACCTGGAATTTGGAACAAGACGCTCTGGCGACTCGTCTGGCGAATGGTCGCCATACTCCAAATGGTGATACTGGTGGTGCCTGGGTTACTTATATCGGCGGTGGCTTCTCTGGCGATAACGGCACGCTGAACTACGATCAAGACGTAAATGGCATCATGGTTGGTTTGGATAAGCAGATCGACGGCAACTCGGCTAAATGGACTATCGGTGCAGCAGCAGGCTTTGCGAAAGGCAGTATCAGCGATAACAGCGGTAATGTCGATCAAGACAGCCAATCTGCTCGTATCTACTCTTCAGCTCGTTTCCAGAACAATATTTTCCTGGATTCAACGTTGAGCTATAGCCACTACAGCAACGATTTGACTGCACGCATGAGTAACGGATCTGCGGTTGATGGCGATATTTCTTCTGATGCCTGGGGCTTCGGTATGAAACTCGGCTATGACTGGCAGATTAATCAGCAAGGTTACCTGACTCCATATGCTTCTATCTCTGGCTTGTTCCAGGATGGCGACAACTATCAACTTAGTAATAATATGAAAGTGGGTAGCCAGTCATATGACAGCATGCGTTATGAGTTGGGTATGGATGCGGGATACACCTTCAACTACGGTGATCAAGCTCTGACTCCTTACTTCAAACTGGCGTACGTCTATGATGATTCAAACGGCAACAGTGCTAATGTCAACGGTGATGACATCGACAATGGTGTTGAAGGTTCAGCTGTACGTGTAGGTCTGGGTAGCCAGTTCAGCTTTACCAAAAACTTCGCAGCTTATGCTGACACTAACTATCTCGGTGGTGGCGATGTTGATCAGGATTGGTCAGCAAATGTTGGTGTTAAGTACATCTGGTAATAATATAATGAATGACGTGGTTCAAACGATAATCTGAACCATATCTAATATGAATATATTAACAGTAATAAATGCCTGTCTCGAATAGAGACAGGCATTTTCTTGTGGCTCTTAAGATAAAGGAATATCGATTATGCATATGAAACCATTAACCCAGCTCGAAGCTATTCGCAGCAGGTTGGTGGACGCAGGCAAGAGGTTCAATTTGCCAGCAGACAGTGAATTAGGGATGTTCAATGAAGATAACGAGCAACTTATTTTGTTCTTTAGTGAGGGGACGATTGTGCTACATCGAGAAGTTGATGGCCTTTTGATGGATCTTATATCGGCGCCAACATGTATTGGCCTGGCAAATATATTGAAACCTTCTCAATTTAAATACCGAGTAATTACTCAAACTGATTGTCAGGGATTTACTATTCCCGTAAGCCTTGCATTAGAAATCATCGAAAAAAATAAACTGTGGCAACAGGTTTGTCACTGGACCACCTTCCTATTACATAGTCTTGAGAGTCGTGATGCTCGTTTCATTGGTGCATCAAAGTATTCTCAAATTCGAGCGACCTTGCTCATTATGGATTCATGGAGTCCTGAATTACGTGAGCGTACAGGTGTCATAACGTTTGTACAAAAAAGAACTAAAATATCACGCTCAGTTATTGCGGAAATTTTATCTGCTTTACGCAAAGGTAATTATATTGAGATGGACAAAGGTAAGCTTAAATCAGTCAATCGTTTACCGACTAGCTATTAAAAAATAAGCAGGTCGGCATACCGACCTGCTTTACCACTTAAGAGGCGGGGCTAGTCTGTGGGGTAAACCCGCTTAATTCTGAAACTAAATCATTCACACCATTACTCATATTCACGAAACGAGTTAATGATGAGCGAGTGACAACGACAAAAACGCCGACATTGCTTTCCGGGACCATTGCCATATAAGTGATGAAGCCACCACCACCACCAGTTTTCTGCACAATACCTGGTCGGCCATTTTTAGGCGCCATATATACCCAGCCAAGCCCTAAAGCATCTGCTTTTCCTGGGACATCCATGCCGATCACTTTAGTCAGTTGAGTACGTTGATAGATAAGCGTCTGCATTCTGTCTGCCTGGGTATTACGGCGATGGAAATCAGAGCTCAGGAATTGCTGCATCCAGCGCATCATGTCATCAGGCGTGGAGTAAACACCACCGCTTCCAATTGCCGCAAGTGTGTTATCGCACGGGCTCGCCCCTTTTTCAGCGACCATCAGGCGTTTGCACTGATCAGGTGAAGGAGTGAACGTGGTGTCCTTCATCCCTAGTGGGCGAGTTATCTGTTCTTCGAACAGTGCGGGATACGGTTTCCCTGCTGCCTGAGACAGGGCATCAGCCAGCAAGTCAAAAGCAAGGTTTGAATAAGCGGCGATAGTACCTGGAGAGCTCTTTAAACTTGCAGTGGCAAGCCAGTTCCAGCGCTGATCGCGTGTCGGCCAGGTAAACACAGTTCGATGAGCCGCACCGCCGGGTTGTTCACGGGGTAAGGCACTTGTATGCGTAGCCAGATTAACAAGAGTGATGGGGTTACCATTGTATGTTGGGACCCTGGCTCCCGACGGGGCATATTTACTTAACGGATCATTAAGCTGAACTTTTCCCTGATCCAACATTTTTACCAACATCTCACTGGTCATCAGCTTGGTCAACGATGCAATGCGGATAACAGAGTCAAGCTGCGGACGGACGTTATTTCCGGGCCGTGTTTCACCAAAGCTTCTGAAAACGCGCTGATTACCATCAATCACTACCATTGCCATACCCGTAGCTCCGCTGCCGTAATAAATATGGTTGGCATAACGGTCTGCAATCTCGGAGGCAAAAACCGGATCGGGAGATGTTTGTGCAAAGCTCAAAATTGGCAGCGCAGCAATAACGAGCGCCGCAAGACGCGGGAGAAGAATTTTCAACGCAGGTAATCCATAAACGAAGAGAAGCGATATTGATCGTATTTATACTACTCTATGGCGCTGCGCAAACGTGGAAAATGAGGAATGTGATAAGAAAAAGCGTAACGCGCCATTTCAACGAGTTTTTCGCTCAGTAATGCACCACTGCTTGTCGCCGTGGTGCACCTGATATTAGTTAGTTTTTTGTACGTCTTTCTGCGTTACGTCGTCAGTTGTGCCGCCTTTTTTAAGCATTTTATCGTCGCCTTTGTGCTCAGAACGCATTTCGTGCCCTGATTCGCAGCCTTTTTTGTTTTCGTTTCCAGCTGCACGGCAGTCATCAATAATATGGCCCGGGTTATTGAGTTGTTCTTTCTCAGCCTGCATACCTGAGGTACTGGTAGCTGGGTTTTCGGCAAATGCTCCTGCGGATGCGAACAAAAGAGTGCTTGAAAGTAAGGCTAATGTTAGTTTTTTCATAGGGCCAGGTTCCTGAAGTATGTAGGGAAATCCCAATAAGTATTGGCACAAATATCGGTTTGCGACAGGTGAAAAGATGAAAATTTATTCATCAGGAATGGGGGAGTGATTGGTTGCGTTTTACCATAGAAAGAACAAAATCAGACTTTTGTTGTCTGTTTTTTGAGCTTAAAAGTGCGTATAACGCCTGTTGCTGATGTAATTGTAGGAAATAAGCAAAAAAACTGACAACTCCTATACATAGCTTGATCAGAAAATGCGTATCATCAGCGGAACATTGATTACTGTGCTGCAACTATTACTGCCCGATCGCGTCTTAGTTATGGCACCTCGCTGTACCGCTAATGATTTAACTCCTTATGCGATACACACCAATTACGCATAAAGAAGCAGAAAATGTCTAGCAAACCGTCATTTCGAAAAGATCTCCTTCACCCTCGCTATTGGCTGACCTGGTTTGGTCTTGCCATCTTGTGGCTTTGGGTGCAACTGCCATATCCCGTGCTGCTTAAAATGGGCGACTTAATTGGTCGGGCATCAATGCGTTTTCTTAAACGCCGGGTTTCTATTGCTCGTCAGAATCTCAAACTTTGCTTCCCGCACTATAGCGACGTGCAAATTGAAGAACTCGTTAAGCAGAATTTCTCCTCGTTGGGGATGGGGTTGATTGAAACAGGAATGGCCTGGTTTTGGTCTGATGCGCGGGTTCGGAAATGGTTTGATGTTAGCGGCCTTGAACACATCACTGCAGCTAGTGATAAAGGGAAAGGCGTTCTGGCCATTGGCGTGCATTTCATGTCGCTGGAATTAGGTGGCCGCGTCATGGGCCTTTGCCGACCAATGATGGCGATGTATCGCCCACACAATAATAAAGCGATGGAGTTCGTGCAGACCCGTGGTCGCTCTCGTTCCAATAAAGCCATGATCGACAGGCGTAACTTGAAAGGCATGGTGAAGGCGCTTAAGTCCGGTGAAGCGGTGTGGTTTGCACCCGATCAGGATTACGGCCCAAAAGGCAGTTCATTTGCACCCTTCTTCGCTGTACCGCAGGCAGCAACCACCAACGGGACTTACACTATTGCCCGTCTGGCGAAGCCTGTGCTTCTTACAATTGTTCTGTACCGTAAATCTGATGGCTCAGGTTATCAGTTGGTTATTGGGCCAGAGATGAATGATTACCCGCTCGATGATGAACAAGCCGCAGCGGCATATATGAACCGTAAAATTGAGCATGAAATTATGCGTGCGCCAGAACAGTACCTTTGGTTGCATCGTCGTTTTAAAACCCGGCCTGACGGTCAACCCAAACTTTACACGGTTTAAAGCAAAACCAGGCTTATGCTACGCTCATGACTTCCTTGTTCATTGAGAGCTTAATTATGCCTGCCCAACGTGTACTGATGGTTATCGATATGCAAAACGGGGTATTTGATACCCCACGTTTTAACCGTGAAACCTGCACGACTCGTATTAACCAACTGATCGATGCCGCAGAAAAAGTTATTTTCATCCAACATACAGAACCTGGCTTTGAGCAGGGGAGCACGGCGTTTAGTTTGTTACCTGAGCTAATACAGCCAGCCGATGCGCTGTATGTAACCAAAACAGCCTGTGACGCTTTTTATCGCACGGAACTTGATGAACTGCTTCAACGCCACAAAATAAACGAATTTGTGGTGTGCGGTTGTGCCACAGATTATTGCGTGGACGCTACTATTAAAAATGGAGCCAGTCGCGGCTATGCCATGACTGTTGCCCTTGACGCCCATACCACAGCAAATCGTCCGGCGGCTCTTGCTGAAGTGTTGATCGAGCATTACAACGATGTCTGGCGTAACTTTACGATTCCTGGAAATACTCTGCGGGTAAAATCTACCGCAGAAATCCTTGAGCAATGGTAGAGCTGCACTAACCCTTACATCTCTTGATACAACATTCAGTGAGCCTTATTTTTCCGGGAAAGTTATAACAATAAGAGTGTGTTTTCAGGAGTGTTGTAATGTTTAAATCGTTTTTCCCACGCCCGACAGCATTTTTCGTGTCGGCTTTTATCTGGGCAATGATCGCCGTTATTTTCTGGCAGGCTGGTGGAGGCAACTGGCTTGAGCATATCACCGGCGCGAGTGGCGAAGTGCCAATCAGTGCTGCTCGTTTCTGGTCGATAAGCTATCTAGTGTTTTACGCCTATTACGCTCTTTGCGTGGGTATGTTTGCACTATTCTGGTTTATCTACAGCCCGCACCGTTGGCAGTATTGGTCTATTCTCGGCTCCTCGCTGATTATTTTCGTGACCTGGTTCCTGGTGGAAGTCGGGGTGGCGGTGAATGCGTGGTATGCCCCATTCTACGATTTAATCCAGACTGCGCTCAGTTCTCCCCATAAAGTGACCATTGAGCAGTTCTATCATGAGGTTGGCGTATTTCTCGGTATTGCACTGATTGCGGTGATCGTTGGTGTGATGAATAACTTTTTCGTCAGCCACTATGTCTTCCGCTGGCGTACCGCAATGAACGAATACTACATGGAGAACTGGCAGATGCTGCGCCATATCGAAGGTGCCGCACAGCGTGTGCAGGAAGATACCATGCGCTTTGCTTCCACTCTCGAAGATATGGGCGTCAGCTTTATTAACGCGATTATGACGTTAATTGCCTTCCTGCCTGTGTTAGTCACTCTGTCAGCTCACGTTCCAGATTTACCGATTGTTGGGCATATTCCTTACGGTCTGGTGATTGCTGCCATTATCTGGTCACTTCTGGGAACAGGGTTGCTGGCTGTGGTAGGGATTAAACTGCCAGGGCTTGAGTTCAAAAATCAGCGTGTTGAAGCGGCGTACCGTAAAGAGCTGGTTTATGGCGAGGACGACCCATCTCGTGCTTCTCCACCAACAGTAAAAGAGCTGTTTGATGGTGTGCGCAGAAACTATTTCCGACTCTATTTCCATTATATGTACTTCAACATTGCACGTATTCTCTACTTGCAGGTTGATAATGTGTTCGGCTTGTTCCTGCTGTTCCCATCGATTGTAGCTGGGACTATTACGCTTGGTTTGATGACGCAAATCACCAACGTGTTTGGTCAGGTTCGTGGTTCATTCCAGTATTTGATTAGCTCGTGGACCACGCTTGTTGAGCTGATGTCTATCTATAAACGTCTGCGCAGCTTTGAGCGCACGTTGCAGGATATTCCGGTAGAAGCAGCGAGCGAGTCAGTCTAAAAAAATGGGCGGGAATTTTCCCCGCCCATTTAATTTAATGCCCCGCCGAAGATGCACTCGGTGCGCCTGACCGGACAAACGGTGGGCGCGCGAACCAAATCACGATAATCAGCGCCATAAACCCCCAGCCTAAAATCCAGAAATAATCGATGGTCGACATCATGTACGCCTGCTGCTCAATGGTTTTATCGATAAACGCCATATGCTGCTGCGTCGCGCCACCCATTTTATCCAGATAATCCACCGCCGCCGGGTTGTAGTTGGATACGCTCTCCGCAAGGTTGGCGTGATGGAAAACCTCACGGCGCGACCAAATCCACGTTGTCAGTGAAGAGGCAAATGAGCCGCCTAATACACGGAAAAACGTCGCCAGGCCTGAACCTTCAGCCACTTGCGCACCGTTCAAGTTCGACAGCACAATGGTGGTAATCGGCATAAAGAAGAACGCCACGCCAATCCCCATAAACAGCTGCACTTCGGCGATAGTGCGGAAATCCACGTCGGTGTTGAACTGCGCGCGAATCAGACAAGACGCGCCCATGGTCAGGAACGACAGCGAAGCCAGAATGCGCAGATCAAACTTACTGGCGTAGCGCCCGATAATCGGCGTCATCATTAGCGGTAACACCCCCATTGGCGCGGCGGCAAGCCCGGCCCAAATCGCGGTATAACCCATCTGCGTTTGCAGCCATTGTGGCAAAATAATATTGATGGCAAAGAATGCGGCATAACCCAATGTGAGCGACAGCGTGCCAATCGCAAAGTTGCGATCCTTGAACAGGCGCAGGTTCACAATCGGGTGGCGTTCGCCCAACTCCCACATCACAAACGAAACCAGTGAGATAGCCGAAATGACCGACATAATAATAATGTGCGGCGAGGCGAACCAGTCGAGGTCGTTGCCTTTATCCAGCACCACCTGTAGCAGCCCAACGCCAAGCACCAACAACGCAATGCCGATATAGTCGATTGGCGCGTGTGTCGTGGTTTCTTCGCGAGCACGTAACTGCGTCCAGACTACAATCGAGGCGAAAATTCCAATTGGCACGTTGATATAGAAAATCCACGGCCACGAGTAATTATCGGTGATCCAACCGCCGGTAATCGGCCCGACAATCGGCGCAACCACGGTCACCATCGATAACAGCGCCAGCGCCATACTGCGTTTGCTGGAGGGGAAGATAACCAGCAGGAGCGTCTGGCACATCGGGAACATTGGGCCAGCGAAGAAACCTTGCAGGGCGCGGAAGAAAATCAGCTCGGTCATGCTGTGGGCAAAACCGCACAGGAACGAGGTGAGGGTGAACATCACCACCGAGCCAATAAACAGCTTGAGCTGCCCAAAGCGCCGGGTAAACCAGCCGGTCAGCGGTAGGGCAATAGCGTTACACACCGCAAACGAAGTGATAACCCAGGTGCCTTGATCCGCACTGACGCCGAGATTACCGGCGATGGTCGGCAACGCCACGTTGGCGATGGTGGAATCCAGCACCTGCATAAATGTAGCCAGCGATAGCGCGAGCACCGCCAGCCACATATTGGGAGGCGTAAATGCAGCCTTATCTTGCATAACGTCTCTCTTAACGGGCGCTTGCGGCTACCGTTTTGCTATTGTCATGAAGGATTTTAGCCACCAGTTTGTCCGCTTCAGCCAGCGGGTTTTGATACACATCCGTGGTGAAACGCGGGGCGCTAACCGTTTGCTGTGGCAGAAGATGGCCGCCTTCATCACGAATATCGACACGGACATTCATCGACAGACCCACGCGCAATGGGTGCTTCTGCATATCATGTGGATCAAGTGTGATACGAACAGGCAAACGCTGAACAATCTTGATCCAGTTACCGCTGGCGTTCTGGGCAGGCAGCAGTGAGAACGCGCTACCGGTGCCAATCCCCAGGCTTTCAATCGTGCCGTGGTATTCCACATCATCGCCGTAAAGATCGGCATTGAGCGTCACTTTTTGCCCCAGGCGCATGGTGTTCATTTGGCTTTCTTTAAAGTTGGCATCCACCCACACTTCATTGAGCGGCACGATAGCCAGAAGCGTGGTGCCTGAAGTCACTCGCATCCCCAGTTGCACGGCGCGTTTAGCGACAAACCCGCTTACCGGCGCAACGATAGTGCTACGTGAGTTATCAAGGTAACGCTGGCGAAGAGTGGCGACCGCGCTTTTGATCTCTGGATGGCTATCAATAACGGTGTCATCCACCATCGCGGTATTGGTGCGTAACGCCTCTTGTGCGGCGGCCAAATCACTCTGTGCGCTGGTCACAGCGTCGCGGTAATGGGAAAGATCTTCAGCCGCTATAGCGCCGGTTGAGAAGATTTTCTGGCGGCGAGCGTAATCGTTTTGCGCCGTTTGCAGGGCGACTTTTTTCGCTGCGACTTGTGCACGGTAATTATCCGCAGTGCTGTACAACCCGCGAACCTGGCGAACGGTATTCGCCAGATTGGCCTCCGCTTGCTGAAGCGCGATTTCGGTATCACTCGGATCAAGCAGCACCAGCGGCTGGCCTTTTTGCACATAATCACCTTCGTCAACGCTCACCTGCGTCACCGTGCCTGCAATCTGCGGCGTTAACGTGACCTGGTTGCCATTCACATAGGCGTCGTCAGTTGACTCGTAATAACGCGCATATAACAAATACCAGGCCAGACACCCCGCGGCTGCCAGCACAAGAATCAGGATAAGAATAATAAAATTACGTTTGCGCTTACTGGAACGCTGAACGTGGACTTCTGGAGTGGTTTCCATTATTTGGCCTTTATTCGCTGTTATCGATGTGGCGCAGTAATGTCGTCGGGCAACATTTTGGTAATCAACGCTACCAATTGTTCCGATTCATCCTGCGTCAGGCGTGCGGTGAGATCGCCGATGATTGAGGCGAGCGCTTCATTTTGAAAATGGTCGCAAATTATCTGGCCTTTATCGGTCAGAGCCAGAATCACCTGGCGCTTATCGTGTGGATTTGGGGAGCGAACGATCAGTTCGCGTTTGACCATACGATCAACCATGCGGCTCATTGCGCCAGCATCCATCACTAGAGTTTTGCTGATTTCGACCGGGCTTGTGACGCCTTTATAAATATTAATCAGCACCTTAAATTGCGCGGCGGTAATATCCATACCAGAGAAATACTGGCTGATAAGCTGGTCTTTAAACTGGTTCGCAAGGTGGATAAGCAAACCGAGATGAAATTTGTTGTCGATAATACCCGGATTGTTTTTCATGATATCTGCCTAGTCAGTAATTACATGTGAAATTACTGACTAGGCAGATAAGTGTCAAGTTTATGTCAAGAAGATCGCACTTTATGTCAGCGAGCCGATGGCCCTTAGCATTTATCAGTCAATCTCTGATAAACGGCAGATTGCAGAACTGCTATTGTTTCATCCTGCCTTAGAAAACAATTACAACGGAACGTTATGACCACAGTCACTTTAAGCAGACAGCATGGGCTTTTTGCCCTCAGCCTCGGTGCTATTTTTGTCCTGGCTGGGTGTGCCACTAAAAGCACGCCCTCTGTTTCGGAAACCAAAAAACCTGTTGATGTTGAAAGTGTAGTGAAGCAAAAAATCCCTGCCAGCGTGAAAGACCGCAACAGTTGGGCTAAGGATTTGGCAACCACGTTTAAGAGCCAGAATATTGCCCCAAGTGAAGAGAATATCTGTTCGGTGTTGGCGGTGGCGCAGCAGGAATCCAATTTGGTTGCTGACCAGGCGGTGCCAAATCTAAACAAAATTGCCTGGAAGGAGATCGACCGTCGCGCTGAAAAAATGCATATCCCGGTTTTTCTGGTCCACACCGCGTTATTAATTAAATCGCCAAATGGGAAGAGCTACAGCGAGCGCCTGGATAATGTGAAAACCGAAGGGCAGCTGAGTGCGATCTTTGATGATTTTATCGACATGGTACCAATGGGGCAGAAACTTTTCGGCAATCTGAACCCGGTACACACTGGCGGGCCAATGCAAGTTAGCATCGCTTTTGCTGAGCAGCACACTTCAGGTTACCCGTGGAAGATGGAAGGCACAGTGCGCCAGGAAGTGTTCACTCGGCGTGGTGGATTATGGTTCGGTACCTATCATTTGCTGAATTACCCGGCAAATTATACTCAGCCGCTATATCGTTTTGCCGACTTCAATGCGGGCTGGTACGCCAGCCGCAATGCGGCATTCCAGAGCGCGGTTAGCAAGGCAACCGGCGTCAAACTGGCGTTAGATGGCGACTTAATTTTATATAACACCGACAAAGCAGGCAGCACTGAACTGGCAGTAAGGAAACTGGCAGGCAAACTCGACATGGGCGAAAGCCAGATTCATCGTGCTTTGCAAAAAGGTGACAGCATCGACTTCGAAAAAACGGAGTTATACCAGCAGGTTTATGCGATAGCAGAGAAAAAAGCGGGCAAGAAATTGCCGCGTGAAATGTTGCCGGGTATTACGCTTGAGAGTCCGAAAATTACGCGTAATTTGACGACAGCATGGTTTGCAAAGCGGGTTGATGAGCGGCGTGCAGCCTGTATGAAATTGTAAGTCAGACTGCCAGGGCGGCTAAGTGGGTGATACTTTGCTTACCCGCCCTACGAACGAAGTTTTCGGCTCTGCATTGGATAAGACACCTTTAAAAATGGTGGCGTTGGTAGAATTTTAGCGCAAGGCTAATCAAACCGATGACCGTACATCCTGCGAGGAATGGCACCAGTCCAAATACAGTGCTTACTGCAAATCCCATTTCAATGTGCGGACGTGACGCATCATTACCCTGCGCGAGATGTTCAAGTACTCCAGGAGAGTGAACCATCAAACTCAGTATCTGCGTACCGACCCAAAAGCAGAACAAAATGAACACAGCGTAAGCCAGATGACTCCGGGTAGATCCCTCTGCTTTCGTTGTTGAAATCGTGGTTATTACAGGAACAACCTGTTTCGACAAACTCATATCAGCCATCACGACCTCCCATGCAACAGTAAAACGATTCAGGCTGCGGCCTGCTACTTCAATTGCGTTGAGTTTGGCAGGTCATATGGGTTGTCAATATCAGATTGTTGGTAATTTAACGGGCGGAATGCTCCTGGTTTGTGAATGTATGTTTGAGATCACATATTTGTAACTTAAATGGAATTTGCGTAACAATATTCTGTTTAGCCCGCATTAACGTGCGGATTCTCGTTTCTCCCTATGCCACAATAAGTCCTCTTTTTGCCCTGACGGATTGCACCATGTCTGCGAAAACACTCTCTTTAAAAATGCGCCGTGACTGGCACTATTACGCTGTAGCGATTGGTTTGATCTTTATTTTGAATGGTGTGATTGGCTTGCTGGGGTTTAAAACCGAAGGCTGGCAAAATTATGCTGTTGGGCTTGTGACTTGGGTAATTTGTTTCTGGGTGGCTGGGTTTATTATTCGCCGTCGTCCAGAACCCGAGGATACGGAGACGGCGAAAGAGTAAGGCTTAGGCCGTAATCGAACTCTTCAGAGCGCAATCTTGTAGATGGCGCTCAAGAGCCAGTTCAATTAAACGTGTAATCAGTGTCTGATAATCTAAACCGCTTGCCTGCCACAGTTTTGGATACATGCTGATATTAGTAAAACCTGGCAGTGTGTTGATCTCATTGATAATGACTTCATTATCAGCTGTCAGGAATACGTCAACTCGCGCCATTCCGCTGCATTCCAGGGTCTGATAAGCACGTACTGCAATCTCACGGATTTTGTCGTTAATATCTGCCGGGATAGATGCAGGAACAACAACTTGCGCGCCTTTATCATCGATGTACTTAGTGTCGTAAGAGTAGAAATCACTGCTTACCACCACTTCACCACAGGTACTCGCTTGTGGCTCATCGTTACCTAACACAGCACATTCAATCTCACGGCCTTTAATGCCGGTTTCCACCACAACTTTATGGTCAAACTCGAAGGCTAACGTGACTGCCGTTTCATATTGCTCAGCGGTGTTTATTTTGCTGACGCCGACGGATGAACCCTGGTTGGCAGGTTTAATGAACAATGGCAGGCCAAGTTTTGCTTCGACTTCGGCAAAGCTGGTTTTGTGTCGGTTTGAACGGGTGAGGGTAATAAATGGAGCAACATTCAGACCAGCGTCACGTAACAGGCGCTTAGTGACATCTTTGTCCATGCTTACGGCTGAACCCAGCACACCTGAGCCAACGAATGGTAAGTTAGCCATGCGCAGCATGCCTTGCAAAGAGCCATCTTCGCCCAACGTGCCGTGAACAATCGGGAAAATGACATCTACAGGCGCTAAAAACTCGGCGGAGGAGGATTCAATCAGTTGGTTTTCTGTTTGACCAGGCACTACGGCAACATTAGTCCCTGAGCGATTCAGAGCGATTAATGCCGGGTTTTCTGCATTTAACAGATAGTTGGACGCATCATTGATATGCCACTGGCCTTGTTTATCAATACCCAGTAACACGACTTCAAACTTTGATTTATCAATGGCGTCGACAATATTTTTCGCCGACTGTAATGAAACTTCGTGCTCAGCTGACTTGCCCCCAAACACGATACCAACCCGCAGTTTTGCCATGCCCAAATCCATCCTTAAACAGTACAAAGGCGGACAACATACCACGCTCATTACGAGGATTCATGTGCTTCCTGCCGCTTAAAACCGACCGGCTTCTATAATGATTATTCCGTAAACAATATCAGGTGATGGGATGGCAAAAGGAGTGACGATTGTGATTGGAATGGTCATCGTGGCGACGGCTGGCTTTTGGCTCTATGAGCGGCTGCCCGCGCAGTACAATCCGTTTGCCCCACTTTCCATTGATGACCCGCCGACGCTGGTCACGCGCTATAAACTCCGGGCGTTGGCTAATCATCCGCAAGCCTGCCTTGCACTGTTAGAACAGGCAAAATCCCGTGGGCAGCTGAATTTCCGTAGGGTGTCCGATACCACTGGCAATTGCCCGCTGACCGATGCTGTACGCGTGCAGGATTTTGGCAGTGTTACGCTGAGCAGCAGTTTTCTGGCTAGTTGCCCATTGGCAGTAAGCAGCACAATGTTTGTTCACCAACGCGCGGCACCGCTAGCGCAAACAGAATTTGACAGCAAACTCACACGCATTAATCACTTAGGCAGTTTCGCCTGTCGGAATATTTACAATCGAGAAGGCGCTCGTTTAAGCGAGCATGCCACGGCGGATGCGCTGGATATCAGTGGATTTGGTTTTGCCAACAAGCAACAAATCAGCGTCCTGAAGGGTTGGCGTGCGAATGGGAAAGGGCGGGAATATCTTCATGCCGTGTTTGAAAATGGCTGCCCATTTTTTGGCAACTCCCTCGGACCAGAATACAACGCAGCGCATGCTGACCATTTCCATCTCGGGATGCGCGGCCATGGGCTTTGTCGATAAAATTAATTTGTATGATAAACTTCACATTATTCTGCTGTTCTTTTTATCCCACTAATAAAGCGTAAACGGTATGGAATCCTGGAAGGTCAACATTATCTCGGTGTGGTTCGGTTGTTTTTTTACCGGGCTTGCCATTAGCCAAATACTGCCGTTTTTACCGCTTTATGTAGAACAACTTGGTGTGACTTCTCACGAAGCGTTATCAATGTGGTCGGGTCTGACCTTTAGCGTGACGTTTCTGGTGTCCGCCATTGTTTCTCCGATGTGGGGAAGCCTTGCAGACCGCAAAGGCCGAAAATTAATGCTGCTGCGTGCTTCTCTGGGCATGGCGGTCGCTATTTTGCTACAGGCATTTGCCACTAATGTTTGGCAACTCTTTATTTTACGCGCTGTGATGGGGTTAACCTCCGGTTATATTCCAAACGCGATGGCGCTGGTGGCTTCTCAAGTTCCAAGAGAACGCAGTGGCTGGGCGTTAAGTACACTTTCCACCGCACAAATCAGTGGTGTTATTGTTGGTCCACTTTTGGGTGGATATATGGCTGATACTCTTGGGTTGCGGATGGTTTTCTACGTCACGGCTGCATTGTTGATGGTAAGTTTTTTAGTGACGTTATTTCTGATAAAAGAAGGCGCGCGTCCCAATATTAGCAAGGCCGATCGTTTATCGGGTAAAGCTGTGTTTGCGTCATTACCTTATCCTAAATTAATGATAAGTCTGTTCGTCACCACGATGGTCATTCAACTTTGTAATGGTTCAGTCGGGCCAATACTCGCCCTTTTCATCAAGCATCTTTCCCCTGAAAGCAATAATATTGCATTCATTAGTGGTTTTATTGCTGCTGTTCCAGGTATATCAGCTCTTATTTCTGCTCCCAGATTAGGTAAGTTAGGAGACAGAATCGGCACAGCCAGAGTATTAATGGCGACGCTAATCTTTGCAGTAATATTATTTTTTGCTATGTCCTGGGTAACATCACCGCTGCAATTGGCTGTATTGCGCTTTTTACTTGGCTTTGCAGATGGTGCGATGCTACCTGCGGTTCAAACTTTGCTAGTTAAGTATTCCAGTGACCAGGTTACAGGAAGAATTTTTGGATATAATCAGTCATTTATGTATCTTGGAAACGTTGTTGGGCCGCTCATGGGGGCTGGCGTTTCCGCGATGGCGGGTTACCGTTGGGTATTTCTTGCTACCGCGTTGGTTGTATTGCTGAATGTCTGGCAACTGGCGGTAATGTTACGGCGCAAAAAGCAACAAGATGCCCAGAGAAAACAGTTTGGCTCATAATTTATCCCATTTATTCTGAAGCTATTTTTTATTGATTGCTTAAAAAATAGCCAGCCATGAAATTACTATACCATAGTTGTCATTCATTTTAGTGTCGGAATAGTTACCTGATAATATTTTTGGGCTCCGGCACATATTTAATAAGTCATATAAAAATATTCGCTTCAGCCTCTAGGCAATCTGAAATCATAATGCTAACGTCATGCTTCAAATCCCTGGTGGTTAGAACTATGAAAAACCTTATTTCTGAGTTACTGACTAAACTCGCTGAAAAAGAAGAAGAGTCAAAAGAGTTTGTTGCACAGATAGAAGCCCTGGAAATAGTGATTTTCGCCATTCTCGAAAGAATGGAGCGCAGCGAACGACTAGCAATAATCACAAATATTGAAGATGCTTTAAATGAAAATCAGCCTGATGATTCAGTGACTGCTAATGATAACACTGTGCTTAAACAATATTTATCGCGATTATTGACTCCTCTGGCTACTTGATTTCATCTATTCTTAATTTCTTTTGTGGGAGTTTCACATTATTTATTTTCTTATTATTAATTAGAATAACTAAAGTACATTAGCATCCAGCTATCTTATCTCTCCTGGTACATTTTAATCCCCCTGAAACCCGGTGCCGATTGCTGCGCTTTATCGCTTCGCTTAAGCAATAGACAGAGCAATACACGGCCTGCCGGTTCGCCATTTTCCCAACTACAGACCAAAATTAATGCACCACAATAAAAAGGATGGTGCTATGAAAACTGTATTGATAATGGTGTTAATGGCGGGTGTGATGGGGTCGGCGGCGGCGGCAGATAAAGCGATGACGCCGCAGCAGCAACGTATGACGTCGTGTAACCAACAGGCGACCTCTCAAACTCTGAAAGGGGACGCCCGTAAAACGTATATGAGCAATTGCCTGAAAAACAGTCAGTCAGCGCCAGCAGATAAAAGTCTGACGCCGCAGCAGCAGAAAATGAAAGACTGTAATGCTGAAGCAGGCAAAAAAACATTATCCGGCGATACACGAAAAACTTTTATGAGTAATTGCCTGAAAAAACAATCCTGATAGCCTAAATGGGTGAGTCGGTTCGCTGACTCACTCATAAAATCATACTTTCCCCCGGGTTAAACTTTCTATAATTACGGCAAATATTTCAGAATGTTCCTAATTATCATGAAAGATGAACACAGTTCTGGAAGATGGCTTCCTGGGGGATTTATGGAGAGCGCAACGTACCTTGATGAAGACCGGCATCGCTCGGCGCGACGATTTGCCCGACGACTTTACATCCCTCGAATCATAGGATTAGCGACAGGTTTTTTCTGTGTCTCCTCAGTGCTCGTTATGCAACCGGTGTCGGGGTGGTGGTGGTTGCTACTGGTCGCCTATAGTTTTATTTGGCCACACTTCGCATGGCAAACTGCAGATCGTGCATCCGATCCCGCTCGAGCCGAAATCCGTAACTTAATGGTCGATTCTTTGATGGGTGGCGTGTGGATTGCGGTGATGGGGTTGAACGCTTTACCATCAGCGCTAATTATCGCAATGTTGTGTATGAATAACGTCGGCTGTGGCGGATTGAAATTGTTCCTGGGTGGCTTGGGTGTAATTGTGCTGAGTTGCCTGCTGACGTTGGGTTTGTTTCACATGCCGCTCAATCTACAAACCATGCCATCACAGGTATGGATTTGCCTACCATTCCTGCTGATTTACCCGACTTACTTTGGCCTGGTCAGTTACCGAACTGCGCTCAAACTCTCCGAACATAAACGGCGTTTAATGTATATGAGCACTCGCGATGGCATGACGGGTGTATATAACCGCCGCCACTGGGAGCACCTGCTGCATGGCGAGTATGATAACTGCCAGCGTTACCAGCGTAGTGCCACTTTGTTACTCATTGATATTGATTACTTTAAATCAATTAATGACTCATACGGGCACGATGTGGGGGATGAGGCTATTCTGGCGCTTACCGAGCATCTGCAACTGACTCTGCGTATTACCGATGTTATCGGGCGCTTTGGTGGGGATGAGTTTGGCGTAATTATGTCCGGCACGGCTCAAGAAAGCGCAATACAGGCGATGGCACGAGTACGGGAATATCTTGAAGAGTTTCGCATACCTCATGCACCGCGTATTTCGCTGCGCATCAGCGTAGGAGTGGCGGAATTTGATAAAAGTATGGTTAATTATCGTGAATGGCTAAAAGCGGCCGATGTGGCGCTATATAAAGCCAAAAACCTGGGACGTAGCCGTACAGAGGTCGCTGATATTGCGGCTTAAAACCCCCTCCAAATACAGGAGAGGGCAGAAAAATTATGATTTACCTAAGTGCTCGGATTTGGCCATACATTTCACTACGGCTTCCATCACTGCGGCTCTGAACCCTTTTTCTTCCAGAACTTTTACCGCTTCAATCGTTGTACCGCCCGGTGAACACACCATATCTTTCAACTCACCAGGATGCTGGCCTGTTTCCAATACCATTTTGGCTGAACCCATCACTGCCTGTGCTGCAAACTGATACGCTTGCTTGCGCGGCATTCCACCTAGCACTGCGGCATCAGCCATAGCTTCGATAAACATAAAGACATAAGCCGGTGCTGAACCACTGACACCAACGACCGGGTGGATCATGTTTTCAGAGACGACTTCGGCAAGCCCGAAGCTGCGGAAAATATTCACCGCATCGGCAATATCTTCTGAAGTAACCAGAGCGTTTGGCGTAATCGAGGTCATGCCTGCATTCACTAATGCTGGCGTGTTAGGCATTGCGCGGATAATTTTGCGGTCATGGCCTAATGCTTTAGCCAACGAATCCAGCGTAATGCCTGCGGCAATTGAAATCACCACGGTATCTTTATTCAGGCTGGAATTAACTTCACCGAGAACTTTTAGCATCACATTGGGTTTCACTGCACCGAAGACGATATCGGCGATCTGCGCCACTTCTTGTGCACTTTGCGCCGCATTAATACCGTACTGGTCGCGTAATGCTTCCACTTTATCGGGCGACGGTGTGTAGACCCAGATATTACCTGGAAGTACCTGTCCACTGGCTATCAGGCCACCCAGGATGGCTTTTCCCATGTTGCCGCAACCAATAAATCCAATTTTCTTATCCAAAGTCTCACTCCATCTTTTGAGTTGTGTGATGAGCATAGCTTACCGTGCTTTCAGGCGCTCACGCTACGTCCAGGCGGAACAGCAAGCAAAGATAAAGTTGGCGATTGACGGAAAAGCACGGCAAGATCGCCCCATTCCCACAGACAATCAGGAGTCGTCATGCAAATTTGGGTGGATGCCGATGCGTGTCCAAAAGTCATAAAAGAAGTGCTGTTTCGTGCGGCTGAGCGCGCGCAAATTGTGGTAACTCTGGTAGCCAATCAGGGGCTGAAAACCCCACCTTCACGCTTTATTCGTACCCTGCAAGTAGCGACGGGGTTTGATGTGGCTGACAACGAAATTGTGCGCCGTTGTGAAAAAGGTGACTTAGTGGTCACGGCTGACATACCGCTCGCAGCGGATGTGCTGGAAAAGGGGGCGATTGCTCTTAATCCTCGCGGTGAGCTTTACACACCTGCTACCATCCGTGAGCGCCTGACGATGCGCGATTTTATGGATACATTAAGAGCCAGTGGGGTGCAAACTGGTGGGCCTGATAGTCTTAATCAGCGCGACCGCCAAATGTTTGCCAATGAACTGGAAAAATGGCTGCTTGTCGCCGGTCGTTCAAAAAGCGCTTAATACCGATGTAATTCTATTCCACGTACTAGCTTGCTGGTATGATGGCAACCTTTGGCGGACTTCTAAGGATTAGCCACCGATGACTCAACCCATTTATTTAGTCGGCGCGCGAGGTTGTGGCAAAACAACCGTCGGTGTTGCATTAGCGCAGGCATTGGGCTGTAACTTTGTTGATACCGACCACTACCTTTTAACCAGCACCAAGATGAGTGTTGCTGATATTGTGGCGCAAGAAGGATGGGACGGTTTTCGTCGCCGAGAATCTGGCGCACTGAAAAGTGTCACGGCCCCCAATACGGTCATCGCAACCGGCGGCGGTATGGTACTGGCTGAAAGTAATCGCCAGTTTATGCGTGAGCATGGTGTGGTTATCTATTTACGTGCACCGGCGCAAATCCTTGCTTCACGTTTAGAAGCCTTCCCGGAAGAGGGCCAACGCCCAACACTGACTGGCAGACCTATTACCGACGAAATCGTTGATGTTCTCGCGGCGCGTGAAGCGCTGTACAACCAGGCTGCACACCATGTGATTGATGCCACTCGTCCGCCAGCCGAGATTGTCGAAGCGGTCATTACAGCATTGCATACGGTTCGTGCCAGCTAATCATTGTCTATACTTAACGCTCATCCATAACCTAAGGAAGAGCGATGGCGAGCAATCCTCCCTATCCCCGAGAAGCACGAATTGTTACTGTTGAAAAAGGCGCTACTGACCAGACCGTGACCTGGTATCAACTCCGTGCTGACCATCCCCATCCTGATACGCTGATTAGTGAACACGAAACAGAACAAGAAGCGCTGGATGCGAAGCGGCGTTATGAAGATCCGCAAAAAACGTAATACCTCGGCATGGACGCCATGATTACTCCCCTGTTTTCCGAATTAACTCAATGACCTGGTCACTAATCACACCTTTCGTTTAATCTTGTTGTTAACAAATCATTATCGTGATGTTGTATATATGTCGTTGACGTTTCGTTGAACATTCCGGCAGATGCTCTGCAATTATGCTGCTACGCTTTGTGGTTAATTATTGAGCGACCTTCAGCAGAGTATCATTCACAGGAAAGATACCAGTGCAGCAGTGAAGGACTGATATGGGACAAGGGCGGAACGAAACATGAAACAAACATTGGCAATTCTCACCATTGGTGTCGTCCCGGTCAGTGAAATACTGCCGCTACTCACAGACCATATTTCTGAAGAACAAATTAAAACTTTCAGTCTGTTAGGTAATCTTTCTTATGACGAAGTGATGGAAGAATTTTCACCGTCACCCGATGAAGAACAACTTCTGACGCTGTTAACCGGTAATGTTTTGGCTTACGTGGGGAAGCAGAAAGTAGAGCGAGCGTTGCAAAGTGTTATTGAGGTGCTGGATAACCAGGGTTTCGATGTCATTTTATTGATGAGCACACACCGCTTAGCCAACCTCTCGGTGCGTAAAGGTATCTTGCTGGAGCCTGAGCGAATTATTCCACCGCTTGTGGCTTCAATAGTCGATGGACACCAGGTCGGTATCATTCTTCCCGTTCCCGAAATGATGAAATATCAGAATAAAAAATGGGAGTTACTCCCCATTGAGCCGCTGTATGAACTGGCTAACCCTGTTCATGGAACTGAGCAAGATCTCATCGATGCAGGAAAAAAACTGGTAGAAAGTGGTGCAGATGTTTTGGTGCTGGACTGCCTTGGATTCCATCAAAAACATCGCGATTTGTTGCAAAAATCCTTAGATGTCCCGGTATTGTTATCGAACGTGTTGATTGCACGTTTAGCCTCGGAATTGCTCGCATAACGACAGGTAATAATTTGCGTGACAGGCTCTCAAGTTCCCCTCTATATTGTTTTTTCAACTATTTTAAAAAGGGCCTGGTCATGCTTCAAAGTAATGAGTACTTTTCCGGTAAAGTGAAATCTATTGGTTTTACAAGCAGCAGCACTGGCCGCGCGAGTGTTGGGGTCATGGTTGAAGGTGAATACACTTTTGGCACGGCTCAACCAGAAGAAATGACCGTCATCAGTGGTGCATTACACGTTTTACTACCGGGTGAAACCGAGTGGAAAACTTATGCAGCGGGCACCGTGTTCCATGTTCCTGGACACAGTGAATTCCATTTACAAGTGGCTGAACCGACTTCCTATCTTTGCCGCTATCTTGCCGATAAGTAAGAATTTTATGTCCCTCTACCTCACAGGAAGAGGGACTCGCAATTTTAACGCTGGGCTTCGCCGCCTAACGCTTCAACCAGGTTCTTAATCAACGCTGCCAGTTCACCCGTCATCAGAATAAAATCTGCATCAAAACGAGCACCGAAATCTTCACGGTCAATATCCTCATTTTGGTCGCGCAGCGTATCGGCAAACTTCAGGCGCTTAATCGAACCGTCATCAGCAATCAAAAACTGAATACGTTCTTGCCAGTCGAGAGCCAGTTTGGTTACCACTTTGTCAGCTTCGATATGGGCTGCAATCTCATCACAAACCAGATCCTGCTGCTTGCAGCGAATCACACCGCCGCCTTCGAGAATAGCTTTAAGCTCAGCTTCATCCATCAGCGCAAAGCCTGGAGGCACATCGCCAGAACGCACCCACTCAGTCAGCGTCAGCTCAATAGGGGTTTCCAGCGCAAGTGGCACAACAGGCAGCGAACCGAGGCTTTTACGCAGCAGCGCCAGCGTATCTTCAGCTTTTTTAGCACTGGCACAATCGACCATGATCAAACCGTTGACGGTATCGATCCACATCATTGTTTGATTGAAACGGCTGAAAGCACGTGGCAGTAAAGAGTGCAGCACTTCATCTTTCAGAGAATCTTTCTCGGTTTTTTTCAGCTTACGAGCTTGTTCGGCTTCAAGACGGCTGATCTTCGCTTCCAGTTCTTGTTTAATCACCGGGGCCGGGAGGATTTTTTCTTCTTTACGGGCGCAAATCACAATCTGCCCGTTGGCTACATGGGTTAATGCATCGCTGTGCGAACCCATTGGCGACACCCAGCCAGTCTTCGCCATATCCTGGCTGCCACATGGGGTGAAAGTAAACGCGGCCAACTGTTTTTCCATCTCATCCGCTGAAAGCGTGATGTCACGGCTTAAACGGTAAACCATTAAATTTTTGAACCACAACATGATTATTTCCCGGACTGTCAGTTAAACGCAGCGGGCATGATAACCAATCAGCCGCTGTGTTTCATTGCCTTTACGGGGCCGTACTTCTATTCTGTTGATAACACTAATTAAATGAGGGCATCGCTGTGCGCATTGGTATCGACTTAGGTGGAACAAAAACAGAAGTGATCGCACTGGCGGATGATGGTAAACAACTTTTCCGTCATCGCCTGCCAACACCGAAAAATGATTATCAGCAAACCATTGGCACCATTGCTGAATTGGTACGCCTGGCTGAGGAGGCCACAGGTGAGAAGGGAACGGTCGGCGTTGGTATCCCAGGCTCGATTTCGCCCTACACTCGTGTGGTAAAAAATGCCAACTCAACCTGGCTCAATGGCCAACCTTTCGACAAAGACTTATGCGATGCGCTAAGCCGTGAAGTGCGTTTGGCAAACGATGCCAACTGCCTGGCGGTTTCCGAAGCCATAGACGGTGCAGCAGCAGGGGCTGCGATTGTTTTTGCGGTGATCATCGGAACCGGCTGTGGCTCAGGTATTGCCATTAATGGCCGCAGTTTGATTGGTGGCAACGGTACTGCGGGCGAATGGGGGCACAACCCATTACCGTGGATGGACGAAGACGAGCTGCGTTTTCGCGAGGAAGTGCCTTGCTACTGTGGCAAACAAGGGTGCATCGAAACCTTTATTTCCGGTACCGGCTTTGGCACGGATTACCATCGCCTGAGCGGAAAAAAGCTCAAAGGCAATGAGATCATGCATTTAGTCGATCAACAAGATCCTGTCGCTGAGCTGGCGATCGCGCGTTACGAAATGCGTCTCGCAAAATCACTGGCGCACATCGTCAATATTCTCGATCCCGATGTGATCGTATTGGGCGGTGGGATGAGCAACAACGAACGCTTGTACAAAACGGTGCCGCAGCTAGTGAAACCATGGGTATTTGGTGGAGAGTGCGAAACCCCAATTCGTAAAGCGGTGCACGGTGATTCCAGCGGTGTCCGTGGTGCTGCATGGTTGTGGCCATTAGAGAAATAAAAGCGGGCCTATGACGCTGTGCCTGTAGCTCAGATAAGCGCAGCGTCATCGACAAAAATCACCCCACAGCAAACTCCTTCGCCAGGCGACTCACTCCCAATCCGTTGATTTTTTTAACCTTGATCTGTACCGGAATGCGCTCTTTCATTGCTTCAACATGGCTGATAACACCGATAGTTTTTCCACTGGCGTTAAGTGTATCCAGCGCATCTAGCGCGGTATCCAATGTTTCAGCGTCCAGTGTGCCAAAGCCTTCATCAAGGAACAGCGAGTCGATACGCGTTTTATGGCTCACCAGATCGGAGAGCGCCAGTGCCAGCGCGAGGCTGACCAGGAAGCTCTCGCCACCAGAAAGTGTACGCGTGTCACGCACCGCATCGGCCTGCCAGGTATCCACCACTTGTAATTCCAGCGCTTCGCTGTCTTTTCGTTGTAGCAAATAGCGGCCGTGCAGTCGGTTGAGCTGGTTGTTGGCAAGCCATACCAGGTTGTCGAGCGTTAGCCCCTGGGCAAACTTACGGAATTTGTCGCCTTCTTTTGAGCCAATCAGCGCATTGAGATAACCCCAGTCTTCAACTTGCTGCTGGCACTCAACAATGGCCTGCATCAGCCCTTGTTGGCGCTGACGGTTTTCCACGTCATGTTGTAACTGTTGTTGAATTTGCCCTTGCTGAGTGGTGTTCTCGCGCAGCTGTTTGTTGCAGCGAGCCAGTTGTTCTTGCAGTACGCTCAGTTGTGTATCTTCCGCAAGTGCTTGCGGGCGAGCCGCAATATGCTCTGCTAGCGCTTTCTCAGCCTGCTGGCAGAGCACGGTTTGCTGCTGGTGCTGTTGCTCAAGCTGCTGTTTTTTCTGCTCAAGCATCTGGCGTTCGTTTTCATCCAGCAACGAGGTCTGGAATGATTCGACATCGGCAAAGGGACTTGCGGCAAGCGCACTCAGGAATTGTGCGTTTGCCTGAGTAACACGAGTTTCCTCTTGCTGCAGTTGCTGTTGTAGCGTTTGCCATTGGCTCTCTAGTGCGATGCAATCGCTGTGCAGCTGGTGCCAGTTTTGTAATGCTGCGATTTGTTCGTTTTCGGATAGCAGCGCTGGGATGGTGCCATCGTCAATAAAGGCACTTAACACACCCTCAAGGCTTGCCAGTTGTTGCTGCAAACGCGGTAACTGTTCACTGCGTTGCTGCCAGAGTTGCGATTCCTGCTGTCGCTGTGCCAGCCAGTTATTTTCTTCACCGTGAGCGGGATGTTGCAGGCCAACATTTTCCAGGGCGGTGTTCAACGCTTCGCGTTGGGTTGCAATTTCATCGGCAAGTTTATGATGCTGGACTTTCGCCTGAGTTAGCTGCTCTTCCAGCACAATGCGCTGGCTAAGCTGATGCAGCTGTTGTTCGCGCTGCTCCTCACTTTCGAGCCAGTGCTGAATATCATCTTCGGGTGCCAGTACCAATTGCAGGCTGGCGCACAGTTGTTGCCAGTGAGCACGCAGCTCATTTTCCTCTTCATCCAGAGCCTTAATGGTATGAATCAGGTTTTCACGTTGTTTACGCTGTGTATCAAGCTGGCCTTTCATCGCAAAGCCCGCTTCTGCAAGGCTTGCCACTTCCAGTTTTAATTTATCCAGGCGCTGCTGGTTTTCACCTGGTTGTATCGCCTGGTAATCAGCGACCGCCGGGTGTTGCGTGGAGCCGCACAATGGGCAGGGTTGCTCAGGCTGCAAAAGGGCGCGTTCAGCTTCCAGGCTGACAATGCGTTTTTCCAATTCACAGACTTTCTCCAAATCACTCTCATGCTGGCGGCGTTCTTTATATTGCTGACGTTTAAGCACCAGCTGCGCATCGCCCTCGGTAATCTGTTTCTCAAGAATGGCGAGCTCTTGTTGCTGAAGAGCTTTGCGCTTGAGTAATGAGGAGATCTGCGGTTGAAGCGTTGCAAGCCTCTGGCGCTGAGGGCGTGAGGCAATCGTCGTCTGTAAATGAGCACTAACTTCATTTGCGCTAAGAGAAAATTCACTGACGGGCAGCAGAGCGAGTTTTTTCTGACTGGCGTCGATATCTCGTTGCAAAGTTTGTAGCTGAGTGGCATCACGCTGTTGCTGACTGAAAGCCATTCGCCAGCCCGCCAGTTCTGCGCCCCACAAGCGAAAATGTCCGTGGGTTTTCAGCCATTCCTGAAGTTGAGTGTTCTCATCAGTTAGTTTTGCAGCCTGGCTTGCTGCTGCGAGCCGGGTTTGCTGGCGGCGTACCATTGTCTGAAGTAAGCGAGTGTTCACTTCTTCAGTTTTAATGCGCGTTGCTTGTAGAGTGGTTTGTAATTCCTGTAACCGTTTCCAGTCCGGGCGCAATTTTTCTGCGGGTTGCGCTCGGGTGAGTTTTTCTAACTGCGGTGCCGCTTCTGTTATCGCATGGGTTGCTGCATTCAACGCCTGTTGGGTCTGCGTATGCTTCTGCGTGAGCTGCGAAAGCAGGCCGAGCCACTGCTGCTGCTGTTGGAGTTTAATCTGTTCTGCAAGCTGTACTTTTTCTTCAGTAGTAAGTGCCTGCAAACTCTCAGAAAGCTGCTGACGCTGCTCTTCGCTTAATAACGCCACACCCGCAGCCTGGGCTTGCAGATTCTCAAGTTGGCTGCGCACATTTTTATGGTTTTCGAATACTGCCGCTGAAACGGTGCCGTAGATTTCAGTTCCGGTAAGCTCTTCAAGCAGGGAAGCCCGGTCATTGGCATCGGCATTTAAAAAGGCAGCGAATTGCCCCTGCGAAAGCATCATTGAGCGGGTGAAACGGTCGTAATCCAGCCCGGTCAGTTTTGCTGTGATATCGAGCTTATCTTTGACTTTATCGGCGACAATCTTGCCGCTTTCCACTTCAGCAAGTTCTACGCGCGGGGCTTGCAGATTGCCGTTTACCGCGTTGCGTGCCCGGTTCTGGCTCCAGAAAGCACGGTACGCCACTCCTTTAACTTCAAACTCCACTTCCGCCAGGCATTCGGCGGTGTCTCGTGTCATTAAATCATTTTGCGACTGTGAGACAGTATTGAGGCGCGGGGTCTTGTGGTAAAGCGCGAGACAAATCGCATCGAGCAGCGTGGTTTTTCCCGCACCGGTTGGCCCGGTGATAGCAAATAATCCGTTGCTGGCAAAAGGCTCACTGGTGAAATCAATTTTCCATTCCCCTTTCAGGGAGTTGAGGTTTTTTAACCGCAGGCTAAGGATTTTCATGCCTGTTCCTCCGTGTCATGCAGGCTTGCTACGGTTTGAGCAAACAGAGTGCGCAGGCGCTGCGCGCGTTCTTCGGTGGTCTCTTCCTGAACCAAACGGCGCTCAAATACTTCCTCAACCGTCAGTTCACTCAGCGTTTCTTTATGCTGCTGAGCAATTACGCGCTCTCGCTGCTCACGGCTGCGACGTAGCAAAACCACCTCCACGGGGAGTGTTTCGGTCAGTTGCTGAATATGGCGTTGCATATCATGTAGATATTCGTCGGTGGCAATTTCAATATCCAGCCACACTTTGGGTTCTGCGGGGGCATCACGCCACTGTTCTAGTTGCTGTTCAATCTCAGACAGCGAGCCTTTGATAACGGCTAAAGGTTGGCTGACAGGAACCGTCAGCGGGGTAACTTCGTGAAGCTTACCTTCATTAAACTCAACCAGATAAACGCTCTTATTCTTGCCTGTTTCGTCAAAACTAAGCGGAATAGGTGAACCGCTGTAACGGATATGTTCGGTGCCGCCAATTAATTGCGCACGATGAATATGGCCAAGCGCGATGTAATCGGCATTCGGGAAATGCTGCGCCGGGAAAGCATCAAGCGTGCCAATATAGATGTCGCGTACCGCATCGCTTTTGGTGACGCCTACTGTAGTTAAATGCCCGGTAGCGATAATTGGCAGCCTGGCATCAGCGCGTAAATCGCAGGCCGCGCGATAGCACTGTTGATAATGCTCGCTGATGGCTTCCATTAATGAACGCTGTTTCTCATGGCCGGACAGCCCCGCCTGGCTATTTTGAATATCGCGTGGGCGCAAAAATGGAATAGGGCAGAGAATCGCACCGGGTTGACCGCTTTTGGATTTTAGAACAATAGCTTGCTGGCTGGTATCATGGCGGGCGCTGGCAATGACATATGTATTCAGGCAGGCCATGAGTTCGCGAGATTCATTAAGCGTCGCGACGGAATCATGGTTTCCGGCCAGCACCACGAGCGAGCATCCCGTCGCCTGAAGCTGCACCACAAAGCGGTTATACAATTCTCGCGCATAGCTTGGCGGCGAGCCGGTATCAAAAATGTCACCCGCGACGATTATGGCATCCACATCATTTTCAACGACAGCGTTGAGCAGCCATTCAAGAAAAGCCTGGTGCTCAGGACCGCGACTTTTGGTATAAAAATTTTGACCAAGATGCCAGTCTGATGTGTGAATTATGCGCATGACCTGTCCGGTGGCTTAAAAATGAAGTCCCGATTATAAGGGGACGAGGCAAAAAACGGCATATGTCTCTGTGTCATAAATCAAAGTGATGGGTCATCAAACAGTCATGTTTTTCATAAATCTGTCATAAATCTGACGCATAATGGCGCCGCATTGAAACAACAATAATTATTCCTTGAGCAGGGCGAATCATGGCGAAGCGTATTTTAGTCGTAGAAGATGAAGCTCCAATCCGTGAGATGGTGAGCTTTGTGCTCGAACAAAACGGTTTTCAACCTGTAGAAGCGGAAGATTATGACAGCGCAGTGAATCTGCTTATTGAACCCTTTCCTGACCTGATTTTGCTGGACTGGATGCTGCCAGGCGGCTCTGGTATTCAGTTTATTAAACATCTGAAACGTGAAGCATTGACCCGCGAGATCCCGGTGATGATGCTGACAGCGCGTGGCGAAGAAGAAGATCGTGTGCGTGGCCTTGAAGTCGGGGCTGATGATTATATTACAAAGCCATTTTCCCCGAAGGAGCTGGTGGCACGCATTAAAGCTGTCATGCGTCGTATTTCTCCTATGGCAGTAGAAGAAGTGATCGATATGCAGGGGCTAACACTTGATCCGTCGTCGCACCGCGTCATGGCCGGTGAAAACCCACTGGATATGGGGCCAACCGAGTTTAAGTTATTACACTTCTTTATGACGCACCCGGAGCGGGTGTATAGCCGTGAACAATTGCTCAATCATGTATGGGGCACCAATGTTTATGTCGAAGACCGAACGGTGGACGTACATATTCGGCGGTTACGCAAAGCGCTCGAACATAGTGGGCATGACAGAATGGTACAAACAGTACGCGGTACGGGTTATCGGTTCTCAACCCGCTTTTAATTCCTTATCAGGAGAGTGACGCGTGCTGGAACGGTTGTCATGGAAAAGGCTGGTACTGGAGCTGCTGCTCTGTTGTATACCTGCCGTCATTTTAGGCCTTATTTTTGGCCATTTACCCTGGTTTTTATTACTGGCAGTCACTGGGCTGCTGGTTTGGCATTTCTGGAATTTGCTGCGTTTGTCGTGGTGGTTGTGGGTTGATCGCAGCATGACGCCTCCGCCAGGGCGGGGGAGCTGGGATCCGTTGCTCTACGGCCTTCACCAGATGCAGTTGCGTAATAAAAAACGCCGCAAAGAGTTAGGTAACCTGATTAAGCGCTTTCGTAGCGGTGCGGAATCATTGCCCGATGCGGTTGTGCTTACCACTGAAGAAGGGACGATTTTTTGGTGTAACGGCCTGGCTCAACAGTTGCTGGGCTTACGCTGGCCGGACGATAACGGGCAAAACATCCTTAACTTGCTGCGTTACCCTGAATTTACACGCTATTTGTCGCAGAAAGATTTTGCTCGCCCGCTGACTCTCGTGCTCAACAATGGCCGTCATCTGGAATTTCGCGTAATGCCTTACAGCGACGAACAGTGGCTGCTGGTGGCGCGTGATGTGACTCAGATGCACCAACTTGAAGGGGCACGCCGTAACTTTTTTGCCAACGTTAGCCATGAACTCCGTACACCATTGACGGTGCTACAAGGCTACCTGGAGATGATGCAGGATCAAACCCTTGAAGGCCCGTTGCGCGAGAAAGCGCTGGGCACCATGCGCGAACAAACCTCGCGTATGGAAGGGCTGGTTAAGCAGCTTCTCACGCTGTCAAAAATTGAAGCAGCTCCGGCGATGGTGCTCAATGAAAAGATTGATGTGCCACTGATGTTGCGTGTGGTGGAGCGCGAAGCGCAAACCCTCAGCCAGCAAAGACAGACGTTACAGTTTGATATCGACTCAACCCTGAAAGTGTTTGGTAATGAAGAACAATTGCGCAGTGCGATTTCAAACCTCGTATACAACGCAGTAAACCATACGCCAGATGGCACATATATTACGGTGAGCTGGAAAAGGATTGCCGGTGGTGCCTGCTTTAGTGTTGCAGACACGGGGCCTGGCATTTCAGCTGAACACATTCCGCGATTGACCGAGCGTTTCTACCGTGTCGACAAAGCGCGTTCACGGCAAACCGGTGGCAGTGGACTGGGGCTGGCGATAGTAAAACATGCTTTGAGCCACCACGATGCGCGGCTCCATATCGAAAGCCAACTGGGTATAGGAACGACGTTTTCCTTTGTACTGCCTGAGCGTCTCATTGTTAACGAGAAAGCCATTCAGGCAGAGTAGCTTACTCAAACCGTGTCAAAATAACTTTCCACAGGCCAGTCTTCTGGTCTGTCTTTTTTTTACTCAGATGTAAATCAAAAACCCTCCGTTGGTGATATTTTAACCATATAAACGACCATAATCATTTCTGATGGATAAACTAATCCTCTGCTTTCATGGTTAATTTAAGTATATCAATCTGGTTTTTGGATCCCTTCTTGCCTTCATTCGCTATAAGCGTTTTAATTGCGGCCCTGTAATTAGTAGTCCGACTGGATTTGAGTGGTAATTCAAACAACTATTCTTCTCCACCGATCCCGGAAAGGATTTTCCGCTGTCGTAACTACCAATTGCCGCTTTTATGCCGAGTTAACAGGTATAAAAATTTGAATACTTTCAACACCACACATCCACAGGCTGCATAAATTTTATGACTCATCATTTGAAATCTCGAGACATCCTCGCACTGGGCTTTATGACCTTTGCGCTGTTTGTCGGAGCAGGCAATATCATTTTCCCGCCAATGGTGGGTTTACAGGCTGGTGAGCATGTCTGGATTGCCTCCCTTGGCTTCCTGGTCACCGCTGTTGGCCTGCCCGTTCTGACTATTGTCGCTATTGCCCGCGTTGGTGGTGGTATTGATAGCCTGAGCTCGCCAATTGGCCGCCGTGCTGGCGTGCTGTTGGCCACCGTTTGTTATCTGGCCGTTGGTCCGCTGTTTGCGACACCTCGTACAGCGACTGTCTCCTTCGAAGTTGGGATTGCGCCGCTGGTAGGCAGCAGTGAACTTGCGCTGTTTATCTACAGCCTGGTTTATTTTGCCATTGTTATGGCCATCTCTTTGTATCCGGGAAAATTGCTGGATACCGTCGGTCATGTGCTGGCTCCGGTAAAAATTGTCGCGTTATTGGCGTTGTCAGTCGGCGCGATTCTGTGGCCTGCAGGCGGTATCAGCACCGCGACCGAAGCATACCAACATGCGGCGTTTTCTAACGGCTTCGTCAATGGTTATCTGACCATGGATACGCTGGCATCATTGGTCTTCGGGATTGTCATTGTTAACGCGGCGCGTTCGCGTGGCGTTACTGAATCTCGTTTGCTGACGCGCTATACCATCTGGGCTGGCCTGATTGCAGGTGTTGGTTTAACGCTGATTTACCTTGCTCTGTTCCGACTGGGTTCTGACAGTGCATCGCTGGTTAGCGATCAAAACGCGAACGGTGCCGCAATTCTGCATGCGTATGTTGCTCATACCTTCGGTGGTGCCGGTAGCTTCTTCCTCGCGGCACTGATTTTCCTGGCGTGTATGGTAACGGCGATTGGCCTGACTTGTGCGTGTGCTGAGTTCTTCAGCCAGTATCTGCCGCTGTCTTACCGCTCGCTGGTGTTTATCCTTGGCCTGTTCTCGATGGTGGTTTCTAACCTCGGTCTGAGCCATTTGATTCAGATTTCGATTCCAGTGCTGACGGCGATTTACCCACCGTGTATTGCGCTGGTGGTACTGAGTTTCACCCGTCCGTGGTGGCATAATTCAACTCGCGTTATCGCTCCGGCAATGATCATCAGTACCTTGTTCGGTATTCTTGATGGGATTAAAGCTTCGGCAATCAGTGATGTTTTACCAGCCTGGACGGCGCGTTTACCGCTTGCGGATCAGGGGTTGGCATGGCTGGCACCAACGGTTGTCATGGTGGTTATTGCCATCATTTGGGACCGCGCCGCAGGGCGACAGGTGGCATCCGCCGCCCACTAAAAATTAAAATTATGTTCAACCACGGGGCTTAGCTCCGTGGTTTTTTTTATTGTTAAGCAGGTATGGAATCAATGGAAAACGCTAATAAACTTAAGCGTGGCTTGAGTACCCGACACATACGCTTTATGGCGTTGGGTTCGGCAATTGGCACCGGGCTGTTTTATGGCTCGGCAGATGCTATCAAAATGGCCGGGCCGAGTGTGTTGCTGGCCTACATCATTGGCGGTGTTGCTGCATATATCATTATGCGTGCACTTGGTGAGATGTCGGTTCATAACCCTTCAGCCAGTTCATTTTCGCGTTACGCGCAAGATAACCTTGGCCCGCTGGCGGGTTACATCACTGGCTGGACCTACTGTTTTGAAATCCTGATAGTAGCGATTGCGGATGTTACCGCCTTCGGTATCTATATGGGGCTCTGGTTCCCAGCAGTGCCGCATTGGGTCTGGGTTTTGAGCGTTGTATTGATTATCTGTGCCATCAACCTGATGAGCGTGAAAGTGTTTGGCGAACTGGAGTTCTGGTTCTCGTTCTTTAAAGTTGCCACCATCATCATCATGATTGCTGCCGGTATCGGTATCATCGTGTGGGGTATTGGTAACGGCGGCCAGCCAACAGGTATTCATAACTTATGGAGCAATGGCGGCTTCTTCAGCAATGGCTGGATAGGCATGATTATGTCATTGCAGATGGTGATGTTTGCCTACGGCGGCATTGAAATCATCGGTATTACTGCCGGTGAAGCGAAAGACCCGGAAAAATCTATTCCGCGCGCCATCAACTCCGTACCGCTGCGTATCCTGGTGTTTTATGTGGGTACGCTGTTTGTGATCATGTCGATTTACCCATGGAACCTCGTGGGAACCGGAGGCAGCCCGTTCGTGCTGACCTTCCAGCATATGGGGATAACGGCGGCGGCAGGTATTCTGAACTTTGTGGTGATCACCGCTTCACTTTCTGCGATTAACAGCGATGTATTTGGCGTGGGTCGCATGTTACACGGCATGGCAGAGCAGGGCAGTGCGCCGAAAGTCTTCGCTAAAACCTCACGTAATGGTATCCCGTGGGTGACGGTTTTAGTGATGTGTTTCGCGTTGTTGCTGGCGGTAGTGTTAAATTACCTAATTCCAGAAAATGTCTTCCTGGTGATTGCGTCGCTGGCAACCTTTGCCACCGTGTGGGTATGGATAATGATTCTGCTGTCGCAGATTGCTTTCCGCCGCAAACTCTCACCAGAACAAACAAAGGCGCTGAAATTCCCGGTACCGGGCGGCGTTGCAACTACAGCAGTCGGGCTAGTGTTCCTGGTGTTTATTATCGCGCTTATCGGCTGGCACCCGGACACCCGCATTTCACTGTATGTTGGCTGTGTGTGGATAGTTTTGCTGTTGGTCGGTTGGCTATTCAAACGCCGCCAGATACTCGCCGCAAGCGAAAGCAGCAACGGAGTATAATCACCGTTGTCAGGTGGACTAGCGAAAGCGACATCCACCTTCTTGCTTACATCTCCGGGCATTCCACTTTACTTATTGCATCCCAGTAGTTTTTCTCGTTGTTGCGCTCAAGCGCAATCCTCGCATCACGGATATAGGCTTTGTTATCCTCGTTAGAGAGGATTTTATTCGCCCAAACCTCATCAGATGTCTTCTTCTGCGGGTGGCAAGCCTTCTTCAAGTCACTGATAATTTGCTGTTTATATTTGCCAAACTGCAGAGATTCGTAAGCCGAATTTGCCAGAGAATTGGCAGACCAGACCACGCAAAGAAGCAGCGTAATATTTCGGACGATAGACATAACGGTCTCCTGAACGGTGAGAATATTCTCACTATAGGTAGCGCTAACTTATTAAGCAAACGGCTCAATTTCTCATCCCCCGCTTTCATCCCCCAATAAAAATAGCAACGATGAGTGATAGCCAGCTACGCTGTGGCAAGGTGGCGCAATAAATTTTCTGGGGATACGATTATGTTGAATGCATGGCACCTTCCGGTGCCCCCTTTCATACAAACACGTAAAGACAAGTTGTATATCACGCTGTGGGTTTCTGGCGATGATTTACCGCAGCGTGTAGTTCTGCGTTACGAAAAGGATAATGAAGAAACCTCAATACAGATGACGCGCCAAAAAGTGGCTCCTGAAGAAGGAGTGGTGGCATGGCGCGGCGTGATTGATCTAACCGAAGGGCAGCCGCGCCGACGCTACAGCTTCAAGCTGCTGTGGTTGGATAAACAGCGCTGGCTAACACCGCAAGGTTTGGGATCAATTCCGCCTGCAAGACTTGAGCAGTTTGCGGTTGATCTTCCGGATGACGGCCCGCAATGGGTACAGGATCAGATCTTCTATCAAATTTTCCCCGATCGTTTTGCGCGTAGTGAGCAACGCTCGCCCGAGCAGGATCAGGTTTATTATCACCATGCGGCAAAACGCGACATTGTTTTGCGCAATTGGGACGAACCGCTCAGTGGAGATGCCGGCGGATCGACATTTTATGGCGGCGATCTGGATGGGATTAGCGAAAACCTGCCGTACCTGAAAAAGCTGGGTGTCACCGCGCTGTATCTCAATCCGATCTTTACCGCGCCGAGCGTACATAAATACGATACTCAGGATTATCGCCACGTAGATGTGCAGTTCGGCGGCGATCACGCCTTTTTACGTTTGCGTAAAAATACTCAGAAATACGGCATGCGCCTGATGCTCGATGGGGTGTTTAACCACAGTGGTGATACGCATCAGTGGTTTGACAGGCAGCAAACTCATGGAGAGGGGGCGAGCCACAATCCACAATCTCCATGGCGTGATTTTTACAGCTATAACCAGGAGGGGCATGCGCTCGACTGGCTTGGGTACTCCAGTTTGCCAAAGCTCGATTATCAATCTGCCACGCTAGTTGATGAAATTTACCAGGGCGAAGACAGCGTTGTGCGCCACTGGCTGCGTGAACCGTGGGGCATCGACGGCTGGCGGCTGGATGTGGTGCATATGCTTGGTGAAGCGGGCGGGGCAAAAAACAATTTGCTGCACGTCAGCGGTATCACCAAAGCGGCGAAAGAAACTAATCCCGAAGCCTATATTTTGGGTGAGCATTTTGGTGATGCGCGCCAGTGGTTACAGACCGACGCCGAAGATGCGGCGATGAACTATCGCGGTTTTACTTTCCCAGTCTGGGGCTTCCTTGCAAATACCGATATTTCTTACGATCCGCAGCATATCGACGCACAAACATGTATGGCCTGGATGGATGAATATCGTGCGGGGCTTTCTCAGCAGCAGCAATTGCGCATGTTTAACCAGCTTGATAGTCATGACACTGCACGTTTCAAGTCGATCCTCGGTAAGGATGTTGCGCGATTGCCGCTGGCTGTAGTGTGGCTGTATTGCTGGCCTGGTGTGCCTTGTGTTTACTACGGCGATGAGGTCGGTCTGGATGGTAATAACGACCCGTTCTGCCGCAAGCCATTCCCATGGGACCCCGATCGGCAGGATCAGGATTTGCTGGCGCTTTACCAGCGCCTTGGCAAATTGCGCCACAAAAGCCGCGCTTTGCGCCACGGCGGCTGTCAGGTGATTTACGCCGAAGGCGACGTGGTGGTCTTTGTGCGTGTTTACCAGGGTGAGCGCGTACTGGTAGCGATCAACCGTGGTGAACAAGCCGCAGTCACGCTGCCGTGGGAACCGCTGTTAAACGACAAAGTCTGGACGCAGCTGGAAGGTGAAGCGACGTTTGAAAACTGCGAACTGTTGCTGCCTGCGGTTTCAGTTTCAGTGTGGCGTAATTAGGTATCCTGAAACCGGTTTCCCTTTTGCCGAGCGAAGGGGAAAACCGGTGCTATTCTTAGTTTTCGTTCCCTTCAATAAGATCCCCTTAAGTTAGACATTTCCAGATCTCATACCGTTTGGGAGGCAGCCGCTTGGACTATCTCCCTAATCAATCAGATGAAATTTAAGGAAAACTTTATGTCTATACGTGAACTTCTCGACCCCACCAACTCCACTCTGATTTTTATCGACCATCAGCCACAAATGTCTTTTGGCGTCGCCAATATTGACCGCCAAGCTTTGAAAAACAACACGGTAGCGCTGGCAAAAGCGGGCAAGATCTTTAACGTTCCTACCATTTATACCTCGGTCGAAACTAAAAGCTTCAGCGGTTACATCTGGCCCGAACTGCTGGCTGTTCATCCTGAAATAACCCCAATCGAACGCACCTCAATGAACTCCTGGGAAGATGCTGCTTTTGTTGCAGCGGTGAAAGCGACCGGGCGCAAGAAGCTGATTATCTCTGCGCTGTGGACCGAAGTATGCCTGACATTCCCGGCGCTAATGGCACTAGAAGAGGGCTTCGAGGTTTACGTAGTGACTGATACCTCAGGCGGCACGTCGGTGGATGCGCACGAGCGCTCAATCGACCGCATGGTGCAGGCGGGTGCGGTGCCAGTGACCTGGCAGCAAGTACTGCTGGAATACCAACGCGATTGGGCGCGACGCGACACTTACGATGCAGTAATGGATCTGGTGCGTGAGCATAGCGGCGCGTATGGCATTGGGGTCGATTATGCCTACACCATGGTTCATGATGCGCCGGAACGGAAAGCCTGATCTATGGCGGACAACAACACGGTTACGCTGGTGATTACTCACGCCCTTAAAGCGGGGCAGGCCGCGCGTTATGAGCAGTGGCTTGAGAAAATCATGCCTGCCGCCGCTCGTTATCCAGGGCATCGCGGTGTGCATGTTATTCGCCCAACGACCGGGAACGATGTGTACAACATCGTTATCCGCTTCGACACGCTGGAGAATCTCACCACCTGGACGAAATCGGCTGAGCGTGAAGCATTGGTTGATGAGATCAAACCGATCCTCAGCCAGGACGATCATCTGGAAGTGCGCACCGAAAATGCATTTTGGTTCACCCCGGAAACACCAACGATCAAACGTCCGGCACAGTGGAAGCAATTCCTGATAACGCTGGCCGTGATTTTCCCAAGCACTAATGTAGTGCCACGTATCACCGCTATGATTTTCCCTTCGCTGCATGGGTCGCTTTTGTTACATCTCATCAATGACGCGTTAGTGGTGGCGTTAGTGGTGTGGCTATGGATGCCCATCATGACGCGTCTGTTTGCGGGCTGGCTGAAAAAATAACGTTTCACCGAGGAGAACAGGTTATGTCGCAATCTGCTTCACTAATTCTCACCAACGGGCAGTTTCACACGCTCGATAGCGAAGCGCCGCTGGCTGAAGCGGTGGCTATCAAAGACGGAAAAATTATCGCAGTAGGAAATGAGTCGTGGGTGATGAGCTTTGCGAGTGGGGAAACACAGCGAGTTGATCTTCAAGGCCATACGGTAATACCCGGCCTTAATGACTCACATTTGCACCTTATTCGTGGAGGGCTCAATTACAACCTGGAGCTACGTTGGGAAGGTGTGCCATCGCTTGCGGATGCACTGCGGATGCTAAAAGAGCAGGCTTTGCGTACCCCTTCGCCGCAGTGGGTACGTGTGGTTGGAGGGTGGACGGAGTTTCAGTTTGCTGAGCGCCGTATGCCAACGCTTGAAGAACTCAACGAGGCGGCTCCAGATACGCCCGTTTTTGTGCTGCATCTTTACGACCGTGCACTGCTAAACCAGGCGGCACTTCGAGCGGTGGGTTACACCAAAGAGACGCCCAATCCGCCGGGCGGTGAAATCATGCGCGATCGCAACGACAACCCAACCGGGATGCTGATAGCCAAGCCGAATGCGATGATCTTGTATTCGACGCTGGCAAAAGGGCCGAAGCTGCCGCTGGAGATGCAGGTTAATTCCACGCGCCAGTTTATGCGCGAACTCAATCGACTCGGCGTGACCAGCGCCATTGACGCGGGGGGCGGCTTCCAGAATTACCCCGAGGATTACCAGATTGTCGACCAGCTTCACGCGCAAAAACAGATGACGGTGCGCATTGCCTACAACCTGTTTACCCAGCGCCCACAGCATGAGCTGGAAGATTTTGAAAAATGGACGGATATGCTCAAACCGGGGCAGGGAACGGATTTCTATCGCGCGAATGGCGCGGGTGAAATGCTGGTGTTTTCCGCCGCTGATTTTGAAGACTTTTTGCAACCACGCCCCGATTTGCCAGAAGGCATGGAGCAAGAGCTGGAACGAGTGGTACGCCATTTAGTAGAGCATCGTTGGCCATTCCGTTTGCACGCGACCTATAACGAATCCATCAGCCGTATGTTGGATGTGTTTGAAAAGGTGAATCGCGATATCCCGTTTAATGGTTTGCATTGGTTTTTCGACCATGCAGAAACGATTACCGAGAAAAATATCGAGCGTGTTAAAGCGTTGGGCGGTGGGATTGCTGTACAGCACCGTATGGCGTTTCAGGGGGAATATTATGCCGCACGCTATGGCATCGAAGCCGTCAAACAAACGCCACCGATTGCCAAAATGCTTGCCGCTGAACTCCCTGTTGGATTAGGCACAGATGCGACACGAGTTGCCAGCTACAACCCATGGACGGCGCTTTACTGGCTGGTATCGGGGTGTACCGTTGGCGGCATGCAAATGTATGACGACAATAACCGGCTTTCACGCGAAGTGGCACTGGAGTTGTGGACGGCAGGCAGCGCATGGTTTTCCAGTGAACAAGGTAAAAAAGGTCGCATTAAAACCGGGCAACTGGCGGATTTGGTCGTGCTTTCGAAAGATTTCTTCAAAGTAACCGAGGATGAAATTAAAGGGATTGAATCGGTGCTTACGCTGGTGGATGGGAAAGTGGTGTATGCCGCTGGGGCATTTACGCCGTTGGCACCGCCGCCAATTCCGGTCGTGCCTGAATGGTCACCGGTCACCACTGTGCCTGGACATTACCGCTCAGCACCACCAGAAGCCGCGAAAGTTGGCATGATGGCGCAGGTTCATCAGTGTTGTGGGAGTTGTAATGTGCATGGTCACCAGCATGACACTGCGCGTAAATCGGCAATCCCGATTGCGGATGAAGGGGCATTCTGGGGTGTGATGGGATGTTCTTGTTTTGCGTTTTAATCCCCGGGTCATCATATCCACCAGGATAATCCTCTCAGGACAAATTCCTATTTTTTGCCGTTTGTCAGTCGTAAATGGTGTACCGATATTTAGTGTGCCAAAGTTAAACAATATGCCTCTTCCTGGATGAAGGTCATGACATGGACGATTTAATAATTCTTGCGGGTATAGTTCTATTTTTAGTTTTGGTGATTGCGCCCATTCTGGCTATTGGGGCATGGCGCCGAAGCGGGCAGGCGCGCGATGAAATAATATTGCTCAGAAAGCGTATTGAAACCCTCGAGCAAAATCGTACTGAATCGCCGTCTTCGCCATTGAGTGTTGAGGAGGGAGTGGTTTCGTCACCGCCATCTCAGGTACCTTCTCAAATTGCCGCTGATGAGTTTGTCGCAGAAAATGTGCCGCAAAATGTTGCGGCCCCAGTGGTAGCAAACCTCTGGGCCAACAATTCAACTTCGGTTGAGCGAGTTTACGAAAAAGTAGATACAAACACGGCACCTGCGGAACAAGACAAATTGCTTAGCGGCGTGGTGACATCGCTGGTGCGTTGGTTTATGCGCGGAAATCCACTGGCAAAGCTGGGTATTATCCTGCTATTTCTTGGGTTTTCGTTTCTGCTGCGCTACACCGTTGAACGCTCGCTTTTCCCACTCGAACTGCGGGTGATAACGGTGGCGCTGGGTGCTTTGGTGTTGCTGGTATTTGGCTGGCGGCTTAGGCATAAACAGCCGGTCTACGCGCTTATCCTACAGGGTGGGGCAACAGGCACGCTCTATTTGACCATCTTTGGCGCTTTCCGGTTGTGGCAAATGCTGCCGATGGGGCTGGCTTTTGCGTTACTGATTCTGGTCTGTGCGGCAAGTGTTGCGCTGGCTGTATTGCAGCGGGCATTGAGCCTGGCAATGCTTGCAAGCCTTGGCGGTTACCTGGCTCCGATACTGCTTTCTACCGGGGGAGGCAGTCATGTCGCTCTCTTCTCGTTCTATTTGTTGCTCTCTGGTGGGATTCTGGCGATCAGTGCCTGGCAGCACTGGCGTGAACTCAATCTATTGGGAATGCTCTTCACTTTTGGTATTGGCGGAATTTGGGGAATGCAGGACTACCAGCCAGCGTTTTACCTGAGCTGCCAGCTATTTCTGATCGCGAACATTTTATTGTTTGGTGTCTTGAGCGTGGCCTTATCGTTGCGTGCGCAAAATAAAGGGGCGCGCATTATCGACGGGGTACTGCTGTTTGCCCCGCCGCTGGTGGGGTTTGGCATGCAGTATGCCATTACACAGCACTTCGTCTGGGGACCGGCGTTAAGTGCACTCAGTTATGGTGGCGCTTACTTGATGCTCGGCTGGATGGTACTCAAACGCTATCCTTCAGCAGGAAAACCTTTGGTTCTGGCGGCTCTTGCCTTGGGAGGGGCTTTCGCCACGCTGGCTATCCCTCTGGCACTCTCTGCTCGTTGGACATCAATGGCCTGGGCTCTGGAAGGGTTGGGAATATTGTGGCTGGGTGTTCAACAACATCAGCGCCGTATGAGTTACAGCGGCACCGGTTTACTGGTCTTGGCGTGGCTTAGCGCGATGTGGGCTTGCATTGACGATGTGAGACCCCTTTCAACATTAATGATCTTTGCCATTTTGAGCGCGACCTGGCTTGCTGCCGCGTGGCTATGGCGTGGTATCCAGGCCTATATCAGTCATGCTTTGCTCGCCGGTGGGATAATTTTCTGGTGTGTCGCGCTCAGCGGAGGTTCGTTGCTGGCGTTCCACACTCAACCGGCAGCCGGGTTTGGCGTGCTTGCCTTAGTCGGCCTGTCAGTTTGGTTATGGCGCTACGGCAGTATGAATCTGGCATGGCCGGAGATGAAATGGGCGCAATGGCTCTTGTGGCCAGCAATCCTGCTGGGACTGAGCTATCAATTGGCTGAACAGCAACATCTGTTTAGCCTTGACTGGAAAAACCTTGCCTGGTGCGTCGCATTCCCATCGGCAGTATTGATGCTGTGGAAAGAAGGTGACAGGGAGCCTGTAAAAATTTCTCAGGGGCTACATTTATCCCTTTTCTGGCTGATATTGATGGCGTTGGGGATGGAATATTACTGGTTTATCGAATCGCTGGGCTGGGGAATGGAGGCGTGGCGAGCCGGATTGACGATGGCCTTTGGGGCAATAATTATCTTGCTGGTTCAGGCTGGCGCGAAACGTAATGTATGGCCATTTAGAAACTGGCCGGTGGTTTACAATGTGTTGGGCGTCGCTCCTGTGCTGCCAATCCTGGTTTTACTGCTGGTGTTTGGCAATTTGTTGGATGGTGTGGTCTTCCAGCATCGTTATATTCCGCTGGTCAATCCACTCGAGGAAGGTGCCGGTTTCGCGATACTTGCTGTGTTCTGCTATGCACGTCACCTTTTCCAGCAAGTCCCTGCGTGGGCAGTACGTCGGCAGTATCTGCTGATGGTGATGGCAGGGCTGGTGTTCTGGTGGGGAAATGGGCTTTTGCTACGCGCACTTGCGGCTTATGGCGATATTGCCTGGTATGCTGGAAGCCTGTGGCAATCGCGTTTGGTGCAAACCAGCTTTGCCCTTTTCTGGATGTTGGGGGCATTGGTCACCATGCTCTACGCAACACGCCGGGGCTCACGGCAGGTATGGGTAGCAGGGGCCGTTCTGCTGGGAATTGTGATTGTAAAATTGATGCTGGTAGACAGCGCCAGAGGCGGCGGGCTGGCACGGGCGATTGCCTTTATTGGCGTGGCTGTGCTGGTATTGATTGTGGGCTATTTCTCGCCTCTGCCACCAAAGGCAGGGCTGGCGCTGAAAAAGGGAGAAGAGGAATGAAATGGAATAAAGGATTTATGCTCGGGGCAATGTTATGCGCCGCACTTCCCGTTTTGGCCGTGGAAGAAATAGCACAGACACCACAGGATTATGCCTATGGCAGCGAGTTGTACCTGGCTGCGCCATCTCCCTGGTATCGTGTTGAATTACCACTCAATGTCTATCAACAAAGCGTCTGGCCAGACCTGCGCGATGTGCGCGTTTTTAACCATCAGGGTGAAGCCGTTCCGTTTAGTCTTGAGGCGCAAACCTCTTCGGCTGTGGTTTCTGAACCGGTTGCTTTGCGTATTTTCACGCTGGACTCTTCTGCGGATACCCGAGCCAACCAGCAAGCGGGCGTACGTTCGGAGTCGGTTATCCTGCGTTCAAAAAATGGGATTGAGATCCGGCTGGAAGGTGAAAATGTTAAAAGCATGGGGCAAAGTTATTTGCTGACGCTTCCAGAAGATCAGCAGCAACCCCTCAATATTTCCCAGTTGCAACTTATCTGGGATAAGCCAGCAGAAAACTGGCAAGGTAAAGTTTCGCTCTATTACAGCTATGACCTTCGGGAATGGAATCAGCTTTCCGACGACGCACCGCTGATGGACTTAAGCAGTGGGAGCGACAGGCTCACCCTCGATAAACTGGACATAAATGTAACGATGACGCCAAATAAGCTGCGTTATTTGTTGCTGGTGTTTGACGCTCAGCCGCATTCGGTTCAGCTAACCGGTGTCAATGCTGTAAGAGAGCATGAGTCACCAACGCAGGAACGTATCAGTCTGACCGCCACGGCGAGTAAAACTTCTCTAATTGAAGCGGTGTGGCACTGGTCGCACCCGCAGCCGCTGACTTCACTGGAGATTACCCTTCACGAAGATGGGGTGTTACCGATTGAAATGGCCTGGCGTCGTGCAGAAAGTGATGAGTGGCATCCGCTCGCGAAACAGGTTATCTATCAGCTAAATGGTAAAGCATCTGCGCCGATTATTATGCCGAATGAACCTGTTCAGGCGGTAAAAATAACAACGCTTAACGCGCGCCTTCCTGAATCGCTTCCTGAAATTACCGGCAAACGGGAGAGCCAGATTCTGATCTTTAACGCTCAGGGTACCGCGCCATTTACTCTGGCATGGGGCAATAGAACGGCAAAAAGTGCTGCGCTGGACATCGGGATGCTCATTCCACCGGAACTCCGCAAAGAAACGGGGCTTGAGACTTTCGCCTCGGCGCAGGCGCAAGAACAAATCACCTTAGGCGGTGAGGCACGCTTGAATGCGGTTTCTCCCGTTGAGCGGAAAAGCCAGTGGCAGACAGTGCTGATTTGGGGCGTATTGATACTTGGCGTGGCGGTATTGCTGTGGATGGCGATGAAACTCTGGCGCGAAGTGCGCAGCGAAAAGAAAGAGTAAGGGTCGATTAGTAATAAAAAAGGCCGCTTGCGCGGCCTTTCTCGTCAAAAACGTTTAGCTATTACAGGCTAGAAACGTTTTCGCTCAGGTATTTAGCAACGCCGTCTGGAGACGCGTTCATGCCTTCTTTACCTTTTTCCCACTGAGCTGGGCACACTTCGCCGTGCTCTTCGTGGAATTGCAGCGCATCAACCATACGCAGCATTTCATCAACGTTACGGCCCAGCGGCAGGTCGTTAACAACCTGGTGACGCACGATACCGTTTTTGTCGATCAGGAAAGAACCACGCAGAGCAACGCCTGCGTCTGGATGTTCGATGCCATAAGCTTTCTGAATTTCACGCTTAATGTCAGCAACCATCGCATATTTCACTTCACCGATGCCGCCGTTTTCAACAGGGGTTTTACGCCATGCGTTGTGAACGAACTCGGAGTCAAAAGATACACCAACGACTTCTACGCCACGTTTCTGGAATTCTTCGTAACGCTTGTCAAAAGCAATCAGCTCAGACGGGCAAACGAAAGTGAAGTCCATTGGCCAGAAGAACACAACGGTGGTTTTACCATTGGTGTGTGCTTTGAAGTTGAAGTTTTCAACGATTTCACCGCTACCGAGAACGGCTGCAGCTGTAAAGTCAGGGGCTGGACGAGTAACCAGGACCATATGTACTCCTGTTAATTTTGTTAAAGTGAGTGTTAACGCAACGGGGGGGAGTATAGGGGTGGCAATCCCTCTAACTCAAGCACACTGCGCCGATTAATCAGATAGGATTTACCTATCAAAAAATGAATATTGGCACAGCGGCGATCCAAAATAGCCCTTTTTTGTAAAAGGGCAAGAATTTAATCGTGAGGCTGCGACAGGCTACAAATTCTTTTGCTCGGCCATCGCCATCATGCGTGGGTAAAACTGCCAGAACAGCTCTTCAAGCTCATCATAGTGAGCATCAAGATCTTGCCAGGAAGCTCGCAAAGCATCTAGTTTTGGTCTACGGCTAGCCATGCCATTGAGAACATTAGCAATAAATGCCATGTCGCTATAACGCTCCATCCAGCGCTCTTCCCACAGATATTGATTCAGATTGATAAAGCGCGGTGGGGTGTCCGATAAGAACGGTTCAATATTGGCGCGGGCGCTGGAGATAAACTCTGGTAGCGGGATATCCGGGCTTAGCGTTTGCCAATGGCGTGAAACGAAATGATCCCACATAACATCCAGCGTAATCGGTGCGACACGGCGCGTTTCAGGGCGGAACCATTGACGTGCAATCGCCACCTCCGGTAAACCGTCGGTCAGAACATCCACACGACGGTGCATTCGGATGCCTGCCACCACATCGCCTGGAAAACTTTCATCCGGGTTGCCACGTACGAAATCAGCCAGCAAATTACCCAGAAGTGAGCTGTCAGCAAGGCTTGCGAGATGTAAATGGGCGAGAAAATTCATAGTAACCTTATTCGTAAATAGCGTAAGGGCGGCTTATTCCTTGCAGGGAAAGTCCCCTGGCACTAGACTGTAGCGCCACTTTTTAAGTCTTGAGTTCTAAACCATGCGCGTTGCCGATTTTTCCTTTGAATTACCTGAATCCTTGATTGCTCATTATCCACAAGCACAGCGTAGTGGGTGTCGTTTGCTGTCGCTGGAAGGGCCGACGGGTAATTTAACGCATGGCACTTTCACCGATTTGCTCGATAAGCTCAACCCTGGAGATTTGCTGGTCTTTAACAATACCCGCGTAATCCCGGCGCGTCTTTTTGGTCGTAAAGCGAGCGGCGGTAAGATTGAAGTGCTGGTCGAGCGCATGCTTGATGACAAACGTATTCTGGCGCATATCCGTGCTTCTAAAGCACCGAAACCGGGCACTGAGTTGTTGTTGGGCGATGATGAAAGCGTACATGCCACGATGGTTGCGCGCCACGATGCGCTGTTCGAAGTGCAGTTTGAAGATGAACGCAGCGTGCTCGATATTTTAAACAGTATCGGCCATATGCCGTTGCCACCGTATATTGACCGTCCGGATGAAGAGTCTGACCGCGAACTGTACCAGACGGTATATAGCCAGAAACCAGGTGCTGTTGCGGCTCCGACTGCGGGTCTGCACTTTGATGAGCCGTTACTGGAAGCACTGCGCAGCAAGGGTATTGAACAAGCGTTTGTCACGCTGCACGTAGGCGCCGGGACATTCCAGCCAGTGCGCGTTGATAGCATCGAAGATCACATCATGCATTCCGAATATGCGGAAGTGCCACAAGATGTTGTTGATGCCGTATTAGCCTGTAAAGCACGTGGTAATCGCGTTATCGCGGTTGGCACGACATCAGTTCGTTCGCTAGAAAGCGCGGCGCAGGCCGCAAAAAATGACCTGATCGAACCTTTCTTTGGCGATACACAAATTTTCATCTACCCAGGTTATCAATACAAAGTGATTGATGCGCTGGTGACCAATTTCCACCTGCCGGAATCGACTCTGATCATGCTGGTTTCTGCGTTTGCTGGTTATAAAAACACCATGAATGCCTATAAACAGGCTGTTAGTTCCGAATATCGCTTTTTTAGTTACGGGGATGCCATGTTCATCACGTACAATCCGCAGGCTATTGATGAGCGCCCAGGCGCGTAATCACTAAATTCTACGCCGCCGGTTACTCCGACGGCGTTTTGTCTTAACCATCAGACTGTTTCTCTGATGCTGGAGGAAATGTGAAATTTGAATTAGATACTACCGACGGACGCGCTCGTCGTGGCCGCCTGGTGTTCGACCGTGGCGTTGTAGAAACGCCTGCGTTCATGCCTGTTGGCACTTACGGCACCGTGAAAGGGATGACGCCGGAAGAAGTTGAAGCCACTGGCGCGCAAATTATTCTGGGGAACACCTTCCACCTGTGGTTGCGTCCAGGCCAGGAAATCATGAAGTTGCACGGCGACTTACATGACTTTATGCAGTGGAAAGGTCCAATCCTGACTGACTCCGGCGGTTTCCAGGTCTTCAGCCTTGGTGACATCCGGAAGATTACCGAAGCTGGTGTGCACTTCCGCAACCCAATCAACGGCGATGCAATTTTCCTCGATCCAGAAAAATCGATGGAAATTCAATACGATCTTGGCTCCGATATCGTAATGATCTTCGATGAATGTACCCCGTATCCAGCTGACTGGGATTACGCTAAGCGTTCAATGGAGATGTCTTTGCGTTGGGCACAGCGTAGTCGCGATCGCTTTGATTCTCTTGAGAATAAAAATGCGCTGTTCGGTATTATTCAGGGCAGTGTTTACGAAGATTTACGAGATATCTCGGTAAAAGGTCTGGTAGAGATTGGCTTTGATGGCTACGCTGTCGGCGGCCTGGCTGTAGGTGAACCGAAGGAAGACATGCACCGTATTCTGGAACATGTTTGTCCGCAAATTCCTGCTGACAAGCCACGTTACCTGATGGGCGTAGGGAAGCCGGAAGACTTGGTTGAAGGTGTTCGTCGCGGTATTGATATGTTCGACTGCGTGATGCCAACCCGTAACGCACGTAATGGTCATCTCTTCGTCACTGATGGCGTGGTGAAAATCCGTAATGCGAAACATAAAGATGACACTTCGACGTTGGATGCTGAGTGTGATTGCTATACGTGTCGCAATTATTCACGTGCCTACTTGTATCATCTTGACCGTTGCAACGAAATACTCGGTGCACGCCTCAACACGATTCATAACTTGCGCTATTACCAGCGTTTAATGGCAGGTTTACGCAAGGCCATTGAAGAGGGTAAATTAGAGCAGTTCGTAAGTGATTTTTACGAGCGAATCGGTAAACCAGTTCCACCTTTGAATGTTGATTAATTTAATAATGAGGGATTTTTAATGAGCTTTATCATTTCTGATGCGGTTGCTGCAACAGGTGCTCCGGCGCAGGGTAGCCCGTACTCTTTGATTCTTATGCTGGTGGTATTTGGTCTGATCTTCTATTTCATGATCTTGCGCCCACAGCAAAAACGTACCAAAGAGCATAAAAAGCTGATGGACTCCATCTCTAAAGGGGATGAAGTGCTGACTACTGGTGGTCTGGTTGGTCGCGTAGTGAAAGTAGCTGAAACTGGCTATATCTCTATCGCGTTAAACGACACCACTGAAGTGGTTATCAAGCGTGATTTCGTAGCTGCCGTTCTGCCGAAAGGCACTATGAAGGCGCTGTAATATTCGTTTTTCCCTAAGGGAACTACCGTGCTAAACCGCTATCCTTTGTGGAAGTACATCATGCTGATCGTCGTGTTTATCGTCGGTCTGCTATACGCACTTCCCAACCTATATGGTGAGGATCCGGCAGTTCAGATCACTGGCGCGCGCGGCGTCGCCGCCAGTGAGCAAACGCTGATCCAGGTCCAGAACACCTTAAACGCAGAAAAAATCCCCGCTAAGTCTGTGGCCCTGGAAGAGGGTGCGATTCTTGCACGCTTTGACACCACTGATACACAGCTTCGTGCTCGTGAGGCTCTGATGAGCGTCCTTGGCGATAAGTACGTTGTGGCACTTAACTTAGCTGCGGCCACTCCTCGCTGGTTATCCGCTATTTCCGCAGAACCGATGAAACTCGGTCTTGATCTACGTGGTGGCGTGCACTTCCTGATGGAAGTGGACATGGATACCGCGCTGAGCAAGTTGCAGGAACAAACCATTGATAACCTGCGTAGCGATCTTCGCGATAAGAGCATTGCGTACACCAACGTGCGTAAAGCCGATAACTATGGTGCTAATGTTGTTTTCCGTGACAGCCAAACGCGTGATCAAGCTATCTCCTATTTAACTCCACGCCATCGTGATCTGGTGATTTCTGCTCAAGGCAGCAACGCACTGCGTGCTGTAATGACAGATGCTCGCCTGAGTGAAGCGCGTGAGTATGCCGTTCAACAGAACATCAATATCCTGCGTAACCGTGTAAACCAACTGGGTGTTGCTGAACCATTGGTACAGCGTCAGGGTGCGGATCGTATTGTCGTTGAACTGCCAGGTATTCAGGATACTGCGCGTGCGAAAGAGATTCTTGGCGCGACTGCAACGCTTGAATTCCGTCTGGTCAACACTAATGTGGATGCTTCCGCTGCGGCTTCTGGCCGTGTACCGGGTGATTCCGAAGTGAAACAGACCCGTGAAGGTCAACCGGTTGTCCTGTACAAACGTGTGATTCTGACCGGTGACCATATCACTGACTCCACTTCCAGCACCGATGAATACAACCAGGCACAGGTGAATATTTCACTCGATAGCGCTGGCGGTAACATCATGTCTAACTTCACCAAGGACAACATCGGTAAACCGATGGCAACCCTGTTTGTGGAGTACAAAGACAGCGGTAAGAAAGATTCAACAGGTCGTGCGATTCTGGCGAAACAAGAAGAAGTTATTAACGTGGCGAATATTCAGTCGCGTCTGGGTAACAGCTTCCGTATCACCGGTATTAGCAATCCAAATGAAGCGCGCCAGCTTTCTTTGCTGTTGCGTGCGGGTGCATTGATTGCACCAATTCAGATTGTTGAAGAACGTACCATCGGCCCAACTTTGGGTATGGAAAACATCAAGCAAGGTCTGGAAGCGTGTCTGGCAGGTCTGGCCGTTTCAATCATCTTTATGCTGTTCTTCTATAAGAAGTTTGGCCTGATTGCGACCTCTGCACTGTTGGTTAACCTGGTAATGATTGTTGGGATTATGTCCCTGCTGCCGGGGGCAACGCTCACCATGCCAGGGATTGCGGGGATCGTGTTAACCCTTGCCGTCGCCGTCGATGCCAACGTACTGATAAACGAACGTATTAAGGAAGAACTTAGTAACGGACGTTCGGTACAACAGGCTATCCACGAGGGCTACCAGGGCGCGTTCAGCTCTATTTTCGATGCTAACATCACGACGCTTATCAAGGTCATCATCCTGTATGCCGTAGGCACCGGGGCAATTAAAGGCTTTGCGATCACGACCGGTATTGGTGTGGCGACGTCCATGTTTACTGCTATCGTCGGTACCCGTGCCATCGTAAACCTGTTGTACGGCGGCAAACGCGTCAACAAGCTGTCTATCTGAGGAGTGCGTTGTGGCACAGGAATATACTGTTGAACAATTGAACTACGGCCGTAGAGTCCATGACTTTATGCGCTGGGATTTCTGGGCTTTCGGTATCTCCGGTTTCCTGCTAATCCTTTCTGTCGTGATTATCGGCGTGAAAGGTTTTAACTGGGGTCTGGATTTCACTGGCGGTACGGTTATCGAAATCTCGCTGGAAAAACCAGCGGATTTAGACCAGATGCGCGAAGCACTACAGAAGGCTGGCTTTGCTGAGCCGCTGGTTCAGAACTTTGGTAGCAGCCGCGATATTATGGTGCGTATGCCACCTGCTCAAGGGGAAACCGGCGGGCAAGTGCTGGGCAGCAAAGTTGTTCAGGTGATTAACGAAGCGACTAACCAGAATGCCGGTGTAAAACGCATCGAATTCGTCGGCCCAAGCGTGGGTGCGGATTTGGCGCAGAATGGTGCTCTGGCGCTGTTAGCGGCACTGATCTCTATTCTGGTTTATGTAGGCTTCCGCTTTGAGTGGCGTCTGGCTGCGGGTGTGGTTATCGCGTTGATGCACGACGTGGTGATTACGCTGGGCGTGTTGTCGTTATTCCACATTGAGATTGACCTGACAATCGTTGCATCTTTGATGTCGGTTATCGGTTACTCACTGAATGACAGTATCGTAGTATCTGACCGTATTCGTGAAAACTTCCGTAAGATTCGTCGCGGAACACCTTACGAAATCTTCAACGTTTCTTTGACGCAGACACTGCATCGTACGTTGATTACATCCGGTACTACCTTAGTCGTGATTCTGATGCTCTATCTGTTTGGTGGTGCGATGCTGAAAGGCTTCTCACTGACCATGCTTATTGGTGTTTCAATCGGTACTGTTTCTTCTATCTACGTGGCGTCTGCACTGGCGTTGAAACTGGGCATGAAGCGTGAGCACATGTTGCAGCAGAAAGTAGAGAAAGAAGGTGCGGATCAACCGTCGATTCTGCCTTAATAGTCAGGGTATTTGCTGATATCAAAAACCGCAGCCATCGTGCTGCGGTTTTTTTTCGCCAGTATAAAAGTCTGCTGACAGTATGCTGTCAGGAGGGACTAGTTTATCGGAGTTTTCGAGTGGATCGCTGCTTGTCGGTCAAAACTACAGGATTGTACTTCTCAGAGCGTTCCGACCGTTCTCTAAACCATTTTATTGAGTTGCAGCAAATTGAAGGTTCTCTTCCAGAAACAAAAAAGCCGACCGGCAATTAGCGGATCGGCTTTTTAAAGATTCAGACAGCTATTAGAAGTTGTAACCAACCACTAAGTAACCACCCCAACCGGTAGAGCGCACGTTCTCATTCATAAAGCTAAGATCTGCGTCATCGTTCCACTGGCCACCGTTGTGCCAGTAACGGGCAACAACTGCATAGTGGAAGTGATCGTAGTTCAGAGAAAGAACATGGCTGGAAGCGATAGAGTTGCTGGTGCGAGCTTGTTTGCCTTTCTGGTCGAGGAAATTGTCATCACCCAGATCGGAGCCCCAGTCGAAGTTGGTGAAACCGATGTAGCTCAGGTTACCGCCCCACAGGGAAGTAATCGGTACAAAGTATTTCACTTTGAAGCGGTAGCCATCCCACTCGTTTTCGTTGGATGCGCCATAGTTCTGCCATTGGTATTTCGCGTACACGTTCATGGACAGGCTCATTGGTAAGCCAGTATCGATGTCGGTACCCAGACCCATGTACCAGGTGCTCTGGCGGCCATCTTTGTTGCGACCCATATCGTAGATATAGTTGTTTGCAACATACCACTCTTTGAACGGACCGAAGCTCAGGTCAGTGCCAGTCAGTTTATCGATAGAGAAACGCGGTTCGATTTCCATAAACAGCGGAGAACCGTGGTTCCAGATACCTTTTGCGTCAGTGTTACCACCGAAGAAGACTGGTGCATCCATGTAACCATAGAAGTCGAACCAGTCTTTCTTAGCGAAAGCTTCATATTCCAGGTAGGTATCGTTACGGATTTGTGGCCCGAAACGGGTGTGGTAGCTGCCCACAACGTTAACGCTTTGGTGCCACCAATCAGAGAGGTATTCGGTATTTTTTGTTTCTTCAGCCTGAGCCGTGAAAGAGCTTGAAAGCGCCAGGACGGTGCTAGCCGCCAAAATAATTTTTTTCATTTTATATGCCACTGTTTTTTACATGGATCCCGTGAGGGCAGGAGGTGTTTTATCACCTAAGGTCATCAACCATTAACTTGGCTTTTTATTGACGCGCCTATTATAGAAATCCCTGCTCACAAAAATATGTTTCATTTCACATTATCGTTAAGTACGTAATCGATTGCGTTCTCAATTGCGCACATTAAAAACGGGCGAGATTCTACCTGCTTCTGAAATTTAAGCAAATAGCTGGTCCCCTGTTACAGGTATATGTGATTAAGATCACTAGATTTATTCACTAAAGTGAAAGGTATTGATCGTGTTTCATTTGTTTAGTTGTAACAAAAAACACAGATGTTACTGAGGGTTACCCCCGCAAGTGCGAGGGCAATTATCTATTATTGGGCTGGTAGTGCCTGAGAAGGGTCGACTGGTTGTATATCGTGAATTCTCACAAAACCTAATTGTTCCGGCGAAAGACCTGAAAGCAACAATGGAATACTGACATCGCTCGGTGCTAACACGCTAGCTGGCGCACTGAATTGCTGCGACTGGACGTTCACTTCCTGGTAGTTATCCGTGGTGCCCTGAATTTGTCCCCATTCTACCTTGCCGGTAAAAGCGGGCAGAGGATCGTTAGACTCGCCTTTGATAACGAGCATCGCACGGGTGCCATTTGCTTCTGGAGTCATGCTGCTCAGCGACATTTGCAAATTGCCTAACTGACTATTCAGGCGTGCCGGGGTTTTAGAACCTGGTAACAAGTAGACGCCAGTCGTTGATTTCGCATTCAGCGCATTTTGTTGCGTCAACTTGATTGTCTGGTCAGTGAGCTTTGTCATTTCTTTATTCAATGAGCCTACTTCACTCTTCATTTGGCGCACTTCAGTTTGTTGGGCACAGGCGCTGAGACTCACCAGGGTGGTAACCAGGAGGATTCTTAGGTAACTCTTTGTCATTTCTAATTTTTCCTTGAAGTTTTGTCCTGTTTTAAGCGTAGCTTGTCGCTCATGAAAAGTCATATTTGTTGGGATGATGTGGCGTTACCTTTGTACTCCCGCTACTTCGCGGTAAACTATTGTTCATTTAAATAATCCTTCAGGACGCGCCATGCATTGCCCATTCTGTTTCGCAGTAGACACCAAAGTGATTGATTCCCGGCTTGTCGGCGAAGGGTCATCCGTGCGTCGCCGCCGTCAATGCCTGGTTTGTCATGAACGCTTCACGACTTTTGAAGTGGCGGAACTAGTGATGCCACGTGTCGTGAAAAGTAATGATGTTCGCGAACCGTTTAATGAAGACAAGCTACGTAGCGGTATTCTAAAAGCACTGGAAAAACGCCCAGTGAGCTCTGACGACGTTGAAATGGCAGTAAACCACATCAAATCCCAATTGCGTGGCACAGGCGAGCGTGAAGTACCAAGCAAAATGATCGGCAATCTGGTTATGGAACAGCTTAAGAAACTCGATAAAGTGGCTTATATCCGCTTTGCCTCGGTTTATCGCAGCTTTGAAGATATCCGCGAGTTTGGCGAAGAAATTGCCCGTTTACAGGATTAATGCTGATGTCGCTTGATGAAAAGTTTATGGCTCGTGCGCTGCAACTGGCAAAGCGCGGGAGTTTCACCACCATGCCGAACCCAAATGTCGGTTGCGTGATCGCCAAAGATGGCGAAATCGTCGGTGAAGGTTTCCATTTTCGTGCGGGCGAACCTCATGCAGAAGTTCACGCATTGCGGATGGCGGGTGACAAAGCACAAGGTGCAACAGCGTATGTCACGCTGGAGCCTTGCAGTCACCACGGTCGCACACCTCCATGCTGCGATGCGTTAATTGCGGCTGGTGTTTCGCGTGTGGTTGCCGCGATGCAAGACCCGAATCCACAAGTTGCCGGGCGTGGTTTGTATCGCCTGAAAGAAGCGGGCATTGAAGTCAGCCATGGTTTGATGATGAACGAAGCTGAGGTAATTAATCGTGGCTTCCTGAAACGTATGCGCACTGGCTTCCCATACATCCAACTCAAACTTGGCGCGTCGCTGGACGGACGCACCGCGATGGCAAGTGGTGAAAGTCAGTGGATCACTTCGCCTGAGTCACGCCGTGATGTGCAGCGCCTGCGTGCGCAAAGTGCAGCTATTCTGAGCAGCAGTGCAACGGTGTTGGCTGACGATCCGTCTTTAACTGTGCGTTGGAATGAATTAGACAGCGCGACTCAGGCAGTTTACGCCGAAGAAAACTTACGCCAGCCAACGCGCATTATTCTCGATCGTGAAAATCTCGTGACGCCGCAACACAAAATTGTCGCTCAGGCAGGTGAAACCTGGCTTGCACGTTGTAAAGCGGATGAGCAAATATGGCCTGATGGTGTTGAGCAATTTATCGTGCCAGAGCATAACGGTCATCTCGATTTGGTCGTCATGATGATGTTACTGGGCAAACGCCAGGTGAATTCCATTTGGGTAGAAGCGGGCGCAACACTTGGTGGGGCGCTACTTCAAGCCGGTCTGGTTGATGAGTTGATTGTGTATGTAGCACCGAAATTATTAGGTAACGACGCACGTGGCTTATGTAACCTGCCAGGGCTTGAAAAATTAGCCGATGCGCCAGAATTTAGCTTTAGTGAAGTCCGTCAGGTCGGCCCTGATTTGTGCCTGCATTTGACGCCGCGATACAGTCGCTAGTAAAACGTAAGCGGGCACGAAAAGTTTATGATAAAATCCGCCCCCCTAACGGGGCTAAACAGAACCGTAAAGGAAGAATATGAACATCATTGAAGCAGCCGTTGCTACTCCAGACGCTCGCGTCGCCATCACCATCGCGCGTTTTAACAACTTCATCAATGACAGCCTGCTGGATGGTGCGCTTGACGCCCTGAAACGTATCGGCCAGGTTAAAGATGAAAATATCACCGTGGTCTGGGTTCCGGGTGCTTACGAGTTGCCACTGGCGGCAGATGCACTGGCGAAAACCGGTAATTATGACGCAGTGATTGCGCTGGGTACGGTTATCCGTGGCGGCACAGCTCACTTTGAATATGTTGCTGGTGGTGCCAGCAATGGCCTGGCACATGTTGCGCAGGAAAGTGGTATTCCAGTCGCCTTTGGCGTGCTGACCACCGAAAGTATTGAACAAGCCATCGAACGCGCTGGCACAAAAGCCGGTAACAAGGGTGCAGAAGCTGCACTGACCGCGCTTGAAATGATTAATGTATTGAAAGCCATCAAGGCCTGATTTTTTGTAAGGGGAAATCTGTGAAACCTGCTGCTCGTCGCCGTGCCCGTGAGTGTGCCGTTCAGGCGCTATACTCCTGGCAGTTATCTCGAAATGACATCGCTGATGTCGAATACCAGTTCCTGGCGGAACAGGACGTCAAAGACGTTGACGTTGTCTACTTCCGCGAGCTGTTGATCGGGGTGGCTACTAACAGCGCGTATCTGGATGGGCTCATGAAGCCTTACCTGTCACGTCAACTCGAAGAGTTGGGTCAGGTAGAAAAAGCGGTTCTGCGTATCGCACTGTTTGAACTGTCTAAACGTGATGACGTGCCATACAAAGTGGCAATCAACGAAGCCATCGATCTTGCGAAAACCTTCGGTGCCGAAGACAGCCACAAGTTCGTAAATGGTGTGCTTGATAAGGCTGCTCCACAGATTCGTCCCCGCAAAAAGTAATCTTCTGGCCGGTGATTATTCATGAGTTTTTGAGCTACAGCTAACAACGCTGTAGCCTAAAGAATACTGAATACCCGGCCTTTTTTTATTCTATATCCGTTAGTATTCGAGTTGCAGCGAACAACCCCCGCAGCTTGCAGAATGACGGGTATATTCAGAGGCGTAACGAATGGCATGCGGTGAGTTTTCCTTAATTGCCCGTTATTTTGATCGCGTAAGCAGTTCCCGTCGCGATGTGGAAACCGGAATCGGCGATGATTGTGCATTGCTGACGGTAGCCGAGAAGCAACTTTTAGCGATAAGCACCGATACGCTTGTCTCAGGTATCCACTTCCTGCCGGATATCGATCCTCGCGATTTGGGCTACAAAGCTCTGGCGGTTAATCTAAGCGATTTGGCTGCTATGGGCGCCGATCCGGCCTGGCTGACGCTGGCTATTACCCTTCCTGAAGTCGATGAAAGCTGGCTTGAAGCCTTCAGCGATAGTCTGTTTGAACAACTCGAATACTACGATATGCAGCTCATCGGCGGTGATACCACCCGTGGTCCGCTCGCGATGACGCTGGGTATCCACGGCCTTGTGCCGGTGGGACGTGCGCTTAAACGTAGCGGAGCGCGCCCTGGCGACTGGATTTATGTCACCGGCACACCTGGCGATAGCGCGGCAGGTCTGGCTATTTTGCAGGATCGTTTAGCCGTTAAAGATGCTACGCAATCTGCGTATCTGAAAAAACGCCATTTGCGACCGACGCCGCGAATCCTTCATGGTCAGGCATTACGTGATTTAGCGAGCAGCGCGATTGATCTTTCCGACGGGCTAATTTCCGATTTGGGTCATATCCTTAAAGCCAGCGAGTGCGGGGCGCGTATCGATCTCGACGCTCTGCCATATTCGGATGCCGTAAAAGCAAACGTCAGCGCCGAGCAGGCCTTGCAATGGGCGCTTTCCGGCGGTGAAGATTACGAGCTGTGCTTTACGGTGCCGGAACTCAATCGTGGCGCGCTGGATGTGGCTATTGGCAATCTTGGGATTCCATTTACTTGCATCGGCCAGGTTGGGCCTGAGTCCGAAGGGCTACAATTCTTGCAGAACGGCAAACCTGTAACGTTGAACTTAAAAGGATATGACCACTTTGCGTCGCTCTAAAGATGTGGCAAAAAGCCGTCTCAAGCTCAGCAATCCCTGGCATTTACTGGCTACCGGTTTTGGTAGTGGTTTAAGCCCGATTATGCCGGGAACGGCGGGGTCGCTCGCAGCGATCCCGTTCTGGTACCTGATGACCTTCCTGCCGTGGCAGGTTTACTCCATGGTCATCATGCTCGGTATTTGTATCGGCGTTTATCTTTGCCACCAGACCGCACGCGACATGGGCGTTCATGACCACGGCAGTATCGTGTGGGATGAGTTCATCGGCATGTGGATTACGCTGATGGCGCTGCCCATCAACGACTGGCGCTGGGTAGCCGCAGGGTTTGTGGTGTTCCGTATTCTCGATATCTGGAAACCATGGCCAATCCGTTGGTTCGACCGTAACGTTCACGGCGGAATGGGGATTATGGTGGATGATATTGTCGCGGGCGTTTTCTCCGCGGGGATTATTTACCTGATTGGGCACCACTGGCCGATTGGTTTGTTCTAGATTAATCGCCCCTCTCCCTGATGGCGAGGGAGAAACCGACTATTCCCTCTCCTGTATTGTCTCTTAGTCACATCTCTGTGAGTCGCGAGACAGTTCCGTTCACCTGGTGTTCAGTGTTTCATATAGCCACTGAACCGGTGAACGACTTAGGGTGGCCACCGTCGCCACCCTAAGAACCCGGACTCCCGGCAAATCAATCGCCGCAAGCGGTAAATCTCCATTTTGCCTCCGTGTCCGGGTCGGTTGCGATTCGTTCCAGACGATCGCGCCCTCCAGCCGTTCCCGACGGCTGGACCCGGCCACCTGGAGTCAAAATGGAGGCGATTGAAGCCGGAACCAAAGGTCAACGTCAAAACCGAAAGACCACACCGAGCCGGTTTTGACCTTGTTCCCGGTATAAATTGCCCCAGTGTTCCCCATAAATCAGGGTTGAGCTGCCGGGAGCAGCGAAAGAGAGCGATCGTCGGGAACGAGTCGCGAACGACCCTGATGTTGGGGATAAGCTGGGGTTTACCGCGCAGCGGCAATTTAATGACCGGGCGACGGGGTCGCCAGGGGGATGTCGTTATCCACCTGGCACGTTCACCGTTTTCGGGCATTAAAGAGATAACTGAACGCACGGGTGAACGGAAAATCAGCAAGGCTTGCAGAACTCACCCTGACAAAATTGCCAGGGTGAGGGCGTTACTTAAATCCAGCCCTTTCATGCGGCTGATAAACCGTTTCCAGCTCGGCAATCTCTTCCGGCTTCAGCGTTAAATCTACCGCGCCAAGCAAATCATCCAGTTGATGCTCACGCGAAACGCCAATAATCGGTGCCGCAATGCCCGGTTTACTCAGCAGCCACGCCAGCGCAACTTGCGCCCGCGACACGCCTTTATCGTCAGCCACATTTGCCAGTCGTTCGGCAATCATCGCATCGTTGTCTTTACTGCCGTCGTATAGGTTTTTACCCACTTCATCGGATACTGAACGTGCGGTAGTATCGCCCCACGGACGGGTGAGTTTGCCTCGCGCCAGCGGGCTCCACGGGATCACTGCGATCCCTTGCTCGTAGCATAGCGGCAGCATATCCAGCTCTTCTTCACGATAGATCAGATTGTAGTGATCCTGCATGGTAGCGAAACGCGCCCAGCCGTGTTGATCCTGCAAGGCCAGCGCCTGTGCGAGTTGCGAACTGTGCATCGACGACGCGCCGATATAACGCGCCTTACCCGCTTTCACCACGTCATTGAGCGCCTCGAGTGTCTCTTCGATTGGCGTGTTGTAATCCCAGCGATGGATTTGCAGAAGATCGACGTAGTCGGTGCCGAGGCGGCGCAGGCTGTCGTCTATCGAACGCAGTATCTGCGCACGGGAAAGACCTTCCGTTAGATCACCCACCGGGAAATAGACTTTGGTGGCGAGAACCGCATCTTCGCGACGCATGAAATCTTTAAGAGCGCGCCCGACAATCTCTTCGCTGCTACCGTCGGAATAGCTGTTGGCGGTATCAAAGAAATTAATGCCGTTATCGATGGCGTGTTTGATGATGAGGCGGCTGCTCTCTTCGGGAAGCGTCCAGGCGTGATTGCCACGGTCTGGCTCTCCAAAGGTCATGCAACCCAGGCAAAGACGGGAAACCCTGAGGTCTGTTTTTCCTAACGTGTTGTATTGCATGGTTCCACTCCGGCTATTCAGGTTCTTTAAGCATAGCAGGAGTGGAGGAGGGGATTATTTAAGCCAGTCGCGAATCTTCGCTTCCATGCCCGGAGCATCCAGGCCGATAGCCGCACGTGCTTCTTCCTGGGTGCCCTGAGGAATAAAGTAATCCGGTAGACCAAGATTGAGAACCGGAACCACTTTGCGTCTTGCCATCAGCACTTCATTCACACCGCTACCCGCACCGCCGATAATGGCATTCTCTTCAATGGTCACTAACGATTCATGGCTGGCGGCCAGCTCAAGAATCAGCGCTTCATCCAGTGGTTTCACAAAACGCATATCGACCAGCGTCGCGTTAAGAGACTGCGCAACGGCTTCAGCTTCTGGCAGCAGCGTGCCGAAGTTCAGCAGCGCGACTTTCTCACCAGCGCGTTTCTTCACACCTTTACCGATTGGTAATGATTCCAGCGGCTGCAATTGCGCGCCAGTACCGTTGCCACGCGGATAACGCACGGCAGATGGGCCAGCGTTGTAGTGATAACCGGTGTGCAGCATTTGGCGGCATTCGTTTTCATCACTTGGGGTCATGATGACCATTTCCGGAATGCAGCGCAGGAAGGAGATGTCGAACGCGCCCTGGTGGGTTTGCCCGTCAGCACCAACAATCCCCGCACGGTCGATGGCAAACAACACCGGCAACTTCTGGATGGCGACGTCGTGGATTACTTGATCGTACGCGCGTTGCAGGAAGGTCGAGTAAATGGCGACAACCGGTTTGTAACCGCCAATAGCGAGGCCTGCCGCAAATGTCACGGCGTGCTGTTCAGCAATAGCAACATCAAAATACTGCGACGGATACTGGCGTGAAAACTCCACCATGCCCGAGCCTTCACGCATCGCAGGCGTGACTGCCATAAGCTTGTCGTCTTTGGCTGCGGTTTCGCATAACCAGTTACCAAAGATTTTCGAATAGCTTGGCAGGCCACCCGCTGCTTTGGGCAGCGTGCCGCTTTGCGGGTCAAATTTAGGCACCGCATGGAAGCTGATTGGGTCTTTTTCAGCAGGTGCGTAACCACGACCTTTCTTGGTCATGATGTGCAGGAATTGCGGGCCGTTCAGGTCGCGCATGTTTTTGAGCGTGTTCACCAGCCCGATAACATCGTGCCCGTCGACCGGGCCAATGTAATTAAAGCCCAGTTCTTCAAACAGCGTTCCAGGAACGACCATGCCTTTCAGGTGTTCTTCGGTGCGTTTGAGCAGTTCTTTGATTGGCGGTACGCCGGAGAAAACTTTCTTGCCGCCTTCACGCAGCGAGGAATAGAGCTTGCCGGAAAGCAGCTGTGCCAGGTGATTGTTCAGCGCGCCGACGTTCTCGGAAATCGACATTTCATTGTCGTTGAGAATAACGAGCATATTTGGGCGAATGTCGCCCGCATGGTTCATCGCTTCAAACGCCATACCCGCAGTGATTGCGCCATCGCCAATCACACAAACTGTGCGGCGGTCTTTGCCTTCTTTTCCTGCGGCTACTGCGATACCAATTCCCGCACTGATTGAGGTGGATGAGTGGCCCACGCTCAATACGTCATATTCGCTCTCGGCGCGCCACGGGAACGGATGCAAACCACCTTTCTGGCGGATAGTGCCAATTTTGTCACGACGACCCGTAATGATTTTATGCGGATAAGCCTGATGACCGACATCCCAGATTAACTGGTCGAACGGAGTGTTATACACATAGTGAAGCGCTACGGTCAGTTCAACCGTGCCAAGGCCAGAGGCAAAGTGCCCACTGGAGCGACTTACGCTATCGAGCAGGTAACGACGCAGCTCGTCACACAGTTTCGGCAAGCTCTCTTTTGGCAACAGGCGTAGCTCAGGGGCTGATTCCACCAGTGCGAGGGTCGGGTATTTGGCAATATCAAAACTCATTAGAAACTCATCGTGGTGTTTACTCTTCATCCTTCAAGCCTGCGCCCGAATGCCAAAGGGTAAGTTAATAATTATTTATCACGTTGGATTATATAGCTCGCTAACGCTTCCAGTGCGGTAGTGTCTAACGACTGGCGAGCCAGGCCTTCCAACGCCCTGAGAGAATCCTGGTAGAGATCCCAAGCTTTAGTTTTGGCATTTTCAAGCCCCAACAAGGCCGGATAGGTACTTTTACCCAGATGCTGGTCGGCGCCCTGGCGTTTACCCAGTGTAGCGGTATCACCAATAACGTCGAGGATATCGTCCTGAACCTGGAATGCCAGCCCGATGCTTTCAGCGTAACGGTCAAGCAACGGCAGGGCGTTACGGCCTGCATCACCTGCGCTCAATGCACCCAGACGAACGGCGGCACGAATTAGCGCACCTGTTTTATGGCGATGAATGCGCTCAAGGCTTTGCAAATCTACATGCTTACCTTCCGCTTCCAGATCCAGTGCCTGGCCACCGCACATTCCCGCAACGCCACTGGCAGTTGCCAGTTCTTTTACCATTGCCAGCCTGTCGGCAATCGCCACGCCAGTCATAGGTGCATCACTGAGTATAGAAAACGCCAACGTTTGTAGGGCGTCTCCGGCCAAAATGGCACTGGCTTCACCGAACTTAATGTGACAGGTCGGCTGCCCACGACGTAAATCGTCGTCGTCCATGGCAGGTAAATCATCATGAATCAATGAATAAGCATGGATACATTCGATTGCCGCAGCAGGTGCATCCAGCGTCTCTTGCGCTATGCCGAACATTTCCCCGGTCGCATAAACCAGGAAAGGGCGCAGTCTCTTGCCACCAAATAGTGCGCCATAGTGCATAGCCTCAACCAGAGGAGTGTTCTGAAACGGTAGCGGTGCCAGAAAACGCAGCAGCGCATCGTTGGCCCGCTCGGCGTGGGCCTGCAACTGATGGTTAAAATCCATTTACTCGTTATCCGGGGTAAAAGGCTTGAGTGGGGCGTCTTCGCTATCGTTTAGCAGGATTTGTACGCGTTGCTCTGCCTGTTGCAGTTTCACTTGACCCTGACGCGCCAGTTGCACGCCACGTTCAAATTCATTTAACGCCTCTTCGAGCGCTAAATCTCCGCTTTCAAGACGAGTAACAATCTGCTCAAGCTCCACAAGCGCAGTTTCAAAACTGGCCGGGACTTCGGTTTTTTTCGGCATAGTGAATGTCTGACTCTAATAATTTTTGCGACCCCACCATGGTAGCGGAGTCATTTGTGTAACGCCATGGCAAGCTCTTAGTGATATACTTTTGCGCCTCGGATGTAACGGCGCTTATTGCCGCTGCAATTCTTTAAGTCTTTCAGCCCGCATGGTTTACCGTGCCTGGCTCATCAACGAATCATAGCCGCCATGAAGTTTATCATTAAATTGTTCCCGGAAATCACAATCAAGAGTCAATCTGTGCGCATACGCTTTATTAAGATGCTCACCGGGAACATTCGCAACGTTTTAAAACACTACGATGAAGATCTGGCGGTTGTTCGCCACTGGGACAACATTGAAGTTCGCGCTAAAGATGAAAATCAGCGCATCGCCATTCGTGAAGCATTGACCCGCATTCCTGGTATTCACCACATTCTGGAAGTTGAAGATGTGCCGTTTACCGATTTGCACAATATCTTCGAACAGGCGCTGGAACTTTATCGCGAGCAACTGGAGGGCAAAACCTTCTGTGTGCGTGTGAAACGTCGTGGTAAGCATGAGTTTAGCTCGATTGAAGTTGAACGCTATGTCGGCGGCGGCCTGAATCAGCACATTGAATCAGCGCGCGTAAAACTGACTAAGCCTGATGTGACCGTTAATCTGGAAATCGAAAACGATCGCCTGCTGCTGGTGAAAGGCCGTTACGAAGGTATCGGCGGCTTCCCGATTGGTACGCAAGAAGATGTGCTGTCGCTGATTTCCGGTGGTTTCGACTCCGGGGTTTCCAGCTATATGCTGATGCGTCGCGGTTGCCGCGTGCATTATTGCTTCTTTAACCTCGGTGGTGCGGCGCACGAAATCGGCGTTAAACAAGTGGCGCATTATCTGTGGAACCGTTTCGGTAGCTCCCACCGTGTGCGTTTCGTGGCGATCAACTTTGAGCCTGTTGTTGGCGAAATCCTCGAGAAAGTCGAAGACGGCCAGATGGGCGTGGTGCTCAAACGTATGTTCGTACGTGCCGCTTCCCGTGTGGCAGAGCGCTACGGCGTGCAGGCGCTGGTGACTGGTGAAGCACTGGGTCAGGTTTCCAGCCAGACGCTGACCAACCTGCGTTTGATCGACAATGTTTCCGATACGCTGATTCTGCGCCCGCTTATCTCTCACGATAAAGAGCACATCATCGATCTGGCACGTGAAATTGGTACCGCTGATTTCGCTCGTACCATGCCGGAATACTGTGGTGTTATCTCGAAGAGCCCAACCGTTAAAGCGGTGAAGGCGAAGATTGAAGCAGAAGAAGCCAACTTTGACTTCTCTGTCCTCGATCGTGTGATTGAAGAAGCCACCAACATCGATATCCGTGAAATTGCCAATCAGAGCAAAGAAGTGGTAACGGAAGTTGAAACCGTTGATGCGTTTGGCCCGAATGACGTGCTGCTGGATATCCGTTCTATCGACGAGCAAGACGATAAGCCATTCAAGCCAGAAGGCGTGGAAGTGGCATCACTGCCATTCTATAAACTGAGCACCGCATTCGGCGATTTGGACCAGAGCAAAAACTATTTGCTGTGGTGCGATCGTGGTGTGATGAGCCGTTTGCAGGCGCTGTATCTGCGTGAGCAAGGTTTTGAGAACGTGAAGGTTTATCGCGCTTAAATTATTCGACAAGGGTCTTTCTCACAGGAGGACCCTTTCACAACTCCAGTGTCGATAACGCTTGTTTCAATTCCCGTGCAATCTCAGGAATCTGTTCTTTTTCGAAGAATCCCATTGTGACACCAATAGCCAACAGGTTGCCTTTACGGTTCAGTATCGGGCAGGCGATTGATTGCGCACCAGGGATTCCCTGCGCAGGTTTATAGCGCACGGCGTATCCCCGTCTTGTTGTCTCTTCAATTAATTGCTGTTCTCGCTCATTCGCTGGCGTGTAATTGCCAAAGCACATATACACTTGCCCGGCAGCACTTAAGTGAAGCGGGATTGGCGTATTATCGCGAAAATCAATTTCGACATTTCGAAAACTGCGGTGATAGTGGCGTAGAACAAGATTGCCCGATTGAGCAATGACCATACCAGTTGAGAGATTCATCCGATCGCGAAACTCGCACAGCAAGTTGTTGATCAAAGAGAGTGGATCGGCGTGAGTTGCTGCACTGCTGGCGAGCCGCACAATCGTGTCACCCAAGCAGTACTGCCCGCTGCCATCCTGAAACAATATTCCCGTCCGGCAAAGTGAAACAAGATACTTATGCAGACGGCTTTTTGATAAGCCGCAACCTTTTGCTATATCCGTTGCTCTAGCCCGGCCATGCTGCGTGGCGATGTACTCCATAATGGAGACCGCAATATCGACTGAATTAACACCTTGTATCGTTTCTGGCATGGTATATCCCGTTCTCAATCTTCGCTGAGTCTATCACTAAACCCTCTGATATCGATCCGACTTCACATTCCTTAAACCTTGATTTCGGGATTAAACGATCGTTGATATCTCTCAAGTTCACCATTGGTTTACCGTGGTTCACTAATGGTGATTAAAAACAGGAGGTATTTCATGGAAGCGTTGAGCAAATATCGATTACAACGAAGAATGTTACTTAAAGGGATGGGCGTGATTGGGTTAGCTTCACTTACACCCTGTATGTTGGGTTTACGTCAGGCAAACGGCGAGCCACTCCCACGGGTGCGCCTGAAACTCTCGGATTACAAGACCTACCGCTCCACCTGTGCAATGGAGTGCTTGCATTGCAATTTGACTGCCTTTGTCTGGCAAGACCGTTTGATGAAAATCGAGGCAAGCAAAGATTTCAATGTGAAATGTTGCCTGCGCGGTATTAGCCGTACCAAATGGGTATATCACCCACTACGTTTGACCCAGCCACTTTTGCGTACCGGTGAGAAAGGGAAAGGGATTTTTAAACCGATCGGTTGGGATGAAGCTCTCGATCTTATCGAAAACAAGATTCGTGACACGATTGAGGCTCATGGCAATGAAGGGCTGTTAATCACTACCCATGCCGGGAATATGGACTCCATCAAGAATGATATGGGGAAAGCCTTTTTCGACTATCTGGGTGGATCAACCAAACAGGCGGGATCTCTTTGCTGTGCAGCGGTGACTGCAGCCATGATACCCATGCTGGGCCTACGCTATGCAGATACACGCGATACGATAGCTGACAGTCGTTACATTCTTTGCTGGGGGAACAATCCAGCAGTAACCATGCATGCTTATTTCAAAAATTATAGTCAGGCGCAGCGCAATGGCGCACGCATGGTGGTTATCGATCCTCGTTTCAATGAAACGGCGGCAAAAGCAGATGAGTGGATCCCTATTGTTCCGGGTACTGACATTGCTTTGGCTTTGGGGATGATCAAAATCATCATTGATGAAAAGCGTTATGACGCGGAATTTTTGAGAGCACATACCGGTGCCGTTTATCTAATAGACGCACAGCAAAAATTATTGCGTGAAAAAGCTGAAGATCCGGATAGCTATCTGGTCTTCGATACCCGCAGTCAGCGCGTTGTGCGTCATGACTTACCCGGAGTAATACCTGCTCTTTTCAGCAACGAATTGCCAGTTGGCAGCGCGTTTACCACCGTTCTTGACCAGATAAAACAAGAAGCAGAGCCCTGGAATGTTCAACGAGTAACAGAAGAAACTGATATTCCTGAACAGACGGTATTGCGACTTGCTCGTGATTACGCCAGCACAACACCTTCGATGATTATCCAGAATATGTCCGGTGCGCAACGCACTGAATTTGGGACTTATGTCGCTGCGAGCCAATTCTATCTGGCATTGCTCACTGGGAATATTGGTAAACGGGGCGCTGGTGTTTGCGATGCCGGTGGTGCAAGGCAGATGGCTAAGTTCTCCCCCATTATCCCACCTGCACCAAATGCAAAAAAAATTGCGCCAATTCCTGTGTCGAAAATTGGGGAATGGATTGTCCAGCAGAAACCTCATCCTGTTAAGTTCTGGTGGAACATGACGATGGGAGCTATGACTCAACTCCCCAATACCAACCAGGTTCGGGAAGCCTTCAAAAGCGTTCCTTTTGTTGTGGTTGCGGACAACTTGATGACTTCCTCAGCGCTGTATGCGGATCTGGTGCTTCCAGTTACGACCATTTTTGAAGATGTAAGCCTGATGGCTGGTGTGCGTAGTCATTACGTGCAATTGATGGAAAAGGCTGTGGAACCGCCGGGTGAAGCGAAACCTGATTATTGGATTTTTGCCCGACTCGCAGAGCGCTTTGGCTTTGGTGAGGTGTTCAACCAGCCAATAGAGCACTACATCGATGCTTGCCTGGAAGGTTCTGGTATTACTCGTGAGATGTTGGCTAAAGGACCTGTTCGCCCAACGGAGGGCGATTGGATTCCATTCAAAGACGGGCAATTCCGGACCAGTACGGGCAAAGCAAATCTGTTTATAGAAGAGTGGCAAAAGAAAAACTTTTCACCGGTGGTCACCTGGAAACAGGTTTCTGAGTCAGTAAAAGGCTCTCCTGAGCTCGCGAAAAAATATCCTCTAATGGCGGTACAGCGAAAGCTGGCCCGCAGCGTTCATTCTAGCCACGGCATGAATGAATGGATCCTCGAGGTTCAACGTAACCGTCCAAACGTGATGATTCATCCCGATGATGCGCGCTCGCGCGATATCAGCGCTGGCGAATGGGTGGTGGTTTATAACCATCGCGGCGAACATCGGGCGATAGCGGATGTAACCACTCATATAAAGCGTGGTGTGGTGTCGTTAGATAACGGTTGGTGGGAACAACAGGGCGGTAGTAGTAGCCATGTAACGAATGATCATGTGGAACCATTAAGCAACGGACATTGCTGTAACAGTACGTTGGTTGATGTGAGAAGGGAGGCGTAACTGTGGCTAAACAATATGGTTTTCTCATCGATATGAAAAACTGCTATGGCTGCAAAACATGCAGCATGGCGTGTAAATCAGAAAACGAAACACCTCTGGGCGTGCTTTGGCGACGTGTAAGGGAGTGTCGGACGGATGATCCAAACAGTCAGGCATTTATTACGATGTCCTGTAACCACTGTGACGATCCTCAATGCATAAAAGTTTGCCCGGCGAATACCTACCATAAACGTCCTGATGGCATCGTAGTACAGGATCACGACCGCTGTATCGGTTGCCGTATGTGCATTATGGCTTGTCCATATAACGCACCCGTGTTCGATCCCAATGAAGGTAAAACGAGTAAATGTAATCTTTGTGCCGAGAGGCTAGATGAAGGTTTATTACCGCGTTGTGTTGAGTCTTGCCCTGCAGGGGTGCTGCGCTTTGGCGAAATTTCGGCACTACGAGCGGAGTATCAAACGCCTTGGGAACGGCTGGAGAAACGTTATCACCTGCCTGACCACCGGATCAGTGGGCCAAATATTGTGATCATTCCTGCGGATGAATAAGGAGCTTATATGGAAATTTATGAATTACCGCTCGTGTTCTTTACTGTTCTGGCGCAATGGGGGATAGGTGGTGTCATCGCTTTAACTCTTTGCCTGGTTGGGAGAAATAGGGTTTTTGATACGCTAACAACGCGCAAAATTGCATCAGCTTTTTGGCTGGTAACTGTAGTAGGTTCCTGTGCTTCTTTGGCACATTTGGGGTCGCCATTGGGAGCCTATCGGGCTTTTGCTGGTATAGGGCGCTCATGGCTTAGTCGTGAAGTCGTTGCCTTTATTTTGCTTAATGGCGCTCTGACGTTGTGGCTCATAATGTGCTGGTTTGCGAACGGTTCAGTATGGATGAAAGCCGCCAACTGGGGCGTGTGTTTACTGGGCATTGGCGCAATACTTGTCAGCTCTCAGATCTATTACCAGATGACGCTGCACCCATTGTGGAACACACTCGCCACTCCGTCCGCTTTCTTCGGCACCTCAATATTGCTTGGATTTGCCAGTGTCAGCGTCATGGCAAATTATGTTCAGCAAAATCTCCCGGCTACGCTTAAATTTGGGTTGTTGCTGGGAATCGCGTTGGTCGCAATGTCGCTGTGGATGCGATACAGAATTCCCGGTGCGGAAGCCAGCAGTGCGTTGTTCTGGTGGCAGTTGCTGGCAAGTCTTGTCGTAAGTGGCTGGCTATTATCTCGCGCAGGCAGTAGAAAAATCCCGTTATTTGCAGGGATATTGCTGGTAGGGATAATTCTATCGGGTGAATTTGCAGGCAGGATGTTGTTTTATGGCAACGTCATGAGCGGAGCGCCCTGGTTTTAGGGCGCTTACAGATTAGACCCGATAATCGAAAATACCCGGAGGCAAGACAACCTGAGCCGCTACTTCAGCGGCTTTTTCTTTCCCTGCCAGCAGATGGATAATCTTTAGGGCAAAATCCATCGCAGTACCTGGCCCTTGACTGGTCAACAGGTTAAAACGCGGATCCCAGACCATACGTTTATCTTGCCATTGTTCTTCTGGAATCGTCTCTTTTAGCCCAGGAAAACCAGTCATATTGGCTATGGGGAAAAGTTCATGCGGAACTAATACCGTACCGGCTGCGGCACATATAGCGGCAACGATGCGCCCTGAAAGATGGAATTGGCGCACGGTTTCAACCAGCAGTGGGCTGTCGCGGAAACATTCCGCACCTTTTAAGCCGCCGGGCAACACGATGATATCGAACTCACCGTCCGCCACTTCAACCAGCGGCGCGTCAGCGAGCAGTTTTACCCCACGCGAACAGGTAATCGTCAGATCCCCATCGCTGGCAACGCTTGCTGTAGTAACGCTAATACCGCCACGGACCAGAAGATCGATAGTGGTGACAGCTTCGGTCTCTTCAGTCCCAGGAGCCAGACAAACCAGTGCTCGAGCGCTCATATTCATTCTCCTTACGCTTTATTTGCTCATACAAGCGGCTGTTCACCGGCACTGAAAGGCCATGGGCGCGCGCGCGTTGCAGTAAATAACCAGTAATGTAATCAATCTCAGTGTGGCGTTCGATGCGCACATCCTGAAGCATCGATGAAATATTGTCCGCCGTGCTTTCGATAACTTCGTCGACATAATAAATCAAGTCTTCGGCCGTAGTGTGGTGACCTTCACGTTCCATTACTCTGGCGACCTCATGGCATATCTCATCAACTTCGCTCTGATGATGGCGCAGCTCACCATTCGGGCAATTGTAGAGTGCAGTAAGTGGGTTTATCACACAGTTCACAGCCAGTTTTTTCCAGTTCGCTGCAAGAATGTTGTCGTGCCAGGCTATTTCAGGTAACGCATGGTGCAGCATATCTGCAAGAAAGCTAAAATCGTTGCCCGCAGCGTTCCCAGGCCCAATATGTGTGATGCCATTGGCTACGTGAATAATGATGTTGTTATCGCGTCGGGCAGCATGCGTTGTAGCACCTGATAAAAGGGGTTGGTGCAATGCCCCTAATTCTTCGAGAGTACCCATACCATTATGTAGCAGCAGAATAGGGCAGTTAGTCGGAAGTTTGCCGGCCAGTGCTTTCACGGCGTCAGAAACCTGCCATGCTTTTAGTGTCACCAGCAATAATTCACTACTTGCGAGAAAATCAGGATCGTTGGCGATAAGCGTTTGGTTGAACACGCTACCATCGGTTTCGACCAGATTGACATGGCAAAAAGGTTGCGGTACGCGCAGCCATCCTTGAACTTCATGTCTCTGCTTAAAAAGCGATGCCAGCCAGAGTTGGCCGAGCGCACCGCAACCTAGCACGGTGATTTTCATTTTGCCTCCTGGCAGCAGATGTTTTGCTTAATCTATATTATACAGGGCTCTCTCCTGCTTTAACGGGTTGTTTTGCGCGGCCCAGCAGGTATTATGCAACGCAACAAAAAGAGAGGGAGAAGAAAGCATGCCATCTTTTGACATTGTGTCTGAAATTGATATCCAGGAAGTGCGTAACGCGATTGAAAACGCGGAACGTGAGGTTGCTACTCGTTTTGACTTCCGTAATGTGCCGGCAACATTTGAACTGAATGAGAAAAATCAGTCCATCAAAGTTGCCAGCGAGTCTGACTTCCAGGTCAACCAACTGTTGGATATTCTTCGTGCCAAGCTGCTTAAGCGCGGTATCGAAGGAGCTTCAATTGATGTGCCGGAAGAGTTCGTGCACAGCGGTAAAACCTGGAGCGTTGAAGCGAAGCTCAAGCAGGGCATTGAATCGACTGTCGCCAAGAAAATTGTGAAGCTGATTAAAGACAGCAAGACCAAAGTTCAGGTGCAGATTCAGGGCGAAGAGCTGCGTGTAACCGGCAAATCTCGCGACGATTTACAGGCCGCAATGGCGCTGGTTCGTGGTGGTGATTTGGGGCAACCGTTCCAGTTTAAAAACTTCCGCGACTGATTTTTAAAGGGGCTTTATGCCCCTTTCACCAACTGTTCAATCTCAAATCGATTCGTTAGCTTGCTGTCTATCTTCACGTAGGCGCTGCGTTCCTGCGCGATAATATTCACATCACTCACGCCATGTTGAGCCAGCAAACGCTGTTTTAGTGATTCGTCTGCGGTCACATCTTCCGGAAGTTCAATTCGCAGGCTTGCCACATACGGTGGCTCAGTCATAGTGCTACTGACTAGTAGCCACACCATTGCCAGTAATGCGCCCATCAAGAATACCGTCTGCGAATCAAATAACCCGTCAATCCATCCGCCCAGTGAACCGCCAATGGCTACGCCTAAAAACTGGCTGGTGGAGTAAATCCCCATCGCCGTACCTTTATAGCCTGCCGGGGATTCTTTGCTGATAAGCGACGGTAAAATAGCTTCCATTAGGTTAAAGGCGAGGAAGAACAATTGGACACCTAACACCAGTTCCCAGAAGTGCGGGCCGGAACCCCACAGAACAATTTCAGCGATCAGAAGTAATGCAACACAGCCCACAAACACGCGTTTCATACGGCGTTTTACTTCCGCATAAATGATAAATGGAACCACTGAAGCAAAAGCAATCAACATAGTGCAAAGGTAAACTTTCCAGTGCTCAGACGCCGGGAAACCCGCCTGCTCGAGTTGGCCTGGGAGTGCGACAAACGTCGACATCAACATGATGTGCAGGCACATGATGCCGAAGTTCAGCTTCAGTAGTTTCGGCTCGGCCAGCACTTTGCTAAAGCAGCCTTTCACCATGCCGGACTCGCGGTTCAACACATGGCTTTTGGTGTTTGGCACCACCCACAGGGTGATTAAAATGCCGCAACTTGCCAATACGGCAATCATCCAGAACAGTGCGTTTAAGCCGAGGCTATGGGTGATGATTGGGCCTAGTACCATGGCGATGGCAAAGGTGACGCCGAAGCTCACGCCGATAAAAGCCATGGCTTTGGTACGATTCTGTTCGCGGGTTAAATCCGAAAGCAGTGCCATTACAGCCGCAGCAATTGCACCTGAGCCTTGTAATGCACGGCCAAGAATAACGCCCCAGATAGAGTCAGACAGCGCAGCTATTACGCTACCAAGCACGAATATCAGCAAGCCACCGATAATTAGCGGTTTGCGGCCAATACGGTCGGAAAGCAGACCAAAAGGAATCTGGAAGACAGCTTGAGCAAGACCATAGATGCCGATGGCAATACCAATTAGCGCTTCACTGGCACCCTGTAGCGCCATTCCGTAAGTAGTAAGAACCGGTAGCACCATAAACATGCCGAGCATGCGTAGTGAAAATACCGTGCCTAAACCCCACGTCGCTCGTAACTCGACGGGCGTCATTTTGTAATCGTTCATTACCACCTCAGATAAAAAGCAGGCCTTAGTGTAGTGCGTGGGCAGGGGAGGGTAAATGGCTGGTTGTTTAATAAATATTACAATGTGGAATGCTTGATGGCACTAATAAAAAAGGGCGCAATTGCGCCCTTTTATGAGGTTCATGACTTACCAGACGTAAGTCATAAGATTTTGTGAATCTGGCACCATGAAATCGACCGACATCATCACGCTTAATGAGGTAATAGCAACGATTGAAAAGACGAACAATTTGCGCGCCCAGACTTTATCGTCTTCTACTTTATAACCACGTAATGCCATGCCCAACCACCAGACGCTGACTGCAGCAGCAACGACCAGATATTTCCATCCGGCATAACCACCCAACGACAGCATCAACGTTGCGACAGCAAAAGCGATGATATAAACCGTGATGTGGTTTTTCGCGACCGAAATCCCTTTAACCACTGGCAACACAGGAATGTTGGCGGCCTGGTAATCTTTAAAGCGGAAGATAGCAATCGCGTACGAGTGCGGCATCTGCCACAGGCTAAAGATAGCCAGCAGGATTAAAGCACCAGCATCAAATTCATTGGTTACAGCGCAGTAACCAATAACTGGCGGTGCAGCACCTGACAGGCTGCCAATTAGCGTGCCGTAAACGGATTTGCGTTTCATGTACAGGCTATAAACGCCGACATAAACCACAAAGCCCATTACACCTAACCACATAGCCAGCGGATTAGCACCAAACCACAGCAGCATGAAGCCAGCAATACCCAACAAGGTGGCGTATACCAGCGAGGTTTTCGGCGCAATCAAGCCTTTGACCAAAACCCTGTTCTTGGTTCTCTCCATCTTGCGGTCAATATCGCGGTCGATGAAGTTGTTATAAACACAACCCGACGCCACGACCAACGACACCCCAACCAGGGTGGAGATAAACAGGGAATAATCAATACTGCCCTTTGAGGCCAGTAAAAATCCGCCAATGACAGAAATTAAATTGCCGAAAATAATTCCTGGTTTTGTTACTTGCAGGTATTGCTTAATCATATATACCCGTCATCCTTCAGATTGCAGGGGTGTTGGCTGCCCTCTTTCACCCCGGTCACTTAGCTTACTAAGCTCCCGGGGATTCACTCGGTTGCCGCCTTCCTGCAACCCGAATGATTTGGGTATAGGCCGTTCTTAGTGAACCATCATGTTCTGGTTGAGGTTCCACATAATCCAGATAGAGCCGACCACCAGAATGGCTATTATCAGCGCAGTAAAGGCAAAGGCCACCAGGTTCCAACGCTCCTCAGAAGAGGTGTTCATGTGCAGGAAGCACACCAGGTGAACCAAAATCTGTACCACAGCACTTACCAGCACCACGCCAAGAATAACGGCATGGGATGCTGTACCTGTCATCACCATCCAGAACGGGATTGCCGTCAGGATGATAGACAGGATAAAACCAGTCATATAGGTTTTAACGCTACCGTGGTGGGCGCCAGCGTGTTCATTTGAATGGCTCATTACATCGCCCCCATCAGATAAACAACCGAGAATACACAGATCCAAACCACATCCAGGAAGTGCCAGAACAAGCTCAGGCACATCAGGCGAGTGCGGTTAGCAGGGGTCAAGCCGCGACGGTAAACGTGGAACATCATCAACGCCATCCAGACCAGACCCGAAGTTACGTGCAGACCGTGCGTACCAACCAGGGCAAAGAAGCCTGACAGGAAGCCGCTACGATCCGGACCGAAACCTTCTTTGATCAGGTGATGGAATTCATAGATTTCCATCGCGACGAAGCCCGCACCAAACAGGAAGGTCAGCGCAAGCCAGGAGATAACCTGGCTCTTGTTGCCTTTGTTCATGGAGATGATCGCCATGCCGTAGGTGATGGAGCTGAACAACAGCAGGGCAGTTTCAACCAGCACAAATGGCAGTTCGAAAATGTCTTTCCCTGCCGGGCCGCCGGCAGTACCGTTCACCAGAACGGCATAGGTAGCAAACAAGCAACAGAACAGAATGCAGTCGCTCATCAGGTAGATCCAGAAACCAAAGACCTTGTTGGTTCCTGCATCGTGATGCCCATGCTCAGCGGCGTGGGCGTTAGCGTGAGTGAGAGTTTCAGTTGACATTTTTCAGCCCTGCTTTGGTAATTTCATCGAAGTGCTGGTTTTCCAGTTTTTCGACTTCCGCAACCGGAACGTAGTAATCCACATCTTCGTCGAAGCTTTTTGCAATCCAGGTGATGATGATGCCTGCGAATGAAGCAATCGCCAGCCACCAGATGTGCCAGATCATCGCAAAACCAAACACGGTAGCGAACGCGGCAATTACGATGCCCGCAGCGCTGTTACGTGGCATATGAATCTCTTCATAATGCGTTGGCTGTTTGTACGCTTCGCCTTTCTCTTTCATTTCCCAGAATGCATCACGTTCATGAACGTGTGGCAGGTGGGCAAAGTTGTAGAACGGAGGAGGGGAAGAAGTTGCCCACTCCAGCGTACGGCCACCCCACGGGTCACCAGTCAGATCACGGTTCTGCTCACGGTCACGGATTGAGACGTAGAACTGAATCAGCTGGCACAGGATGCCCAGAGCAATCAGCGCTGCACCGCAAGCTGCAACAACCAGCAGAGTGTGGAACTGCGGATCAATCTGTTGGCTCAGGCGACGGGTCATACCCATGAAGCCCAGCACGTACAGCGGCATAAATGCGACGAAGAAGCCGATGATCCAGAACCAGAATGCACGCTTGCCCCAGGTTTCGTTCAGCGTGAAGCCGAAGGCTTTTGGCCACCAGTAAGTCAGGCCAGCGAAGCAACCGAACACCACACCACCGATAATCACGTTATGGAAGTGAGCAATCAGGAACAGGCTGTTGTGCAGTACGAAGTCAGCACCCGGAACCGCTAACAGAACACCGGTCATGCCACCGATAGAGAAGGTGACGATGAAGCCAATGGTCCACAGCATCGCGGAGTTGAAGACGATACGACCCTGATACATGGTGAACAGCCAGTTGAAGATCTTCACCCCTGTTGGGATGGCGATAATCATAGTGGCGATACCGAAGAACGCATTGACGTTCGCGCCGCTGCCCATGGTGAAGAAGTGGTGCAGCCAAACGATGAACGACAGTACCGTAATCGCGATGGTCGCCCACACCAGAGAGGTGTAACCGAACAGGCGTTTTTTCGAGAATGTCGCAACCACTTCTGAGAACACACCAAACACCGGCAGCACCAGGATATAAACTTCCGGGTGACCCCATGCCCAGATGAGGTTGATATACATCATCATGTTGCCACCCATATCATTGGTAAAGAAATGGGTGCCAAGGTAGCGGTCAAGGGTCAACAGTGCGACGGTCACGGTGAAGATTGGGAATGCCGCGATAATCAGTACGTTGGTACACAGCGAAGCCCAGGTAAACACCGGCATTTTGAACATTGTCATGCCAGGCGTACGCATATTCAGGATAGTAACGAAGAAGTTAATACCCGTTAATGTCGTACCGATACCCGAGAGCTGAAGTGCCCATATCCAGTAGTCGACGCCGACCCCCGGACTGTATTCAATGCCCGATAGCGGCGGATAAGCCACCCAACCGGTTTGCGCGAATTCACCTACCCCAAGAGACAGGTTAACCAGCACCACACCCACAACAGTGAACCAGAAGCTCAGGTTGTTCAGGAATGGGAAGGCAACGTCACGCGCACCAATCTGCAACGGCACGACAACGTTCATCAAGCCGATAACAAATGGCATCGCCACGAAGAAGATCATGATTACGCCGTGGGCGGTAAAGATCTGGTCGTAGTGATGAGGTGGCAGGAAGCCTGCTTCTCCGGCGGAAGCCAGAACTTGCTGGCTACGCATCATGATGGCATCAGCAAAGCCACGCAGAAGCATGACGATTGCGACAATCACGTACATTATGCCGAGGCGTTTGTGGTCAACCGAGGTGAACCACTCTTTCCATAAATATTCCCACTTACCGAAGTAAGTGATAGCTGCAACTAGCGCCAGTCCCCCGACGATAATTGCTGCCACCGTAACCATGACAATGGGCTCATGGTATGGGATTGCATCCAGTGTAAGTTTTCCGAACATCGTATTATTCCTCGGCCCCTTAGTGAGAGGTTTCCGCGTGACTCATGTCCATGCCTTCCATACCTTCGTGCGCTGCGTGCTCGCCTTCAGGTTGGGTCATGTCCATGCTCTTCCCGTGTCCCATGAATTTGTTGATAACGTCTTTAAACAAATCTGGCTTAACAGCGGAGAAGTATTCGACTTTGTTGTATTCGCTAGGCTGTGCCAGTTTCTCGTAAGTTGCCATATCGTTCATGACTTCTGGAGATTGTTTAGCTTTAGCAACCCATTGGTTAAAGGTGTCCATATCTGGGGTGGCGATTGCCTTGAACTTCATCCCAGAGAAACCTTTACCACTGTAGTTAGACGAAATACCGTCGTAGGTGCCTGCTTCGTCAGCAATCAAGTGCAATTTGGTCTGCATACCTGCCATTGCGTAGATTTGGCTGCCCAGGCGCGGAATAAAGAAGGAGTTCATCACTGAGTTAGAAGTGATTTTGAATTCCACCGGGGTATTGGCTGGGAAGGCGATTTCATTCACCGTAGCAATACCTTGCTCTGGATAGATGAAGAACCATTTCCAGTCCATGGCGATAACTTCGATGGTCACCGGCTTTGCATCGTGAACAAGCGGTTTGCTTGGCTCAAGAGCGTGCGTGGTTTTCCAGGTTAGTACCGCGAGGAAGATGACGATAAGGATAGGAATCGTCCAGACCACAGCTTCAACTTTGTTCGAATGCGACCAGTTGGGGCTGTATTTGGCGTTTGTGTTTGAAGCACGATACTTCCAGGCAAAACCGATAGCCATTGCGATAGCGGGTATTACTACTATCAACATCAGCCCGATTGCTGTCAGTATCAATGAACGTTGTTCCAGTCCAATTTGTCCTTTGGGGTCCAGAAGTGCAGAATCACAGCCACTAAGAAAAAAAGTGCCTGTAATTAATGCCAACCATCCCAAACTTTTATTGTATTTCCTGAGTCTCATTTAACGACCTCAATTCCGGGGAGCTCTAATTGTCGTTTAAAGTGTGAAGGCATTTTACGGGAAGGTTACATTACTGTAAACATGAATGGCGTAGTGTCAGTGTGGTGTTACCGGGTTCTGCCGACAATGTCACATAGAATGCAACAAACTGTAAAATATCGAGATAGCCCGCACCTTGCTGGGTTATAACGAAAACCTATGTTGCTATAAATAGTGTAGGTTAATTGGTATAACCAATCATTTGGCTAAACATAAATTTAACAAAATAGCATCAATTAACAAACGAGATGAGCTGTAAATTAATTGACCGGCTGGCTGAATCGGTTAAAGGTACGAAGAAAATAATTTTCCTGCTAATAATGTAAAAAAAGAGTCTTGCTTTCGAGAAATAATTCACCCAACGAATAACTGCGTGTTAACTGAACAATATAATCACGCGTCGAAACTTATTATTAATATTTATTGGGTGATTTTTAGACCAGTGCCGTTTTTCGCAAAGCCAGGTAATCGAGCAACCCACCAAACAAAATCCCGCCAATAGCAAAAAGCGCACCCCATTCGAGGAACTGAAGGTTGAACGCCCAGTTTGTCAGGCCGATGGCATTGGTAATCAACACCACCAACCACACGGCGAGAAGCGCACAGCCCAGCATCAATGCCCGTAGAGCAATGCGATAGGCGGATGAAAATTCACTGCGTGGGATAAAACTATCGTTATTCTGGGTGTATTCCAGCGTTGTTTTGCACACTAACAGCAGCAAAATGCCAGGAACAGCGGCAACTACTGAGAACAAGTAAAACGTCGGCCAGCCGTGGGCTTCAACAAACCAACCGGCAATCGGGCCGACATAAACTCGACCTACAGCCGAAAGTGCCGAAAGCAGCGCAAACTGAGTCGCAGAAAACGATTTATTACACAGCGTCATAAGCAACGCGACAAATGCCGCCGTGCCCATGCCACCGCAAAGATTCTCAAAGAAAACGGCGGTTGCCATGCTGAACATATGTTTATCAGTGACGGATAATATCCAGTAACCGGCGTTGGAGACACCCTGTAAAACGCCAAATATCAGCAACGCGCGGAACAGCGACAGGCGCTGCATCAAAATGCCACCGTACAGTGCACCAATTATAGTGGCAATCAGTCCCAGCGTTTTATTCACCATGCCGACTTCGCCCGCGTCAAAACCGACGCCGCGAATTAAAAATGTGGTCGTCAAACTCATGGCGAATGCATCACCAAGTTTGTACAAAACAATCAGCAGCAGGATTAGCCATGCATTGTTGCGACCAAAGAAATCACGCAGCGGCGCGACGACGGCTTGTTCAAGGCTTTTTGGGACCGGAATTGCATCGGTGGGCTCTGGGGCTAGCAATGTCGCGATGATACAGGGCAGCATCAATGCGGCCATCAACCAGTACATGCCTTGCCAGCCAAGATATCTATCCGCAAGCCATAGTGCTAAACCACCCGATACCAGCATCGCCAGGCGATAACCCAACACACTGATTGCTGCACCCGTGCCGCGTTCTTCAGCCGGAAGAACATCCGTTTTCCATGCATCAAAGACGATATCTTGAGAGGCCGAGCAGAAAGCAATGACAACCGCCAATGCTGCCATCCAACGTAATTGCGAGCCGGGTTCAAGGAAACCCATGCCCGCAATAGCAACCAGCAACAGAATTTGGGTGATCAGCAACCAACCACGACGCCGTCCAAGTAGCGGCGGCGTATATCTGTCCATAATCGGCGACCACAGAAACTTAAATACATAGGCTTGCCCGACAAGCGAGAAGAAACCAATGGTTTTAAGATCGATGTTCTCGACCGTCATCCATGCTTGTAGCGTGCCGGAGGTGAGGGCGAGTGGAAGACCGGATGCAAAACCTAAAATCAAAAGGATGGCTGACTTAGGTTGCTGGAAGAGACGCAGATAATGATTGGGCATACTTTGCTCTACAGCCAGCCCGCATGATGCGGGCTGGTGGGGTATTGATTAACGAGCGTTCTGCTTAATAAAGTCGTGAACGCTGGTGTCCTGAGCCATATCAGCAATGGTATCAGTCAATACGGAGTTCACCGCGTTGGCGATATTTTTGTTGGTGGCCTGGAACGCCCCTTCTACGTTATAGCTAGAACGGTAGTTTTTGGTCATCTTGTTGCCATTTTTCGCTGTCGCAATGATCACGATGTCAGCTTTAGTGGCGATGTTGTAGCGCACGCTGCCCTGAGACACGTCAGCAAACAACTGGTTTACGATGATTTGCAGATCAACCGGACTGTTTGGTCCAACCATGTAACCACGAGCAGTCATCTGTTTTTCCAGCACTTCTTGTAGCAAGAAGCGCAGGTCACGAGATGGAGTCAATGTAACCAGTTGGTTATCACGAGTGACTTTAGCTAGAGCCTGGTCTTTACGTTGATCTGCACCGTTGATGCTGACAGTCACACCCATCAAGCTTGGGTCTTGCTGTGGCAAGCTAATGGTTGGAGAAACATCAATGGTAGTTGGTGGTGTTGCACAGCTGGCCAGCATAAATACGGCGACCAACGGGAATAATAGTTTTTTTAACATGTTCGCTATCTCAATGTACTCAAGGGGCAGGCAGATAAAAAATCACGCCATCATAACACTGCGTTTGCCCAGGGGAAGTAGTTAACGCACGTAATTTCATCGCGTTGCGCTTTTTCTGAGCGGTTGCAAAGCTATCTGACCACTTTGCCCTCGATTAGTGCCGTAATCACATTAATCTACAGGGGCTTGGCTAAGAAAATCAGACGAAAGCTAAATAATTGTTGTAATTCCGTTATTAAAACGGCTAAAAGCGGCTAACATTTAAAGGGATGAGTGGCATCTCTACGTAGTCGAGGAGAAAGTTCATGATGATGCGCGAGCAAATAGAATCAAAATTAAGGGCAGCGTTTGAACCCGTGATCCTGGAAGTCGCGGATGAAAGCTATCGTCACAATGTCCCGGCAGGTTCAGAGAGTCATTTCAAAGTGGTTCTGGTCAGCGATCGTTTTGTGGGTGAGCGTTTTTTAAATCGTCATCGTATGATTTATGGCACTTTGAGTGCAGAACTTTCGTCAACGGTGCATGCGCTGGCACTGCATACCTACACCATTAAGGAATGGGAGGGGTTGCATGACACTATTCTCTCCTCCCCACCTTGCCGTGGAGCAGGGTCAATCGCCTGAAGTTAACCTTCAGACTTGCAACTGAGGGAACTTTTCCTTTATGTTGCGGTATATGAATCGTGTTTTATAAAACGGCCTGCGGGCCGTTTTGTTTTGTCTGAAATAGCCCTCGTTATTCCAGGGTTTGGGCAAAAAATCCAAAAGAACTGTGAAAAGGGCCGCAGCAACACTGTGTTGCCGTTCTCGACTCACCTTGGTGATGCCGCTATAATGCTGCGTCTTATTTTTCGGAATGTCTTCGGGACGATTCTGACGACAGGGAATGTGATTCTGATACAGAAGGCATCCCGGTTCTGCGAAGTGCAAATGAGCGCTTCCAGAGTTGACCGAGCACTGTGATTTTTTGAGGTAACAAGATGCAAGTTTCAGTTGAAACCACTCAGGGCCTTGGCCGCCGTCTCACGATTACTATCGCTGCAGACAGCATCGAAACCGCTGTAAAAAGCGAGCTGGTCAACGTGGCAAAGAAAGCCCGTATCGACGGTTTCCGTAAAGGAAAAGTGCCGATGACTGTTATCGCACAACGCTATGGCGCTTCTGTTCGCCAGGACGTGTTGGGCGAATTGATGAGCCGCAACTTTGTTGAAGCGATCATCAAAGAAAAAATCAATCCAGCTGGCGCACCGAACTACGTTCCAGGCGAATACAAACTGGGCGAAGACTTCACCTACGCGGTTGAGTTTGAAGTGTACCCAGAAGTTGAGCTGCAGGGTCTGGAAGCAATCGAAGTTGAAAAACCGGTTGTAGAAGTGACTGACGAAGACGTTGATGCAATGCTGGACACCCTGCGTAAGCAACAGGCGACCTGGAAAGATTCAGACGCTGCTGCAACTGCAGAAGACCGCGTAACTATCGATTTCACCGGTTCTGTAGACGGTGAAGTATTCGAAGGCGGCAAAGCGTCTGACTTCGTGCTGGCAATGGGCCAGGGTCGTATGATCCCAGGTTTTGAAGACGGTCTGGTTGGTCACAAAGCTGGCGAAGAATTCACTATCGAAGTGACCTTCCCAGAAGATTACCACGCTGAAAACCTGAAAGGTAAAGCGGCTAAGTTCGACATCGTTCTGAAGAAAGTAGAAGAGCGTGAACTGCCAGAATTTACTGAAGAATTCATCAAGCGTTTCGGCGTTGAAGATGGTTCTGTAGCTGGTCTGCGCACCGAAGTTCGTAAAAACATGGATCGTGAGCTGAAAGGCGCTGTGCGTAACCGCATCAAGTCTCAAGCAATCGACGGTCTGGTTAATGCGAACAACATCGATGTTCCAGCTGCACTGATCGACAGCGAAATCGACGTTCTGCGTCGCCAGGCTGCTCAGCGTTTTGGTGGCAACGAAAAACAAGCGCTGGAACTGCCACGTGAACTGTTCGAAGAACAAGCTAAACGTCGCGTAGTTGTTGGCCTGCTGCTGGGCGAAGTCATTCGTACCCACGAGCTGAAAGCTGATGAAGAACGCGTTAAAGGTCTGATCGAAGAAATGGCTTCTGCCTACGAAGATCCGACTGAAGTTGTAGAATTCTACAGCAAAAACAAAGAACTGATGGACAACATGCGTAATGTTGCTCTGGAAGAACAAGCTGTTGAAGCTGTTCTGTCTAAAGCGAAAGTGACTGAGAAAGCCACTAACTTTAGCGAACTGATGAACCAGCAAGCGTAAGCATAATTTTTGGCATCATCGCCAAAATATTGCTGCATCAAGCCCGTCACCTACTGGTGGCGGGCTTTTTTTATCAGTGACTCCCTGAAAACCCATCAATAAAACGCAGTTTCAGGGTTAGCGTAACAAGAAAAGGTTGTTATGCTTGAAACAGGGCAAGCTTATCCCCATAAATAAGGGCATGGCTCGAAAATGGATCCCTGACTGATAATCCGTCCGAATAAGGTAATAGGTGTAAGCAGGAGCGTAGTCTTCTTCTGGCACCTCAAGTAGAATCAGTGCTGCAGGTATCGAAGGCTTAATTATTCCAGGAGACGGAAATGTCATACAGTGGCGAAAGAGATCAATTTGCACCCCATATGGCCCTGGTGCCGATGGTTGTTGAACAGACATCGCGTGGCGAGCGTTCATACGATATCTATTCCCGTCTGCTTAAGGAACGTGTCATCTTTATGACGGGCCAGGTCGAAGACCATATGGCTAACCTGATCGTAGCGCAGATGCTGTTCCTGGAAGCAGAAAACCCAGAAAAAGACATCTATCTCTACATCAACTCACCAGGTGGTGTGATTACCGCTGGTATGTCTATCTACGATACGATGCAATTTATTAAACCAGATGTCAGTACCATCTGTATGGGACAAGCCTGTTCTATGGGTGCATTCCTGCTGACCGCTGGGGCGAAGGGTAAGCGCTTCTGCTTACCGAACTCACGAGTGATGATTCACCAGCCGCTGGGCGGTTATCAGGGCCAGGCTACGGATATCGAAATCCATGCCCGCGAAATCCTGAAAGTGAAAGCTCGTATGAACGAACTTATGGCGCAACACACGGGCAAATCTCTTGAAGAAATAGAGAGAGACACCGAGCGTGACCGTTTCCTCGCAGCAAATGAAGCGGTAGAGTATGGCTTAGTTGACTCAATCCTGACTCACCGTAGCTAATGCCCGAAAATAGTGAGCCGTGTACTATTATTGTTATAGCAGCGGCTCATAGCGCGCTTACGATTGGCTGCGCCGTAGAATGGCACTTGCGCCGTCCTGTTCGGTGCACAGAAACAAATAAGAGGTTTTACCGATGACAGATAAGCGCAAAGACGGTTCAGGCAAACTGCTGTACTGCTCTTTTTGCGGCAAAAGCCAGCATGAAGTGCGTAAACTGATTGCCGGGCCGTCAGTGTATATCTGCGATGAGTGTGTCGACTTATGTAACGACATTATTCGCGAAGAGATTAAAGAAGTCGCTCCGCACCGCGAACGTAGTGCGCTGCCGACTCCGCATGAAATCCGTCACCATCTCGATGATTACGTCATCGGTCAGGAACAGGCTAAAAAAGTCCTGGCGGTTGCGGTTTACAACCACTACAAACGTCTGCGTAACGGCGACAGCACCAACGGTATCGAACTGGGCAAAAGTAACATTCTGCTCATCGGGCCAACGGGTAGCGGGAAAACGCTGCTGGCTGAAACCCTGGCACGTTTACTGGATGTTCCATTCACCATGGCTGATGCCACAACGTTAACCGAAGCAGGTTACGTGGGTGAAGATGTCGAAAACATCATCCAGAAACTGCTGCAGAAATGTGATTACGATGTGCAGAAAGCACAGCGCGGTATCGTGTATATCGATGAGATCGACAAAATCTCCCGCAAATCTGATAACCCGTCCATCACTCGTGATGTGTCTGGTGAAGGTGTGCAGCAGGCGTTGCTGAAACTTATCGAAGGTACTGTCGCGGCGGTTCCGCCTCAGGGTGGCCGTAAGCATCCGCAGCAAGAGTTCTTGCAGGTTGATACCTCCAAGATTCTGTTTATCTGTGGCGGTGCATTCGCAGGGCTGGATAAAGTTATTGCTAACCGCGTTGAAACCGGTTCAGGTATTGGCTTTGGCGCGACCGTAAAAGGTAAATCTCAGAAGGCGACCGAAGGTCAGCTGTTAGGCCAGGTTGAGCCTGAGGATTTGATCAAATTTGGTCTGATTCCTGAGTTTATCGGCCGTCTGCCAGTTGTTGCTACGCTGACTGAACTGAGCGAAGAAGCACTGATTCAGATCCTGAAAGAGCCGAAAAACGCCCTGACCAAGCAGTACCAGGCGTTGTTCAATCTGGAAGGTGTTGATCTGGAATTCCGTGACGAAGCGCTGGATGCCATTGCTAAGAAAGCAATGGCACGTAAAACCGGTGCTCGTGGTCTGCGCTCCATCGTGGAAGGCGCATTGCTGGATACCATGTACGATCTTCCTTCTATGGAAGACGTCGAGAAAGTGGTGATTGACGAATCCGTCATCGACGGTCAAAGCAAGCCATTATTAATTTATGGCAAGCCGGAAGAGCTACAAGCATCCGGTGAATAATTCGCCAAAATAACCAGTCAGTTAGTCTAAAAAGGGGGATTTATATCCCCCTTTTGCTTTTCCTTCATTCCTGGCATTGAATGCTCGGGAAACATCCCCATATACTGAATTACTTGTTGGTGATGCCATGATTCCTGTCATCCTTCAAGTGCAGGTGCGTTGTTTACGCCTTCCTGCAAATTGAAAGATTTAAGGTATAAACAGAGGACATCGCCCCATCACCAGGCGGACCTTAACTAAGAGAGAGCTCTATGAATCCTGAGCGTTCTGAACGCATTGAAATCCCCGTATTGCCATTGCGCGATGTGGTGGTTTATCCGCACATGGTAATTCCACTGTTTGTCGGGCGAGAAAAATCCATTCGTTGCCTGGAAGCGGCCATGGATCATGATAAAAAAATCATGCTGGTGGCGCAGAAAGAAGCCTCGACAGATGAGCCAGGTGTCAATGACCTGTTCTCAGTGGGAACCGTCGCATCCATTTTGCAAATGCTGAAACTGCCAGACGGCACGGTAAAAGTGCTGGTTGAGGGTTTACAGCGTGCGCGTATCACCACGCTTTCTGACAACGGTGACCATTTCTCAGCGCAGGCTGAGTACCTGAATTCGCCAGCTATCGAAGAGCGCGAACAGGAAGTGCTGGTGCGCACCGCAATTGGTCAGTTTGAAGGCTACATCAAACTGAACAAAAAAATCCCGCCAGAAGTGCTGACATCGCTGAACAGCATTGACGATCCTGCTCGTCTGGCTGACACCATTGCTGCACATATGCCGTTGAAACTGACTGATAAACAGTCAGTTCTTGAGATGTCCGATATTAACGAACGTCTTGAATATCTGATGGCCATGATGGAGTCAGAAATCGATCTGCTGCAGGTTGAGAAACGTATTCGCAACCGCGTTAAAAAGCAGATGGAAAAGAGCCAGCGTGAGTACTATCTGAACGAGCAAATGAAAGCCATTCAGAAAGAACTCGGCGAAATGGACGACACGCCAGATGAAAACGAAGCGCTAAAACGCAAAATCGACGCGGCTAAAATGCCGAAAGAAGCGCGTGAAAAAACCGAAGCGGAACTGCAAAAACTGAAAATGATGTCGCCAATGTCTGCGGAAGCAACAGTGGTTCGTGGCTACATCGATTGGATGGTGCAGGTACCGTGGAATGCGCGCAGCAAAGTGAAAAAAGATCTGCGTCAGGCGCAGGAAGTCCTCGATACCGATCATTACGGCCTTGAGCGCGTGAAAGATCGTATCCTGGAATACCTCGCAGTCCAGAGTCGCGTTAACAAGCTCAAAGGTCCAATCCTGTGCCTGGTTGGGCCTCCTGGTGTAGGTAAAACCTCTCTGGGTCAGTCCATCGCACGTGCGACCGGACGTAAATACGTGCGCATGGCTTTGGGCGGCGTGCGTGATGAAGCGGAAATTCGCGGTCACCGTCGTACATACATCGGTTCTATGCCAGGCAAACTGATTCAGAAAATGGCGAAAGTGGGCGTTAAAAACCCATTATTCCTGTTGGATGAAATCGACAAAATGTCTTCAGACATGCGTGGCGATCCGGCATCTGCTCTTCTGGAAGTCCTTGATCCAGAACAGAACGTGGCGTTTAACGACCACTATCTGGAAGTGGATTACGATCTCAGCGACGTGATGTTCGTGGCAACCTCTAACTCCATGAACATTCCGGCACCGCTGCTGGACCGTATGGAAGTTATTCGTCTTTCCGGTTACACCGAAGATGAGAAGCTGAACATTGCCAAACAGCATCTGTTGACCAAGCAGATTGAACGCAATGCGCTGAAGAAAGGTGAGATCACGGTTGAGGATAGTGCTATAAGCGGCATTATTCGTTACTACACTCGTGAAGCGGGCGTGCGTAGTCTGGAGCGTGAAATCTCCAAACTGTGCCGTAAAGCGGTCAAACAGCTGCTGCTGGATAAATCGCTCAAGCACATCACCATTAACGGCGACAATCTGAAAGATTTCCTCGGCGTTCAGCGCTTTGACTATGGTCGTGCTGACAGCGAAAACCGTGTGGGCCAGGTAACTGGTCTTGCGTGGACCGAAGTGGGTGGCGATCTGCTGACTATCGAAACCGCATGTGTGCCGGGCAAAGGCAAGCTGACTTACACCGGTTCTCTGGGTGAAGTTATGCAAGAGTCTATCCAGGCTGCACTGACCGTAGTGCGCGCCCGTGCAGAGAAATTAGGCATCAATGCTGATTTCTATGAAAAACGTGATATCCACGTTCACGTGCCAGAAGGTGCGACGCCGAAAGATGGCCCAAGTGCGGGTATTGCGATGTGTACTGCGCTGGTATCTTGCCTGACAGGGAACCCTGTTCGTGCAGATGTTGCTATGACCGGTGAAATCACCTTGCGTGGTCAGGTTCTGCCAATCGGTGGTTTGAAAGAAAAATTGCTGGCGGCACACCGTGGCGGTATCAAAACGGTTCTGATTCCGGATGAAAATAAACGCGATCTGGAAGAGATTCCTGACAACGTTCTCGCCGACCTGGATATTCATCCGGTGAAGCGCATTGAGGAAGTTCTGACCCTTGCATTACAGAACGAACCTTACGGAATGCAGGTTGTGACCGCAAAATAGTGACCTGACGCATATTCGGTTAATAAAATCAGAGCTGGCTGGTGAATTGTCACTTGCCAGCTTTTTTTTGTATCGCTACTTTAGATCGCTGGCGATGCATGCCATTAACAACGGGTGTTGTAAGGGCATGACAGGCCTGATATAACTGCTGCGCGGTCGCACTTTGAAGGATACTGGTGCGATATAAATTATAAAGAGAGGAAGAGAAGAGTGAATAAATCTCAACTGATAGACAAAATTGCCGCCGATGCTGATATTTCTAAAGCTGCGGCTGGACGTGCATTAGATGCTGTGATTGCTGCTGTTACCGACTCTCTGAAATCTGGGGAAGAAGTTGCATTGGTTGGCTTTGGTACATTTGCTGTTAAAGACCGTGCTGCCCGTACAGGCCGTAACCCTCAGACAGGCAAAGAAATCACTATCGCTGCTGCAAAAGTACCAGGTTTCCGTGCTGGTAAAGCGTTGAAAGAAGCAGTTAACTGATTTATCGCTAGCTAATACCCGTTAGCATTCGAGTTGCAGGTAGGCGGCCAGAGAGCTTATCCCGATGAGCTTACTTCAGTAAGTGATTTGGGTAAGTGAGTACAGCCAACGCCCCTACAGCTTGAAGAATGATGGTTATACAGGGCAAGGCTAGTAAAGTTAGGTCAGGGCGCATCGTTAGATGTGCCTTTTTTTATGCCTGATGGCTAATTTTGCGCATGTTTGATGATTTGAACCCGTTTTCTTGTCACAATACCCGCTTGCACGCAGCGGCACAGCAGTACGCATATTCAGGGATGCCCATTTAGCGACTGCGCTGGGTTTACCATTCACACTACAGTGGAGTGTTGTTACACCATGATGGACAATTTACGTACGGCGGCAAACAGCCTCGTAATCAAGATAATTTTCGGGATCATTATCGTGTCATTCATTTTGACTGGCGTGAGTGGCTACCTGATTGGCGGTAGTGCCAACTACGCCGCAAAAGTGAATGGCCAGGAAATCAGCCGTGGTCAGTTTGAAAATGCTGTTGCCAGTGAGCGTAATCGCCAGCAGCAACAGCTTGGCGAACAGTTCTCTGTGCTAGCCGGCAATGAAGGCTACATGAAGCAGATGCGCCAACAGGTGCTGTCGCGCATGATTGATGAAGCGTTAATGGACCAATACGCCAAACATCTTGGTCTTGGCATCAGCGACGAACAAATCAAACAAGCCATCTTTAAAGAACCCGCATTCCAGAACGACGGCAAATTCGATAACGCGCGTTATACCGCGATTATCGGCAACATGGGTATGACTGCGGATCAATACGCTCAGGCACTGCGTAATCAACTTACCACTCAGCAGCTGATTAATGCCGTTGTGGGTACTGATTTCATGCTGGCGGGTGAAACTGACGAACTGGCAGCCCTGGTGTCGCAGCAACGTGTGGTTCGTGAAGCCACAATTGATGTAAACGCACTGGCTGCGAAGCAGGAAGTTTCCGAGCAGGAAATCAACTCCAGCTATGAGCAGAACAAAAACAACTACATTGCCCCTGAGCAGTTCAAAGTAAGCTACATCATGCTTGATGCGGCTTCTCAGAATGTTGAAATAGCCGATACAGATATTCAGGCTTACTACGACCAGCATCAGGACGAGTTCACTCAGCCTCAACGTAACCGTTACAGCGTGATTCAGACTAAAACTGAAGCCGAAGCTAAAGCGATTCTTGATGAACTGAGCAAAGGCGGTGATTTTGCTGCTCTGGCAAAAGAAAAATCAGCTGACATTATTTCCGCCCGTAACGGTGGTGACATGGGTTGGCTTGAACCAGGCACTACACCTGATGAGCTGAAAAATGCCGGTCTGAAAGACAAAGGCCAGCTTTCTGGTGTGATCAAATCTTCTGTTGGCTTCCTGGTTGTTCGTCTTGATGACATTCAACCTGCGCAAACTAAACCATTGGCAGAAGTAAAAGACGCCATTGCTACGAAAGTGAAGCAAGAGAAAGCAGTTGATGCTTACTACGCGTTGCAGCAGAAAGTTAGCGATGCGGCGAGCAATGACAACGAATCTCTGGCAAGTGCTGAGAAAGTCGCTGGTGTTAAAGCTGTCGAGACCGGTTGGTTTGGCCACGACAACTTACCTGCTGAGCTGAACTTCAAACCTGTTTCAGATGCTATTTTCAATGGTGGTCTGGTCGGTGCGAATGGTGCTCCGGGTATGAACTCCGACATCATTACAGTAGATGGTGATCGTGCGTTTGTTATTCGTGTCGCTGAGCACAAAGCTGAAGCTATCAAACCGTTAGCTGAAGTTCGCGAGCAAGTTATCGCGCAGGTTAAACATCAGAAAGCTGAGCAACAAGCTAAGCTGGATGCAGACAAGCTGCTGAATGCGCTGAAGCTGGGTAAAGGCGATGAAGCTATGAAAGCCGCTGGCTTGAGCTTCGGTGAAGCGAAAACGCTGACCCGTACTGGCCAGGACCCAATCAGTCAGGCTGCCTTTAATCTGCCATTACCAGCAAAAGATAAGCCAGCCTACGGCGTGGCAAATGACATGCAGGGTAATGTGGTTCTGTTAGCTCTGGATCAAGTTAAACCTGGTGACATGCCGGCAGAACAGAAAAAAGCGATGGTTCAGGGTATCACCCAGAACAACGCCCAGATCACTTTCGAAGCGCTGATGACCAACTTGCGCAAAGAAGCGAAAATTAAGATGGGTGACAGCATCGAACAGCAGTAATTAACCTCGAGGTTTCTCGCAGTTAACTGCAATGCTCTGCAACATTCAAAGGCCGCTTTCGCGGCCTTTTCCACATTTGAAGATTGCCATTTGTAGCTGTTTTTTTTCCTCGGTAAGGTGGCTTCGCTGTCAACACACAAGGAGGAACAGCATGAAAACAGGAATCAAAAGTGGAATACAAGCAGTGTGCATTGCCGTGGCATTTATTGGTACAAGCATCTGCACTCAGGCTTTGGCTGCCCCAGTTGCTGTCAAAAATGATACGGCCCAAGCTCAACAGCGCAGCGATAAAACCCCTGAAACCCCCGTTGCAACCGCTAAATCGAGCGATGCTGATGATGGCGTGGTAAGTATTAACACGGCGAGCGCAGAAGCTTTAGCAAAAGCAATGAATGGTGTTGGCTTGAAAAAGGCGCAGTCGATAGTGAGTTACCGGGAAGAGTACGGCCCATTCAAGGCACTGGAACAATTGCAAGAGGTACCAGGGATTGGCAGTGCATTGGTAGAACGTAATCTGTCTCACATTAAGCTTTAACGCTTAGTGCTCCTTGCTCGCGCAGGCGGGAAAGTTTGCTATGCTAAATAACAGGTCATACCAGTTTGGTGTGGCCTGTTACCTCACCTGAATATTAAAACTACAGTGAAAGGGTTTTAGCGCTATGCAAACACAAATCAAAGTTCGGGGTTACCATCTTGATTTCTATCAGCATGTTAACAATGCCCGCTACCTTGAGTTTCTCGAAGAAGCCCGCTGGGAAGGGCTGGAAAATGCGGCAGGATTCCAATGGATGACAGAGCACAACATCGCCTTCATCGTGGTGAATATCAACATCAATTATCGTCGTCCGGCGGTGCTTGGTGATTTGCTACGTATTGAGAGTTCGTTACAACAACTCAATGGTAAAAGCGGTGTTTTGAGCCAGGTGGTTAAACTTGAACCAGAAGGTGAGATCGTCGCAGATGCGTTACTGACTTTCGTTTGTATCGATTTGAAAACTCAGAAGTCGGTTCCACTGGAAGGGGAACTGCGCGAGAAGTTAGTTCAAATGATGGAGTAATCAAGTCGATAAAGGGGCGTGGCAATTAGCGGACCACGCCCACTAATATTTATTTCAGGCCAGTTTTCTTTTTCATTGCTGCCATTACCCCAGGTTTATCCGCCAGGAAATGGTTAAGCCCGTTAGAACGCAGGTTGCAGGCGGCACATTCGCCACAGCCGTCGCCTTTAATGCCGTTATAGCAGGTCAGCGTTTCGCTACGCACCAGATCCAGTTGCTGCCAGTAATCCGCCAACGCCCATGTTTCTGCTTTATCGAGCCACATCAGTGGTGTTTCGAAGCGAATATCGCGAGCCATACCAAGACTTACGGCATGATTCAGAGCTTTTACGAATTCATCACGACAATCCGGGTAACCGGAGAAATCCGTTTCACAAACACCGGTGATCACCGCTTCGGCCTCAACCTGATAAGCGTAAATCGCCGTCAGCGTCAGGAACAGAATATTGCGTCCTGGAACAAAAGTGCTTGGAATACCTTTTTCTTCGGGATCGTATCCTGGTACCGGAATGCTATCGCGCGTCAGGCTGCTGACAGCCAGTTCATTCAATAGCGTTACATCCAGCACTTTATGCGCACGCGCACCCAGTTTCAGCGCCAGTTCACGAGCAACGTCAATCTCAGCACGGTGGCGCTGGCCATAATCAAATGTCACACAGTGGACTTCATCATACTGCTGTAATGCCTGAATCAGGCAGGTTGTGGAATCCTGGCCACCACTAAAGACGACAACTGCACGTTTCATGAGTAATCCTGTTAAACAGCTAAAAACCTATGGTAACTCGTGGGCAGATAGCTGCCCAGCTTCTTCACGCCATCGTTGGTGGCGGTATCCACGCCTGGGTAAAATCGAACCAGCCCCAGGCGTTGAGCTCAATGCCGTTGACACCCGGCGGCGCGCTGATTTGGTAGCGGTAATTAAACAGCGGTGAGACTATCGCATCGCGCATTAGTGCGCTGAATACCTCCTGCAAACCGGTGCTGCGCGCGTGTTCATCCGGATGGATTTGTACGCGGTCGAGCGTTGCCTGCAAATGGGTGTACTGGCTTTCAGTAAGCACCGCAGGCCACAGCACATCGCTGCGTAACCACTGCTCCAGCGTGTAGACAGGTGCTTCGCCAATCAGACGGTCACCCATCATTAAATCGGCCTCAGCCAACGCCTCACATCCTGCCCAGTTTTTCGCATCATGAAATATCAGTGTGAGCTCGCAACCCAAATCAGCCAGATGTGTTTTAAGCTGCTGCGCCATGACGTGCAACTCAACGGGCAAATGATAAATCAACGTTAATTGCGGCGGCAGCGTTATCGATTTGGACAATGGCCATTCGGGGAGTTTCCAGCCAGGGATCATCTCGCTGCTTGGGGTGATCAGCGACTCATCGACCGGAAGGCTTTCAATCAACTGCTGCTGCTGAATGATTTGCATCAGGAAGCGTGCCTGTTCTGGTGTTAAATTGCCGTTTTGTTTTACCGCCAGATAGCAAAACCCAAGACTAATGCTATTGCTGACAGGACGTAGATGAACCAACTCGTCTTGCTGACCAATGGCGATTTGCACCGGATGGCGGCAACTGGTGCCCAGTTCGGTGTCGAACAATTGCGGGGTAATCCAGAACTCTACTGCTTTGAGCAGCGGGTGGCTGAGGTGGTAATACTCAAAACTCTCGATACGCACCAGGTTCTCTTTAAAGCTGTTGATGCGAAATGGCCCACAGCCGATTTGGGTATCTTCAGGATGCGCCAGGCGGCTGCAATAACTCGCCAGCCGATGCGCCAGCCAGTAATCGGGAGTATGCAATACAAAGCGGATACATTGCGTATGGGCAAGCTCAATGCTCTTCACGCTGATGAACAAACGTCGCATCGCAGGGAGCGTCAATAACATCATCAGCCGTTGCTGTAACTGCGTGGTTTCCACCGGTTCGCCATTATGCCAGTGCAGTGTCGAGCGAATGAAAAAGTACCAACTGAGGCCATCTTCGGAGACTTGCCAGTGGTGAGCCAGATCGGGCTGCGGTGCCGCGCAGTTCGAGGTGAATCGGGTGAGCCCGGCAAACACCTGGCCCGCGAGGTGCTGTTCGGCACGACCAGGCAGGAACCCCGGTTGCAACGGTTCTAATGGGCGATAGTAGGGAATACGTAAAGTCGGCGTATCGTTTTGCCATTGCCCTCCAAGGAACGGTTGCAGCAATTGGCGCAGCTGTTCAGGGGCGATTTGCGCAAGCTCTAGCGCATTCTGGTGCTGCCCTTTATGGAGTACTTGTTCCATCATTCCGGAACGCACGCTTTCTGGAGTCACCAGAAAACTCAATGTTCCGCGTTTACCGCGCCCAGACTGGGCATGCCATGTCAGCCAACCCGCATCTTCAAGTTGATTAAGCAGCGTTCGTACATGGCGCTCACTGCAAAAGCAGCGCGCCGCGAGTTCAGCTACCGTCACTTGCTGCGGTTCTCCCGCCGAAGGCTGCCATAAGCGTTGAAATTGGTTTAATCGGTTTAACAGTCGCATTGGTATAAACCCGGAACAATTTTCAGAAAGTATTCACTATTAGTTCCGTATATGCCAGGCGATACTGCCCTCAGTGTTTTAGTCGTCACAAATCGGAGTAAACATGGCTCGTCTGGCTGCATTTGATATGGATGGTACGCTGTTAATGCCCAATCATCTTTTGGGTGAAGAAACCGTGCGTACTCTTAACCGTCTGCGGGATGAACGCCAGATAACCCTCGCGTTTGCCACGGGCCGCCATGTGCTGGAAATGCGTCATGTGCTGAGCAAACTCTCCCTTGAAGCGTTTTTGATTACCGGCAACGGCACGCGTATTCACTCAACGCAGGGCGATCTTCTGCATCGCCAGGATCTATCTCCTGAGGCGGCGGAAATGGTTATCCACGGGCAGTGGGACACTCAGGCGAGTCTGCATGTGTTTAATGACACCGGTTGGCTCACCCAATATGAAGTCGGCGAAATGTTGAATGCTCACGTTTATAGTGGTTTTAGCCCGAAAATTGTCGACGTCAAACGCCTCCCGTCCGATGAAGTCACCAAAATTTGTTTCTGCGCTCCTCACGAGGATCTTGTTCGTTTGAAAGTTCAGTTGGATGAGGCTTTGGGCGGGCGGGCATTCTTATGTTTCTCGGCAGTAGATTGCCTGGAAGTGTTACCGATTGGCTGCAATAAAGGCTCTGCGCTCAATGTATTGAGCCAGCACCTGGGTTTAACGATGAAAGATTGTATGGCATTTGGCGACGCGATGAACGATCGCGAAATGCTCTCAAGCGTGGGTCATGGTTTGATCATGGGCAACGCAATGGCGCAACTGAAAGAAGATTTACCGCATTTACCTGTTATTGGGCACTGCAATAAACAGGCTGTTTCTCATTATTTGACGCATTGGCTAGATACACCAAACCTCACTTATTCCCCCGAATGATAAGGCATTAAGCCGGCCGGGCGTTTGCCCGGCTTTTTTTCGTTATCTTTCAAGCAGCTTTTCGATTTCCGCTCGGGCTGGCAGCACATCACCAATATTCGCTTTCACCCATTCTGCGTTGTAATAGGTTTCGAGATAGCGCTCACCACTGTCACAAAGCAGTGTCACAATTGAACCCGTGCGGCCTTCAGTGCGCATGCGTGCAGCCAATTGCAGAACACCCCACATATTTGTGCCAGTTGATGCGCCAACTTTGCGGCCGAGAATCGTTTCCAGCCACTGCATAGTTGCAATGCTTGCGGTATCTGGCACGCGCATCATTTCGTCAATGACATCCGGGATAAACGACGGTTCGCAGCGTGGACGACCAATCCCTTCAATTTTGCTGCCAATGGCACTGCGCAAACTGCAATCACGATTCTGCCAGTAATCCATAAATACAGAGTTTTGCGGATCGACTACGGTCAGTTTTGTTGGGTGACCCTGGTAGCGCAAGTAACGCCCGATGGTCGCCGATGTACCGCCAGTGCCCGCGCTCATTACAATATAATCTGGCACCGGGTGAGGCTCATGTTCCATTTGGCGGAAAATACTGTCGGCAATATTGTTGTTACCGCGCCAGTCTGTCGCACGTTCGGCGTACGTGAACTGGTCCATATAATGGCCATTCAACTCACGCTCCAGCATTTCGGAGGCCGCGTAAATTTCGCATGCGCTCTCTACGAAATGGCAGCGGCCACCGTAAAATTCAATTTGCTCTACTTTCCGTTTGGCGGTGCAGGCGGGCATGACGGCAATAAACGGTAAACCTAACAAACGGGCAAAATAGGCTTCAGAAACCGCAGTTGAACCGGAAGACGCTTCAATGATCGTCGTACCTTCTTTAATCCAGCCGTTACACAAACCATACAGAAACAACGAGCGAGCAAGACGATGCTTGAGGCTACCCGTTGGGTGTGTGCTTTCATCTTTCAGATAGAGCTGAATACCGGGAAAACCAGGTAGCGCCAGGCGAATCAAATGTGTGTCGGCAGAGCGTTGGTAGTCGGCATTAATTTCGCTAATCGCGTGGTTTACCCAGGTACTGGTCATAGTGATGTCCGTTTGTCTATTTGTGCTTAGAGTAATGCAAATGGAAGATAAAAAAGTTGCCTTTTAGCCTTCATTGGCGATTCAATGGAGAAAAATTTTCTCCTGGATACTGCCATGTTAGATAAAATTGACCGTAAGCTGCTATCCTTGCTGCAAAACGACTGCACCCTCTCTTTGCAGGCTCTCGCGGATGCCGTTAATCTGACCACCACACCCTGCTGGAAGCGCCTGAAACGTCTTGAAGACGACGGTGTTATCCGGGCAAAAGTAGCATTACTAGACCCGGAAAAACTCGGCCTTGGGCTGACGGCTTTTGTGCTTATCAAAACTCAACAACACAGTAGTGAGTGGTACTGCAAATTTGTTTCGGTCGTTGCGGAAATGCCCGAAGTGTTGGGGTTTTGGCGTATGGCTGGCGAGTATGACTACCTGATGCGTGTGCAGGTAGAAGATATGAAACGGTATGACGATTTTTACAAACGGCTGGTGAACGGCATTCCAGGTTTAACCGATGTGACTTCGAGTTTCGCCATGGAACAGATAAAATACACCACGGCTTTGCCTTTAGAGCGCTAAGTCCCGCGCTCCCGGCCTTCAATTTCTGCCATGCATCGGCAGACGATATCTCAGGAATCTGACTGCGTGCGATTATTTGCTCAATTAAGCTGGTACTTCACCCGTGAGTGGCGACGCTATCTCGGGGCGGTTGCCTTGCTTATTATCATTGCCATCTTGCAGCTTGTGCCGCCAAAACTGGTGGGCGTGATTGTCGATGGTGTTACCCAACAGACGCTTTCAGGCACCGACGTGTTGATGTGGATTGGCGTCATGCTGGTTATCGCGGTGGTTGTCTACATGCTGCGTTACGTCTGGCGCGTACTGTTATTCGGTGCGTCTTATCAACTCGCCGTTGAACTGCGCGAAGATTACTACCGTCAACTGAGCCGCCAGCACCCCGAATTTTACCTGCGTCACCGCACCGGTGATTTAATGGCGCGCGCAACAAACGATGTCGACCGTGTGGTATTTGCCGCAGGTGAGGGCGTATTAACGCTGGTGGATTCACTCGTGATGGGCTGCGCGGTGTTGATTGTGATGTCGACGCAAATCAGCTGGGAATTAACGCTGCTTGCGCTATTGCCGATGCCGGTTATGGCATTGGTTATCAAACGTTACGGCGACCAGTTACACCAGCGATTCAAACTGGCACAGGCTGCATTTTCCACGCTCAATGACCGCACTCAGGAAAGCCTGTCCAGCATCCGCATGATCAAAGCATTCGGGCTCGAAGACAGGCAGTCTGCGTTGTTTGCCGCCGAAGCAAAAGATGCCGGTGCGAAGAATATGAAAGTTGCCCGCGTAGATGCGCGTTTTGACCCAACGATTTATATCACTATTGGCACAGCAAACCTGCTTGCGATTGGCGGCGGCAGTTGGATGGTAATTCAGGGCACGCTGACGCTTGGACAACTCACCAGCTTTGTGATGTACCTCGGCCTGATGATTTGGCCGATGCTGGCGCTGGCGTGGATGTTCAACATTGTTGAGCGTGGCAGCGCAGCGTACAGCCGTATTCGCAGCATGTTGGAGGAAGCGCCTTCAGTGAAAGATGGCGAGCAAGAAGTGCCTGCCGGGCGCGGCACGGTGGAAGCCAATATTCAGGCGTTCCACTACCCGCAAACGGCACGACCGACTCTTGAGAACGTTTCGTTTACCCTGAAACCGGGCGAAATGCTTGGCCTGTGCGGGCCAACGGGTGCTGGGAAAACTACTATTCTGTCGCTTATCCAGCGCCATTTTGATATCGACCAGGGCGAGATTTGCTTCCACGGAATCCCATTGGCACAGATGCAGCTCGACTCATGGCGTAGCCGCCTGGCGGTAGTCAACCAAACGCCATTCCTGTTTTCCGACACCGTTGGCAGCAACATCGCGCTGGGTAAACCTGGTGCCACGCAGGAAGAGATCGAACACGTCGCAAGGCTTGCCAGCGTGCACGAAGATATTTTACGTCTGCCACAAGGCTATGAAACTGAAGTCGGCGAGCGGGGCGTGATGCTTTCCGGTGGCCAGAAACAGCGTCTTTCGATTGCGCGAGCATTGTTGCTCGATGCAGAAATTTTAATTCTCGATGATGCACTTTCTGCAGTTGATGGGCGTACAGAACACCAAATTCTTCATAACCTGCGCCAGTGGGGCGAAAACCGCACGGTTATCATCAGTGCGCACCGTTTGTCGGCGCTGACCGAAGCCAGTGAAATTCTGGTAATGCAACACGGCCAGGTGGTGGAGCGTGGTAATCACGATGCGCTGGTGGGTAAGCCTGGTTGGTATCGCGATATGTATCGCTATCAACAATTGGAAGCGGCGCTGGATGATGCGCCAGAAGCAACGCCAGACGAGGAATCCGCCAATGCGTAAGGCAATCAAGCAGTGGCCAACTATCAAACGCTTGCTGGCCTACGGCTCACCGTGGCGTAAACCGCTCGCGGGAGCGGTTGTGATGCTGTGGATTGCGGCGGCTGCTGAAGTGACTGGTCCTATTCTGGTGAGTTATTTCATCGATAATATGGTGTCTGAACATCGGTTGCCGGTTGCCGCTGTGGCAGGGCTTGCGACTGCGTATTTGCTACTGTCGATTTCTGCTGCGGGCCTGCACTACTGGCAGGCATTGCTGTTTAACCAGGCAGCCGTTGGCGTAGTGCAAAAATTACGTACTGATGTAATGGATGCTGCATTGCGCCAGCCATTAAGCACTTTTGATACCCAACCGGTTGGGCAGTTGATCTCTCGCGTCACCAACGATACCGAAGTGATCCGCGATCTCTATGTGACGGTTGTAGCCACCGTATTACGTAGTGCGGCATTGATTGGTGCGATGCTGGTGGCGATGTTCACACTCGACTGGCGCATGGCGATGGTGGCGATTTGCATCTTCCCGGCAGTGATTATCGTGATGTTTATTTATCAGCGATACAGCACCCCGATTGTGCGCCGCGTTCGTAGTTATCTGGCCGATATCAACGATGGCTTCAACGAAGTCATCAACGGCATGAGCGTTATCCAGCAGTTCCGCCAGCAGGCCCGTTTTGGCGAGCGTATGAATGCCGCGAGCCGCTCGCACTACATGGCGCGAATGCAGACTCTGCGCCTTGATGGCTTTTTACTGCGCCCGTTGCTTAGTCTGTTCTCTGCAATGGTGTTGTGTGGCTTGTTGATGCTGTTTGGTTTTACCTCGGTTGGCACCATTGAAGTTGGCGTGTTATACGCATTTATCAACTACCTCGGGCGTCTTAATGAGCCATTAATCGAACTCACCACCCAACAATCCATGCTGCAACAGGCGGTGGTTGCAGGTGAGCGAGTATTCGAGCTAATGGACGGTAAGCGCCAGGATTACGGCAACGACGACCGCCCGCTGGAGAGCGGCCATATCGAAGTCGATAACGTCTCTTTTGCTTATCGCGGCGATCGCCTGGTATTGCAGGACATTAATCTGGATGTTCCTGCGCGCAGTTTTGTGGCGTTGGTGGGGCACACAGGCAGCGGGAAAAGCACTCTTGCTAACTTGCTGATGGGTTATTACCCACTCACCAACGGTGAAATCCGCCTGGATGGTCGCCCGCTTGATACCTTGAGTCATCGCGTGCTGCGCCAGGGTGTTGCAATGGTTCAGCAAGACCCCGTGGTGTTGGCGGATTCTTTCTTTGCCAACGTTACGCTTGGGCGTGACATCAGCGAAGATGCCGTCTGGCAAGCGCTGGAGACGGTGCAGCTTGCGGAACTTGCTCGAACCATGGCTGATGGAATTCATACACGCCTGGGCGAGCAGGGTAATAATTTGTCCGTCGGCCAGAAACAGCTACTGGCGCTGGCTCGGGTGCTGGTGGATGCTCCGCAGATTCTGATCCTTGATGAAGCAACCGCAAATATCGACTCTGGCACCGAGCAGGCAATCCAACAAGCACTGGCAGCCGTCCGTGAGCACACCACGCTGGTCGTTATCGCGCACCGCTTATCGACTATTACCGATGCCGACACGATTCTGGTGCTGCACCGCGGGCAAGCTGTCGAGCGTGGCACACATAGCGAATTGCTGGCTGCACAAGGGCGTTACTGGCAAATGTACCAACTGCAACTGGCTGGTGAAGAATTAGCCGCCGCCACGCGTGAAGAACCCGCAACCGCGTAATGCACCAAAATCACGCATAAAGCCAATGGTTATCACCATTGGTGCAGAAGCGAAACGCACCATGCACTAAAATGGTGCGTTTTTATTCTCTAAGAACTTTCTTAATCCCAGTCATCGTAATTTCACTCCTGAAAATCCCCATTTTGCGCAGCTTAGCGCGCTGAAATAACCTCTTTTTCAAATTTGGCATGACCTTTGCTTTATCTAATTCGTATCGCAGAGGCAATTACCCAATTCTGACTGGAGGGGATCTATGAAGCTGGTTACCGTGGTGATCAAACCGTTCAAACTCGAAGACGTTCGTGAAGCATTGTCTTCAATCGGTATTCAAGGGCTGACCGTGACTGAAGTGAAAGGCTTTGGTCGTCAAAAGGGTCATGCAGAGTTGTACCGCGGTGCTGAGTACAGCGTCAATTTCCTGCCTAAAGTGAAAATTGATGTGGCAATTGCCGATGATCAACTCGATGAAGTTATTGATGTCATTAGCAAAGCTGCCTATACCGGCAAGATCGGCGATGGCAAAATTTTCGTTGCTGAGTTGCAACGAGTCGTCCGCATTCGTACCGGCGAAGCCGACGAAGCTGCACTGTAATCGTCTTGCCACTCGTGAAGGGATGGAAAAAATGAAAAAATTAGCCTCTATCTTAGGCGTTGTAGCCCTGGCACTTGCGCCATCAATTGCCCTCGCGGCACCGGCTGTAGTCGATAAAGCAGACAACGCCTTTATGATGATTAGCACCGCATTGGTGCTGTTTATGACAATTCCTGGGCTGGCACTGTTTTACGGCGGCCTGATTCGCTCTAAAAACGTGCTGTCAATGCTGACTCAGATTACGGTTACGTTTGCGTTGGTTTGTGTACTGTGGGTGGTTTACGGCTACTCATTAACCTTCGGTGCTGGTGGTAACTTCTTCGGTAACTTCGATTGGGTAATGTTGAAGAACATCCAGCTCACCGCGCTGACTGGTTCTTTCTACCAATATATTCATGTTGCGTTCCAGGGCTCCTTCGCCTGTATCACTGTTGGCCTGATTGTTGGTGCACTGGCTGAACGTATTCGCTTCTCGGCTGTACTTATCTTTGTCGTAATTTGGCTGACGCTTTCATACCTGCCGATTGCACATATGGTATGGGGTGGTGGTCTGCTGGCGACGCATGGCGCAATGGACTTCGCAGGCGGTACAGTGGTTCACATCAACGCCGCAGTAGCAGGCCTGGTGGGTGCATACCTGATTGGCAAACGTGTGGGTTATGGTAAAGAAGCCTTCAAACCGCACAACCTGCCGATGGTATTTACCGGTACAGCAATTCTCTATTTCGGTTGGTTCGGCTTCAACGCAGGCTCTGCAAGCGCTGCTAATGAAATTGCTGCATTGGCCTTTGTGAATACTGTTGTTGCAACAGCGGCTGCGGTACTCGGTTGGGTATTTGGCGAGTGGGCATTGCGCGGCAAACCATCTTTGCTGGGTGCATGTTCCGGTGCTATCGCAGGTCTGGTTGGTATTACTCCTGCCTGTGGTTATGTTGGTGTCGGCGGTGCATTGATTATCGGTATCGTTGCTGGTCTGGCTGGCTTGTGGGGCGTGACGCTGCTGAAAAAATGGCTGCGTGTAGATGACCCTTGCGATGTGTTCGGCGTCCATGGCGTGTGCGGTATCGTTGGTTGCATCATGACAGGTATCTTCGCCGCTCCATCCCTTGGCGGTGTAGGCTACGCAGAAGGCGTGACTATGGGCCATCAAGTGCTGGTGCAGTTAGAAAGTATCGGTGTGACGATTCTGTGGTCTGCGGTAGTCGCATTCATCGGCTTCAAAGTTGCCGACCTGACTGTGGGCCTGCGTGTACCTGAAGAGCATGAGCGCGAAGGTCTGGATGTGAACAGCCACGGCGAAAATGCTTACAACGCATAAGTAAGACATTAAATAAAATAGCGGAGCACAGGCTCCGCTTTTTTTATGCTTTCAAGATTAACCCGGACAAAACCATAAGTCGGTTCAATGTCGCGTCAACTGGCACAATCTCAACCGCGCTTGCGCATCACGCCTTCCTGCACCGTTGACGCCACAAGAACGCCATCGCGTGAATAAAACTCACCGCGTACAAAACCACGTGCGCTCGAAGCTGACGTACTTTCCACGCTATACAGTAACCAGTCATTCATATCGAACGGACGATGGAACCACATTGAGTGATCGATGGTGGCAACCTGCATACCCGGCTCCAGGAAACCTACGCCGTGAGGCTGGAGGGCTACTGGCAGGAAGTTGAAGTCTGAGGCATAACCCAGTAAAGATTGTTGGATGCGCAAATCGGCTGGCATCTGACCATTTGCCCGCATCCAAACCTGGCGTACAGGTTCATCGACGTGGCCCTGCATTGGGTTATGGAACACCACCGGGCGAATCTCCAGCGGCTTTTCACACAGAAACTTCTCTTTGAGCGTCTGAGGGAGAAGCTTTTCAAACGCCATGGCGATTTCAGTTTCAGATTTCAGGTTTTCCGGGGCAGGGGCTGTAGGCATGGTTTTTTGATGTTCAAACCCCGGCTCGGGCGCCTGGAAAGAAGCTGTCATGTAGAAAATCGGTTTGCCATTCTGAATCGCTGCCACGCGGCGAGCACTGAAACTATTGCCGTCGCGCAGAGTTTCCACATCATAAACAATCGGTTTTTGGCTATCGCCCGGGCGCAAAAAGTAACTGTGGAATGAGTGCACAAGACGGTCAACCGGCACGGTTTCTTTAGCGGCATATAACGCCTGGCCAACGACTTGTCCACCGAATACCTGACGTAAACCTAAGTCCTCGCTCTGGCCACGAAAAATACCTTCTTCAATCTTTTCCAGATTGAGTAATGCCAACAAATTGCTGAGCGCCTGACTCATAAAGTGTCCTCAGTAAAAAAATAAAATCGTGCAATTGGCCTGATTATAACAGGTTTCCAACATTCTCCACCCGCTGGCCCGACCTGATGATGTGTTTCGGTTTTGGGCAGAAATCAGTGATATGTGCCACACTTAGCATGATAAGCATGTTTAACCACTCATTACTTGTAGGCCCGTGGCCTGCTGGTGCATTGATAATAAGGAGAACAAATCAATGAAACTTGTGCACACGTTAAGTGGTTTAGCCATTGCCTTAGCAATGGCGGGATGCGCGCAGAAAAGCGCTGATATCCCAACGCCTGCACCTGCTGCAACGACCTCATCGGCAGCGGCAACGGCGCAGTCTGATATTAGACAGCCTAACGTTTCCGGTACGGTCTGGATTCGTCAAAAAGTTGCATTGCCGCCTGATGCGGTGCTCACTGTTACGTTGTCTGATGCCTCTTTGGCGGATGCTCCGTCAAAAGTGTTAGCGCAAAAAGCGGTGCGTACCGAAGGGAAGCAGTCGCCATTCAGTTTTGTGCTGCCGTATAACCCGGCTGATATACAGCCGAACGCGCGCATTATCCTGAGTGCGGCCATTACCGTGAACGATAAACTGATGTTTATCACCGATACCATTCAACCGGCTGTTAATCAGGGCGGAACAAAAGTGGATTTGACACTGGTTCCTGTTCAGCAAACCGCGGTTCCAGTTCAGACGAATGGCGGGGCGGTAACAACAGTGCCTTCAACATCACCGACTCAGGTGAACCCTTCTTCAGCGGTTCCTGCGCCAACGCAGTTCTGATTGTGATGTTTAAGCGCCTCTACGGAGGCGCTCTTTAGTAATTCCAGCGATAACGTTCCATATCTATATATCCATCTCCAGAAACCATAATGCCTTCTGAAAGCAGGGCTTGCCGTTGGCGTTGCAAATCCGGGCCAGTCAGAGATATCTGTCCATGACGGTTGACCACTCGGTGCCAGGGCAGTTTACTGCCTTCGGGTAACCGTTTGAGTACTCCTCCCACTTGCCTTGCTGCACGCGGTGATCCCGCCAGGCGTGCTACGTCACCATACGTTGTGACAACCCCTTCAGGTATAGCGGCGATAATTTGGTAAACACGTTGCGGGAATGAATCGTTGTCCATAGCAAACTCCAAAACAGCCAGGGTTTAGGATAATCGGCGATGATCAAACAGGGAAGGAAAACAGCGGGTGCGCAAGAAAGCAACACCTGACCGCACCTTGCTTGCAATTGCATAGGGCAACGTGGATAATGCGCCAGCGCGTTAGGTAACTAGCGCTCTCAATGGGGGCCCTGTTGGTTCTCCCGCAACACTAATTTGTGAATTCGGTCAGGTCCGGAAGGAAGCAGCCGCAGCAGATGACGTGTGTGCCGGGATGTAGCTGGCAGGGCCCCCACCCAATTCTGGCGCATGTAAAATTTCAACATGCTTATGCCTGTCTCTGTTCTACTTCGCCACACTCAAAAAAAACACAAAACAAAAAAATGCCCTGCAACTTGAGTCACAGAGCATCAGGGATAAAGCGTAATTATGTATCTGGCTTATGGCGTAACGATATTGAACCAGAAGTTAAACTTGTCCATATAGCCCAGCACTTCATCTAGTTTGCCTGCATCACCCGTGATTTTCACATCACCTTTATCTTTCGCCTGCTGCAATGTTTCTTCTTTCAAAATAATACGGTTGAGCGTATCGCGGGAAAGATTGATCGTTGCGTCAGCGTTGCTGGCTTCTGAATTTGGCGTGTGGTTAAGCACCCCGTTTTCCAGTTCCAGTTTGTACTTCCCGCCCTGGTCGCCGAAGTTGAAGTTCAGCACCGCGTGGGCATTCGCCGCTTTCTCACCGTTGACATGGACAGCCATGTAATCGAAGAACATTTCTGGCGTCATCGCACGAACGGTATCCGGGCTGGCGGTATTTGGCGTAGGGCCTTTAATCACGCCATTACGCAATTCCTGCGCACCCGTCAGATAGAAGTTACGCCATGGGCCGGATTCTGCCTGATACCCCATCTGTTCCAGCGCATCGGCTTCGAGGTTGCGGGCCGTTTTGTTGGTTGGATCGGCAAACACCACTTTGCTTACGACCTGCGCCACCCAACGGTAATTCCCTTGGCTGTAATCAGATTTCGCTTTTTGCAGAATGCTGTCCGCACCGCCCATGTATTCAACGAATTTCTTCGCGGATTCTTCCGGCGGCAGTTCATCTAGGGTTGCCGGGTTGCCATCGAACCAGCCGAGATAGAACACGTAGGTGGCTTTCACATCGTGACTAACCGAACCGTAATAACCTCGACTCGCCCAGGTTTTCGCCAGTTTCGGTGGCAGTTTGAAGTTCGCGGCGATTTCATCGCGCGTCAGACCTTCGTTTGCCATGCGCAACGTCTGATCGTTGATGAAACGATACATATCGCGCTGACCTTTCATCAGGTTAACGACGTTATCCTGGCCCCAGGTCGGCCAGTGGTGCTGGGCGATAATAATTTCCGCATCGCTGCCCCAGCGGTCAATCGCGGCATTAATGTATTTAGACCAAGCCAGCGGGTCGCGGATTTTCGCGCCGCGCAGAGAATAGGTGTTATGCAGCGTGTGAGTTACATCCTCCGCCGCTTCGATCATTTTCTTCTCTTTGACATACCACAGCATTTCCGACGGCGCTTCAGAACCCGGAGCCATCATAAAGTCGTAAGTCAGACCATCGATCACTTCTTCCTGGCCGGTATGCGTGATGTAGTTGGTTGGTGCCAGCAGCGTCACGGTACCCGCAGAGGTTGTGGTGCCCAGACCCGCGCCCACCTGGCCTTTAGCATTGGCTGGCAGCAAGTTGCCGTACATGTAACTTGCGCGGCGGCTCATGGCGTTACCCGCCATAATGTTTTCGTCGACGGCAGAGCCCATAAAGCCTTGTGGAGCATACAGTTTCACTTTGCCCGCTTTGACATCGGCTTCATCAACCACGCCGCGCACGCCGCCGTAGTGGTCAACGTGGCTGTGGGTGAAAATCACCGCCACTATAGGTTTTTTGCCGCGATTTTTGTAATACAGTTCCAAGCCCGCTTTCGCGGTTTCAGCAGAAACCAGCGGGTCGACAACGGTAATCCCGGTTTTACCTTCAATGATGGTCATATTAGAAAGGTCGAGATTACGAATCTGATAAACACCGTCGGTCACTTCAAACAGACCGCTGATATTAATCAACTGGGACTGGCGCCACAGGCTTGGATTAACCGTCGCTGGCGCTTTGTCGCCCTCTTTAATAAAGGCGTATTGCTGTGGATTCCAGATAACATTGCCTTGCTCGCCCTTTATCACATCCTGTGGCAGTGCAGCGATAAAGCCTTTATGAGCATTCACGAAATCGGTGTGATCAGAAAACGGGAGCTGCTGATAAAGCGCTTCATTGGCTTGTTTTGTTGCAGGTGTCGCATCGTTAGTGGGCGCTGGAGTTGCTGCGTTAACTGACAGTGTCGTCAGTAACCCCGCGGCAATCAGGCTGTTGGCTATTAGATTCAATCTCATTAATTCAACCTCAGAAATTAATAAATTCTAAAAGATAGAAGATATGTTTCGATAATTTAAATAACCTGTGGATTAACACAGGCAATTTTAATGGATGAATTAACCTGGAAGTAGTACCATATGGGACTACGATTTGTTTTGATATATTGACGAAATTACGCTCTTCATTTTGTACAGGCATTTTCTATTGATAGCGCTATACTATAATAATTAATGATATATCTTGGATGTGTTATGGGCGCCAGTTTTGAAAGTATTCATCTTTATTATAAATCTCTGAATATAGAGAGCCAGGTTAATGATGTCCGCAGCAATGGCAAAGAACTCCTTTTTGCCGCGACAGATAAATTAGCCATAACGCCCGGCTTTATTTACATTCCTGTTGAAGGTTCAGTGGCCATTTTACATGCAGAAAACGAACTCACTATTGGTAATGCTATTGACTATATGCCCATTGGTTTGATGGAGCGGTATTGCCCAATGTTGATTTTTCAATATAAGTGCATGACGTCCGTGAAAGTAGTTGAAATCTCTTATGAGAAATTTGATGAGATTTTCTTTCAGAACGCTGAGAGCATGCAGGCTCTCTCAAAAATTTTGATTTTTATGACTATTTTTTCACTAGATCTGCATGCGGAAAGAAAGCAACTGACCAGCTACCAAACCATTAAACCTATGCTTTACCGTTATCTCTATCGTTCCCTCGCTTTTCCAAATGAAACCGAAGGTTTGGCGAGTTTTATTATAAGTCGCACTAAGTTATCCCGTACTCATGTATTCCGGGTGTTGGCCGATTTAAAAGAAGGTGGATATATCACGATGAAAAGTGGCAAGCTGATATCCATTGATAAGGATCTGCCGGATGGTTATTAATCATCTTGAAAAGGGAATGAGGTTCACATTTTAATAATGTGAACCATTAATTTAAAAAATTAAACAACAGATCTTCTCAAACTCTCATTTCTAGTCTGCGCCATATTATCCCAAAGTGGTTTTAACCTTTCGAGAGCGACACGCATTTGTGCAGCTTCAAGTGTGAATGGCAAACGTAAATAGCGCTCAAATGCGCCTTCTGACCCAAAACGTGGCCCTGCACCAATACGAATGCCGATGGCCTCAGCACTGGCCGCAAAAACCGTAGCCAGTGGTTTTGGTAGTTCAATCCACCAGGATAAACCACCTTGTGGTATCACCGTCATTTTCCAGTCCGGGAATAATTCTTTAACGACTTCCGCACAGGCATCACGTTGCTGACGTAGCATTTCGCGGCGTTGCGGCTGGAAGTTTTCGGCCTCATTAAACAGATTGATGGCGGCAAGCTGTTCAAGAATGGGAGACCCTAAATCTAAGGAATCGCGAATTTGAATCAGCGAGGCAATCGTGCGTGACTCGGCGCGTATCCAGCCTAAACGCAGCCCGCCCCAAAAACTTTTCCCGGCAGAACCTAACGTGATAATTCTGTCAGCCTGATCAAACGCGGCCAGCGGTGGCGGTGGAGGAGCGTCATACCACAGGTCAACCATGGTTTCATCGGCCACAATAGTGGTGCGTGTTCGTGCGGCAATTTCTGCGATGGCCTCGCGGGTTTGCGCATCCATACAAAGCCCGCTGGGATTATGGAAGTCCGCCAGCAAATAGGCCAGCCGTGGCGAGGTTTGTGCAATGGTGGCGGCTAATCCTTCGGTGTCCCAACCGTGTTCGGTCAGGCTCACAGGAACAGGGCGGCACGACGCACCTTTGATTGCGCTAAGTGCCATCGGGTAAGTGGGATTATCGAGAACCACGCGATCGCCAGGCCCCGTCAGCAGCCGCAGAATCAGGCCAAAGCCGCTTAACGCGCCATTGACCACCATGATTTGCTCAGCGGTTGTCGGCAACCCTCTTTCGACATAACGCTTTGCAATCACCTGACGTAATTCGGGCAAGCCTTGTTGATTGTATCCGGTGCTGCCGAGATGTTCCGGCAGCGCGATCAGGGCGTTCGCATAAGCCTGATGAATTTCCGGCCCGGCAGACAGTGCTGCGGTTGAAAGATCCAGTGTGGTGGTGCGTCCAGGTAATGGCGAAACGGTTTGCGTGCCTTCAGGCAACATAGTGACGGAACCCGAACCCTGGCGGCTTGCCAGATATCCCTCATCACGTAGTTGTGCCAGCGCAGTTGCCACTGTAGTTCGGCTAATGCCCAGGGCCGTTGCCAACTCACGTTCTCCCGGCAGGCGGCTATCAAGTGGCAGTCGCCCATCCAGAATCAACAACCGTAATCCATCTGCCAGTTGCCGATAAACCGCGGTACGCGGTAAATCCTGATGCCAGTTACCCAGCAATTTTACCAGTGATGATGAGCCTGTTCTGCGCTGTGCCATAGCAATCCACTTTTTGATAACTGGACCTTAATATCATATCCATTTTGGTTGAAAGTAAAGCCACGAAAGAATTCTGAGGTGAATAACATGATCGCTCGTCGCTTGCTGCAACTTTATACCGGGCTGGTTTTATATGGGGTTTCCACGGCGATGTTTGTGCGGGCCAATTTAGGCGCCGATCCCTGGAACGTGTTTCACCTCGGCGTGGCGCGGATCTTCTCTTTGAATATTGGCATGGTGATGATCGTGGTGGGCGCACTGGTGTTGTTGCTGTGGATTCCGCTGCGCCAGAAACCTGGATTGGGCACGATAAGCAACGTGATTGTTTTGGGGCTTGCAGCTGATGCGGCATTAGCATTAATGCCGCCGATTGAGTCATTGGTGGCACGAAGCTTCTTGCTCTTTGCCGCTATTTTGGTGAATGCCATTGCGACCGGAATGTACATCGGTGCGGGTTTTGGCTCAGGCCCTCGTGATGGCTTGATGACTGGAATCAATGCCCGTACTGGCTGGTCTGTGCGTAGTGTGCGAACAGCGATTGAGTTGACGGTTTTACTGGCCGGTTGGCTGATGGGAGGCACATTTGGTGTGGGTACGGTGTTGTACGCGCTGGCAATCGGCCCGCTTATCCAGATCTGTTTACCATGGTTCCGTACTGTACCCAGAGCACAAAAAAACCTGGTTGAACCGACCGTCGTACCCTAATGTTGAAGCCAAACCCCCATTGGATGAGGTAGCGATGAATAGCAAGGTAATCAGCAACGCGGCGGCGCACTGGAATAGCCATCAGTTGGCTGAAATTCTTTCCCACTGTTTTGAAGGGTATTTGGTCCCTTTCACTATTGATGGTGAAACTTTTGCGTCACGTTTTAGTGCTGAAGATCTCAGTCTCAATGACAGCCGAGTCTGGACGCAAAATGGTGAGCCAAAAGCGCTGGCGCTCATCACGCGGCGTGGGCAGAGCTGTCGCCTTGCTGCATTCGCGATTCGTCCTGAATTGCGTGGGCAGGGGTTTGGCAAACAGTTCATGCAGGAGTTAATTGATCGTGCGCGAGCCCGTGGTGACCGTAACTTTTGGCTGGAAGTTATTGTTGGCAACGAGAATGGAGTGTCACTGTATGAACGTATGGGGTTTGTTCGCCAGCAGACATTGGTCGGGTTTGATACCATTCAGTCGCCGCAGTTTACAGAAACCGGCGAATTGCAGGAAATCGACCCGCTAGTGATGGCGAAAAAAATGATGATGGACGAAAGCCTGAATCTGCCGTGGTTAAGCGCACCTGAAACGCTATATAAATTACCGGGTAAAGCATTCGTTCTGAATGACACTGCATACGCAATGGTTGCCACAACCCCTAAGCCCAGATTACGGATGCTCTATGTTGACCCGATGGCACGTGGCAAAGGGCAGGCGAAAAAATTGCTTACGCTATTACGTGAGCGTTTTCCTGGATTATTTACCGCAACAGCTATCCCTGAGCAATTGGCACCTCTTTATCTGAGCAGTGGCTACCGTCAGGATCCCATTACCCAATATGAGATGCTGCTCAAATTATGAACAGGTAGTGTCCATTCTTAACGACTAAACTTATCAATCGTAATCATCACGGGTGGCAATTATCTACCCGTATTCCCCACACTGTGGAGGTTCACAATGAATTATGTTGATGGTTTTGTTGTTGCTGTACCCGCAGCAAAAAAGGATGAATACAAGCAGTTAGCCGCAAAAGCGGCACCGTTGTTTAAAGAATTCGGTGCGTTACGTGTCGTGGAATGCTGGGCCGACGATGTGCCCGACGGCAAACTCACCGATTTTCGCATGGCGGTGAAAGCCGAAGAGAGCGAAGAAGTGGTGTTTAGCTGGATTGAGTATCCATCTAAAGAAGTGCGGGATGCCGCCAACGCGAAGATGATGTCTGACCCACGGATGAAAGAGTTTGGTGAGTCAATGCCATTCGATGGAAAACGGATGATCTATGGCGGCTTTGCGCCAATTTTTGACGAGTAACGTCCGGCGGGCGGCGCTGACATCATATCGAGCGCCACCCGCATGAACATCCGCTAAACCTGCAATTCCCGTAACAATCCAAACGCCATTTTCATGTGCGCTTCGCTGACAATAAACGCCCGTAACTGCTGTGCTTCGTCATAGCCTTTGGCAATCAGACCCTGCGGCTCGGCGCTGATTTGCCAGGCCAAATCTTGGCGTTGTGTTTCACCCGCAAGGTGCAGCGGCAGCTCCGGCGTTTTCACTTTTACCAGCATCGCGGGGAGATTCAGGCCGTCGGCGGCTCCCAGCAGATTTTTGGCAAGCGTCATGGCGCTGAACTGAATCGGTTGCAGGAACGGCAGCACTTTGCCGTCGATTTCCGCGCAATCACCGAGGGCATAAATATTCGCGTCAGATGTCTGCAACTGGCGGTTCACCTGAATCCCACGGTTTACCGCCAGCCCGGCGTGCTGCGCCAGGTCGACGTTTGGACGCAGGCCAATCGCCGCTACCACGGCATCCACGGTGACTATTCGCCCGTTGCTCAATGCCGCATGAATTCCCTGTGGCGTTTGGCTGAGTGATTCAAGCCGCTGATTAAACAACAGTTCGACGCCCATTTGGTTCAGGCGCTGCTGCAAACGGCTGCTAACCTCCGCAGGCATCAACGAGGCGAGCAGGCTGGCGGCGTTATCCACCAGAATCACCTGCTTCCCAGCGCGGCAAAAATCCATCGCCAGTTCGGTGCCAATCAAACCGCCGCCCAGAATCATCACGCGTTTAGCCTCGCGCAGCGTTGATTCACAGGCCAGATATTCCTGCTGGCTGTTGAGCGTCAGCATCAGCTCTTTGCCTTCAATTGGCGGCAGCAGGGCGCGGGAACCCGCTGCCAGCACCAGTTTGTCGTACTGCCATTGCTGGTCGCCACATTTGACCAGGCGTTCGCGAGCGTTAATTTCTGACACCCAACTGTTGGCTTTGAGCGTTACGTTAAACTGCTCGGCAAACTCCCCGGCACGCTGCCGGGTGAGGTCGCCCGCACGCTGATTCAGGCTGATAACATGGCTGAGATCGGGCTTGTTGTATTCGTCCATGCTGTCGGCGGCAATCATGCGCACCGGTACCTGCGCGTCATGTTTGCGGATATTTTTCACCAGCTGGCGGGCGGCAAAGCCCGAACCGATAATCACAATGCCATGCTTCATTTTGCCTCCGTTGCCAGCACGTCAAATACGTCTTTCCCAAGCGAGCATTCAGGGCACAGGAAGCTGTCCGGCACTTCGCTCCACGGCGTTCCTGGCGCGACATCCTGCATCGGTTCGCCGGTTTGTGGGTCGTAAATCCACTGGCAAACGCTGCATTGCATGCGTGGGCCAAAATCGGCGCAGCCTGGCTTTTCAACCACGCTTTCTTGCGGTGCTACAAAGGGCGCAGAAGCGAGCGGCGTTAACGCCCACTGGCGGGCGATTTCACGACCGTGTTCGCGGCAGATTTCCAGCGCGTCGATATCCGGACGCCACTTCGCTTTCAGGCTTAGCGACATTTCAAAACCGGCATCCTGCAAACGCGTGGACAAGCGATCAACCGCGCCGCCGCTCCAGCCGTGGGAGCCGAACGCGCTGCCGCGCTTATTGCGAAAACGCAGCCCAGTCATCTCCTCAACCAGCCCGGCAATTTTCGGCATCATCACGTTATTCATCGTTGATGTGCCGACCAGCACGCCCTTGGAGCGGAACACGTTGGTCAGAACTTCGTTTTTATCATGGCGGGCGACGTTAAAGATTTTCACCGCCACGCGGGGATCGACTTCGGTAATCCCTTGCGCAATTGCATCCGCCATCATGCGGGTGTTGTTGGACATGGTGTCGTAGAAAATGGTGATGCGATCTTCTTGATAATCAGCCGCCCACTTTAAGTACAACTCCACGATTTGTGTTGGGTTATCACGCCATACCACACCGTGAGATGTCGCAATCATATCTACCGGCAGATTGAAGCCGAGAATTTCGGTGATTTTGGGAGTTACCAGGCGGCTGAACGGCGTCAAAATGTTGGCGTAGTAACGCTGGCACTGCTCGAACAATTCAGCCTGGTCGACTTCATCGTTAAACAGATGTTCATCGCAATAGTGCTGACCAAAGGCGTCGTTGCTGAACAGCACCGCGTCGCCGGTCATATAGGTCATCATGCTGTCCGGCCAGTGCAGCATCGGCGTTTCAACGAAGATAAGCTGCTTGCCGTTGCCGATATCGAGGCTGTCGCCGGTTTTCACAACGTGGAAATTCCACTCCGGGTGATGGTGGTGGCCATTAATCGAATCGATGCCGTTGGCAGTGCAGTAAATTGGCGTGTTGGGAATGCGCGACATCAGCTCGGTCAGCGCGCCCGCGTGGTCTTCTTCCGCGTGGTTAATGATGATGTAATCAAGGCTATTCAGGTCAATTTCAGCCGCCAGGTTTTGCACAAATTCACGGCTAAACTTATGGTCGACAGTATCAATCAGCACCGTTTTTTCTTCACGGATCAGGTAACTGTTATAGCTGCTACCTTTCAGCGTTTTGTATTCGGTGCCGTGAAAATCACGCACTTCCCAGTCACGTTGACCAACCCATTGAATGTTGTTTTTAACCTGAATAGCCATTTGTCAGTACCTCAAAAAGAATGAAAAAACAGTGCTCGTATTAGATGTATTACAAACGGCGTGCCAACTTTTTATGATATTGATTAATATGAATATTTTTATTTTTGTTTAACTTTTGATTGTCAAAATGACAATGCCGGTATTTGTCTTTTTGACAATTTAATTGTCTTTTTGACTACCAAGGGCTAAGTTAGCCGAATCGTCGTCTGGAGCCGCTTATGAGCCTTTCAATTACATCCCTTGCCAACATTGCCATTGACCTGCAAAGCGGCATTTCTCATCAGGATCGTTTCGCGCGTTTGATTCGGACGCTGCGCCAGCTTTTGGGTGGTGATGCCACGGCGTTGTTGCGTTATGAAGCGCGGCAGTTTCGCCCGCTGGCGATTGATGGCCTGGCGCAGGATGTGCTCGGGCGGCGGTTTGATCTGGATGAACATCCACGTCTTGAAGCTATTGCGCGCGCAGGCGATGTGGTGCGTTTCCCGGCGGACAGCGAATTACCCGATCCTTACGATGGGCTCATTCCTGACCATACCGATTTAAAAGTCCATGCCTGTCTTGGGCTGCCACTATTTGCCGATCAGAACCTGATAGGTGCATTAACAGTGGATGGAATGGACCCTTTGCAGTTCGATCATTTCAGCGATGAAGAGTTGCGCTTAATTAGCGTATTGGCAGCAGGTGCTTTGAATAACGCCTTGCTGATGGAACAGCTTGAAAACCAAACGCCTGCGGTTGTCTCCACTCCCATTACGAGCAAAACCAGCAGCGCCGAGATGGTGGGCTTGTCTACTGGGATTATGCAGCTTAAGAAAGAGATAGAAATTGTCGCCGGTTCTGACCTGAATGTGCTGATAACGGGGGAGACGGGTGTTGGGAAAGAGTTGGTGGCGCGTGCCATTCACAGTGGGTCGGCACGTGTCGCAAATCCTCTGGTGTATCTCAACTGTGCGGCACTGCCGGAAAGCGTGGCGGAAAGTGAACTGTTCGGTCACGTAAAGGGGGCATTTACCGGGGCTATTCATCATCGAACCGGCAAATTTGAAATGGCGGATAACGGCACGCTATTCCTCGATGAAATAGGGGAGCTGCCATTAACGTTACAGGCAAAATTATTGCGAGTTTTACAGTATGGCGATATTCAGCGTGTGGGCGATGACAGCAGCCAAAGGGTAAATGTGCGGGTGCTGGCAGCGACCAATCGCGACTTAAAGCAGCACGTACTGTCAGGTGATTTTCGTGCCGATCTATTCCATCGTTTAAGCGTCTTCCCACTGCATGTTCCACCGCTACGTGAGCGCGGAGATGACATCACTCTATTAGCCGGGTTTTTCTGCGAGCAAAGCCGCGTAAAAATGGGGCTGAAACAGGTCGCCTTGACGGATGGCGCTCGGGAATTACTGCGTCGATATGACTGGCCTGGAAATATTCGCGAGCTGGAGCATGCTCTTTATCGCGCCACTGTGCTTGCGCGCTCCGGTAAACCAGATGGCGAAATCTGGTTGGAACCACAACATTTTCAACTAACAGATACTGAAGCTAAACCTGCTAGTACAGCTGTTGCCCGCGTGGCTGAGGTCGATAACTTGCGGACGGCGACTGATGATTTCCAGCGGCGGATTATTATCAGCACGCTGGAGGCTAATGTGGGGAATTGGGCTGCGAGTGCCCGGCAGTTGCAGTTAGATGTTGCTAATTTACACCGCCTGGCGAAACGTCTCGGTGTGAAGTAGTTTTTTCAGGGGATTTTTGATTTCCTGGCACAAGAGCTTGCTACCCACTCGATAAATTCATTTTTAGGCAGGGCTTTACTGAAGAACCAGCCCTGTCCGTACTGCACACCCTGTTTGCGTAGCCATGCCGCCTGGCTAGGGGTTTCAATGCCTTCGGCCACCATCAAAATCCCCAGAGCCTTTGCCATTTCAATAATATGCGGAGTGACATTTTTATATTCGAGGGCATCGACGAATGATTTATCTATTTTAAGGGTATCAACATCGAGATCTTGTAAATAACTCAGGCTGGAATAACCGGTTCCAAAATCATCAATATAGATGGCATGCCCGGCCTTTCGATATTTCGCGATAATCGGTGCCGTAATTTTCGGATCAGAAAATCCACGTTCAGTAATCTCAAATGCTATTTGTTTTGGATTAACTGAATAACGTGCCAGGTACGGACGAGTAATATCAAGAATATGCAGGCTACGGGCATCCTGAACACCCATGTTCACAGAAATATGATAGTGAGGGTGCTTGCTTAACCAGTCGCCCAACTCGAGGAAAATGCGCTTAATGACCAGCTCTGTTAATTGTGTTACCAACCCGGTTTGCTCCGCCAGTGGGATAAACACATCCGGGTTTAACATTGAGCCATCTTGTTGCTGCCAACGAATTAAGGCTTCCGCGCCGACAATTTCGCCGCTTTGAAGATGAACAATAGGTTGATAAACCACGCTAAATTCATTGTTTTTGATAGCATCCATCAGCCTGTTACGAGGCGATAACAACCGACGCAAAATACGAATTAAGAGTCCACCTGCAACGAGGCTTATAATTAAGCCTACTGGTAGCCAGATAAACAATTGCTTATACCAGGCGGTCGTCATGGGTTCCATTGACGCCCAGGCAATCATAGCCAGGCCAAGATTATTATCCCGGCGAATCACATAGAAATTGTCGTTGCTCTGAAATTCGTCCGTACCTTTTTCCAGCGCTTCGTGCCATGTCTCAGAAATATATCGACTGTTGCTGGCAATAAGCTGATTATTATGCAGCCCAATCATCGCAATATTTAGCGTGTGATTACCAAAGGGGAGAACATCAATAAATGACATTGGGTCAATTAATGCAAGGTGAGGTTTCTTGCCGATATATACCATCTTGCGTTGAAAATCGGGTATCGGTGGAGTGGTATACCAGGCGTTAAAACCATGAATACCCTGACGGTCTGGTTTACCTAATGTAGCACTATGAGTAATGGACTCCAGTGAAGTACACAAAATATGCTCATCTTCCTGGAACATCACTTCTTGCACGTAGCGATATTCAAGAGCGACACGATGCATGGCTTCCGCGTGTGCTTGCGAACATGTATTGTCATTAAAGCGGTTAATATCATTAATCGCAGAAACAGCCTGGTCGATGACCTTATCGGTGCGAAGCAAAGCGTGATCGGCAAACTCTACTAATTCATCGTGAAATGCGTGTTCGGCATTACGATGAGCAAGATAAATGCTTAACAGAATGGGTAGCAAAACTGCCAAAATAAGTACACCGCTTACCAGGCTGATGAGCTTTCGGGATGTCATTCTTTTAGACCCAGTTAAGAAGTTAGTTTTTATAATGGTTTTTCATAGACGAGAACAGTGTATCTCACATGAATAGGCGATGTTATGTTTTCCTCTGCCTATGCGGTGGGATAACCTGTGAAAGTGAGTGACTGGTGAGCAATAAATGAAGAAAAAAGAGTTTGTTATTCAGGATCTGTTGAGCAAAATTTATCAGCACAACGATAACCAAAGGCGAAAATTACCGCCTGAGCGCCAATTAGCATTGGAATATGATGTCTCGCGTTTCACGATTCGTAAAGCGCTGGAAAAGCTGGTCAGCATTGGGGTCATTGAGATTATTCAGGGCTCCGGGATTTGGATTAATCCGCAGGCCAGAAATAACCCATTGGTCTATAACTCCATCACCGAAAAGCATTTCGACCAGATAGCCTTTCGCATGGTTAATCTGCATAAGAAATTACCCAATCGCGAAGAGCAGCAAGTATTTGGTCTGGGTAAAGAGGACTACATTTGGCAATTTTGCCGCCTGCGTTATGTTGAAAATCAAAAGATACAAATTGAAATTTCGCGCATGCCAGTACAGGACTTTCCCGATCTGAATCAGCAGGTCATCGAGCGCTCGATTCAACAATATGTGCTGAGTAAAGGGTTGCGGATTTCGCACCTGTTAACCAGTTATCAGGCGGTAGCAGTCAGTAAAGAGCAGGCGGTATTGCTGGAGTGTAAAAAAGGTATCCCGGCGATGCACATCATCAACCGGGGAATTCTTGAAGGAGGACGGGTTTTTGAAATCAGCGATATCATTGATATCAATTATTCCTGTACCTACGTTACCCCCTATAACCACGATAATTTGGCCTGGCGGCAGGGCATTCAGGGAGTGTGAATGGCTCCGTTAGGTAAGCGGCTTTGCGTCCACTCATGTGGGCGATACTCCACCGGGAAGGTTTCCGCTCTTTGTTGGTCGAAACCTACGCCAATACCCGGTTTTTCAAGCGGATAAATATAGCCCTTCTCCGCAACCGGGCTACCTGGAAAGACCGATTCGGTATTTGGCTTATTGGGAATAAATTCCTGAATCGCTGCATTGTGCAGATGGATATTTAAATGGGTATTTACCGCTACGCCAATTGGCGTCATATCCGATGGGCCATGCCATGCCAGGCGTACACCGAATGCCTGACATAGAATAGCGAGCTTCAATGCAGGGGTGATTCCACCAATTTGCGAAACATGGCAGCGGATAAAATCGATGCGGCGATTAACAATCAAATCATGCCATTCGGCAGGGTTATTAAATAGCTCCCCCAAAGCAAGTGGAACCGAAGAATGCGCGCGAACCTGCTCAAGCCAGGCGCTTTGTTGCGGCGGTAAAATATCTTCGATAAACCATGGCTGGTATGGCTCAAGAGCTTTTGCCAATTGCACCGCTTGTTGTGGGAACAGACGCTCATGTACATCGTGAAGTATATGGAACTGGTTGCCGTACTTTTCGCGCAGAGCCTTAAACATTGCCACAGTATTGGCCATGTATTCGTCCTGATCGTAGTAGGCGCCGGGAGTAGGTGTCTTTGTGGCATGCAACCCCTGAGGTGTTCCGCCATAAAACCCTAACTGACAGCGAATGTAGCGATAACCTTGTGCCAAAAGTTTGTCGACTTCCAGATACAAACCTTCAAGCGTTTCACTGGCGGCGTGGCTATATGCTGCGATAGCGTCTTTCGATTTACCGCCAAGAAGTTGGTATAGCGGCATTCCTGCCAGCTGGCCTTTAATATCCCAAAGTGCCATATCGACACCTGCGATAGCGTTATTGATAACCGGTCCGTTGCGCCAGTAAGCGTTGACCATCATCAGCTGCCACAGATCTTCAATGTTATTGGCATCGCGCCCTATTAGCAGTGGTTTGAGATATTCATCGACCATCACTTTTACCGCCAGGGGGCGTTGCTGGAAGGTCGCACATCCATGACCTATTACACCCTTATTGGTGGTGACACGCACCGTAATCAGGTTGTGACGGTCAGGGCGGGTAATAAAACATTCAATATTTTCAATAATGGTTGGTTGCACGAGATTACTCCACAGACCTTGTCAATCGCGGTCATTTACTCATCAATTAAAGGCTTCTGTTATTTACTATCACCTTATTTTTATATGTGGGTAAACCATTATTTTTGCTTATTTTTATTGGTCCGTAAAATAGTTGAATGTGACCTAAATACCATACCAATTTGTTAGTTTGATGTGTTTGATGCCCTTTGTTAGGCGTAATTGTGATGTTGCTCAAAGTTTATTGGTTTGTTTTGGTTCTTTCGATTCTCTACCATCTCAGGCATTCAACACATAATAATTAGTAATTCTTTGGGAGCGACAGATGGGGACTCGTGATGCAATTAATAATATTATTCACCTTGTAGGTGGTGCGGATAATATTAACAAAGCCTGGCACTGTATGACGCGCTTGCGCTTCTCTCTGATTGATGAGAATAAAATTGATCAGTCCGAAATTAAAAAAATCCCCGGTGTATTAGGGGCGCAGATTCAGAGTGACCAATTCCAGATTATTATTGGCCCGCAGGTGAACAGTTGGTACGAACAGCTGAGCAGCGCGCTGGATACATCTGGTGAGCAAATTGCCCCCGCGACTCACAAGAAAGCCCGTAAAAGCCTGGTGTCGATGTTTATGGATACCGTATCGGGCGTGTTTGGGCCGATTGTTCCCGCTATCGCTGGCGCCGGGATGATCAAAGGTCTGTTAGCAGGCTTGATTGCACTTAAATTCGTTTCGGCAAAAAGCGATACGGTAATTGTCATCGATTTAATTGCCAGCGGCGTGTTCTATTTTTTACCGTTTTTCCTCGCTATCTCTGCGGCACGTATCTTTAAAACTAATGAATACCTGGCCGCAGCGGTGGCGGCCTGTCTGATGTATCCATCGCTTATCGAAGCAGCAAAGTTACTGGCAAGCCATGCGCCGAATGCTGTCGATACGTTCTATTTTCTGAACGTGGTACCGGTTTCGGTATTTAACTACGCCTCAAGCGTGATCCCGGTGATTTTCTCGGTTCTGGCCCTGAGCTACATCCATCGATGGGTGGACCGGTTTATGCCAGATGTATTGAAAACGGTATTTACTCCGACGCTCACTTTGTTCCTCGCCGCGTTAGTTGCGCTGGTGGTGATTGGGCCATTGGGGATCTATTTGGGTAAAGCGTTGGCGTGGTTTATTGAAGGGCTGTTTGGTGTATCCGCAAGTTTTGCAGGATTGGTAGTGGGAGCCATTCGCCCGGTAGCGATTTTGACCGGAATGCACCATGCGATGACACCAATCGCACTGCAAAACTTTACCGACCGCGGCTACGACATGCTGATGCCAATGATGTTTATGGCTAATATGGCGATTGCCGGATCAACGTTTGCCATCTGGAAGCAAAGTAAATCTCGCGAAGAAAGATCGGTGGTTCTGCCCGCGGCTATTTCCGCATTACTGGGTATTACCGAACCTGCGCTGTTTGGTGTTCTGACGCGCTACAAGAAAGCGTTTATCGCCGCCACGGTTGCCAGCTCCATCGCCTCGGCATTTATTGCCTTCTTTGGTGTGCGTTTGTATGGCTATATTTTATCGAGTATTTTCAGCCTGCCGGCTTACATCGGGCCATACTTTATCTTTGCTTTGATGGGGGTGGCGCTGGCATTGGGATTGTCATTTACGCTGACTACTTTGCTAGTGCGCGAGAAAGCCTGAAAAACTGGCGGATGACGCTTGCGCTTATCCGCCCTAAGAAAGATTGCGAAATTAACGTCGGTGCGCCAGGCGGCGCACCAGACGGTCTCCAATACTTTGTACTAATTGCACCATCACCACCAGAATGACAACGGTGCCCACCATGACCTGGTCATTAAATCGCTGATAACCGTAGCGAATTGCAAGATCTCCCAGGCCGCCACCGCCAATCACACCAGCCATCGACGAAAAGCCGATTAGCATTACGATGGTAAGGGTGATCCCTGCCAGCAGAGCAGGCAGCGCTTCGGGCAGCAGTACTTTGCTGATGATATGCCAGACATTTCCTCCCATGGATAAAATGGCCTCAATGCGACCTTTATCGACCTCATCTAACGCGTTTTCTACTACCCGCGCAAAGAAGGGGAAGGCGCCAATTGTTATCGGAACCACTGCGGCTGTGCTGCCTAACGTGGTGCCGATAATTATGCGGGTAAAGGGGATCAGCGCAATTAATAGCACAATAAACGGCAGTGAACGACCGATATTCACGACACTACCAATGACCTGATTGAATAGCGGAGCGGGCAATACTCCATCACGGCGAGTGAGGAATAACAGCACCCCCAATGGCAATCCAATCAGCACGGTAAAGAGTGCTGCGAGGCTGACCATGTACAGCGTATCCAGTGAGCCATCTAACAGTAATGGCCATAAATCATCCCAGTCTAGGCGACTTCGCATAATAGACTCCTTGTCACGCCGATACGGCGTAAGAATGCTTGTTCGGCCGCATCTCCAGGGAGTAACGCCTGGCGCAGACGGGAGCTGGGGATGAGCAGTAATTCAGACAACGAGCCGCTTTCTATAAGCCTGCCGTTTTCCAGCAATGCTGCGTGGTCGCAAATAGCTTTCACGACTTCAAGTTGATGGGTTATCAGCACAATGGTGACCCCCAGTTTATGGTTAATATTTTTTAGTAGTGCCAGCACGGACGCGGTAGTTTCACTATCTAATGCGCTGGTTGCTTCATCACACAGCAGAACATCAGGATGAGCAGCCAGCGCGCGAGCAATCCCCACACGCTGTTTTTGCCCACCGGAAAGCTGAGAAGGAAAAGCCTGTGCTTTATCGCTAAGGCCGACTAACTCGAGTAGCTCAGTGATGCGTTTTTGCCGCTCTTCACGGGGAAGTCCCGCAATTTCTAACGGTACGGCGATGTTGTCCGCCACATTTCGCGCATGAATCAGGTTGAAGTGTTGGAATACCATTCCGGTGCGTTGGCGGTGTACCCGCAACTCGCGATTATTAAGAGTGGTGATATCGACACCTTGCATCAGAATGCGGCCCGAAGTGGGCCGCTCCAACAAATTAAGGCAGCGAATCAAGGTGCTTTTTCCAGCGCCGCTGCGCCCGAGAATGCCGTAGATTGCGCCGTCTGGCACAGTCAGTGAGACATCATCCAGTGCCGGTTGGCCTCCTCCGGCATACACTTTGCTCAGCCGCTCAAGGGTTATCATGACTGTGGCGTAGCAACCGGGATCACTGAGCCATTAAATTGCTTGCGAATAAAATCAGCAACCTGCGGTGATTGCAGATCTTTCGCCAGCTCCTTGATGCGTGGATCGTTTGCCAGATTTGGGTTGGTGACCAGAATATTGGCATACGGGTTATGAGTGGCACTTTCCAACCCCAGCGCATCTTTTGACGGAGTTAACCCAGCTTCCAATGCGTAGTTACCATTAATCACGGCTAAATCGACATCATCCAGCGAACGCGGCAGTTGCGGTGCTTCGATTTCAATTATCTTCAGCTTTTTAGGATTGCTGGCGATATCGCGCGGTGTCGCCTGGTTTTGCGCTGCATCTTTAAACTCAGGTTTCAGGGTGATAAGCCCTTTGTCCTGCAAAAGATAGAGTGCCCGACTTAGGTTGGTGACGTTATTTGGTAAGGCGATGGTGGCATTTTCCGGCACCGCTTTCAGGTCTTTATATTTGTGTGAGTAAATCCCCAGTGGCTCGATGTGAACAGTGGCCGCAACGGTGAATTTTTTACCTAACGCTTTCTCCTGGTCGCGTAAATACGGAACATGCTGGAAGTAGTTGGCGTCCACATCGCCGTTGGCCAGCAGTTCGTTGGCATTTACGCCGTTACTGAGCTCAATGACTTTGAGTTTTAAATTAGGATCGATTTTCTGCACAAAGGCCAGAATTTCTGCGTGTGGTACAGCATCTGCTGCAATACGTAAGGTATCTGCTGCTTGAGCACTGAAAGCCAGAGTCAAAGACAACGCGATCCCTGCCAGTTTAAAAGAGGCATATTTCATGGTGGTTTCCTTCAATATTTAAGCGATGAGTTCAGTGCTGCTACGCAAGACATCCGGATAATAACGTTCTGCCACGTCGGGATGAGATCGCAGGCGGCCTTTCAGGTAATTCCAGCCAACATCACGCAGTAACGGGTTGTGAGGATCGCTTTCCGGGCCATGAGCCTGGCTTGCAAGCTCAGGAGGCAATGTATAAACCGGAACCACGGCATCTAACTGTGCGCCGAGGAAAAATGCGATGGACTGGCGCTCCCGCCCTGGCGGTGGAGAAACCACTCGATGAACCGTGGCGCGCAAGTAGCCATTGGTTGCCAATTCAAGCAACTCACCAATATTTACCACAAAGCTACCGGGCAAGGGGGCTGCATCTATCCAGTTATCGGGGTTGACTTCAACCTGTAAACCCTGCTGCCTGTCTTGTAGCAGAAAGCTTAGGAAGCCGGAGTCCTTGTGAGCGCCAACACCCTGATTGCTATCGGTAGCCTGTTGGCCAGGATAGCGAATCAGCTTGATATGCTCGTTGGGTTTGTTGCCATACAGGTCATCAAAGCTATTAGCCGGTAACTTCAACGCTAATGCAAAAGTGCGTAGTAATTTCAACGCCACAGCGGTCATTTCACGCTGAAATTGCAACAGAGTCGGCTTGAGAGTTGGCAACGATTCAGGCCACAGGTTGGGCCCTTGCAGACGCAGCCAGCCAGGTTGTGATGGACTGACGGAAAGTATCGGGCGTTCAGCGCCAATATCAAATTGCTCACGCCAGTCAGGTTTACCACGTGTTAATTCGCTGGCGGCGCGGTTATAACCGCGAAAATGCGGGGAGTGAATCATCGCGACTTTTTGTTTTTCTGCGTCAGGCAAAGAGAAAAACAGCTGGGCTTCATCCTGAACGGCCTGTTGCAGTTCCGGGCTGATGCCATGATTTATCAGATAAAAGAAGCCGATGTCACGAGCAGCATGGCGTAGTTGTTCAAGAAAGGCTGCGCGATCGGTATCGGTGCCATCAAGGGCTAAGAGATCGAGTATTGGCAATGCCTGGGTCGTTGTTTTGCTCATTTTGAACTCCACGTAATTCAGATGTTTTCCCGTCACGTATTGATGTTTTAGCCCAACAATAATTTTCACAACGACAGCGCTGACTCATGGTTTATCCCTTCTGGATTGATGTGTTGTTCGTGTAAATGACATTGCCGCAACTGCATCACGCCGCCCAATATTGTTATCTTCTAAGTTATTGCCGGGTGGGGTTCTAAGCATTTGCAGAATTTGGCAATCAACGGTTCTTAAGCTTTGTTGCCAAACAGGCTTGCTTTTTTTTCATTCATCTTTTACTTTATTGTTATGTTATAACGTATCCTGGAAAAGAAAATGAAACGTGACATCCATCCTTTCTATCGAACAGTCGTGTTCCACGACACTACCGCCAATGAGTTCTTTAAAGTGGGTTCGACTATCAAGACAGACCGGGAAATTGAGCTTGAGGGTGTGAAATATCCCTATATCACGCTGGAGGTTTCATCGGCCTCTCATCCACATTACACCGGTAAACAAAGAACATTCACCAATGAAGGCAGCCCGGCTCGTTTCCAGCAGCGTTTCGGTCGTTTTTTTGGCAAGGGAGAGTAAGAGATGCAGGTTCTGAATTCATTACGTAGTGCAAAGCAGCGCCATCCAGATTGCCAGCTTGTGAAGCGTAGAGGGCGGCTGTATGTGATTTGCAAAAGTAACCCGCGTTTCAAAGCGGTGCAGGGCGGGAAGAAGCGGCGTTAAGACAAGGGGCACTTCGCCCCTTGGCTCTTATAAGCTGTGAACGTTACGGACGTCCGAGCGAGAAAATATCGTAAAATGAGAGCTCGCCTTTCGTCGCCACCATCTTATGCAGTAACGATTTTTGTTGTTCGTCAACACCAGGGGAATGCAGGATTTTATCGATCAATGTGGGTGGAACGTTACGCGTGTTGTACCACTCACCGTTATAGCAAACGCGTAAATCAAGCACATCAATATCGTCATAGCGGTAACGGGGATTCACATCAAAAAAGAAAAAGCCGTTTAGCAGCGCAAACAACACAACCAATAGCCAAACCGATCCCGACAGAGTATCCGATTCCAGCATCACCCATAGTGTTGCGAACCAACCTATCCACATGCCGATAAATAACCCCGGATGCTTGCGAATAAAGCTGATGCTAAAACGCGGGCGATTGTCGCGTTTTTCTTCCGCATTGAGTTGTTCGATTGTATCGGTGAGCAGACGCTGAATTTCAGTCATGATGGCCTTCTGAACAGGAACGCGACAGGCAGAGAACTGTTATTTTAAGAAGCCCTGCGAGGGTAAAAAAGTAACAGTTTCGCCATAAAAAACCATAACAGTTAATGTGGCGTGTCAGGCACCATTTTAATCAGCCGAGCTGGGTTTCCAGCAACTACCGAGTTCGCCGGAATATCTTTCGTGACGACGGAGCCGGCACCTATCACTACATTATCGCCAATAGTCACACCAGGGTTGATAACCGCGCGCCCGCCAATCCAGACATTATTGCCAATCGAGACAGGTTTACCAAATTCAACACCACTGTTGCGCGTTTCAGCATCCAGCGGATGAGTCGCAGTATAAATGTGAACACCTGGGGCTAACATACAATTCTCACCGATGTGGACAGGACAAACGTCGAGAATCACACAGTCAAAATTGGCGTAGAAGTTTTTGCCGAGGAAAATATTGTAGCCGTAATCACAACGAAACGATGGCTCAATATAAGCATCCAGACTTTGGCCTAATAGTTGTTCGAGCAGTTCACTACGAATGGCCTTTTCATCTGGAGCGGTGTGATTAAAACGGTGAATCAGATGGCGTGCTTTTACGCGGTCATCTCGAAGCTGTTGGTCTGCAGGGCGATAAAGTTCGCCTGCAATCATTTTCTTTTTTTCTTCACTCATGGTGATGCCTTTTAAAATAGACAGGACACCCGTTACCCTAAGCGATTAGTTTGTAGTTAATGTGGCTATAGTTCCTTTTTGTGACGGTAATCACATGGTTAAATGTGCTATTAACAATCACAAATTAAGGGGAGCGACGGACAGAATGTAGTAAGCCTTACAAAAGAGCGATGAGCAGCTTGTATCTCGAAAGCTGAACAGCCCAGGATAAATATCTATTTAGCACTCTGTTAAGTGACTAAAAGAGTTTCTGAATCCAGTTGCGGCTGATTACAACAGCATGTCAGTCTGAAACCATAAAGGTAATAACAGTTAAGGGGTATTAGCGGATAAATTTCCATACGGATGGTGGTATTTTATCGTAAAGCTTATTCATGGTCAGTTCAGCCAGACGGTGGTCTGCTGCTGAATAAAATACAGCCAACTCATTATCTGGTAATTCGTATTTATTCTTTTCGATTACGCGCTCTAAAGTGTCAATTGTTTGGCAGCGTCGCAGGCGCATCAAATAATCGGTCTTAGTAAGTGGTTTTGTTGTCATGAAATCACCTTATTACATCTTGTAATAGTTCTAAAAGGAGAGGCTTACAGGGTTAGCGCGACTCTCTGTGACGAAACATCGGAATAACCGATTCCCGGACTTACGCCATTTCTGCAAGTCTTGGGCATTGATGCCATAGTTACTGAACAGCATAAATGTATCGTCTAAATATTCGTCAATTTGTTCAATCAATTTACTCTCATCATCGTACTTAATTTTGTAATTAAGTGCGAAAGCAGCAATATGCTCAATCAATTCATTCAACTGCAAGTTAATGGCCGAAGTAGGATCATTAACCCAACCATGATTACTCTCGCCAAGGTTGGTAAGACAGTCATGATACAGGTTTTCGCAGAGAAATTTAAGCTGCGCGATATCATGCCGTTTTGGTGAGTATTCGTCCATAATGCAGCCCCTTTTTATCGAAGAAAATTTGATAAACAAAACGCCTTGGGGTGGACACACCTGGATGAGGTGGGAATCAATTACAACGATTATTCCATATACGTTTACTATAAATCAATCCGTAGTAGATTTCCTTTCACTATTACGAAAAATTACATTTACAGCAAAGCTGTTTACTCTAACGTAATGTTTATTAAGACTTTCACTTTTTTTAAAAGCATCGTCTGATAAATTAACTTAAGTGAACGTTTGGGAAAGCAGTTTATATTCAATAGGTTAATATTGTGTTGCTGCAATGAACCTTAAACGGGGAGTAAATAAGGGGTTAATTAAGAATCATCCTAATATATAAGTATGAACCTTCTTGCCTTATCTGCCAGTGAATTTAAGAAATATCTTGTCATCATATTTAAGTCCAACTGAGTTCTTATTGCAACATTTAGTAACCTATCGTAGAAAAAGCCAGCAGCTATCGTTATTTATTAATATGACAAATAGGAACCGCGGATATAAAAAAGGCCGCTTGCGCGGCCTTTAAATTGCAGATTTAAGACTTACTTGTGGTGGTCAACAGCGTGAGTGTGTTCAACATCTTCAGACTTACGGCTGAAACGACGACGAACTACCACGAAGAACACTGGTACGAAGAAGATAGCCAGGACTGTTGCAGTAACCATCCCGCCCATAACCCCTGTACCTACGGCGTTCTGTGCACCAGAGCCTGCACCGGAGCTGATTACCAGTGGCATTACCCCGAGGATAAATGCCAGTGATGTCATCAGAATCGGACGCAGACGCATACGTACGGCTTCGAGCGTGGCTTCAATCAAGCCTTTGCCTTCTTTCTCCATCAAGTCTTTGGCGAATTCTACGATAAGTATCGCGTTCTTCGCCGACAGGCCAATGGTTGTCAGCAGGCCTACCTGGAAGTACACGTCGTTGGTCAGCCCACGCATCGTCGCGGCAAGCAGTGCACCGACAACGCCAAGTGGAACAACCAGCATGACCGAGAATGGAATCGACCAGCTCTCGTACAGTGCAGCCAGACACAGGAACACCACTATCAGGGAGATGGCATACAGGGCAGGGGCCTGGTTACCAGATAAACGTTCCTGATAAGACATACCCGTCCAGTCATAACCAATACCGGTTGGCAGTTTGCTGGCCAGCTGTTCCATCAGGTCCATTGCTTCACCGGTACTCTTACCCGGAGCTGCCTGACCAAGGATTTCCATGGACGGTAAACCGTTGTAACGTTCCAGACGCGGTGAGCCGTATTCCCAGTGCGCAGAAGAGAACGCTGAGAATGGCACCATCTGCCCCGTAGAGCCGCGAACATACCAGTTGTTGATATCGCTAGGCAGCATACGGAATGGCGCATCCGCCATCAGGTAAACTTTCTTCACACGACCACGGTCGATGAAGTCGTTCACGTAACTACCACCCCATGCAGCACCCAGTGTGGTGTTGATGTCACTGATAGAAACGCCCAATGCTTGCGCTTTTTCCTGGTCGATATCGATTTTGAACTGCGGCGTATCTTCCAGGCCGTTTGGACGCACGCCCACTAACAGATCAGAGTGTTTAGCGACTTCACCAAACAATTGGTTACGCGCCTGAGTCAGTTTTTCGTGCCCAAGGTTTGCCTGGTCAATCAACTGGAAGTCGAAGCCCGTTGCTGTACCCAGTTCCACGATAGCTGGCAGGTTGAATGCGAACACGATGGCATCTTTGATTTTCGAGAACTCGGCGCTTGCGCGACCAGCAATCGCTGGAACCTTGTTCTCTTCACCAGGACGCTCATCCCAATCTTTCAATGATACGAATGCCAGACCTGTGTTCTGCCCCTGACCAGAGAAGCCAAAGCCGTTAACGGTAAATACGGAGTTAACGTTGTCTTTCTCTTTTTCGAGGTAGTACTTGGTCACATCATCAAGAACGGCTTGTGTACGTTCTTGCGTCGCACCTGCAGGCAGCTGTGCCATGGTCAGGAACACGCCCTGGTCTTCATCTGGCAAGAAGGAACTTGGCAGGCGAATAAACAGGAAGGCCATGCCAACCACTATCAGCAGATAAAGCACTAAGTAACGACCGGTGCTACGCAAAATATTACCGACGCTGTCGGTATAGTGATGCGTGCTCTTGTCGAACATGTTGTTAAACCAGCCGAAGAAACCTTTCTTCTCGTGGTGTTCGCCTTTCGCAATTGGCTTAAGCAGGGTGGCGCAAAGTGCTGGTGTCAAAATCATTGCTACCAGTACAGAAAGCACCATTGCCGATACGATGGTAATAGAGAACTGACGATAGATTGCACCTGTAGAACCGCCGAAGAATGCCATTGGTATAAATACCGCCGACAGTACCATCGCGATCCCGACCAGAGCGCCCTGAATCTGCTCCATTGATTTGCGTGTGGCTTCTTTTGGCGGCAATCCTTCTTCCACCATTACACGCTCAACGTTCTCTACTACCACGATGGCATCATCAACCAACAGGCCTATCGCAAGCACCATCCCGAACATCGTTAGGGTGTTTATCGAATAGCCAAAGACGGCAAGGATGGCAAACGTCCCCAACAGTACCACTGGTACCGCAATCGTTGGAATCAATGTGGCGCGGAAGTTCTGCAAGAACAGATACATTACCAGGAACACCAGCACGATTGCTTCAACGAGGGTTTTTACTACCTCTTTGATAGAGATTTTAACGAATGGAGTGGTGTCATATGGATAAACAACTTTCAGACCCGCAGGGAAGAATGGCTGTAGTTTTTCCACAGTGGCACGTACCGCATTGGCGGTATCCAGGGCGTTAGCACCGGTTGCCAGCTTGATACCTAAACCAGAGGCTGGTTGGCCGTTGAAACGTGCAACAACGTTATAGTTCTCGCCGCCCAACTCAACTTTTGCCACATCTTTAAGCAGAACACGTGAGCCATCCTGATTCACTTTCAGCAAAATTTTGCTGAACTCATCGGCAGATTTTAAACGGGTCTGAGCAATGATAGAGGCGTTAAGTTGTTGACCTTTAACTGGTGGAGTACCACCTAACTGACCTGCTGCTACCTGGGCGTTCTGCGCTTTGATAGCGGCAATAACATCAACCGGCGTGAGCTGGTAATTGTTCAGTTTGTTCGGATCCATCCAGATACGCATCGCGTACTGAGCACCAAACAGCTGAACATCACCAACACCGCGAGTACGGCTGATCGGGTCTTTAATAGTTGCGCCAACGTAGTCCGAAATATCTTCCTGTGTCATGGAGCCATCGGTGTTGATCATACCGAGAACCATCAGGAAGCTACTGGAAGACTTCTCAACGCTAACACCTTGCTGCTGTACTTCTTGAGGAAGCAGTGGCATCGCAAGTTGCAGTTTGTTCTGAACCTGTACCTGTGCGATATCCGCGTCAGTACCAGAATCAAAGGTAATGGTGATGGTTACAGAACCAGAGGAATCACTGGATGAGGACATGTACAGCAGGTTGTCGATACCGTTCATGTTCTGTTCGATAACCTGTGTAACGGTATCCTGTACCGTTTTCGCATCTGCACCAGGGTAGTTTGCTGAGATCGAAATTGCCGGTGGCGCAATGGTTGGATATTGCGCGATCGGTAATTTCATGATCGCAAGCCCGCCCGCCAACATAATAATGATGGCGATTACCCAGGCAAAAATCGGGCGATCGATAAAAAACTTAGCCATGTCTTAACGGCTCCTGTTTAAGTTAAGACTTCGTTTGTTCAGACTGTGCGCCAGCGGCTGCTTGATCCTGGCCTTTATTTTCTGCCGCCACTTCCTGCGCTTTCACCTGAACACCGGGTTTCACTTTTTGCAAACCGGTCACAATAACGCGATCACCATCCTTCAACCCACTGGTTACCAGCCATTTGTCGCCGATAGCTTGAGTTGCGGTGATATTGCGTACTTCCACTTTGTCTTCTTTACCAATAACCATTGCTGAAGCATCACCACGCGGTGTACGAGTTACACCTTGTTGTGGAACTAACAGCGCGTTTGGATTGGTACCTTCTTCCAGTTGTGCACGAACAAACATGCCCGGCAGTAATGTTTTATCTGGGTTCGGGAAGATAGCTCGCAAAGTGATAGAGCCGGTGGTCTGGTCAACCGTCACATCAGAAAACTCTAAAGAGCCTTCCTGCGGGAAAGTGATACCGTCGTTGGTCACTAATTTGACTTTAGCTTTACCGTTTTCTTGTTTCAGTTTGCCTTCTGCCAGCTCTTGCTTAAGGCGCAAGAAATCATTGCTGGATTGGGTCACATCAACATAAATCGGGTCGAGCTGTTGTACGGTTGCCAATGCAGAAGCCTGTCCGCTAGTCACCAGAGCGCCTTCTGTAACAGAAGACTTACCAATGCGACCGCTAATAGGTGAAGTCACTTTGGTATATGCAAGGTTAATGCGAGCAGTTTCAACGGCGGCTTTAGCAGCCACAACAGATGCGTTTGCCTGTTGAGAATCGGCAAGTGCAGTGTCGTAGTCTTGTTGACTGATGTACTTAGTACCTAACAGTTTCTGATAACGTTTAAGCGTCAGCTGAGCGATGTTTGCACTTGCTTGTGCTTTAGCGAGGTCGCCTTTGGCGCTGTCATATGCTGCCTGGTATGTTGCAGGGTCGATTTGGTACAGCGATACACCCGCCTTGATTTCACTTCCTTCTTCGAAGTTACGTTTCAGGATGATGCCACTGACTTGTGGGCGAACTTCTGCAATACGATAAGCGCTTGTACGGCCAGGAAGCTCTGTAGTTATCTGCAAAGGAGCACTTTTCAGAGTTACCACACCCACTTCTGGGGTATGCGGCGCACTCTGTTTTGTCTCTTTGTCATTACATCCTGTAAGTACTAAGCTGCCTGAGAGCATCAGAATGGCCGCCAGAGGCGTAAACCCTCTGTTTTTGTTCATATGTAAACCTCGAGTGTCCGATTTCAAAGTTGTTCAATGGATCAAATGTCCACAAACCCATTGCTGCGTTTATATTATCGTCGTGCTATGGTACATACATTCACAAATGTATGTAAATCTAACTACCGTTATTTCACCCACTTATGGCACGAAAAACCAAACAACAAGCGCTGGAAACACGCCAACACCTTTTGGATGTTGCAATCCGCTTGTTTTCACAACACGGAGTTTCCGCAACTTCGCTTGCAGATATCGCAAAAGCAGCGGGAGTAACCCGTGGTGCAATCTACTGGCATTTCAAAAATAAGTCGGATTTGTTTAATGAAATCTGGGAGCTAACTGAGTCCAGTATTGGCGATTTAGAAACTGAGTATCGGGCAAAATTTCCTGACGATCCACTTTCTGTTGTCAGAGAGTTACTTATTTACATATTACAAGCAACTGTCGCCGATGAACGCCGCCGCTTAATGACCGAAATCATCTTCCATAAGTGCGAGTTTGTAGGTGAACTGGCTGTTTTACAACAGGCCAGACGTGAACTTTATATGGAAGGAAACGAGAGAATTGAGAGCAGTTTGCAGCGTTGTATTGATGCTGAAATGTTACCAAAAAACTTGCGACTTCCCCACGCCGTTATTTTACTGCGTAGTTATATTACCGGGCTGATTGAAAACTGGCTGGTTGCACCGGATAGTTTTGATCTCCACAGCCAGGCCGAGGACTACGTCGCCATTCTGCTGGAAATGTTTCAAACCTGCCCAACCCTGAGATCCATCCCACAATAAAAATATGCTTATTAGGGTAATTCCGAACATAGTTGACCAAGGTTTTTCCGAAAAGACGTGCTAATCTTGCGGCTCATATTTCGTCTTTAACTCGCCATCCTTCGGCCTGTTCTCAAACACTGTCAAACTATGCCGCAACTCTTGTGTTCACTGTATTCACGTCGCGTACCCGCACGTTTTTTGCTCATTGCATTCGTTAGCCTGTTTTGCGTGCTGGCGCAGCCAGTCTGGGCGCAAAAAAATGGTAGCGATCTCCCGAGCCGCGATGAGATTCAAAATCAGCTGTCTGCACTGAATAAGCAAAAGACACTGTCTCCAAATGACAAACTCACCCAACAAGATCTCAATGAGACTCTTGAGGTGCTGGATAAAATTGATCGGGTCAAGGATGAAACGGCAAAACTCCATCAGCAGGTGACGGAAGCACCGAAAGTGCTGCGTAAAGCCACTGATGCGCTCAATGAGATAAAAAACCAACACGCCAACCCGGCTGATGAAGAAGCGGAAATCGAAGCGCTCAGTTTGCGCCAACTTGAGTCTCGTCTGAATGATTTAATGACGGAGTTACAGAACGCGCAAAGCGATTTGGCGACCTGGAATAGCCAACTGATTTCGCTGCAAACGCAACCTGAGCGTGTTCAGAATGCCATGACCGCGGCATCGACTCAGCTTGAAGCGATTCGTAATCGTCTTAATGGTGTCACGCCAGGCGCTGTAGACTTACGACCAAGTCAGCAAACTTTATTACTGGCCCAACAAGCATTATTGAACGCGCAGTTAGATCAACAGCGTGACAGCCTCAAAGGCAACACCATCTTGCAAGATACGTTGCAAAAGCAACGTGACTACACCAACGCGCATATTAATCAAATGGAGGCGACCCTCCAGATCCTGCAAAAAGTGGCGAGCAGTAAGCGTTTAACCCTGACGCAGCAGACCGCACAGGACGCCATAGACTCTGAAGATACTGTTAAGATTCAGCAAAATCCGCTGGTTAAGCAGGAGCTGGATATCAACCATCAGCTGAGTCAGCGTCTGATAGACGCCACTCAGCATGCCAATGAAATGGTGCCTTCGAGCATTCGCATTAAAAATACACTGGATCGTGCTCTGCAATCTGAACGTAACCTCAAAGAGCAGATCGCCGTTTTGAAAGGCAGCTTGTTGTTGTCGCGTATTCTTTACCAACAGCAGCAACAAAACCTGCCGTCTGCGGAAGACACTGAAGATCTGACCAACCGCATTGCGGATATTCGCCTCGAACAGTTCGATGTAAACCAGCAACGTGACGCGTTGTTCCAGCCGGATGAACTGGTGGCGAAAATCGAGGATGGGCATAAAGCGGATGTCACCCCGGAAGTTCACGATGCGCTATTGCAGGTTCTGGATACTCGCCGCGAATTGCTCGATCAGTTGAATAAGCAGCTTGGCATGCAATTAATGCTGGCAATCAACTTGCAGAATAACCAGCAGCAGCTGCAAAACGTCACGAAATCACTCGACCAGATCCTGACTGAGCAAATTTTCTGGGTAACCAGTAATAAGCCGATGGATTGGGACTGGCTGAAATCATTGCCTTCTTCATTGCGCGATCAGTTTAAAAACGCCAATCTCAATTTTAAAGGGCCTGAGAACTCGCTTAAAATTCTCGCCATCCTGCTACTGATGATTCCTGCTTTGTTGCTGGCAGGCGTTATACGCTGGCGCTTTAAAGCGATAGACCGCTATCTGGAAAAGCAGGCGAGTCGTGTCGGGCAGTTGCGTAACGATAGCCAAATGCTGACCCCGAAAGCCATTGCTCTGACGCTGGTTAAAGTTTTGCCCGGCGCTTTGGTTATCTACTCAATCGGCCTGGTGTTTGCTGGCTTGCAAATGAACATCAGCGAATCGATGCTGGCATTTTGCAAACAGCTCTCCTTGTTCTGGTTAGTCTTCGGCTTAACTTACCAGGTGCTCTCTAAAAATGGTGTAGCTGTCAGCCACTTTAATATGCAACCGCAGCTGTGCAGCCATTATCGCCGCCAACTGGTGCGTATTGGTTGTGCGCTATTACCGTTGTTATTCTGGTCGGTGCTCGGTGAACGTTCGCCGCTACATCTGGTTGAAGATGCGTTGGGTCAACTGATCATCTTCTTCAACCTGTTGCTTATCACCGCGCTGGTCTTCCCAATGTGCCGTGAAAACTGGCGCAACAAAAACAACCACACCATGCAGTTGTTTACTGTCACGATGATGGGTGTGGTGCCCGCGGTGTTAATCGTGCTGACAGCGATGGGATATTTTTATACGACACTTCGCCTTGCCGGTCGCTGGATTGAAACTATCTATCTGATACTTATCTGGAACCTGGTTTATCAAACCGTCCTGCGCGGATTAAGTGTTGCCGCGCGTCGTATGGCTTATCGCCGTGCCGTTGCGCGCCGTGAGAATCTGGTGAAAGAGGGCGCAGAAGGGGGCGAGCCGGTAGAAGAGCCACCGTTAGCATTGGACCAAATCAACCAACAAACTATGCGTCTGGCTATCATTGCTCTGTTCGCCCTGTTTGCTCTGGTGTTCTACACCATTTGGTCAGATTTATTCGGGGTATTCGGTTACCTGGACAGCATCCAACTCTGGAGTTATAGCGCTTCGGAAGCGGGTGTAGCAGTAGTGAAAAACGTCACTATGGGCAGCCTGTTATTTGCCGCGATTGCTTTTGCTATTGCCTGGGTGCTGATTCGCAACTTGCCGGGCTTGCTTGAAGTACTGGTGCTTTCGCGTCTGCAAATGCGTCAGGGTGCTTCATACGCCATCACGACCATTCTTAACTACGTCATTACTGCTGTCGGGGCGATGACCATCTTTGGTTCACTCGGCGTGTCGTGGGATAAGTTGCAATGGCTGGCGGCGGCGTTGTCAGTGGGCTTAGGTTTTGGTTTGCAGGAGATATTCGGTAACTTCGTTTCCGGCCTGATTATCCTCTTCGAGCGCCCGGTGCGTATCGGCGATACCGTCACGATTGGTGCTTATTCCGGTAGCGTGAGCAAAATTCGTATTCGTGCCACCACGATTACAGACTTTGACCGCAAAGAAGTGATCATTCCGAACAAAGCGTTTGTGACGGAACGACTGATCAACTGGTCGCTTACCGACACCATCACTCGCGTGGTTATCCGTCTGGGAGTGGCTTACGGCTCCGATCTGGATAAAGTACGTGAGATCTTACTGAAAGCGGCCCATGAGCATCCGAAAGTGATGCATGACCCTGAGCCTACGGTGTTCTTCACTACCTTCGGGGCCAGTACGTTGGATCATGAACTGCGTCTGTATGTGCGTGAACTGCGTGATCGCAGCTACACCGTCGATGAGCTAAACCGGACTATCGATCGTCTGTGTCGAGAAAATGGCATTAATATCGCCTTCAACCAACTTGAAGTTCATCTGCGTAATGACAAAGGCGATGAATTGACAGAAGTGAAACGCGATCATAATGGCAAATCAAACGGTGGTGACATCGTTCCTGCTCAGTAAAAATTAGCGGGAGCTGTTCTCTTCCCGCTTACGCAAAAAATCCTGACGGACAATCTCAAGCGCTGCGAGCGCGGTTTCCGTCGGGATTTCATGTTGTTCTAGCAGCATTATCAAATCGACCGCCAGTTTGACTTCTTCTGGTGCGTTTTCCAGCGACATTACGTTTATCCGTTCAAGTAAATGGTTTGGTTTAAGCGCTAGCTTAGCCCACGTTCGCGGCGTTCGATGGCGCGTTCAATTCGCGTCAACGCCTGGCGGCAGCGCTGCAAACGCCCTTCGAGAGCCGCCAGTTCCTTCTGGAGTTTTTGCTGCCCGGCGAGCGTGACTTGTATCGAAAGTTGGCTTTCACGATCGCTAATCATAATCTGGATGCGGCGTTCGTAATCCTGATGCGTTGAGAGTTTCTCATACAGATTCTCGGCAACCACGGGCTGCGGATCATTTTTACGCATCTTCCAGGTCGCCAGTTCACGCTGCAGTGCGGAAATCTGTGCCACGAGTTTTTCGGCGAGATACGCAACTTGCTCCGCTTTGCCGACTTTCACGCTAAGCTCTAACTGCGCGAGATTTGCCTGAACTTCGGTCAGATAATCTTTAAGTTGCGTGCTGTGAGTGGAAAACAGTTTACGATCGAAGCGTGCTTGCGATGCGCGTTGTAACGAGACAGGCGCAATGGCCTGTGCGAGTTCCGCGACGCGAGCATCCAAAGCTTGTAACAGCGCGGCGGTTTTCACAAAATGAATCTCCAGTGTTGCACGTGTTTAAGTACGGAATAATGAATGAAACGGATCATTTTAATCATCATTGGTTGGCTGGCGGTAGTCCTTGCGACGCTGGGTGTTGTCTTGCCTTTACTTCCCACAACCCCATTTTTGCTGCTGGCGGCCTGGTGCTTCGCCCATTCCTCGCCGCGCTTTCATCACTGGTTACTGTACCGCTCATGGTTTGGCAGTTATATCCGCCATTGGCAGGACCATCGTGCGCTGCCGCCGGGAGCTAAACCCAGGGCACTGATTTTCATCGTATTAACCTTTGCGGTATCCCTTTATCTGGTCAATATTCTGTGGGTCAGACTACTATTATTAGTGATGATGTGCGCGCTGCTGTTCTTTATGTGGCGCATGCCGGTAATTGATGAAAAGCAACAAAAGCCGTAAACCGCATTTGCAGTGGTTGCAATTGTTGGTGCCAGCCAGTAAATTCGACCGTTTTCGAGCATGGTATGACTGATTAATGAATCATCAATACTTCATTAATTAACCTGTTCCGTGCTTTGTTAGAACCTTGTTTTTAGCAGGCATTAATTATGACCGCGACTGCGCAGCAGCTTGAATATCTGAAAAACAGCATCAAAAGCATTCCAGACTACCCAAAACCTGGGATCTTATTCCGTGACGTTACCAGCTTGCTTGAAGATCCGAAAGCTTACGCCACCAGCATCGAATTATTAGTCTCACGCTTTAAAGACGCCGGTATCACCAAAGTGGTGGGTACCGAAGCGCGTGGGTTCTTGTTTGGTGCACCGGTTGCGCTGGAGTTAGGTGTTGGCTTCGTGCCGGTTCGCAAGCCAGGCAAACTGCCACGCGAAACAATCGCTGAAAACTACGAGCTGGAATACGGCACCGATCAGCTGGAAATCCACGTTGATGCAATCGAGCCTGGCGACAAAGTTCTGGTAGTGGACGATCTGCTGGCAACCGGCGGTACCATTGAAGCAACAGTGAAACTTATCCGCCGTCTGGGTGGGGAAGTGACTGACGCTGCGTTTATCATCAATCTGTTTGATATTGGTGGTGAACAGCGCCTGGAAAAAATGGGCGTGAAAAGCTACAGCCTCGTACTTTTCCCAGGTCACTGAGTTCAGCCTTCGTATTCCCAAAATTATACCCGTTAGCATTCGAGTTGCAGCCAACACCCCTGCAGCTTGAAGGATGATGGGTATAGAAGCCTCGCCCATCAGGTGAGGCTTATGTTAGCATTACCCCCCTGAATTCACTCCCGCGATGTAGAGCCTATCTCGAATGAGCTACCAGGTCTTAGCCCGCAAATGGCGGCCACAAACTTTTGCTGATGTAGTCGGCCAGCAACACGTGTTGACTGCTCTGGCTAATGGCTTATCCATGGGCCGAATCCACCACGCCTATCTCTTTTCGGGGACGCGCGGCGTGGGTAAAACATCCATCGCTCGCCTGTTGGCGAAAGGGTTAAATTGTGAAACCGGCATTACCGCCACCCCTTGCGGTGTGTGCGACAATTGCCGCGAAATCGAACAAGGTCGCTTTGTTGACCTGATTGAAATTGATGCCGCCTCGCGTACCAAAGTCGAAGATACGCGTGATTTGCTGGATAACGTTCAGTACGCGCCAGCGCGTGGCCGCTTTAAAGTTTATCTTATCGATGAAGTGCACATGCTCTCCCGCCATAGCTTCAATGCATTGTTGAAGACGCTTGAAGAGCCGCCATCGCACGTCAAATTCCTGCTGGCGACCACCGATCCGCAAAAACTGCCGGTCACTATTCTTTCTCGCTGCCTGCAATTCCACCTGAAAGCGCTGGATGTCGAACAAATCCGCCATCAACTGGAATACATTCTTGGCGAAGAAAAAATCCCCAGCGAAACCCGAGCTCTGCAACTGTTGGCTCGCGCCGCAGATGGCAGCCTACGTGATGCACTAAGTCTTACCGACCAGGCGATTGCCAGCGGTGATGGGCAGGTAACAACTGCCGCTGTCAGCACGATGCTGGGTACGCTTGATGACGACCAGGCTCTTTCGTTAGTAGAGGCGATGGTGCAGGCTGATGGTGAGCGGGTGATGAACTTGCTTAATGAAGCCGCCGGGCGTGGTGTTGAGTGGGAAGCTTTGCTGGTGGAAATGCTGAGTTTGCTGCATCGCGTGGCGATGGTTCAGCTTTCGCCTGCTGCGTTAGGCAGCGACATGGCCGCGATTGAACAGCGTATGCGTGAGCTGGCGCGCGTCGTGCCGCCTGCTGAAGTCCAACTTTATTACCAAACCTTGCTGATTGGCCGCAAAGAACTGTCCTGGGCGCCAGATCGACGTATGGGCATTGAAATGACTCTGCTGCGCGCACTGGCATTCCACCCGCGCAAGCCGCTACCAGAGCCAGAACAACCGCGTCAGGCGCCAAGTATTCCGGTGGTGAACCCTGTTCCGGTGCGCCAACAAATAGCACCCGCGCCACGGACAAATGAGACTGCGCTGCCAGACACCACCAGTCAGGTGTTGCAAGCGCGAACACAGCTCATGCGCCAGCAGGGAGCGAACAAAGCAAAAAAGAGTGAGCCGGCAGCGCCAAATCTAGCGCGGCCGGCAAAGAACAGCACTGCTCTGGAACGTTTAGCCTCGGTGAGCGAGCGTATCCAGTCCCGGCCCGCAGCGCAGACAGAGGAAAAGCCTGAGCCAAAGCCCGAGGCTTATCGCTGGAAGTCGCAAATTGTTTCTGATGTCGTCGAAGAACCGGTTGCGACACCAAAAGCATTAAAACGCGCGATGGAGCATGAGAAAACGCCTGAGCTTGCGCAGAAACTGGCTCTGGAGGCGATTGAGCGCGATAGCTGGTCGGCTGAAATTAGCCAACTGGTGCTGCCGAAATTAGTGCAGCAGCTTGCATTAAATGCCTGGAAAGAGCAGGACGGCAACCGAGTGTGTTTGCACTTGCGCCCGGCACTACGGCATTTGAATTCACCGTCGGCGCAGAAAACGCTGGCGGACGCATTGAGTACTTTTAGTGGTGAAACTGTTGAGCTGACTATTATTGAAGATGATAATCTTGCGCAACGAACCCCGCTTGAATGGCGCCAGGCTATCTATGAAGAGAAGCTGGCACAAGCGCGGGAAGCAATGAAAACTGACAACAACATTCAGACGCTGCGTCGTTTCTTTGATGCGGAACTGGATGACGACAGTATTCGACCTATTTGATAAACCGGCCACGCCGGTTTGTTGTAAACCCTGATAGCCGTTAATCGTCACGTACGGTTAGTCGGCCCGAGCAAAAGAGAGAAGACTATGTTTGGAAAAGGCGGTCTGGGCAACATCATGAAGCAAGCCCAGCAGATGCAGGAAAAAATGGCCCAGGTTCAGGAAGAAATCGCCCAAATGGAAGTCACTGGCGAATCTGGCGCGGGTCTGGTCAAAGTCACCATCAACGGCGCGCACAACTGCCGTCGCGTGGAAATCGATCCAAGCCTGATGGAAGACGACAAAGAGATGGTTGAAGATCTGGTTGCTGCGGCCTTCAACGATGCGGCTCGTCGTATCGGCGAAGCGCAGAAAGAGAAAATGGCTGGCGTGTCCAGCGGGATGCAGTTGCCACCAGGCTTCAAAATGCCATTCTGATTTTCCGTCATTCTTCGTGTTGCGGGGGCGTTGGCTACGTTATTCGGCTCATCCGTGAGCCTCACCCCTTCGGGGCCGCAGCAAGCAGCGTTCAAATCTGCTCCCGGCAGATTTGTCACAAACCCCAGTCACTTACTGATGTAAGCTCCTGGGGATTTGCTCACTTGCCGCCTTCCCGCAACGCGAATTATTTTGGAAAATCAATTTTCCAGGTCTACTCCTCCTCAAACTCTGCATAACTCTCCACCAGAAAATCAATCAATGCCCTGACAGCCGGTAACTGGCCGCGCCGTGAAGGAAACACCAAATGAATAACCTCACGCCTTGCTCGCCACTCCGGTAACAAACGCACCAGGCTCCCGTCTGCCAGTTGCTTGTTGACCATCAATATCGGCAACTGAACCAACCCCACACCTGCCAGCGCAGCCGCTCGCAGCGCATCCATATCAGTGGTCACAAAACGTGGCTTGTGATGCAGCGTCACTTCCTGATTATCCGGGCCGAACAGGCACCAGCGGTAAATCTGCTGCGGTTTTGACAACGCAAGGCTTGGCCAGTGCTGAAGATCTGCCGGTGATGCAGGCGTTGTAAAGCGCTCAACCAGTTCCGGGCTGGCAACCAGACACATGCCTCGATCCGCCAGTTTACGCATCACCAGATCGCTATCGTCCAGCGGCAATGGACGTACCCGCACCGCTAAGTCGACATTTTCATTTAGTACATCAACCTGGCGATTTGTCTCTTCTAGCTGCACGGTGACTTGCGGATAAAGCGCCATAAACTTCGCCAGCATCTCCCCGATATGCACATGCAGCAGGGCAATCGGGCAGCTCAGGCGGATCAGCCCGCGAGGCTCTGCGCGCAAAGAGTTAATCGCTTCCTGAGCGGCTTCGGCTTCAATAATCATCGCCTTGCAGTGGCGATAAAAAATCTGCCCGGCTTCGGTCACTGTGAAACTGCGTGTTGAACGCTGAATCAGGCGTGTCTCAAGACTTTCTTCCAGTAGTGCAATTCGGCGACTCAAGCGTGATTTCGGAATACCAATAACGCGGCTCGCTGGAGAAAACCCTCCGTTATCCACCACTTGCACGAAATACCACAGATCGTTGAGGTCTTGCATTGCCATTGTCCTGTTTATGGAACACTGAGTTCATTTTCAGAGTCTACCGGGGGATTCGTCTTATGAGTAAGCTTTATCTCAACAGAAATCGACACTCAATGGAGATAACGATGAAATCAATTCTTGGCGTTTATTCAGCACCGGCTTCCCACTGGGTGGGCGATGGCTTCCCGGTTCGCTCACTGTTTTCTTACTCAAAATTTGAAAAACAGCTCAGCCCGTTCCTGCTGCTCGATTACGCAGGACCTGCGGAATTTAAGCCGAGCAACAAAGGGCAGCGTGGCGTTGATGTACACCCGCACCGCGGTTTTGAAACCGTCACCATCGTCTACAAAGGCGAAGTGGCTCACCGCGACTCTACCGGCAGCGGCGGGGTGATTGGCCCTGGTGACGTGCAGTGGATGACCGCTGGCAGCGGCATTTTGCATGAAGAGTTCCACTCACCGGCTTTTAGCGAGAAGGGCGGTACGCTTGAAATGGTTCAGCTGTGGGTCAACTTGCCAGCCAAAGACAAGTCGACACCACCGAACTACCAGTCCATTACCGACGCCGATATTCCGGTCGTGACACTGCCGGATAACGCAGGACAGGTGCGAGTCATCGCAGGTGAAATGGATGGCGCAAAAGGCCCGGCACACACGTTTTCTCCACTGCGTGTGCTGGATATGCGGCTCAATGCGCACAGTTCTACACAACTGACGCTGCCAGATGGCTGGAACACGGCGCTGGTGGTTCTCAAAGGCACGGTACAGGTCAATGGGCAGGAAGTGGTTCGCGAAGCGCAACTGGTGGTGCTGGATGCTAAAGGCGAAACGGTGACGCTTGAAGCCAACAATGATGCCGTTGTGTTGGTGTTGAGCGGTGAGCCGCTTAATGAGCCAGTGGTCGGCTACGGACCGTTTGTGATGAACACTCGTGAGGAAATCAAAGAGGCCATTGACGATTTTAATCAGGGAAAATTTGGTCAGAAGATAGCGTAAATCATTCCCCCTGTGCGAGTCATCGCGCAGGGGGAATATCTTTTTCTATGTCCTTCAGCGGGGCTAATGTTAGGCTATGGCCCACTCTTTTTTCAGAAGTCTGAGCGATGCAAACCAGTCCTTTACTAACCGCCCTTATGGAATCCTTGCGCTGCCTGCCAGGCGTTGGCCCAAAGTCTGCCCAACGTATGGCGTTCGCGCTCCTGCAACGCGACCGCAGCGGTGGGATGCGTCTTGCTCAAGCGTTAACACGCGCGATGTCTGAAATCGGCCACTGTGCTGATTGCCGTACTTTTACTGAACAGGAAGTGTGCGCAATCTGCGCCAATCCGCGTCGTCAGGAAAATGGCCAGATTTGTGTGGTGGAAACCCCGGCAGATATTCACGCTATTGAAGCGACCGGCCAATTTTCCGGGCGCTATTTCGTACTGATGGGGCATTTATCTCCGATAGATGGTATTGGCCCGCAAGACATTGGCCTCGATAGGCTTGAACAGCGTCTTGAGCGCGAAACCATTAAAGAACTTATTCTTGCCACCAACCCAACCGTGGAAGGTGAAGCCACCGCCAACTACATTGCCGAGTTATGCGGGCAATATGGCGTGGACGCCAGCCGTATCGCGCATGGTGTGCCGGTCGGCGGCGAGCTGGAAATGGTCGATGGCACTACGCTTTCGCACTCTCTTGCTGGGCGTCACAAGATTAATTTCTAATCACTTGCGGGGAGGTTTTTAATCCTCCCGCTTGAAAACCCTCCTTTCTATCCTCATATCACCCTCAGCGTTTTAAAACCCCCTGCGTATTTTGAATTTGTTGAGGTATCAATGACCATGAAAGGACAAGAGACTCGTGGCTTCCAGTCTGAAGTGAAACAACTTCTGCACCTGATGATCCACTCCCTCTATTCAAACAAAGAAATTTTCCTGCGTGAGCTGATCTCCAACGCCTCTGATGCGGCAGACAAACTGCGCTTCCGCGCATTGTCTCAGGCAGACCTCTACGAAGGTGACGGCGAACTGCGCGTGCGTGTCTCATTCGATAAAGACAAACGCACACTGACCATTGCCGACAACGGCATCGGTATGACGCGTGACGAAGCGATTGACCACCTCGGGACTATCGCAAAATCCGGCACCAAAGCGTTCCTCGAATCCATGGGTTCTGACCAGGCGAAAGACAGCCAGCTTATCGGCCAGTTCGGTGTGGGTTTCTACTCGGCATTCATCGTGGCGGATAAAGTCACCGTGCGCACTCGCGCTGCGGGCGTTCCAGCGGATCAGGCTGTGTTCTGGGAATCTGAAGGCGCTGGCGAATACACCGTTGCGGATATCACTAAAGCGGATCGCGGCACTGAAATTACCCTGCACTTGCGCGAAGGCGAAGATGAGTTCTTAGACGACTGGCGTGTGCGTTCGACCATCAGTAAATATTCCGACCACATCGCGCTGCCGGTTGAAATAGAAACCCGCGAAGAAAAAGATGGCGAAACCATCCTCGGCTGGGAAAAAATCAACAAAGCGCAGGCTTTGTGGACGCGCAGCAAGTCTGAAATTAAAGACGAAGAATATAACGAATTCTACAAGCATGTGGCGCATGACTTCACCGACCCACTGACTTACAGCCATAACCGCGTGGAAGGCAAGCAGGAATACACCAGCCTGCTGTATATCCCGTCTCAGGCGCCGTGGGACATGTGGAACCGTGACCATAAACATGGCCTGAAGTTGTACGTGCAGCGCGTGTTCATCATGGACGACGCTGAACAGTTTATGCCGAACTACATGCGTTTCGTGCGTGGCCTGATTGACTCCAACGACCTGCCGTTGAACGTCTCGCGTGAAATTCTGCAAGACAGCCGTGTGACGCAAAACCTGCGTAGTGCGCTGACCAAACGCGTATTGCAGATGCTGGAAAAACTGGCGAAAGACGACAGCGAAAAATACCAGACCTTCTGGAAAAACTTCGGTCTGGTGCTGAAAGAAGGCCCTGCTGAAGACAACGCAAACCAGGAAGCTATCGCTAAACTGCTGCGCTTTGCGACCACGCATACCGATTCCGCTGCACAAACAGTGTCGCTGGAAGAGTACGTGTCGCGCATGAAAGAAGGGCAGGAGAAGATTTATTACATCACTGCCGACAGCTATGCCGCCGCGAAGAGCAGCCCGCATCTGGAATTGCTGCGTAAGAAAGGCATCGAAGTATTGCTGCTTTCTGACCGCATCGATGAGTGGATGATGAGCTACCTGACCGAATTCGACGGCAAAATGTTCCAGTCAGTCAGCAAAACTGACGAGTCACTGGAAAAAATGGCTGACGAAGAGACTCCGGAAGCGAAAGAAGCTGAAAAAGCACTTGAGCCGTTTGTTGACCGTGTGAAAACCCTGCTGGGTGAGCGCGTGAAAGAAGTGCGTCTGACGCACCGTCTGACCGACACGCCAGCTATCGTGACCACCGACAGCAACGACATGAGCACGCAAATGGCCAAATTGTTTGCTGCTGCGGGCCAGGAAGTGCCGGAAGTGAAGTACATCTTTGAGCTGAACCCGGACCATGGTCTCGTGAAACGTGTTGCGGATACTCAGGATGAAGCACAGTTCTCTGAGTGGGTTGAGCTGCTGCTTGACCAGGCACTGTTAGCTGAGCGCGGTACTCTGGAAGATCCAAACCAGTTTATCCGTCGTATGAACCAGTTGCTGGTTTCTTAATGACAGGGGCGGGTAGCGATTACGTTTACCCGCCATCGCCATCAAGAAAAGATAAAAACCTGCCAAAACGGCAGGTTTTTTTTCATCTAAACGCCGCTAACAGCGCTCACAAGCCCCGCTATTCTTGAGGTGAATACGTCTTTAATGGTAAGGTCATCGCCTCTGCTTTAAATAATCAAAAATCCAAACGAATGGGGAATTACGCAATGCGTATTATTCTGCTTGGCGCTCCGGGCGCAGGTAAAGGAACTCAGGCTCAGTTCATCATGGAGAAATATGGCATTCCGCAAATCTCCACCGGTGACATGCTGCGTGCTGCAGTGAAATCTGGCTCAGAACTGGGCAAACAAGCAAAAGACATCATGGATGCCGGTAAACTGGTTACAGATGAACTGGTTATCGCTCTGGTTAAAGAACGCATTACCCAGGAAGATTGCCGTAACGGTTTCCTGCTTGATGGTTTCCCTCGCACTATTCCACAAGCTGATGCAATGAAAGAAGCGGGCATCAATGTGGACGTAGTTCTGGAGTTCGCCGTGCCGGATGAGCTGATTGTTGAGCGTATCGTTGGCCGTCGCGTACATGCGCCATCGGGCCGCGTTTATCATGTCACCTTCAATCCACCGAAAGTGGAAGGTAAAGACGACGCAACGGGCGAAGAACTGACTACCCGTAAAGACGATCAGGAAGAGACCGTGCGTAAGCGCCTGGTGGAATACCATCAGATGACCGCTCCGCTGATCTCTTACTACAGCAAAGAAGCAGAAGCCGGTAACACCAAATACGTGAAAATCGACGGCACCCGTAAAGTGACCGAAGTGAGTGCTGAGCTGGCTAAAATCCTCGGCTAATCATACCTGTCATCTTTCAAGTTGCAGATAACACACCTGCACCTCGAAATCTTTTGGGTAGATAAAAATACCAGGACCTGTTCCTGGTATTTTTTTACCCAAATTTTGCCCTTTCATTGTAATCGGTTCTCCTGAAGCGCTTTTACGTTACAATTATCAGCAATCTGTTGATAAGGAGTGGAAATGAATCAGGAAAAAGTGGGTATCTTACTGGCAAACCTTGGCACGCCTGACGCACCCACTCCGGCGGCGGTAAAACGCTATTTACGCCAGTTTTTGAGCGACAAACGCGTGGTTGATACACCGCGCCTGATTTGGTGGCCGCTATTGCGTGGCGTGATTCTCCCTCTGCGTTCTGCTCGTGTCGCCAAGCTTTATCAGTCGGTATGGATGGACGAAGGTTCTCCACTGTTGGTTTATAGCCGTCGCCAACAGGCCGCACTGGCCGCGCAATTACCTGATGTACCGGTCGCACTCGGTATGAGCTACGGCACGCCGTCGCTGAAAAGTGCGGTGGAAGAACTGATGACGCACCACGTTGACCATATCGTTGTGCTGCCGCTGTATCCGCAGTTTTCCTGCTCGACGGTCGCCGCCGTGTGGGACGAATTAGGGCGCATTTTTGCCGATTACCGTTCCTTGCCGTCGATTTCCCTGATTCGTGATTATGCTGACGACGAGTCCTACATCAACGCGCTGGTGGCGTCGGTCAGAGAATCTTTTGCAAAGCACGGCGAACCAGATTTGTTGCTGCTCTCCTATCACGGGATTCCCCAGCGTTACGCCAACGAAGGCGATGATTACCCGCAACGATGCCGAGACACGACCCGTGAATTGCTTTCGGCACTTGAGCTCCCGCCAGAAAAAGTGATGATGACGTACCAGTCGCGTTTTGGCCGTGAGCCGTGGTTGATGCCTTACACCGATGAAACGCTGAAAATGCTGGCGGAGAAAGGGGTGAAACACATTCAGGTTATGTGCCCAGGTTTTTCTGCCGATTGCCTCGAAACGCTTGAAGAAATGGCGGTACAAAACCGTGAAGTGTTCCTCGAAGCAGGCGGTACAAAGTATGAATATATTCCTGCGCTCAATGACGACCCAGCCCACATCGCAATGATGATGAATCTGGTGCAGAAATATCGCTGATCTCGCTTAGGGCCGTTAATGTGCTACCATTTTCGGCCTGATTAGCAACCTCCGAACAACATCATGAAATTTCCCGGCAAACGAAAATCCAAACACTACTTCCCTGTAAACGCACGTGACCCATTACTGCAACAGGTTCAGCCTGAAAGCGAAACAGGCACTTCCTGGATAGTCGGGATAGACCAAACGCTGGTGGATATCGAAGCCAAAGTGGACGATGCGTTCGTTCATCGTTACGGTCTGAGTTTCGGGCACTCACTGGTTATTGAAGATGATGTTGCGGAAGCGCTGTATCAGGAGTTGGTGAAAAAAGATCTGATTACCCACCAGTTTGCTGGTGGCACCATTGGCAACACCATGCACAACTATTCGGTTTTGGCCGATGACCGCTCTGTTTTGCTGGGCGTGATGTGCAGCAATATCGAAATTGGTAGCTACGCCTACCGCTACCTTTGCAACACCTCCAGCCGTACCGATCTCAACTATCTGCAAGGTGTGAATGGCGCGATTGGCCGCTGCTTTACGCTGATTGGCGAGCAGGGCGAGCGTACTTTTGCGATAAGCCCTGGCCATATGAACCAGTTGCGTGCCGAAAATATCCCTGAAGAGGTGATTGCGGGTGCCTCTGCGTTGGTTCTGACTTCCTATCTGGTGCGCTGCAAAGATGGCGAACCAATGCCGGAAGCCACCATGCAAGCAATCGCGTATGCGAAAAAATACAACGTTCCTGTGGTGCTCACACTTGGCACCAAATACGTCATCGCAGAAAACCCGGAGTGGTGGCAGGCATTCTTGAAAGAACATGTCTCAATTCTTGCGATGAACGAAGAGGAAGGGCTGGCACTGACCGGTGAGAGCGATCCATTACTGGCGGCGGATAAGGCGTTGGATTGGGTTGATTTAGTGTTGTGTACCGCAGGGCCAGTTGGTTTGTACATGGCGGGCTTTACTGAAGAGTCCTCTAAACGCACGACCCAACATCCGCTGCTGCCGGGTGCGATTGCCGAGTTTAACCAGTACGAATTCAGCCGCGCAATGCGCCATAAAGACTGTCAGAACCCGATGCGTATTTTCTCGCACATTGCGCCATACATGGGCGGGCCTGAAAAAATCATGAACACCAATGGTGCGGGCGACGGTGCGCTAGCGGCATTGCTGCACGATATTACAGCGAACAATTATCACCGTTCTAACGTGCCAAACTCCAGCAAACACCAGCATACCTGGCTGACCTATTCGTCTTTGGCACAAGTGTGTAAATATGCAAACCGCGTAAGTTACCAGGTGTTGAACCAGCACTCTCCGCGCCTGACGCGTGGATTGCCAGAACGCGAAGACAGCTTAGAAGAGTCTTACTGGGCGCGTTAAAACTTTAGGTGCAGTAATGCTACAGAAGGCTGGTAAGCAAAGCTTACCGGCCTTTTTTACACGCTAGTGCCGGTAAAATTGATTTTATACGCTAGTACCGGTAAAATTTATTTTACACGCTAGTGCCGGTAAAAGGGGTAAGACGCATAATGAAAATTACTTCTCCAGAACAGTTAGCCATTTTCCTGAAGGACACTCGCAAACAGGAAAAGCAAACGCAGGAAATGTTAGCTGAGAAAGTCGGTTTACGGCAGGATACAATCTCAAAATTCGAAAAAAATCCTACTAAAACGCAAATCGAAACTCTGTTTAAAATTCTATCTTCCATGAATATGGAGCTTCATATTGAGCCGAAAACCGGTCATGGCCGTGCCGAGGCATGGAAAGAGGAGTGGTAGATGAAAAGCTTGTCCGTATTTATGAATGGATATTTGGTTGGGAAGTTGATGCAAGAAGAGAACGGCGCTAATTCTTTTCAGTATGAAGATAGCTGGCTAAACACCAGCGGCGCCCGTCCAATATGCGTAGCCATATTCTTTTCTGGTTATTAGCTGCGAGTGATGGCCATGCCAAAAACTATTCAGTCTCGATTATGCCGGGTGGAGGATACTGCCTCACGCCGCTATACGATATTATGTCCTGTTACCCACTTATTGGTGGGGGTGGTCTTGCGAAGCAGGATATCAAAATGGCGATGGCGTTGGCTTCAACAGGGAAAGGAAAAAAATATGAATGGAATATGATCTTTCCACGCCATTTCCTGGCAACGGCTAAAAAATGTGGTTTTAGTGAGTCCCGCATGGCGGAGTTGATAGAGGAGTTTTACCTAAAGACACCAGAAGTACTCAAGCAGGCAAGAGAATTGCTTCCTGCAACATTCCCTGAGCATATCAGTGATGCAATATTTAATGGTGTGGAAAACGCGGTCTGTCGCCTTGCTAAATTAAATTAGAGTGGGCTGGACCCACTCTAAAACATCACCAATGACTACTTACTGAACGGTTGAATGTTCCAGCATTCCCATCATGGTATTGGCTATCTCGCGCTCACCCATCACGACACGATTGGCACCACGTTCGGTGATGTAATCCACTTCATCGTCATAATGAGCACGGGCAATAATCTCGATATTCGGGCATTTCGCACGCGCTGCTGCAACAATTTCACCCGCCTCGTAGCCATTAGGAATCGTCAGTAATAACCAACGTGCGCAATCCAGGTGGGCGAGATTCATGATCTCTTCATTGGCCGCATTGCCGAGCACTGCGCGAATCCCACGTTCACGTAGCTCATCGACCCGGCTGCGAGACGTTTCAATCACCACCAGCGGAATGCCCTGAGCCAGCAATTTCTCACCCAGCAAGCTGCCTACACGCCCAAAACCAACCAGCAACGCGTGGTGGCAAATATCGACCGGAATTTGCTTCTCGTCTTCGATAGCTTCTTCCAGCGTCTGCTCTTCCAGCGTTTCGGTTTTTGCGAGATAGCGCTCAAGTATCGCAAACAGAATTGGGTTGAGCATAATCGACAGAATCGCCCCTGCCAGCACCAGATTTTGCCCAGTCTGCGGCAGCAGATTTAGCGCCATACCGAGGCCTGCAAGGATAAAGGCGAACTCACCAATTTGTGCAAGGCTTGTGGCGATGGTTAATGCCGTGCGTTGCGAGTGACCAAACAGACGCACCAGGAAGAAGGCGGCTAGCGACTTACCAAAAACGATGATCGCAACTGTACCCAGTACCGCGAGCGGTTCCTGAATCAAAATTAGTGGGTCGAACAACATACCTACGGAGACAAAGAACAGCACGGCAAACGCATCACGCAGTGGCAGCGTGTCGTGCGCGGCACGGTGGCTTAATTCAGATTCATTGAGCACCATGCCTGCGAAGAATGCCCCCAGGGCGAATGAAACATCAAACAGTTCGACCGCACCAAAAGCAATGCCCAGCGCCAGCGCGAGAACGGCTAGCGTGAAGAGTTCGCGCGAACCGGTTGCGGCACTTCGCGCCAGAATCCAAGGCACCACGCGGCGGCCAACAATCAGCATAATGGCAATAAACGCCACCACTTTACCGATGGTCAAACCCAAATCCAGAGTCAGAGTCGCAAAGCCAAGGTCGCCTTTTTCCATCATTCCGGCGACAGCTGGCAACAGAACCAGCGTTAACACCATCACCAGATCTTCAACTATCAGCCAGCCAATGGCGATTTGCCCGCGCTGGCTATCAATGAGTTGCCGTTCTTCAAGCGCGCGTAGCAGCACCACGGTACTGGCGGTTGAAAGGCATAACCCAAATACGATGCCGGTCATCAGCGACCAGCCCATCAATGATGAGAGCGCCATTCCCAGTAGCGTCGCCACACCAATCTGGGCGATAGCTCCGGGGATGGCGATGGCCTTTACCGCCATTAAATCCTTTAACGAAAAGTGCAAACCCACGCCAAACATCAGCAAAATCACACCGAGCTCTGCCAGTTCAGGCGCGAGTTTAGTATCTGCGACAAAGCCTGGCGTAAAAGGGCCGGCCAATACCCCTGCTAGTAAGTAGCCCACCAGAGGTGAGATGCGAAGTTTGTTGGCGACCATACCGAGCAAAAAGGCCAATACGAGGCCGCCGACAATGGTGGTGATAAGCGGGGTGGCGTGATGCATTCCGTCTCCTTTCGTAACAAATAAGATCCAATAACCTACATTTAGTTTATGACAATTTTTTAATCGATGTGTGTGTTAAATAGATCGTTTTTTAATAAAAGGCGCATTTAGACAAAAAATGGTGTCTGAAGGGAGTTTTATACACTTAGTTTAAGAAAGGTATGGGTAAACGTGGGTAATATAAAGGGTCAGAGGCAATCTCTGACCCTTTATAACTATGACTTATGGCGATTATCAGGTAGGAATATGGTCAATATGCCAAGAAGTGGCAGGAAAGCACATATTTTATAGACTAACTCGATACTTGTATGGTCGGCTACCAAGCCGAGTATTGCAGCACCCAGCCCACCCATCCCAAAAGCAAAACCGAAAAATAGCCCGGAAACCATACCGATACGCCCAGGCATCAGCTCTTGCGCGTAAACCAGAATCGCTGAAAACGCGGAGGCAAGGATAAAGCCAATAATCACGGTCAGAATCCCGGTCCAGTAAAGCGAAACATATGGCAAGAACAGGGTAAATGGCGCGACGCCGAGGATTGAACCCCAGATAACGTATTTGCGACCGATTTTATCGCCCACCGGTCCACCAATTACTGTCCCGGCAGCGACTGCAAACAGGAAGGCAAATAGATGGAATTGGGCATTTTGCACCGATAAACCAAATTTGTGCATCAGGTAGAAGGTGTAATAGCTGCTGATACTCGCCATATAAAAATACTTGGAGAAAATCAGTACCAGCAATACAGACACCGCCTGAATCACTTGCTTGCGTGGCAGCGGGTTAACGACAGGTGCTGCGGTTTTACCTTTCGCCATACGATGTTGCGCCGCATACCAACGGCTAATTTGCAGCAATACGATAATTGCCAGTAGAGCGGCCAACACAAACCAGCCCACATTGCCTTTGCCGTAAGGCGCAATAATCAGCGCAGCCAGCAACGGCCCTAGAGAACTACCAAAGTTGCCGCCAACCTGGAACAGCGACTGCGCAAGGCCGTGACGGCCACCGGATGCCATACGCGCTACGCGGGATGATTCCGGGTGGAAAACGGAAGAACCTGTTCCTACAAGCCCGGCTGCCAAAAGCACCATCGGGAAGCTGCCCGCCAATGCGAGGATAACTAACCCGCAAAGTGTGAAGCACATACCAATCGGCAACGACCACGGCATCGGGTATTTGTCGGTGTAGTATCCTACCACCGGCTGAAGGAGCGATGAGGTCACCTGGAAGGTGAGCGTTATCATCCCAATCTGCACAAAGCTCAGAGAGAACTCGCTCTGGAGTAGCGGGTAGAGCGCCAGAATAAGCGACTGAATCATATCGTTGAGCAAATGGGAGAGACTAATTGCCCCCAGAATGCCAAACGCGGTGCGAGCCTTTTTAGGCTCAGGCGATGCGAGAGTTTGTTCCGAGATTGCCATAAATACCTGCAAAGAATTGATTGTATTATTTTATATCGGTTCAGCGATGGAACCGTGGGAAACAGTTACCCTGCTAACATACCTGCAGGAACTTTCTGAAGAAAGTCACAATCGTGAAAAGTTATTTGTCTATGCTAGTAGCTGTCTGCTATTGGTGCGGAAGTATTTTTTTGAATATGGAGATTTGCAATGAAGTTCGTCGTGAAAGGGGTGACCGCAGCACTGTTTATCGCAGTCGGCTTGACCAGCGCATCTGCACTGGCCTGGGAAAAAGATAAAACTTATAACATCACCATTTTACACACCAATGATCACCACGGTCATTTCTGGCGCAATGAACACGCGGAATATGGCCTGGCTGCACAGAAAACTCTGGTGGATAGCATTCGTAAAGAGGTGGCAGAGAAGGGAGGCAGCGTACTGTTACTCTCTGGCGGCGACATCAACACTGGTGTACCTGAATCTGACTTGCAAGATGCAGAACCTGATTTTCGTGGCATGAACCTGATTGGTTATGACGCGATGGCAATCGGCAACCACGAATTCGACAAACCGCTGACCGTATTACGTCAGCAAGAAAAGTGGGCCAAATTCCCGCTGCTTTCGGCCAACATTTACCAGAAAAGCACCGGCGAGCGTCTATTTAAGCCTTGGGCCATCTTTAAGCCACAGGATATTAAAATCGCGGTTATCGGTTTAACCACAGACGACACCGCGAAAATTGGCAACCCGGAAAACTTCACCGATATCGAATTCCGCAAACCTGCTGAAGAAGCAAAGCTGGTGATTCAGGAGCTGCAAAGTACTGAAAAACCAGATGTGTTAATCGCGGCAACCCATATGGGCCACTATGACAACGGCGACCATGGCTCTAACGCGCCGGGCGACGTAGAAATGGCGCGCAGCCTCCCTGCAGGTGCGTTGACGATGATTGTTGGCGGGCACTCACAAGATCCGGTCTGCATGGCTTCGGAAAATAAAAAGCAGGTGGATTACGTGCCTGGCACGCCATGTGCGCCGGATCAGCAAAATGGTATCTGGATTGTGCAGGCCCATGAGTGGGGCAAATACGTAGGTCGTGCTGATTTTGAATTCCGTAATGGTGAAATGAAACTGGTGCATTACCAGCTGATCCCCATCAATCTGAAGAAAAAAATCACCTACGATAATGGTGAAAGTGAGCGCGTGCTTTACACGCCACAGATCCCGGAAAACCAGCAAATGCTCTCACTGCTGACGCCATTCCAGAATAAAGGCCAGGCGCAGTTGAATGTAAAAGTCGGCAGCGTTAACGGCCACTTGGAAGGCGATCGTAGCAAAGTACGTTTCGTGCAAACCAACCTGGCGCGTCTGCTGCTGGCGGCACAAATGGACCGTACCGGTGCTGATTTTGCTGTGATGAGCGGCGGTGGCATTCGTGATTCGATTGAAACCGGCGACATCACTTATAAAGATGTGCTGAAGGTTCAGCCGTTTGGTAACACAGTGGTTTATACCGATATGACGGGCAAAGAAGTCACCGAATATCTCAGTGCCGTAGCGCAGAAAAAACCCGACTCGGGTGCCTACCCGCAGTTTGCGAATGTCAGCTTTGTGGCAACCGCTACTGGCCTACAGGACCTGAAAATCAAAGGTGAGCCGGTTGACCCAGCGAAAACCTACCGTATGGCGACGTTAAACTTTAACGCCTCCGGTGGTGATGGCTATCCTGCTATCGATAAAAAACCGGGCTATGTGAACACCGGTTTTGTGGATGCAGAAGTGCTGAAGCAATATATCGAGAAGAACTCTCCGCTTGATGTTAATGCTTATGAGCCGAAAGGCGAGGTGAGCTGGCAGTAAGGCAATTTGTCGGATGTCGCTACGCTAATCCAACCTACAAGGTAACTTTTGTAAGGGGATTAGCGGAAACGACATCCACCATTCTTTATTTCAATGGCAGTAAAATATCAGTCTGCTGCGCATGCTCGGGATGGTCTTTATCGAGTTCGAGGTAGCGGAAATAGACCGGAAAATCGCGTAACTCCTCACCGCTGTTTGGCAACCACTGGCGATAAAGATAATAAACGCTATCGCTGATGCGCTCATAAGCACCAACGTGACGCACCACGGCACAACGCCCACCGGGTAATGTTTTACTGATAACGCCCTGAGGATTTTCAGGAACCCGTCCGTTGGCCTTCGGGTTTAGCTCTCCACATACATCAAAACGAAATTCCGGGCCCGGTGTGGTCAGCGGGTCATTCCACGGAACGCCGTAAGTCCCTTGTGTACTGTAATCCGAAAGCCCTGATGCTTTACGCCATTCAATAAACGCCGCGACGGTATTATTTACGTGCATAGGATCGCCAACATGCTCAAGCACCGCGACTTTCATCGGTTCGACAATAATGATTTTCACGTCCATATTTTTTAACCTCTGCTGATTTTCCCGTCCGGGAAATTGAAAATGCACATGCCAGTCAACCCAAACAGGATCTTTGCGAAACTCGCTGGGTGTCAGGCCGAAGGTATTTTTGAAGGCACGGGAAAATGATTCAGGGTTTTCAAACCCGGCATCGAGAGCAATGTTAATCACTCTTTCCTGCGGGTTGCTCACCAGCCGGAAAGAGGCCCGTTTTAGCCGCATTAGAGTGATGTAACGGCTAACGCTGATTCCGCAAAACTGGCTGAATTGCCGGTGAAAATGAAAACGCGAAAAACAGGCGACTTCACTTAGTTGCTCGACCGTTAACGCGCTATCAAGATGCTGTTCAATCCAGGCAAACACTTGCTCAAAACGTCGGGCATAAAGTTCGTGTCTTTCGCTATTCATTATTCCTCCCTCAAGCATTTACTTTGCCAGCGACTCTCTTTTACGTCCTGACTGAGATTGCTATTTTGGGAGGAAATAACGATCAGTCGCGGCGAGCAATCTCAGCAAACGTGGCTTTCAGCAGTTTTGCCAGATCCGCTGCGGCAAGTTCGATATCCAGCCCGCGTTTACCACCCGACACGTAAATCGACGGGAATTCCTGAGCGGGGGCATCGATAACCGTTGGCAGCAGCTTCTTTTGCCCCAGAGGGCTGATACCGCCCACCAGATAACCCGTAATGCGCTGCGCGACCATGGGGTCAGCCATATCCACTTTTTTGGCACCCAATGCTTTTGCCACTTTTTTCAAGTCCAGTTGGCCGGAAACTGGGGTGACGGCAACCGCCAGGTGTTTCATGTCCCCGTTAATGGCAACGAGCAGGGTTTTGTAGACTTGCTCGGCATTCAGGCCGAGTTTACGTACCACTTCATCACCAAAGTTTGTTTCACTTGGGTCGTGGTCATAAGCATGTAACTGAAATGGAACACGGTTTTTTTCGAGAAGTTTTACGGCGGGTGTCATGGAGCCTTCTTAGTAAATTTGTATGGTATACGCACAAATTAATAAACAGGGTGATAAGTCTTTCAAATACTATAATGTCACGCAATAGTGTTGGCGTTAATCGTTACATTGAGCGACAATTCTGTATCTGGCCATTAATTTGGCCAGAATAATTAAAATAATATACAAATTCCTCTTTGACGGGCCGATAGCGATATTGGCCGTTTTTTTTCCCGGTCGTCATACTTCAAGCTGCTGGTGCGTTGGCTTTCCTCGTTCACCCCAGTCACTTACTGGAGTAAGCTCCCGGGGATTCACTGCGTCGCCGCGTTACTCGGCGTAGCCTCGCCCCGAAGGGGCCAGCGCAAGCGCTGTTCAAAAGGCTAAAGCCTTTTGTCCTGCAACTCGAATTATTTAGACCAGGCTTTCCGCTTATTTAGTGGGATTTTTCAATAGCCCTGGCAAGTTTCCCTCACCGTATAAATGCAGTGCTCCGACGGCCACAACGTAGCGTCCGGCAGGAAGTTGTTGCAAGAAATGCAGCCACTGAAGATTACGTTGATGCATAAGAACATCGTATAACTCATCGCCGAATGTATTGGGCAATACCACTTTCCCACTCTGCGGTGGCGACTCCAGCCACCAGCTAATCATCGTTTGCAGCAAACGCGCATTGGTGTGCCAGTGGGTGAGCGTATCGGTTAATAACGGCATGCCGCCATCAGGGAGGCGGGTGAGAATATCCACCTGATGCTGTGCACCTTCCAGTTCAATAATCGGTACTGCCTGCGCCTTCGCGGCTTCCAGCAACTGAAAATCAATCCCGTAATCGGCTCTTAATCCTAGTCGCTGTGCCTGGTGGGCCTGTAGCACCAGCGCAATTTGCCAGGCGGGTTGATTATCAATTTGGCTCAGGGGGATTCCCAACTCCTGGATTAACGACACCACCTGCGCCCAATCATCAGCTGATAGTCGTTGCTCAAGCGGGAGTTCATCGGGATTATTCGGGAAGGGGGAACCGCCTTCGGATATATCGGCTTCAACAATTAGCGCATCGGAATTGTTGAGTTTATCGATAAGCTTGCTCGACAGCGGCGCCATGTCGCGCGTACCCATATGAATGCTGCCGACAAGGTGAAGATGGCGATCTCCGGGTAGAACAATATCCAGAGCAGGCCAGGGGTATTGGGGTTTAAAAAGGCTTGAAAACAATGAGGTAATTCGCGATAGCAGACCCATTTGCAGATTCCCTGGCTAAAAAGTCATGCTACCGCTGCGATGAGCAGGGTGCAAATCGCAGCGTCATTTGACATTCAGTCCTTCGGTTTAAAGCGCAACAAACGGTTGGCGTTACTGACCACAGTAATAGATGACAGTGCCATTGCAGCACCTGCAACTACCGGGTTAAGCAGCGTTCCGGTTAGCGGATATAAAATCCCCGCAGCAATTGGGATACCCAGCGTATTGTAGATAAACGCCCCAACCAGGTTCTGCTTCATGTTACGCAAAGTCGCTTTAGATATTGCCAGCGCATCAGCGACACCCACCAGGCTATGTCGCATCAACGTAATCGCTGCCGTTTCGATAGCAACATCGCTACCGCCTCCCATTGCAATACCCACTTCAGCCTGTGCTAACGCTGGCGCATCGTTGATACCATCGCCGACCATCGCAACTTGTCGCCCTTGTTGTTGCAGCTTTTTAATCGCTTCGGCTTTGCCATCCGGCAATACGCCCGCGATGACCTCATCAATACCCGCTTCTTTGGCGATGGCGTTAGCCGTAGTGGGGTTGTCGCCGGTCAACATCACCAGGCGGTAGCCGTTACGGTGTAAGCGTTGCAGTGCGTTAATACTGTCGGCACGCAGCGGGTCGCGGATGGCGAGCAGGGCGACCAGTTTACCGTCGACCGCCAGCAACACCGGAGTTGCACCACGGCTTGCCTGTGCTTCAATTTCAGCAGCCATAGGGCCGGTATCGACGTTTTGCTCATCAAGCAGTGCTTTGTTGCCAAGCAGTAATTGATACCCTTCGGTTTCACCGCTAACCCCCAACCCACGCAGGGTGCGGAAGGCATTAACCTGCGGTAACTCAGCCCCTTCGGCTTTATCGAGAATAGCGCGAGCAAGTGGGTGGCTTGATCCTTGTTCAAGGGCCGCCGCAAGTCTTAATGCATCAGCTTCTGAACAGTCGTTGTAAGTCACGACGGCGACAACCTGCGGTTTGCCTTCGGTTAGCGTACCGGTTTTATCAAACACAATTGTATCGAGTGTGCTGGCGCGTTGCAGGGCATCGGCATCACGCACTAATACGCCAAACTCAGCGGCACGACCTACACCGGAAATAATCGACATTGGTGTTGCCAGACCCAGGGCACAAGGGCAGGCGATAATCAGTACAGTAGTGGCAATCACCAGCGTATAAACAATTTGCGGAGCCGGGCCGAAGAAGTACCAGATTGCGGCGCTAAACAAAGCAATCAGTACCACTACAGGCACAAACACCGCTGAGATTTTATCGGCAAGCTGGCCAATTTCAGGCTTGCTGCTTTGCGCCTGGCGCACCATACGAATAATGCGCGAAAGCGTGGTGTGGTTGCCGGTTGCGGTGGCACGGAATAATACGCTGCCGTCTTGTACCACGGTGCCTGCATGAATCGGTTCGTCGTTGGATTTTTGCTGCGGAACAGGTTCTCCGGTCAGCATCGCTTCATCAAACCAGGCTTCGCCCTGGGTTATTTCACCGTCGACCGGCACGCGGTCACCGGTGGTTAAACGCAAGATCATGCCTGCGGTGACCTCTGCCAGTGGCAGTGTCTTTTCACCTTCTTCGGTGACAACTCGTGCTGTTGGTGGCGTTAAGTCCAGCAACCGTTCCAGCGCTTTAGAAGAGCGTTGGCGCGCACGTTGTTCCAGCATATGCCCAAGGTTTATCAGGCCGATAATCATCGCACTGGCCTCGTAATAGAGGTGGCGCGCTTCCATTGGGAAGTGCTGTGGCCAGATATTCACCGTAATGGAATAAATCCACGCGGCGCCGGTGCCTAGCGCAACAAGCGTATCCATGGTGGCGGTTTTGTTGAGCAAGCTGCGCCAGGCGCTGCGATAGAAATGCCCACCGGCAAACACCATCACGGCCAGCGTGATAATCCCGATGGTCAGCCATAACGAGCGGTTGTCGTCGGTGACCATCATGTTGTCACCGAACATTCCCCAGATCATTACCGGGATACCGACAGCAAGCGCCAGAATAGCCTGCCAGCGGAAGCGCTTCACGGCGGCGTTGGCTGTCTCTTGTTGGCGTTCACGGCGTTTCGCATCATCTTCGATGGCTTCCGCACCATACCCGACACTTTCCACCGCTTTTACTAAAGATTCGGCAGAGGCAGAGCCCATAATCAGGGCGCTGCGCTCGGCAAGGTTTACCCGCGCCAGGCTGACACCAGGGACATTTTGCAATGCACTTTGTACCCGGGTCACACAGCTGGCACAGCTCATCCCGTTGATCAACAACTGTTGGCTATCGTCGTCATCTTTGGTAGCTGTCGGAAGCTTCAATGCGTCCGCTGTCAGCACTTCCGACGGGATTGATGACTCTGTCAGCGGATCAGACTTTGGGTGGCTGGCCGTAGTTGCCTCGTACCCGGCTTGTTTTACGGTGTTGATTAACTCATCAACGGAAGCCGTTCCGGTTACGCTGGCGTGAGTTTGCGTGACTTCAGCTGTATCAACGTCAGGACGTTGCTCCAGGCTTTCTTTAACGCGTTTAACGCAATGGCCACAGGTCAGGCCATCAAGGTTTAGATCGATAACGTGAGACATTTTCAGACTCCTTTTATTTAACAGTACGACAAGCTTAAACCTTCCCCTCAGGGGAAGGTCAAGCTTCCCTCGAGGGAATATCTCTTTTACTGTTTTGGCGTCTGTCACTCATTCACTTTTTCCGCTGCCGGCAACTGGCTCAATATCCCGGTATTCGCCAGCAAGCCTAAGCGCGCAGATTGCCAGTCGGCAATAGCCTGAATTCGCTGTTGTTGCGCGTCCGCTAACGCAGACTGGGCATTTAACACTTCAAGAATATCGGCCACATCTTTCTCGTAACGGCGACGGGAAGAATCGACCCCAGCTTGTGCGGCATCGAGCAGTTGTTGGCTTACGGTCAGCACACCCAGTGCGGTTTTGGCGTCGGCGTAAGCTTTAACCACATCGGTAAGGATTTGGTTGGTCGTGTCTTCAAGTTGTGCTTCGCTCTGTTCAGCTTGTGCCCGCGCTTCGAGAATTTTGTAATGGCGACTGAAGCCATCGAACAGCGGAACCGTCAGTGTCAGGCCAACTTCTTTACTGGTTTCAGTGCTGGATGACAGCCCCTGATTAGGGAAACCGTTTTGCGAGATATGCGCTGTCATATCTATAGTTGGTAAACCATCTGAGCGTACCTGGATGATTTTATCTTTATCAGCCAGCCATTTTGCCCGGGCTTGCTGAATCGCAGGGTGACGGGTTTCAGCCTGTTTAAGCCATTGATTAAGATCGTGAATATCCGCAGGGATCACCGTATCCGGTTGCGCCGGTAAGTGAATGCCGGTGGCGAGATCTATCCCCATGGCCTGTTTAAGCACCGCGAGATTTTTCTGGTAATCACCGCTGGCATGTATGGCGTTCAGCTGCGCTTTCGCCAGTGCGGTTGCGGCCTGCAACGTATCATCCTGGGTCGTTGCCCCTTTCTCCTCACGCCGCTTTGCCACACTAAGTGTCTGCTGGGCAAGCTCGGCGATTTGCTGGCGGGAATTCATTTCCGCTTCGCTGGTCATCGCCTCAAAATAGTCCTGAATCACCGATGCCATTGTTTTTTGCAAGGATGCGTCGTGCCCGGCAATGGCCGCCAGTAACATCTGATTAGCGGATTCGCGATTGGCTGAGCGGCCACCGAAATCGAATAATCGCCAGTTTAATGAACCGTAGTACTGATTACCCCGTGTGGTGGTCGTGGTGCTGGGTTCAAAAAAACTCGCAGGGACGGTGTTGGTGTCTCTGAGTCGGCTGGCGGTGGCGCTAATTGTCGGCAAATAAGCGGCTCTGGCTTCGCCAACCACGCCGCTTTGTACTTTAATTTCCGCCCAGGTGGCACGGATTTGTGGGTTATTGCACAACGCGGTATCCACCGCGTCGTTCAGGGCTAGCGGCTGGCTGAAATCAACTGACGTCGCACAATTTATTCGGCTCTGGTCTGGGAGCGTCGCCCCCGCCTGTAATTGGTCGGGATTGGCCTGAAGTGGATCATCGAGCACATTATTGATCCCTTCACTCCAGGCCGTGGGCAGCACCAGTAAACCCAACAGACAGACAGAGGCTAAATACTTTTTACCGTTCATTGAGACTCTCATGCGAATGCTGAATCAGAGGTGAGAGGAAATATTCAATGACCCGACGGCTACCTGTTTTTATTTCAATTGAGGCGCTCATGCCCGGTCGTAGTGTCGAGGGTTCGCCATCGATATCCATCGTTTTGTGGTCAAGTTTGATATGAATGGCGTATTGCGAGTTCTGTGATTTCTGCGTGTTATCGCTATGGCCAGATGGTGCGCTTTCGGCTGCATTGCTGGTTCCGGCATTCAATGCATCGCGGGAAACATAAGTCACTTCACCCTGCATCATGCCGTATTTGGTGTAGTCAAATGCCTCGATTTTCACAGCGGCATGCTGGCCTTTGTGCACAAAACCTATGTCTTTGTTTTCAACGATTGCTTCGATCTCGACCTGATTTTGTTTGGGTACGATGACCATCAACGGCTGGGCGGCTGTTACTACGCCACCAACCGTATGTACCGCTAATTGTTGTACTGTGCCGTCAACCGGGGCGGTGAGCTGAAGTTGAGTTTTATGGGCGTCGGCTCGTTGCACATCCTGATGTGCTTCGGCCTGCTGGCGTAACCCGTCATTGAGCTCATCCTCGGTTTTCTTACGAGTATCTGCGATAAATGAATCACGCTGGTGGCGTGCATCGGCGAGTTTGCCTTCCAGCTCAATTTTGTCCTGCTCTTTTTCCTGCCATGAAGTGACCGACACGTCATGGTTTTCGGCCAGATCTTTATAATTTTGTGCCCGCGCACGAACAATCGGTAATTGCTGGCTGTAACGGGCAATTTCCCCATCCAGATCCCGTAGTCTGCTTTCTACGTTCAGCCACTGGCTGGCCAGATGCTGACGGGCATCAGCGACCTTTTCTGGCGTGATGTTCTCTATATCGCTCAGTCCAATAAATTGATGAGCGGTGATGGATGCCAGCAAGGCACGCGAGCGTGCAACCTGTAATGCAGCGTTATCCTGGCCAACTTCCGCACGCATTTTTTCATGGTCGATAATTTGCGTATCAAGCAGCAGGAGTGGTTCACCGGTATGCACAGTTTGCCCATCGGTAACAAAGATATGTTCAACGCGCGCGGTTTCTACAGAGGCAATCGTTTTGGCGTGACTTGAGGGAATGATTTTCCCGCTGGCGGAAACAATAATGTCAACCTTACCCAATACCGCCCACAGCACCATGAAAACGATTAACACCATAAGCAGGCGCGCCGTCCAGCGAGCAGTAGGTGAAACGGGGGCCAGTTGTAATGCCAGCGCCGCCGGTAGAAATTCCGCTTCGTCTGCTTTCAAAGCCGGTGGCGTGAGTGAGTGGCGCTGCTTCCAGAAAAACGCAAAGTGAGAACGGTAGCGTTTCATCAATTCGCACCACGCGGTATAGCGGAGTTTGAGGCTCATACGCAGGCCTCTCTTACCGGGCCTTGTTGCAGAGTATATAAATGCGCGTAGATCCCACCGGTGTGTTGAACCAGTTCATCATGATGACCGACTTCGGCAATCTCTCCGCGCTCCATTACCACGATACGGTTGGCTTCACGCACCGCAGACAGGCGATGTGCGATGATCAATACCGTTCGGCCTTCACAGATACGACGCATATTGTCCTGGATGATTTTTTCCGACTCATAATCCAGCGCACTGGTTGCCTCATCGAAAATCAAAATACGTGGATTTGAGATTAGGGCGCGCGCAATGGCAATACGCTGGCGCTGGCCGCCAGATAAACCTGTGCCGTGCTCACCGACCATGGTGTCGTAGCCTTCCGGTAACTCACAAATAAACTCATGCGCACCGGCAAGTTTCGCGGCTTCAATCACCGCTTCAATCGGCAGCGTCGGATTAGTCAGCGCGATATTGGCGCGAATCGAGCGGTTAAACAGGTTGTTTTCTTGCTGCACCACACCAATTTGGTGCCTGAGAGACGTGGTGTTTATCACCGCGAGATCGTGCCCGTCCAGTAGCACGCGGCCACTTGCGGGGATGTATAGCCGCTGCACCAGTTTCGTCAGGGTGCTTTTTCCTGAACCGGATCGCCCGACAATACCAATCACTTCGCCGGGGGTAATCGTCAGGCTCACTTTGCGTAACACTTCAGAAGCGTCCGGGCGATAACGGAAAGTCACCTGGTCGAATTCAATTGCGCCGTTGAGTCGCGGCAACCGTGATTTCTGGTCAACAACTTCAGGATGGGTATTTAAAATATCGCCAAGGCGGCTCATGGAAATACCGACCTGCTGAAAATCATTCCATAACTGCGCCAGGCGTAAAATCGGCTGTGACACCTGGCCGGAGAGCATATTGAACGCTACGAGCGCACCAACGGTCATCTGGTTATCGATAACCAGACTTGCACCAATCCACATAATAGCGGCGGTCACCAGTTTACTGATAAGCGTAATACCGCCACTGGCGATAGTTGAGATATTGGTGGCTGAAAGCCCGGAAGTCACATAACCCGCTAGTTGGTCATCCCAGTTTTTAACCCAGCGCGGCTCAACGGCCATGGCTTTTACGGTGTCTATATTGCTGATGGTTTCAACGAGGAACGACTGGTTTTCGGCCGATTTATTGAATTTTTCATTTAGCCGACGGCGCAGCACCGGTGTGAACACCAGCGATAAAAAAACATAGAGTGGGATCGATGCAATCACGATAAGTGTCAACTTAACGCTGTAGCTGAACATTACGGCGAGGAAGACGAACGAGAAAAGAATATCGAGCACGACTGTGATGGCATTACCTGTCAGAAACGAACGGATATTTTCCAGCTCTCGCACACGCGCTACCGAATCTCCTACGCGTCGGCTCTGGAAATAAGCAATCGGCAGGTTGAGCATATGGCGGAATAGCCGTGCGCCGAGTTCGACATCAAGCTTGCTACTGGTATGTGCAAATACCCAGGTGCGAATTCCGCTCAATAAAGCTTCAAATATATTTGCTGCCACTAAGCCAATAGCAACAACATGCAGAGTTTTCATTGCATGATTAACCAAAACTTTATCCATCACCACCTGAAAGAAAAGCGGGGTGGCTAAGCCGATTAACTGCAATACCAGGGAAATGAGCATTATTTCACCTAAAATCCTCCGGTATTTGATCAGTGCCGGAATAAACCAGGTGAAATCGAATTTTGCTAATGTTCCTGTGAAATTTACTTTGCTTGCGAAGTAAATGACTTCGCCCGTCCAAATATCGGGCAATTCATCAATGGAAATAAATTCAGGAGGGCAGTTTTCATATTGAATAAGTAAACGAGGTTTTACGATATGATTATCATTCTTGCTACCCGGATCATATTTCCCCAGTATGAAATAACGCCCATCACGATGCTGAGCCACAGCAGGTAATGCGGCTTTATCCATTCGGCGCACATCCTGCCGCACGACTTTTGTTTTAAGCCCTAATTCCTGAGCTGCCAGCAATATAGCCATGCGGCCAAACACGGGCTGCCCGTCCGGGGATATCTCAAGATGTCCTGAAAATGTATGCTGAAGGTTAATTTTGTCGACCGCGACCTGATGGAAAGCACCGATGACCTGCAAACAGAAGAAACCACTATCCATGGGATACCGCCGACAACAAAAGAGTCATATTAATTAACAGGGCCAGTTATAAGAGGCTATATAGGATGTGCGCGATTAAATATCACAGCCATTATGGGTTGTAAAATGTGTATTTAGGTGAAAGTTGGGTATTTTTGGACAATGGTGGTGATATTGATTGTCCTGAGCTTTGTTAATTTGAATTGTGTTTTGTTGGTTTTTTTTAACAGCTGCGTACCATTGCATTCGTATTTAATGTTTTTGCGATCATAAAAAAAGCAAATATGTTTATATTGGTAAGAAACCACCTGCGATATGTAAATATATGGTTGTTTTGAAATGTCTATATTTAATGCATTGCCCGGAAGTCTCACGTGAAAATAAAGCTGCTGACTCATAGTTTGATTGATAATATTTACAAGAATGCATCTCTTTATTTTTATTGGAAAAATCAAAATAATTCTTAATCAAATAAATCTTTAACATGATTATTTAGTCTTTTATATAACTCGAAATAAGTACTCATTTTGGCAAAAGGAAAAACTGTGCCTGACTCCACACCAAACAACGCTTCACTACCTGACCTCAATAAAATTAGTTCCTGGACTGCTTCCGATTACGCGTCACTTACCGCTGATTTTGTCAGCAAAATGACCGTTGCACAGGTTCACTTGATGAGCAATGCACAACTGGTTGCGCCCAAAGCCATATCCGGCTTTACGGCAGACCAAATTCCAGAACTGGCGGTGGATTTTTATATCGTTACTGGCGAATGGTTAAACCAGCTTAATGAAGCAGCAACAAAAGCCATTACGCCGGATCAGATGACAAGGCTGACTTTTAGCAGCCTCGCTAAACTTGATACTAAACATCTGGGCCTTTTATCTGCTGATCAGGTGGCCGGTATTAATGATAATTACCAGTGGTACTCGGCGACCTGGCTGAACAGCCTCACATCTGAAGCTTTTAAAGGGATACCGATCAACAAACTGAACCAGATAAAGTTACAGGATTTTTGCCTGCTGGATGCAGAACATATCAAGGCGATATCGTCTGAGAAGCTGGCGGCCTTAAACGATGGACATCTCAAGGCTTTAACATCCGAACAGGTGGCTTTAATTCCTGATCTGGCTTCACTGAGTAGTCCCCAGTACGGATTGCTGAATATTTCCGGGCTACCCTCTTCGTTTTTCGCTGATATGAGCCAGGCGCAATACGCAGGCCTCACTGCGCACCAAATTTCTACCTTAAGTCTCGAACAAGTTAAGTCCATGAAGCACGTTGACTGGGTCCCTGCTAATTCTGCTACCGGCTTCACGGCTGAACAGATGGCGAGTATCCATGCAGAAGAATTCTCCTCAGCTAATTTGAACAAGTTGAGCATTGCATCGTTAAAGGCATTAAGCGGGGAGCAGGTTGCGTTGATTGGCGACCTTAGTGGTCTGGATAATGCCCACTTGAAAGCATTAACTGCTGCCCAGGTTAATGCAATCACCGGTATTAGCACTTTGAGCAATGAACAGTTTGCTTTATTAGACCTTTCCGCGATGTCAGCTTCGACTATCGCCGGATGGACCGTAACTGAGTACTCAGGGCTGACAGCTCATCAGATTTCCACCCTAAGCAATGAACAAATTCAGGCAATGCAACGTATTGACTGGATCCCTGCAGCGACAGTCACTGGTTTTACAGCCGCTCAGGTATCATCTTTTAGCAATGACATGCTTTCGCAGCTCACGGCGGATCAGGTTGCTGCCATGACGCATCTGAGCGCGTTGACTAGCCAGCAGTTTGGTTTGTTAAATATTTCTCAGCTTTCTAAAGTAGCCATAAACTATTTAAGCCAAACGGAATATGAAGGGCTGACGGCTCAGCAGATAGCGACCTTAAAACCAGAACAAATATATGAAATGTGGCATACATCCTGGATGCCAGATGATGCTGCCACCGCCTTTACAGCAGAACAGGTGCAAAGTATTAACATCAGCATGGGCTACTTCACAGCTGGTTGGTTAAACCATCTGAGTATTGAAGCATTCCAGGCGTTGACGCCAGCGCAGGCCGCGCAAATATCTGCGGCAACAATGGCCGCTCTGGATAATGCACATCTGCAAGCATTAACCGCTGAACAAATTGGCAGTATGAATAAATTTGGCGATTTGAGTGGAGAACAGTTTGGTCTGTTAAATATTTCTAAGCTGTCAACCTCAGCCATCAACGCTTTGAGCCGTTCGCAATATGAAGGGATTACCGCCGGACAAATTTCGAGCTTAAGTACCGACCAAATCTACGCAATGAACCATGTGGACTGGCTACTGAGCGAAGCTATTGCCGTGTTTACAAAGGAGCAGCAGCAAAGTATTAGCGTTAGCATGGGCTATTTCACTTCCACGTGGTTTAACAGCTTAAGCGATGAAGCCATCAAAGGCGTGACTGCCGCGCAGTTATCCCATATTGATGCGTCTAATTTCAGTAAGTGGGATAATAACCACCTGGCGGCATTAACAGCAGAGCAGGTTGTAGCCGCACCGTACCTGAAGTCTTTGACCAGTGAACAGTTTGGGAATTTAGATATTTCTAAACTTTCAGTTTCAGCTATTGAGCAGATGTCAAAAACGGAATATCTGGGACTGACGGAGAAACAAATTTCCTCATTGAGTCCTGAGCAAACTCAGGCTTTGCAGCATATTGACTGGATCTCTCCGGATGCGGCCAAGGGGTTTACCGCTGCGCAAATGCCAGCATTTACCAATGATATTTCCGCGTTTACTGCTGCGTTCCTCAACAATTTGAGTATTGCGGCTTTTGCGGGAATGACCCCAACACAGCTTGCGAGCCTGACCCCAGTCACATTTGCGAGTCTGGATTATCAACACTTTTGGGCCTTGAATGATTTGTCTGCGTTAACGGAGGTCATGTCGTCTTTGTCGAACGACCAGCTATTAACGGTTTCGCAAATGATGTCCCTTGATCAAGTGGCCCAGTTGCCAGAAAGCCAGAGGTCATTAATTAACACTTCTGTCGAAACAGGATTCTCGTTAGTCGATACGATAAGCGACACCGGTTTGAAAACTCTCATGCACAACGCCGTGACCAACGATGCTTCATTGTTCAGTTTCACAACTATTGAATCCGTGCTTAAAGATTTTGCCTCGCAATTGACGGGGGACCTCACCGAAAACCAGTTCAACGATATAAATAATTACGTGCAGGCGATTGGCAATGTCTGTGGGACTGATTCGGCGATCTATTCCCTGGTCAATGGGTTGATTGGCACCGGTGGCGCATCCATTAACTGGACGGCAACGGGGCCTGGCGAGCGAATCGGTAGCCTGGCTGTTGGCTCGTCTGTCACACAATTTAACCAGCTAATTTCAACCTGGTTTGATGGTGCGAACGCGCCAGCGTCTTCTTCATTGGCACACGTTGATGGGCGCCCGCTGTTTGCCAAAGGTGGCCCAAGCATTAATGATATCCATCAAGGAGGAGTAGCAGATTGTTCGCTCCTTTCCTCACTTATTACGGTGGTGAACGCACAACCTGATTTCATCAAATCAATGATTGTTCAGAACCCGAATGATACTTACAGCGTAAGGTTCTTTAATAATGGTGTGGCTCACTGGGTTACAGTTGATGGTAATACTTATAGTAGTGGGGCCAATTCATCAAACTCAAGTTGGGTAGCGATTGTTGAGCGTGCGAACGTCGCATTTGAAGCGACCTATTTAAATGATGTGAATAGCTACTCAAGCTTGGTTGGTGGTAAAGCAAAGTTAATGGAAGTCACCGGCGACACTCTTACAATACTAAGAGCAGTCGCGACTTCGGAAGGAACCTGGGACACCACGGATTTTGAAACTCTAAAAACTGCGGTGCTCAATGGTGCACCCGCGGCAATTTCCAGTTGGGAAAACTCAACAAATGCCACCACCGGTCAATCAAATTTTATCAGTGGACATGCGTTTGCGATTATCGGTTTTGATGAGAAAACCAATGATTTTATTGTTGCCAACCCATGGGGGGCTGACCGTACTGATGGTGTTCAGGGAACATTTGAAGCCTCAATGGATCAAATGTGGCAGCACGGAAATTTCAGCACGGGTGTTTGGATCGCGAATTCAAATGGAGCATCTGACGCTGCCGGGCAACTTGTTCACGCAATGGCGGCAATGAACACTTCACCTTCGGCAGCGCTCACCACTGCTGCGTTACCAACCAATATGAATAACCCGCAGCTCGCTGCGTCACATGTCTGATAATTAAGCCCTTCACCTCCGCCCATCGGGCGGAGGTTTTCCCCATATTCAACGCATTACCTGAGGAAGTATTAGTTAAGTAATACTTTTTCTACCATTTACTTCTCAATGCACGGCTATGTACTAATGTTACTTAAAGTGTTTCGACACGTGTTTGTCGTTGTCTTTATGTTTCAGCGCATTATTACCCTTTTTAGCCATGCAGAGATTCCTTATGAATAATATTTATCGTCTGGTGTGGAGCCATGTTGCGAACAGTTTTATTGCTGTAGCAGAAATATCTCGGACAGGAAAAAAAGGTGGCAGGGGGGGAAGGGGCCGCAGAAAACTATTAGCGGCGGCATTACTACTTTCCGGAAATTACATCTCCCTTGCCCATGCGGATGATGTGACCTGGAATGTTGCATACCCAAATTATGTGTTATTACCTCCATACGATGCCGTGAAAGAAACCGGCTATGCGTTCACTATTGATAGCCTGGTTGTTGCAAACCATTACCCGGTTGGCACCGAGCTAAATATCCTTGGCCCCATTCCGACTATTTCTCCCGGAACCAACGGCACCAGCACGGGTGTCACGGTAATTAACGGTTTGCCTGGTACTACCGGCACCGATCCGAACCGCATCATCACGATTGTTTCAACCGACTCGAATGGCACGCCAACGACGATAACTGCTGCAAACATTGGGCAATATACCTACTCACCGGCACCTGCTGTTCCGCAAGAAAGCCAGGAGCTAAACGTAGAAGTTCCTGGGCTTGATGGCAGCTATCAGGTCATCAGCGTTTATGATTCGTCGACCTTTATTTCTGCGGGTGATACGCCCGTCAGCGATATGGTGCTTCCCGTTTACGATCATAACTCGATGCGTATTTTTAATAACTTTGGCATAGCATCAGTGGCATCAACCGGCGGGCAGGCCAATATCAACGTGGGTTCAAGCGACGCTAATGCACCCATTGCCGCGGCAGCAAACACCATTGATTTGTTGACTAAAAACTCCGTGCTGGCAAAAGCGGACGGAAGTGGCAGTGCAACCAGTCGTACCGAATGGCGTTCAGATAACTACATCCATTTTCGCCCGGCGATTGTGCTGTCAACGGATACTCAAAGCCTTCAGGCGCAAAGTGCAAAGTATGATTTCTCCATCACGCTGCCCAATTATGAGCAGGTCGGGAACCGGGTCGTCAGGCTACTTGATAAAACCTTTGTTATTAATTCCTCCAATGATATTGCCGGGGTTAACGACTTCCTGATAGGTCAGGGCGCGTACGCAGGTAAACCGCAGATACAGTACTGGCTAACGGCTGGTGCCACCGTGAATGGCGAGGTGATTGACTCTTCGGTCGAAGCTCAAAGCACCTATGATGCGATTATTACCGGAATGCTCGGTAAAGAAGAAAACACCAGCATCAACCTGACATATCACGTCTGGGACGACAAAGGCCCTCACACCAACAACGCGACCGTCGACACGGGTGATTTAAACGTTATTTATGCCACAGGTGGGAACGCATCAGGACTTGTCACCGTTGGTGGTAGCCTGGCGGTGGATGGTGCGAAGGCGGTAATGCGTGCCGACAATGACGCAATCATCACCAACAATGGTGCAATCAATGCCTGGCGCAGTAGCGGAAGCAGCCCCATATCGATTGGCATGCTGACCACGGATGCCACGGCCATCAACAATGGCACCTTAAACGCCGGGCTGTTTATTGAAAAAAATGGCGCAAACCAGAATGTCTCGAACGCAGGCAGCGTGGGGATGCAGGGTAGCGGTAGCAGCACTTTGACTAACAACGGTCATATTAACGTCGCGATCACCGACACCACCACCAACAACGCGCGAGGCATTAACGCGTCGGGTTCAACGGCGGTCACTAACGCCGCCAATGCCACGATTGCGGTGGTGGGCAATAGCAATAACACCGCGGGCAAAGCAGGCGGCTACGGCGTTTATCTGCAGGACAGTGCCACCTTTAATAATGCCGGGAAAATTTACCTCGGGGTGACGCCGGTTTTAAATGCTACTGCGCCGACGGCTGTTCCGATGACCGGGGGGGACCTTTCTGCCGGTATCCATACGCAAAGTTCCGGAGCAGTAAATAACACTGGCATCATCACCCTTGAATCCAAAACGCGTAATGCGGCCGGGATTTCCGTGCAGGGTGCGACAGGAGCTGTGACAAACAGCGGCACGATCAATGTCTTAGGCAAACTGACGAATGGATCGGCGGCGGCTAACTATGGTCTGAACGTTGTCGATAATATCGGCTCCGTAACCCACAGCGGCGTGATTAACGTTGATGGCGATAATAATATTGCAATTAACGTGTCAGCGCAGAAAGCAGCAGCGACGGTTTCCACGACGGCAGGCAGCTCGATTACCGTGGGGACGGCAGGCGATACCGGCGGGAGTGATGGCCAGCCCTATACTTATCGTAACTACGCGGTGTACGCCGAAGGGCTGAACACCCAACATGCCCAAGTAAACCTCAACTCCACTATTCGCCTGTTATCCGCCGGAGCAATCGGTGTTCACGCGCGTGGCGATGCACAAATCGATATTAACGCGGCCTCCACACTCTCTTTTGAAAACACCCAACAGATAGGCTATTACGCCTGGGGCGATGAAGCGCAGATCAATATCGGCAATGCGGTTATTACCGATAGCGGCCAAAAAGACTCAATTTTATTCGCTGTTGACCACGGGGCCTCTTTTGCTGGCAGCACGGGTGCAGCTTCAACCTATCAACTTACGGTCAATGGTCAAAATGCTACTGGGATATTTGCCAACGGTCTGGATGACAAAAATAATACGGATATCACTGACGATACTCTGACTTCTCTTGATACCGGGTCAGCCAAAATATTCGTCAATGGTAATGGCGCAGTCGGGGTAAAAGTCACTGGCGGTGCAGTAGGGACGATTAGCGATGGGGGTATTATTTTAGGCGGAAACAATACCACTGCGGTGGTGGTTGATGGTCGGAATTACAATATCGACAGCACTATTGATCCTGAAGAACTTATTACCCGCGTTACTTCCGATGCGTCTACTACCACCAGTTCTTCTCAAAGTGGGATTACGGGTTATAACGTTTCTCACTTAGGGCAATTAACCCTCAATGGCACGGGAATTGCCTTGAATGGAACGGGCAGCACCGGGATTTTGTTGCACGATAATGGCTCGGCGATCGTGAATGCCCCGGTCAGTGTTTCTGGTACCAATAATATCGGCGTGAATATCCAGAATAATGGGGTGTTGACCAATAACAATACCATTAGCGTCAGCGGTGTAGCCGGAAGCGGTAATGTCGGCCTGCGTGTTGGAGGCGCTAATGCGATCGTAAACCGTCTGGGTACCGTCAATGCGACGGGTGGGCTGGCGGCGGTTCAACTGATTGGTTCAGGCGCTAATCTAACAGTCAACGGAACGGGCAACCATATCACCGCATCTGGTGGAGCCGATGGTGTGAGAATGGACACCGGAGCCACCTCTTTTACCGCGACCAATACCATTATCGATATCTCTGGCAGCGGTGCTGGGATCAACAACAATGCTGACACGTCCAACATTAATCTTAATGGCGTCACGATTAATGCCTCGGATGGCCCGGCAATTCGTACGGCTGTAACCTTTAATGCAGCAGGGACCAATAACACACTCAACATTTCCGGCAGCGGCTACGGTTTTGCCTTCATGAATGCGACAGGCAATCCCACCACCGGAAACCTGACGATTGCTAATGGCTATACCATCAACGGGAATGGCGCTAACAGTGTCGGGATTCTGGCGCGAACAGCAGGCAATGTGAGCTCGGGTGCAACCATCAATATGGCGGCGGGGGCCGGTTCGGCAATAGTCGCCACCGATGGCGTGGCGAACACGGCTCGCACGATTACTAATACTGGCACTATCAACAGTCTCGGTGCCGGTGCGGCCGTGATTAATGCATCGGGTGCGGGAAATACGACGGTCAACAATAGTGGTACTTTGCTGGCGGCAAATAACACGGCGCAGGCTATTCTCACCGGTAGCGGCAATGACGTGGTGGCATTAAGCGGTGCGAGTGCCAATACGCGTGGTGAAATCGTGTTGGGAACGGGTAACGACCAGTTCAGTTGGACGGCGGGGGCATTTAACGGCGGCGTGACTTTCAGCGGTGCCGACGGTAATGACAGGGCCACATTGGGCGACGTTTCACTAGCGAACGTCACCCATATTCTGAGTAACGGCGGCACTAACAGCGCGCTGACCCTCAATGGCACACATCAAGGCGCAGCTCCGGCATTATTGGGAACCTTTAGCGCCGATAACCTGGCAAAAGGCACCAATATCGGCACCGGCTGGAGTTCGCTGACTTTAAATGGCGATGCCACCGATGCACGAGTTGTCGATAACCTGACACTCTCCGGTGCGCAGGCCATTAATATCAACAACGGCGCGACGCTGCGCAGCGGTATCAGCGCTGCTACGTCCGCTGACGCCTCCATTCATAATTACAATGTCACCACATCTGGCGCGACCAGCCTGCTGTCATTCGATGGTACAAGCGACCAGACTTATACCGGGGTTATCAGTGGAACCGGCGGTATGGAGCGCATCAACGCGGGTAAAACCACGCTACTGGGAGCCAACAGTTACACCGGAAACACCTACATTGGCGCAGGTGCAGAACTGGCGCTTGGCGCGGGTGGAACCGTGGGGAGCCTGTCGGCAAGCTCTAATATTATCGATGACGGTATTCTGACGGTTAACCGTTCCAATGCCGTGGCGCTGAACGGTGTGATTTCGGGGAGCGGGGCATTCCGCCAGATTGGCAGCGGTGTAACCCGTTTGGGTGGGAACAACACCTATGCGGGAACCACGAATGTTGAAAAAGGCACGTTACTGATTAACGGTGTGCAAAGTGGTACTGGGCAGACTACGGTAATGGCCGGTAGCACCCTTGGCGGTTACGGCACAATTGGCGGGGATGTGGTGTTCCAGGCGGGAACTACATTGCGACCGGGCGATGACAGCCGCGGCAATGGTACCGGTACTCTGACTATCAACAAAAATTTGACCCTCGCCAGTGATACGAAAAGCCAGTTCCAGTTGGGGCAAGTTTATGTTCCTGGGGGGCCGCTTAACGATTTGGTCGACGTAAAAGGCAATTTGACCCTGGATGGGGTGCTCGACGTTGCGCTCACGACGGGGGGGGCCTTCATGCCGGGCGTATATCGTCTGTTTAATTACGGCGGCACACTGGTCAACAACGTCATGACTATTGGCTCACTCCCGCCAAATGATGCCGATAATTACGCGATTCAAACCAATATCGCCAGGCAGGTCAACCTGGTGCTTAACTTCGTTGATCCATCCAACCAGTTACAGTTCTGGGATGGGGATAACGGTGCAACTCCAGGAAACCATGGCGACGGGACATCGGGTAACGACAAGGTAGATGGCGGCTTTGGTTACTGGACAAGACAGATTTCGGGTAACAGTAACAACTGGACGCAAAGTGATGGTCATGGGAATGCGCCATGGGCGCAAGATGCGTTTGCGGTCTTCCAGGGGCAGGCTAACGAAGTGCGTGTGAGTAACGCCTTTGGTCCGGTTCTCACCTCTGGCATGCAGTTTACTTCCAATGGTTACATTCTTAATGCCGACCCGGCTCGACCAGACTCACAATTGCAATTTACGGCAACAAACCCTCCTGGCAGCTTCCCGCCTGATAATAGTTACGAAGCGCAAGGTGCAACTCATGCCGATAGTTACTTTGCTATCCGTGTGGGAGATGGTGGTGCGGGTGCTGATATCACGACGCTAATTAATGTCGATCTTGTTCAGAATGACTTAGTCGACGGTAATATCCGTTTGTTAAAGACCGATCCGGGCCGACTGATCTTGACCGGCAATAATGTGTTTACAGGTGGCGTAGAAGTCTGGAACGGCACGCTGAACATCACTAATGACAACGCACTTGGTGCGACCAGTAACTCGGTACTGTTGAAAAATGGTTCCACCTTCCAGGCGGGCGCTGATCTCACTACGTCACGCTTGTTCTTTGTCGATGGTACTTTTGGTGGTGCGCTGGATGTTTACGGCCACACCTTTATGCCAACTGGCGTGATTGGCGGTGACGGTCCACTGACAATTAAAGACACCTCGATTGGCAATAATAATGGTGTGCTGGAATTGGGCATTGCGAATACCTACCAGGGCGATACCACGATTATTGGCAAAAATGGGACCGGACAACTGACGGTAAATGCCAATACCAGCGGTGTGTTTGGCACAGCAGACAGCCTGGTTTCATTAAGCAATCTCGCGCTGTTAAACCTCAATAACTCAGCCTCGGCTGAAACACATACCTTTACCGTCGACAAGGCCACTCTGGCATTTAACGACACTGCCGGAGCGGGCCAAAGCACCATCAAGCTGGCTAATGGCAGTAAGGCGATTTTCAGCGATGAAAGCCAGGGGGATAATACCAAGATAACGGTCGATGCAAGTTCAACACTTGCTCTTGAAGGCAATGCAGATGCGGGTTCGGCAAACGTTAACAACAGCGGCAAAGTCACTTTTGCCGACAACGCGCAGGGGGCAGGATCAGTGATTTCCAACCTTGTGGGTGGGCTGGTGGATATCAGTAGTTCACTGACAAGCGCTTCGGTTGGTTCATTGTCCGGCGCGGGTAATGTGGTGTTAGGCGCCGCAACGCTGGTGGAAGGTGCACTCAGTCGCAACGACACGATTAGCGGGATGATTAGCGGCAGCGGCAACCTGGCGAAAACCGGCAGCGGCACGTTGAATCTCACCGCCAACAACACCTGGACTGGCACCACTACTGCGCAGCAGGGCGTGTTATTGATCAACGGTAATCAAGTGGCTGCGACAGGTAAAACCACCGTCAATAACGGCGCAACGCTCGGTGGCGCAGGCGTCTTGGGTGGCAGCGTTGTTGTTGATGACGGCGGGCATCTGGCCGCAGGGAAGGACCTTTCAAGCGTTGGTGTGCTGACGATGGGCGCATTAACACTCAATCAAAATTCGCAAGTCGACTTCCAGTTCGGACAGCCTTACACCGTTGGCGGCGCACTTAACGATCTGATCAACATCAATGGCGATCTCAACCTTAACGGCAAACTGAATATCGCGCAGACGCCGGGCGGCAGCTTTGATGTCGGGGTTTATCGCGTCTTCAATTATACCGGTGCGTTGACCGATAATATTCTGGATATCGGCTCCGCACCTCCGGCAGCAGACGATCTCTATGTTCAAACCTCAATTGCAGGTCAGGTCAATCTGGTGAACCGCACCGGCTATGTGATGCGCTTCTGGGATGGTTTCGGCGGTACGGGTGGGGCGCTGAAAAACAACGGCGAGATCGACGGCGGTAACGGTATCTGGCAAAGCGGCAGCGGTAATGACAACTGGACGACAGACGTCACTACCCCGGACGGCCGTTTTAATACACCGTTTAGCGATGGCTCATTCGCGGTATTTGGCGGCACTGCGGGTAATGTCACGATAGATACAAGCCTGGGCGAAGTCGCGATTAGCGGCGCACAATTTGCCACCGACGGTTATGTAATTGGCGGTGATAACCTCACCACGCATACCGCCAATACCGTGATTCGCGTAGGCGATGGCACCGCGCCGAGTGCGGGCTACACCGCGACCATCAACTCGGTTATCGACGGCGAAGGGGGCATCAACAAAGCCGATCTCGGCACCCTGATTCTCAATGGTAATAACCAATACCAGGGAGGAACGCAGGTCAGCGGCGGCGTATTGCAGGTTTCTTCTGACAGCAACCTAGGCGCTGCGGGAACCGGAATTGGCCTGAGTGGCGGCACATTGCGCTACGGAGCCGCCTTTGATACGGCACGCCAGGTAACGCTTTCTGGCGTCGGCGGGGCTATCGATACCAACGGTAACTCGGTTTCGCTGTTAAGTGCAGTGACCGGCAACGGCGACTTCACCAAGCTGGGTAAAGGCACTTTGACGCTTACCCAGGACAGCAGTTTTGCAGGACTTACCACCATTAGTGATGGCGTGTTGCAACTGGGCAACGGTGGCACGGCGGGTAATGTGGGCGGCAATATTGTCGACAACGCGACCCTTGCGATTAACCGGGCCGACACCTTCACCTTAAACGGTGATATCTCCGGCACCGGACGAGTCTGGCAGCAAGGTAGTGGCACCACTATTATCAACGGTAGTAATACCTGGAGCGGGATTACTCTTGTCGAAAAAGGCACTTTGCTGGCGTCGGGCGAGAACCGCTTTAGCCAGAAATCCAGCCATATTGTCAGCAGTGGGGCCACTCTGGATACCGGGGGCTACAGCCAGTCGGTCGCCAATACGGTTAACCAGGGAACCATCAATTTGCGTGGCGGTGATGTGGGATCAACATTCACGGTGAATGGTAACTATGTGGGTGTCGATGGCACGCTGAAAATTGCTGCGCAACAACATAGCCCCGGTGTTGCTGACCGTTTGGTTATCAATGGCGGCACGGCTTCTGGCAGCACGTTTTTAGATATTGATGTTAGCCAGTTGGGTGAGCCCACTACAGGTGATGGCATTATGGTTGTTGACGCAGTTAATGGTGCAACTACCACCGCACAGACTACGAAAGATGCCTTTAACATCGGCGGCGATGTCCTGACTGCCGGAGCATGGGAATACCAATTGTTTGCCGGAAATGCTCAGGGAGCGGGTGAGGACTGGTTCCTGCGCGCGGGCTATCGTCCGGATGTTCCAGGGTTTGATACGCTGGCCGCGATTATCCGCCAGGCCGATCTGACTGTGCTCGGCACACTTCACCAGCGTGTGGGCGATGAACAACTGTACAAGGCCGATGTGCCTGAAGATCAGGAAGGGCGTTTCTGGGCGCGTTACATCGTGAAGTCGGTCGACCAGAAACATGATGACCCAACCCAATCGCAAAGTAGCACCAACTACAATGGCATGCAGATGGGGCTTGATCTGTGGCAGAACGAGAAGTGGCGTGCGGGTTTGTACACCACCTTTATGGATACCGACAGCTCAATCAGTGGCATAACCGGGATGAGTGGCGGCGACGCTTATAACTCTACTTTCTCGTCTTACCTTGGCGGCTACGGAACCTGGACTGATACCAACGGCTTGTATGTCGATAATGTTTTGCAGTACGGGTACCACTCGGTTGATTTGAAGAATATGTATGACCGCGAGACTTACCATCCTGATGGCAACTCGTTTACGGCATCTGTCGAAGTGGGTAAACCGTGGCAACTGGGTGACAGTAACTGGCTGATTGAACCGCAGGCGCAACTTATCTACCAATACAGTGATTTTGACGACGTGACACTCAAAGATCGCGGCAAAACTAAAGTCTCGGTGAATGCTGACGGTTCTGTTATTGGTCGCCTCGGGGTTCGTCTGGCGGCGGATTACGACACTAACTACGGCAAAGTGAAACCGTATGTTCGCGTCAACTACTGGCAGGAGCTTTCTGATGGACAGGACACCGTTACCTGGAAGAACACGGCGAATAACGCCGCAGCAACGGATATCAATGCCAACCAGCGTTTCCAGACTACAGAAGTTGCCGTCGGCACTACATGGGCAGTGACTGCGGATGTGCAGGGCTATACTGAAATCGGAAAAACATGGGATGGTGGTGGTGATACTTCCGTGTCATCTGATGTATCAGCGTCGGTGGGTATGAAGATCCGCTTCTGACTATCCCCGTCCCCCTTCGAGCCGCAGGTGTGTTAGCTGCGTGAGTTTACCCCAGTCACTTACTTTAGTAAGCTCCTGGGGATAAACCCCCTTGCCGCCTTCCTGCAACTCGAATGGTTTGGGGATAGCATCATTGAAATGAACCTCCCGGAGGAAACATGAACATCAGCGATGTAGCGAAAAGGACCGGTTTAACCAGCAAAGCGATTCGTTTTTATGAAGAAAAGGGGCTAGTGACAGCACCGCTTCGTTCTGAAAACGGCTACCGTAGCTATTCGCAAAAGCATCTTGATGAGCTGACCTTGCTGCGCCAGGCACGGCAGGTGGGGTTTAATCTTGAAGAGTGTCGCGAGCTGGTCAACTTGTTTAACGACCCGGCGCGACACAGTGCGGATGTGAAAACCCGCACGCTACAAAAAGTGGCGGATATTGAAAAACATATCACTGAGCTTCAGGCGATGCGCCAACAACTGCTGGCGCTTGCCGAATCTTGCCCAGGGGACGATAGCGCAGATTGCCCGATTATCGACAACCTCTCGGGTTGCTGCCATCGTCAGTAATCAGTCGCTACGCTATCCTGGTTTGGATTAGCGTAGCGCCATCTTATTAACTCACGCTTGAACGGCCTTCACCTTCAACGTAATCCCTTCAACGGCGACCACTACAATATCGGTGCCTGCTGTCAAATCGCTATCTGCCATCACCGGCCATGAGCTATCGGCTACCCGGACATGGCCGCGGCCATTGACTAACGCGGTTTCCAAACGCAAACGCCTGCCAATAAGCTGGTGGCCGCGTTGATTGAGCACTTCGCCCGGCTCCTGCTGTTTACGTGTCGACAGCCAGCGCCACCACAGAAAAGCGGCAACCAGTGTGAGTACCGCAAAGCAAACACCTTGCCATTCCCAACCCAGCGGCACCATCCACACCAATAAACCTGTGAGTACAGCCGCAACACCGCTCCACAGCAGATAACCACTGGCACCAAGCATTTCAGCCGCCAGCAGCAGGCCACCCAGCGTTAGCCAGAAGATATGCGCATGGGTAAAAAGCAGGGCAATCATCTTTTACGCTCGGTACCGCTTTGCGCGATAAGTTCGCTAATACCGGCAATCGAGCCCATCAGGCTTGTGGCATCAAGCGGCATCAGCACCACTTTGCTGTTATTGGCCGAACCAATCTGTTGCAGCGCGTCGGTATATTTCTGGGCAACAAAGTAGTTAATTGCCTGGATATCCCCGGCAGCAATAGCTTCAGAAACCATTTTTGTCGCCGCTGCTTCTGCTTCCGCACTACGTTCACGGGCTTCTGCCTGTAAGAATGCCGACTGGCGCTCACCTTCCGCTTTCAGGATTTTTGACTGCTTATCCCCTTCGGCTTTGACGATTTCCGCCTGACGAATACCTTCAGCTTCGAGAATGTATGCACGCTTGGTACGTTCAGCTTTCATCTGCGCATTCATCGCGTCAATCAGTTCAGCCGGTGGGCGAACGTCACGAATCTCAATACGAGTGATTTTTATGCCCCATGGATTGGTGGCTTCATCAACGATATGCAGCAGGCGTGTGTTGATGTTGTCACGCTGCGAGAGCATTTCATCGAGCTCCATTGAACCGAGCACGGTACGGATGTTAGTCATGGTGAGGTTCATGATAGCCAGCTCAAGATTACTGACTTCATATGCCGCGCGAGGGGCGTCAACGACCTGAATAAAGCACACCGCGTCGATGGCGACGTTGGCGTTATCTTTAGAGATGATCTCCTGAGAAGGGATGTCGAGGACTTGCTCCATCATATTGATTTTGCGGCCAATACGGTCCATAAATGGCACCACAAGGCTTAAGCCCGGCATCAGGGTTTTAGTGTAACGGCCGAAGCGCTCCACGGTCCATTGGTAGCCCTGCGGCACGATTTTTACCCCGGCGCCGACGATAATCAGCGCGACGAGGATCAGTACGGGAATGACGATTAGCATCAAAAAAACCTCCATTGTTTATTTGATGTAAGTCTAACCCTTTACGTGGAAAGATTCAGTTTGAATCAGGTCATTTGATCAACGTAGCCTTAATACAGCAGCGAATACATTTGGCGGCGATATTTTGATGCCAGCGCATCACCGGTTCCAAGAGCGGCAAGGATCTCCATCAGCATTTTGCGCACCTGGCCATCGGCGGCACCGAGGTCTTTTTTCAGATGACTAAACAGCAGTTCCAGCGCTTCTTCGTTACGCCCGACCTGATGCAGTTGCAGTGCCAGCTGGCTGGCTAACAGTGCGTTTTCAGGATCTTGCTCAACTTGCTGTTGCAGCAGCTGAATTTCTGGTGTGTCGGCGGCTAGCTTCAGCAGGTCGATTTGAGCAACCAGGCCCTGATAACGGGTATCTTGATCCTGCAATGGAATAGTTTTCAGTACCGCTTCTGCATCTTCGCTACGGTTCAGTGCAATTTGCACTTCCGCCAGCATCAGACCAATTTCACTGTTCTGGTTGGAAATCTGCCAGGCGTCTTTGAGCAATGGCAGCGCTTCAGCGTGTTTGCCTTCTTGCATCAGCAGCATCGCTTCTTGCGCTTTCAGCTCTTCTTCACGCGGCAGAACTTTTTCCAGCAGCGCGCGAATCGCTTCTTCTGGCTGTGGCCCCTGGAAGCCATCAACAGGTTGACCATTCTGGAACAAATAAACCGTTGGGATGCTGCGCAAACCAAACTGAGATGCAACCATTTGCTCTGCATCGCAGTCTACTTTGGCAAGGATAAACTGCCCTTGATACTGAGCTGCAAGCTTATCCAGAACCGGTGTTAACTGTTCGCAGTGTTGGCTGCGTGCTGACCAGAAGTAGAACAGAATCGGTGTAGTAACGGACTGTTCCAGCACCTGGTGCATGTTCGCTTCGGTGATGTCGATATTGTATTGGGCAGACATAAATCAATTCCTTATAAAGATTTGCTTTTACATGGGGGCAAGGAGCTGTCCTTCAACTAACCACGTAAAATTTTATCCAACATACGGCCAGGTAACAGGCGGCGTAACCACGTTAAAGCATGGGCGACCAGCGTCACTGGATAGCGTAATTTCGGGTTTGAGCTTTCAAAAGCATGGCGCACTTTTTCCACTACCGCTTCTGGGCCGAGTGTAAAGCGTGCGGCAATCCCTGGGTTTTCTACCGGATGGTCAGCTTGAGTCTGGTTGACGTTCTGCGTGAACTGAGTGCGAATCGGGCCGGGCTCAATCAAGCTGACTTTAATACCGCTGTGATGCAGTTCCATACGTAGTGCATCGGACCAGGCTTCCAGGGCGTATTTACTGGCGGCATAAGCACCACGACCGGGGGTAGAAACCAGTCCCATAACCGAGCTGGTCATCACAATGCGCCCTTCGCGGTGCGGTAACATGGCCGGCAGAAGCAACATGGTGAGTTGGTGGGTGCCGAATAAATTGGTCGAAAACTGTTGCTCAAGTTGGCCGCGTGAAAGGGTTTGCAACGGGCCATAAACGCCGTACCCGCCATTATTAAACAGCCCGTAAAGGCGGTTTCCGGTCAGTTCAATGACTTGTTCCGCCGCCGCTTTCACACTCTCGGGCGAGTCGAGGTCGAGCAACACGCCGGTAAATCCGGCCTGGTTCATGCGCTCAACATCTGCGGGTTTACGGCAGGCTGCCAGAACGTGATAACCCTTCTGCTTTAAATCTTGTGCGCAGGCAAAACCAATACCGCTGGAACAACCTGTAATTAAAACTGATTTTTGCATAACTTTACCCGAGAGGTGCCCCGATTGTTCATGAGTCATGTTTAACTAAAGGTGCCAGACGGGAAGACATCCAGTCGGCGATAAACGGCTGAGCATCACTATTCGGATGTATACCGTCATCCTGCATCCATTGCGGTTTCAAATAGACCTCCTCCATAAAAAATGGCAGAAGAGGGATAGAAAACTCTTTGGCAAGTTGCGGATAAATAGCGCTAAACGACTCATTATAACGACGCCCGTAGTTTGCAGGCAGACGTATTTGCATCAGCAATGGTTGAGCGTTTGCCGCTTTCACATCGTTAATTATCTGGCGCAGACTTTTCTCGATGGCTTGTGGCTGAAACCCGCGCAGGCCATCGTTACCGCCAAGCTCAATTAATACCCAGCGAGGCTGATGCTGTTTCAGCAGCGCGGGTAAGCGTGCCAGCCCTTGTGGTGCGGTGTCGCCACTAATACTGGCGTTCACAACTCTAGTATTTTGCTGGTTCCATTTCTTATCCAGCAGAGCAGGCCAGGCCGCCGTTGCCGACATTCGGTAACCCGCGCTCAGGCTATCACCCAGAATCAACAACGTGTCCGCAAAAGCGGCACGACAGGTCATCAAAGCCAGAAACAGGAAGGGCAAATGCCAGCGGAAAACATTGTTGAAGTTCATCATCTTAGTAAGTCCGTAGGAACTGGGGAACATCAGCTCTCCATCCTTACCGGAGTTGAGCTGGTTGTCAAACCGGCGCAGACCATTGCGTTAATCGGTGAGTCCGGCTCCGGGAAGTCTACACTACTGGCGATCCTCGCCGGGCTTGATGATGGCAGCGAAGGGGAAGTTCACCTGTGCGGCCAGCCGTTACACAGCATGGACGAAGAAGCGCGCGCGGCGCTGCGGGCGAAAAACGTCGGCTTTGTGTTCCAGTCATTTATGTTAGTCCCCACGCTAAACGCGCTGGAAAATGTTGAACTTCCATCATTGTTACGCGGCGAAAACGACTCTTCCAGTCGCGCCCAGGCCAAAGCGCTGCTCGAACAACTTGGCTTGGGTAAACGTTTGGATCATCTCCCCGCGCAGCTTTCCGGTGGTGAGCAGCAGCGTGTGGCGCTGGCTCGCGCCTTTAATGGTCGCCCGACAGTACTGTTTGCCGATGAACCTACCGGCAATCTCGATCGCCACACCGGCGACCGCATCGCCGATTTGCTCTTTTCGTTAAACCGCGATTTCGCCACAACGCTGATTCTCGTCACGCACGATGAACAGCTCGCCGCCCGCTGCGACCGCCGCCTGCGCCTGCGCGAAGGGCAACTGTGGGAGGAAGCATGATTGCCCGCTGGTTCTGGCGCGAATGGCGCTCACCATCGTTACTGATTGTCTGGTTGGCGTTGAGCCTGGCGGTGGCGTGTGTCTTGGCGCTAGGCAATATCAGCGACCGCATGGAACAAGGGCTAAACCAGCAAAGCCGTGATTTTATGGCGGGTGACCGTGCGTTACGCAGCTCACGCGAAGTGCCTGAGGAATGGCTGGAGCAGGCGAAAAAGGACGGACTGAAAGTCGGCAAACAACTGACTTTTGCCACCATGACCTTTTCCGGGGATACGCCACAACTGGCATCGGTTAAAGCCGTCGATGAGGTTTACCCGATGTACGGCCAGCTCGACACCAACCCGGTGGGACTGAAACCTGAGCCGGGAAGTGTGTTGTTGGCTCCGCGCTTAATGGCACTGCTCAATCTCAAAGTAGGGGATTCGCTGGACGTAGGCGACACCACATTGCGTATCGCGGGCGAAGTTATCCAGGAACCGGATTCTGGGTTTAACCCGTTCCAGATGGCCCCGCGCTTGATGATGAACCTTGCGGATGTGGAGAAAACCGGTGCAGTGCAGCCAGGGAGCCGTATCTCCTGGCGCTACAAATTTGGCGGTACGCCAGCCCAGCTCGATAAGTTTGAAAAATTTGTTGTTCCACTGCTTAAACCGGAACAGCGTTGGTACGGTATGGAGCAAGATGATGGCGCTCTCGGGAAATCTCTGGAACGCTCGCAACAATTCTTGCTGCTCTCCGCTCTTCTGACGTTATTACTGGCAGTCGCAGCCGTTGCGGTCGCTATGAATCATTACTGCCGTAGCCGCTACGATTTAGTCGCCATACTGAAAACCCTCGGCGCAGGGCGTGCTGCACTGCGCAAGCTGATTATCGGCCAATGGTTGATGGTGCTGGCGCTGGCGGCCGTTACCGGTGGTGCCGCAGGGCTGGTGTTTGAAGCGGTGCTAATGCGCCTGCTTAAACCTGTATTGCCTGCCGCCTTACCGCCAGCCAGTCTGTGGCCTTGGGTGTGGGCAATCGGCTCGATGGTGGTGATTTCGTTATTGGTCGGCCTGCGTCCTTATCGCCTGTTGCTGGCAACCCAACCACTGCGCGTATTACGCCGTGATGCGGTAGCGAATGTCTGGCCGTTGAAAATCTATCTGCCCGTTATCTTTATAGTTGTTGTTGCACTTTTAGCGCTGCTTATGGGCGGCAGCACGCTGCTGTGGGCTGTGCTGGCAGGTACAGTTGTACTCGCGGTTTTGTGCGGCATTGTCGGCTGGGGTGTACTGAAGCTTCTGAAGAAGCTGACGCTGAAAAACCTCGCGCTGCGCCTGGCTGTAAATCGTCTTCTGCGCCAGCCATGGGCAACCTTAAGTCAGCTCGCAGCGTTCTCGCTATCGTTTATGTTACTGGCATTGTTATTGGTGCTGCGTGGCGATTTGCTTGACCGCTGGCAGCAACAGTTGCCGCCGGAAAGCCCGAACTATTTCCTGCTAAACATTGCCACCGAGCAGGTTCAGCCGGTGAAAGAGTTTTTGGCTGAACACCAGATTATCCCCGAGTCGTTCTACCCGATTGTGCGGGTGCGCATGACGGCGATAAACGGAAAGTCCACCGAGGGTAATCCTGATGAAGCACTTAACCGCGAGCTAAACCTGACGTGGCAGAGCCAGAAACCAACGCATAACCCGATACTTGCTGGTTCCTGGCCGCCGAAAGCAGGCGAAGTTTCGATGGACGAGGGTGTAGCAAAACGGCTGAAGATTAAACTGGGGGATACCGTCACCTTTATGGGTGATACCCAGGATTTCTCGGCGAAAGTTTCCAGCCTGCGTAAAGTTGATTGGGAAAGTCTGCGACCTAATTTCTACTTTATCTTCCCGCCGGGCGCGCTCGACAACCAACCGCAAAGCTGGCTGACGAGCTTCCATCTGGATGGGAAAAATGGCGTGTTAACACAACTTAACCGTGAATTCCCTACCGTCAGTTTGCTGGATATCGGGGCTATTCTGCGCCAGGTCGGACAGGTGTTGGAACAGGTCAGTCGGGCATTGGAAGTGATGGTGGTGCTGGTTACCGCTTGCGGTGTGCTGTTACTGCTGGCCCAGGTTCAAGTGGGGATGCGCCAACGGCATCAGGAACTGGTGGTATATCGCACCCTGGGGGCAGGGAAACGCCTGCTGCGTACGACTTTGTGGTGTGAGTTTGCAGTGCTGGGGTTCGTTTCCGGGCTGGTGGCGGCGATTGGTGCTGAAACTGCGCTCGGTCTACTGCAAACACGTGTGTTTGATTTCCCATGGGAACCAGACTGGCGGTTGTGGGTAATCCTGCCGTTAACCGGTGCGGTGCTGCTTTCTCTGTGTGGCGGCTGGTTAGGGATTCGTTTGCTGAAAGGTAAAGCGTTATTCCGCCAGTTTGTTGCCTGAATATTATTCCATCTAAAAAATGGCCACGGTGTTATCCGTGGCTTTTTTATTCCTTGTGTTATATTGCGCTATAAATCAACTTATATTTCGGTTTTGTTAGTGCTTGAATATATTTCAGGCGCAATTGTTTTATTTGTTAATAACTATTAACAAAATGCTCTATTTTTAAAGGCACAAAACAATAAAAATTTTTCCGATACCAGGTTAAATAAAAGGATATATTTTTAGCTCTAATAATAAGTATGGTAATCAGGTTTTTTTGATGAAAACAAAATTGCGTGTTCTTCCACAATTAGTGGGAGCAGGTCTGCTATTGGGCATGGCTTCATTTGCTGCTAATGCAGAAATTACAGTGTTAAAACAATCGCCTGAGGCGGGTGATCCACTTAGCCGCCTTAACTTTACCGTTGGCGGTAGTATTCGTCCGCAATTCAATATGATGACCGGCGATAGCGACAAAGGCTCTTATAAGAATAATGGCTTTGATGGCGGCACTCGTTTTCGCTTTACCGCTGATTATTATCTCTTCGATGATATTAGCTGGATAACCTATTACGAACTTGGGGTTAACATTCCGGCTGTATTTGACTGGGATAATCATTATGCAGAAGGGGCAAATGATACTGACCGTCGTATGCTTTATACCGGTTTTAAAAGTAAGACCTGGGGTCAGCTAACCTACGGTAAGCAAAATAGCGTCTATTACGATGTTGTTGGCGCGAAAACCGATATCTGGGATTACGACATGATCGGCCAGGCATCGGCTAATGGTATTAATGGCAACTATGATGGTACTTATCGTTCACGCGCCATGCTGAAATATAAGAATACTTTCGGTGATGCCGATGTGTATGTCTCTTATCTGTTCAACGATGACGAATATTTGCCGGGTAACGGCCTGCGTTACAAACGTAAAGGCGGCGGTTCACTGGGTGTGGATTATCATCTGACCAAAGATCTGACCTGGGGTACAGCGTGGAACTACACGCGTGCAGAAATGCGCGATCCGGGCACTAGCGAAAGTAAAAATTACGACCAGAATATCCTCGGTACAGCACTGAGCTGGAAACCTGACAACTGGACGTTCAGCATTGGTGGCGGTTGGTATCAGAACTTCATGACCACTAAAAAAGTAGATGTGAACGATTACTTCGCTGGTGATGCGTGGGGCGTGGAATACTTTGCTGGCTACACCATTCCGGTGGATCAGTTTGCCGTTCAAAGTGTACAGCCATACTTCATGGGCGACCGCATTGACTACATTAACGGTCGCGATTACCAGCGCATCGATAATGGCGTGGGTGTTAGCTTCCAACTGGATTACGGTTTCCGTGTTGATTATGAACACGTCTTTACGTCCAGCACTGACAACCTGGGTGATATGAACCTGGTTCGTCTGCGTTACGACTTCTAATCGTGTTGTGGCGGATAGCGCTTGCGCTATTCGCCCGTACGCTTACGCAGCCACTCTTCAACCTGGCTGTAGTCGCCACGAAACACGATATTTCCCGCTTTCTTACTGAGCTGATAGCGATACATCGGGTCGTAATACTCTTCAAGTAGTGGCGCAAGCCACGCCAGATGTCCATCAACCGAACCGGTTTTACGTTGCAGTTCTAACGCCTCATCCAGATATTTGCTAAATTGCGCAAAACGCTCCATGCCCAAACGACGGCGAATAGCGAACAGGCCGTGATGCAAATATTCACCGTAGTTTTGCCAGGCTGTCTCTTCGTCGTGTACCGACAAAAACGCCGCGCTCATCTGCTCGAAATATTCGAATTTCAAACGCTCCAGACGCTGCTCAAACGGGTCTTCAATCACCACAATCGGCGAGCGCAGCATCTGCTCTCTGAAGCATTCCGGGATATGACGTGAGCCAATCATGCGGCCTTCATCTTCCACCACCCATGTCACTTCTGCATTGTCGCTTTTTTGAAGTAGCGTGACCGCGAGGTTATTTTCAAAGTTAGTTTGCGAGGGTTGTTCCACAATCGTGCGGCCAAATGAGGAACCGCGATGGTGCGCCAGCCCTTCAAGATCGACGCCGGTGGGCAGCGAGCGAATCAGGATCGTTTTACCACCGCCGGTATTTCCGCTGACGAGCACCATTGGCCATTGCGAGCGAGCTTCTATCACGTCCATGGCGTAATGGCGCAGCGCTTTATAACCGCCTTCAACCAGCGGATAGTCAACGCCTGCTTCGCGTAACCACTCCTGAACCAGATGCGAACGCATGCCGCCACGCGCGCAACACAAATACCCCTGCGGATTTTGTCGACACGCTTCCAGCCATTTTTGCAAACGGGCTTCACGGATTTCGCCGTGTACGAGACGATGGCCCAGCTCAACCGCTGCCTGCTGCCCGCGCTGTTTATAGCAAGTGCCCACTGCAGCACGCTCGTCATCTGTCATCAGCGGGAAATTTAGCGCGGCAGGCATTGCCCCCTGGCTGAATTCAACCGGAGCGCGCACGTCGATTAGCGGAATACCGCTGCGCAGCAGATGTTCGTAATTTTGAGTATCAGGACGAGCGTTTTGCATAGAAAAACCTTAGAGCGAGTGAGGCCGAAACGCCGTGGATTGTGCGCCTTCGCGTCTGGAAAAGAAAGGTTGGGGAGACTTGAGTGAAAGAGCGGGGGAACAAATCGCCACCCGCTGAAAGATTAGAACTTGCTTTGCGCCCAGGCAATTCCGCTGGCGTATTCCGCTGGCAACAGCGGCACCATCGCTTCGAGAGAGGCGCACAGTCTGCCGGTATCGCTGTCGTTGAGGTTGAGATGGCCCACTTTGCGGCCTTCGCGCACCTCTTTATCGTACCAGTGCAGATGAACCAGCGGCAGCTTCAACCAGTCGTAATTCACATCGGTGCCGATAAGATTAATCATGACTGACGGGGCGTTCACCACCGGTTGCGGCAGCGGCAGGTCAACAATGGCGCGTAGATGCAATTCAAACTGGCTAATCGATGCGCCGTTTTGCGTCCAGTGCCCGCTGTTGTGTACGCGTGGGGCCAGCTCGTTGATAAGCAGTCCAGCTGGCGTGATAAAGCACTCCATCGCCATGACACCGACATATTTCAGCTCGTGCATGATGGCAGAAAGCATCGTTTCAGCTTGCTGTTGTTGTTCAATATCAGCCTGTGGGAAAACCACGCTAGTGCGCAGAATACCGTCCTGATGGAGGTTGTGCGTTAACGGATAAAACACAGTTGTGCCATCGTGGCCACGCGCGCCAACTAAAGAGACTTCGCCCGAGAAGTTAATACCTTGCTCAACGATGCATTCGCCGTAGCAATCGTCCGGCAACTGAGAGGTTTCATGGCTGCGTAAACGCCACTGCCCACGCCCGTCATAACCACCTGTGCGGCGCTTCACAATCGCCAGCTCGCCAAGATTCTGGAAAACACCCGTCCATTCATCGCGGCTAGAAAGTAACTGCCATGGCGCGGTCGCTAGTTCGAGCTTATCGAATAGCTGCTTTTGCGTCAGACGGTCGGCGATAATCGGGAACACATCGCGGTTCACAAACGCGTTATGACGCGCCAGTTCACGGGTGAGGGCGGTTTCTGGCCAGCGTTCAATTTCTGCGGTGATGACGCTTTGCGCAAATGGCACGGCTTCAGGTTCGGCATCCAGGCCAACCGGGTAAACCGCGATGCCCAGCGGTTCGCCTGCCTGGCGCAGCATTCTGCCTAACTGGCCGTTACCCAACACGCAGACGCGTTTCATGCTTCACCCCGTGGGTCCGGGTTTTCCAGCACTTCGTCGGTCTGGCTTTGACGCCACGCTTCAAGGCGCTGATGCAACGCTTTATCGTGGATCGCGAGGATTTGCGCCGCCAGCAGGGCCGCGTTCGCCGCACCGGCTTTGCCGATTGCCAGCGTGCCAACCGGAATACCGCGTGGCATTTGCACAATAGAATAGAGACTGTCTACGCCGCTTAACGCCGCGCTCTGAACAGGTACGCCCAACACGGGAACCAGGGTTTTTGCTGCAATCATGCCCGGTAAATGCGCCGCTCCGCCTGCACCGGCAATAATCACCTGCAAACCGTTGTCGCTTGCCTGTTCAGCAAAGCTGAAAAGTTTATCGGGAGTGCGGTGTGCGGAAACCACTTCGACATGGTGCGGGACATCAAGGGCGGTGAGGATTTCTGCGGCAAACTGCATGGTAGCCCAGTCACTTTTGGAACCCATGACAATGGCGATACGCGCCGGGGTCTGGTTGGAGGACATGCGTCTCAAAACTCCTGTGGGTATGCAAACATCACCGAACGTGGCTCGGTCGGTCAGAAGGGCTCAGAGAATAGCATGAACATAGAGCAAGGAAAACGGTTGCGTGGTCAACAAGGCAGCAAAAAGGCGTGATTTTGTTTAAAAAGAGAAGGAGATGAGTTCGACGTCTTCGGCAGTGACTTTGATCATCGACCCTTCGCTATGCCATGCACCGAGCACGCAGCGAAACGCGGGTTTGCCGTTGGCTGAAATAGGATGAATTTCTGGGCGATGGGTATGACCGTGGATCATCCATTGCACCTGATGGCGGGTGAGCGCATCAATAACCGCATGCTGATTCACATCCATAATCGCCATCGATTTACTGCTGTTTGAGGCTTTGCTGTTGGCGCGCATTTTCGCGGCCACACGCTTGCGGATAAACAGCGGCAGGGTGAGGAACAAACATTGCAGCCAGGGCTGGTGAACTTTCTTGCGGAAGGCTTGATAACCGTGGTCGTCTGTACACAGCGTGTCGCCGTGCAGGATCAGCATTTTGCGGCCATACAGGTCGAGCATCTTTTCTTCTGGCAGAAGCGTCATGCCGCTTAAGCGGGCAAAACGTTTACCGAGTAAGAAATCGCGGTTGCCGTGAATAAAGAAGCAGGGAACACCAGAATACACCAGGTCTTTAATGGCTAAAGCGATTTGGCGGTGCAGCGGTTCGGGGTCATCGTCGCCAATCCAGGCTTCAAACAGATCGCCAAGAATATAGAGCGCATCAGCTTCCCGAGCGGTGCCCGCCAGAAAACGCAGAAAACCGGCGGTAATCGCCGGTTCTTCTGAACACAGATGTAAATCTGCGATAAACAGCGTCGCCATGGGCGAGTTATTCGCTGACGGTTACGCTTGTGATAACCACGTCTTCTTTAGGAACGTCCTGGTGCATACCGCTGCGGCCAGTGGACACGCCTTTGATTTTCTCAACAACGTCCATGCCTTCTACAACTTCAGCAAATACGCAGTAACCCCAACCTTGCATGCTTTCGCTGCTGAAGTTCAGGAAATCGTTGTCAGCCACGTTAATAAAGAACTGGGAACTTGCAGAATGTGGCGCATTGGTACGTGCCATTGCCAGCGTACCTTTGGTGTTTTTCAGGCCGTTATTCGCTTCGTTCTGGATGGTGTCTTTGGTGTCTTTTTGCTTCATACCCGGTTCAAAACCGCCGCCCTGGATCATAAAGCCATTGATCACACGGTGGAAAATGGTGTTGGCGTAGAAACCTTCGCGGCAGTACTCGAGGAAGTTTTTGACAGTAATCGGCGCTTTATCATCAAAAGTTTTGATTACGATATCGCCGTGATTAGTATGAAAAGTAACCATGCTGTGCATCCTATATTAGTCAGACAGTGTTCCGGCAAACGGTGCCGCCACACAAGGTGGTTGTTATATCATAACTGCGTCCTGCCCGTCAGCATGCGATAACCTCGCAAAGCGTGCTGCCTCCAGGTAAAATTATGGTTTAATATAGCCAATTGCACCGTTTCGACACACTTACATGGAATCCCCTGATGTTAAAAATCTTCAATACAATGAGTCGCCAAAAAGAGGAATTCAAACCTATTCATGCCGGAGAGGTTGGCATGTACGTGTGTGGTATCACCGTTTACGATTTGTGTCATATCGGACATGGCCGTACTTTTGTTGCCTTTGATGTGGTTGCGCGTTACCTGCGTTTTCTCGGCTATAAGCTGAAATACGTTCGCAACATTACTGATATCGACGACAAAATTATCAAACGCGCCAATGAAAACGGCGAAGATTTTGTGGCACTGGTTGATCGCATGGTTGCTGAAATGCATACCGATTTCGACGCGCTGAATATTTTGCGCCCGGACAGTGAGCCGCGCGCTACCAAACATATCCCGGACATCATCGAAATTGTTGAACAGCTTATTGAGCGCAATCACGCCTATGTTGCCAGCAATGGCGATGTGATGTTCTCGGTAGAAAGCGATGTCGATTACGGCAAACTTTCCCGTCAGGATCTGGAACAGCTGCAAGCCGGTGCGCGTGTTGAAGTCGAAGCGAACGTCAAACGTAACCCAATGGATTTCGTGCTGTGGAAAATGTCCAAGCCGGGCGAACCAAGCTGGTCATCCCCTTGGGGCGAGGGCCGTCCAGGCTGGCACATCGAATGTTCGGCGATGAACTGCAAACAGCTCGGTAACCATTTTGATATTCATGGTGGCGGTTCGGACTTGATGTTCCCGCACCACGAAAACGAAATCGCCCAGTCAACCTGTGCGCACGGCGGCGAGTACGTTAACACCTGGATGCACTCCGGCATGGTGATGGTTGACCGTGAGAAAATGTCCAAATCACTGGGCAACTTCTTCACTGTGCGTGACGTGCTGAAATATTACGATGCTGAAACTATTCGCTATTTCCTGATGTCCGGTCACTATCGCAGCCAGCTGAACTACAGCGAAGAGAACCTGAAACAGGCGCGTACTTCGCTTGAGCGTTTGTACACCGCGCTGCGCGGCACCGATTCCAGCGTTCAGCCTGCGGGCGGCGAAGCATTTGAAGCGCGTTTCCGTGAAGCGATGGACGATGATTTCAATACGCCGGAAGCCTATTCCGTGTTGTTCGATATGGCGCGTGAAGTAAACCGCCTAAAAACCGAAGACTTAGCAGCGGCAAATGGCCTGGCTGCCGCACTGCGTCAACTTTCTGCGGTGTTAGGTCTGCTTGAGCAAGATCCAGAATCCTTCCTGCAAGGTGGTGCGCAGTCTGACGACAGTGAAGTTGCCGAAATCGAAGCGCTAATCAAACAGCGTAACGACGCGCGTCAATCAAAAGACTGGGCGCTGGCGGACCAGGCGCGTGACCGTCTGAATGAGATGGGTATCGTGCTGGAAGATGGCCCACAAGGCACGACCTGGCGTAGAAAGTAGAACTTATTCAGTTTGTTATATAGAAAGCGGCGCAAGCCGCTTTTTTTATCAGCTATGATTGTGGTGCGAGGAATATAAAAAGGTTAACTCATGACCACCGTAAATGATCAAAACAGTGAATCAGGGCTGTCCTCTCTTTATCCACACAGGCCTGTAGCTGAGATATATGCTCTCAAGGAAGCGCTTTCCACGCTTGGGACGGTACGTTCATTTCAGCCTAATGATGAAGTGCACGCAGTTTTGCAGCACGAAAAATACCTGTATCTATTCAATGAAGGGCATTTTACAGCTGTTCGTGCAATTGATGGCTTAGTCCTGTCATCGGTGAGAGGTGAGATGATTTATGGCATTGCTGAATGTTTGCGGCCTCGTGGCGGCTGGTTTTTGAAAGTAGAAGAGCCCTGTGAAGCGCGAGTTATCCCGGCTGAGCAAGCATTTGAACTCTTTACCCGACTGCAATTGTGGGAGTCAGTTTCTGGCATTCTTGCCTGGTTTTTACAGATGTACTCTTTACGTGATGAGCATCTGGTAGGCGTTACGGCGTATGTGATGATTCGCAATAAATTGCTTGAACTGGATTTGCAACCTGCTGAGGTACGCCGTGACATTAATGCAGCAGATTTTATTCAGGAACGTACGCAACTGGCGCGCAGCACGATTATGGCGATTCTTGGGGAATTACGTCGTGGTGATTACATTGAGATTAAGCGTGGGAAACTGGTAGCGATTCGGCATTTACCGAAGGAGTATTAGTAAGACTGGGTCGCAAGGATAAATTAGTGAAAATAAACCCCTAAGGTTATTACCGAAGGGGTTTATTGTTTTATGTTACGCTCCGACAGGAGGCGTAAATGCACTAAGTGTTAACTCCGCTCCTGAATACTTCTCTAGTTTCACCAATGACGTATTTGCAGAGCAGCCATTTGCCAGGCGTGATGTTGGAATATCTTTGGTCAGCACGTTAGCGCTGCCGTTCTTGCAAATACCGGTTGCTGGATCAAGATCCGGCCAGGCGCCTTCGTGAATGCAAACCACTCCGGGTTTGATCCCATCAGTAACCACAACTCCCGCTAAAACCTGACCACGATCGTTCCACACGCGAACCGTATCCCCGTTTTTAACACCGCATTTTGCTGCATCATCAGAATGGATATAGATGGGTTCACGGTTCGCCACGGCATACTTTTTACGCAGTTCGGCATAATTAAGCTGGCTATGCAGACGGTGAGCCGGATGCGCGGTTAAAAGTTGCAGCTGGCCCGGTTGAGCGTTGCCTGCCCATTCATCTGGTTCAAGCCAGGTCGGGTGTGCCGGGCAATCTTTATAGCCAAATTCTTCGATAGTTTTTGAGTGGATCTCTATTTTTCCGCTCGGTGTACCTAGTGGGTTCATCACCGGGTCTTTGCGGAAATCCGCATAGCGTACGAAGGTTTCATTTTTCGGGTTTTTACGCATTTCGATAAGCTTGTTTGCCTGCCAGAAAGCAGAGAACTGCGGCATATTGACGCGTTGTGCCCGGGCTCCTTTCTGCGCGGCATCGTAGAACTCGCGCAGCCAGGCCATTTCATCTTTCCCTTCGGTGTAAACAGCTTTTCCTCCAGCTTTGAGTAGTTCTGCCAGATCGGCAAATACGTCAAAGTCATTACGCGCTTCAAATTGTGGTGCTATGGCCTGCTTCATCGGCACCAGGTGCTGGTTGCTATAGTCGCCGGTCATGGTCAGATCGTTGCGTTCAAAGGAGGTCGTTATCGGTAGCACGATATCTGCGTGTTTTGCTGCAGCTGTCCAGTAGCATTCAGAAATCACCACCAGCTCTGGCTTCTGCCAGGCAGCAATGAGCCTGTTAGTGTCCTGGTGATGGGTGAAGTTACCGCCGCCTGCCCACCAGATCATTTTGATATCAGGGAAGGTTTGTTCCTTACCGTTGTGTTGGTATTTAACGCCTGGGTTCTCCAGTGCTTCGACAATACGAGCCACTGGAATATTAGTGACAGCATCGGATGTAGCCCAGTCATTACCGGCGGAAGAATTGCCTGCAACGGTTGCAGAAATTGCCGTTAATACGCCGCCACTACGCGTTGGGTTACCACCATTTGAATAGTGATAGGAGAAGCCGAAACCACCACCATCACTGCCAATTTGCCCAAGCATTGCTGCGAGCGTCACCAGCATCCAGTGGCGCTGTTCGCCATACTGCTGACGCTGGATACCCCATCCAGCCATAAGCATGGTTTTATTTTTGGCGAATATCTCGGCCAGCAGCGTGATTTGTTTAGCAGGAACCCCGCAAATTTTTTCAGCCCAGGCGGCGTTTTTAGGTGTTTTGTCAGCAACACCAAGAAGATAGGACTCAAATTCCGCGTATCCGGTGGTGTATTTCTCAATAAAGGCCTTATCGTGCAGGTTTGCTTCAACCAGCGTATGGGCGATCCCCATCATCAGTGCAACGTCAGTACCTATGTTGGGAGCAATCCACTGAACTTTATCACCAAAGAAACCGATGGTTTCTGAACGCATAGGATCGATGGCAATCACCGTTTTGCCAGAAGCTTTCAACTGATTGAAATATTCCAGGCCTTGTTCATCGGTACTGCTCCAGGCGATTTTCAGCGTATTTAGCGGGTTCATTCCCCACAGAACAACGACCTGGCTATTTTTAAGGATCATGGGCCAGACGGTTTGCTGTTCGTAAACCTCAACGGAACCGACAACGTGCGGCAGAATCACTTGTGCAGCACCTGTGGAATAATCCCCAGTGTGACCAACATAACCGCCAGCCATACTCATATAACGTTGTAATAATGTTTGTGCTTTATGCAGCACTCCGCTGGAGCGCCAGCCATAAGAGCCCGCAAAGATAGATGCCGGGCCATGAGTGGTACGAATACGAGCATGCTGTTCGTGAATGAGCTTTAGCGCGTCATCCCAGGAAACGCGGACAAACTCATCTTTACCGCGTTTTCCATCTGCTGTTCCAGGTGCTGCGAGATAACTTTTACGTACCATAGGGTACTTAATTCTACAGGCTGTATGAGCCTGATCAGGTGCGCTGCTCTGTAGTGAGTTCTCGATGGTTTTAGCCAGAACGCCTTTCGAAGAGACTATCTTCCCATCTTTCACTTCAACTTCAATTGCTCCCCAGCGAGCAGCGGTGAGTATTGTACCTGCAGGTGTTTCAGCCCATGCAGGAAGCGGGATTGCTGAGGACACCACCATGGCGCCAGCCGTACCGCCTGCCGTTTTCAAAAAACTACGTCGTGTTAACTTCATCATTCTCTCCTTAAATGAACATGGCTATGACGTACGGCTTACCGGGCAGCATCTTTAGCGTGGTACTGGAACCAACGCGTAAGAATGTCCAGATCGTCATCACTGATATCTGTGCGGGACCCCATTCCTTTAGCAATAGAAGGCCAGGCGTTGAGGGGGTAGTGATCTGCGGCTATAGGTGCGTGGCAACCGGAGCAGTAAGCGGTGTCGAGGGATTTTGCATAGCGCCAAAGAGGTTCGCGGCTTGCCAACGAGTGCTCTGTGACCGTACCTTGCAGGCTAACGTCCCGCCAGACATTGCCATAACTGTCTTTTTCCCATTCACCCAGTGGCTTAAGCGCTTGCATTCCTTCGGGGGTAAGAGAGGCAATAACCAGCCTTTGGCCTGTTGCAAGGTAGAGAACCTGCTCTGCACCCTGCATTTGGCTGCCGGTAATCTCAACTTCTTGCCCATCATCTATTTGGCGCAAAACTTTCATTTTTGTCGCTGGATAGACAGTGCCCAATGTGCCCAACGGCGTTGGGGTTACGGCAAAGCGCTCTGGGGCATCGACTGGGGTTTTAACGGCTTCAGCCATCATTGCATCCAACGCTTTGCTATCAACGGTGACTTCAGGCGGGAAGTGGGCGACACCTTTGTGGCAATCAATACAGGTTTGGTTCTCTTTCACCGCCAAAGCATGCATTTTTTGCGCATCGCTACTCTGTTTTTGCAGATCCATTGCTTCCATGCTGTGGCAGGAACGACAGGTGGCAGAGTTGTTGCTTTTCATCTGGCTCCATACGCTTTGCGCCAACTCAAGGCGATGGGCTTCGTATTGCTCAGGGGTATCAATTTTGTTGGTGATAAATTGGTGATAAACGTCCTTGCTGGCGCGAAGCTTAGTCACGAGGTAATCGAGCCCACCTTCCGGAATATGGCAGTCTTTACACTCGGCGCGAATACCCTTTTGATTCATAAAATGAACCGACCCCTGATACTCTTCGTAGGGGGCTTGCATGGTATGACATGAGAGGCAAAATTCTGTTTCTGAGGTCTTTTTTAAACCCCATCCGGTGAGTGCGGTTAACATAACTCCAACGACGATACTTGCCGTACAAACCACAAAAATCCATTTCTTGTTCATATTATTCTCATTGAACTTTTTAATATAAAACATTGGTTATTTTATGGATATTTGAGCAATGAGCTGAAATATGTCAATGGCACTTAATGTAAAATGAGGGGTAGATAGAAAAAGTTATTTATTTCATTTAGTTAATGAATGTTGTGAAGCATTTAATTCATTTAAAGAATGAAAAAAAGCGGCCGAAGCCGCTTTTTGATATGCAGGTAAGCAATGATTTTTAATTATCGATAGGGGTGCGAATCAAATAATCAAATGCGCTCAGCGAGGCTTTTGCACCTTCACCGGTAGCAATAATAATTTGTTTATAAGGCACGGTAGTACAGTCACCCGCAGCAAACACACCTTTAACGGTAGTTTCGCACTTCGCATCAATAATGATTTCACCCATGCGGTTGCGCTCAACGCTGCCTTCCAGCCAGTTGGTATTGGGCAACAGGCCGATTTGTACGAAAATACCTGCCAGCTCAATTTCATGCACGCTTTCAGTAACGCGGTCTTTATACTGCAAACCAGTAACTTTCGTGCCGTCGCCTTTCACTTCCAGCGTTTGAGCATTCAAAATGATGTCGACGTTTTTAAGACTGCGAACTTTGTTCTGCAATACCTGATCGGCTTTCATTTCTGGGGCAAACTCCAGCAGCGTGACGTGTTCAACGATACCCGCCAGATCAATCGCTGCTTCCACCCCGGAGTTGCCGCCGCCAATCACCGCCACGCGTTTACCTTTAAACAGCGGGCCGTCGCAGTGCGGGCAATAAGTCACGCCTTTGGTGCGGTACTGTTCTTCGCCCGGCACGTTCATATTGCGCCACTTTGCACCTGTTGCAATGATGATGCTGCGTGCACTAAGTGTCGCGCCAGACGCAGTTTGAATCTGATGCAGACCGCCTTCAGTCTTCGCCGGGATTAACTTGCTGGCACTTTGCGTATCGATAACATCCACGTCGTAATCATCAACGTGAGCTTTCAGTGCGCCAGCCAGTTTCTGACCTTCGGTTTTCGGCACGGAAATGTAGTTTTCGATATCCACAGTATCCAAAACCTGGCCGCCAAAACGCTCGCCCATCAGGCCGGTGCGAATGCCTTTACGTGCGGAGTAAACTGCTGCCGCCGCACCTGCCGGGCCGCTACCGACGATCAACACATCGTAAGCTTCGCGTTTGTTCAGCGCTTCGGCCGCACGTTTTTCAGCGCCGGTATCAATTTTGCTGACGATTTCAGCCAGTGTCATTCGCCCCTGGCCGAACTCTTTACCATTCAGGAATACCGCAGGAACACCCATTACGTTGCGATCCTGAATCTCATTCTGGTAAACGCCACCGTCAATCGCGGTGTGGCTGATGCGCGGGTTCAGCACCGCCATCAGGTTCAGCGCCTGCACCACGTCCGGGCAGTTGTGGCACGAAAGCGAGTAATAGGTTTCAAAATGGAAATCGCCGTCGATTTCACGGATCTGCTCAAGCAAATCCTGTGATTCTTTCGACGGATGTCCTCCGGTTTGCAGCAAAGCCAAAACCAGAGAAGTAAATTCGTGGCCGAGTGGGGAACCCGCAAAGCGTGGGCCTTTATCGGAGCCTGGGTTGGTGATCAAAAATGACGGTTTGCGCACCGGCAAATCGTTATTAATACTCAAAGAAACTTTGTCAGATAGCTCAGCAATTTCTGCCAACAGTTCCTTTATCTCGGTCGATTTTGCACTGTCGTCCAGCGTGGCAATCAACTCAACAGGTTTGGTTAAGCGCTCAAGGTAGGCCTTGAGTTGGGTTTTCATGTTGTTGTCGAGCATGGGTAAATCTCCCTGATGGCGAGAATAACCAGGGTGGGCAGGCTTGCGCGCTGCCCACCGCTGAGTTAGTTATTGCAGGTGTTTATTGTCTTATTATTTTTTAGATCTTACCGACGAGGTCCAAAGATGGAGAAAGCGTTGCTTCACCTTCTTTCCATTTAGCCGGGCAAACTTCACCTGGGTGAGAAGCAACGTATTGAGCCGCTTTCACTTTACGCAGCAGGTCAGAGGCGTCACGGCCAATGCCTTCAGCAGTCACTTCGATAGCCTGAATGATGCCCTGTGGGTCAACGATAAAGGTACCGCGATCCGCCAGGCCTTCATCTTCACGCATGTTTTCGAAGTTACGAGTCAGTGCGCCAGTTGGGTCGCCGATCATCGCATATTTGATTTTCGCGATGGTGTCAGAGCTGCTGTGCCATGCTTTATGCGTGAAATGGGTGTCAGTGGAAACAGAGTAGATATCTACGCCCAGTTTCTGGAATTCTTCGTAGTGGTCAGCAACATCGCCCAGTTCAGTTGGGCATACAAAAGTAAAGTCAGCTGGATAGAAGAAGAAAACGCTCCAGCGGCCTTCTACATCCTTCTCGGTTACTTCAATGAATTCACCGTTTTTAAAAGCGCTGTTTTTGAATGGTTTGATTTTTGTATTAATTAAAGACATCTGTACTTCCTCCGTTTTGCGATGGGAGAAAGGTACCGAATATTCGCGTTTGGCTCTAATGGGTAGACCGTATCGAATTGATAAGTAATACCTTACAAGCGAAATAGCAGACATAAAAAAAGCCACCCGTTGCGGGGTGGCCTTCATGTTGCGCGTTACAATTCCACTTTAAAAAATTATAACAGCGGCGCGATTAAATCATTTGCACGCAGTACTGGTCAATCGACTCAACCGTTGTATTAACGATGATTCTGATAGCTATTTACTATCGATCAATGCAATACCCTTATTCCCAGCGGGCACAATTCCGAAATAGAGCACATTTTCATGTCAGGGAAATTGCAGGACTGTGACAACAACGCTAGATTTAGCGCTCAGTAATCTCTGAGCACAGCTTTGTGCCATTGTGCGCATCTATTTCGAGGGTCAGGCGTTGTCGGAAATGCTTTCAATTGTGTTGTTTGTCGCAGCTATTGCCGTTTACGCCGTAAAAGCAGGTCGTAATGCCTGGTGGTTTAGCGCTATCCTTCTGATTTTAGGACTGTATATTGTCCTGAACGTGACCTTTGTTGCCAGTAACTACTTCACTGGCGATGGCATCAACGATGCGGTGCTTTACACCCTTACCAGCAGTCTGACTGGGGCGGGGATTGGGAAGTATATCCTGCCGGGTGTCGGGGTGTTTGTCGCGCTGGTGGCCGTTTTCAGCGGTTTGACCTGGATTTTACGCCGCCGTAAAAACTACCCTCACCATTTTGGCTACAGCCTGTTGGCGCTTGCGTTAGCGATGGGTTCTGTCGATGCCTCGCCGGCATTTCGCCAGGTCACAGAATTGGTGAAATCACAGACCCGTTCCGGTGATTCAGATTTCGATGTTTATTACAAAGCCCCGCAGGGGAATATTAAAGATCCTAAATTAAACCTGGTTTATATTTACGGTGAAAGTCTGGAACGTACGTATTTACAGCCAGAGTTCTTCCCTGATTTAGCGCCGGAATTAACCGGGCTTAAAGATGAAGCAATAGATTTCAGCCATACGGTGCAATTACCCGGCACCGATTACACTATTGCCGGAATGGTCGCCTCGCAATGTGGTATTCCTTTATTTGCCCCATTTGAGGGGAATTCATCGGCTTCAATGTCGAGTTTTTTCCCAAAAAATATCTGCCTTGGTGATATTCTAAAAGCCTCGGGATATGAAAACTACTTTATGCAGGGCGCAGACTTACGCTTTGCAGGCAAAGACATCTTTTTACAGTCCCATGGCTTCGACCATATGTACGGTGCGCAAGAGCTGAAAAGTATGGTCGCAGACCCGGAATACCGCAATAACTGGGGTTTCTACGACGACACTGTGCTGGACGAGGTATACGAAAAGTATGTTGAACTGTCGAAGAAAAATAAACGTTTCTCACTTTTTACGCTGACCGTCGACACGCACCACCCGGACGGATTTATCTCGAAAACCTGTAAGCGCCGTAGCTACAACTTTGACGGCAAAGAAAACCAATCCTTCAGCGCCGTGGCTTGCAGCCAGGAGCATGTCGCTGCACTTATCGAGAAAATAAAAGCATCACCATATTTTAAAAATACTGTCATTGTCGTAAGTTCCGACCATTTGGCAATGAATAACACCGCGTACAAATACCTCAACCAGCATGACCGCAATAACCTGTTCTTTATTATTCGCGGTGATAAACCGCAGGCCGATCTGGTGCCAGTTAAACGCAGCACGCTGGATAACGGCGCAACGGTATTAGATGTTTTAGGCGGCGATAATTACCTGGGTCTTGGACGCAGTAGTTTGTCCGGGCAGTCGATTGCTTCGGTATTTCTTAACGTCAAAGAAAAGGTGATGGAGTGGAAACCGGACGTAATCGATCTGTGGAACTTCCCGAAAACGATTACCCAGTATGAAATTGACCAGAAGAAAAATACCTTTAGCTATTCAGGCGCGCATTTCAAAATGCCTTTATTGCTGCGTATTCTGGATAAAAAAATAGAGCCGTTGCCTGAAAGCGAGTATTCCGCGCCGTTACGCTATCAACTGGCTGACTTTAAAGAAAATGACAAATTTATTTGGGCCGACCGCTGCTTCAAAATGGCGCGTTTATGGGAACCTAAACTGGCACTTTCGACCGGGCTGTGTGTTGCTCAGGGGCAAGTTGGCGGCCAACCGTCAGTGCGCTTAATTGAACAGCAGCAGGAACAACATGCCGTTGAATTTGCCAAACAAGACATCGATAAAGCACGTTTTAAACAGAACGTTGCGCTGCTGAAAGTGGATGAAAACGCCATCCGCTATCAGGCAGATAGCTTTATTTTCAATGTGCCGGGGGCGCCACTTAATGTGAAAGAGTATGCGGGGATTTCTCGCCCTGAAGAGTGGGGGCGTTGGTCGAATGCGAATTTGGCACCGGAAGTGAAAATTGAATATGCCGAGCCGCTGCCCGAGAAATTTGACCTGGTGATTTCAGCTAAAGCGTTTGGCCCGAATATCGGTCAGCCGGTGCCGGTCAAAGTCGGGAGCCAGCAGCAAACACTTACGCTTGGCGAAGAGTTAAGTACCACGACGTTGCATTTTGATAACCCGGAGCGCAGTAATTTGCTGGAGATTATTCCACCGCAGCCGCAGTTATCTAATGAAGGCAATATTCTTGGCCACGAACCGCGCAAGATTGGGATTGGGATGGAAGATATTAAGGTGGTTCCTGGGGTTTAGTTTTAAATAAAAAAATAATACCCTAAATAATTCGAGTTGCAGGTAGGCGGCAAAAGAGTTCATCCCCAGGAGCTTACTAAAGTAAGTGACTGGGGTGAGCGAGTGCAGCCAACACCCCTGCAACTTGAAGAATGACGGGTATTATAAAACGCCCTGGCCTAACATCGCATCGGCTACCTTAACAAAGCCCGCAATATTCGCGCCGCGAACATAATGTGTTTGCTTATCTTCGCCACCGTAATTCACACAGGCTTCGTGAATATCCAGCATGATGTGATGCAGGCGAACATCAACTTTTTCTGCCTTCCATCCCATACGAGCGGCGTTTTGCGCCATCTCCAGACCTGAAGTTGCCACACCGCCCGCATTTGCTGCTTTACCTGGTGCGAACAGCACGCCCGCGTCCAGGAACAGATTGGTAGCTTCAATGGTGGTCGGCATATTCGCACCTTCAGCTACGGCCTTCACGCCATTGGCAATCAGCACACGAGCAGCTTCGCTATCCAGTTCATTCTGTGTCGCGCACGGTAGAGCGATATCAACTGGCACGCTCCACGGTTGCTGGCCTTCGAGGTACTTCAGACCGAACTCTTTGGCGTAATCTGCCACGCGCCCATCGCGGCTGGATTTAATTTCAGCCAGGCGCGCCAGTTTTTCGCTAGTGAAACCAACTTCATCAACCACAGTACCGTTGGAGTCAGAAGCAGTAACCACGCGTGCACCCAGTGATAATGCTTTTTCGATGGCGTATTGCGCCACGTTACCGGAACCAGAAACAGCAACGCGCATTCCTTCAAAGCCCAGGCCATGACGCTTGAGCATCGCATCGGTGAAGTAGATAAGGCCATAACCGGTCGCTTCCGGGCGAATAAGACTGCCGCCGAACGACAATCCCTTGCCGGTAAACACGCAGGCCGTATTGTTGGAGAGTTTTTTCATCATCCCCGCCATAAAGCCAACTTCACGTCCGCCAACGCCAATATCGCCTGCTGGAACATCGGTATCCGGCCCGAGATGGCGATACAGTTCCGTCATCAGTGCCTGGCAAAAACGCATGATCTCGCCTTCACTTTTACCTTTCGGGTTAAAGTCGCTACCGCCTTTACCGCCGCCCATTGGCAGTGTGGTCAGCGCATTTTTGAAGGTTTGTTCAAAGCCGAGGAATTTCAGAATTGAGAGGTTCACTGACGGGTGGAAACGCATCCCACCTTTAAATGGCCCAATCGCCGAGCTAAATTGCACGCGCCATGCGCGGTTAACCTGCACCTGATTTTGGTCATCAACCCAGGTGACGCGGAACTGAATCACACGTTCTGGTTCAACAAGGCGCTCTAAAAGTGCCAAACGGCGGTATTGCGGATTTTGTTCCAGGAACGGCCAGAGCGTAGTCATGACTTCGCGTACTGCCTGTGCAAATTCAGGCTGGTGCGGGTCACGTTGTTGAACAGAGGTCAGGAATGATTCGAGAGAAAGCGAGTTTTCCATAGATTAAGAAGTCCTTGTTATAAGTGATGTTGTAGATGTGTTGTGTTCTTTCGAATATAACATTCACTTATTACCAGGCCGCAAGTGATTTATCTTATGCTGTTTATAACTGTATTAGCGTTATTAATTGCGTAGCGTGATTTTCCCATATCGCTTTGAATTTACTTTCTTTTTTAAATGGCCCAAGTGAATGATTGAGCGTCAGAATAAGATGCTTGTCATCTATTTTTCTTATGGATGCAGCTGAAAAATCAAAATAGCGCCCAACGTGGCGAAACAAGGCTTTGAATAAACTCTCTTTGGCAGAGAATGCCAGCGTTAATGCGTAATGAAAGGGGAGGGCGGTCGAGCACAAAACTTCTCTTTCCGCGCTATCAATTATGCCAGGGTAAATTTCCCCGGCGACATCTGGCGTAATAATTTCAGCACAATCAATGCCAATTCCCACACGCATTTGCGCCGAGTCAGCGATTACTGTTGCCAGCGCCACATTGCCGCTGTGAGTCATGCTGCCGGTAAACCCTGGCGGCCAGCAAGGTTCACGGTGCAGGCCAATGCCCGGAATATGATGGCTTATTCCATGAAGACGCAGCGCTTCTCTGGCAGCAATCCGGCCAGCGAGATGCTCGGCTTTGCGTTGCCTGACAGCATTTTCAAGACGCTTGTGATGCGGGAGTAACAGCAGGTCATCGGGTTGAAAAGTGACAGCGTCAAAATCCACCCGCACGATAGTTTGCGTCGTGTCACAGAGGCTGAAATGGGTGAGCTGAGTATTCATCAGATGTTTTCTCCTTCTACCTTGGGGAGAAGGTTGGGATGAGGACCATTATCGCAGTCCCTCTCCAAAAAGGAGAGGGACTGCATGGCGTAAGCGGAGGTCTATCAGAAATGGGTATTCACACTCACGTAGTAAGTACGTCCGGACTCGTTATATGTTTCGGCACCTGCACCGTACATGTAACCGGCATTGCCACCCGTTGTCTGGGCATTACCTGCGCGCCAGTGGCGTTCATCGAAGACATTGTCGATACCCGTAGTCAGGCTGACATTCTTCGTGGCATCCCAGGTCCCACTCAGGCCAACAATGCTATAAGGGCTAACTTCGTTGGTTTCTGTTCCCGTTGCAGGCAAACCTTTGTAGTTGTACTTCTTCGGCTGTTGTTTGCCGTACCACGTAAAGGTCGATTGCACAGAGATGTCCTGGCGAATTTGCCAGCTCAGGGTGGAGTTTAACGTATATTCCGGAATAACGGACAGGCGCTCGCCGGTCTCTTTATTCTTACTTTCCAGCATGTAAGTGATGTTATTTGTCCAGTTCACTGTATTGGAAACCGGTACGTTTAACGTGCCTTCCAGCCCTTCTACCAGAGCTTTAGGAATGTTTTCCCACTGGTAAATATCGGTTTTGGTTTTACCAGAAGAAGTCTGGCCGATTGGTGCGTAACCCGCTTCGATTTTGTCTTTGTAATCATTGCGGAACCAGGTGACACCAGCGAGCCAGCCGTCACGTTTGAACTCAAGACCAATCTCTTTGTTGACGCTGGTTTCAGCTTTAAGGTCTTCGTTACCCATCATATAGCAGCCCACGCCGGTGCCGCTTGCATAGCAACCCTGGCCTTTGCTGTAGAGGATGTAGTTCGGGTTGGTTTGATACAGGCTCGGTGCTTTATACGCCTGAGCAATACCCATTTTCAGGGTGAAGTCATCACCCAAACCTTGAGACAGGTTCAGAGATGGGCTCCAGTTATTACCCACGATGCTGTGATGATCAAAGCGCAGACCCGGAGTCAACATAGTGCTGTCGGTCAGCTCCATATTGTCTTCAGCAAACAGTGAGAAGATCTCTGCCTGAGAATATGGGCTACGGTTGGTGCTGTTCGACCCAGGAATTGGGCCGCCCATAAAGGTTTGACCGTTTGACGACAAATCTTTCATCTTTTGCTGGTTCCATTCGGTGCCCAGCGTCAAGTTTTGGTTAAACACGAAATCAATCGGGATATTCACTTCGCTGTGCAATAGCACATCGCTCAGATCGATATCGCTGAATTTATCACTGGAGAAAATCCCTTCGGTGCCACCGGCCAGACCTTCACGCATACGTGAGTTTCGGGTGTGTTCGTACTGCACCCAGTTGCTGGTCGTCAGGCCGCTGTCCCAACCACCATTCCAGGTCATGGAGTAGCTCTGGCGGTAGAGGCGGTTAGTCTCTTTGCCATAGTTATCTTTCACGATTTGGTTGGTATTGGTGTTCTGGGTATCGCCGGAATACAGGTTGCCCTGGCGGCTGTAACCCGCTTCCAGTTCCAGAGATTGCATTGGTGCGAAGTCCCAACGCACGACGCCGTTGATATCTTTGTTAATTACCCCTTCACGCCCGGCTGGCAGGGTATCGGCATAAATACCGGTACGTTCAGACTGATGGCCCTGGTTGATGTCCCAGGCATCGGCTTGCGTTTTATCGAGGTTGCCGTACAGACGGAAGCTGAAATCCCCACCCAGTGGGCCGTTCAGGCTGAAGTTGGTGCGCTTAGTGGAGCCTTCGTCTTTGTGCTCAGGGGCATTGAGATAGGTGTTCCAGGTGCCATGCCATTCACCGGTGCCTTTTTTGGTGATGATATTGACTACACCACCTGCCGCACCGTTACCGTAACGCGCTGCGGCCGGGCCACGAATGACTTCGATACGCTCGACCATTTCAGGTGGTACCCAGCTTGCATCGCCACGTGTATCACGTTCGCCACGCCAGCCAAGTCGTACCGAGTTTCGGCTGGTGACCGGTTTGCCATCGATAAGAATCAAGGTGTTTTCCGGGCCCATACCGCGAATATCAATCTGGCGGCCGTTGCCACGTTGGCCACTGGTGGAGTTACCGGTCAGGTTAACGCCTGGCATAGTGCGGACGATTTCGGAAATATCACGCGCTGGTGGGCGTTTTTTCAGCTCTTCAGCGGTGATGGTTGAAACGCCTGGTGCCTGCAAGTTTTGCGCGGCGGCGGTAACAACCAAAGTGTCTTCTTCAGCGTGATTTTGTGTGTCGTCATTGTTGGCAGCAGCGGTCTGAGCCGTTGCTGGTGCCGCTTGCTCTGCCGCAAAGACAGGTGCTGCAACACCGTATATTCCCAGATTGATTAGCATTGCGAGGGAATAGTTAATTTTCTTATTCATTATGGCGGCCTGCTTTTCCGCTGGGCCCGGTGTCATTCCATTCCCAGAGGGATCGGGCGCAGCATGGATGTTACGAAGCGATACCGAAACTGTCTGCAACAGCCCTGAAATGAGGGAATCGTGCGTTCAAGTCCGGCAATTAATTGTTTTTGCACCAGGAAGCTGGTAGCCCAAAGCGCGGAAATACGCTATTGCAAATGCAAATAATTATCAATAGTATTATCAATATATTTCAAGATTATTGTCCGTTATCAATAATTTCATAAGGTTATGTTCGAGTGACGAATTTGCTGACAGGAAGTGAGTGCTGGTGGCAGGAAAAAAAGGCGCAAGGGATCCCCGCCGTTACCTGTGAAAATGACGGTTTGTGTGAGGTGACTTTTTTGTGGCGTGACCCCCAGGGTTGCGAGCAAACCTCAGCGATAAAGCGAGTCTGGATTTACATCACGGGCGTGACAGATCACCATCAACGCTCGCGTCCGCAAACGCTCGAACGCATTGCCGGAACTGATGTCTGGCAATGGCAAACGCAGCTAACTGCTACATGGCGCGGCAGTTATTGCCTCATCCCAACAAACAGTGAAGATGATTTCCCGGCAGAGGCTTTTGAAGGCATCGTGCCGGAGCGCATGGCGCTGCGCGAAGGCTGGCGAAAACTGTTGCCACTTGCGATTGCCGATCCGCTAAATCCTGAAAGCTGGCTCGGTGGGCGAGGGCATCCGATGTCAGCACTCCATCTTCCTGATGCGCCAATGCAGGCCGGTTGGGATATACCAGACACGCCGTATCACGCACCTCAGCATATTTCCTGGTTGAGTGAGCGCCTGAAAAACCAGCGTAGTGTATGGATTTTTGCCACCGGTGACGCCCAGCCAGAGCAGCGCCCGTTGGCGATTTTGCTCGACGGCCAATTCTGGGCTGAAGGGATGCCAGTGTGGTCTGCACTTCAGGCTCAAACTGATGCTGGCGTATTACCTCCCGCCGTTTATGTGTTGATTGATGTCATCGACAACGCAACACGCAGTGATGAACTGCCCTGTAATGCGCAGTTTTGGCTGGCAGTACAGGAAGAATTACTGCCGCACCTGCGTACGGTTACCCGCTGGAATGAAAACCCTGAAACCACAGTAGTCGCCGGGCAAAGCTTTGGCGGGCTTTCCTCGCTTTATGCCGCACTTCACTGGCCTGAACAATTTGGCTGTGTGCTGAGCCAGTCAGGTTCTTACTGGTGGCCACGTCGTGAAAACAACCAGCAAGGCGGGCAGTTGATACGGCAACTGGAAGATGGGCTTGCGTGTGAAAAAGCGCTGCGTATCTATCTTGAGGCAGGTGTCAGAGAACCTCTTATTTATCAAGTTAATCAACGAATTTACCCCTTACTACAACAAACACAGCGAGCTGTTTTCTACCGTCAGATTGATGGTGGGCACGATGCGCTTTGCTGGCGAGGTGGTCTTTTGGACGGTCTCGCCTGGCTTTGGAAAGCGCCTTAAAGAGCGGAGTTAACTATGGAATTCAGTAACCCTTTCGACTCGTTGCAGAGCCGTTTTTTCATCCTTGAAAATGCGCAGCAACAGTTCAGCTTATGGCCGGAACATTGTGTCTTGCCCGATGGCTGGCTGGTGGTTTGTGAACCCGCATCAAACGATGAATGCAACCGCTGGTTGCTTGCCAACTGGAGCGATCTTCAACCCGCCTCCTTTGCAAAAGAAGAGGTGATTGGTGAGTGAATTAATGATGACGCCAGCACTGGAACAACAGATAAAAACTATGCCGCTTGTAGCAGCACAGCCCGGAATCTGGATGGCGGATCAGCTGTCACAACAGTCTAATATGTGGAGCGTGGCACACTATGTTGAGCTAAATGGAGAACTCAACGAAGCGTTACTGTGCCGGGCGATAGTGGCAGGCATGAAAGAGGCCGATACCCTTTGCATGCGCTTTAGCGAAGTGGACGGCGAAGCGCGGCAGTGGATAGACCCCAACGCGTCGTTTGTTGCCCCTTGTTGCGTTGATCTGCGCAATGAAATCGATCCGATCGCCACCGCACAAGCAATGATGCGCGACGATCTCGACGGGGATTTGCGTATCGCCAGCGGCAAGCCGCTTTACCATCATCAACTGCTGCGAATCTCAAATACACGCTGGTTCTGGTATCAACGTTTTCATCATTTAGTGGTCGATGGCTTTAGTTTCACCGCTATTACCCGCCGAATTGCCAATATTTATAGCGACTTGTGCCAAAACCAAGCGCCTGAACCCACGCCATTTACTCCGTTTAGCGAAGTGGTTGAAGAATACGAGCATTACCGCAAAACGGATGCCTGGCGGCGTGATTCTGCATTCTGGATAAGCAAAGCTAAACAGTTGCCACCACCTGCCACTCTGTCAACCAAACCGCTTACTGGCCAAGGGGTTAGCACAAAACTGATTCGCCAGACGCTACGTTTTGAGTCGGCAGATTTTCATGCACTGGTTGAAAATGCCCGCCTGCAAAACCTGACAGCCGCCGATATGGCATTAGGGCTGGTGGCGTTGTGGCTCGGGCGCTTAAGTGGCCGCAATGAGTATTCCGCCGGTTTTATCTTTATGCGCCGCATGGGTTCCGCCGCACTTTGTGCCACCGGCCCGGTGCTGAATGTATTGCCGTTTGGGGTGCGTATTGAATCCGACTACACCCTCGCCAGTCTTGCGACAAACCTCGCCAAAGAACTGAAAGGTATACGCCGTTACCAGCGTTACGATGCTGAACAAATCCAGCGCGATTTGGGGCTTATCGCAAACGGCGAACCGCTGTATGGCCCAGTAATAAACCTGAAAATGTTCGATTACCGGCTTGATTTCAATGGTATTGAAGGCATCACGCATCAACTGGCTTCAGGCCCGGTCCGCGACCTGGAAATTGCGCTCTACATCAGCGAGCAAGGTGACTTCTCCCTTGAGATGTTGGCAAATGCCGAGCGTTACGATGCGCAAACTTTGCAGCAGCATATTGCGCGCTTGCCGCTTCTTTTGCGCCAGTTTGCGGCCAATCCTGCATTACGATGCGTAGATGCCCAACTGTTGCATGAATCCGAAACCTCGCTGCTGGAAAGCGTAAATGCTACGCAGACGTCAGTCCCTTCGACAACGTTAAGCGAGCTCATTGCGCAGCAAGCGGAGCGCACACCAGACGCTCCGGCGTTAGCGGATGAACACCACCAGTTCAGTTATCGCGAGATGCGTGAACAGGTTCAGGCATTGGCGAGTGAGCTGCTGTTACGTGGCGTAAAACCGGGTGATGTGGTTGCCGTGGCACTCCCTCGCTCGGTCTTTTTATCCCTGGCGTTGCAGGCCATTGTGGAAGCTGGCGCCGCCTGGTTGCCGCTGGATACTGGTTACCCCGATGACCGGTTACACATGATGCTTGAAGATGCCGCGCCACGTTTGTTGCTCACTTCTCAAGAGCAGTTACCACGTTTTAGTGCTGTTCATGGCCTGCAAACCTTCTGCTATCAAAATGTGCTGACAGCGTTTAAGCCGCCGCAGACTCACAATCTCTCTCGCCCGGAACATACCGCGTATGTGATCTTCACATCCGGTTCCACGGGTCGCCCGAAAGGGGTAATGGTCGGGCAACAGGCTATCGTTAACCGCCTGTTGTGGATGCAAAATCACTACCCGTTAAACGGTGACGATGTGGTTTTGCAGAAAACGCCATGCAGTTTTGATGTGTCCGTTTGGGAATTTTTCTGGCCGTATATTGTTGGCGCACAACTGGTTATGGCCCCACCTGAAGCGCACCGCGACCCGGAGGCGTTGCAGCAGCTTTTTGCTCGTTATCGAGTGACTACTACACACTTTGTTCCATCAATGTTAGCGGCGTTTGTTGCGGCACTAACCGATGCCGACGCGGTGGCGAAATGCGCAACTTTAAAACGCGTATTCTGTAGCGGCGAAGCACTGCCAACAGAACTTTGCCGCCATTGGGAACAGCTCATCCACGTGCCACTGCATAACCTTTATGGGCCAACGGAAGCCGCGGTCGACGTGAGCTGGTATCCGGCATTTGGTGCGGAATTAGCACAGGTTTCAGGCAGCAGCGTGCCGATTGGCTGGCCGGTGTGGAATACCGGGCTGCGAATTCTGGACTCGGCAATGCGCCCGGTTCCTGTCGGGATCGCAGGTGATCTTTACCTTACCGGGATCCAACTGGCGCAGGGCTATTTATCCCGCCCGGATCTTACTGCCAGCCGCTTTGTTGCCGATCCTTTTGCTGCGGGCGAGCGCATGTATCGTACCGGCGATGTGGCGCGTTGGCTTGATAATGGCGCGGTGGAATACCTTGGCCGCAGTGACGATCAGTTAAAAATTCGTGGGCAACGTATTGAATTGGGCGACATTGACCGCGCTTTGCAGGCGCTGCCGGATGTGGCGCAGGCAGTGACGCACGCCTGCGTGCTCAATAAAGAGGCCGCAAGCGGTGGCGATGCCCGCCAACTAGTGGGCTATCTGGTCTCGGCTTCAGGCGAGGTTTTGCCCGTCGACACTCTGCGTAAACAATTGAGCAACGTGCTCCCGGCGCACATGGTGCCGGTCGCGCTCATTCAGCTTGATGATTTCCCATTGAGCGCGAATGGCAAACTGGACAGAAAAGCGCTGCCGTTGCCGGAACTGGCGATACGTGGCACAGGGCGCGCACCGGAATCTTCTTTAGAAATCACCATTGCTGACGCTTTTGCCCATTTGCTGGGATGCGAAATTCACTCGATAGATGACGATTTCTTTGCCCTCGGCGGCCATTCATTACTGGCGATGCGCCTCGCGGCTCAACTACGCCGTATGCTTGAAAGGCCAGTAACTGTGGGGCAAGTGATGGTGGCGTCGACTGTCGGCCAGCTTGCGCAAATGCTGGCGAAAGATTGCGGTGAAGAAGAAGCGAATCGGGCAGGGTTTGATGCCGTGCTGCCGCTGCGTAAAAGCACCGGGCCAACGCTCTATTGCTTCCACCCGGCGTCTGGTTTTGCCTGGCAATTTAGCGTATTGCAGCGCTATCTCGACCCACGCTGGTCGATAACCGGCATTCAGTCCCCGCGCCCGAATGGCCCAATGCAGCAGGCAGAAAACCTGGCGCAGGTTTGTGAAACGCATCTGCAAACCCTGCGTGAACTTCAGCCGCATGGCCCGTATTACCTGATGGGATATTCGTTAGGCGGCACGCTGGCGCAAGGTATTGCTGCGCGTCTTGAAGCGGTGGGCGAAAAGGTCGCGTTCTTAGGGCTGTTAGATACCTGGCCGCCGGAAACGCAAAACTGGGCTGAAAAAGGTGCCAACGAACTCGACCCGGCGGTGCTGGATGAAATCAACCGCGAACGTGCGGCTTTTGTCGCCGCTCAGCACGGGCAAAAGTCAGATGCATTATTCCAGGCTATCGAAGGGAACTACGGCGATGCGGTGCGCCTGCTTACCACGGCGCAAAGTGTGCCGTTTGCCGGCAAAGCCACGCTGTTTGTTGCCGAGCGAACGTTGCCAGAAGGGATGGACCCGCAACAAACCTGGGCACCATGGATTGGCGAACTTGATGTATTCCGCCTGGACTGCGCCCATGTCGATATCATTTCCCCACATGCTTTCGAGGAAATTGGGCCGGTGTTGCAGCGAGTGTTAGCGTTTGATTAAACAAAAGCGGCGGGTAGTTTAGGTTACCCGCCGCTTTACTTATGCTGCTCTGGTTTTACGTTCCAGCATTTCTCTGAGCGTCACGATACGACTCATTTCTTCCTGAGTCCGCGGGTCGTTCTGAATTTCCCAGATATCGACATTCGTTTGCAGATTGAGCCAAAATTCCACAGAGGTATCAAACACCTTCGCGAGTCTGAAAGCCATATCGGTTGTCAGTTTGCTGTTGTTATTTAGCAGCTTACTGACGGTGTTGCGATGAACCTGAAGCATCTCCGCCAGATCGTTAATTCGCAGACCTGTAGGTTCGAGATACTCATAAAGAAGCACGTCGCCGACAGAGGTGGGTTTACGTTGTGCCTGGACCATACTTAATCCTTATTGTTTATACCCATCATCCTTCAAGCCGCAGGGGTGTTGGCTGCACTCACAAACCCCAGTCACTTACTTCAGTAAGCTCCTGGGGATTTGCTCCCTGGCCGCCTACCTGCAACTCGAATGCTAATGGCTATATATGATCAGCAAAGTTGAGATTGTGTGCTTTAGCGTTAGTACTGATGCTGGTTCGATGTGATTAATCAGGTGGACAGTAGAATATATTTTCGCACCCTTGCACAGTGCTAGTGTGCGTTTTTGCGAGGCGCTACGCAAACTTTTTAATCAGTTCTTTTTCATCCACGCCCGAGCGGCACCACCAACGGCGTATGCGCTACCGGATCTTCAATAATCATGCAGCGCAGGCCGTAAATCGCTTCGATAAGTTCGGGTGTGACAATCTCGGTCGGTGCACCTTCGGCCACAATCTTACCGTCTCGCAAGGCGATTAAATGCGTGGCGTAACGGCAGGCCTGGTTCAAATCGTGCAGCACAGCGGCAAGGGTAAAACCTTGCTTTTGATTGAGATCGCGCAGTAATTCCAGCAAATCAATTTGGTGGCTGATATCAAGCCAGGTGGTCGGCTCGTCAAGCAGCAAAATGGAAGTTTCTTGCGCCAGCACCATCGCAATCCAGGCTCGTTGCCGCTGGCCGCCAGAAAGCGTATCCACGGGCTGATCGGCTAAATCTTCAATGTTGGTCGCTTTTAATGCCCGCTCGACCGCCTGGCTATCCTCTTCTCGCCAGCGTGAAAACATCGGTTGGTGCGGGTAGCGGCCACGTGCCACTAGCTCCGCCACACTAATATCACCAGGTGCTGTGGAATTTTGCGCCAGTAAACCCACGCGCCGCGCCACTTCTTTGGTCGCAAAACGGTGGATTTCATTGCCATCGAGCCAAACCTGGCCGTGCATCGGTTTCATCAGTCGGCTTAACGTGCGCAATAGCGTGGATTTCCCGCAGCCGTTGGGGCCAATAATCGCGGTAAATTTCCCGTCAGGAATGGCAACGGTCAGGCCGTCGGCCACCACATGATTGCCATATCCAAGCCGTAATTTTTCGCCGTGCAGGCGCGATGGAGTGGAAATCTGGCTCATTTCTTACGGGACTCCTGAATCAACAACGCAATAAGATAAATACCGCCGAGGCTTACCGTGACCACACCGACCGGTAATTGATATGGCATAAACAGATGTTGGGCGCACAGATCTGCCGCGAGTAAAAGCGTTGCGCCGCATAATGCGGATTGCAGCAAACCCCAGCGTGAAGTGCCGCTTAAACGGCGGGCGATATGTGGTGCGACAAGTGCGATAAACGAAATCGGCCCGGCTAATGCGGTGGCTGCGGCAGTGAGTATCACACCAGTTAGCATTAACAACAGGCGAGAGCGTTCAACCGAAACGCCGAGTGCGCAGGCGCTGTCATCGCCCATTTCCAGCAACCGCATGCGCCGCACTAACAATGCTCCAGCAACCAGCGCCAGTAACATTAAAGGTGCTGCCGGGAAGATATTCCCCCAGGTTAAACCGTTCAGGGAACCGGCATTCCACAGCCCTGCGGAAATGGCGGTTTCAAGCGAGGCATGTAGCAACAGCCAGGTATTGAACGCCACCAGCATAGCCCGTACGCCAATGCCGATGATTATCAAACGGAAAGTTTCAATGCCGTTTCGCCACGCGAGCAACCAGACCACCAGCGCAGTAATGATGCCACCGGCCATGGCTGAGGTAGCAATCGCAGTTTGATGCTGGCCGAACAGCACCATGGCGACCAGAACACCACTCCATGCCCCGGTGTTAAAGCCCATCACGTCTGGGCTGCCGAGTGGGTTACGCATCAGTGACTGGAAGATGGCTCCGCTCACGCCCAAAGCCGCACCAATCAGCAGCGCCATGACAACGCGTGGCAAGCGCCATTCGACCACCACCAGTGAGATATTGCGCGGTGCGGAACCCAATAGCGCGTCAATCACCTGGCTTACCGAAAGCGGTAATACGCCACTTCCCAGGCTCCATATTCCCAGAGTGATACTGAGTAGCAATAAAATCAGGCTGATGGTGACCAGACGAGGAGAAGGGCGGTTCATAATCCTGCTCCTTTGCGGCTGCGGCGTACTAAGTAGATAAGCATCGGTGCGCCAATAAACGCGCTCACTACTGAAACGCGCAGCTCTCCAGGAACCAGCATGCGGCCAATAATATCGGCAAACAGCAGTAGAGTTGGGGTGGCAATAAGAGTCACGGGGAGCGACCAACGGTGATCGGCTCCCACCAGCCAACGAGCCAGATGCGGCATCATCAGGCCAATAAAAGCAATTGGCCCGACTGCGGCGGTAGCGCTGCCACACAATAAAGTGATGGCAATTAAACCGAGCAACTGAGTGCGTGCAACTTTGCTGCCCAGCGCGGTGGCGGTGTCGGTGCCCATACTCAGGCTATTAAGCGAACGGCTGATAAACAGCGCAATCACGCAGCCCGCTAGCACGGGCAATACAATAATTTTTAGGGTTTCGAGCGTGCGAATATCCAACGTTCCGGCCTGCCAGAAACGCAACTGGTCATAGACCACCGGGTTGAGTAGCGCGATGCCGTTGCTTAAGCCTTCGAGTACCGCACCGAGCGCGACGCCCGCCAGCGTTAACCGTACCGGGCTGAGTTGCCCGCCGCCCTGGCTTCCGGTAAAAGCCACCACCAGTGCCGCAGACAATGCGCCCGCAAAGGCCAACCCGAGTAATGCTATTGGCGATGAAAGACTCCACACAGCCGCCCCCAAAACAATGGCAAAACTGGCCCCGGCATTGACGCCAAGCAGGCCTGGGTCAGCGAGGGGATTTCGGGTCAGCGTTTGCATCAACGCACCGGCAAGGCCCAGTGCGCCGCCCGCAAGAATACCAGCTAGTGTGCGGGGGAGGCGGGCGTCGAGCACGATAGTGCAATCTGCACTTTGGCATTGGCCGCTAAATGCATTGATAACCACTTCGGCAGGGAGGGATTTGGCACCTAATAACAAACTGAGTATTGCCATTAAAACGAGTAAAAACAGCAAACTCAGCAGGATGAACCAGCGTGACATACGTTGTATATCCTTCACTTCGTAGCCCTACAAAAATCATGTAAAATTAAATGATAGTTATTATCATTATCACTCTTATTTGTTTATGTTAGCATGAGCCGCCTCGCACCCGGAAAGAAAAATTCGCTTTAAGGCCATGTAATGAACCGCAATTCTTTGCTGCTTAATCTCAGTTTACTCAAGACTCATCCCGCTTTTCGCGCTGTCTTCCTCGCCCGTTTTATCTCCATTGTGTCGTTGGGGTTGTTGGGTGTCGCGGTGCCGGTACAAATCCAGATGCTGACAGGCTCCTCCTTGCAAGTGGGGCTCGCGGTGACGCTTACCGGTTCGGCGATGTTTATCGGTCTGATGATGGGCGGTGTGCTGGCAGACCGCCATGAGCGCCGCCGCCTGATTCTTCTGGCCCGTTCTACCTGTGGCGTCGGCTTTATTGGCCTGACGATTAACGCCGCATTACCTGACCCCTCGCTGGCGGCGATTTATCTGCTCGGCGTGTGGGATGGATTCTTTGGCGCACTCGGCGTGACGGCGCTTTTAGCCGCGACTCCTGCGCTGGTCGGGCGTGAGAATTTGATGCAGGCGAGTGCGATAACCATGCTCACCGTGCGCCTCGGTTCGGTGATTTCACCGATGATTGGCGGGCTGCTGCTGGCTTCCGGTGGCGTGGTGTGGAACTACGCGCTGGCGTCCGTCGGCACGTTCATTACGCTGCTGCCGCTGCTGAGTTTGCCAAAACTGGCACCGCCTCCCCAGGCGCGTGAAAATCCGCTGTTGTCGCTGTGGAATGGTTTACGGTTTCTGGTCGGCCACCCGATTATTGGCGGCATTGCGTTAGTCGGCGCATTGCTGACGATGGCAAGTGCGGTGCGCGTCTTGTATCCCGCGCTGGCTGGTCACTGGCAAATGAGTGCCGCACAAATCGGCCTGATGTATGCCGCCGTTCCGTTGGGTGCCGCGATTGGCGCGTTAACCAGCGGGCGCATCGCCCATCACGCGAGCCCAGGCATGATCATGCTGGCGTCCGGAATTGTGTCGTTTATCTCGATTGGCGTTTTCAGCCTGATGCCGGTTTGGGGACTTGGGCTGGCGTGTCTGGCGCTGTTTGGTTATCTCAGTGCGATTAGCTCTTTGTTGCAATATACGCTAATTCAGACGCTTACCCCGGACGGGATGTTAGGCCGAATCAATGGTTTGTGGACAGCACAGAACGTGACGGGTGATGCGATAGGTGCTGCGATTTTAGGTGGCATGACGGTTGTAATGACGCCTGTGGCGGCGGCAAGTTCCGGGGGCTTTGCATTGACGTTATGCGGCGTTGTGCTGGCGATTGTGTTGGTGCAGTTGCGACGTTATCGCCAGGCCGCCCCGGCGCAACCCGAGGCAGAAACAGCTAAATAATCACTTGCTGGCAAACAACGTGCTCATGTGCTCAAGGATTCTTGTTGCACTGTAATAATCGAGACGGAAAGTCTCGATTCCCAGCGCGTAAACGTGTTTTTTCTGCACGGCGGGCAGGTGCGAAAGAAGCGGGTTATTTGCCAGCGCAGTGGCATCTTTCTCATCACTTGCGAACAAGAATAGGCTCTCGCCATTCAAACCTGTAGCAAGGTTTTCACCGCCAAGCTGCACGATGTCGTGACGTTTACCCATGCTCTGGCTGGTATGAATAGCCGCAGGAATTGGCGATAAGGTAAAACCGAGCTGCACTAGCAATTTTCCCTGTGCCGAATCTAACGTCCAAATATTCGCTGAACGAGACGCTGGTGTGTAAACCATCGCTGTGACCGGTTGTGGCGGCAGCTTCATGTGCATTCTGGCTTCGCTTAGCTGCTTATCAAAGCTTGAGATTCTTTCTGTGGCTTGCTTTTCGTGCCCAGTAATCTCACCGAGCTGGGTGAGCAATTGCTGCCAACTTTTATCGTCGTAATTGATCACCAGCGTCGGTGCAATTGCCGAGAGCTGCTCATAAAGGGCGAGGGCGGAATCACCTCCAGTGGCACTAATCAAAATCAAATCAGGCATTTGTGCCGCGACGGCTTCAGCACTGGCTTCGCCAATATATAAACGCTGAACGTTACGTTGTTTAGCGACATCTCCCCACTGGCGTAGAAAACCTTGTGAGTCAGCCATTCGATTGCCAGGCGTCGTAGCACCGCTTGCCACTACCGGTGCATCAATTGCCAGTAGTGAACCGGTGAGAGTCACGCTGGTTGAGACAATGCGCTGCGGTGCCTGCTCAAAAGTATGAGGGCCGTGGCTGTCGGTGATGGTGCGTGGCCAGTCGGCAGCGTGAGCAAGGCTGCTCAGGCATAAAACGATAACTGCGGAGAATCTGATTTTCACTCAATAACTTCCTGTTGAAATTTAACGATTGCGGTGGATGCTGCTGGCGCTTATCCACCCTACAAAACTGTTTTGCGTAGGTCGGATAAGCGTTAGCGCCATCCGGCAAGACCGAGCAGCTATTGACACTGCTGTCTTTTCTCTTTAGGTTACGACCCCGAAAAGCAAATGATAATCATTATTACTATCTTTTGTCATGTTTTTACGGAGGACGGATGGAAACGTTACTGGTGCCGCAGCCACAAGAAAAACAGCTAACACCTTGTGCGAATAGTTTTTTCTTTATGTCGCCTTATCGCAGTTTTTCGACCAGCGGCTGCTTTACTCGCCTGGATTGCGCGGCGCTTGATGGTGCAAACCCCCACGGGGACCTGCAAAAACAGCTGCGTGAAGCGTTTGAAAACGCCAAAAAGCACGGTATCGAGAAACCGGTTGTCGTCGGTGCAATTCCTTTCGATCCAAGTCAACCTTCAGCGTTGTTTATCCCCGAAAGCTGGCAGACGTTTTCCCGCTCCCAGATCCAGGCTGGTGCCAGACAAAGCAGAACGGAAAAACCGCTAAATATTGCCGCTCGCAAAGCGATTCCTGAACAAGAAAAATTTATGGAGATGGTGGCTCACGCCGCCGCTGCTACGGCTCAGCCGGATATTGACAAAGTGGTGCTCTCGCGCCTGATTGATATTGAAACGGACGCGCCCGTTGACCTTGATGTGTTACTCAATCGCCTGATTAGCCAGAACCCGACCAGCTATAACTTCCACGTGCCGTTGCCGGATGGCAGCTCGCTGGTGGGTGCCAGCCCGGAATTGCTGCTACGCAAATCGGGCAAGAATTTCAGTTCATTGCCGCTGGCAGGCTCGGCGCGTCGTGATAAAGAAAATATCCCGCGCGACAGCGAAATTGGTGCGCAACTGCTGCGATCCAGAAAAGACCGCCACGAACATGGCCTCGTGACGCAGGCGATGCGCGATGTTTTGCAGCCGCATAGCCAATATTTAACGCTTTCCGATACGCCGGAACTTATCACCACTCCGACGTTATGGCACCTTGCCACGCCGATTTACGGCCAGGTTGAAGACCGCCAGCACAACGCGCTTTCCCTTGCTTGCTTATTGCACCCCACGCCCGCTCTGAGCGGTTTCCCGCACGATGTGGCGCAAAAATTGATTGCCGAACTGGAGCCGTTCGACCGCGAACTGTTTGGCGGCATCGTCGGGTGGTGTGACGCTGATGGTAACGGCGAGTGGGTGGTGACTATTCGCTGTGCCCGCGTAGGTGGCAATCAAGTGCGGCTGTTCGCAGGCGCGGGCATCGTTCCTGCGTCGTCGCCGGAATCTGAATGGCGCGAAACGGGTGTCAAACTTTCCACCATGCTCAACGTATTTGGACTGAAATAAATGGCGATTCAATTCACGCGCTGGCCAGATGAACTGGCCGCTCGCTACTGCGAAAAAGGCTACTGGGCCGATTTGCCGCTCACCGACATTCTCACGCGCCATGCCAAAAATGATGCCATTGCGCTGGTTGATGGCGAGCGCCACTACAGTTATCGCGAACTCGAACTGGCCGCTACGCGACTGGCCTGTGCATTACAGCGTCGTGGCCTGAGCTGCGGTGAAACCGCGTTAGTTCAGCTTGGTAACGTGGTGGAACTCTATATCACGCTGTTTGCACTGCTGAAGATTGGCGTGGCTCCGGTTAACGCGCTGTTCAGCCACCAACGCACCGAAATGGAAGCCTACGCTAAGCAAATCGAGCCGGTAGTGTTGATTGCTGACCGCAAACACAATTTGTTCGCCCATGATGATTTCCTTGAATCGCTTTGCGAGCAGAACCCATCGTTACGCATGGCGGTGTTGCTTAACGAAAACGATCGTGAACGTTCGCTGAGCGCCTTTATCAACGAGCCGGAAGAGAACTTTGTCGCTACGCCATCGGCAGCGGACGAAGTGGCTTTCTTCCAGCTTTCCGGCGGCAGCACCGGCACGCCAAAACTGATCCCACGCACCCACAACGACTACTACTACAGCATTCGCCGCAGCGTCGAAATCTGCCGTTTTGATAGCAATACGCGCTTCCTGTGCGCGATCCCGGCGGCGCATAACTACGCGCTCAGTTCACCTGGTTCGCTCGGCGTATTTTACGGCGGTGGGCGCGTGGTGCTGGCAAACGACCCGAGTGCCACGCTCTGTTTCCCGCTGATTGAACGCCACCAGATTAACGCCACCGCGCTGGTGCCGCCTGCGGTCAGCTTGTGGTTACAGGCGATTGGCGAATGGGGCAGTAATAAATCGCTTGAGTCGCTGACGCTGTTGCAAGTTGGCGGCGCACGGTTGAGCGAAGCGCTGGCCGCACGTATTCCGGCAGAAATTGGCTGCCAGTTACAGCAAGTTTTCGGCATGGCCGAAGGCCTGGTGAACTACACGCGCCTGGATGACGACAATGAGCACATCTTCAAAACCCAGGGCAAACCGATGTGCCCGGACGACGAAGTGTGGGTGGCTGATGAAAACGGCAACCCTTTACCGCACGGGGAAGTGGGCCGCCTGATGACGCGCGGGCCGTACACCTTCCGTGGCTATTACCGCAGCCCGGAACACAACGCCAGCGCCTTTGATGCCAACGGTTTTTACTGCTCCGGCGATCTAATTTCCATTGCCGAAGACGGTTACATCACGGTTCAGGGGCGCGAAAAAGATCAGATCAACCGTGGCGGAGAAAAGATCGCTGCCGAGGAGATCGAAAACCTGCTGCTGCGCCATGAAGAGATCGTGCATGCCGCGCTGGTTTCGATGGAAGACAGTCTGCTGGGCGAGAAAAGCTGCGCATTTATCGTCGGCAGTCGCCCATTCCGCGCGGTGGAAATTCGCCGTTACTTGCGTGAGCTTGGCATTGCCGACTTCAAACTGCCTGATCGTATTGAAATCGTTGAAAACCTGCCGCTGACGGCGGTGGGCAAAGTGGACAAAAAACGTTTGCGCCAGTTGATTGCTGAAAAGCAACTGGCTTCCTGATTGACGGAGAAATTATGGCTATTCCAAAACTGAACGCATACCCCTTACCGACGGCTGCCGACATTCCGGAAAACAAAGTGAACTGGGCGTTTGAGCCTGAGCGTGCGGCGCTGTTAATCCACGATATGCAGGAATATTTCATTGATTTCTGGGGCGACAATTGCCCGATGATCCAACAAGTTATCGCCAACATCGCTGCGCTGCGCGATTACTGCAAACGCCACAATATTCCGGTGTATTACACAGCACAGCCCAACGCTCAGAGCGACGAAGACCGTGCGCTGCTCAACGACATGTGGGGGCCGGGCTTAAATAAACACCCGGAGCGCCAGACAGTGGTGGCCGAACTTGCGCCAGACGAACACGACACGGTGCTGACCAAATGGCGCTACAGCGCCTTTATCCGCTCGCCGCTGGAACAGTCCTTGAAAGAAACTGGCCGTAACCAACTGATTATCTGTGGTGTGTACGCACATATAGGCTGCATGACCACGGCAACCGATGCGTTTATGCGTGATATCAAACCGTTTATGGTGGCCGATGCGCTGGCAGATTTCAGCCGCGAAGAACACATGATGGCGCTGAAATACACCGCAGGTCGTTCCGGACGCGTGGTGATGACGCGTGATTTGTTGCCGGAAAGTGCCCCGCAAAACAAACAGCAACTGCGTGAAATCGTCCTGCCATTGCTTGATGAATCCGACATCCCTGAAGATGACGAGAACCTGATTGATTACGGCCTCGATTCCGTGCGCATGATGGCGCTGGCAGCTCGCTGGCGTAAAATTCACGCTGATATCGATTTTGTGATGCTGGCGAAAAACCCGTCCATTGACGCCTGGTGGGCGCTGCTGTCGCGGGGAGCATGAGCATGAACATCGACTTTAGCGGCAAAACCGTTTGGGTAACCGGGGCGGGTAAAGGCATCGGCTATCACACTGCGCGTGCATTTAGCGAAGCCGGTGCGACGGTTATTGGCTTTGATCTGGCGTTCCCGTTGGATATTTATCCGTTCGCCGCGGAAGTGCTGAACGTGGCAGATGCCGAGCAGGTGGCTGCCGTTACGCAGCGTTTAATGAGCGACGAGCCGCAGCTTGACGTGCTGGTCAACGCGGCGGGAATTTTGCGCATGGGCGCGACGGATGCACTGCCCCTGCAAGACTGGCAGGACACATTTGCGGTCAACGTTGGCGGTGCATTTAATATGTTCCGCGCTGTAATGCCACGAATGCGCGAACAGCGCAGCGGGGCGATTGTGACCGTTGCATCCGATGCCGCGCACACGCCGCGCACCGGAATGTCGGCTTATGGCGCATCGAAAGCGGCGCTCAAAAGCCTGGCGTTAACCGTTGGCCTTGAGCTGGCTCCGTTTGGTGTGCGCTGCAATGTAGTGTCTCCGGGGTCGACCGATACCGACATGCAGCGCACCCTGTGGAAAACGCCAGATGCCGAACAACAGCGTATTCAGGGCTTCCCGGAACAGTTCAAACTGGGTATTCCGCTGGGAAAAATCGCCCGCCCGCAGGAGATCGCCAGCACCATTTTGTTCCTCGCCTCATCGCACACCAGCCACATCACGTTGCAGGATATTGTGATTGATGGCGGCGCAACGCTTGGAGCCTGAATGAGTATCTGGAAAAGGGAACTCACGCTCGAGGCGCTAAACAAAACCAGCGTCGGGACGATGGTTGAGCATCTCGGCATCGTCTATACGCGCATGGATGACGAAAGTCTTGAAGCGGAAATGCCTGTTGATCACCGCACCCAGCAGCCATTTGGTTTGCTGCACGGCGGCGCATCGGTGGTGCTGGCGGAAACGCTGGGGTCGATGGCTGGGTTTCTGACCACGAGCGAAGGACAGTGCGTGGTCGGGACTGAAATCAACGCCAGCCACCATCGGGCGGTAGCGTCCGGCACCGTGCGCGGTGTGTGCAAACCGCTGCATTTAGGGCGGTCTTCACAGGTGTGGGAAATTGCCATTTTTGATGGGCGCGGGAAGAGGTGTTGTACGAGTCGGTTGACGACGGCGGTGATGGGGTGAACGTTTGTGGTGGATTCAGCCGCATACATTGTTAGGGCTGTGATTGTTCCGTTCACCGTTCGCTGATCCATGTAGGAACGGTAAACTTTCGGGTGAACGGAAAACCTCCGGCTTGCCATATCCAATAATTCCCTTCTGGGACAGCGGATCCCCCCGCATCGTGATCCCCGTAACAAGCTGATGTAAATCCCTGGTCAAACCACTGTATTCCAATGTTTCAATGTTGTTAAATCCACGCGCTTGTTCTAGAACAAAACGGTAGTACCGTCTGCCTCTACCTCTGGCTCTACACATGGAAAACAATATGAATAATCCAGGGAAACACCTCATATGGGCTGTGCTTGCACTGATAGGTGCATTCGCGCTCGGCTATATCGCACTCAATCGTGGCGAGCAGATAAACGCATTGTGGATTGTGGTTGCTGCAATCTGCGTTTACCTCATCGCTTATCGTTACTACGGCCTGTTTATCGCTAAACGAGTCTTAACTGTTGATGCCACACGTATGACGCCAGCCGTGCGCCATAACGATGGCCTGGACTACGTACCAACCGACAAAAAAGTGCTGTTCGGTCACCACTTTGCTGCGATTGCTGGTGCGGGGCCGCTTGTCGGGCCGGTACTTGCCGCGCAAATGGGTTACTTGCCTGGTATGCTCTGGTTGCTGGCGGGTGTGGTGTTGGCCGGGGCAGTACAAGATTTTATGGTGCTGTTTGTCTCAACCCGTCGTGACGGGCGCTCGCTGGGCGAACTGGTGAAAGAAGAGATGGGCAACACGGCGGGCGTTATCGCGCTGGTGGCCTGCTTTATGATCATGGTTATCATCCTCGCGGTGCTGGCGATGATTGTGGTGAAAGCGCTGACCCATAGCCCGTGGGGGACATACACCGTGGCGTTCACCATTCCGCTGGCGTTGTTTATGGGTGTCTATATCCGCTACCTGCGCCCGGGCCGCATTGGTGAAGTGTCGGTCATCGGTCTGGTTATGCTGATATTTGCCATTATTTCTGGCGGTTGGGTTGCCGAAAGCCCAACCTGGGCACCGTACTTTGACTTTACCGGTGTACAGCTGACCTGGATGCTGGTGGGTTATGGTTTTGTCGCCGCAGTTCTGCCGGTCTGGCTGCTGCTTGCACCGCGTGATTACCTCTCCACCTTCCTGAAAATCGGCACCATTATCGGCCTGGCGATTGGTATTTTGATCATGCGTCCGACGCTGCAAATGCCATCACTCACCAAATTCATTGACGGTACTGGCCCGGTCTGGACCGGCGACTTGTTCCCGTTCTTGTTTATCACCATTGCGTGCGGTGCGGTTTCTGGCTTCCACGCGCTGATTGCTTCTGGCACCACGCCGAAAATGCTGGCTAACGAAAACCAGGCTTGCTTCATCGGTTACGGTGGCATGTTGATGGAATCGTTTGTGGCGATTATGGCGCTGGTGGCGGCCTGTGTTATCGACCCTGGCGTCTACTTCGCGATGAACAGCCCGATGGCGGTTCTGGCTCCGGCAGGGACTGTCGATGTCGTTGCATCTGCGGCAAGCGTTGTCAGTAGTTGGGGCTTCCATATTACTCCGGAAACCTTAACCAACATTGCCAATGAAGTGGGCGAGCAAAGCATTATCTCGCGTGCGGGCGGTGCACCAACGCTTGCGGTTGGGATGGCGTACATTCTGCATGGTGCGTTGGGCGGCCTGATGGATGTGTCGTTCTGGTATCACTTTGCCATTCTGTTTGAAGCTCTGTTTATTTTGACAGCAGTCGATGCCGGTACGCGTGCGGCACGCTTTATGCTGCAAGACTTGCTGGGCGTAATTTCCCCAAGCCTCAAGCGTACTGACTCGTTGCCTGCGAACTTACTGGCGACGGCGCTTTGCGTGCTGGCATGGGGTTACTTCCTGCATCAGGGTGTTGTTGACCCACTCGGCGGTATTAACACGTTGTGGCCTCTGTTTGGTATCGCCAACCAGATGCTGGCAGGCATGGCGCTGATGCTGTGTGCGGTAGTGCTGTTTAAGATGAAGAAGCAGAAATATGCCTGGGTGGCACTGGTGCCAACGGCCTGGCTGCTGTTCTGTACGCTGACGGCTGGCTGGCAAAAGGCGTTCAGCGACAACCCGAAAGTGGGCTTCCTGGCTATCGCTAATAAGTTCCAGGCGATGATCGACAGCGGCAATATTCCTGCGCAATACACTCAGTCTCAGCTTACCCAACTGGTGTTTAACAACCGTCTGGATGCTGGGTTGACCATCTTCTTTATGGTAGTTGTGGTGGTGATTGGTCTGTTTGCGATTAAAACTGCGCGCCAGGCGCTGAGATCGGATACGCCAACGGCGAAAGAAACGCCTTACCAGAAGATGCCTGAAGACGTTGAGCAGATTGTTGCGCAGGCGAAAAGCGCGCACTAAGCCATTCATCCATCTCCCCGTAAGGGGAGGTGGATTTTACGCCCGGAGCTACCATGTTTGACACACTCGCTAAAGCTGGAAAATATCTCGGCCAGGCCGCTAAATTGATGGTTGGCCTACCTGATTACGACAACTACGTACAACACATTCGTCTGACCCATCCAGAGCAGACGCCGATGACTTACGAAGAGTTTTTCCGTGAGCGTCAGGATGCGCGCTACGGCGGAAAAGGCGGCGCTCGCTGCTGCTAATCTAAGGAATTTGACATGAATCAAGCGGTATCTGTCACTCTATTAACGGGTTTTCTCGGCTCAGGGAAAACCACGCTGCTTAACTATTTTCTCGCCCATTCCGACAACGCCCCCGTCGCTATTCTTGAAAACGAATTTGGTGCAGTAAACATTGATGGCGCATTGCTCAGAGGCGGTGAAAACGTCAACGTTGTGGAACTCAGTAATGGCTGTGTCTGTTGCAGCGTGCGTGGGGAGTTCACTGCCGCATTAAGAGAAATGCTGGAAAAACGTGCGGCCGGAAAGCTGAAATTTGATCGTCTGATTGTTGAAACCACGGGCCTTGCTGACCCGGCGCCTATCGTCCAGACCTTCTTTGTTGATGAACACCTGCGTGAAGCGTTGCGCCTGGATGCCGTTATCGCACTTGCCGATGCCGAACATATCTCACGCCAGCTTGATGAGCATGCAGTTGCTGCGTCACAGCTTGGCTTTGCCGATCGTATTTTGCTGACGAAAGCGGATCGTGTTGACGAAGAGACAAAACAGCTGGCGCTGGATCGGATTAATCGGATCAATAACAAAGCGGATCTGTTTGAGATCGTAAACGGTGAATGTCCGGAAGAGTTTTGGCTTGATCTTAACGCTTTTGAACTCACTGATAATATCGATATGGCCACAGGGTTCCATGTGATTCGCGCTGATGCCAGCCACCCCGATCGTTTCCAGCCGTTCCGTAAAATGCCTGCCAAACGCTCCTGGGATGATGCCATTCAGGCCCATGTTTTTGATGCCGGAATGCTGGATGTGAAAAAAATCGGCGCGTTTATGGAAAGCTGCATCGCGCGTTTTGGCAATGACATGCTGCGCTACAAAGGCGTGTTGGCAATAGCCGATCACCCACAGCGCTTAATTGTGCAGGGCGTACATAAAGTGGTGGGTTTTGATTATGGCTCGATGTGGCACCCATCTGAATCGCGAGTATCGCGCTTAGTGATTATCGGGCGTTACCTGCCGATTGATGAGTTGCGTCAGGAGTTTGCTGCAACAACCATTTAAACGCTGAAACGCGGATGTGATCTTCCGCACGATTTTCATCCATGGCGAATAAAGCTGTTGTGCGAAACGAAGCAGTATGTTTGTATGAAATTCGCTGTTAAAAACACACAACACATTCAGGACCCAAATGACAACTAACCTGCACACATCAGCCCTACTACTAACCGTGCTACCAGCCGCGGTGGTCGTCGTGCGTGTGGTGGTGGTCGTCGTCGGCAATGCGCCGTAGGGTCTGAATCAACACAACGATTCCAAAACCCCGCCGGCGCAAACCGGGCGGGGTTTCTTGTTTTAGTCCCCCGGCCAAAAGCGAAACGGCATAAGAAGAAGGACTGGAGCAATGGCAATTTCGGAAAACCCACCGCAAGCAAACCGTATTACGGGTGCACAATTAATTGTGCAAATGCTTGAACATCATGGCATCACCACCGTTAGCGGTATTCCCGGTGGCACCGTTCTGCCGCTCTACAACGCACTGAGTAAAAGCCAAAAAATCCGCCACATTCTGGCGCGCCACGAACAAGGTGCGGGCTTTATGGCGCAGGGCATGGCACGAACGCAGGGCAAAGCGGCGGTGTGCATCGCCTGTAGCGGTCCTGGAGCGACAAATCTGGTCACCGCTATTGCCGATGCGCGACTCGATTCCATCCCGCTGGTATGCATCACCGGCCAGGTGCCGAAATCGATGATCGGCACCGACGCATTCCAGGAAGTCGATACCTACGGCATCTCCATTCCTATCACCAAACACAACTATCTGGTTCGCGATATTGCTGAACTACCGCAGGTAATTTGCGACGCGTTTCGCATTGCTGAATCTGGCCGCCCAGGCCCAGTCTGGATTGATATTCCAAAAGATGTGCAGACCGCAGAAATTGATATTAGCGAGTTGCCGTCTGTTTCCGCACACACTCCTGCACCACAATTTGAAGCCCAACAAATTGCCGATGCTGCCGCGATGATTAATCAGGCACAGCGCCCGGTGCTGTACCTTGGTGGCGGGGTGATTAATGCCCATGCTGATGCGCGTGCACTGGCCGAAAAAGCTAATCTGCCAACCACAATGACGTTAATGGCGCTGGGCACTGTTCCGGCGAAACACCCGTTATCGTTGGGTATGTTGGGTATGCACGGTGCTCGAAGCACCAACTACATTTTGCAGGAAGCGGATTTGCTGATTGTTTTGGGCGCGCGTTTTGATGACCGCGCGATTGGTAAAACCGAAGAGTTCTGCCCGAACGCGAAAATCATTCATGTTGATATCGACCGTGCTGAGCTGGGTAAAATCAAACAGGCTCATGTTGCCATTCGCGCTGATGTGGGTGAAGTGCTGGAACAATTATTGCCAAAAATTGACGCCAAACCACGCGAGGAATGGCTGCAACAAGTGGCTGGTTTGCAGCATGAATTCCCGTTCAATATGCCTGGTGCAGATAACCCGTTAACGCCGTACGGCCTGATTAACGCAGCCGCCGCCTGTGTGGATGATGAAGCGGTGATTACCACCGACGTTGGCCAGCACCAGATGTGGGTGGCTCAGGCCTATCCGCTGAACCGACCGCGCCAGTGGCTGACTTCTGGCGGCCTGGGCACCATGGGCTTTGGCCTGCCTGCGGCGGTAGGAGCGGCATTAGCTGAACCGAATCGCAAAGTGCTGTGCTTCACTGGCGATGGCAGCATCATGATGAATATTCAGGAAATGGCGACCGCTGCGGAACATAATCTGGATGTAAAAATCATTTTGCTCAACAACCAGGCTTTGGGGCTGGTGCATCAACAACAAACATTGTTCTATCAACAAAATGTCTTTGCTGCGACCTATTCAGGGCAGACTAATTTCCTGAAAATCGCCGAAGGTTTTGGTCTCGCGACCTGCGATTTGAACGCAGCCGAAAACCCGCAACAGGCGCTGCAAGAGGCGATTTCACGACCTGGCCCATGCCTGATTCACGTGCGCATAGATGCCAGCGAAAAAGTATTCCCGATGGTGCCGCCAGGCGCTGCCAATATTGAGATGATTGGAGAGTAAGCGATGCAACAACTAACCGTTATTCTGGAACTTACGGTGCGTAACCATCCGGGCGTGATGTCTCACATTTGTGGCCTGTTTGCCCGCCGTGCGTTCAACGTTGAAGGCATTCTCTGCCTTCCGCTAGCGCAGGGCGACCAAAGCCGAATCTGGCTACAAGTGGCGGACGACCAGCGCCTTGAGCAAATGATTAGCCAAATCGACAAGCTTGAAGATGTGGTGCAAATCAGGCGTGATGCCGATGGCGCAGGCGTATTTGGCAAGTTGACTGCTTTAGTTCAGTAGCATATCAGGGTGGGTAAATGGTCAGTTTACCCACCCTGATTTTGAGCCATTCATCATTCCGGGCTGCAATGCCGCGTTGTTATTTTCATAATCCTGAAAGCTTCTCGCAAAACAATAATTCCGTCGAAATAAAGCCAGGCTGATTGTATAAATCCAGGGTAGTGTTGCCCTCGAAAACGTTAATTGAATATAAAGTGAGCTTGGCGAATGTATGTCTCTGGCATATGCTATGGCATAGGTCATTAAGTGCCAGGAGATACTATGGAACGCGTTGCGAAGCTTTTTAAAAACGGCAGAAACCAGGCGGTGAGGTTACCGGTGGAGTTTGAGTTTGATACCGACAGGGTGTATATCCGCAAAGACAAGGAGGGAAACGTGATTCTTTCAAAAAATCCAGCTAAACCAGAAGGATGGGAAAACGTTTTTGCTTTAGTTAAGAAAGCAAAAGTGTCGGATACGTTCCTTGATGAACAAGAGCGTAACCAGAGTATTGCTGACAGAGATCCCTTTGCAGGGATGGACTGATCATGTACATGCTCGATACCAACACGGTGAGCTATCTTTTCCGTCAGCATCCTAAAGTGATAGAAAAGCTTGCTCAAACGCGGCCTGTAGAAGTGTGCATTTCTAGTATCACGGAGGCTGAGCTGTTGTATGGCGTTGCTAAACGCCAGAGTAAAACTCTGGCTGCAGCGGTACAGGGGTTTTTGGAAACAGTATCGGTCTACGCCTGGGATAGTGAAGCGGCAAAAAGCTACGGCCAATTACGAGCGGCGATGGAAAAGAAAGGCAAAGTATTGGGCCATCTTGACCAGTTAATTGCCGCGCATGCACTGAGCCGAAACGCCACGCTGATAACCAGCGATCGTACCTTTACTATGGTGGCGCGGTTGCGTGTCGAAGACTGGGCGGTTTAAGTATGCGCTTTGCAAATTTTGCATGTGGGCAAGCAAAGCTGTCTGCCTGAACTAAGCACCAATTGTACTTTGTAACCGCTCAGCAACTTGACTAACTTGTTCCTCAGTACCATGCCCAATCACCATAAACTGGTGGTTCGCACTTGCCCAATAAACAATATTCATGCCGAGCCGTTGTTCGTTCATCTTTTGCATCCCGCGGCCAGTATTTTTTGTAATGCATAACGCCATTGGGCCATGCACTTCATCAAGCCAGGTAATTTGCGCAATTTTCTGGTCGTCATAAGCCAGCACTCGCGCGTTCTTTAATACTGCACCTGGTAACGACAGACTCGAAGAGGAAAGAACAAGGCCTAGCTGTTCGCCTGTTGTCTGCAATTGCGCATCCATAGCCTGGTTTGATGGCGTTTCTGCCAGTGTTTCCGGCGTATAAAGCGCCATATACTGCGCCACTAATTCGCGCCAGTTATCTTCGGGTTGCGTTAAATGAATAATCACCCGATCGCCAATCACGCCAAGTGCCAGGAAACCGACTGCGGCCGCGATCAAATGGCGTCGCGAAACCCCTGAGGTTTTGCGAATTTCAGGAGGGAGCCGCTGTTGTAATCGCTTAGCTGGGGCCATCTCCAGTAGTGGTTCAAAAGCCGTTTTAAAAGGCAGATTGCTTCGCTCCAGTAGAGCCAGGCGCTGAGCAAGAGCGTCGTCCTCAAACAGCCTGCTTTCCAGAACTTTGCGCTGTGCATCACTGAGCTCATTATCCAGATACGCCACCAGCATTTCGTCCGAACCCAGCGGAAGTCTCATGATTTCTCTCCTTTGATTTGCGGCGAATTTGGCTGGAGTGCGCTGTCTCTTGCAAGCGTGAGACGCGCCGTGGAAAGGCGGCTCATTACCGTTCCAACAGGCACATTCAACACTACTGCTGCTTCCTGGTATGACAACTCCTCTACGTATACCAAAAAAACGGTATTTCGCTGGGCTTCGGGTAGGCGATTAACTCGTTTCATCACATCGTTTGACCAAATAGGGTCATCACTGTTTTCAGTTCCGGGCAGTTCATCCACATCAACAAAACCTTGCCCGCGGCGAATTTGCTGGGCCCGCACTTCATTAATCCAGATCGAATGCAAAATAGAGAACAGCCAGCGGTCCATCCGACTGCCAGCAACGTATTGTGAGGCGCGTTCCAGTGCCCGCACACAGGTAGCCTGAACGAGATCGTCCGCCACATCCCGCTTATGTGAAAGCACCAGGGCGTAACGCCACAAACGGGAGAGGTAGTGGGCTATTTCGTTGCGTATTGTCTCGCTGCTGATTTTTGCCTCCACAGGCGAATATCAGGATTCCGGATGACCGTCGATGGCTGCTGCAAGGTCACGATATTCTTCGCAACCGACACCGCACAGCGTTTTGATAGTCGCAAGCTGCTCACGTGCTAAATCAGGACGATTTTTGATCATGTAGGCTTCGCCCAGATATTCACGAACCTTTGGATATTTGGGATCGAGCGCTACAGATTTTAAATAATAGCTGATGCCTTCATCGGTGCGGCCAAGCTTGCGAGTGGCGTAGCCTCGATAGTTTAGCGCTTCGGCAGTGTTGGGATCTTTTAGCGTGTTGAGCATATCCAGAGCTTCTTGATAACGACCCGCTTTTGCCAGCGCGTAGGCGTAATCGGTACGCGCTTCATCGCCAATCATCCCGCCTTTATCGACCATGCAGGTTTTGGTTTTCGAGTCATAAATTTGCCCTTTCGGACAGGTTGGCGGGGTGGGTTCGTCACTGCTGCCACCCATCGCCTGGGCATAGCCTGAAAGTAATAAGAAGCTGCTCGCAATAGCAGGTAACAACCAGGGAGAAAAACGGTTCATGGTAAAGCCCTCGTGGTGTTCGGTATGCAGTGAACACTTGAGGGTGAGGATTTATTCGATTTATTTTTACGCGGTAAGGATTGCTCTTAGTTGCCAGGCAGACCTGTATTCAACTTCTATACTTATGCTTTGCGTAAATAAAACAGGAGCACAAAGATGACGATTCATAAGAAAGGGCAGGCTCACTGGGAAGGTGACATTAAACGCGGTAAAGGCACCGTCTCTACCGAGAGCGGCGCATTGAAAGAACAGCCATATGGTTTTAATACCCGCTTTGAAGGCGCAGCCGGTACCAATCCAGAAGAGCTAATTGGTGCCGCACATGCAGCCTGTTTCTCGATGGCGCTCTCGCTGATGCTTGGCGAAGAGGGCTACACAGCAGAAAGCATTGATACAGTAGCCGATGTTTCACTGGATAAAACCGATGGTGGTTTTGCTATCACCAAAATAGCGTTAACCAGCACGGTAAAAGTGCCGAATGCAGATAGCGCGAAGTTCGACAAAATCATTCAGAAAGCCAAAGCCGGTTGTCCGGTTTCACAATTGATGAAAGCTGAAATTACCCTCGATTACAAACTCAATTAACGTTCTACAAACGCTGTCCCGATGAATTTCGGCGGCAGCGTTGCTCCATTTATTTCCATCCTGGAAGATATGCCGCAAAGCTGAAACACCCCTTCGAACTTCTCTCGCTGTATTCATTGGTCCTGCTGTAGCCTGCTGCGCAATAAGCTTTTTCGCGCAAAATTTATTCATTGATCGCTGTGGTATTTAAGCTACAATTGAGGGGCTTCAGGGATGAACATCATTAAGTATTTCAGGCTGCAAAATGGCAGGGTTCCATTTGATGAGTGGTTAAGGGTGTTAAGGGATGTACGCGCTAAAACAAAGATCGTACAACGAATTGACCAGTTAGCGCTCAATAACCCAGGTGACCATAAGCCTTGCAGGCAAGGCGTTTGGGAAATGCGCATTGATGAATGGCCGGGCTACAGAATTTATTACGCCCATGAAGGCAAGAATACTTATCTGTTACTGCTCGGTGGTGACAAACGCAAGCAGCAAGCAGATATCGACCAGGCAGTGGCGTGGTGGCAAGAACATCGGGAGTCAGAAAATGAAATTTAACGAGTTTGACCAAACTGTTATTGAAATGCTTCAAGAAGATCCCGCCTTTGCCGTTGAATATATAAAAGGGGCATTTGCGGGTCTGGATGAAGAAAACGGTGAAGTGTTATTCCTGCTCGCTTTACGCCGCCTTGTTGAAGCTCGGGGCGGGGTGAGCAAAATTGCAGCCGAAACCAAACTGAACCGCGAAACGCTCTACAGAACGCTTTCCTCACGCGGCAACCCGACCATTAGCACTACTAAAAAAATCATTAATGCTGCTGGTATCAGTTTTGCGGAGCTGACGAATTAAGTGGAAATGCTCGCCACTTACAACCTGGCGAGCATCAGTTTATTTAAAACCCAACCGCCATGCTTTGTGGCGAAAGAATATCTTTAAGCCCTTCGCGCACCAGCAACTCAGGGCTGATTTCAGAGATAGATTTAGCACCGGTCAGCGTCATCGCCACGCGCATCTCTTTCTCGATTAAGTTCAGCAAGTTGGTGACACCTGCCTGGCCGTGAGTTGCCAGCGCATACAGATAAGCGCGGCCTAACAGGCAAGTATCGGCTCCGAGCGCAATCATGCGCACCACGTCCAGCCCACTGCGGATGCCGCTATCGGCAAGAATCGCGATATCACCTTTGACAGCGTCAGCAATGGCGGGTAGGGCGCGACACGATGACAGCACGCCGTCGAGCTGGCGGCCCCCGTGGTTTGACACCACAATCCCATCAGCCCCGAAACGTACCGCATCTTTGGCATCTTGCGGGTCGAGAATGCCCTTGATGATCATCGGGCCATCCCAGAACTCACGAATCCACTCCAGGTCACTCCAGGAAATCGACGGGTCGAAGTTATTTGCAAGCCAGCCAATATAATCTTCAAGCCCGGTCGGTTTACCCAGATAAGTTGAGATATTCCCTAAATCATGGGGGCGACCGTTCAGGCCGACATCCCACGCCCATTGCGGATGCGTCACGGCCTGCCAGTAACGACGAAGCGCGGCATGTTGCCCGCTCATACCGGAATGCGCATCGCGATAACGCGCACCTGGGGTCGGCATATCAACGGTAAACACCAGCGTCGAGCAGCCAGCGGCTTTGGCGCGCTCCAGCGCATTGCGCATAAAACCACGGTCTTTTAAAACATACAGCTGGAACCACATTGGTCGGTCAATGGCGGGTGCCACTTCTTCGATCGGGCAGACAGAAACGGTAGAAAGCGTAAACGGAATGCCTTTTGCGGCTGCCGCTTTTGCCGCCTGAACTTCACCACGGCGGGCATACATTCCGCACAAACCAACCGGTGCGAGCGCTACCGGCATCGATAGGGTTTCATTAAACAGTTTGGTCTCAAGGCTCAATGCCGACATGTTTTTCAATACGCGCTGCTTTAACGCCACCTGCGCCAGGTCATCAACGTTGCGACGCAGCGTGTGTTCGGCATAAGCCCCACCGTCAATATAATGGAACAGGAATGGCGGCAAAATGCGTTTTGCCGCGGCGCGGTAGTCTGATGCAGCTGAAATAATCATGGATTTTCGTCCCTTGTTACGTCGGTATCTTCATCGGGCAGGCGGGTGATTCGCGCCTGTCGGGCTTCATCTTCATGCAGGGTTTTAATCGTGGTATGGACAAACCCAAGGTGTGTTTTTGCGGCAGTGCGCGCACGTTCCGGGTCGCCTGCCAGAATGGCCTGCAACAGTTCGTTATGCTGTTCAGTTAGCCCGGCAAAAATTGCCGGTACGGTGTACATGCGCTGGCGGCTATGCATTACTGAGGATTGCAGCAGGTCAAAAAAACCGCGCATCGTCTGGAGCAATACGATGTTGTGAGAGGCTTCGGCAATTGCCAGGTGAAAGCGCACGTCGGCCTGGGCTGCGAGATCCGGGTCATCGCTCTCTTTAAATTTCACCGTCGCATCAAAGCAGGCGATGAGCTTCTCTTTATCGGCAGGTGTGGCCCGCTGAGCGGCGTACCACGCAGTGCTGGCTTCTATCGCGTGGCGCGCTTCTAAAATGTCGTAGCGGTAGTTGGGGTCATCTTCCACCAGCGTTTTCAGTGGCTGTACGATTCGTTGTTCAGACCACGCCTGAACTTCATAGCGCACAAAGGTGCCGCCGCCGCGACGGCTAATCAGAATGCCTTCGCTAATTAGCTTTTGAATCGCCTCGCGAATTGATGAGCGTGAGACGCCCATTTCAGCCGCAAGCTGGCGTTCGGCGGGCAACCGCATGCCCGCCTCCAGATTACGTTCGCTAATCAGTGCTTTTACGCGCTCGACCAGATGGTCGGCCAGGCGCAGGTGCGTCGTCATTAAGGGATCATCCAGGTTAAGACATAGGCCTGTAGTGTAGTAATTACGCCAACCATGCAGGTGAAAATCAGGCTGTGTTTAACGGTGAAGCGGAACAGATCCGACTCTCTACCCACAAGCCCTACTGCTGCACAGGCGATGGCGATAGATTGCGGCGAAATCATCTTCCCGGTGACGCCACCCGTGGTGTTGGCGGCAACCAGCAGCAAGTCCGACACGCCAATCTGTTGTGCGGTCGTGGCCTGCAACGCGGCGAACAAGGCGTTTGATGACGTATCTGAACCCGTCAGGAACACACCCAGCCAGCCAAGGAAAGGCGAGAAGAAAGTAAATGCGTGGCCAGTATGCGCCAACGCCAGAGCGAGCGTTGCCGAAAGGCCGGAGTAGTTGGAGATAAACGCGAATGCCAACACCATGCCGATGGAGTAAATCGGCAGCGCCAGCTCCTTGAGCGTTTCACCGAAGGTTTCGATGGCCGCTTTCGGTTTCATGCGCAGATAAACGATGGAGATGAGTGCTGCAACCAGAATCGCGGTGCCGGTTGCTGAGAACCAGTCAAATTTATACACCGCCGCGTAGGCCATGCTTTCGGCGACAACCGGTGGCATTTTGGCGACCATTTTGTCGAGGAATGGCACCGAGACGTTCAATACCCAATCAGCCATGGCACCACCTGGTGCAAACAGCGCTTTAAACGGCGGGATGCTCCAGAGTGTGACGGTTGCTGTCAGGAAGATAAACGGCATCCAGGCGCGAACCACCTGGCCGGCGGTGTAGTTTTTGCGAGCCAGCGTCTGATCGGTGACCGATGCGCCAATATCGCCAAAACGGAAGATGCGAACCGGCTTCCAGACGCGTAAGAAAGCGGTCAAGCAAACCAGTGAAACCAGCGAAGAGATAATGTCAGGAAGCTCTGGCCCTAAGAAGTTTGAGCTGAGGAATTGCGCTATGGCGAATGAACCACCCGCCACAATTACCGCAGGCCACGTCTCCTTAATACCGCGCCAGCCGTCCATAATCGCCATAATCCAGAACAGTACAATCATGGTCAGGAACGGCAACTGGCGGCCCACCATTTGGCCGATCTCAAAGCTATCGAGTCCGGTAACCTGGCCTGCGACAATAATGGGAATCCCCATCGCACCAAACGCTACTGGTGCGGTGTTCACTATCAGGCAAAGACCAGCGGCGTATAGCGGGTTAAAGCCGAGGCCAACCAGTAATGCGGCGGTAATCGCCACTGGCGCACCGAAACCCGCAGCCCCTTCAAGAAACGCGCCGAAGGAAAAACCGACGATCAGCATTTGCAGGCGCTGGTCAGGCGTAATGGAAAGAATCGACGAACGGATAATGTCGAACTGCCCGGTTTTTACTGAGATTTTATAGACAAAAACCGCGGCGATAATAATCCAGGCAATCGGCCAGAGTCCGTAGAAGAAGCCGTACACAACTGACGACAATGCGCGGTCAACCGGCATACGGTAGAAAAGTAACGCCACTAATAGCGCCAGGACCACGGTAATGGTGGCGGCGGTGTAGCCCTTCATACGCAGTTTAATCAGTGCGAAGAAGAAGAAAATAATCGGAATAGCGGCGATGAGGCTTGATAGCCATATGTTACCTGCGGGGTCATAGACTTGTTGCCAGGCTTGCATGCAGGACTCTCCAGAACGTGATGTGCTTATTATTTTTCGCTTAATTGGTAGGACCAATATTGCGATGTAGGGTAGATAATGCGTAAAGGTTAATCTTTTGTTAATTAATGGCAATATTGGTGTTGCGCTTTTTTGTCGTTATGCACAAAGAGGTCACGTTTTTGGCGGGATTGGTAGGACCAATATTTGTAGAGGGGAGGGCTGGAGAATACGATTTCCCCCTCGCCAGAAAGAGAGGGGGAAGGGAATTACGAAGTCTGCAATTTCAACGCGTTTTTGCGCCAGCGGCCAATATCAGCAACGATAAACAGCAACAGGCTGGCACCCATTACCGGCAGGCAGTAGCCAAAGAGCAGCGCGACAATCACCACTCCTGCACGCCACGCACCTGGCAGTGCAAGCCACGCTTCACTTAGCGTTTGTGCGGGGTTGCTCGCAGAAGCCGCCGGGCGTTTTAACCACCACATCCGGTAACCGAGAATCACCATCGCGCACAGACCAATGCCAAACGCTGCCAGCAATAGCTGGTTTGCCAGCCCGAAAAGCACACCCATATGAGCATCAATTCCCCAGCGCGTCAGTTTGGCAACCAGCGGGAAATCAGCAAACCAGGTGCGGTCAATCACCTTAAAACTGGTTGGATCGACTGCTGCGGTATCAACATGCGTCGGCCAGGCGCGGTCAATTTCGGTCACGGTCCAGGCCTTATCTGCCGAACGGGCTGAGCGAATTTCGATTTTACTCGATTCAATTCCGGCGCCACGAGCGGCTGCAAGTACCTGATCCCAGACACTGTCGTCTGTTTGCGGCATTACCATTCCCGGCATCATGGCATGATGTTCGGCGTGGGGATCGTGGTGCTGATGCCCGGTTTTTGGTGCCAGCGAGGTATTTACCTGCGGCGTCATCCAACCGAGCGTGCTGCGCATTTTGTCGATATTGCCGCCTGCCCACTGCGACCATGTCAGCCCGGTGGCAGAGAAAAACAGCAGGCCGAGCAGCAACGCAGCACCCAGCGTAATGTGCCAGTGGCGCGCTTTTCTTTGCGGGGTTTGCCGTACTTTTAACTTTCTTTTTGGCCGTGAGGTCAGCCACAACACCACGCCGCCAAGTGCTGCAACCCATAGCCAGGACGCAGCAAGCTCACTGTAAATTCTGCCGGTATCACCCAACAGCAATGCGCGATGGAATTGATCAATCCAGGTACGCAGTGGCAGCACACCGCTGGTGCCATACACCGTCATATCACCCTGAATGGCAAGTGTTGCAGGCGAGACAAAAATGGCACGAGATTCGGACTCACCAAGCGTCGAGTCAACAAACTGCACACGGGTGGTGTCGCCTGGATAAGGGGCAGGCCGTACGGCTGAGATGCTGGCATCGTTGCCAATATAATGGCGTGCAGCGCCTATTTGCTGCGAAAGCGATTGGTTTGGGCCGGTATCTGGCGTGCGCAAGGCTTCATGATAAAGCGCATTCTCAATTTGTGGCGTCAACACATATAGGGTGCCGGTAAGTGCTGCGATAAAAATAAACGGACCAACAAACAAGCCAATATAGAAATGCAGGCGACGCAAAAGCGTCAGCAGCGCGCCACGGCGGGCGAGCTGAGATTGATTCACAGACATGGTTATCTCCAGTACAACTGTGACGTTAAATGATGTTTGTATTAACGAGACAGTTCGACAGGAGGCGCGCGTGGCAGCGCTTCGGCATCGTCATGCTGGGGCAGACGCGCTGCGATAACCGGAGGAGGTGGCGCACGCGAAATACGCCACGCCAACCAGACAAAGGGAATAAATAGCCAGACGATCAGTGGGATATGCAGCAGAAGTTGGCAATACCCGCAGGCGATATCATCCATCAAGGAAGCGCCCGCGCCCGGCATCAAATGGGATGTGGTAGGCATTTCCATATTGCCCATCTCCATCATCATGCCGCCTGAATGGCTCATCACATGATGGTCACCATTCGCCGCCGCACGCCGCTGTTCCAGTGATTTTGAAATCACCGGGGCGATAAAAAGCATCGCCATCGCCAGTAAAGCGAGAGCAAAAGGCCATTTATGACGTGAAAGGGAGAAGAGTGACGGCAACCGGGCTATCTACCAAATACAGCAAGTGTTGCGCGATTGTATATGAAATGTGATGTTGGAAGGGAGGCTATAACCAGAAAAACCCTCCCTTTTTTACAGAGAGGGTTTGTGCAATCAGGCTTTCAGCGTCGCCATATCAATCACGAAACGGTACTTCACATCACTTTTCAGCATCCGCTCATAGGCTGCGTTGATATCCGGCATGTTGATCATCTCAATATCTGAAACAATCCCGTGTTCACCGCAGAAATCCAGCATTTCCTGGGTTTCTTTGATGCCGCCAATACAGGATCCGGCAACTGAACGGCGACCCAGAATCATCGGCAAGGTGCTAACTGGCGGTTCAATGTTGCCCAGCAAACCGACATACACCAGCGTGCCATCCAGCGTCAGAGTTGGCATATACGGGTTGATATCGTGGTCATAAGGTACGGTGTCGATAATCAGGTCGAACTGATTTCTAACCGATGCCATCTGCTCATCATCGGTGGAAAGTACAATGTGATGCGCCCCCAGACGGCGTGCGTCTTCCTCTTTGCTCGCAGAACGGGTGAACAGAGTGACTTCCGCCCCCATCGCGTTTGCCAGTTTCAGTGCCATATGGCCTAAGCCACCCAGCCCGATAACAGCCACATTGCTACCTTCGCCTACATTCCAGTGGCGCAGTGGCGACCACGTGGTAATACCCGCGCACAGCAATGGGGCCGCACCTTTGAGATCCATGCCCTCAGGCATTTTCAGCACAAAATCTTCTGAGGCGACAATCGCCTGCGAGTAACCACCGTAGGTTGGCAGATGATCATGGCGATCAACGCCATTGTAGGTCTGCACGTTGCCCTCTTCACAGTACTGCTCAAGGCCCTCTTTACACGGATGGCAGATACGACACGAGTCCACCATACAGCCGATACCCGCGTAATCGCCTGGCTTGAATTTTGTCACGTCACTGCCAACGGAGGCCACGCGCCCAACGACTTCATGGCCGGGCACCACAGGATATTGACTAAAACCCCAGTCATTACGCGCCTGGTGTAGGTCTGAGTGGCAAACGCCGCAGTACATCACTTCGATCACCACGTCATCAGGACGCGGTGCGCGTCGCATAAATTCGAATGGAGCAAGTGGAACATCTGCGGACTGTGCCGCATAACCGAGCACTTTCATCGTCATGGTTGTTCTCCGGGTTGAGAGGCTATACCCAAAATAATTGAAGTTGCTTCAAGGCGGCAAACTCGAGAATCCCCGGGAGCTTACTCAAGTAAGTGACTGGGGTGAGTGCAGCCAACGCCGAAGCAACTTCAAGAATGAAGGGTATCTTTTTTGTATTGATCGTCGCTGACGTGTTCCAGCCACTCGACAGGGGTGCCATTGAGTGACTCAGCAATGGCGATATGCGTCATAGCGTTGTCTGGCGTCGCGCCATGCCAATGCTTCACCCCTTCAGGGATCCAGACGATATCACCTTGATTCATTTGGCGGATTTCACCACCCCATTCCTGCAACCAGCCGTGCCCATGGGTGACAATCAGAGTTTGCCCAAGTGGGTGCGTATGCCAGGCGGTACGTGCGCCAGGTTCAAAGGTGACGGTAGCGCCACCGGTACGAGCGGGGGGCGTGGTCTGGAAAGGTGCATCAATACGGACTCTACCTGTGAAGTAACTTTCCGGACCCGTTTGAGAAGGCTGTGATCCAGCCTGGATGATTTTCAGCTTTTCTTCCATTTTTTCCTCTACTTCGGCATTCAATGCCGGGGTTAACAGAGATAACACCAGTCAGAAGTATAGGTAACTGAGCGCGACTGGCAGATAAGTTGGTCGTGGTTTGAGTGCCCACGCTTCGTTACGAGGAGCGAAAAAGCTATGTTAGCGCCTGTTATTACTGCTGATTAGCCCGGTAAATACGCAAGGAGCTATGAGTTGAATTCATGAATCGGCGTATACTGATAACCAGTTAATGCAGCGATGGCAGATTTGCATATGTTAAAAGAGAACTTTAACGACCTGATTTCATTCCTGGTGGTTGCCCGTGAACGTAGCTTCACCAAAGCTGCCGCCAAATTAGGCGTATCTCAGTCGGCGTTAAGCCACGCTATTCGCGCTCTGGAAGAGCGCCTCGAATTACGCTTACTGACGCGCACAACACGCAGCGTTGCCCCAACTGAAGCCGGTGAAAAGCTGGTGGAGAGCCTTGGGCCTCGTTTCGCAGAAATTGAAGGCGAGCTGGAAGCGCTGATTGAAATGCGTGAAAACCCAGCGGGCAATATCCGCATAACTGCAGGAGAACACGCGGTAGATTCGGTGCTGTGGCCTGTACTGAAATCTTTTCTGGGGGATTACCCGGATATAAAAGTGGAAATTACTGTCGATAACACCCTGACGGATATTGTTACCGGGCGATTTGATGCCGGAATTCGTCTCGGTGAACAAGTTGCCAAAGATATGATTGCGGTACGCATTGGCCCTGACATGCGTATGGCGGTAGTTGGTTCCCCTGATTACCTCGCAAAGCAAGGCACACCGCATTCACCGCAAGAATTACAAAGCCATAATTGCATCAATATGCGTCTGCCAACTATGGGTGGCTTGTATGCCTGGGAATTTGAAAAAGAGGGGCGGGAATTACGCGTGCGCGTTGACGGGCAATTGACGTTTAACAGCTTGCGCCAGCGGATTGATGCCGCAACAGTCGGTCTTGGCCTGGCCTATGTCCCGGAGGATTCGGTAGCAGCAGCCGTTGAGCGTGGCGAGCTGGTCACGGTACTTAAAGAGTGGTGCACTCCATTCCCCGGTTATTACCTGTATTACCCAAGCCGTAAACAACATACCACCGCATTTTCTTTATTTGTTGAGGCGCTAAGGTTTAAGCGTTAATCGATATTTAGCTGTGGTTAATATTCAGCAAAAAGAGAAGTTTTTCAGAAATCGCATTGGCCTATTTCAAATAGGCCACCTGGCAGAGAATAAATTCACTCAGTTGCCCAAATTTCACAATGTTCTCGCATCAACTCGGTTAGAAGACCTCCCTCAGCAATAAACTGCCGAATGCGGCGCGTATCACTGTCGTTATTACGCACATAACCTTCAACGGCTTCTAAAGCTGATGATGCCCGGAGTTGTGCCGCATAAGGCGCAAGAGTATCCAGCAATGGCAAAATATCTTCCGCCATTGTGCGTTGCTCGCCACTGCGCACATCCGTCAGCACGCCTTCCAGCCCAAAGCGGCATGCCTGGAAACGGTTGAAACGGTAGAGCAGGTAATCTTCCGAGCGCGGGACGAACGGGCGCTCGGTCAGCAGCCACAGCGCCAACGCCTGAATAAATCCGGCGATATGGACCGCACGTGTAATAGTCAGCGGCGTGTCCATTACACGTACTTCAATGGTGCCAAATTTTGGACTTGGACGAATATCCCAGTGCAGGTCTTTCATCGATTGAACGATGCTGCTGGACTCAAGGCGTTGGTACATCCACTTAAACTCGTTCCAGTCGCCGACGAAAGGCGCAGGCCCGTTATCCGGGAATGCCGAGAAGATATTCAAACGTGACGAGGCATAGGTTGTATCTGCCCCCTGAATATACGGCGATGAAGCCGAGAGCACGATGACGTGTGGAACAAAGCGCGACAGGCCATGCAGCAAATAAATAGCGTCCTCTTCGTTCTCACAGCCGACATGCACATGCTGGCCAAATACTGTCGCCTGCTTCATTAAATAGCCATATAGCTCGAGCGTTTTGTTATAGCGTTCGCTCTGGCACACCTCCTGGCGCTGCCATTTTTGAAATGGATGCGTACCGCCACCGCAAATTGCCAGATGATGTTTACTTGCTGATTGCAGCACATGCTGGCGCAAACTTGAAAGCTGCGCCTGAGCCTGCGCGATATCGCCACACACCCCAGTGGCGATTTCCAGCATGCTTTCGGTGATGTCATGTTTGACTTCGCCTTCTGTCACCAGGCCTTTCAGAGAGTCAATCAGCAGCGATGAGTCCTGGCTGAGATCGTTGGCTGGTGGATTGATGATTTGCAATTCCAGCTCGATGCCGAGGGTGTATGGGTCAGAATGATTAAAATCACTTAGTGGCATGCTGGACTCTCATTGTTCTGACAATTATTGAATTGAGTATAGCCAGCCGTCTGGAAATGATCGGGCGTAGATACTGTTTTTATCTCATTATTATCACTGGTAATTAGCTGCTACTCATAAATGCAATGATAATATTGTAAAGAATGTTCAGTGAATTAAAATGCCTTGAAAGTTGCACTAAGAATCATCTCCCTCCATTATATGCGTTGTTCAGGAAGGAGTTATTATGAAAGATTTGGTTTCATTTCTAAGTACTTTTGGTGTTGTGCTTGATCCAACAACTTCGATATTAGTCGTTCTGGGTATTATTTTTGTATTTGCATTAATTGTACATTTTATTCTACACCGCGTTGTACTGCGCACTTTTGAGAAACGTGCGCAATCCAGTCAGCATTTGTGGCTGCAAATCATCACAGAAAACAAGCTATTTCATAGGCTTGCTTCAACCCTGCAAGGGATTATCGTTAATATTCAGGCGGTGCTGTGGCTGCAAAAAGGCAGTGACGCCAGCGAGATATTAATTATCGGCGCACAGCTTTGGATTATGCTCTATTCCTTACTGTCGTTATTCTCCTTGCTGGATGTTATTTATAATTTCTCACAGAAATTTACTATTACGTCGGATATTCCACTAAAAGGAATATTCCAGGGTGTGAAGCTCATTAGCTCCCTGGTGATTGGCATCATGATGATTTCCAGAATTATCGGCCAATCTCCTGCGATTCTTATCAGCGGCCTGGGTGCAATGGCTGCGGTATTAATGTTGGTATTTAAAGATCCGATTCTTGGGCTGGTGGCCGGTATACAGCTCTCGGCAAACCGTATGTTAAAGCTGGGTGACTGGCTGGAAATGCCTAAGTTTGGTGCTGATGGTGCGGTGACTGATATTGGTCTGACTACCGTGAAGGTGCGTAACTGGGATAATACTATTACCACTATTCCAACTTATGCTCTGGTTTCTGATGCCTTTAAAAACTGGAGTGGCATGTCGCAGTCCGGTGGTCGCCGCATTAAGCGCAGTATTAATATTGACACCACCAGTATTCATTTTCTTTCCACCGATGAAATACAGCGCTTAATGAATGCGAGATTATTGAAGCCCTATATCGACTCGCGCAGCAAAGAAATTGAAGAATATAATCGAACCCATAATAGCGACGGGGTTTCAGTGCTCAATGCCCGTAGCATGACCAACGTCGGGACATTCCGGGTTTATCTCACCGAATATCTGCAAAACCATCCACGTATTCGTAAGGATATGACGCTAATGGTGCGCCAGTTAGCACCAGGGGCTGAAGGCTTGCCGATAGAGATTTATGCGTTTACTAACACCGTAGCATGGCTGGAATATGAAGCCATTCAGGCTGATATTTTCGAGCATATATTTGCCGTGGTTGATCAGTTTGGGCTGCGGATTCATCAAGCACCGACGGGTAATGATATTCGTTCGATTGTGTTACCCACCTCGTTGTAGGTCGGATTAGCGTAGCGCCATCCGACAATTCTGGTGTAAATGGTGGATGTCGCTTGCGCTAATCCACCCTACAACAGCGACGCTACGCTTCCCGGTCAATCGAAAACCAGCGCTTCCAGATAGAGCGAATCACGAAGTATTCAATTGCACCCAAAGCCAGGAACCACAGGCAGAAAATAATGGTGTAAAGCTGGTTCATATCCAGCAGATGGAACATCGTGATGAGCTTTTGCGCCAGTTCAATGGTCAGCGCCGGGGCCGGAAGCAGCAGGCAGGAAAAAAACGCCAGCAGCAAAATACTGCCAGCGCTTATCAAGGTTTCGAGAGGGTGTTTCATCATTATGATTATGCCGGATAAGGTTTAAACAGAGCCAAAAGCGCATTGTCCGGGAAAATAACCGCTGATTCAAATCCCCGGCACAAATGCACCGGGGAAATCAGGGCAGAGCACTACAACCCTTCAGTACTCTCTTTCTTCGCTTCTTTCGCCAGAACCGCACGATACCAGCGTGGATGGTGCTTCTGTGCCCAGCGGCGGCTGACTTTGCCGACGATCATCCCTTTAATCGACCCTTTCACCCAGAAAGCCATATACATATGAATCAAAATGGCGTGGATCAATATGATGGCGACGGTGGCGTGAATCAGCAGGCTGTAACGCACCAGTTTGATGGGAAAGTACGAGGCGAAATAAGGCCGCCAGATAATTACACCGGTTACCAGCAGCACGAAAATCATGCTCATAATGGTCCAGAACATCATCTTCTGCCCGGCGTTATATTTGCCGACATCCGCGACTTTATGCTCGTTGCCCTTCAGCACTTCGACAATATTTTTCACCCACGGCCAGTCCTGCTTTTCCGGGATATTGTGATGCACGAAACGCACAAACATAAACATCAGCGCCACGAAAATCAGCACCCCAAAGAACGGGTGCAGGATGCGCCCCATCTGCGGCGTGCCGAAGGTTTCCGTCAGCCATTGCAGCGTCGGGAAGAACAGCGCGATGCCGGAAAGCGACACCAGGAAGAAGCAAATTACCACCGTCCAGTGACAGGCGCGGTCGATAAATTTCGTCCTGACAATCGATTTGCTCTGCTTAATCATGATGTTCCTCCTCGTCTTCATCCACCTCTTCGTTCGGCCCAATGCCGATGTAATGGAAAATCAGCCCGGCGAAGGTGGCGATAAAGCCCGCCGCCGACAGCGGTTTGAGGATCCCTTTCCACAGGTTAATCGGCACGTCGATTTGCGGATCTTTCGGCAGATTGTGGTACAGCTCCGGCTGGTCGGCGTGGTGCAGCACGTACATCACGTGTGTACCGCCGACGCCCTGCGGGTTGTAAACGCCCGCGTGCGGATAGCCGCGTTTTTGCAGCTTCGCCACGCGCTCGTCGGCTACGTCCAACATCTCCTTTTTGGTGCCAAAATGAATGGCACCCGTCGGGCAGGTTTTCACGCAGGCCGGCTCCTGGCCCACGCTGACGCGATCGACACACAGCGTGCATTTGTAGACGCGGTTATCGTCTTTATTCAGGCGCGGAATATTGAACGGGCACCCGGCGATGCAATAGCCGCAGCCAATACAGTGTTCCGACTGAAAATCGACGATCCCGTTAGCGTACTGGATGATGGCACCGGCTGACGGGCAGGCTTTCAGGCAACCCGGATCTTCGCAGTGCATGCAGCCATCCTTGCGGATAAGCCACTCCAGCTTGCCGTTTTGCGTGGTTTCGCTAAAGCGCATTAACATCCAGGATTTGGCGCTCAAATCGGCGGGATTATCGTAAACCCCGACGCAATGACCGACTTCATCGCGGATGTCGTTCCACTCCGAACAGGCTACCTGGCAGGCTTTGCAGCCGATACAGCTTGAGACGTCAATCAGCTTGGCGACTTCCTCTTTGAAGTCGCGAGCCTGCGGCGGCGGCGTAAAACCGTTGGTAGCCGAACGCTTAATAATATCCTGAGATTGCATGGACATGAGTTCGCTCCTTACGCCTTCTCAATGTTGACCAGAAACGCCTTGTACTCTGGCGTTTGCGAGTTAGCGTCACCGACGGACGGCGTTAGCGTGTTGGCGAGATAGCCTTTACGCGCCGCACCTTCAAAGCCCCAGTGCAGCGGAATACCGACGGTTTCCACTTCCTGCCCGCCCGCGTTCAGCGTTTGCAGGCGCTGCGTGACCACCGCAACGGCGCGAATAAACCCGCGCTTGCTGCTGACTTTCACATGCTCGCCGTTGGCAATGCCTTTGGCTTTCGCCAGCTTCTCGCTGATTTCCACAAACTGCTCGGGCTGCGCAATCGCGTTAAGCCGTGAGTGCTTGGTCCAGGTGTGGAAGTGCTCGGTCAGACGATAAGTGGTGCCGACATACGGGAACTGCTCGCGTTTGCCCATGCGTTTAGCGTCTGCTTCATACAGGCGTGCCGCCGGGTTCGAGACTACATTTGGGTGCAGCGGGTTAGTACCCAGCGGCGTTTCAAACGGTTCGTAATGCTCAGGGAATGGGCCTTCCGCCATTTTGTCGATGGCAAACAGGCGGCCTAAACCTTCTGGCTGCATGATAAACGGCCCCACGCCGCTGCCCGGTGGGGCAGTGTTGTAGTCCGGGATATCGTTGCCAACCCACTTCGCGCCGTTCCACTTGATCAACATGCGTTTCGGGTCCCACGGTTTGCCCTGCGGATCGGCAGACGCGCGGTTGTAGATAATGCGGCGGTTGAGCGGCCACGCCCAGGCCCAGCCCAGCGTGTTGCCCAGGCCTGATGGATCGGCATTATCGCGGTTCGCCATCTGGTTGCCTTTCGCCGTCCAGCTCCCGGCGTAAATCCAGCAGGCAGAGGACGTGGTGCCGTCGTCGCGCATCAGTGCAAACGAGTCCAGAAGCTGGCCTTTCTTCGCCAGCAAATTACCGTTGGCATCGAACAAATCTTCCAGCGCGTAACCGTTGTTCTCTTTGGCAACTTCTTCGGATTCAGGATGGTCTGGCAGCTCGTAATGCCAGCCCATTTTTAACAATGGTTCCGCACCTTTGCCGCCTTCTGAGCGATAAAGCTCGCGGATCTGGTGGTAAATCCCGGCCAGAATTTCACCGTCGTTACGCGCTTCACCCGGCGCATCTGCCCCTTTCCAGTGCCACTGCAACCAGCGTCCGGAGTTGGCAATTGAACCGTCTTCTTCGGCAAAGCAAGTGGATGGCAGGCGGAACACTTCGGTCTGAATCGCCGCCGGGTTCACGTCGTTCATCTCGCCGTGGTTTTGCCAGAAATTGGATGTTTCAGTAACCAGCGGGTCGATAATCACCAGATATTTCAGCTTGCTAAGGCTTGCGACAATTTTGTTTTTATCCGGGAAAGATGCCACCGGATTAAAGCCCTGGCAGATGTAACCGGTGACTTTGTTGCGGTCCATCATGTCGAAATACTTCAACACGTCGTACGCCTGGTCCCACTTCGGCAACCAGTCAAAGCCCCAGTTGTTATCTTTGCGCGCATCGTCGCCATAGAACGCTTTCATCAGGCTGACGAAGAACTTCGGATAGTTGCCCCAATAGTTCACCTGGTCCGGCAACGTGGCTTTTGGCGTGTTGGCAGTGAGATACGTTTGCAGGTCGGTGTGTTTTTCTGACGGCAGCGTCAGGTAACCCGGCAGACTGGTGGATAGCAGGCCGAGATCGGTCAAACCCTGAATATTGGAGTGCCCGCGCAGGGCGTTCACGCCGCCGCCCGCCATGCCCATATTGCCGAGCAGCAACTGGATCATCGCCATGGTGCGGATGTTCTGCGCCCCGACGGTGTGTTGCGTCCAGCCCAACGCGTACAGGAACGTGGTGGTGCGATCGGCGGCGCTAGTTGAGGCCAGCACTTCGCACACTTTCAGGAAATCGGCCTGCGGCGTGCCGCAAATATGCTCGACCATTTCCGGCGTGTAGCGGGAAACGTGCTCTTTGAGCAGGTTCCACACGCAGCGCGGGTCACTGAGCGTATCGTCGCGTTTGGCATAGCCGTTTTCGTCGAACTGATAGTTCCAGCTGGTTTTGTCGTACTGGCGTTTGGACTCAATGTAGCCGCTAAACAGGCCGTCATCAAAGCTAAAATCATCGCGCACCAGCAGGCTGGCGTTGGTGTAATGCTTAACGTATTCGGCGTTGATTTTGTTATTGGAAATCAGGTACAGCAGAACGCCCGACAGGAAAGTAATGTCGGTGCCGGAGCGGATTGGCGCGTAAATATCCGCAACAGATGCTGTGCGGGTAAAGCGCGGATCGACCACAATCAGCGTGGCGTCGTTGTTGTTTTTGGCTTCCATCGCCCAGCGGAAACCCACCGGATGCGCTTCAGCGGCGTTGCCGCCCATCACCATCACCACGTTGGCGTTTTTGATATCAACCCAGTGGTTGGTCATCGCACCGCGACCAAATGTTGGAGCAAGACTTGCTACCGTTGGTCCGTGTCAGACGCGCGCCTGGTTATCTACCGCTAACATGCCCAGCGAACGGACAAATTTTTGTGTCAGCATTCCGGTTTCGTTGCTGGCCGCCGACGCGCATAACATGCCGGTGGAGAGCCAACGGTTGACCGTCACGTTTTGCTCATTCTTCTCAACGAAATTGGCGTCGCGGTCGTCCTTCATCAGGCGGGCAATGCGTGAGAATGCATCGTCCCAGCTAATACGCTGCCATTTATCAGAGCCTGGCGCGCGGTATTCCGGGTAACGCAGGCGGCTTTCGCTGTGGATGTAATCCAGCAGTCCCGCGCCTTTCGGGCATAACGCCCCACGGTTGACCGGGTGATCCGGGTCACCTTCAATATGGAAAATGCTGGATTTGGCGTTTTTCGCGCCATCGCCCAGGCTATACATCAGCAAACCACAGCCTACTGAGCAGTATGTACAGGTATTGCGGGTTTCTTTGGCGCGCAAAAGCTTAAAGTTGCGCACCTCGGCAAGTGCCGCTTTGGGAGAAAATCCCAGAACTGCGGCGGTAGTCCCTGCCATCCCGCCGGCACAGATTTTAAAAAATTTTCTGCGACTGACGTCCATCGTAACCTCATTGTTATGACGTATGAATGGCGGCGAAAATAGCAACTGAGGCAGAGCGGATATTGAGCAAAATCAATTCGCTAATCATTGGGTAGCGAACCGCTACTTAAGGAGTAGAAGGAAGGGGAAATCAGTAACCATTATTAGTTTGTGGATTTATCCCTTTTACTCCCGGTGCAACAAATCCCCATAAATCTCAGCCAGCACCCCGCCTGGCGCAAACTGCTTTTTGATCCACCGGGTGACTTGCCCGGTGGCGGCGTGTTGGGTCGCCAGCAGCATGCGTGAATCCTGGCGCGGGTTGTTAATCTGGCGTGTCACCAGCAGGCCGCTATCCTGAGCCTCGCGCACCATGTAGCTTGGTAAAAAACCAACACCTTCTCCCAGAATCTGGCACTGGCACTTGGTGTTGAAGTCTGGCACCAGAATCGCTTCTTGCCCATGCAGCAGCCATCCCACCTTTTTATTCAGTGTTGATGCCGTGTCTTCCACCATGATATTGGGGTACAGGCGCAGCTGGCTTTCAGAAATGGGTTCCGGCATAAATGCCAGCGGGTGGGTTGGGGCGATAGCAAACTGCCAGTGAATCGCGCCGATCTCCGTGTAATCAATCCCACCACCGTCGAGCAATGTATCCGGCGCACCAATGGCGATGTTGGCCTGGTTATTAATAATGGCGTCCCACACGCCGTTATATACCTCGGTGGTGACGGTTATCAGGCAGGTGGGGAACTGCTTTTTCAGTATTTGCAGCAGCTTTGCTGTGTGGCGCGGGGTGTAAAGCAGTTGGTTGATACAGATGCGTACCTTAACCTCGATTCCTTGCGAGATGGTATCGACACCGCGTTTGATAGCGTGGAAATCGTTAAGCAGTTCGGTTGCTTTGCGATAGAAATAGAAGCCAGATTCGGTCAGTTCAATACTGCGGGTATTGCGCACAAACAGCACCACATCAAGGTACGTCTCAATCCGCTTAATGGTGTAGCTGATGGCAGAAGTCGTGACATCCAGTTCGACCGCAGCCTTGCTGAAACTTGAAAGCCGCGCGGCGGTGGTGAACGCCAGCAGGTTCTCTTCGGTAAAAATGGAATTCATGTGTCTCTCCCGTATGCCGGATAAGCGCAGCACCATCCGACGCCCATCCAACTCGATTGTTGAATGTATTTGTATTCCTTATGATCCACACTTTTGCCTTGAACCATATTTAACACTGCCGTTACAACTAATTTGAAGAGCATCACACTTCTCGAATCCGCTTTAACCCGCTTTTGACAAGGCTTCACGTGGTTACTGCCAGTTGAGGCTAACGGTTGTCGAAAGCCGTTTTATCATAGGTAAAAGATTGCGCTGAACCACATTTTTCTCACATTGTTGAATACTATTCAACAATGCTGTCATTAACGATGAATGATTTTTAAACGGATGTTAAAGCGGCCATAGTGTTGCTATTCTCAATTCATCAGAAATAGCAAAGTATGGGAGTATGGATATGTCTCAGAAAGAACTTATTGCAGAATTTCTAAGTGCAGCAGAGCAGGGGCATCTGGAAAATCTAAAACAATGCCTTAGCGATGGCGTGGATATTAACTCCACTAATCGTCAGGGGCGTACGGCAATTACCCTCGCCAGCCTGCACAAAAAATATGACTGTGTGGAATATTTAATTGCCGCCGGTGCCGATATTAATAAGCAAGACCAAACCTGTTTCAACCCCTTCTTACTGAGTTGTCTTAATAACGACCTGACATTATTACGTTTGATATTACCGGCAAATCCCGATCTGAATTGTTTATCCCGCTTTGGTGGTGTGGGAATTACCCCTGCCAGCGAAAAAGGACACGTTGAAATTGTCCGCGAATTAGTTACACGCACCGAAATTAACGTTAACCACACTAATTTTGTTGGTTGGACGCCATTGCTTGAAGCTATCGTGCTCAATGATGGCGGGGCGAAACAGCAAGAGATCGTCAAACTACTGCTGGATCACGGTGCCAACCCGCACATGACCGATAAATATGGCAAATCCCCATTGTCTCTTGCGCGTGAAAAAGGCTATCACGAGATTGCCGAACTGCTGGTAAATGCCGGCGCGTAAAACACAGGAGATGCACTATCGCCGGATATCTTCAGCGGCAGTGCCTTTTTGCACAAACGGCAGATAGCGCTTTTTTCGCCCCGGATTTATACGGTGATACAACAGGTTATGTTGAGCAGGTGTTTGACCGGGCGGTGAATATTCACCTCCCTGGAAGGCAACAGATCTTCACTTTGCTCAGTACTGATTGTGATAACGCACCAAATAGCTGTCGTTTAGCAGTAGAGCATTGTCAGAACCACTTTAAGCCTGGTGAACGGGTAAGTTTTCACAGTAACGGCATTGATATTGGCACAGATAAACGTATCGATTTCTCGCGCTGTACACGCTGGCAACCGGAAGCGTTTTTTCTAAGCCACACACGAATAAAACAGATTGATTGGCAACATCTTGCGCAAATGACACAGGCCAGTGTCATACAAAGTTCGTCACTATTTTATTTTCATGGCGATAATATTTTCTACCAGGAAATGAGCCGCCTGCTGCAATTACACCAAAAGCAGCTTATATCAGCGCTAAATACAGGGAATTGCGCTGGGATTGAAAAAGGAATAAGTGGATTGCTGGGTTTAGGTATTGGACTAACACCATCCGGTGATGATTATCTGGCGGGCCTGAGTGCTGTTTTATTTATTACCGGGCATCCAGCGCGGAAATATAGAGATGTTTTTATTGTCGCTATCGAGAGAGAAAAACATAAAACCACGCAGCTAAGCGCTATTACGCTGCGTGAAGCTATTGACCAACGTTATCGTGAAACTATTTATGGTTTTATTTATCAGGTGGTCAATGGTGATTTAGAAAATATTCAGCAGTCTATTAACGAAATTAAAAAAATAGGATCGAGTTCAGGATGCGACATGCTTTGCGGCATGGCGGATGCCTTCGCTTTGACCAAAATTAACGGAGGAAATTATGTCGACCAGGATTGTAATTAAAAAGAACACCTATTTTGATTCTGTCTCACTGATGTCTATTTCAACCAAAGCCAACCAGCTTAACGGTGTGGAACAGGCGTTTGTCGCGATGGCGACCGAGATGAACAAAGGGGTGCTGAAAAACCTCGGTCTGTTAAACGACGAACTCGAACAGGCCAAAAATGGCGACCTGATGATTGTGATTAAAGGCGCGAGCGATACGGCGAACGACGCCACTCTTGAAGCCATTGAAGGGCTCTTCACCCGCAAAGACAGCGGCAATTCACGCCACGAATCTCGTTACGCAACACTTTCCAGCGCGCATCAAAATATCCCTGAAAGTAACCTCGCGGTGATTTCGGTCAATGGTGCGTTTGCTGCCCGTGAAGCACGTCAGGCGCTGGAAAACGACCTCAACGTGATGCTCTTTTCCGACAACGTTTCCCTTGATGACGAACTGGCACTCAAGCAGCTTGCACACAGCAAAGGGCTGCTGATGATGGGGCCAGACTGCGGCACTGCGATTATCAACGGTGCAGCGCTGTGCTTTGGTAACGCGGTACGCCGTGGCTCAATTGGCATTATTGGTGCGTCCGGTACTGGCAGCCAGGAGTTGAGCGTACGTATCCATGAGTTTGGCGGTGGAATTTCACAACTTATCGGCACCGGTGGGCGTGATTTAAGCGAGAAAATCGGCGGCATCATGATGCTCGATGCAATCCAGATGCTGGAAGGTGACGCGCAAACTGAAGTGATTGTTCTGGTTTCCAAACCGCCTGCTGAAGCGGTAGCCCGTAAAGTGCTGGAGCGCGCGCAGGCCTGCCGCAAACCTGTGGTTGTCTGTTTCCTCGGGAACGGCGAAACGCGTGCCGACGAACCGGGCTTGCAGTTTGCCCGTGCCACCAAAGAAGCGGCTCTCAAGGCCGTTCTGCTGACCGGAATCAAAAAAGAGTCGCTCGACTTACACCCGCTCAACTGGCCGCTGATTGAAGAAGTCCGTGCGCGCATGAAACCTGAGCAAAAGTATATTCGTGCGCTGTTCTGCGGCGGCACGCTGTGTGACGAAGCGATGTTTGCAGCACTGGAAAAGTACCCGGACGTCTACAGCAATATCCAGCCGAACCCTGAATACCGCCTCAAAGATGTCAATGTCAGCGTCGCCCACACCTTCCTCGATTTTGGCGATGACGATTTCACCAACGGCAAACCACATCCGATGATTGACCCAACCAACCGTATTAGCCGCCTGTTGCAGGAAGCACGTGACCCGGAAGTGGGCGTGATCGTAATGGACTTCGTCTTGGGCTTTGGCTCCCATGAAGACCCTGTTGGTGTGATGCTGGACGCCATCAAAGAAGCGAAAGCCATTGCTGCCCGTGAAGAACGTAACCTGGAAATCCTGGGCTACGTGTTGGGCACCGATTTGGACACGCCATCGCTTGAAAAGCAGTGCCAAATGCTGACGGATGCGGGCGTTATCTGGGCAAGTAGTAGCACCAACACCGGTTTGCTTGCACGTGAGTTTGTTTGCAAGGAGAAAGCACAATGAGTTTATTCAACCAACCGCTAAATGTGATTAACGTCGGCATTGCAATGTTCAGCGATGATTTGAAAAAGCAGAGCGTTCCTGTGACGCAACTGGACTGGACGCCACCGGGGCAGGGTAATTTAGCTGTCGTTAAAGCGCTCGATTCCATCGCCGCGCCGGCACTTGCCGAGAAAGTAGCAGCAGCAAACAAACTGGCCGTTGAGCGCATCATCCAGTCACAGCCTGTTCTGGTGGGTTACGACCAGGCGATTAACGTGGTTCCGGGCATGACGCGCAACACCATTCTTCACGCTGGGCCGCCTGTCGACTGGGAAAACATGTGTGGCGCGATGAAAGGCGCGGTAACGGGCGCACTGGTGTTTGAAGGGCTGGCGGCAAATATTGATGAGGCCGCGCAGCTTGCCGCTTCCGGCGAAATCATCTTCTCGCCATGCCACGAACACGACTGCGTGGGTTCCATGGCGGGCGTCACGTCCGCCTCGATGTTTATGCATATCGTCGAAAACAAAACCTACGGCAACCGCGCTTATACCAACCTCAGCGAGCAAATGGCGAAAATCCTGCGCATGGGCGCAAACGACCAGAGCGTGATCGACCGCCTTGTCTGGATGCGTGATGTGCTTGGCCCCATGCTGCGCGATGCGATGAAACTGGCGGGTGAAATCGACCTGCGTTTGATGCTGGCGCAGGCGCTGCATATGGGCGACGAGTGCCACAACCGCAACAACGCGGGCACCACGCTACTAATTCAGGCGCTGACGCCGTGGATTATTCAGACCAGCTTCACCGTGGCGCAGCAGAAAGAAGTGTTCGATTTTGTCGCCAGCAGCGATTACTTCTCCGGCCCGACGTGGATGGCGATGTGCAAAGCGGCAATGGACGCGGCGCACGGTATCGAATACAGCACCGTGGTTACCACTATGGCGCGTAACGGCGTGGAGTTTGGCCTGCGCGTGAGCGGCTTGCCGGGGCAGTGGTTTACCGGCCCGGCGCAGCAGGTGATCGGCCCGATGTTTGCTGGCTACAAACCGGCAGATTCCGGGCTGGATATCGGCGACAGCGCAATCACCGAAACCTACGGCATCGGTGGTTTTGCTATGGCAACGGCTCCGGCGATTGTCGCGCTTGTCGGCGGCACCGTGGATGAAGCGATCGATTTCTCACGCCAGATGCGCGAAATCACGTTGGGCGAAAACCCGAACGTCACCATTCCGCTGCTGTCGTTTATGGGCATTCCGACCGCCATTGATATCACGCGCGTCGGCAACAGCGGCATTCTGCCGGTGATCAACACCGCCATCGCCCACAAAGATGCGGGTATTGGCATGATTGGCGCCGGGATTGTGCATCCGCCGTTTGAATGTTTTGAGAAGGCTCTGCTCGCCTTTGGTGAGCGTTACTCTTTGTGAGGGATACCCCGATGACAAACGTTAAGCTTGAGTGGAAACGCGGTGACTGGGCGGCATATTTCGGGTTGATGACCAACAACTTGACCAACTTGCTGACCATGATGGGGTTACTCATTTTTGTAGTGGGTATTCCGACTGAGATTGTTTACGGGCGCATTGCGCCAGCCTTCGGGCTGGCGGTGCTGGTAGCGAGCATTTGCTACGCCTGGTTTGGTTTGCAACTGGCGAAAGAGACAGGGCGAAAAGATGTAACCGCACTGCCTTCCGGGCCAAGTGCGCCGTCTATCTTTACCGTGACGTTTTTGGTGCTGATGCCGGTATACCAGCAAACGGGTGATGCCGAATTTGCAATTCAGATTGGCCTGGTGTGGTGTTTTGTTGAAGCGATGATTCTGGTGGGTGGTTCGTTCCTTGGCGAAACCATCCGCAAGATGATCCCGCGTACCGTTCTGCTGTCGTGTTTGTCGGGCTTAGGTTTATTGCTGCTGGCGATGAACCCGATGCTTCAGGCATTTGAAGCGCCGACGGTTTCCTTCATCGTGCTGCTGCTTATTTTCATCAACTGGTTTGGTAAAAAGCCGATTTTTGCCCGTATTCCGACCGGCTTATTACTGCTGGTTGCCGGTACGGCACTGGCGTGGGTTTCTGGCCTGCAAAGCCCGGAAGCCATCAAAGCCTCGATGTCATCATTCGGCTTTAACCCGCCATCGATTCATGTCGATAGCTTCCTGCAAGGCTTGCCGCACGCGCTGCCTTATCTGGCATCGGCAGTTCCGTTGGGGCTTGCTAACTACATTTTCGACCTGGAAAACATTGAGAGTGCCCACGCAGCGGGTGATGAATACAACACCCGCAAAGTGATGCTAACCAACGGCCTTGCCTCCACGCTCGGTTGCCTGATGGGGAACCCGTTCCCGGTGACGGTGTACGTTGGCCATGCGGGATGGAAAGCGATGGGTGCGAGTATCGGCTACACGCTGGCGTCCGGTGTGACGATGTTTATCGTGCCGTTGTTTGGCCTCGGTGCATTCATGCTCGCCATTATTCCGATGACTGCCATTGTGCCAATTCTGGTGTTTATCGGCGTGGTGACGGCAAACCAGGTGGTGCGAGAGACACCGAAAATAGAGGTGCCGGTTATCTTCATCTGCTTGTTCCCGTGGATAGCTAACTGGGCGCTGACCATGGTGAATAGCGTGATGGCCGCGGCCGGGACGTCGGCTGCGAAAATCGGCCCGGAAGCGCTGGCGCATAAAGGGGTGTTTTACCAGGGACTGGTGCATTTGGGCAACGGTGCACCGCTCGCCAGCATGTTGTGGGGTTGCGTGGCAATCTTCGCGATTATCAACAAGCCGTTACGCGGTGCGGTGGCTGCGGCAGTCGGCGCGTTGCTGGCACTGTTTGGCGTGATTCACGCGCCGATGGTCGGCCTTGCGCAGGGCAGTTCGCTGATGTTTGTCACCGCGTATTTGATGATGGGCGCGATGTTTGTGGTGAAGCACGTGCTCGACCGCCGTGAAGCGGCTTCTGAGGTTGTGACCTCGGTATAAAAAATGGCGGATGACGCGTACTTATCCGCCCTACGGTTTTGTAGGGTGGATAAGCCTCAGGCGGCATCCACCGGCCTTTGCCCTACAAGGATAAAAACAATGAAACAGCTCGTGGTTGTGGCAATTGGCGGCAACAGCATCATCAAAGATAACGCCAGCCAGTCGGTTGAACATCAGCAAGTCGCGGTTAAAGAAGTGGCCCAGACGGTGCTGGAAATGCTTTCGTCGGATTACGACATCGTGCTGACGCACGGCAACGGCCCACAGGTGGGGCTGGATCTGCGCCGAGCGGAAATCGCCCATGAGAAAGAGGGATTACCGCTCACGCCACTGGCTAACTGTGTGGCAGATACCCAGGGCGGCATCGGCTATCTGATACAGCAGGCTCTGAATAACCAGTTGGGGAAACACGGAGACAAAAAAGCGGTCACCGTGATAACTCAAGTGGAAGTGGACAAAAACGACCCAAACTTCGCCCATCCGACCAAGCCGATTGGCGCGTTCTTTAGCGCAGAGCAGTGCGAAGCGCTGAAAATCACGCATCCCGACTGGCAGTTTGTGGAAGATTCCGGGCGCGGATACCGCCGCGTGGTGGCCTCGCCGGAACCGAAACGGATTGTCGAAGCCGATGCGATTAGCGCGCTGATTAAACAAGGCTTTGTGGTGATTGGCGCGGGCGGCGGTGGCATTCCGGTTGTTCGCAGCGAGCAGGGGGATTACCAAAGCGTTGATGCGGTTATCGACAAAGACCTGTCAACGGCGCTGCTGGCCCGCGAAGTGAACGCTGACATTCTGGTGATCACCACTGGCGTGGAGAAAGTGTGTGTTCACTTTGGCAAACCAGAACAACGAGCACTCGATGAAGTCACGGTTGAACAGATGGCGCGTTTTAGCGATGAAGGCCACTTCCCGCCTGGCAGCATGCTGCCAAAAATTACCGCCAGCCTTGCGTTCCTGCGCAACGGCGGCAAGCGCGTGATTATCACCACCTCGGAAAAATTATCCGTCGCCCTGCGTGGCGAAACGGGCACGCATATTGTGAATGATTAAGAGTGGGAGAACTCAATGAATAATGCAGAAAAAAGCCGCCGTGAATTTTTAAGCGGCGGCGGCAAAGTGGTGGCGGCCTGTGCGCTCTTTGGCGCGACCGGCTCGATGGCGTATGCTGCGAAACCAGCCTCCATCGCCTGTGAAACGGACAACCGCATGAGCGCCATTAAAGAATCCCATTACTACCTCGACAACGTGCTGCTGGAGGCGGGTTTTAGCCGCGACGGACAGACTATTGTTGGCACGCAAACCGAGTTGAAAACGCTGGAAATTAAAGACGGCAAAATTGCGGCACTGCTCGCAAATAAACAGCATCCCGATGCCACCCTTGCCCATTACGATGCGTCAGGGAAACTGCTGCTGCCAGCGATGCGCGATATGCACATCCATCTTGATAAAACCTTCTACGGTGGCCCATGGCGTGTACACAACCGCCCGGCGGGAACCACCATTCTGGACATGATTGCCCTCGAGCAAAAACTCTTGCCGGAACTGCAACCGGTCACACAGGAACGCGCGGAAAAGCTGATTGATTTGATTCAGTCGAAAGGCTCGACCATAGCTCGTAGCCATTGCAACGTTGAGCCAGTTTCCGGGCTGAAAAACCTCGAGAATCTGCAAGCGGTTCTGGAACGCCGTAAGTCTGGTTTTAGCTGTGAAATTGTCGCGTTTCCTCAGCATGGTTTGCTGCACTCGAACTCCGTTGCGTTGATGCGCGATGCAATGCAAGCGGGCGCTCACTACGTGGGTGGGCTTGACCCGACTAACGTCGATGGGGCGATGGAAAAATCCTTAGATGCCATGTTCCAGATAGCCATCGACTACAAAAAGGGCGTCGATATTCACCTGCATGAAACCAGTCCGGCGGGCATTGCGGCGGTGAATTACATGGTTGAAACGGTGGAGAAAACTCCTGAGCTGAAAGGCAAATTGACCATCAGCCACGGTTTTGCACTGGCGATGATGAACGAACAAGAAGTTGATGCGATTGCTACGCGTATGGCAGCGCAACAAATTACTATCGCGTCAACGGTACCGATTGGCACCATGCATATGCCACTCAAGCAGCTACAAGAGAAGGGTGTGTTTGTGATGACCGGCACCGACAGCGTTATCGACCACTGGTCGCCGTATGGCCTGGGCGACATGTTGGAGAAAGCGAATTTATATGCGCAGCTTTATATGCGTGTGAGTGAGCTAAACCTTTCGCGCTCGCTGGCGATTGCCACCGGAAATGTGCTGCCGCTTAATGACAAAGGCGAGCGTGTGTGGCCAAAAGCGCAGGATGAAGCCAGCTTTGTGCTGGTGGATGCCTCATGTTCTGCCGAAGCCGTGGCACGTATCTCTCCACGAACCGCGACATTCCATAAAGGGAATCTGGTTTGGGGTGAACTTAGCGTGTAGTGAGCTAGGCTTACTGATCTCACGCTGTCAGATTGACTGCGTGAGATGTAAATAAGAAGCCGCTCTATGAGCGGCGACGTGAATATTAGCTCCTCCAGAATGTCCTCGAAAACAGAATCAACACCGGATAGATCTCCAGTCGGCCCAATAACATAGCCGCACACATTAAGTATTTTGCACTATCGCTCAACGTACCAAATCCTGCGGCAGTTTCGCCAAACCCTAAGCCCATGTTGTTAATACAGGCCGCTACGGTGGCGAATGAGGTTAACAGGTCATATCCCTGCAAGTTCAGCATCCAGATAAAAAAGCAGGTGCACACGACATAGAGGAAGAAAAAACTCCACACGGAACGCAGCACTCTGTCGTTAACGGGCGAGTTACCAATCCGAATACTCATGATGGCGCGCGGGTGAGCCAGTTGATGTACTTCATGGCGGGTTTGCTTAAATAACACCAGGAAACGCAGCGCTTTAATCCCGCCGCAGGTTGACCCTACGCATCCGCCAAAGAAACTGGCGGACAGCAGCAGAACAATAGTGTGTACCGGCCAGGAAGCGTAATCGCTGGTTGAAAGGCCGTTATCGGTAATCATTGAACTGGTCAGGAAAAAGGCATGAACGAACGAGGCGGGTAGGGCGTACATTCCTGCGCGCCAGACTTCCAGAGTGATGATTAAAATCACAATGCTTGCCACCATCAGGAAGAATCGCAACTCCGCACTCTTGAGAAACGGCTTAATACTGCGACGTGCCAGGGCGACAAAATAGAGGGTGAAGTTGATGGCTGAGAGCAATGAAAAAGCCCCGGCGACAAGCTCAATAGCATAGCTGTTGTAAAAGCCGATACTTTCGGTGCGTGTAGAAAAGCCACCTAATGAGACGGTGGAAAGGCCATGACAAAGCGCATCAAAGAACGGCATTCCGGCAAGTTTGTAGGCAATTGTGCAGGCAGCACCCAGCAGCAAGTAAGTCAGCCACAAACTTTTGGCAGTATCAGCAAGACGTGGCGTAAGGCGCTCTTCTTTAAATGGCCCGGGCATTTCGGATTGATAAAGCTTCATTCCCCCAATACCCAGAAGCGGCAATACTGCCACAGCAAGCACGATGACACCGAGGCCGCCGATAAAGTTGAGCTGGGCGCGGTAATAGAGGATTGATTTTGGTAATAGGGAGACATCGTTAAAAACAGTGGCTCCGGTAGTCGTTATCCCCGAAACCCCCTCAAACATGGCATCAGCTAAAGATACGTTATAGCTGTCATCCAGCCACAGCGGCATGGCGCTGATTACTGAAAAAAGCAGCCAAAACAAAACGATGATAATAAAGCCATCGCGGGTTTCGAGTTGAATATTAGACCGGCCAGTCATCACCCAGGCCAGGCTTCCCAGTGTAAAAGTGATGAGAAAGGTATAAAGAAAACCGAACAGGCTGCGTTCTTTTTCAATTAAAGCCAGCAACATTGGCGGGATCATCGTCAGGCTGTAGAGAACAACTAAAAAAGCGCACAGATGAATCACAATTCTAAAACGGGTTGATATATACATCAGAGAAACCCAGATACCTGTGTTATTCAGGTATATCAATCAGGTACGGATGGCAAAGTATAGGGTATTTTGGGTAGGAAAGGTTATCTGGCTTTATTGTGAAGGGAAGCGTTGTTAAATGGGCAACCCTTGGGTTGCCCATTTAGAAGACAGGTTATTTCTTCTTGTATACGTCTGCGGTGCCGTGAATTTTATTCTCGGTATCTGCAGAAGTTACAACATAAAACTGACCACCCAGCTCATCGGCTTTCTTGGAGAGTTCTGCTTTGGCATCAGATGGTGACATTTCACCACTGGTGGTGATGGTACCTACTTTTACATACTGATCTTTATGGTCGTTATAGGCTTCTTTCGTCAACAGTTCTGCTGACAATGCACTGAATGATACTGCACCCAAAGTTAACGCTACCAATACACCCTTAGCTATCTTCATGACGAACCTCATCTTTGCTTATGGTAGATAAATTGTTTTCCCTACTTCTAGACTATGGTTCAGAACTGTATTTCTCGCCAGCTTTGGCAAAGAAAAATTTTGTTCAAAAATAGATGCATAAGAGATTGTTCAGTATTGAAAAGTATGATTGTTGCTAACCTTATCTGAGAACAGCAGATAAAGGGTGAATGGGCGCCATTCACCCTTCGCCGGGTTTACGACGTTACTTGCTCTGTTACAGGCGCTACTGAAGCCTCTTTTTGCGATTTACTGGCCTGTTCTTCACGATATTTCAGGTTATCCCAGATGCGGAAGAACGGGTAATACATCACCAGCGAAATCCCGAGATTGACGATTTGCAGCACGGAACCTGAAATATGCCCGCCGGTTGCCAGGTATCCGCTGACCACGATCGGTGTAGTGAACGGCAAGGCAATACCCGCAGGTTTGGCGACAAGCCCGGTGGTCATTGCTATATAAGAAACAATCACTAATACAACAGGGGTAAGAATAAACGGTACGACCAGATATGGGTTCATCACAATGGGAATGCCAAATACCATCGGTTCGCTGATGTTAAACAGGCTACCGGGGGCGGCGATTTTACCCAATTGTTTCATCTGCGCACTGCGACTGCGGATCAGCATAAATATCACCAGTCCGAGCAGGGCACCGGTGCCGCCAGGGGCAATCCACAAGTCATAAAATTGTTGAGTGATGATATGCGGAATAGGCAAACCGTTCTGGAATGCTTCGAGGTTCTCCGACATATTGCTCAACCAGACCGGACGGATAAATACCAGTACGATAGTGTCGCCATGCAGGCCCAGCATCCACAGAATACCAATCAGCAATACCGAGATAATCATACCTGGCAGTGAACCGCCGACATGACTCATAGGGATACCAACCAGTTCGGTAATCATCGTATTGATGTCGCCAAATGGTGTCGCCTCAACCAACAGTCGCAGCGCCAACACTACCGCTAAAACGCAGAAGCCTGGGATCAACGCAAGGAAGGATTTAGCTACCGCTGGCGGCACGCCTTCCGGCATACGGATAACCAGATTGCGGTTGTTGATAAAGCGGTAAATTTCGGTTGAAAGCAGTGCGATAAGGATGGCAACGAACAATCCCTGGCTGCCAATTTGCCCCATCGGCATTACGCCTTTCACTAACTGTGCCGCACCGCCCGTAGCGGGTGTAAACATGATGTGCTGCGGAATGGTCATGATAAACGCAACCAGAGACACGGCACCGGCAGTCAACGGATCGATAGTGCGGTACTTTTCTGCCAAGCGATAAGCGATACCAAAGGCGGAGATAATCGCCATGATGTCGTAGGTCGCCTTAACCGGATAGAGCACTTTTTCCTGCCAGGTTGGGCCGAAAAAGTCGCTCATCATTTGGGCATAACCCGGTATCGGCAGATAAGCAAAAATAAGGAAGAACGAGCCAATCAACATAAATGGCATGTTCAGAATGATACCGTCACGCACCGATAGCACATGCTTTTGCCCGGCAATTTTTAGCGCGGTTGGCAGCACGTATTTTTCAATAATAGATTTGTTCATAGACACCCCCTACCCGGATACCCTTCATACTTCAAGCCGCAGGTGCGTTGGCTGCACCCGCGCGCCCCAGTCACATAGTTAGCTATGCTCCTGGGGACTTACGGGCTGGCCGCCTTCCTGCAACTCGAATTATTTTGGGTAGAATTATAATTTTATTTAGTCGTAGGTCGGATTAGCGTAGCGACATCCGACAACGCTGGTTTAAACGTTAAACTGCGGCAGCCACGCTTTATTGATACTTAGCACTTCATCGACCAGCGCAGACGCCAGATTGACATCAGCGACCAGTGGATTGGCCACCAATGCCAGTAACGCTTTTTGCTTATCGCCGTGAACCGCCGCTTCAATGGTCAAACGTTCAAAATCTTTAACTTGCTGAGTCAGGCCGTTCATCAGCAGCGGTAATTTCCCAAAGGCCAGCGGATGTGCGCCAAGGGCGTCAATCAGGCAGTTGGTTTCAATCACTGCGTCGTCTGGTAACCCCTGAATGGCACCGTTGTTAGCGGTATTCACCACCATTTCCATACCGAGATTGTTGTGTAAGGCGTTAATCAATTGCACCGCGACCTCGGAGTAGAACGAACCACCACGCTGGCTAAGTTCTTCCGGTTTTTTATCGAGGTTTGGATCGGCATAGAGCTTAAACAGTGACTCTTCCACCTTCATGACCAGCTCGGCACGAGTGCCTTTAGTAGCGGCATCAGAGAGTTCATCTTCCAGCATGGTGCGCGTTTGCCAGAAGTAACGGTGGTAAGGGCAGGGAATGGCGCCTAGTGCGCGCAGCAAATCCGCAGGCCACGGAATCGCTTTAATGTTGTTCATGGAAAGCTGCTCGCCATCGCACAGCATTTCAATAACTTCGTCGGTGGCATCGCGTCCGTTTGCCAACACTTTATGCACCCAAACCATATGATTCAGGCCCACAAAACGGAGCGAAACTTTGTCATGAGGCAGTTTTAGCATGTCGGCAATCATATGGTGCATTGTCACCGGCACATTACACAGACCGATGATTTTTGCTTTGCTATAACGTGATACCGCTTCGGTCACAATGCCGGCCGGATTGGTGAAGTTGATAATCCACGCATCCGGGGCGAGACGCTCCACGCGGTGGGCAATATCGAGCATCACGGGAATGGTGCGCAACGCTTTCGCAAAACCGCCAACCCCCGTGGTTTCCTGGCCGAGAAGCTTGTGGCTTAAACCCAGGCGTTCATCGGCGGCGCGGGCGGGAAGTTGCCCCACGCGCAGCTGCGTTAAGACAAAACTGGAACCTTTGATGGCTTCGTCAGCGTCAAAATGTACGGATACCTTGACGGACTCCAGACCATTTCTGTCGAGCATGCGACGGGCGAGGGCGGCAATAATATCGACTTTCTCGCGACCCGCTTCTACATCCACCAATGCCAGTTCCGCCATTGGCAGTGAAGCATGGCGTTCAATCAATCCTTCAATCAACTCCGGGGTATAACTGCTTCCCCCGCCAATAACGGTAATTTTCATCTTGTTCTCCGCCTGTCTCAGGCCATTAGGGCGAGGGCTTTATCCAGCACGCGATCGCCGCGCATGGTGCCGTAATCCATCATATCTATCACCGCGACAGGTTTCCCCAGCGGTGTGGAAAGCTCAGTCAGGCGCTGTAATTCGTACTGTACTTGCGGGCCAAGCAATACCACGTCGGCATGGCGCAATTGGCCTTCAATTTCGGATACCGGGATGGCGTCAATTTCGATTTCCAGAGAACGCTTCGTCGCTTCGGTACGCATTTTTTGTACCAGCATGCTGGTGGACATCCCCGCAGCACAGCACAACATGATTTTTTTCATTACAACCTTCCCCTCATTTGAAAACATATTTCATACATTAGCTGTTTTAATTAGCATGTATGAAAATTATTTTCATGAGTGTGATCACTGTTGGATTATTTCCCGATGGCACTGAGGCCGGATGAATATGTGATCTCTATAGGAAAATGGATATGGATGGCGAGCGTTGTAGAGAATAATGTGTACGTGAATGAGATGGATTGAAAAATAATTTCAAACATTTATGATGCTTTTAACGAGCAGTTAATGCCGACATTAGGACGCCCCCTGTTATGGATATTGTTTACCAACTGGTACACGGGTTATCTGGCCTGCCTGCGCAAGAATCTCGTCTGGCACGCTTTTTCCTCGATAACTTCGCGCAAATACCCGAAGCAACGATGGAAGAGTTAGCGACAAAGGCAGGGGTGAGCCCTGCCACGTTGCAGCACTTTGCGCGCAGCATTGGCTGTGACGATATCAATGATTTTATCGGCCAGGTGCGCCATCAACAGCAGGAGAACAATCTGCAAGTTCCCGCAGCCCCTATGCTGGGCGATGCTGCCTGGGTAGATCCGGGTGCACTGAAAGCGCTGGCCCTTAACGCTGGTATTGGTAGCGAAATACTCGACAGGTTTTCGCACTCAATAGGGCGTGAGAATAACGGGGATATTCTCGGCCAGATCCGCAACCGCCTGAATGACTTCAGCCAGCAAGAATCACGCGTGGCGCAGACCATTCTTGATGATGTCTCTTTTGCTGCCTCGGCCACCATCGACCAGCTTGCGACGGCTGCTGGGGTTAGCCCGGCAACTATTACCCGATTTGCCAGAGCTTCGGGGTGTGACGATATCCGTGATTTGCGTATGAAACTGGCGCAAGCCAGTACACCGGTAGCCGGTGGTGATATGGCTTTGCCATGGCGTGAAAAACTGAACAAGCTGCAAAATGCACTAAATTCACAGTTCTGCGAACTGCAACCCGCAGTCATCAATCAGGCAGTTGTTCGTTTAAAACAGGCGAAAGCGGTGCATATTTTCAGTGCCAGTGCGGCAGATACGCCTTTTGCGAGCCTGTTGCAATATCGCCTGCTGACTCAGGGCTATCCGGCCAATATTTGTCAGGACCCAGCGCTGATGAGTATTACTGCATCGATGCTTGGTGCCGGACAAGTGTTGGTAGTTTTTGCAGGCTCTGCACCGGAAAATGCACTGATTGCGGCGGCGCATCAGGCGCGTCGGCTGGGTGCTGAAATCATTTTCATTGGCCGGGATAGCGGCTCATTTATTCACAGCGACGATATTCTTTTACCGCTAACAGAAGTGCGCTACGGTTCGTTGTTAATTATTGATTTGCTTTGTGAAGGGATTGATAGCTGAGCCGATGGCATAAATGTCGGGTGTCGCGAATGCTAACCCGACCGGCAAACTATTTGATCAAAAGGCTGTTTCCAACGTTTCGAGAACGTTGTACTGCTCATCAACCAGTAAGAGCGCTTTCCATTTGTCGAATGTCAGGCACGGATGGGAAGTGCTGAAGACCAGAATATCCCCCACCTGCACATCAGCACCGGCTTTGAGTTTCAGCATGGCATGTTGATCCATGATGCCGGTGGTTTCGATGGCATTAGCTACCAGTTCCAGTGATTTTCCCGCTCGGTAATGCGCAACAGGCTGCGGTAAACCTGCGTCAAAAGCGCTGTCTCGTTTGCCAAAATTCACAATCGCGCGGTCGCTTTCCGGTACGGATTGCACCATTGCAACCAGCTCCAGAGCCGAGACTAAATCTCCCCCAAGATCACAGGCGACTTTATCGCGCGCCATAAGCTCGTCCTGTGCTTGCTGGTAAATACCGGCATCGTGCGTGATGTAACAACCAGGGCGGATAACAATGCGGCAGTTTGCCGGTTTTTGCGCGACCAGCCAGACATTACATACCACGTCATACCAAACAGAACCCGCACCCGTGAGGATAAATTCCCCGTCAACATATTGCTCTAGCTGGCAGGCGAGTGCCGCGGCGTCGCGCAGCAATGCTTCCACTTTCGGTTGCGGGTTTTCGCCGTGCAGCACGCCTTCATACAGTTCCAGACCGCGTAAGCGCAGACCCGGGAGTATAGAAATTCCCTCGGCCAGGGTTTGTGCCTGTTCAGTCGTGCGGCAACCACAGCGCCCACCAGGTACCCCCAGTTCAATCAAAACATCAAGCCGCTGGTTATTCGCGCTAAAGAAAGCAGAAAGCGCTTTTGCATTGGCAAGACTGTCAACACAGCATAGGTAATCGACATCCGGGTAATGAGCTTTTAGCTGTGAGACCAGCTGCATATTTGCTTTGCCGACCAACTGGTTAACCATCAACACTCGTTTGATACCGCTAACCATCGCAATGCTTGCTTGCCAGGCGCTGCCGACACCTACCGCCCAGGCCCCCGCTTGCTGCTGTTGTTGAAAAATCCACGGTGTCATGGTGGTTTTCCCGTGAGGGGCCAGGGAGACACCGCGCGTATCTGCGTAGCGCTGCATCCACTGAATATTGTTCTCCAGCGCGCCTTTTTTGATAACGGCTGCGGGTAAACAAATGTCTTCGTTGAGGATATTAGCAGGGGTAAACATCAAGGCTGATTTGTGTAGGACGAGGTTAGCGTTCTGGTATTTCATAACGTTATTCCTTTGTGATTTTCATTTCTTTCAGACAATGTATCATTTGTAATTTAATGAAAAATATATTTTTTATTAAAAATAATGTGCTTAATTGAATAAAAGTATCATAATTTCATAGGGGTTTTGAGTAGTCTTCCACTGTTTTTTACGCTTGTAAATGGTTAACTTTAATCCAGAACATAACGGGGGTTAGGAAGACATGAAGTTCGATTACTTGTTCAGGAATGTCACGGTTATCGATGGAAGCGGTGGAGCGCAATATCGTGCTGATGTTGCGGTGCAGGGCGATCGCATTGTGGAAATCGCGCCAATGATCAGTGGTTCGGCACATGAAGAAATTGATGGAAAAGGCCGGGTGTTGGCTCCTGGTTTTATTGATGTTCATACCCACGATGACATTAACGTTATCCGGATGCCGGAGTACCTGCCAAAAATTAGCCAGGGTATTACGACAGTGATCGTCGGCAATTGCGGAATCAGTGCCGCCACGGCGACCATGAAGGGTAATGTGCCTGACCCGATGAATTTGCTCGGTGAAGTGGAACACTTCATCTACCCAACGGTTGCCGCCTACGCGCAAGCCGTAGAGCAAGCTAAGCCGGCGGTTAACGTCGGCACATTAATTGGCCACACGGCGCTGCGTAATAATCATATGGATGACTTGTTCCGCGCCGCCACAAGCGAAGAAATTAGCGCCATGCGCGCGCAGCTTCGTGAGGCGTTGCAGCAGGGCGGTCTAGGGTTAAGTACTGGTCTTGCCTATGGCAGCGCGTTCCATTCCACAACAGAAGAGGTGATGGCGTTGGCGGAAGAGTTGGCGGCGGGGAAAGGAATTTACACCACCCATCTGCGCTCGGAATTTGAGCCGATTCTTGAGGCGCTCGATGAGGCCTTTCGCATTGGTCGTCATGGCAAAGTGCCTGTCGTTGTTTCACATCATAAGTGCGCCGGGGCAAAGAACTGGGGGCGGACGGTTGAAACATTGAAACTATTCGACAAGGTGCGCCAGCAGCAGGATGTGTCCTGCGACTGTTATCCCTACTCTGCGAGCTCTTCTACGCTGGACCTGAAACAAATTACCGACGAATTCGACATTGTGATTACCTGGTCGGAACCGCATCCTGAAATTGCCGGGCAGTCGCTAAAACAGATCGCGCAAAACTGGTCGATGACGTTGACTGAGGCGGGGAAATTGCTGATGCCAGCCGGGGCGATTTACTACAACATGGACGAGCAGGACGTGCGACGCGTGTTGAGCTACCCGGTCACCATGGTCGGCTCAGACGGTTTGCCAAACGATCCGATGCCGCATCCGCGTTTGTGGGGAGCCTTCCCGCGTGTGCTTGGTCACTACAGCCGTGATGAGAAGCTATTTCCGCTGACTGTTGCAGTGCATAAGATGACGGGAATGTCGGCTGCTCGTTTCCAGCTTGATGGGCGCGGACTGGTGAAGTGCGGCTATTATGCTGATTTAGTGATGTTTGATGCTGAAACCGTGCGCGATGTGGCAAGCTTTAGCGATCCGCAACAACCGGCTGCTGGTATCGAAGCGGTAATGGTTAACGGTGTGATGAGTTATGGTCGGGATCAACAAGTTATCGGGCGTGCCGGGCGGTTCTTACGTCGCTAAATCGCATCTTCATTTCGCCCCTCTCCTGAGAGAATGAAAATCAATAAGGAACAACAATGAGCATTAAACGTTACGGAGTCGGTGGCAGCACTGGAACAGGCGGGCAGCACTTACCCTTTGCAAAAGCGGTAGAAGCGGGTGGTTGGCTTTATGTTTCCGGGCAAACGCCAATGAAAGATGGTGAAGTCGTTGAAGGTGGCATTATTGAGCAGTCGCGCCTGGCGATTCAGAACTGCGTGGACATCATGGAAAGTGCGGGCTACACCCTGGCCGATGTGGTGCATGTGAAGGTTTATCTTACCGACGCGCGCTATTTCCAGTCGTTTAACAAAGTGTTCGCTGAGTTCTTTGCCGAGCATCCGCCAGCTCGCGTCTGTTGTGTGGCTGACCTGGTGGTGGATTGTAAAGTCGAAGTGGATTTGACCTGTTATCGGGCAGACCGTTAAGGGTTAGTTCGCTCCTCCCTCTTCTTGAGGGAGGCACCCGGCAAGCCGCTAATCCCCCAGAGGCTGTCTGTCCGCACCACCCCGATGGCTATCCAGGGCAAGTTTGATGCGGCGCAGGCGGTCTTTGGTCTGGTTTTTATTGGCCATAGCCAGCTCCGTCGCCAACACATCTACCATTGCTAACATCGCATAGCGCGAGGTGCTGGGCTTAAAAATATAGTCGTTTTCCCGCACTATCAGCGGCAGCACAATATCAGCGTTTTGCGCCAGCGGTGAGTCTTGCGGGGTGATGGCAATCACTTTTGCACCGTACTGCCGGGCGATAGCCGCACTTTCAATCACCTCTGGTGTGTATCCTCCCAGCGATAATGCCAGTACCACATCGTTGGGTGACACAGCCGAACACATCATTCTGACCAGCAGACCATCACTTTGGCTGACCACCGGAAGGCCAAGACGGAACAGGCGAAATTGTACTTCCTGGGCACAAATTGTGGAGCCACCGCCCATGCCGATAGCGAGAATTTGTCGGCTTTGGCCCAACCATTCCACCGCTTTGTTAAGCGAGTCGGTATCGAGTGCCCGGCGATTAATATCCAGCACATTAATGATAGTTTCGTAGATACCTTGCACGCCTTCGAGGTCAGGTACATCCAGAATAAAACGTTGCCCTACCGCCAGCGACTGTGCGAGTTTCACTTTTAGCTCGCGCACATCTTTGCAGCCAATCGCGCGTGCAAAACGGGTAATCGATGCCTGACTGGTATCTGTAAGCCGCGCCATTTCTGAAATTGATAAAGTCGTAGCTGATTGCACATCATCGAGAATAAATTGTGCAATACGCTTTTCTGTCGTGGTCAGCTCCACAAAACGATCGGTGATGCAGGAAATAATATCGATGGAAACAGACATGGCGCGTCCCTGAAAATGGTTAAAAATTGCTGGTACTTTGTACCACAAAAATCATTTGTTGTGGGATCAGCCTGAGTTCAACTGAGGTTTTATGGTTTGCGTGCTAACAGTCGCCTTGTTTTTAGATATGACCTTGTATTATTAATGGCTTGCAATTAATTATTAACACTTTGATACCTTAATGCCGCAATTATTCTCATTGAGTTGATTAGTGTTTGTTAAAAATAAACAAAAAACCGTTTTGTTGTGTGCTAATAAGGCTGGTTTAATACTTGGGTATAGCCTGAAATAATTATTCTGCAGAAAGAACATCACCCGAAATGATGTTGGGGGGTATTGTCATTTCATTCGTTTCTGGTGATGTATTCATCAGTGAGTGAGGTGTTACGAACGCCGTTGTGATATTTTCGATTGTACGGGTTGTTTTTTACAGAGCTTAGTTCTGATTTTTTATTTGTATTTATACGGAAAATGCTATCGAAAATAGAATGCCGTTGTATAGATTAAATTTTTTATCTTTGTTTTTAGATGGTAAGTCTGGCGACCACACTCTTTGTGCCATTTTTGCAGTAATGTCTGTTTGTTCTATTATCAAAATAGTTAATAAAAACCAACGGGTTTATATTACTGGGCTCAATCTAATTTTTTAAAATGCAATGCCAGCGATCTGCTGTCCCGGTCATTAATGCTCGAGATCTGGATAGTTACGTAGTCACTATCACCTGGAATAACCGCATCATGGAAATTAATGATACTCCCTTAGCTGAGAAAAGACTGGTTGCCAGATTTCTGGATATGTTCATCAAATTTGGTCTCATCCTCGCACTAGCCTCCTTCTGTTTTACTGTCATCTCGCCTTTTATGAATATGCTGCTGTGGGCACTTATTCTGGCGGTGACTCTCTATCCGCTTCATCAACGTTTTGCTGCGCGTATGGGGAATAAACAGGGATGGGCTGCGACCTTGCTGGTGTTGCTGGGGGTGTTGCTAATCGTTGTACCTACCATCGCGATGATTAGCTCCCTGGGTGATAGCGTCAGTGCACTTATTTCAAAAGTCACCAGTGATAGCCTGGTCATTCCGCAACCTTCGAATCGCCTGGTGGCAATACCGATTGTGGGTGAAAAAATCTATGTTGTGTGGATGAGGGCCGCGACAGATTTACCGGGTTTAGTTAAAAGTTATGGCCCGCAACTAGGTGAGATTACCCGCCAGGTTATTACCATTCTGGCTAGCATGAGTGGCGGTTTGATTGGCTTTGTATTCTCCTTTATCGTCGCCGGTATCATGATGGCCTGGGGTGCTTCAGGTGCGGCAAGTGCTACGAGTATCGCCACACGCATCACCGATGAAAGAAAAGGCCCGGCCCTGACTAAACTTTGCACCAATACCATTCGTGCCGTAGCGATGGGGGTTATTGGTGTTGCCTTCATTCAGGCGTTGCTGGCCGGTATTGTGATGGCGTTCGCTGGTATTCCTGCCGTGGGGATTTTCTTCGTTCTGGCTCTGATTCTGGGTATTGCCCAGGTTCCGGTGATACTGGTTACCGCCCCGGCTATCGCGATTATGTGGATGACAGGCGACAACGGAACCGTGATGAATATCATTTTCACCATTCTGCTGATTGTCGCCGGTATGGCGGACAATGTGCTGAAACCTTTGTTGTTGGGGCGTGGTGTAGATGTGCCAATGCCTGTGGTGCTATTGGGGGCGCTGGGAGGTATGGCGACCAACGGTATTCTCGGCATGTTTATTGGCGCGACCTTGCTATCTATTGGTTACCGAATCTTCATGGCCTGGGTTAAAGAAGGTCCGTCAGGCCCGACGTTGAGCGGGCAAGATGCTCTGTGAAGACAGATTCAGGCGCCTCCTGATAACGGGGGGCGCAAGCCTGGTCTTGAGCGCGTGTACCACTCTGGGGCCTGACTATAAAACTCCACAAGTTCCGGAGCTGGCGCAATGGCAGCCAGCGACGAAGAGTATGGCATCTGGCGTATCTCAGAGCAGTTATGACCAGTGGTGGATACAGCTTAATGACCCGACGCTTACCTTGCTCGTCAACGAGGCCTTACGGAAAAATCCTGACGTCAAAATTGCCGGTCTGCGCCTGCTTGAATCACGAGCACAGTTGGGGATTGCAGAAAGCTTACTCTCACCTCAGGCAACCATTGGCGATGGGCAAGTCATTACTGGCGGTCAACAACATAATGACCGTTACATCGCTAGCACCAACTATGGCGCGGGCTTTAACCTGGGATGGGAGATAGATTTCTGGGGCAAGTTCAAACGTGGTGTCGAATCTGCCGATGCGAGTTACTTCGCAACACTTGCGCAATATGACGATATTCAGGTGCTGATGGCGGCACAAGTCGCCCAGCTGTATGTGAATATCCGTACGCTTGAAGCGCGCCTGCAAATTACCCGCAGTAACGCCAAAATTCAGCAGCGTAGCCTGCAAATCACAGAACGTTTATTCCTCAGTGGCAACAGTGCTGAGCTGGATGTACAGCAGGCGAGAACCCAATACCTATCAACTCTTTCAAGTCTTCCTCAACTGGAAACAAGTCTGCGTCAGAGCCAGAACGCATTGAGCGTGCTGCTGGCGCGAAAACCTGGCCCGTTACCCGAAATGGTCGATAACACAGGGGTCCTTCCGAAGGGCAACCTCGAGCTGGTGTCGGAACTACCGGCAGATTTGCTGCGCCGCCGACCTGATGTGCGAGCGGCTGAAAGGCAATTAGCGGCGCAGTCAGCCTTGATAGGCGTGGCAGAAACTGAACTCTATCCGTCTATTTCTCTTATCGGCAGCGTGGGAATTAGCGCCCGAAACGGCGGAAGTAGCACGCTGTCCTGGGCGGCGGGGCCGACATTTAGCTGGAACTTGCTTGATCAAGGGCGGCTGGGTAACCAGGTGTTGGTACAAGATGCGCGGTTCCTGCAAATGCATGAACGCTACCGGGATACGGTATTTCAGGCCGCACGTGAAGTGGATGATGCAGCCGTTGCTTACGCCAATGATAAACAAGAGATCGATCTGCTGACCCAAACCGGGCAGGCGGCAAACCGTTCTTTGGATATCGCCAACACCCAATATCGTGAGGGTATGGCTGACTTCCAGCGTGTACTGGATTCACAAAGAGCCTTGTTCAATCAGCAGGAACGACTAGTGAATAGCCGGGGTGCCCTGATGCGTGACTTGATTACGCTCTATAAAGCTCTGGGCGGCGGTTGGGAGAAAGGGCGTGAGCGCCCACTGGTTGATAAGCAAACCGATGCTCATTTACGCCAGCGTGATAACTGGGTGCCTTTATTGGATGCCCCTTTGCCATCAGCAACGTTACCCAAAGAAGGTAAACAGCAATGACAGAATCCTCATCTCCGGCGGGGCAAGCCAGTCGACGTGGAGTGATAGGTCTCCTCGTGGTCATCATTTTATTGCTTTGCTGGTATCTGGCGGCGGACCGCCTCACGCCTTATACCTCTCAGGCAAGGATTCAGGCATTTGTTATCCCCATTGCTGCGGAAGTGGGAGGGCAAATCCAAAAGGTCTATGTCCGCGATAATCAGGAGGTCTCGCCGGGCGATAAGCTGTTTGAGCTTGATCCTGAGCCTTATGACATCGCGTTGGCTAAGGCTCGCTCGGACTATGAAACAGTGCTTAGTTCGGTCAAAGCCAATAATGAAACCATTGCCGCGGCCAAAGCGGGTTTACAGGCGGCAACAGCCGCTTATCAAAATGCGGCTAAAGACGCTGAACGTCAGGAGCGTTTGTATCGTGAAGATCCTGGCACCATCTCAGTTCGTCGCCTCGAAGTGGCACAAGCCACGCGGGAAACCGCGCGTAGCCAGATGGCAGCCGCCACCGCTGATGTGCGCCGAGCGACGGAAGCTGCGGGCGTATCCGGGGAAAAAAACTCACAACTGCTGAGCGCTCGTTCAGCGGTGCAAAAGGCCGAGCTGGACCGGAAAAATACCCTAGTTGTTGCGACCAACCGCGGGCTGGTGACGGATCTGCGGACTGATATCGGCCAGTTTCTTGGCGCAGGGGCACCAGTTATGACGCTGGTGGCGATAAACGATGTCTGGATTAGCGCGGATATGACCGAAAATAACATTGGCAACGTGAATATCGGTGATGAAGTCGCCATTTTGCTCGACAGCATGCCGGGGCATATTTTCAAAGGCCAGGTGCGCAGCATCAGTTATGGCGTAAGTGCTACACAAAGCCAGCCCGCAGGTGTTCTGCCTACGGTCGATAATAGCCGTGACTGGCTACGTCAGGCGCAGCGGTTCCCGGTGAAAATAGCCTTTGTTAAAGACGATTTCCCTCCGGTTAAAAACTTGCGGGTCGGTGGGCAGGCGGATGTATTGGTCTATGCCAATGGCGCTGGCGTAATGAGCTTCTTCGGTAGCATCTACATACGACTGATGAGCTGGTTCTCGTATATCTACTGAGGTAGGCCATGCATAACGGGGATCGTGCGGTACTGAGAATTGGAGTGGGATCGGCCATTGCGGCGCTGGTCTGCTACGGTCTTGCACTACCGATGCCGCATTTGGGCTGCATTATGGCCTGGATTGTGTTGTGTCAGGGGAAACCTTTGCCCGTCAAAAAGGGGATTATTGTTGGCTTAGTGCTAACGATGACCATGATTGGTGGCGTGCTGATGGTGCCTTTACTGACGCACTACCCGTTATCTGCATTGCTGTTTACGGCGCTGCTGCTTTATCTGCTGATGCTGATGGGGCTTAGAGGGAAGGGAACCCAGGCCATGCTACTGACGACGGCCATTACCATCATTCCGATTGCCGGACTCATCGAGCAGTCACTAGCTATTGGTATTGCTCAAATGATGGGGCTTGGCATCATCATTGGTACGGTGGTTAACCGGTTTGCGTTAGTACTGTTCCCGCCGCAGGCCACACCTGCCTCAGCAGCTAAGGCTCTACTGCCTCCTGAATCTCCACACCAGCTGGCTTTACGTGCAGTGCTTATTGTATTGCCGGTGTGGTTGTTAGCATTAAGCAACCCTGCGTTTTATATCCCGGCAGTGATGAAAACCGTGATGCTGGCAAAGCAAACCAACACGCTTGCGGCAAAACAGGTCGGGAAAGAGTTGGTGCTATCGACTTTGATGGGGGCGCTGTTGGCGGTAGTGCTGTGGTTTGGGCTTAGCATCTGGCCTTCATTCCTGATGCTGGTGCTGTGGATGGCTCTCGTTAGCCTTTGGGTTGCGCGCCGTTTGGTGCGACTGGCGACTAGCCGATTCACCCCCTCTTTCTGGAATAATGCCTGGGTCACCTGCCTGATTCTGTTTGGCCCAGCAATTCAGGACAGTGCTTCCGGTAAAGATGTCTGGCTGGCATCGCTGATGCGCTGTTCTCTATATGTTGCTGTTGCCCTGTATGGCTGGGCGTGTGTGGTGGTTCTTGAACGCTGGCATCTGGCTGGTCGTCCAGCAGCCGAAACCGATTAAGGGGGTTAAAATGTTGCTGGTCTTGATAACTGGGATGCCTGTCATCCTGTGCAATATGTTGCTGCAATCACTTATGTCTGTTTGGTGCATTCGCTTTTACATCAAGCGCTTTCACCAGAAGGAAGGGATGTTTTATGGCGTATTGGCATTGTTCGGCATCATCATCATTGTATTGGTGGGTAATCTGCTGCAAATAATGCTGTGGGGGATCTTGTTTTTGTGGCTGGGGGAGTTTTCCTCACTGCAAGAGGCTGTTTATCACTCTGGCGTCAATTTTGCCACGTTGGGTTATGGCGATATCGTGATGAGTACAAAATGGAAGCTGCTCGGCCCACTGGAAGCGGTGAATGGTGCGCTGATGATTGGGTTGTCCGGTGCCAGCATGCTGGCGGTGCTACAGCACCATATCCGCAAGCAATTGGGGAATTTAAAGTAATCTTTTTTATCTGGCGCAAAGTTTTTCGCTATTGCTGCAATATTGGGTTGCATAGCAGAAGTATTGACGTATTTAAAGCAGTTGAATGTATTTAAATGTGGAAATTTTAAGTAAGAGAATTATATATATCTGGAAATGATAAAGTTATACAAAAAAGAGCAGTTGAGATAATATTCAACTCACAGGGGAATTCCTTAATAGAAATAATATCTCGCGAAGAATAAATGTTACACTTATGAAAAACATCCAACCTCTTAATTACGACATTATTAAAAATGAGTGGCAGTTGTTAATTAATAATACAAATGCTGCAACTCATCAGACCCTTATGAGCCTTAGTGATGAGGAGGTCAGGCAGCTGGTTGATGCGTATTATCAATATATGTTGCAGGATGAGAAGGCGAAATTATTCCTTAGCACGACCCAGGTTGAAGAGAGACTTAGTGCCAGTATGAATAACTGGTTGCGCAAAGTGCTGGGGAGTTCGTGTGAAGATTTAGCCGCGTTAATTACTCATCAGCGCAATGTTGGTGAGGTTCATGCTCGGATTGGGTTGCCTATCGATCTTGTTGCCCGTGGCGCCAGAAAGCTGAAGTATGAACTTTTTCAATTGCTATTAAATAAAACACAACTCTCTGCAAAAGAAATTAACGATGCTATCTTCTTTAGTGGCATGGCAATAGATTCGGCAATTGAAGTGATGACTATTGCTTTTACACCTTCACATCAAAAAATGATGCACGATCAAGAACATTTTCGCCTGCTAACTGTTTATGACGATATGAGCGTGGAACGTGAACGTCAGTTAGGGGCATTAAAAGATTGGGAAAATCAGTTTATTTATAATATTGCGACTGAATTGCCATTTGAAGAACGTGTGCTACTTAGTGATTCTGAATTCGGGCTATGGTTTGCTCATAAAGGCCAGCATATTTTCAGGCAGCCAGATTTAATTAAGAAAGTTGATGCACTGATCCAAAAAATAGATAGGCTTATTACCACTGAGTTTGCTAAAGAATCATCAAATACGTTAAGTCGCATTCATTTGCTACGCCTGTTAAGGCAAGATATTGAACAGGTTAATATGATTCTTAGCTCTATCTTCGAAGAGATAGTGAAAAGTGAGAATGGTAAAGATCCAATGACCAAACTACTCACTCGTCGCTTTATCCCTACGATTATGAGACGTGAGATTGGTTTATCCATTAGCTCCGGTAAACCTTTTACAATCGCTTTGTTGGACATAGATTACTTCAAAAAAATCAATGATAACTATGGTCACGCCGTCGGTGATAACACACTAAAAAATATTGCGGTCTGGTTGCATGAGTATGTGCGCAGTAGTGACTATGTTTTCCGCTACGGTGGTGAAGAATTTATGTTGTTGATGGTGGAAACGACACTGTCTCAGGCTCAAGTCCTGACGGAGCGACTGCGCAGCCATATTGCCAGCCAGATGATTGAAGTCGATGTAGACACCTCATTTAATGTCACCATCAGTGCCGGTTTGGTCGAATTCGATAACCACCCTGATTACCAGCGGCTTATTAACAAAGCAGACCAAATGTTGTATCAGGCAAAAAATAATGGTCGCAACTGTATTGAGAGTTACCCATTCGGCATGGATAACTCACTTTAATTGCCAGAACAATTAGATAACCCCTGACTGATGAGGTCAGGGGTTATTGTACTGGAAGAGTTACTGCCCAATATTACGTAGCTTTTCACCCGCCATAAGTTTCTTCTCGATGTGTTCCAGTGTGACATTTTTCGTTTCTGGAATTAGCCAGAAAGTGACGCCAATAAATGCAATATTAAGCGCGGTATACATCCAGAATGTGGCTGCCGGGCCAACTGCATCTAACAGGCTCAGGAATGTGGCACCAATTATCATGTTCGACACCCAGTTCGTGGTGGTTGAACAGGTAATCCCAAAATCACGGCTTTTCAGCGGTTGGATTTCAGAGCACAGAATCCAAACCACAGGTGCGGCACTCATCGCATATCCTGCGATACACATCATAGTCATACCGACAGACAGGTAAGACAAACCATCTGAAGCATTGCCATTATCAAACTGCATCAGGCAATAGCCCAACACCAGCGTGCCAACAGCCATAACGCTAAAGCCAATTTTCAGTGCCGGTTTACGTCCTGCTTTATCGACCATGAAAATAGCAATGAAGGTGGCGAGCATAAACGTCAGGCCGACAACAATGGTTGCCATCATCTGTTCATGCGTGGTCGTGAAACCCGCCATTTCAAAGATTTTTGGCGCGTAATACATAATGATATTCATGCCGGTGAACTGCTGCATCGCTTGCAACAACATGCCAAGGAATACGGCACGGCGCACGTTGCTGTTCATTTTGAACAGCTCCCAACCGTGCTGTTTTAACTTGAGGCTTTCACGGATATCCTGCAATTCCTGGCGCGCTTTCTCCGAGGTATCTCGCAACTTACTTAATACTTCTTCTGCCTCAATATGGCGCCCTTTAGCCGCCAGCCAGCGTGGGCTATTGGGCAAAAAGACAACCAGTATCAGCAGCAGGAATGCAGGAATTGCCAGCACGCCTAGCATCATTCGCCAGTCGCCGCTGTAGCTCAGGGCTGTATCTGATAAGAATGCCAGCAAAATACCCAGCGTAACCATCAGCTGATACATGCTGATCATTTTCCCGCGAATATCTTCCGTTGCCATTTCAGACAGATAAAGAGGGGCGGTGTATGAAGCAATCCCCACCGCCATCCCAAGGACAACGCGCGAGACCATCAATATTTCTACCGTTGGCGCGAGTGCAGAGCCGAGTGAGCCGATAATAAATAATATCGCTCCTGCCATAAGACTATATTTGCGACCCAACGCAGATGAGAGCCAGCCGTTTGCAAGAGCACCGATTGCTGCGCCTAACATCATGGTACTCACAACCCACTCTTGCTGTTGGCTACTTAAAGTAAAATGCTGAGTAATAAAGGGTAATGCGCCAGAAATCACTCCGATATCAAGTCCAAACAACAGGCCCGCTACCGCTGCAGAAACGGAAACAAACAGTGTCATTCGGCGCGAGTCGCGCGCTCTGGTATTGAGGTGACTGGGGCAACCAGGCAGTACTTCATTAGACATAATAAATCTCCAAAATCCCGCAAGCTCAATGTAGTTTCCGAAAACCAATGACTGCACTTTATAAGATCTTTCCAGAAAGCGTCTGACTCCAGGCAGGCAGATATATGGATTATTTTGCTGTGGTGATCATTTGTGTGATGAGTGCGACATAATTGATAAATTCAGTGAATGACAATATAAATACATAAATAACAACCAGATAGCTTGAGACTTTAGAGGTTTTTATCAGGTGTGGTCATAACAATGCAAATATTTGATATGGATAAATTTTGTTCTACTTTTCGGTGTTGTAAGAAACAACTGAATATATTGACGTTTGTGCTGACTATGCAGTTTACGAAAGGTAGTTATTTATCAGTTCTAAAAAATATGATTTAACAACATCAATTGCCTGTGAGGAGTTAAGAATGCGCGAATTTAGCAAAATGGTGAGTGGTGAAAATTATAATATTAATGACCCAGAGTTACGTGAAATCCGTTACCGGGTACGCGATATCGTTGATGAATTTAATGCATTAAGTGCCCGTGCCGTTACCGAGAAAGAGAGGTTAATTCGCACAATATTTGGCCGCGTTGGCGAAAATGTTCATTTCGAAAAAGGGATGCGTATTGATTACGGCTGTAATACCCATATCGGGAATAATGTATTTATTAATTTCAACTTTGTGCTACTGGATTGTGCGCCAGTGACTATTGGTAATAACGTATTTATTGCTCCTGACGTACAAATTTATACCGCGCAGCATCCGCTGGACCCTGATACGCGAAACCAACATATTGGCAGCGCACGCCCGATAAATATTGGCGATGATGTATGGATCGGTGGGGGAGTTATTATTTTGCCAGGTGTAACTATCGGTAAAGGCAGCACTATTGGTGCAGGAAGCGTGGTGAAACATGATATTCCTGCCGGGGTTATTGCTGCGGGTAACCCATGCCAGGTAAAACGAGTTTGTTTGGCAGATAAATTGCCAGAAACCGTTGAATGAGCCTAATCTCAACATAGAGATGGAAGACTTTATAACAACGGTGGGTGCAGATTGATGAAAAGAATCGCTATTGTCGGCGCAGGCCCTACGGGCATTTACACTCTTTTCTCCCTTCTGAAGAAGCAAGTGCCACTGTCCATTTCTATCTATGAGCAGGGCAGTGAGGCAGGGGTGGGTATGCCTTACAGTGATGAAGAAAACTCCCGAATGATGCTGGCCAATATTGCCAGTATCGAAATCCCGCCTATTTTTTCGACCTACATCGACTGGTTGCGCAGCCAAAGTGAAGATCATCTGGCGCGTTATGGTGTTCGCCATGACTCACTTCATATCCGACAGTTTCTACCGCGTATCCTTCTTGGCGAGTACTTCCGCGATCAGTTTCTGGAGCTGGTTGTTCAGGCAAAAGAGCAAGGATTCCGCGTGGAGGTTCATGAATCTTGCCAGGTCACCGATCTGGCGGCGACTACCGAGGGAGTAAAACTGTGGGCAGAAGGTGAACCTTCCCCAGCATTGTTTGATCTCGCCGTGATTGCCACCGGGCACGTATGGCCTGATGAGGATAAGTCGACCCGCACCTTTTTCCCAAGCCCATGGTCAGGGCTTATGGAGGCTAAAATTGCTGCGTGTAAGGTCGGAATTATGGGGACATCGTTGAGTGCTCTGGATGCCGCGATGGCAGTGGTCATCCAGCATGGAGAGTTTGTTGAATCGGAACAAGAGCAAATCCATTTCAATCGCGATGAGGGGAGTGAAAAGCTTAACATTGTGCTTATGTCCCGATCGGGGATTCTGCCGGAAGCTGATTTCTACTGCCCAATCCCTTACGAGCCACTAACTGTCGTGACGCAAGAGGCGATAAATCACGAAATTTCAGCAGGGGCCGATGGTCTTCTCAATCGGGTTTTCGGCCTTATGGTTGAGGAAATTGAACGTGCAGACCCGGCATGGAGCAAACACCTGGCGCTCAATACGTTGGATGCGGATAGTTTTGCTGAAGCCTGGTTTGCTGACAGGAAAATGAACGACCCGTTTCACTGGGCTGAAGCCAATCTTTATGAAGTTGAACGCAATAAGCGCGACAAGCGAACGGTTCCCTGGCGTTACGTGATCCTTCGGTTACATGAAGCCGTCCAGTTGATTGTGCCTTATCTGGACGAGCAGGACCGGGAACGCTTTAACGTGGGCCTTGCACGAGTGTTTATCGACAATTACGCAGCAATACCATCGCAATCTATTCGCCGTTTACTGGCGTTACGCGAGGCCGGGATAATCAGCATTCTTACGCTCGGGCCGGATTATAAGATGGATGTAAAAGAGAAACAGACGGCGATTTCCGTCGGGCAAAATGTTTATGAGTTTGACGTTTTTATTGATGCCCGCGGGCAAAGGCCGCTTAAGACTAAAGATCTACCGTTTCCTGGCCTACGAAAACAGCTCGAGTCTGGCGGCGATGATATTCCGGATGTCGGTGAGGACTACATATTATTACAACCGGAATCTGTTCGTGGGCGCATTGCTTTTGGGGCGCTGCCATATCTGATGCACGATCAACCCTTCGTTCAGGGGCTGACTGTCTGTGCGGAAATTGGAGAAGCTATGGCAAAAGGGATATTTGAGTCAGCAGCTAATGCGCGCAGGCGATTACCATTTTTAGAGTTGTAACAACAAAGTCAGGGCTTCTTATTATTTAAAGAAGCCTTATATTTCGCTCAAGCCTAATGATTAAAGCCTGGTCAGGCTGGTGTGCTCAGCGTTACTTTTCTTTACCGCTGCTTTCTCGAATAACCAACTTCACTGGCAATAGCTGGTTTTTCTCCTGTAATGCATTAGAGAGTAATAAGCTGACTGCCTGATGTCCTAATTTATGTTTATCGACGGCAACTGTTGTTAATGAAGGACGTCCCCAAGCTGCGGTTTCAATATTATCAAATCCAACAATCGCCACATCCTCAGGCACCTTTAATCCACGCTGTTCGCACATATTAATGGCAATCATCGCGGTGACGTCGTTGTAAGCGAAAATAGCATCAGGGGGAGTGGGTAGGTTTAACAGTTCGTTCATCGCATAAATCAGCGATTGCTCTGTATCAACCAGTGGGGACGCAATCACTTCATATTCAGGCGGCATCAACATTTGTGCTTCATACAGCGCCTGGCGATAGCCTTTCTCACGCTGACGAATACTGTAATGGGAGAGTGTACTGGCTAAAAAAGCGATACGTTTTCGACCCAGTTTAATCAAATGTTGGGTGGCTAAATAACCACCATGAACATTATCAGGGTTAACACACGGCAGGCCAGGTGACCATAAGTCGACCAGCACCATAGGTAATTTCATCTGCGCGAGCGTAGCAATGAGTTGCGGTTCAAAGTATCCCGCACAAATTAGCGCATCAGGGTGATGCAGAAGAACCTGATCATTAATCGCATCATCCGGACCGATTGCCAAAAAACTCATCGCAATTCCTTTCGCGCGGCAATTATCTTCGACGCCAAGTAGCAATGACGAATAGAAGGGCAGAGCACGCGCAATATCATGCTGACGATGTAGCAAGAAGAGAACCCGTTTTATCTTATCGCTGTGCAGTCGCGAAAAGTCATATCCTTGCTCTTCGGCGATGGCCACAATACGCTGTCGTGTCTCTTCTTTCAGGCCCGGTTGGCCCTTTAGCGCACGTGAAACTGCACCGACGGATACCCCACATGCCTGCGCAATATCTCTGATTCTTACTGGTTTAGTCATGCCTCTCCCGTTTAATTTCCTGATGCACCGTAGCGTTCATTCGCATCTTCCTTGTTGCGTTGAAAAGCTTGGTTAATCTTTTGATGGCCAAGCCACGCAGCACCTCTTACACCACTGCTGTCACCGTATTTCGCCGCAATCAGCGGGGTGCAACAGCTGTTGCCAAATACATACTTTGCCATACGTTGCTGTAACGATGTGTAAAGCTCGGCAATATTTGATACCCCGCCACCAATAACGATGACATCAGGGTCCAACAAATTCACCACACTGGCTAATGCCCGGGCAACTTGATCAAGAAAGTTGTCCCAACATTGCATCGCCGTAACATCGTTAGCTCTGACAAGAGAAATTATGTCAGGGACTTTACCATGTTTACTATAATTTTGATGGTATTGACGTTCAAGGCCGGTACCAGAAATAAATGATTCGAGACAATTATCCTGACCACAGTAGCAGCGAGATGTAATGCCATCACGTTGCGGATTGTAATGAGGCAGGGGGTTGTGGCCCCATTCTCCACTACAGGCATTTGGCCCAGTCAGTAAGTGCTGCCCAACGACTAAACCTCCTCCGCAGCCTGTTCCCAGAATTACACCAAACACAGAATGAAAACCCGCACCACTCCCATCGATAGCTTCGGAAAGGGCAAAGCAGTTTGCATCATTTGCTACAGCAACAGGTTTGCCAATTAATTCAGTAATATCAATAACAAAATGTTGTTTATTAATAATCTGAATATTCGAATTTTTGATCAGATGGGTTTGCGGATCCGGTGTGCCGGGTAAACCGATGCCAATACTAAGAGTTTCCGAAACATGCTTTTCTGCCTCCTGAATGATTCCACTGATGCTGTTCAGGAAAGCCGGATAGTTTTCCTTACAGGTAGGGTACCGCTGACGGTAAACAACGTTACCTTGCTCATCAAGCACCACCGCTTCAATTTTGGTTCCGCCAATATCCAGACCTAATCTTTTCATATTTTTCCTCAACATGTTTTTCAGTGTTATTTTTTTTGATTACTAAAAATAGCATTTCCATGACTGATTTATGAGTGCCTAAGGAATATCACAATATCTTTTGTTGTTTTTTTATTGCGTAGATCACATTAAATGGCTTCAAAAAACAGAGGGTGTGATGCTTGTCACGCTTCAAGAAACAGTGATCTTTGCAGGGTTAATTTTAATCACTAAGGTGGCCTTGGTTTGTTTACTAAAAAATAATGAGGTGTCTATGTCTTCGTCAGGAAACGGGATACAAAAACAGAACTACCTTTTATCAAGCTTATGGTTTCTGTTCTTCTTTATCTGCTGGGGGTCTTGCTTTCCCTATTTATCTTTATGGCTTACTGAAAGAATCGGTATCAACTCTGCTGAAGTTGGTATGGTCTATACCTGCATTGCTACCGTCGCCGTCGTCTTCCAACCGATATTTGGCATTCTTGCCGATAAACTACATTTTCGAAAACATCTGATGTGGATGCTGGTCATCCTGATGATTGCATTCGCACCGTGGTGGATTTGGGTCTTTGCACCACTACTGAAAGTCAGTGCAATTGCTGGAGCGGCCGCCGGCGGTATCTTTATCGGCCTTGCTTTCGGATGTGGTTGCGGGGTCTGTGAAGCCTATATTGATAAAGTTTCACGTCTCGATGGATTTGAATTTGGCCGTGCGCGTATGTGGGGGGGGATTGGTGCCGCCGTAGGTACGTTTCTCTCCGGTAAATTATTTGTCGTCAACCCGGATTACATCTTTATTATGGCCAGCGCAGCAGGTGTTTGTCTTGCGTTGATCTTGCTGGTGTTTCGCCCGGGGAAAAATTTCCTTGGTAACGTCAGTTCTGAACGTGCGAAGGTGAATAAGAGCGATATTTTCGATCTGCTGTGCACCAAAAGATTCTGGTTTCTGGTGTTGTATATGGTGGGTGTCGGTGCTGTTTATGAAACATATGATCAGCAATTTGCGGTTTACTACAGCACGTTCTTTGAAAGCAAAGCGCGTGGCGCTGAAGTCTTTGGTTATTTATATACCGCGCAGATTTTCCTTGATGCCATGACAATGTTCTTTGCGCCAGCCATCGTTAACCGAATTGGCCCGAAAAATGCCTTACTATACTGCGGATTTATTATGACTTTCCGTATTATTGGTAGCGCAATGGCAACGGGACCAGTATTGATCTCAACCATGAAACTTTTGCATGGTTTTGAAAGTTCAATTCTTATTATTGCCACCCTGAAATATATTTCTGCTAACTTCGACTGGAAATTATCTGCCACGGTCTATTTAATCGGCTTCCAGTTTGCAAAACAGTTTAGCCAAATATTTATGAGCACGACTATTGGCGGTATGTATGACGTGCTGGGCTTTAAAGAGTCTTACACTATCCTTGGTCTTGTCGCTCTGATATTTACGGTTATATCAGTATTCACTTTATCGCATAAACGGGTTCAGCCACTTATTCCTGCACACTAATTTATATTGAGGTTTTCATGTCTGACTTATTAACTATCGTCGAAAACGGTATTATTATGGTTTTCGACTTGGCGGAGCGCGCCCGTTTATTACACTTTTCGACTGAATTTTTTAACCCAGAAAACATTACTGATAATAGTGATGCTCAGTCGCGCTTTAATCTGGTGGAAGTGAATTTGTCCGGGCTTGATAAGCCACTGGAACGTCACGGTGCAGGTTTTACAGCAACAGCGCCGGGATATACATTACAGTTCGATTCCTTTAGTGATAACCATAATGATCAAGGGCGCAAGCTTATTTTTTTACTGACAGATACAGCCAGTGAAATCAGCGTTGAGGTGCATTATCAATTTTACAGTGAGCTATCAATTATTCGTAGCTGGACGGTTATTACCAATAAAGGAAGCATCCCGCAAACATTAGAGTATTTATCAAGCTTTGTCCTTAATGGTATAGAAAAAGATAGTTCTCCAGAGTGGGAGAAGAATTTCTCACTCCACATTCCGCACAATAGCTGGACGAGAGAATTACAATGGCGAAAATATAGTTTTGATGAGTTAGGTTTTACGCCGTGTATTCAAAAAGGATTGCAGCGTTCGTCAAAACCAATGCACTTTACTAATACCGGCGCATGGTCCACTAAAGAATATTTACCAATGGCTTATTTGCATGATAGTCATAACAACACGGGACTATTCTGGCAAATTGAAAACAATGGATCCTGGCACTGGGAAATAGGTGACCAGGCCGATCACTTGTATTTGCAACTAGGTGGGCCTAACGAATTTTATAGTCACTGGTTTAAGCAATTAAACTCTGGCGAATCGTTTACCTCCGTTCCTGTTGCTATTGGGGTGACTGCTCAAGGTTTTGACCATGCAATGGGCGTATTGACGCAGTATCGCCGTCGCATTCGTCGGATTAACGAGGATAACCAGAAACTCGGCGTTATTTTCAATGATTATATGAATTGTCTGTTTGGCGATCCGACCACCGAAAAATTATTACCGTTAATTGATGCTGCGGCTGCGGCTGGTGCGGAATATTTCTGTATTGACTGTGGCTGGTATGACAAAGGTGAGTGGTGGAACGGCGTTGGCCAATGGTTGCCGTCCGTAGAACGTTTCCCGGAAGGTATTGAGTTCGTCATTAGCTATATTCGCGATAAAGGAATGACCCCGGGATTGTGGTTAGAGTTAGAAGTCATGGGCGTGAAGTCGCCAAAACTGGCGGAGACTGATGATAGCTGGTTCTTCATGCGCCACGGGAAAAGGGTCTTTGATCGAAGCCGCTATCAACTCGACTTCACAAACCCGGCGGTTATTGCACATGCCAATGAGGTGATTAATCGTCTGGTGGATATTTATGGCGTTGGTTACATCAAAATGGATTACAACATCGAGCCAGGAATTGGTACCGAGCAAGGAGCTGACAGCTTTGGTGATGGGTTGCTGAAACACAATCGCGCTTATCTGAGCTGGTTGGATGATGTGTTCGCCCGCCATCCACAACTGATAATTGAAAACTGCGGTAGTGGTGGGTTACGCATGGATTACGCGTTGTTAAGCCGCTGTTCAATTCAGTCGACCAGCGACCAGGAAGATTATCTGAAATACGCCACGATTGCTGCCAATGCGCCAACGGCAGTTACCCCTGAACAGGCGGCTATTTGGTCGTATCCAATGCGCGATGGTGATGAGCAGGAAGTCATCTTTAATCAGGTATCGGCGATGTTGCTACGCATACATCAGAGTGGGCATTTAGCTGAACTTTCTGAGGCTAATTTTAACCTGGTGCAGGAGGCAATCAGTTTCTATAAAACGCTGCGTGATGACATTAAATACGCACTGCCTTTCTGGCCGCTCGGTTTGTCCCGCTTCTCGGATGAGTGGGTGGCTTTAGGGCTGATCGCACCAGGTGGAAAACGACTGCTGGCGGTGTGGCGTCGTGAAGGGGAACAGGCTGTTTGTGTGTTACCTATTAGCGAACTGGCGGCAAAAGAGGTTGTGATTAAGCAAGGTTACCCAACCACCATCACTCATGAGCCTCACTGGGATGGAACGCGTGGGGAGATGCGGATATCTATGCCTAATCGTTCGGCGGCAATCTTTGAAATTAACGCGATAAATTAAGATCATCAGGGGCCGCGTGTTATTCGGCAGCCCCTGATATTTAGAAACGTGGTTGTTATTCAGGCAATTTATCCCCGTCATACTTCAAATTGTTGATGCGTTGGCTGTTCGCCTTAGCCCCTTCGCGGGCCAGCGCAAGCACTGTTCAAAAGGCCAAAGCCTTTTGTTCCACAACTTGAATTATTTAGGGTTTATAGTGCTTTTAAATATAACTCGGCAATCTCTTCAATCTTCGCTTCACGAGGATTTCCTCCCGTGCACACGTCGTCAAACGCTGCCTGCGCCAGCTCCTGAATATCTTCTTTACGCATCCCAACTTCTCTTAATGTCGCGGGAATACCAACATCACGATTAAGAGATTCTACTGCCTGAATTGCCGCCTCTCGCGCATGTTCAAGAGTTGCGTGAGTCACTTCAAAGCCCATTGCCTGCGCAATATGACGATACTTCTCACCCGTAAATTCTGCGTTGTAGCGCATCACGTGCGGTAGCAAAATTGCATTAGCGACGCCATGAGGTGTGTTGTAAAACGCACCTAACGGGTGTGCCATTCCGTGAACCAACCCTAACCCCACGTTTGAGAATCCCATTCCCGCCACATATTGCCCTAATGCCATTTTCTCAACGGCTTCTGCTTTGCCTGCAACCGAATCACGCAGAGAAGATGCAATAATTTCAATGGCTTTAAGATGCAAAGCATCAGTGAGCTCCCAGGCGCCAAGAGTGATATAGCCTTCGATGGCATGGGTTAGCGCATCAACCCCGGTCGCTGCTTTTAATGAGGGGGGCATTCCGTCCATCATGTCAGCATCAATAAAAGCGGCCAGCGGGATATCGTGAGGATCGATGCAGACAAATTTGCGGCGATTTTCTTCATCGGTGATGACGTAGTTGACGGTCACTTCTGCCGCAGTACCTGCTGTGGTTGGAATCGCCAAAATCGGCACGCTTGGGCTGTGTGTAGGCGCCATGCCTTCTAAACTACGTACATCTTCAAATTCTGGATTGGCGCTGATGATGCCAATGGCTTTGCAGGTATCCTGTGGAGATCCTCCACCAATAGCAATCAGATAATTGGCGCCACTTTGCTGAAAAGCCGCTAACCCTTGCTGCACTACTTTGATGGTTGGATTAGGTGTAACGGCATCAAAAACCTGGTAATGAAGCCCAGCAGCATCCAGTTTTGATGTCACTTTTTCGACCACGCCACAGGCAACCAGTTGGGCATCGGTCACTATCAGTGCTTTGCCATAACCCCGGCGCATAACTTCAGGCACTAATTCATTGATAGCACCACGCCCAAACCATGACGTTTCATTCAAAATCATTCTTTTGGTCATTATGAAAATCCTTGCTTAGAAATGAATTTCTGGCGGGTTTATTCTTCAACACGCAGGCCGTAGCTTTTAAATTTCTCAAGCACAATGGCGATTTCTTCATCAGGCAAGACCGGGACGGAATCAGTGATTGGCAGAGTTGAAAGATAGAGCTTCGCTAAAACTTCAACCTCATGAGCCAACCAAAGAGCCTTCTGTAAGTTCGTTTCACAAGCGATCATGCCGTGATGCTGCAAAAGCGTGGCTTTACGGTTTTTAAGCGCTACCGCAACGTGTTCAGAAAGTTTTTTGGTGCCAAAGGTGGCATAAGGTGCACAAGGAATGGTGCTTCCGCCTGCTGCGGCAATCATGTAATGAATGGCCGGAATTGGGCGGTTAAGAATGGATATCGCGGTGCAATTCACCGCGTGGTTATGCACGACAGCATTGGCATCTGGGCGCGTCTCATAAGCTACCTGATGAAAGCGCCACTCGCTGGAAGGAACCTTTCCCTCTTCATGTTTACCGTCGGCATCGATATAAACAATCTGCTCCTCTGTGAGATTTTCATAAGGAATGCCAGTGGGGGTGATGAGTAACCCATCCCGGTAACGCACGCTGACGTTGCCAGCGGTTCCCTGATTTAGACCCAGGCGAGTCATTTCCAGACAGGTGTGAATGATTTCACGTGCGAGTAAATCTCTTTCCATTTTATTGCCTCTCTAAACTTATTGAATAAAAAATAAACATGAATGGGGAATGTGATTTTTATCTTTATCCAGCAAGAGTTATTAAGAAGTTGCCAGTTCAGAAAGTGTGATCTTCATCAAGTTAAATGGCTTATTTAGATTCAATAACGCAATTGTGGAAATAGTAAAAATGTCCGTTTTATCTCAAGTGAATTTAAACGGGCAATTTATGACAATTTATGTCGTTAAATATCTAAAAGTGCCCGTTTTAAAATAAATAAAACCAATCGGGCATGCATGTTGTGTTTTTTATTCAATGCATGACGGAAACGGGCATATTAATTCTTTTACTGAAGTGATCATGCTCACACTTCACCTGCCAATAATGCTTAATGTGACTGAACTCATATTTTTAAGCGTTTTTTGTTTTAAGAATAGCTGCACTTACCGCACAAGCCGCATGATTGTCAGATTAGAAATTGGCTGACTGTATTGATTATGTTGCTGCGGAAATAAAAGCAGATGTACTTAATATTTAACGAGGGTGCTATGGGACAAGTTTCAATTCAGTCAGAGAGCTACTGCGTTGCCAGCAATGAGCGCAAAGGGAACTACGCCATTCCTTTTGCATTATTATGTTCACTCTTTTTCCTGTGGGCTGTAGCGAACAATCTTAACGATATTTTACTACCGCAATTCCAACAGGCTTTTACATTAACAAATTTCCAGGCTGGGCTTATTCAGTCTTCATTTTATTTTGGCTACTTCCTTATTCCTATCCCTGCCGGGATATTGATGAAGAAGATGAGTTATAAAGCCGGTATTATTACTGGGTTGTTATTGTATGCCATTGGGGCGGCTTTATTTTGGCCTGCTGCGGAAGGAATGAGTTATTCATTGTTTTTAATTGGTTTGTTTATTATAGCAGCAGGGCTTGGTTGCCTGGAGACCGCAGCTAACCCGTTTGTTACTGTGTTAGGGCCTGAAGAGTCAGGGCATTTTAGAATTAACTTAGCTCAAACCTTTAACTCTTTCGGAGCCATTGTTGCCGTAGTATTTGGTCAGGGCCTTATTCTTTCCCATGTTCCTCATCAATCAGATGAAGTATTAAAGAGTATGACGCCTGACCAGCTTGGTGCTTATAACCACAGCCTGGTGCTCGCCGTTCAGTCTCCCTACATGATAATCGTAGCGGTCGTATTAGTTGTGGCGCTATTAATTGCGTTGACCAAGTTTCCTTCGATTCAAAGTGATTCCCATGACGAAAGTAAAGAAGCTGGTTCAGTCATGGCTTCTATATCTCGCCTGCTGCGTATTCGTCACTGGCGTTGGGCTGTATTAGCTCAGTTTTGCTACGTCGGCGCACAAACAGCCTGTTGGAGTTACTTGATTCGTTACGCTATCGAAGAGCTGCCGGGGACTACGCCAGGGTTTGCCGCCAACTATCTTACCGCCACCATGGTCTGTTTCTTCATCGGACGCTTCAGCGGCACATGGTTAATCCGCCGCTATGCACCTTTTAAAGTTTTGGCCATCTATGCCTTCGTTTCCATGTTGTTATGCATCATCTCAGCCGTGCTGGGCGGGCATCTTGGCCTGATAGCGCTGACTTTATGCAGCATGTTTATGTCCATTCAATATCCAACGATTTTCTCCTTAGGCATCAAGGGACTGGGCCAGGATACCAAATATGGTTCATCAATTATCGTGATGACTATTGTCGGTGGCGGGATTGTCACCCCGATTATGGGGTTCGTCAGTGATGCGGCGGGCAATATCCCGGCTGCTGAAATCATCCCCGCGCTGTGCTTCGCCATTATTTTCATTTTCGCCAAATTCAGATCAAACGTAATGCCGCGTGTAACGGCTTAAGCAATTCAACCTTAATAAGTGCAATTTACTGATTAATTTGAGGAATAAAATGAACAGCCAACACCAGTCTAAAAATTTACCAAAAATTGGTATTCGCCCTGTGATTGATGGTCGCCGTATGGGGGTACGTGAATCACTGGAAGAGCAGACCATGAATATGGCGAAAGCCACGGCAGCACTGCTGAGCGAACAACTTCACCATGCCTGTGGTTCACCGGTTGAATGCATTATCGCTGATGGCTGCATCGCCGGAATGGCAGAGTCAGCAGCTTGTGACGACAAATTCAGTAAACAGAATGTTGGCCTTACCATTACTGTGACGCCTTGCTGGTGTTATGGCAGTGAAACCATCGATATGGACCCGTTCCGCCCGAAAGCTATCTGGGGGTTCAATGGTACAGAGCGTCCTGGCGCAGTTTATCTGGCCGCGGCGTTAGCTGCCCACAGCCAAAAAGGGATCCCCGCGTTCTCAATCTATGGCCATGACGTACAAGATGGCGGCGATGAATCTATTCCTGCGGATGTACAAGAAAAACTGCTGCGTTTTGCCCGGGCAGGCCTGGCTGTGGCGAGTATTAAAGGCAAAAGCTATATGTCTCTGGGTGGCGTTTCAATGGGGATTGCAGGTTCCATTGTGGACCACAATTTCTTTGAATCCTGGCTGGGTATGAAGGTGCAGTCTGTTGATATGACCGAGCTACGTCGTCGTATTGATCAGAAAATTTATGATGAACAGGAACTAGAGCTGGCACTGGCCTGGGCCGATAAAAACTTCCGTTTCGGGCCGGATCTTAACGCGGAACAATACCGCCGTTCCCCTGAAAGCAGCCGCCAGGTATTGCGTGAAAGCTTGCTGATGGCGATGTGTATCCGCGACATGATGCAGGGCAATCCTGCGCTGGCACAAAAAGGTTTTGTTGAAGAATCCCTTGGTTATAACGCCATCGCCGCCGGTTTCCAGGGGCAACGTCACTGGACGGATCAATACCCGAATGGTGATACCGCTGAAGCCTTGTTAAATAGCTCCTTTGACTGGAATGGGGTGCGCAAGCCGTATGTGCTTGCGACCGAAAATGACAGTCTGAACGGTGTGGCAATGTTGTTTGGGCATATGCTCACGGGTACGGCCCAGGTATTCGCTGACGTGCGTACATACTGGTCCCCAGAAGCGGTGAAACGCGTAACCGGTACCGATTTGACCGGGCATGCTGAGCAAGGAATTATCCATTTAATTAACTCCGGTTCTGCAGCACTTGATGGTTCATGTCGCCAGCTTGATGAGCAGGGCAAGCCAACCATGAAGCCGCATTGGAAAATCAGCAAGAAAGAGGCTGATGACTGCCTGCAAGCTACCGAATGGTGCCCGGCCATCCATGAATATTTCCGTGGCGGCGGTTATTCATCACGCTTCCTCACTCGCGGTGGCGTGGCATTCACGATGTCCCGTATCAATATTATTAAGGGCATTGGGCCGGTCTTGCAGATTGCGGAAGGCTGGAGCGTTGAGCTGCCAAAAGATGTGCATGACATTCTGGATAAACGCACTAATGAAACATGGCCAACCACATGGTTTGCCCCACGCCTGACAGGCAAAGGCCCATTCACTGATGTTTACTCTGTGATGGCAAATTGGGGCGCTAATCACGGTGTGCTGACTATTGGGCATGTGGGTGCTGACCTTATTACCCTTGCGTCAATGCTGCGCATTCCAGTGTGTATGCATAACGTGGAGGACGGTGACATTTATCGCCCATCTTCATGGGGTGCTCATGGTATGGATGTGGAAGGCCAGGACTATCGCGCCTGCCAAAACTACGGGCCACTGTATAAAAAATAATGCTCCAGGGGGCTGCTTATAACCAGGCCCCTTTGTCGCCTCCCTTTGTTTGAGGGGGGCACATTTATACTTATCAAAGGAAGCATCATGAATCGTGATGTGGTGATTGTTCTGGACTGTGGCGCCACTAACATCCGTGCCATTGCCGTGGATTCGCAAGGCAATGTGGTCGCTAAAGCGGCTTTACCCAATGTAAGTCTTGCTGCTGAAGAAAATGACCAATGGCACATTTGGTCGCTCGATGACATTTTGCAGCGCTTTTCCGACTGCTGTATGCAAATTATTCCGCAGCTCAAAGGCGATAAAATTCACGCGTTGAGTGTCACAACATTTGGTGTGGATGGCGCGCTGGTGGATGCTCAAGGGGAGCTCATTTATCCGATAATTAGTTGGAAATGCCCCCGCACGTCAGAAATTATGGAAAAAATTGACCGCTACATTACCCCCGGTGAGCTACAAACTATTTCGGGTATCGGTCAATTCAGCTTTAACACCTTATATAAACTTATCTGGCTAAAAGAAAACCGCCCTGAGTTGCTGGAAAAAGCGCACGCCTGGCTATTTATCTCTTCATTGATTAATCAGCGGCTAACGGGCGAATTCACGACCGACCGCACGATGGCAGGAACCAGCCAATTATTAGATGTTCGGCAGGAAATCTTCAGCAAGACTATTTTTCAGCGTACCGGCCTGCCAATAGAGCTGTTTCCACGTCTTGTCGCCGCAGGCGAGCATATCGGCAATCTCTTACCTCATATGGCACAACGCCTTGGAATACCAGCAGGAACAGCGGTTATTTCAGCCGGGCATGATACCCAGTTTGCGTTGTTTGGTTCTGGCGCGGGTTTAGATCAACCAGTGCTTTCATCTGGAACCTGGGAAATCCTGATGGTACGCACCCCGCAGGTTAACACCTCATTGCTGCCACGTTTTGTAGGTTCAACATGCGAGCTTGATAGCTGTTCTGGCCTGTTTAATCCCGGTTTGCAATGGCTGGCCTCCGGTGTTCTGGAATGGGTTCGTAAGCTGTATTGGCCGGATGGCACATTGCCTGCTGTATATGAGCAGATGATCGCTGAAGCCAAAACGATCCCACCAGGTTCTGAAGGTTTACGTATGAACTGCCAACTTCTCGACAGGCGCGAGCAGGCAGGCTGGAGTGGTGTGCATCTACATACAGAACGCGGTCATTTCTATCGCTCAGCGTTAGAGAGTCTTTCATGGCAGCTACAGCAAAACTTGTTAGTGCTGGAAGATATCGGCGGTTTTAAAGCTCAAGAGTTGCTGCTGGTTGGGGGAGGGAGCCGAAACCCACTGTGGAACCAAATTAAAGCGGATGTCCTCAATCTACCTATCAAAGTATTACAAGATGCGGAAACCACCGTTCTGGGAGCGGCAATGTTTGCCTGGAGTGGTGTCAACTTTTACACCTCACCAGAACAAGCACGTCAGCAAGTTAACTATCGCTACCAGTCTTATTATCCAGGCAAGCAAAGCGCGCAATATCAAGACCTCGCTTGCCAGTGCTCCGAAATATTCGAAGAGGTTTAACGATGTTAAAAACCATATCTCCATTAATTTCTCCTCAGCTACTTAAAACATTGGCCGAAATGGGTCACGGCGATGAAATCATTTTTTCAGATGCGCATTTTCCTGCCCATAGCATGGGCCCGAATGTTATCCGCGCCGATGGTTTAAAAGTGAGCGAGTTACTGGCCGCAATTATTCCGTTATTTGAACTCGATAGTTACGCCCCCCCGCTCGTCATGATGGCGGCAGTTGAAGGCGATGAATTAGATCCATGTGTTGAAACCCGGTATTTGCAGGCTTTATTTGGTGAAAAGCCGCAACATAAGGTCAGCCGTATTGATCGCTTTGCATTCTATGAACGAGCGCAGCAGGCATTTGCGATCGTCATCACAGGTGAGACCGCTAAATACGGGAATATTCTGTTAAAGAAAGGGGTTACGCCGTAGTCTCAGACTCCTTGTTTTGCCATGCGCCACCGGCGCATGGTTGTTTCAGGTAGAGGAGAGGGCTTGTGAAAACGGTGCGTCATGCGGCTATAGTAGAACTCATTCGACAACATGAAACCCTGACAACTGAAGATCTCGCCGAGCTATTAAAGGTCAGTAAAGAAACCATCCGTCGTGATCTGAATGCTTTACAGACGCAGGGGAAAATCATTCGCCAGCATGGGCGAGCTAAGAGCATCAAGCGCGACACTCATGACAGTGGAGACCCATTTAGCGCTCGCCTCAAAAGCCATTTTGCCAGCAAGGCCGATATTGCGCGCCAGACACTACCGTGGATTAGTGCTGGAATGACCATCGCGCTCGACGCGAGTTCAACATGTTGGTATCTGGCAAAACAACTCCCGGATATTGATATCACTGTTTTTACCAATAGTGTGCGTATTTGCCAGGAACTGGCAAAATGGAAAAATATACAGCTCATTAGTTCCGGTGGCTTGCTACAACGTAAATATGCTTGTTACGTCAATCCTGCAATTATTTCCCAACTTAAAGAACTGGATATCGACCTGTTTCTTTTCTCTTGTGAGGGAGTTGATAAGGATGGCGTGCTATGGGATTCCAATGCTTACAATGCGGAATTTAAATCATTACTCATGAAGCGCGCAGCACAATCTTTATTGCTTATCGACAAGAGTAAAATAAATAGAACCAGTGAAATAAAAATCGGCTGTGTGGAAGATGTTGTACTGGTTATTTCAAATCAAAATGCCTAGCGCATTCACAGGTTATTAATTCAATATAATAATGTGATCTACAAAAACAACTCTCCTGCTTGCCAGGACAGGAGTTGTAAACTCATTTTTCCAAAATGAATTAATACGGCCAACTTGAGTTGAATGTTGAAACACTGTGCTTGCGGCAAATAAATATGTGTAACAAACACTTACACTATTGTTCGTTTATTGATCTTTTAATTATTAGACTGCATTCGTTCCTCCGTAATATCTTGAAGTAATTATTCGAATTTAATTTCCGTAATTAAAAAAACCACACAATTAAAATTAACATTTTTTTAAAACTTAATCACATAACCAAACAAATTGATAGGTTTTATCGATCTATTGCCGGTGAATGATCTATAAGACCTATTGATTAAATCTATCGAAATTAATTTATTGATCGTTTATATCGATCTGTGTTTATATATTGAGCATGCCAATAGCTTCCGGGCTAACACCACTCTAACAATTGTGTTTGCATTGCGTCATAACTAGCAAAATATATGCATCTTTCTGGCAACACTAATTAATAAGAAACTCTGATGAATTATAACTCATACAAAAAATTCAACATTTGGAAATAATCGGAATTTTTATAAATATAGTTTTCAGTCAGGCAATAAATGTCCAAAAAAGAGTATTTTTGAGATGAGTACATGGTTTCAGAACACTTTTATTTATCAGCTCAACAACAGTCGGATTTTGTTATTCAATAACCGAGTTATAAAGTCTATTGTCGCAAGCTCCTTAGCTATTGTCCCCTTTGCCATCATCCGTGCATTACTTCTTGTTGGCTCAATCGTCTGTAACCAGCTGGGGTGGGGGAGTTTTTCGGTACAGTTGTTCCAGTTACAAGAAACGCTTACAGAATTTATGCCCATCGCAATAAATGCCTTTATGGCTTTACATTGGGCAATTCGTAATCGTTATTCAGTTATCCACTTTTTGACTATTAATTTCTGTAGCTTGCTATTTATTAGCAGGGTTATCAGTAATGATAAGCTTTTCTTCTTTGATATTACTGTTCCCTTAGCTTTACTTTCAGGCATTACGGTCAATTTATTGCTGGAAAAAACTATCGCTTTAGTGGATTCAGTTGATTTCCTGAAAAGCAAAAGCCGAAAAACATCAGCTCTTTTCTTCTGTTCTGTACTCATTATCACCTTTTCCACATTGATTATTGGCGTGGTAGCCCACTCCATTTACCTTTTAATTTTGCCCGTAATATCGCAAACGCTACTGCACTCTTACCCTGATAACTTCATCGATGGGTTGATTTATATTGTTCTTCGCTGCATACCGTGGTTCTTTGGTATTCATGGGTATTTTATTTGTGCCGATATTGATGCCGGATTTATTGCCGAAATGAATAGCAATATTGCTACCTGGCATGCAGGGCAAGGGCAGCTAAATATTATTAGCCCCGTTTTTTATAATATCTGGTGCACCATGGGTGGCACAGGAAATACCCTGGGAATGTTGCTATGCATATTGTTGAATAAAAAATCTCCGCACAGGAATTTGCTTGGCTTATCGCTTCCGCTGTCGCTGTTTAATGTGAATGAACCATTAATCTTTGGTTTGCCGATAGTCATGAACCCCTTGCTGATAATCCCTTTTGTTCTGGTGCCAGCCGTGTCCTATACGATAGCGTACACTGCAACAGTCTGGCATTTGGTGCCGCCGGTTTCTGAAACGGTAAACTGGAGCGTTCCACCTATTTTGAGCACCTGGCTTGCCACTGGGGGATCGGTCTCCGCCATTATACTGAATATCGTTATTATTGGCGTAAGCGCGCTTATCTACACACCATTTGTTAGAAAATGGTCTATTAGCAAACTAAAAACCCCTGAGTTGAATTTGTTTTTACCACCAACAAATTTAGACCTGGTTCCTGGGCATACGCTGCAGTCCGAAGAAAAATCTTATCTTGATGCACTGAGCAAGGTGCAACACTTACAATCGAGTGGTCATTTCATTCTTTATTTTCAGCCTCAGGTACGGATCTCCGACCGTCGCATTATTGGGGTTGAGGCATTAATCCGCCATCAGGGTGAAGATGGTAAAATTACGCCACCTACTTTCCTACAATATTATGATCGCCTCAAAGCGATGGCAGATATAGATTTCTGGGTTATCGAGCAATCTGTTAATTATCTACATCATCATCTTCAAGAATTTAATGAAATGACTCTGTCGGTCAATGTCTCGGCGCAGACACTGCTGGACAAGAGATTATTTAAAGTGATATCCCAAGTGCTGGAAAAACCTTTACCTCCAGGCTGGACTCTTGAGATGGAAATTACAGAGTCACAAGCTGTTATCGACCCGGTAAATGTGGCCTCGGTGCTGACAAAATTAAAATCAATGGGGATTCGTATTGCTCTTGATGATTTTGGAGCCGGGTACTCGACACTGAATTATCTGACACGATATCCGCTCGACAAGATAAAGCTTGATCGTTCACTTGTGCAGGGGCTAGCTGAAAATGGTGGGCTGCAGTTTTTAAAACAAGTCACCAGACTGTGCCGACTCACGCACTGCAATCTTGTTATTGAAGGTGTTGAAACTGAAGATGAGCTGCGCCAGGTTCTTATTGAAGGGATTGAAACAGACCAGGAACTTGCCCAGGTTCGCTCTGTTGGTATCGAACTGGCACAAGGGTTCCTTTTCTGGCGTCCGTTACCAGTTGAAAAATTATGCCAGGTCCTGAAAGAAAATCATCATTACTCTAATAGTGTTTCAACCTATGAAAAGGAGCTGCAATTAACATCATGATGTTAAAGCGAGGCTTAATCTCTCACGGATGTTTTTTTGTACATATTGATCATGGCTCAGCCTGTAATCTCATCACGTACAGATTTATACTATCATGAAGTCCTTATTAGGATCAGAAACAAAGATGGAAAGCTCTTATTTCCTGACGCATTTCTTCCTATTGCAGAACAAGCTGGGATTCTTGCTCAGTTAGATATGACTGTTATTGAACAAACATTCAGATTTATACAGTCACTTGATGAATCAAAATCTGAAAGTAAATTTAGTATTAATTTAGCCCCGCGGACGCTTCATCATATCTATTTTATTGACCATTTGACGGTGCTATTCAAGAAGTACGAAATATCACCGGGCAGAATTATTTTTGAAATCGTCGAAACGGACATTATTGATACTAAAGTAGCCGCTTTAAAGCTTGAAAAGATGCGCAGTCTTGGTTGCAAGATAGCCATTGATGACTTTGGTACCGGTTGCTCCAGCTATTCTCGCCTGGAAGAAATAGAAGCTGATATTCTTAAGATAGATGGATCTTTTATCCGCAAGATTCTTCATGATGACTTAAATCACTTTTTAGTTAGATCTTTCTGCACCGTTGCTAAAATCAAAAAAATGCAGGTCGTTGCAGAATTTGTTGAAAATGAAGAGATCAAGCAAGAGCTAATAAGAATAGGTGTAGATTGGTTACAGGGATACCACACGGGTAAGCCAGTGCCAATTGAAGAAGTAATACTTTAAATTAATCCAGAAGGTATTAATAGGGCACTTATGATATGAACAGTCGAACGGATATCTCGCACTCAGTAAAAGTAGTCGGTGAAGAGATAGAAAAATGTAAACATGCATTTTTTGCACTTAGAAAAAAGGGGCAGCACGTAGACCTTATTCAGGATAATCAGGTTGCATTCCTTAAATCGGGCATTGTTACTATTCATCGTATTGAAGATGGGCTACTGACTAACTCTATTAAAGCGCCCGCAGTTATTGGGCTTGGGCATATACATGATATTGGGCTGACACATTTCATCCAGTGTAAAAGCGAATGTTCTATGTGGATCCTTGATTCGAATATTGCTTTTGATTTATTTACAGAGAATAATTTATGGCAAGATGCTTTTTTTATAATCAGAAAGTATTTATATATCTGCATGCCTAAAGGAAAACTAATTCATAAATCATCAGCCAGGGAAATCGTTGTTGAACATTTGAAGGAAATTTGGGCTTTAGGTGAACCAGAAAGACACACAACTTCTGTGTACAATTTTATTCTTTCCAGAAATAATATATCGAGGAGTGCCGTTCAGAAGGTTGTAAGAGAGCTAGAAGGCTCAGGAGATATAAAATTTTACCGCGGGAAATTGATTGAGTTGAATGAGATGGCTTGATCTTATCACACATCATCATTCCTGTGATGGCTTACAACAAATAGTGGCATGATCCCACCATGGATTATGATTCAGGTCGGTATAAATAATCGAGAATCCCTGATTGCTGATCTCTTCTTCCAGCTGCTTAAGATGGCAGACATCGCCCTGGGTAAAATGCCCCTTAAGCCCAAGTGTCAAAAATCGCTCTATCGCCCACTCAATTGCAGTTTGTGAAATATCAACACCGGATACTTCATAGCCATGCTCTGCCATATATTGAGAAGACATTGCACCATTTCCACAGCCTAATTCCAGAAACGAAGCTCCGGGGGAGGGGAGGGTACTACGTTGTTTTAATTCTTGCAGAATGACAGTTAATTGTTGATGAGCTCGCTTATAACCTTCACCAGCCCACGCCTGCGCACCATTGTGCTTTAATAGTCGATATTGCTCTTCATAGATATTCATCATAATTACCGTTTTGCCCATTTAAAACAGGATACGCTGTCGGTACTATCCCTAAATTGGCACTCTGTGTACAACGATGATCCCTTGAAATTTGATCTGGATTGAATTGGTTGCGAATAGTCTAAGAAGGGGGGCTTTTGGAGGATAAGAAAACTAATTTCATTGCTGTAACCGTTGTGGTAACGGTGTAGTGCTGATCATTAACTAACTGGGCAGCCTCAAGTCTGAACTCTGGGCTAAAATTACGTCTGCTATTTCTGGACATTGTGTCACTTGTCTTGACTATGATGCGATGATATCGCCTCGATTCAGGGGGCCAGATTTAGTATTCCACTTCATAAAAATGATCATTAATTCCGCAACCAGATTGCGCCCTACAACCTAAATCCGGACTCAATAATCATTATCTTCTGTAAAGTGATTAGCGGCAATTAGTCTTCACACTATGAAACATAGCCTCCTGGGAGACGATTTTGTAACGCTGCCTTTACCCTTAACGTGAGTTTTCGTACAACTGAGCGTCAGACCCCTTTACCAACTAAAACTGGACGTAAGCGCATAATTTTTAAGCGCCCCGGCTGATTAGCCGGCACCTCTTAACTGGCGCAGCTTGCGATAATTCTGCGGCGACATCCCGACATATTTGTTAAATGTGCTGTAGAAACTGCTGCTGGAGTGGAACCCAGCGGTGAGGGCAATATCCAGAATCGACTTGTCCGTATCACTAAGAAGTGCCCGTACATGGTTAATGCGCATCGCCGTGATGTATTGCTTCATGGTGAGCTGCATCACACGCTGGAATATACCCATTGCATAATTCGGGTTGAGTTTGACGTGTTCAGCAACCTGTTCGATGGTCAACGCCTGGTCGTAATTCTCGCCGATAAATTCCAGCATTTGGCTGACATAAAATTGCGCATGGCGTGACACATTGTTGCCGCTGCTGCGTGTACGGGCGGGTTTATTCACCAGAATCGGCTGCCAACCCGACAGGCTAAAACGCTTGAACATCAGGCAAATTTCATCGATGGCTAACTGGCGAATTTGTTCGTTGGGGCTTTTGATCTCCTCCTGCCAGCGCTGCACTTCAAAGGGGCTGAGCTGCTGTGCGGTCAGGGACTTAAGTACCGTGCCGTGGGTGATATGGTTAATAAGCTGCCGGTCCAGCGGCCAGGAAAGAAACAGGTGCATGGGAAGACTAAAGATAGCCATATTCTTGCAGTCGCCAGGGCGGGTGAGCTGATGTGGGGTACAGGCCCAAAATATCGTGATATGCCCCTGTTTAATCTGCACCGCTTCATTGTTAATCAAATATTCTACGTCGCCATCAAACGGCACATTCACCTCGACCTGCCCGTGCCAGTGGCAGGCTTCCATACTCCGCGGCCTGCGCAGCTCGATATCCATGCGTTGGTATTCGGAGTAGAGCGACAAAGGGCTGCGCGTATTGCTATCGGTACTGCTGCACATATGCGGGTCTGGCGGCAGGCAATTTGGGATGATGTCCATTGTTCTCTCCGTTTCCTGAATTGTCAGAAATACTGGCACAAAACTCTTTGGGTGACTGTGAGAGCGGCACAAATTTGGCGATAGAAGCGTGCGTTTTTAAACCGATAAGCCGGTATTCTCTGCTTTCCTGGTAAAAAACTCCGGAAAACTCAGATTTAAGCGCGGGGTGAAACCAATCTGAGCTTTCCGGAATGCTAAGCGAGGAAGAGGGAGGAGAACGGGCACCTGGCGTGCCAGGCTAGCGGGGTTCACTCATGCCACGTATGCCACGGAGAAAGAAAATGTCAGCACCCAAAATTACCTTTATCGGCGCAGGCTCGACGATTTTTGTAAAAAATATTCTCGGAGATGTTTTTCATCGTCCGGCGCTGAAATCGGCCCATATCGCCTTGATGGATATTGATGAGACGCGTCTGGAAGAGTCGCACATTGTGGTACGCAAACTGATGGATTCAGCAGGTGCCTGCGGAAAAATCACCTGTCATACCGACCAGAAACAAGCCCTTCAGGATGCCGATTTCGTGGTAGTCGCTTTCCAGATTGGCGGGTACGAACCCTGTACCGTCACGGACTTCGCTGTCTGTAAACAGCACGGACTGGAACAAACCATTGCTGATACGTTAGGCCCCGGCGGCATTATGCGTGCCCTGCGTACCATCCCGCATTTATGGCAGATATGTGAAGATATGACGCAAGTCTGCCCCGATGCCACGATGCTTAACTACGTGAACCCGATGGCGATGAACACCTGGGCGATGTACGCGCGCTACCCGCAGATTAAACAAGTTGGGCTGTGCCACTCGGTGCAGGGCACGGCTGAAGAGTTAGCGCGTGATTTATCGCTCGATCCGGCTTCGTTGCGCTATCGCAGCGCCGGTATCAACCATATGGCGTTTTATCTCTCGCTTGAGAAAAAAAATGAGCAGGGCGAGTACGTCAGTATTTATCCGGATCTGCTGCGAGCCTACGAAAGTGGGGAAGCGCCGAAGCCTAACCTGCATGGTAATCCACGCTGTGAAAATATCGTCCGCTACGAGATGTTTAAAAAGCTGGGCTATTTCGTAACTGAATCTTCTGAGCACTTTGCGGAATATACGCCGTGGTTTATTAAGCCCGGGCGCGAAGACCTGATTGAGCGTTATAAAGTCCCGTTGGATGAGTACCCAAAACGTTGTGTTGAGCAACTGGCTAACTGGCGCAAGGAGCTTGAAGAGTACAAAACGGCAGAAAGCATCGATATCAAGCCATCTCGTGAATATGCCAGCACCATTATGAACGCGCTGTGGACCGGCGAGCCGAGTGTTATCTATGGCAACGTGCGCAACGATAACCTTATCGACAACCTGCCGCAGGGCTGCTGTGTTGAAGTGGCGTGCCTGGTGGATGCTAACGGAATTCAACCGACCCGTGTTGGCACACTACCGTCGCATCTGGCTGCACTTATGCAAACTAATGTGAATGTTCAGACCTTACTGACCGAAGCGATTTTGACAGAAAATCGCGACCGGGTTTATCACGCTACTCTGCTTGACCCTCATACTTCAGCCGTACTCGGCATCGAAGAGATTTATGCCCTGGTTGATGACCTGATTGCAGCACACGGTGATTGGTTACCGGCCTGGCTTCATCGCGCATAATTCAGTACGCCGGGCGTGAGGCCCGGCTTCTCGCATATCTAATAACAGAAGGAGGGCACTGGTAACAGTGACCCGGTACCCTATATGAGCATATCAATTACAACAAAACTCAGTTATGGATTTGGGGCGTTCGGTAAAGATTTCGCTATTGGCATCGTTTACATGTACCTGATGTATTACTACACCGATATTGTAGGTTTATCGGTGGGCGTGGTGGGCACGCTGTTTTTAGTCGCAAGGATTTGGGATGCTATCAACGACCCGATCATGGGCTGGATAGTCAACAGTACACGTAGCCGCTGGGGGAAATTTAAGCCGTGGATCCTGGTGGGGACGATTGCCAACTCGATTGTGCTGTTTTTACTGTTCAGTGCGCATCTGTTTGAAGGCACAACGCAGTTAGTGTTCGTCTGCGTGACCTATATCTTATGGGGCATGACCTACACCATCATGGACATTCCATTCTGGTCGATGGTGCCTACCATTACCCTGGATAAACGTGAACGCGAACAATTGGTGCCGTTTCCACGTTTCTTTGCCAGTTTGTCCGGGTTTATCACCGCAGGCATTACGCTACCGTTCGTCAGCTATGTCGGCGGCGAAGACCGTGGTTTCGGCTTCCAGATGTTTACACTGGTGTTGATAGCCTTCTTCATTGCTTCAACCCTCATCACGCTGCGCAACGTAAAAGAGGTCTACTCATCAGACAGTGACGCAACCGCAGACAGTAGCCGCATCAGCTTAAAAGCCATCGTGGGGCTGATCTATAAAAACGATCAGCTCTCTTGCCTGCTGGGTATGGCGCTGGCTTACAACATCGCATCAAACATTATTTCCGGATTTGCGATTTATTACTTCACCTACGTTATCGGTGACGCCAGCCTCTTCCCGTATTACATGTCTTACGCAGGGGCGGCAAACCTGTTAACCCTGATTCTGTTCCCTCGGCTGGTAAAAGCGTTGTCACGCCGCTTACTGTGGGCGGGTGCATCGGTATTGCCGATTCTTGGTGGCGGGGTACTGCTCTGGATAGCGCTGGCGGGGTATCACAATGTGTGGTTGATTTCCATTGCGGGAATTTTGCTCAACGTAGGGACGGCGTTGTTCTGGGTGCTACAGGTCATTATGGTGGCGGACACCGTGGATTATGGCGAGTATAAACTCAATGTTCGTTGCGAAAGCATTGCCTATTCGGTGCAAACGCTGGTGGTAAAAGGGGGCTCGGCATTTGCTGCATTCTTCATCGCTCTGGTCCTTGGCATCATTGGTTATGTACCTAATGTGGCACAGTCTGAAAGCACCGTCGCCGGTATGCAGTTCATCATGATTGCGCTACCTGCGGTTTTCTTCCTGATAACCTTGGTTTTCTACTTCCGCCTCTACAAACTGAATGGCGATATGCTGAGAAAAATACAGATCCACCTGTTGGATAAGTACCGTAAATCTACAGCGCCTGTAGAGCCCCAACCCGTTAGCATCAGCATGGCGAAAACTTCAGACGCGAAGGCGTAATCATGGAATGGGTATCTGTAATTGGTTATATGGCGGCAAGCCTGACGACGTTGTCATTTTTGCCGCAGGCGGTGAAAGTGATTTCCACACGCAACACGCAAGGCATCTCCGGCCTGATGTATGCGATGTTTGTTTGTGGGTTGATGATGTGGTTTTTTTATGGGCTATTAATCAATGACCTGGCTATTAGCGCGGCGAATCTTCTGACATTGCTGTTTGCTCTACCCATCTTGATTATGAAGTACCGCCTGCGCTAATGCATGTCAGATAAGCGAAGGGTTCAAACGGTGGATGACGATAACGTTTATCCACCCTACAACATCCATTGCGTGACCTTTAGATTAGATAGAATTCCGTAGCAGCCACGGGCTATTGACGCGCACGGTATCGCGGTGGGTATCCCCATTGATGATATGCAGTGCGCTCAGACGGCCAATGTCGTAATGGGGAAGTTGTACTGTCGACAACGGTGGGAGAAACAGATCGCCAATTCCCACCATATTGTCATAACCCAGCACAGCCACATCTTGCGGAATGCGGATGCCTCTGGAGAGCAGTACCTGGTAAACCATAAATGCGATGCGGTCGTTACCGCACACCACCGAATCAAAGCGGGGTTTTCCATCAGGCATATGGGCTTCAACCATTGCCGGAATGTCGCGGTAATGTTCATCGCCCAATTCCATGTAATGGTGAATCAAATGATCCGGGTTTACGCCCATTTCACGGCAAGCGTGCTCTAGTCCCTTACGCCGGCGAATCGTGGCCAGATGTTGAGAGGGCAAATGCAGGCACAATGGCTGCCGGTATCCTGCGGTCAGTAACGCTTTCACCCCCTCATATTGCCCTTGTTCGTCGTCAGGAATGTAGCTGGCAACCGGGTCGTGCAAGCTTTCACAGTTGGCCAGTACACAGGGAAGGGTGAGTAACTTTGGTGGTATAGGGACCTGGCGCAGCCCCATCGTGGTGTAGATAATGCCGCCGGGGCGGTGTGACAGCAGCAAATCGACCATCGTCTCCGGGCTATCATCGGAAAACATGTTCACCACAAAACTGTTCCAGCCGTGAGCCCGGGCCGTTTCTTCAATCGATAAGGTAATCTCAACAGAAAAAGGCGTGGTGACCGTATCGAGCGCCAGCACACCGATGGTGTCGGGCGTTGCCCGGGCACCGCGTATCTTTTTAGCAGACAAGTCGGGCACATAATTCAGCTGGCTGATAGCAGCCTGAACGCGTGTCAGGGTGTCGGGTTTAAGCCGTTCCGGGTTGTTTAATGCACGTGACACCGTCATCAATGAGACATTTGCAAGTTTGGCCACATCTTTAAGCGATGCCATAAGTACCTATCCTGATAAGAGAAATTTCAACCCGAGCCCTTTGTGCATCAGGCTATACAACTCAGATTGTGATGTAAAAGGCTGACGCGATATTTTGGGGGACGAGTCGCTGTAATACATCCCTGCCATCGACATGAAAATTTGATCACGATCTCAAACATGTCATGTTAACGTTAACTTATGTGATTAACATCATGTCTCATCGCTAAACTTCATGAGATTTCGTTAATGTTAACGTTATCATTTCATCATTGACCCTACATGAGATTGCTTTGATGAAAAAACATCACTCCCGCAGTTATCCGTTATTAAGCGCGTTACTGTTCTTCTTTTTCGTCAGTTGGTCCTCTTCCAGCTCGTTACTTTCTATCTGGTTACACCAGGAAGTGGGTTTAAAAGCTACTGACACCGGCATTATTTTCTCGGTGCTTTCGGTTTCGGCACTCTGCGCGCAGGTTTGTTACGGCTTCATTCAGGACAGGCTAGGGTTAAGGAAGAACCTGCTGTGGTACATCACCGCATTGCTGATTCTATCTGGCCCGGCCTATTTGATTTTTGGCTACCTGCTTAGCGTGAATATTCTGCTGGGGAGCGTTTTTGGCGGCCTGTTTATCGGTTTAACCTTCAACGGCGGGATTGGCGTTCTGGAGTCTTATACCGAAAGGGTGGCACGCCAGAGCACATTTGAATTTGGCAAAGCCCGCATGTGGGGGTCACTGGGCTGGGCGGTGGCGACGTTCTTTGCCGGTTTGCTGTTTAATATCAACCCTAAACTTAACTTCCTCGTCGCTTCTTGCTCAGGGTTAGTGTTCTTTTTCCTGTTGATACAGTTAAAAGTCAATACGGCTGCGAGCCTGGAAACAGTCGAACTGGGTGCAGAAAAAGTGAAGATCGCAGATGCTTTGCGCTTAATCACCCTGCCAAAATTCCGGGCGCTGATCTTCTTCGTCGTGGGCACCTGTATTTACGGCGTTTACGACCAGCAGTTCCCGGTCTATTTCGCTTCACAATTTGCCACTTTGCGTGAAGGCAACGCGATGTTTGGCTACCTCAATTCATTTCAGGTGTTTCTGGAAGCGGCAGGAATGTTCTGCGCCCCCTGGTTAGTGAATCGCATTGGCGCGAAGAATGGGCTGATCTTTGCCGGCATGGTCATGGCATTAAGAATGGTCGCATCCGGGTTGGTGGAAGGGCCGGTTCTTATCTCGATAACTAAACTCCTGCACGCGGTGGAATTGCCTATCCTGCTGGTCTCGATCTTCAAATACAACAGCCTCAATTTTGATAAACGCCTCTCATCAACGCTCTATCTGGTGGGCTTTGCCTGCACCAGCTCAGTGATTGCGGCCTTCCTGTCGCCGCTTGCGGGCTACAGCTATGAAAAATACGGATTTGCCCAGTCTTATCTAATCATGGGGCTGATGGTGTTCTGTACCACTTTTCTTTCGATTTTCTTTTTGCGAGGCAATAAGTCCTCATCCGACGGGCTGCTGTCGCAACCTTCCACCATTTGAATTACCCAAGAGTGAGTTGTCATGACGTTATTGATTGCTAATGCCGAGAAGGCGCTGAACGAAAAACAAGACCAACTGAACATGCGCTGGTATCCACGCTACCACCTTGCTCCGCGAGCGGGTTGGATGAATGACCCCAACGGGCTGGTTTGGTTTGACGGGTGGTATCACGCGTTTTATCAACATCATCCTTACTCCACGAAATGGGGGCCGATGCACTGGGGGCATGCGCGCAGCCGCGATATGCTGCACTGGGAACATTTGCCGGTGGCGCTGGCACCGGTTGGGCCGGAAGACAAAGATGGCTGTTTCTCGGGTTCTGCGGTGGTGAATGCTGATGAACTGGCATTGATTTACACCGGCCATAAATTTCACGGTGATCCGACCAATGACAACAACCTCTACCAGGTGCAGTGCCTGGCAACCAGCAAAGATGGCATCGAATTTTCCCGTCAGGGCCAGGTGATTGACACCCCTGCGGGTCTGCATCATTTCCGCGACCCGAAAGTGTGGCAGGAAGAAGATGCATGGTACATGGTGGTGGGCGCGCGCGTGGGTGATACCGGGCAGGTCAGGCTCTACCGTTCCGAGTGCTTACGACGCTGGAAAGAAGAGGGTGTGCTGGCCGAAGCGGGCGAGGGCATGGGCTTCATGTGGGAATGCCCGGACTTCTTCACTCTTAACGGCAAACAGATCCTGATGTTCTCGCCACAGGGTATGGCGGCTCAGGGTTATGAAAATCGTAACTTATTTCAGAGTGGTTATCTGGTTGGTCAGTGGCAACCGGGTGCGACTTTCGTGCAACAGAGCACGTTCCAGGAGATGGACCACGGGCACGATTTCTATGCGCCGCAAAGTTTTCTTGCCCCGGATGGCCGCCGCATCGTCATGGGTTGGATGGCCATGTGGGAATCCCCGATGCCGGAACAACAAGACGGCTGGGCAGGCATGCTGACGCTACCACGTGAATTGACACTCACTGCCGATAATCGCCTGCAAATGCGCCCTGCCAGAGAGCTGGAAAACCTACGCCAGAGCTGGTTCAGTTGGCCTGTCAGCACCCTGAGCAACAAAACGCTACCGGTGATGAATAACTGTGAAACCACAGAAGTCATTTTGCAGTGGGAACTGGCCGCCTGCGATGCAGAGCAATACGGCATGGCGCTGGAGGACGGTATGCGCCTGTATGTCGATAACCAGGCACAACGATTGGTTCTGGAGCGCAATTACCCGGAGTTCGGTCTCTGTGGGCAACGGAGCATCCCACTCCCCAATGCAGCAACGTTGAAACTTCGGGTTTTTTTTGACAGTTCATCGGTAGAAGTGTTCGTCAATGACGGTGAAGCTTGTCTGAGCAGCAGGATATATCCGCAGTCACGCCTGTTGAGTCTCTTTGCCTGGTCAGGAAGTGCCGAATTCGTTGAATGTGGAGCCTGGCATTTAGAATAAATAGGGATAAATAAATGCCGCGGTAATTATTTCCGCGGTATAGCACTTCGGCATTATTAAAATTATAAAGGAATAATTCGATGAAAATAATAATCGGGTCGGTGCTCTGCGCCGGTTTATATTCTACCTCGGGTTTTGCACAATCACCGTTAACCATTGAACAACGTTTTGCTTTGCTTGAACAACGCTTACAGGATGCTGAAAAACGCGCTGATAAAGCAGAGTCGGAAATTGCAACATTAAAACAAGTGCCCACCACAGAAAATGAAAATAAAATAATTTCGGTAGAACAAAAACCCACACCTAAACTGGCTTTAAATAATAACGCGGAATTAAAGTTCTATGGCGACGTGGAATTTAATATTGATGGCGCCAGCCGTACCGGCAGTTTAACTTCGGTGAAAACCAGCGCTAATAAAAATTGGGCGCCGGGAGATAAAGAACGCTGGGATATTAATGGGAGAATTCTGTTAGGCGTTGACGGTATTCAACACTCGTCGAATGGCCAATATGCCGGTTTTACTGTTCAACCGCTGGCGGATATGAACGGGAAAATGAACCTTGATGATGCGGCATTCTTCTTTGGGCAAAAGCAAGACTGGTTAGTAAAGGTCGGGCGCTTTGAAGCCTACGATATGTTCCCGCTCAACCAGGACACCTTTATCGAGTATTCCGGAAACACTGCTAATGACCTGTATAGCGACGGTTATGGCTACATCTATATGATGAAAGAGGCGCGAGGGCGTAGTAACAGCGGGGGAAATCTGCTGTTCAGTAAGACGTTAGATAACTGGTATATGGAAGTGAATACGCTGGTAGAAGATGGCAGTTCACTGTATGTCGACCAGCGTTATCATGGAACGGAACTCGATAATCAAAAAAATGTGGTTTACGTCCGCCCGGTTATTGCCTGGCGTTCAGGAGACTATTCTATGGCGGCGGCTATGGAAACAAACCTTATTAACAACGCCTACGGCTATAAAGATGCTGCCGGAACCTGGCACGATCAATCCGGGCGTACAGGGTATGGTTTAACAATGAGCTGGAATACATTGAAAAACAATCCGCAAGAGGGTGTGGTAGTAAATCTTAATACCGCTTATATGAATGCAGAAGACGAAAAAGACTTTAGCACCGGGATTAATGCGCTCTGGCATCGTGTTGAGTTAGGTTATATCTATGCACATAACAAAATTTCTGACTTCAATATTTCCGGATTGAACAGTGAGTGTGGTAACGAATGCGCGATCCTGGCCCCTGGCAATTACGATATCCATACAATCCACACCTCCTGGCAATTGCCAAATATTATGGATATGCCCAATTTCAATATTTACCTCGGCGCTTACGCTTCCTGGCTTAATTCTACAGCACAAGAAGAAGGTGATGATCAACCACGTTATGGCGCACGCCTGCGTTTTAAATACTTGTTTTAACGCGTGACGATTTTTTAAGGAGCAGTCATGAATATCTGGACATATGGTGATGCGGTTGTGGATTTGCTACCACTTGCGGACATGCAATATCGCGCCTGCGCAGGCGGCGCCCCGGTTAACGTTGCGGTGGGGTGCGCACGGCTGGGTTGCCAGAGTGGTTTTATCGGCCGGGTCGGGGACGATACATTTGGCACATATTTGCAGCGCACGCTGGTTGATTACGGCGTGGACACCCAACATATGCAGACAGACTCTGTGCATCGCACCAGCACGGTGTTGGTTTCTTTGGCCGAAGGCGGCGAGCGCGAATTTACGTTTTTGGTCAACCCGTCAGCCGATCAGTTCATCACCGCGGAGACACTGCCGGAGTTTGGCGCAGATATTTTGCACTTTTGTTCGTTGGCGCTGGTGGCAGAAGGCTGCCGTGAAACACTCACGCGAGCAATAGGGAAGATTAAGCAAGCGGGTGGGCTGCTAAGTTTTGATGTTAATTTACGCGAGCAGATGTGGCCCGACAGGCAGCAAATGCTGTCTGCTGTGCACCATTTCGCCATGCAGGCCGATATTCTTAAATTGTCAGAAGAAGAGTGGTACTGGCTTGCTGGCACCCATCAGTATACTGCGGCAGTCAACGCCTTAAAGGCGCTTCCGGCTGCCATCAAAGTGATTACCTTCGGGGCGCAAGGGGCCCAGGTATTATGGCAAAATCAGGTTATTCATTTCAGCGGTTATAACGTTGAGAGTATCGACACTACCGGGGCCGGAGATGCCTTTGTTGCTGGTCTGCTGGCGCATATTGCAATTGAGCAACTGCCACAAAATCTCACCCAACTTAAGCAGGCATTAGCCCAGGCAAGCGCCTGTGGCGCGTTGGTCACGATGCAAAAAGGAGCGCTTGCCGCCACAGCAGACAGGGACACCGTGCAGAAGTTTATCGCACGTGCACCTTTGCCAGATGTTGAGGTGAAATAACGCCTACACCGTTGCCGCCGCTGCAACGGCAATGAATGTCGGCAAATCCAAGATGGATAAGTGGGTTCGACAACTGAAAGAATAACGCGCAGGTAAATCCCCAAAGGCCTCTCCGATGACGCCTGAGCAACTTCGCATTCGTGAATTAGAAAAACGACTGCAACGTGTTGAAATGGAAAGCGATATATTAAAAAAGGCTACCGCGCTCTTGATGTCAGACTCCCTGAGCAATTCTCGTTATTTGAGAAATTCAGGACGCGGTTCCTGTTGCTTTTATTTGTAATGTGTTCGGGATCCATCGCAGTAGCTATCGGTACTTGCTAAGCCGACCGCAGAAACCTGATGCAAAACACATCGTTATACTGAACCTGGTTCGTGAAGTTCATCATGCCAGTAATGGCTCTGCGGGGGCCCGGAGCATTGCCGATATGGTCAGCGCAAAAGGTGTTCCGTTGAGTCGCTGACTGGCCAGTAAGATAATGAAAGAGCTGAATATTGTTAGTTGCCAGCAACCGGAGCATCGCTACAAAAAAGCCACAAAAGAGCATGTGGATATCCCTAATCATCTGGATCGCCAGTTTGCAGTAACGGAACCTAATCAGATCTGGTGCGGCGACGTGACCTACATCTGGACGGGCAAACGCTGGGCTTATCTGGCGGTTGTTCTGGATTTATTTTCCCGCAAGCCAATAGGCTGGGCGATGTCGTTTTCTCCGGACTCAGGTCTGACAGGAAAAGCATTAACGATGGCCTGGGAAGCCAGGGGAAAACCGACTGACGTTATCCTCAGTACTTTTGAGCAGCTACATCGGAACAAAATGGATGTATTTGAGCGTGGCATTATCAATGTCTTTAAAGGGCTGTCGTGGGATTACAAAACCAATAGTCCTTGCAGCTTTGGTAAAAAGATCATCTTTAACAATCTGGTGATGCATAACCTCTGGGGATTTAGTCTGAACTGGGGCTGGAGGCGTGATCAATTGGCAGATTTGGAGCGGATGCTGTTTTTACTCGATTGCAAACCGATACCTGACAACCGTAGTGATATCTCTACCTGGTTGATGGAGCATATTCGGGATAATCCGACTAAGGAAGTTTACGAGGATGAGTTCTTCAGTATTCGTTACTTTTAGAAGGGAACTGCCCATTTGACGTTTAAACGCCTGGCTCTGATTGAAAGGATGAATGACATCATCGCTAAGTACTATCCGGGAATGCTGGCTAAGCCACGCTAATGTTGATGGGTGTTGAGAAAATTTACTTACACCAGCCGTTACATAAACTTTATGGATGCGTGGTTTTTAGTGAGGGGGTTTTGCGTAACTCATTGATTTTAAATGGTACGCCCTACAGGGCTCGAACCTGTGACCTACGGCTTAGAAGGCCGTTGCTCTATCCAACTGAGCTAAGGGCGCACTGTATTCCTTTCGGAAGCATTGCGGGTTCGGATTATACGGTCAGTACCTTACGAGTCAATGGCTTTTGAACTGCCTGCGCGACAATTGAGCATAAAGGCTTAACAATGCCTGACAGCGAGCCGCGCTTCTGACAAAATAGAAACAATCCCCTCCCTTTTCGATTACAGACGGAATCATCTGACTGATGGCAGCAAAGATTATTGACGGTAAAACGATTGCGCAGCAGGTACGGCTTGAAGTTGCTGAAAAAGTGAAAGCCCGAATTGCCGCTGGAAAACGTGCTCCAGGACTTGCGGTTGTTCTGGTTGGCGAGAATCCTGCTTCGCAAATTTATGTTGGAAGTAAACGTAAGGCATGTGAAGAAGTGGGCTTTATTTCCCGCTCGTACGATTTGCCTGACACGACTTCTGAAGCAGAGCTGCTGGAGCTGATTGATACGCTTAACGCAGATAAAGAAATTGACGGTATCCTGGTGCAGTTACCACTGCCTGCAGGTATCGATAATGTGAAAGTTCTGGAGCGTATCGACCCGGATAAAGATGTTGATGGATTCCATCCCTACAACATAGGTCGCCTGTGCCAGCGTTCGCCGCGTCTGCGCCCTTGTACGCCACGTGGCATCGTGACGCTGCTTGAGCGTTACGGTATTGATACCTACGGCCTGAACGCCGTGGTGATTGGCGCATCCAACATTGTTGGCCGTCCGATGAGCATGGAACTGCTGTTGGCGGGTTGCACCACTACCGTGACTCACCGCTTTACCAAAAACCTTCGTCATCACGTTGAAAATGCTGATTTGGTGATCGTTGCTGTTGGTAAACCTGGCTTTATTCCAGGTGATTGGATCAAGGAAGGGGCGATTGTGGTGGACGTGGGTATTAACCGTCTGGAGAGCGGTAAAGTGGTCGGCGACGTAAATTATGATGAAGCCGCTGCCAAAGCCTCGTATATTACGCCGGTTCCGGGTGGCGTTGGCCCAATGACCGTCGCCACTCTTATCCAGAATACCTTGCAGGCTTGCGAGGAATATCATGATGTCCATGGAGAATAAAATGGCGACCTTCTCATTAGGTAAACACCCACACGTTGAATTATGCGATCTGCTGAAGCTGGAAGGCTGGTGTGAAAGCGGCGCACAGGCGAAAGCGGTGATTGCGGAAGGGCTGGTGAAAGTAGACGGCGAAGTGGAAACCCGCAAACGCTGCAAAATCGTTGCAGGCCAGACTGTGGTTTTTGAAACACTGAGCATCACGGTCGAAGCTTAAGCTTCCCGTTTAACCCTCGCTTTCCGGCGAGGGTTTCCCCTTCTGCATTAATTTTCTGCAATTCTACGAATATTTTCGGGCCTGCTCAAAGAATGAGGCCTGTCGTCAGACTGGCCTCATTGCGGGTGACGATATGACTAATCAGGCGTTGCTAACCGGTTTTTGTTCTGTCTTCACCTGAGCATTTTCCAGCATTTTGCGTACCGGAATAATCAGCACGAACAGTACAGCCGCACAGATCAGTAACGCAATGGAACAACGCGCGAACAGGTTAGGCAGCATATCCAACTGGTCGGCTTTCACGTGACCGCCAATCAGGCCTGCCGCAAGGTTACCCAGCGCACTGGCGCAGAACCACAGTCCCATCATCTGGCCACGCATTCTTTCTGGAGCCAGCAGCGTCATGGTCGCAAGTCCAATTGGACTCAGGCACAGCTCGCCGAGTGTCAGCATCAGGATGCTTCCCACCAGCCATAGTGGCGACACACCAGCACCGCCGCTGTTCAGAACATTTTGTGCTGCCAGCATCATCAAACCAAAACCTGCAGCGGCGCATAAAATGCCGATGATAAACTTAGTGATACTGCTTGGGCGGATGTTATTACGTGCGAGGCGCGGCCATGCCCAGCTAAATACCGGTGCCAGTAAAATGATAAACAGCGCATTGATTGACTGGAACCACACCGCAGGGATCTCAAAATCGCCGATCATGCGGTCGGTGTAGTCATTTGCAAACAGGTTGAACGAAGTGGGTTTCTGCTCAAATGCAGACCAGAAGAAGGCCGCAGAGACCAGCAGAATAAAGCAAACCAGCAACCTGGCGCGCTCTTTGCGGTTAAGACCCGCGAACATGAACAGATAGATAAAATAGAGCGCTACCGACGCCGCAATCACGTATACCAGCACACTGGCAACCGCAACGGGGTTAATGACGATCACACCTTTTGCAATCAGGGTCACGATAACAGCCACGCCGACCGCCAGTGCCAGCAACCAGCCACCGACACCGTTTTTCTTAGCAACCGGGCTGTTCCAGGTTGAATCGAGGCCCACTTCACTGTCGTAGCGTTTCATGGCCGGAACGGCGAACACACGGAAGATAACCAGCGCAACCAGCATTCCGATACCGCCGATACCGAAGCCCCAGTGCCAGCCGTGGGTTTTTATCAGCCACCCGGAGATCAGGGGGGCAATAAACGAACCCATGTTGATGCCCATATAGAACAACGAGAAACCGCCGTCACGACGCGCATCGCCTTTTTTATACAGCGTTCCGACCATGACTGAGATGCACGTCTTGAACAAGCCAGAGCCAAGAACGATAAACATCAGGCCGATGAAGAACAGGTTGTCGCCCATGAACGCGGAAAGCGCTATCGACAGGTGGCCAAGGGCAATGAGAATCGAGCCATACCATACGGCTCTCTGCTGCCCTAACCAGTTATCAGCAAGCCACCCGCCAGGCAGCGCCGCCAGATACATACAGCCAGCAAAGATACCGACGATTGCCGATGCGTTTTCACGCGCAAGCCCCATACCGCCGTCGTAAACCGTTGCTGCCATAAACAAAATGAGTAAGGGACGGATCCCGTAAAACGAGAATCGCTCCCACATCTCAGTAAAGAACAGTGAGCCTAACGGGTAAGGATGACCGAAGAACGTTCGGCTCTCGTTGTTGTTAACCGAGGATTGCATAAATTCTCCCAAGAGGGTGTGTGGTTGTGTTGATCAGTGGCGAAATGCCCGGCGGCTAGCTGACTTGCCGCTCTTTAACATTCAGCCATTATTATTAGCTGGCGAGATTTGTCTAATGCCAACCGCAGAACTTTTAGATGAAAAGTCGACAAATGTCTACGTTTACAGATTTTATAGCGGCAGATATGAGATGTCGATTGGCAGGTTTTGGTGTGAAAACCTTGATCGCGAAGCTATAAATTATCACGGTAAAATGTTCCTCTTAACCCAGGCTGGTAGAGGGGAGGTGGCGACCAGTTTCGGATGTTTAGCCTGGTTTCTTTTTGTTTATCCTGAGCTATTCTGCTTTTTCCACTCATCAGACAACGCCTTCTATGCCAACTATCATCACTCATGCTGCAGTACCCATTTGTTTAGGATTAGGGCTTGGCACAAAAATTATTCCTCCACGTCTGCTATTGGGCGGGATCATTCTGGCGATGTTGCCGGATGCCGATGTACTGGCGTTTAAATTTGGCGTGGCGTATGGCAATGCTTTTGGTCACCGTGGGTTCACGCACTCTTTGCTGTTTGCATTTGTGGTGCCGCTACTGTGTCTGTTTGGCTATCGTTGGTTCCGCGCAGGTTTTGTTCGCGTCTGGTTATTCCTGACGGTGTCACTGCTTTCGCATAGCCTGTTGGACTCGGTTACTACAGGCGGCAAGGGTGTTGGCTGGCTATGGCCGTGGTCAGATGAACGATTTTTTGCGCCATGGCAGGTGATACGTGTCGCTCCTTTTCAGCTCTCCCGCTACCTCGAACCCCGTGGTCAGGCGGTAATTTGGTCTGAACTACAATGGGTTTGGTTGCCAGGTTTGCTGATGGCGTTCTTGCTGTTTGTTATACGTAAGAATTTGCGGTAACGGCGTCATGCTTTTGGCGGATGACACGAGATTATCCGCCTCACAACATCTGCTTCACTTCCAATAAGCCCCTATAAATTGCAGGTCAAAACCTGCTCAACTTCAAATATTCGATAACAGTATGGCTACAACGCATATTTTAGTTGCCGGGCAAAAAACGTTTCGTCAGTATAGGTAGAACGTTCTACTAGAACGTTCTACCAAGCATAAAAACGCGTAAAACCAAAAACGCGTAGGCGGCGTCAACACCGGGGGATTGTTTATGAGTTTGCTATCCAGTATTACAAAATCGTTATCTAAATTGTCGATGATAGGTCGTGCATTAATGCTACCTATCTCTTTGTTGCCGGCGGCAGGCTTGTTACTGGCCTTCGGCGATAAATTCCATTTGCCGTTAATGATGAATGCGGGTGGGGTGATTTTCGACAACCTGCCGATGCTGTTTGCGATTGGCTCGGCTGTGGGTTTGGCTGCTGAATCGGGGATTGCTGCACTGTCGGCGGCGGTATCAGTCTTTATTATTAACGTCACAATTGGCACGGTGATGCATATCACGCCAGAAATGGCGGCAGCGGGTGGGAAATATGCCATGGTTGTTGGCATCCCGACGTTGCAGATGGGGGTGTTTGGTGGCCTGATTTCCGGCATTCTGGCCGCATGGTGCTATAACAAATTCCACACCATGCAGCTCCCTGAGTTCCTCGGTTTCTTCTCGGGTAAACGCTTTGTTGCCATTGCTACCGCGTTTTTATCCTTCCTGCTCGGGATGGCATTGCCATGGATTTGGTCATATATCCAGTCGGGAATTGATTCGCTGTCGGTTATTGTGAATGGTGATAATCAGGCGCTTTCAACGTTTATCTTCGGTCTGGTTGAACGTGCGTTAATTCCGTTGGGGCTGCACCACATCTGGTATCCGTCATTCTGGTATTCATTTGGTGAGTACACGACCACAGCAGGCCAGGTTATCCACGGGGACCAGACAATCTGGTTCAAGATGCTCGAAGAAGGTGTGAAATCCTTTAGCAGCGACAGCTACCATAACGCAGGCAAATTCATGCAGGGTGAATTCCCACTTATGCTGTTTGCACTGCCTGCAGCATGTCTGGCGATGTATCACGAAGCGAACACCAAAAATAAGAAAATTGCCTCCGGTATTCTGTTCTCTGCGGCATTGACCTGTTTCCTGACAGGCATTACTGAACCGGTTGAATTTACCTTTATCTTTGTTGCGCCAATCCTGTATGTATTCAACGCCATTATGGCTGGCCTGTCTTACATGTGTATGTACCTGCTGCATGCGCATATCGCCAAGTCGTTCTCGGCAGGCATGATTGACTACATCTCCTTCGGGATCCTGCCGTCTTTCAACGGTTATCAGACTAACTTCTTGTCGGCTGTGATTGTCGGTATACCGATGGCGCTGATTTATTACTTCACTTTCCGTTTTGTTATTCGCCGTTTCGATGTGAAAACACCGGGCCGCGCTGATATTACTGCCAACGCTAACGATAAAACCGACACTGAACTTGCTGGCGATATTATCGGCTTGTTGGGTGGGGCAGAGAACATTAACTCTGTTGGTTCATGTATTACGCGTCTGCGTCTGGAAGTGGAAAAAAGCGACCGCGTAGACAAAGACGGTCTCAACAGTCTCGGCGCGCGCGGGGTAGTGTTTGTTGGCGATTCGGGCATTCAGGTGATATTTGGCGCACGAGCGCAATTTATCGCACAGACGATGTCCACAATGATTGGTAAATAACTTTCCCCGTCATCCTTCAAGCTGCAGATGCGTTGGCTGCATTCACTTACCCCAGTCACTTACTCAAGTAAGTTCCTGGGGTTACGTTCTTTTGCCGCCTTCCTGCAACTTGAATGCTATAGGGGAAAGAGATGCAAAATAGTTAGCCCCCGGTATGTTTACTGGGGGCTTTATGGTATTGATAACAAGGATATTTAGTGCATAGGAACGGGATGAAAAAGGTCAATATTATTGATGTAGCCCAACTGGCGGGAGTTTCTGTCTCCACCGTGTCATTGGTACTGCGCCAAAAAGGTAAGATCTCTGAGGCAACTATTGAAAAGGTTAACGCTGCGATCAAACAGCTTGGCTACGTCCATAACGTTGCGGCGGCGAATCTGCGTTCCAGCACCTCAAATCTTATCGGCCTGGTTATCCGTGATTTCAATGACTCCTTTTGTGTAAACGTTATGGCAAGCGTCGTCCATTATCTGGAAAAACAAGGCTATATGGTTTTTCTTGGCCACCCACAGGACGATGATCAACAGCTGCAACAGTGTTTAACATCTTTTTCGCAGCAAGGCGTGGCGGGTGTTATTTATCTGGATGCTAACCACCGTTTAGCCTCGATCCCCTCACTCATTTCTGAATGCCCATTGCCGACGGTGATTATCGCGGAGTCCACGGTAAGCAGCCATCGTGACGTGATTGGGCGGGATAATCGCCAGGCCGGAAACCAGGCGACGCGTTATTTGATTGACCGTGGTCATCGAAATATCGCCTATTTGGGTGGAACGGCATCGAACTTGATGCGCGAAGAGCGTTTACTGGGCTATCGCAATGCACTGGCGCAATACAATTTGCCGTTTCGCGAAGAGTGGGCTCCAGTTTGTGAAAACGACACCGAGAATGCTGCACGTTTAACTCGTCAATTGCTTGAGAAAAACAGCAAAATCACCGCAATGCTCTGCCATTCACCATCAGCAATTATTGGCTGCCTCAATGGTATCCAGCAGGTTGGGCGAACGGTTGGTAAAGACGTGTTTTTGACTCAACAGGTTTCGTTGATTGGTTTCGAAGACATGATGCACATTAATCTCACCTCGCCACGTTTCACTTACGTTTCGTCATCCAGCGAAGAAGCAGGCCGACAGGCGGCAACATTGATTGTGAATAAGATTAAAGAGCCGGCGCTGCCTGCTCAGAAGATTATTATTTCAGGGGAGTTGGTGCTAAGGGAATCGGCTTGACAATTATTGTCCCCCTTCAAGAAAGGGGGACACATCATTTAACGGTGGTACTCGCCAGCGGCTTCCGGCTGGTATTGCAACTCCAGCACTTCCAGATGCGTCTGGTTACCGTTCGGTAACGTCCAGTTAATTGTCGCGCCCACACGCAAACCCAGCAGTGCTGCGCCAACCGGCGCCATGACTGAGAGTTGATTGTCGCTGTCTGTTAGGTTTATCGGGTAAACCAGCGTGCGAACATGCTCTTCTTTTGAGGATAGATCGCGGAATTTAACGCGGCTGTTCATCGTTACGACGTCGGCCGGAATATCTTCAGGCTTACACATTTCTGCTCTGTCCAGTTCTGCGTTCAGCACTGTAGCTACCGGCTGGTTAGCAAATTGTGGTTGCTCCAGCAAACGGTCAATACGCTCGGCATCGAGTTCATTAATGATAATGGCTGGTCTGGACATATTTCTCTCCGTGTAAAAAAACAGGCACTCATGTGCCTGATGTGGACCTTACAAAAGAAAACCCTCACCGGTAAGAGTGAGGGTTTGGTCTGCAGTGATAATACTGAGCTTAACGTATAGTTTAAAGTGACCTGAGTCACAAACTGCAGTTACAGAATAATGCTACCCACTAATGCGAACAGGAAAGCGATAGTACCAATCAGCGTTTCCATCACAGTCCAGGTTTTCAGTGTGGTTTTCTCGTCCATTTCCAGGAAACGGCCAACCAGCCAGAAACCGGAGTCGTTCACGTGAGACAGAACAGTTGCACCACCTGCAATTGCCACCACGATGAAGCACAGATCGAACTGGCTCAGGCCTGGCGTTGCCGCAACCATTGGCGAGATAAGTGCCGCAGTGGTAGTCAGAGCAACGGTCGCAGAACCTTGTGCCACACGCAGAGCGGTAGAGATAACAAACGCGGCAACAATCACCGGCATACCTGTATCAGACAGCACACCAGCAAGTGCATCACCAATGCCGCTGGCACGCAGAACACCACCGAACATACCACCCGCACCGGTCACCAAAATGATGCCGCAGATTGGACCAAGCGCGCCATCGCACACTTTTTCCAGATGCTGGCGGCTATGACGACCACTAAACACAGCAAGAGCAAAGAATACAGTTATCAGCAATGCAATCGGGGTTTTACCCAACATGCGCAGGAACTGAACTACGATATTGTCAGCCGTTACCCAACCGAGCACAGTTGCTGTGTTCAGGCCGGTATCAAGGAAAATAAGCACCAGTGGCAGCAGCAGAATTGACAATACAGTGCCAAAAGATGGTGGCTGGTGGTTTGGATCAGCTTCTACATTGCCGAGGAAAGAAGAAGGCAATGGTACTTCGAATTTCTTGCCAGCATACAGGCCAAACAGATACGCACCGAGATACCAGGTTGGAATCGCGATAACCAGGCCAACTATGACCAGAAGCCCAATGTTCGCGCCCAGCAATTCACTTGCAGCAACCGGACCCGGATGCGGCGGCAAAAGTGCGTGCATTACAGCGAATGCACCCGCAGCAGGCAGCGCATATTTCAGCGTAGAACCACCGAATTGTTTTGCTACGCTGAAAATAATTGGCAGCATCACCACCAGGCCCGCATCGAAGAAGATTGGGAAGCCAAACAGCAAAGATGCAACGCCAAGCGCTAATGGCGCGCGGTGTGAACCAAATTTCCCGACCAGGGTGTCAGCCAATACTTTGGCACCGCCAGAGATTTCAAGTAAACGACCAATCATGGCACCCAGGCCAACCAGCAGGGCAACGCCCGCCAGGGTACTACCAAAACCGCCCAAAATTGTTGGGACAATTTTATCGAACGGCACACCGGTGACCAGTGCAACAACAACACTCACAAGAGTTAATGCTAAGAATGCATGCACTTTGAAGCGCATGATGAGAATAAGTAGGAGTACGACTGCACAAGCTGCGATCCCAAGTAGGGTCCCTGCGCCGTAATGTGCTGTTATTTCGGTCATATGTTTGTCCTCTGCGCCGAATTAGTAGGCAAGATATGCGTTAAGCATAAATCACCATCTCTCTGATACCGGTAACATGATATCGGTAACATGACGCCTTCGGGAATGGAGTGCTCCATGTTTATTAACATTTTGAGAGCAACTTCAAACTATCGAAAGAAACCGTCCATAAGCCGCATTGATTAATTGCTGACCGTAAATAAACCTGCCATGGGCAAAACTTGCATTACTCTTTATAGGCACGTTTCACTCAGGCCTTGTGCGGTCATCACCTGAACCGGAGATATCATGAGCCATTACGACAAACTCACGTTAAAGGACGGCAGTTCTCTTTACTTTAAGGATTGGGGAGAAGGACAACCGGTAGTATTCAGCCACGGCTGGCCATTAACGGCGGATGCGTTTGAAGACCAGATGTTTTTCCTAGGGCAGAAAGGATTTCGGGTTATTGCTCATGACAGGCGAGGGCATGGGCGCTCATCGCAAAGCTGGGACGGAAATAACATGGACCAGTACGCCGATGATCTTGCCGAATTGACCGCGCATCTCAATCTCAAAGATGCCGTTCACGTTGGGCATTCAACCGGCGGCGGGGAAGTGGCACGTTATATTGGCCGCCATGGCACCAGTCGTGTGGCAAAAGCGGTGCTGATAAGTGCCGTTCCGCCCATCATGGTCAAAACGGACTTCAACCCAAATGGTGTACCCATTGATGTGTTCGATGGTATCCGCGAAGGCGTGCGTGCGAACCGTGCGGACTTCTTCAAAGAGCTGACGCTACCGTTCTACGGCTATAACCGCTCAGGGGCTGAAATCTCAGAAGGTGTCAGAGAGAGTTTTGTTGAGCAAGGCATGCAAGGTGGCATCAAAGCGTTGTATGACTGTATCAAAGCGTTCTCGGAAACCGATTTGCGCGAAGACCTGAAGAAAATGACCATTCCGACGCTGGTTATTCATGGCGACGACGATCAGATTGTGCCCTTTGAAACCTGCGGTAAGGTGACAGCGGCGACACTGCCAGATGCGACGTTCAAAGTTTATGAAGGTGGCTCACACGGCATTTGCACCACGGAGAAAGACCGGGTTAATGATGATTTGTTGGCATTTTTGAAAGGTTAGCTGTTGTAGGCGGGTAAGTGGCTATTACCCGCCATTCAGCCACTCATTTAACCGCGACCGGCAACATAATCTCTTTTAAAATTTCATAGCGTTGTTGGGGTGAAAGCCAAATCAAACCCAACAGCTTATGCGCTTTTTCTTCACGTTCGAATTGGGCTTTTAACTGCATTAAAAAACGTTTCGTTTTGTTCATAATTACCTCCGCATTTGATAAACAAAGCATATGTCTACAAACCCGGAACTAATAGTGAACTGATTGTTTTTTGTCTTCCGTATTTAATCGAACAAGTGCTATCTGTTAATTAAACTCATATCAATCTTCGCTACAATTTTCCTCAGCGCAGCCGGTTCATTTAGCGTTGCCATAGGGCGATGAAGCTCGCCGGGGAAAAGAATCGTCAGGTCCCCTGGCCGTAGTTTTATCAATGTTTCACAGCCCATGTTTTTATAGAACCCGATATCATTTTGTTCGTCAAACTCACCATCTTGTTGCTGCTGTTGATCCACCGGTGCGGCACCGATTATCTCTTCGCCTTCAAGCACGATATGCACGTCGATATAACGGGCATGCAATTCAGGGCGTTGCTCTTCCAGGAGTATTGTTTTGCCATCAAACACCGAGAAATAGATAAGCTCGCCTTCAATCGGGTATTTGCCGTTGGCTAATTGCTGTGGACGGTTTGCGATAATGGCTTGTAACGCATGATGAATCACAGTTGGGTATACCGGGTTTTGAGCGGCATTCTCAAGTTTATCAATAATCATATTTCCCCCCTTACACCGCAACCAACATGCCGCCATCAACAAACAGCAGGTGGCCATTCACGAAGTTTGACGCTTTTGACGACAGGAACACCGCAGCACCAATCAATTCTTCAGGATCACCCCAGCGAGCCGCTGGCGTGCGTTTGCAAAGCCACTGGGTGAAAGCTTCATCGTCGACCAGCGTTTTGGTCATATCTGTTTTGAAGTAGCCCGGCGCAATACCGTTAACCTGGATGTTGTAACGCGCCAGTTCCACGCACATACCGCGGGTCAACATTTTCACCGCGCCTTTTGCTGCGGCATATGGCGTAATTGTGTCGCGGCCCAGCTCGCTCTGCATTGAGCAAATATTGATTATTTTGCCGGCCTGGCGTTTTACCATGCGTCGTGAAACAGATTGTGAAACTAAAAATACAGCAGTCTGGTTAACGGCAATAATATCGTTCCACTCGTTGAACGGAAATTCAGTAAATGGATGGCGACGCTGAATGCCAGCATTATTAATTAATACATCAATCGGCCCGATCTCTTGCTCGATATTTTCAATCGCAGTTTCCACCGCTTCCGGGTCGGTAACATTAAATGCAGCAGTCCAGGCGGTATAACCACTGTCACGTAATTTCATTGCCGCATGTTCGGCGCGTTCAGCAGTAATATCATTGATGATAATTTCAGCACCATGCTCAGCCAGGCCTTGTGCTAATAAAAAGCCTATTCCTTGTGCAGAGCCGGTAATTAATACGCGTTTGTTATCGAGCGTAAACAAATTCGTCATGGTGAATTCCTGTTATTTTTGCATCGTATTTAATATCCCTTATCAAAGCGGTTCAGAGCGGGTAAAACTGTGAAGTAGATCACTGCGAATGGTGTTACGCCCGCATGATACCTGGAGTGTGAAGTGTGGTAGCTTTTCTTTTGTTAAGGATGCGAGGCATAATCCTTTTTCCGCGGGTTATCAGGAAAACCAGATGAAGTACCAGCGCATTACATTGCAGGACATTGCCGCCCTTGCGGGGGTGACAAAAATGACCGTCAGCCGTTATTTGCGCACACCGGATAAAGTCGCCCCGGAAACTGCCGCCCGAATTGCTGAAGTTATGGCGGAAGTGAATTATATGCCTGACCCTGAAAACAGGGCTTTGGCGAGCAACATGCAGCCGCGAATCGGCGTCATTATTCCCTCCTTTAATAACCAGATTTTTGCCGATTTACTGGCAGGTATCGAATCCGTAACAAAGCCGATGGGATACCAGACTCTCGTGGTTAATTACGATTACGACCGCGAGCGCGAAGAAGAACAAATTGCCACGGTGCTGGGTTTTAACGTCGCTGGACTTATCCTGACGGAAACCGTGCATACGCTGCGGACCGAGAAGTATTTAAGTGCTGCCGGAATCCCTGTGGCTGAAGTGATGGACCTGGTCTCTGGTAGCGGGCGCATTAACGTCGGCTTTGATAACTTCCGTGCCGGATTTGATATGACCAATATGCTAATTGCCAGCGGCAAGAAGCGGATTATCTATCTAGGTTCGATGGCCGATGTGCGTGATATCAAGCGGTATGAAGGCTATTGCAAAGCCATGGCTGACGCGGATTTGACTGACGGACGGCTAATGCCAAATAAAGTTTCTTCTGTAAGCATAGGAACAGGAATGATGGCGATGGCGCGCCAGATGTACCCGGATATGGACGGTATTTTGTGTACTAATGACGATCTCGCTGCAGGCGTGTTACAAGAATGCCTGGCTGCCAACATTCGTGTGCCGGAACAGATGGGAATTGCTGGTTTTCACGGCCTGGAAATCGGCCAGGTTACGGTTCCAAAACTTGCCAGTGTTGTCACGCCACGCTTTGAGATTGGGAAAGTCGCCACGGAAATTTTATTGAAGAAAATCAATAAACAACCAACAATTGAACAAGTCGATTTGCACTATCGCTTATCTCTTGGTGGCACACTGTAGTCGCTTAAATGCTGAAGCGATCACGCTAACGGTAACACGGTTTTCTAACATGGATTGGCGTGACCTACGTCGCAAAACCCTGCGCTTAAAAAGGCTTTGATGTTAAGCAGAAATATTGACTTAGCTGACTTAACCGGGGGAACCATGTCGCAACCTACCCAACACGTATTACTTATTGCTCCAGTGATGGATGCACTTCAGCAGCAACTGGAGACACATTACACCGTTCATCGCCTTTACCAGCAGTCTGACGCTGCGGCCTGGCTTGCTGATAACGGCGCACAAATTGGTGCTGTTGTGACGCGTGGGGATATCGGCGTGACTACCGCCGTGCTGGAAAATCTGCCACAGGTCGGTGTGATTGCTGTTTTTGGTGTCGGTACTGATGCGGTGGATCTGGAATATGCTCGCCGTCGCGATATTGCGGTGACCATTACTGCCGGGGCACTCACCGACGATGTCGCTGACCTGGCTTTCGGTTTGCTGTTGAGTAGCGCTCGCCAGCTCTGCCAGGGTGACCGCTTCGTACGAGAAGGGCGTTGGCTTCAGGAAAGCCCTGCATTGGCAACCCAGGTGAGCCGTAAACGTATCGGCATCTTTGGGATGGGGAATATTGGCCGAGCCATTGCCCGTCGTGCCATCGGCTTTGATATGGAAATTTATTACACCGATCGCGAAATGGATAGCTCACTGCCGTATCACTGGTGTGAGGATGTATTAAGTCTTGCCCGCAATAGTGATTTTTTTATTGTTGCGGTATCGGGTGGCAAGGCAAGTCACGGCATTGTGAATCAACAAGTATTCGAGGCATTACCTAAACATGCATTGGTCATTAATATCGCTCGCGGCAGTATTATCAATGAGCAGGATTTAATTACCGCTTTGCAAAATGGTGATATTTCCGGTGCCGGGCTGGATGTTTTTGTGAATGAACCTAATGTACCTGCTGAATTAATCTGTATGGAGAATGTGGTATTACAACCGCATGTTGCCAGCGCCACACATGAAACACGCCAGCGCATGAGTAATATCGTATTTGAAAACGTTGAGGCTTATTTCAACCATAAACCTCTACCGCACCGTATTAAGTAATTTCCCGGAGCCCTTTATTAAAAAGGGCAATGACTTTTATTGTCACGGATAAATACCATGGAAAAGAAAATCCCCGGCACTCGCTGGTGGCGCGTGGTCGCGCCTATTTTAATCGCCTGTATTATTTCTTTTATGGATCGGGTGAATATTAGTTTTGCACTTCCCGGTGGAATGGAGGCTGATTTAGGTATAACCAGCCAAATGGCAGGTCTCACCAGCGGGATATTTTTCATCGGTTATCTTTTCTTGCAGATTCCCGGTGGGCGGGCGGCGGTGAACGGTAGTGGTAAACGGTTTATCGCCTGGTCGCTGGTGGCGTGGGCTATCGTTTCTGTCGCCACAGGTTTTGTCACCAACCACTATCAGGTCTTAGTTCTGCGGTTTGTGCTCGGTGTCGCCGAGGGCGGAATGCTGCCAGTCGTGTTAACGATGATCAGCAACTGGTTCCCGGACCGCGAAATTGGGCGAGCGAATGCTTTCGTCATGATGTTCGCTCCTATCGGCGGTATGGTAACCGCGCCAATCTCGGGTGCGATTATTCAGAGTCTGGACTGGCGCTGGCTGTTTATCATCGAAGGTTTGCTGTCGATTGTGGTCTTGGCGGTGTGGTGGTGGCTGATTAGCGACCGTCCGCAGGAGGCTCGCTGGTTACCTGCTGCAGAACGTGAATACCTGCTGGCGGAATTTGAACGCGACCGTCAGGCGCGAAGCCTGAAGCAGCCGGTAAGTAATGCTCCGTTGCGCGATGTATTTCGTAACAGCAGTCTAATGAAGCTGGTTGCACTTAACTTTTTCTACCAAACCGGTGATTACGGGTACACGCTGTGGCTGCCGACAATCCTCAAAAACCTTACCGGCGCGAATATGGCGGGTGTCGGGCTGCTGGCAATAGTGCCATTTGTCGCGACGATTATCGGTATCTATGTCATCTCAATGCTCAGCGATAAAACCGGTAAACGCCGACTGTGGGTGATGATTTCACTGTTGTGCTTTGCCGCGGCATTGCTGGCATCGGTAGTTTTACGTCATAACATTATCGCGGCCTATATTGCTTTAGTGGTGTGCGGGTTCTTCCTGAAGGCTGCAACCAGTCCGTTCTGGTCGATTCCGGGGCGAATTGCATCTCCAGAAGTTGCCGGTGGGGCACGTGGTGTGATTAACGGTTTAGGCAATCTGGGAGGCTTCTGTGGCCCGTGGCTGGTGGGGATGATGATTTATCTCTATGGGCAGAACATGGCAGTCTGCGCCCTGGCTGGTTCGCTGGTGATTGCGGCACTGATAACTCTGACGCTACCAAAGAACTGCGATCTGACTCCCGATAATGGAAAGCCAGTCGCAGATGAGTCGGCTAAACAGCCACATGTTGCTTAACGATCAATAACCTACAGCATCCAGGCGGAACTGCTTCGCGCAGTTGCCTGGATTTCTTTGTGTGGCAAACGAACCTTCATTAAGCGGGACATTAATTTTTGCAGCATCAAGCGAGATTTGCATTTCCGTCAGGTATGCCGGGTTCCCGTTACAGGTCAGTTTTACCGCCTTCACCGCATCACTTCCCCAGCTCTTTTCCAACGCTTTATTGAACGCTTTTCGCGTGACGACTTTGCTGTAGTTTGTTGCCAAAAATTCACCGAAAGCGCTTTGTTTGAATTCATTGTTCAGGCGAACCATGGTGCCGAAATAGGCGTTGGGGTTAAAACCAAAACACGCGCCATGTTTTGCGAACTCATAGCGTTCAAGGCACGACTGACCTCCAGCCCCTGGCATGACACCCGCAAGTTTGCTGGCGATATCTGTTGATAACGCAGGTGCTGGTGCCTGGCATTTTTGCGAACCGCGAACTTCAGCCATGTTCGGCACCGGGCGGGTTGAACAGCCGTAGCGCATCCATCGTTTTTCATCCACGCCGCGCGCCGCTACCGATTTTGGCAAACCTGGCCATAGGCCGTGCACGGTTAAGAAAGTGCGCTTGTCATTTTGCTCTTGCTGAGTTTTACATTCGGCAGGTTCGTTGCGGTTACGCTCATGCATGCTCTGGCAAAAACCGGTTTGCCAGGACAGAGCCAACACGTAACGGTCAAAATCGGCATACTGTTTGGCGATGAGTTCTTCCGCGTGTAACAGATGGCTGGTGGCCAGTAGGGAAGTCAGGATTAGCGTGTTTTGCCACATTAATTTCATCGTTTTCTCGCTCAGGCTTCCAGAAGTCACTTTATTTAAACATAAAAAAAGCGCCTCAATGAGGCGCTTATTACAAAGCTAAAGATTAAGGCAGAATAGCAGCAGACGGCACCAGAATTTCGGTGGCGATAATCACGACAATCAGACCAACAGCAACGGGGACTGACGTGCGTTTTACCACTTCGAATGGAGAGATTTTTGCCATCCCTGCAACCGCAACAACCACACCGGAAACCGGAGAAATGGTGCGTCCAAGGTTGGAGGCTTGCAGCATCGGAATCGCCAGGTACGCAGGGTTGATACCAGATGAGTGGGCCAGTTTCGGGATCATCTCAACGAAGGCATAAAACGGTGCGTTACCGGAACCGGTGGTCATCGCAGCCAACATCGTCAGCACGACCAGCACCAGCATCAGAATGATACTTGCTGAACCGAACGAGGTGGCAATCGATATTAGGCTCTGGATAAAGCCAATGGTGCTAAGGCCTTGTGCAAACACACCCGCAGCAACCAACAGCATAACGACGTTGGCGAAGGCATCAGCCATGCCGCGATAGCAGACTTCAAGGCCAGAGAAGACGGTTTGCGCTTTGAAGCTACGGAAGAATTCAATCACCGCGGCAATCAGAATACAGATCACCAAAATTGAGATGATGTGCAGTTGTGGACCCCATTTGCCGTCGAAAATCAGCACGCCTATAATTGGCGTAAATGGCAGAATGGCATAGAAAGAAGGCGCAGTAGTCTGGATTTCGCTGACATCGAGCATTTCGTGGCTGACGTTTTCTTTTTTATCCAGGTAGCGTTGCCAGAAGAAGTGGGCAATCGCCATGGCAATAATGGCAGCGATAGAAATTGGCACGGTGGTTTTAAAGGCAAAATCAACCAATGACATTTCTGCAGCTTTTGCCGCCAGCACTACGTCACCAGAAGTTGGGGACAGGATGATTGCTGCAGGAGAAGCACAAATTGCTGCTGCCGCACCACGACTAATTCCCACGTTCACCATGACCGGGAACAACGTTGCCATCAGCAACACACCCAGGCCGGTTGCAGATGAAACCGCCAGCGACATCAGACAAGCCACGAAATAAGCGGCGATCATCAGGATATAGGGTGAGTTAATTAATTTCAGTGGTTTAGACGCAAGCTTAACCACCATATCGTTAGCGCCGATATGCGTCATATATGATGCGAAACCGCACAGCATCATGATCATCATGCCAAGATCGCCACCGCGGCTCATCAGCAGGATTTTGACATATTCAACGATATCAGTTGCGGTATACCCGGTGCTTTCGGCATTGCCAGGTAAAACCTTGTGGCCCATCAGGGCACTTATAATCAGTAACGTTAAACCACCGACGAATAATACGCCGGTCGCGGAGTAGCCCTTGATGATGTAGCGAGCTACACCGACAATAACCACAACCCCAATAAGTAATTCAAGAGTAGTTAGCATTTGAGTCCCCTGTCGCGTTCGGCATCTTTACCCATTAAGGGGTGAGCAGTACCTGAGCGCAACGCCATGCCAGAAAATAAAAAAATAAGACGCTTTGCAGTCGTCGGCGAAAACGGTGCCAATCTGCCTGAATCATTGGTGCAGAATTCTGATGAGCATCAAATTTAGTAAGCTTCGTTCTGCTGCCATGACACTTTTGTCGGCAGCCTTGCAATTATGACATTTACTTATTGATAAGCGGTATATATTTATATCGCTTATTGCTCTGTTAATAATCATATGGAGGGAATTAAATTAAAATTATATTACATAATTGTTAATTACCTATCTGAATGTAAAGCAACTAAAAATCTCTTTAAAATAAAAAGGTCTAATGCTTATACTGCCGCCTCGTATATTTTGGGGTAACCAAGTTGCAATCCACTTTCTGGTCGACAAGCCGTTTACGCTTCCTCAGAAAGCATCTTTTGATGCTGCTGTTGGCGTTTGGCTGGCTGTTTGTCAACAGCCAGGTCGCAGTGGCATCGCATGACTGCCCGGTAGAAATTAGCGCGCCATCCCTTTCCGTTCAGCATAGCGAACATATGCTGATGAAAAACCATTGGGATATGGTGAAAGCGAAGGGAACGCTGTGTGATAAACATTGCATTCCGGACGTGATGCAAAAAGATAACGGCTACAGTTCTTTGGCCGCATTGCCGGTTACCGATACTCTGGCCTTAGTGATCCCCGAATGCACTGAAACGGTTACCTCGGTTGCCTTATTAACTCCGCCTGCAACTGGCCCTCCGGCCACAATACGGTTTTGTCGTTTTAGAGAGTAACTCCAGCACTGTCTTGGTTCATCCCTTACGGATTTCATCCTTTGACTTTAGTTCTGGAGATTTTTATGTCTGCTATTTCTGCACGTTTCTTTACAGCCGTTGCGCTGTCAGTATCAGCTTTCTTTACTTTGGCTCACGCAGCTTCTCACGATATGACTCATGAAATGTCGATGGCTCAGCCAATGGCCTCTGAGGTTTACCACGGCCATGGTGTGGTAAAGAAAGTCACCAACGATTCCATTTCAATTGCCCACAAACCTATCGCTGCCCTTAACTGGCCCGCAATGACGATGACATTCAGCTTGCCTGAAGCGGGTTCATTAGCGACGGTGAAAGCCGGTGACACGGTTGATTTCACTTTTAGCCAGCAGGCTGAAGGTTACCAACTCGCTTCGGTTACCCCGACTAAGTAACTGAGGCCATTATGAAACAACATTCCCTGAGCTTATGGCTCGGCGGGGTGCTGTTTGCTGTGTCTGTCTCTGTCGCAAATGCGGCAGAGTTCAGCCTGCAACAGACCCTGGCCGCGGCCGTTCATTATTCCGCAGAACTTTCTGCCAACCGTAATCAGAGCAACGCGCTGAATGCGATGGCTGATTCTGCCCGCGAATTACCCGACCCGAAATTGAAATTCGGCATTGAAAACGTGCCGGTACAGGGCAGCAACAGCCACCGTTTTACTCGTGAAGGCATGACCATGCAGCGCATTGGCATCATGCAGGATTACGTCAGCGAGGAAAAACGCGACCGTAAAGCAGAAACTATTTTGGCGCAATCGGCCAGCAGCGCTGCGAAAGCGGAAGTGATTCGAGCGACGTTACAAAGAGTTACGGCGCAGGCCTGGCTCGATTTAGCGTTATCGCAAAAGGTGCTGGTGGGCGCTCAAAAGCTGGTGGCAGAAACCGAACGCCAAATCAGCGTGCAAAAAACCACCGTCGCCAGTGGTAGTTCCCCGGCATCCAGCGTAGTGGATATCCGCATGACGCTATTGGGTATGCAGGACAAAGTCACGCTCGCCCAGCGCGATGTGACGCTGGCGCAAACTCGGTTACTGCAATTAACCGGTGAGAACATTGAGGACACACGCGGCACATTACCGCGCTATCAGCGCTTGCCTGCGGACCCGGAAATACTGGAACAAAATGTCGGGCAGCACCCGGAAGTGATAGAAGCGGCACGTGAGGCGGATGTTGCCAAAACGCGTTCGGCGCAGTCTGCAGTCGCCGCGAAGCCGAACGTGGGGGTTGAGGTTTATTACGCCCATCGCGCCGATGATTACGACGATATGGCAGGCGTGATGTTTACCGTCGATTTACCGATGTTTAAATCTCAGCGCCAGGACAAAGATCTCGCGGCGGATATGTCGCGTTCAATGGAAGCCAACGACCAATTGGCATTGGCGAACCGCGACCGTATAGCATTGGTGCGCACGCTTGTCGCGCAGTATCAGGCAGCTCAAACACTCTGGCTGCGCCAGCAAGAAGAGATTCTGCCGTTGCAACGCCAGCGTCTTTCACTGATTGAAGCGCAATACCGTGCCGGGCAATCCACGCTTTCCGATTTGCTCACTGCGCGCCGCACCTTACTCGATACCGAACTGACCGCGAATAGCGCTGAAAAAAGCGTGGCTGAAACCTGGGCCGCCATCCGCTACCTGACGCCACAGGATGACAACCAATAATGAAAACCATAACGAAACTCTCATTGTTAGCGCTCACTATCGCGGCGGCACTTGGCGCTGGGTATTACACGGGTAAACAAAGCCATTCCACCACTACTACACAATCTGTTCAGCCAGAACGCAAAGTTCTTTATTGGTATGACCCGATGACGCCCGGACAGCGTTTCGATAAGCCAGGTAAATCGCCGTTTATGGATATGGACCTGGTGCCGCGTTACGCCGATGAAACCACTGAAGATGGCGGAGTGACGGTAAGCGCTCGCCAACAACAAAATCTGGGAATAAGAACAGCGCTGGTTGAGAAGAAAGTGCTGGATTATCAGTTTGATGCATTTGCCACTGTTTCTACCGATGAGCGCAGCGTGCAGATTATTCCGGCCAGTGCTAATGGCGTCGTTGAGAAGCTATTTGTTAATGCGCCGCAGCAATTTGTGAAAGCAGGTGAACCACTCGCACAGCTGTGGATACCTGAATGGACAGCAGCTCAACAGGAATATCTGGCGGTGCGCGGTTTGGGTGATAGCACGTTAAGTTCTGCCGCGCGTGAGCGCCTGCAACTCCAGTTTATGCCTGCGGAAATTATCAACCAGGTTGAGCGCACCGGGAAACCGCAAACGCGTGTGACAGTGCGGGCTAAACAAGCAGGCTACATCAACAAGCTGGAAACGCGTGAAGGGGCGCAGGTTACACCAACCGCACCGTTGTTTGAGGTTGCCAGCCTCGAATCTGTGTGGATTGTGATTGATTACCCACAAATTCAGGCGCAGGTGCTGCAAGTGGGAAGTGAGATTCAGGCATCGAGCAATAGTTGGCCTGGTGAGACTTTCCATGGCCGCGTGAGTGAACTACTCCCCAATATGGATACGTCCACCCGAACGCTGAAAGCGCGCATCGTGGTGGACAATCATCAAATGAAGCTCAAGCCTGGGATGTATCTCAATGTGAAACTAGCCAGGCAGCTTAATCTCCCGCCAGTGCTGGCTATTCCTGAAGAGGCGATGATTGAAACGGGCAGTAATAGCCGAGTGTTAGTCGCTCAGGACGATGGTCATTTCAACCCGGTGAATGTCGTGGTTGGGGCGGCGCAAAATGGCTGGGTTGAGATTAAACAAGGATTGAAAGAGGGCGATAAAGTTGTGACCTCCGGGCAGTTCCTGATTGATTCCGAAGCAAGCCTTCGTAGTGCATTGCCACAGGAGAAAACTGCCAAGGCAACTGCCCAAGAATATCAAGGGGAAGCCGTAGTAAAAGGCATTGCTGATGACGCGATTACCCTTTCGCACAAACCGATCCCAGCGTTGAAATGGAATGCAATGACCATGGACTTTGCTCTGAAATCAGCCGCTGACGCGCAGAGTGTGAAGGTTGGGGATCGCGTGATGTTCAGTTTCACAATGGATGACGAACATGGCGCAGTAATCACTCATCTGATGCCGATGGCGGGGGCAATGAAATGATTGCCGCCGTTATTCGTTGGTCACTTAAAAACCGGCTGCTGGTGTTGCTTGCGGCGATCATGATGGCTGCATGGGGAATTTGGTCGCTGCAACGCGCACCGCTGGATGCGCTGCCCGATCTCTCAGACGTACAGGTGATCATTCGTATCAATTACCCAGGCAAAGCGCCACAGGTCGTTGAGGATCAGGTTACTTATCCGCTGACCACTACCATGCTTTCGGTACCAGGCGCGAAAACTGTGCGCGGGTTTTCGATGTTTGGTGACTCCTATGTCTACATTCTGTTTGAAGATGGCACCGATCCGTACTGGGCGCGCTCGCGGGTTCTGGAGTATTTAAGCCAGGTTCAGTCGCAGTTACCTCCTGAAGCTAAAGCCTCGTTAGGGCCGGATGCGACGGGGGTGGGTTGGGTTTATGAATATGCGCTGGTGGACCGAACCGGCAAACACAGCCTGGCAGATTTACGCGCCCTTCAAGACTGGACGCTTAAATTTGAGCTCAAAACTGTGCCGAATGTTTCGGAAGTTGCGAGCGTAGGCGGCATGGTTCGACAGTACCAAATCGTCCTCGATCCGCAGCGCATGCGGGCGCTGAACATCACACATGAACAAGTTATTAGTGCAGTGCAAAGTGCTAACCAGGAAGGTGGCGGTTCGGTCATCGAAATGGGCGAAGCCGAATATATGGTGCGCACGGCAGGTTACCTGAAAAATCTGAATGATTTTAAACAGGTAGTGATCACCACGCGCGAAGGCGTGCCGGTGTTATTGAGCGATGTAGCAACGCTGCGCATGGGGCCTGAAATTCGCCGGGGCGTGGCGGAATTTAATGGTGAAGGTGAGGTTGCGGGCGGCATCATTGTAATGCGCTATGGCAAGAATGCGCTGGATACCATTAATGCAGTGAAGGCAAAACTCCAGCAAATCCAGAAAAGTTTGCCAGCGGGAGTCGAAATCGTTCCGGTTTACGATCGCTCGCATCTGATTGAAAACGCGATTGAAACGCTGTCCCACAAGTTGCTGGAAGAGTTTATTGTCGTCGCCATTATTTGCGCGCTGTTCCTGTTCCATTTCCGCTCGGCAATGGTGGCGATGATCACCCTGCCGCTGGGGATTTTGGGTGCATTTATCGTCATGCACTACCAGGGGGTGAACGCCAATATAATGTCGCTGGGTGGGATCGCCATTGCGATAGGGGCGATGGTTGATGCGGCGATCGTGATGATCGAAAACATGCATAAAGTCCTGGAGCAGTGGCGGCATGACAACCCTGGCAAACAGCCAGCAGGAGCTGATTACTGGCGGATATCAGAACAAGCTGCCGTGGAAGTGGGGCCTGCACTGTTCTGTAGTTTGCTGATTATCACGCTGTCGTTTATCCCGGTGTTTTCCCTCGAAGCGCAGGAAGGGCGCATGTTTTCGCCGTTGGCATTCACCAAAACCTACGCCATGGCGGTGGCGGCAGGGTTGGGAATCACGCTGGTGCCAGTGCTGATGGGCTATTTTATTCGCGGGAAAATGCCTGATGAAAAGGCAAATCCCATCAACCGTTGGTTAATTGCAGCCTATGAACCACTGCTGGATAAAGTGCTGGCGCGCCCGAAAACTACGCTGCTGGTTGCAGGGTTAGTATTATTGGCGACGTTATGGCCGCTGAGCCGACTTGGAAGTGAGTTTATGCCACCGCTTGATGAAGGCGACTTGCTGTACATGCCATCAACGCTGCCGGGTATTTCCGCACGTGAAGCCGGACGTCTACTGCAACAGACAGACCGCTTAATCAAAACCGTGCCTGAAGTGGCGACGGTATTTGGTAAAGCTGGACGTGCAGATACTGCAACCGATCCTGCACCGCTAACCATGATCGAGACCACTATTCGTTTTAAGCCGCGCGATCAATGGCGGCCAGGAATGACGATGGATAAGCTGGTTAGTGAACTCGATAGCGTGGTGAAAGTACCGGGAATTGCTAACGTTTGGGTGCCACCTATCCGTAACCGCCTGGACATGTTGGCGACGGGTATCAAAAGTCCGGTAGGCATTAAAGTAAATGGCAATAATATTGCCGCCATTGAGCAGGTGGCTGAGCAAATCGAGCGAGTGGTGAAGCAAGTTCCTGGTGTCACATCCGCTCTTGCGGAAAGACTCGGTGGTGGGCGCTATGTTGATATCAATATCGACAGGCTTAAAGCGGCGCGCTATGGCGTCTCAGTCAAAGAGTTACAGTCATTAGTCGCGACGGTGATTGGTGGCCAAAATATCGGTGAAACGATTGAGGGACGTGAACGCTATCCGATCAATATTCGCTACCCGCGCGAAATACGTGACAACGTCCAAAAATTGCAAAACTTGCCGGTGATTACCGCGAATGGTAGCCAGATTGCGCTTTCTGAATTGGCAGATATCACTATCACTGATGGTCCACCAATGTTGAAAAGTGAAAATGCCCGTTTATCTAATTGGGTTTATGTGGATTTACGTGGGCGCGATTTAAAATCAGCAGTGGAAGATATGCAGCGTGCTGTTTCCCAGCAGGTGAAATTACCTGATGGCGTCTCATTATCCTGGTCTGGTCAATTTGAATATTTAGAGCGAGCAAGTGCTAAATTAAGAATAGTCTTACCATTCACTCTGGTCATTATTTTCGTCTTGCTTTATGTAACATTCTCACGTGTAAGTGATGCGTTGTTAATAATGGGGACTTTACCATTCTCACTTATTGGTGGTGTTTGGTTGCTATATTTGCTGGGATATAATTTATCCGTTGCGGGTGCGGTAGGATTTATTGCATTGGCTGGGGTAGCAGCTGAATTTGGCGTAATAATGGTACTTTATTTAAATCAAGCTATTGCGAGGCATAAAGCGTTAGATCCACAGGGAGGAAAACCCATGCTAATGCGCGCCCTTCATGAGGGGGCAGTGTTACGCGTCAGGCCTAAAGTGATGACTGTTGCGACTATAATGGCAGGTTTATTGCCGATTATGTGGGGCGACGGTACGGGATCAGAAGTGATGCGCCGTATTGCGGCCCCGATGATTGGCGGCATGATTACAGCCCCATTACTATCGATGCTAGTCATCCCCGCAATGTATGTGTTACTAAAAAAGCATAAATAATAGTCGGTTACCCTTGTTGTTTTTAGCTTATAAAAACAACAAGGGTGATTTTTTTTGGGATATTCAAATAAGCGTGAAAGGCTGTTTTTAGGAATTAGCCATAGGCTTATTTAGCTTTTGTTAATATATAATTTGTTAGGCTGTATATTGGATTTTGATGTGGAAATCAATGTGACACTAACAAATAAAATCATCTTTTCTGTTATTATTTTTGTATCACCATTAATGGTGCTGCCTGCTGCAATGGCGAGCCAAAATAGTGTATTAGGTGACGCCTGGAATACTTTTTCTGATAACGTTTCACAAACATGGAACGAGCCGCAACATTATGATTTGTATGTGCCAGCAATAACCTGGCATGCTCGCTTTGCATACGACAAAGAAAAAACCGATCGCTATAACGAACGCCCTTGGGGGATTGGGTTCGGGCAAACGCGTTGGGATGACAGCGGCAACTGGCATGGTTTATATCTGATGGCGTTCAAAGATTCCTATAACAAATGGGAACCTATCGGTGGCTATGGCTGGGAGAAGATCTGGCGTCCTTTGACGGATGATAACTTCCGTCTTGGTCTGGGCTATACGCTGGGGGCAACAGCGCGTGATAACTGGAAATACATTCCGATTCCCGTGATTTTACCTTTGGCATCGGTAGGTTATGGCCCTGCAACGTTCCAGATGACTTATATACCCGGCACGTACAACAACGGTAACGTTTACTTTGCCTGGTTACGCTTCCAATTCTGATGGGCATTGGTAGTCTGGAATCATACAAATCGCGTATTTTTGCTGTCTGGTATTCAAAAATACGGACTGCTGCACAGTTTTTAAAAGAGGTAGTAATTTTTATCACTTTTTAGCAATTCTGGGCTGGACAAAATCCATCACAATTGGTGTACTGATGCCCGACACAGCATTTGTGTCGTTTTTCATGTAAAGGTAATTTAGATGTCTAAGATTAAAGGTAACGTTAAGTGGTTTAACGAGTCAAAAGGCTTTGGCTTCATTACTCCGGAAGATGGTAGCAAAGACGTGTTCGTACACTTCTCTGCAATCCAGAGCAATGGTTTCAAAACCCTGGCTGAAGGTCAGCGCGTTGAGTTTGAAATCACTAACGGTGCCAAAGGCCCATCTGCTGCAAACGTAATGCCTATCTAAGGCTTTACCAGTAGAATATAAAAACCCGCTAAGGCGGGTTTTTTTTGCTTTGAATTCAGGGGAAAAGATAAACTTTCACAAAGCACATCACAATCAACGTGCTCATCAGCACCGCTGTCCATCCAGCAACACGTTCTTTCATAAGTTTGCCTCACACTCATTTTGATCCAGAGTGGCAGACAAAAATTAAGCTAACCTTAACGTGGCTTGAATCATTGACCGTAGGCTACAGAAACTATCCAAAATGCGATGGCAGTCATGGTGAGTGAACCTGCGAGATTAAGCAGCATATTCAATCCAGCCCAGGCCAGACGCCCATCTTGTAGTAAGAAAACAACTTCTGCCGAGAAAGTCGAAAAAGTTGTAAGGCCGCCACAAAAACCTGTGGTGATTAGCAGTTTCCAGACAGGGTCGAGGTGAGTCATTCTGGTAAACAGCGCCAGCCCCAGCCCAATAATAAACGCGCCGACCAGGTTTGCAGTCAATGTCCCAACGGGAATCGCCGCATGTACTGGGTTGAGCTTCATACTCAATAACCAACGCACAACACTTCCTGTCCCACCGCCAATAAACACGGCTAAAAGCATCTGCAACACGATAGTTTCCTGTTCGTTCTTATTTTAAAGTGCTTGAGTGTAACTTCAGCACGGGAAGTTTCACACCCGGTATACTGAAATTATTCGCAGCCTGTTGAGAGATGACAATGAAAGTTGCAGTAGGACAATTTGCGGTGAGCAAGGTATGGCAGGAAAATGTACAAACCTGTCTGGGGTTGATGGCGCAAGCACAAGCTGCAGGGGCACAATTGCTGGTATTACCCGAGGCTGTCCTGGCTCGTGATGATAGCGACCCCGATTTATCCGTAAAATCAGCGCAAATCATGGACGATGAATTTATCGATAAGCTTTGCGAGCAGAGTCGTAATGATAATCTTACAACCATACTGACATTGCATATCAAAACCACGGTGGGTCGTGCGGCAAATACTTTGCTGGTAATTCGTGACGGTGAGGTGATAGCTCGGTATCAGAAACTTCATCTCTATGATGCGTTTAATGTACAAGAATCGCGCCTGGTTGATGCAGGTGAGGTATTGCCGCCATTAATTGAGGTAGCAGGTTTTAAAGTGGGCTTAATGACCTGCTACGATCTGCGTTTTCCAGAGATGGCTTTGAGTCTGGCTTTAGCGGGCGCGGATGTTTTAGTCTTGCCTGCGGCATGGTTACGTGGCCCAAATAAAGAGATGCATTGGTCAACGTTATTGGCGGCTCGTGCGCTTGATACCACATGTTATGTTGTGGCATCAGGTGAATGCGGTAATAAAAATATTGGTCACAGTCGAGTTATGGATCCGCTCGGCGTTGTCATTGCATCTGCAAATCAGCGACCGGCTTTGATCTATGCTGAGTTGGATGGCGAATATTTAACTGAAGTAAGGGCCATGTTACCTGTCTTGAAAAACCGCCGGTTTGGTTTACCCAAATTGTTATGATGTTTTTTAACTCGATCTTGATTCAACTTGTTACAGGTTGCTATTGTATCGCGCGAGAAAATGACCGTTAATTGTCTCAGTGTATTGTTCGCCGTATCCACGGCACACATGATTAAAGAAGGTTGTTATGGGTGAGATTAGTATTACAAAGTTGTTGGTGGTCGGTGCGCTGATTGTTTTGTTATTTGGCACCAAGAAGTTGCGCACCCTGGGTGGTGACCTCGGCTCGGCAATCAAGGGCTTCAAGAAAGCCATGAATGAAGACGAGACTACCGCTAAGTCTGCCAACGATACGGATGCAACAACTGACCGTATTACGCATAAAGACTGATCACGACGCAGCTTTCGACCAGATATAAAAAAACCGGCATCATTTATGCCGGTTTTTTTGTGCCTGGCGCAAATTAAAGGTAACGATTTGTTACATCGTTATTTAACTTCCATACCTTTAGCTTGTAGATCTGCATGGTATGAAGAGCGAACAAACGGGCCGCAAGCTGCATGGGTAAAGCCCATAGCCAGAGCTTCTGCTTTCATCTCTTCGAACTCGTCAGGGCTAACATAACGCTGCACTGGCAAGTGATGGCGGCTTGGTTGTAAATATTGGCCCAGCGTCAACATAGTGACGCCGTGGCGACGTAAGTCACGCATCACTGCGACAATTTCTGCGTTCGTTTCGCCTAAACCTACCATCAAACCCGACTTGGTAGGGATATCCGGATGCGCTTCTTTAAAACGCTCCAGCAATTTCAACGACCAGTTGTAGTCAGCACCAGGGCGTACTTTGCGATAAATACGCGGTACGTTTTCCAGGTTGTGGTTGAACACATCAGGCGGCGTGGCGGTAAGAATTTCTAGCGCTTTGTCCATTCGGCCACGGAAATCTGGCACTAATGTTTCAATTTTGATGGTCGGATTTTTTTCACGAATTGCGCTTATGCAATCGGCAAAATGTTGAGCTCCACCGTCGCGCAGGTCATCACGGTCGACAGACGTGATAACGACATAGCGTAATGCCATGTCAGCGATAGTTTGGGCTAACTTGGCTGGTTCATTGGCATCAGGTGCGACAGGGCGACCATGAGCCACATCGCAGAATGGGCAGCGACGAGTGCAGATTGCACCAAGAATCATAAAGGTTGCCGTTCCGTGGTTAAAACATTCCGCCAGATTAGGGCAGGAAGCTTCTTCACACACAGAGTGCAGACCATTTTTACGCATTGCCGCTTTGATACCCTGAATTCGGGTCGAATCAGATGGAAGTTTGATCTTCATCCATTCTGGTTTTCTTAACAGCTCCTGGCGCTCAGTCACCACGTTTTTCACCGGGATCAGAGCCATTTTATCGGCGTCGCGATACTTGACGCCGCGTTCCATTACAATAGGTTTACTCATATCGTACGTGTTCCAGTTGCTGAAAAAAATCAGGCTAATCGAATGTTTTATTTATCAACTATTTTTTAATAGCGCCCGAAGTATATCATCACTGAAGGGAATAAATCAGCCTGACAAAGCAGTAAATGGGGAAAGAATTGTAAATGAGTTGTTGGATTGTGCGCTTTTCGAGGTTAACAATTAGCAAATCGACCTCATAGCAACCGCCGGGAGGTCGATGTGACTACGCAGCCTGTAATTCGTCGAGGATGCAGTTGTCAGAGTAATAAATCTTAAGCAGGTAAGTATTTAACCGGCGGATTATTCAATAGCTCGATGAATTTATTGATGAGCAATGGTTGTACATCTTCAAGTGACGTTCCAGCGCGTAGTGAACTGACCTGTGTCATCTCAAGTCCTGCATATCCACAGGGGTTGATTCGCAGAAAAGGGCTGAGATCCATATCAATATTCAATGCCAGCCCGTGAAATGAACAGCCCTTACGAATACGTAAACCCAGAGAGCAAATCTTACGTCCATCAACATAGACACCAGGAGCATCCGCGCGTGGATAAGCGTCTATTTGAAATTCAGCAAGGGTATTGACCACTGTTTGCTCAAGAATAGTGACCAGTTCCCGAACGCCGAGCTTACGACGCTTAAGATTAAGCAACACGTACATCACTTGCTGACCGGGTCCATGATAAGTGACCTGGCCGCCCCGATCGCTTTGAATCACGGGTATATCACCAGGAACGAGCACGTGCTCCGCTTTACCTGCCTGGCCTTGTGTAAAGACACGCTCGTGTTCTACCAGCCAAATTTCATCGGCGGTCGTTTCATCACGGGTATCGGTAAAATCATGCATCGCCTGAGAAATGGGTTCGTAGGGTTGCAGGCCAAGTTGGCGGATTTGAATAGTATCTTGAGACAAAACATCGTCTCCGGCAGGTTAGAAAGATGAGGGAGTATATCTCACCGGGGCAAAAAGCAGTACCCGGCCTAGTGGCCGGGTATGAATTACAGCACCATACGAACGATTTCGATTTTGCCGAGTTCTTCGTACAGGGTCTCAACTTGCTCAATGTGGGTTGCTTTAATGGTAACCGACACAGAATGATAATTACCTTTGCTGCTCGGTTTAACCTGCGGGGTGTAGTCACCAGGTGCGTGGCGCTGCACCACCTCAATGACCAAATCAACCAGCTCGGGTTTCGCCAAACCCATCACTTTGTAAGTAAAGGGAGTCGGGAATTCGAGCAATTCTTTCAGATTGGTTTTCATGGTAGCTCCAGCGTTACGGCATTAAAAATGATAACTCCCGCCTGGAGGGGCGGGAGCTGCTTTGATTCATAGTATATGGGGACGACTTCTATTCTTTCAAGTGTTCAATTATTAACCAAACCAATGATGGAATGTCAGTTTGATGTAATCAATGATACGACTGAAGAAATTACCTTCTGGCATTTCCTGAAGGACAACCAGTGGGCGTTGCTCGATAGTTTTCCCATCGAGTTGGAAATTGATGGTACCAACAACCTGGTTTTTCTGCAGTGGTGCGTGCAGTTCAGTGGTGTTAAGTACATAGCTCGCTTTCAGATCTTTCATGCGACCACGAGGGATTGTCAGATAAACGTCTTTATCAACCCCGAGCGATGCACGATCGTTATCACCAAACCAGGCTGGCTCAGAAGCAAACTCTTTACCGGCTTTCAGTGGCGAGACAGTTTCAAAGAAACGGAAGCCCCAGGTCAGCAGTTTTTTGCTTTCGGTTTCACGGCCTTTGTACGTACGTCCACCAAGTACTGCTGAAATCAGGCGCATCTGGCCTTCAGTTGCAGAGGCTACCAGGTTGTAACCTGCAGCATCGGTATGACCTGTTTTGATGCCATCAACTTGCAGACTGGTATCCCACAGCAAGCCGTTACGGTTTGTCTGGCGGATATTGTTGAAGGTGAACTCTTTCTCTTTGTAAATAGCGTATTCGTTCGGCACATCGCGAATCAGCGCCTGGCCAATCAACGCCATATCACGCGCTGAGCTGAATTGGCCTTCGGCATCGAGACCATGTACGGTCCCGAAATGGGTGTTCTTCAGACCCAATGCGGAAACATAGCTATTCATCAGACCAACAAATGCATCCTGGCTACCGGCCACGAAATCGGCCATTGCAACACATGCATCGTTACCTGATTGCAGGTTAATACCGCGAATCAGCTGTGATACCGGCACCTGCATGCCTGGTTTCAGGAACATCAATGATGAACCTTTAAATACCGGGTTGCCGGTCGCCCATGCATCCTGTCCAACAGTCACAATCGAGCTTTCGTTAAATTTACCGGCTTTCATCGCTTGACCGATGACGTAGCTGGTCATCATTTTGGTCAAACTTGCAGGATCACGACGAGTATCAGCATTAGACTCAGCCAGTACTTTACCGGAGTTGTAATCGATCAGGATGTACGCTTCCGCATCAATCTGCGGGACGCCTGGGATCATGGTTTTAATGTTCAGGTCGTCAGCGTGTGCGACAGCCATCCCCGAAAGAGTGAGGGCCGTAGTGAGCGCCAGGCGTTTAACAAAACGAAAAGAAGGGGCTGTATTCATGATTAGAACAACGACATCCATGATGGGAATAAAAAAAGTGCCTTACTATAGCAAAAGCGATTTTTGCTGGCATCCGTCTTTGCGCATCATTTGTTAATGGAATTTACATTAATTGACGCACGACGGATGCCAGACACAACCACTTACATAGCGGGTGCGTTAGTGATGAAAGATTGCTGCTGGGCTTCACTCATTAAACGTTGTTGCAGAGCGGCCGCTTCGTTCCGACTGCCAAATGGCCCAAGCTGTACACGGAACATAGCACCATTAGTGGAAACCTTGCCCGGCACACCAAATTGCTGGCTAAGTTTTTGTTGCCACTGAGTCGCACGATTCTGATCGCTGACTGCTCCGACCTGAACGACATAACGCCCGGAAGCTGTGGCAACTGGAGCTGCTGTCTGTACGCTACCCTGAACTGAGCCTGGCGCAGTAACCGGTGCATTTTGTTGTACAGGTGCTGCTGCTACTGCAGGAGCAGCTGCAACAGCAGGCTGGTCATTTTCAATCACACCGGGGGCCAGTGGCGTTGCAGCACCTAAGAAACCACTGCTATTGACCGGGGCTCCGGTAGTGTCTTCACTTTTTAGCGAGGAGTTACTAATAGCGCGTACCTCACCTTGCGGAGCTTCCGTTGGCATTCCTGAAGAAGCACTGCCCATTCCACCACTTAAATCAGGGCGAGCGGGGAGGATGTAGGTCTGTTTGGCAACAGTCGTACACACAGTCCCTGGTCCGGACATGGAGCCATCCTGGGCAACAATAATTGGGTCGATGCGTACTTTGGTGTTGTTCGAGTTGTTCAAACGGTCGGCTGCGGCGCGTGATAATGAAATGACACGATCATTGCCATAAGGACCACGATCGTTAATACGCACGACAATCATGCGCCCATTTGCGAGGTTTGTGATACGCGCATAGCTTGGAATAGGAAGTGTTGGATGGGCAGCAGTCAGTGCAGTCGCATCAAATGGCTCACCCGATGCTGTCAGGTTGCTACCTGGTTCCGCATCATAAATAGCGGCAAAACCTGCCTGGCTAAAGTTTGCCGGATTTTGCACGATTTTGTAGCGTTTACCGTTATTTTCGTAATCCTGATTAGCTGAAGGACTCAACGGTTCAAAGCGCGGTTCCGCGCCGCTTATCTCAACCGTCGGGCCATTACACACCGCCGGTTGCGGTTGCTGGTTTACCTGTTGTTGATCACTATCATCAGACGAGCAGCCAGCCAGTATTGCAGCAACGACACAGATCCCAAGCCAACGCTTAACCATTACGCACCTCATCCACTTACACGCTTTTTGATAACATTTTTCTGTGGGTATGTATCGACATCACGATACCAAACCCGGCCATCAGAACGATCAGGGCCGAGCCCCCGTAGCTCACCAGCGGCAAAGGTACGCCGACCACCGGTAAGATACCACTAACCATACCAATGTTAACAAACACATATACGAATAAAATCAACATTAGCCCACCAGCCATTACTCGACCAAATGTGGTCTGAGCACGAGCGGCAATGATAAGGCCGCGCATGATAAGCAATAGGTAGAGAGCCAGTAATACCAGAACACCCACCAAGCCTAGCTCTTCGGCAAGAACAGCAAAGATAAAGTCAGTGTGGCGTTCAGGTAAGAATTCAAGTTGCGACTGTGTTCCGTGTAACCAACCTTTGCCACGTAATCCGCCAGAACCAATAGCAATTTTAGACTGAATAATATGATAGCCCGCACCGAGAGGGTCACTTTCCGGATCAAGCAACATCATTACGCGTGCACGTTGGTAATCGTGCATCAGGAAGAACCACAGAATCGGAATAAAGGCGGCAACCAATAGCACTGCAACACCGATAAGTTTCCAGCTCATACCGGATAAGAACAGTACGAACAGTCCTGATGCGGCAATGAGGATAGACGTTCCCAGGTCGGGCTGAGCGGCAACCAGCAGTGTCGGCATGAAAATGAGTATCAGCGCGATGCCGGTATTCTTCAGTGTTGGTGGGCAGACATCGCGGTTAATAAAGCGCGCCACCATCAGCGGCACGGCAATTTTTGCGATCTCTGACGGCTGGAAACGCACAATGCCGAGGTCAAGCCAGCGTTGTGCACCTTTGGATATCGCTCCAAACGCATCCACCGCCACTAATAATATTATGCAGACAATATACAGATAAGGAGCCCAACCTTCGTACACGCGAGGCGGGATTTGCGCCATCACGATCATCACAACCAGTCCCATCAGGATCTGGCCAATTTTACGCTCCATCATGTCCATGTCCTGGCCACTGGCGCTCCAGATTACCAGCGCACTAAAGATAAGCAGCGCCAGAATGGTCACAAGGAAGAGCGGGTCGATGTGGATTTTATCCCAGAACGACTTTTTATTTGGATTATCAGTCATGGTCATTGGTCCTCAGCCCCCGGTGGTGCGGGTACTTCAGTAGGCAGTACCGTATTGTTATCCCCGAGCATAATGTGGTCGAGAATCTGGCGCATGATGGTGCCTACAGCGGGGCCTGCGCCGCCGTTTTCCAGAATCATGGTGACGGAAACCTGCGGATTATCGTAAGGGGCGAACGCAGTCATCAATTTATGATCGCGTAAGCGTTCAGCAATTTTATGAGCGTTATAAGTTTCATTAGCTTTCAGGCCAAAGACCTGTGCCGTCCCTGATTTTGCCGCAATTTTATATGGTGCATTGGCAAAATATTTATGGGCTGTACCGTTAGGGCGGTTGGCTACGCCATACATACCGTCTTTAGCAATTTCCCAAAAACCAGAGTGGATATCACCTACAGGAGGCTGTACCGGCTGCTGCCACGGAACTTGCTTACCATTCTCAACAGTACTCATCAGGAAATGAGGAACGCGAACGATGCCATCGTTAATCAGGATCATCATTGCTTTACTCATCTGAATCGGTGTCGCGGTCCAGTAGCCCTGGCCGATACCGACCGGAATAGTGTCACCCTGATACCACGGCTTTTTAAAGCGTTTCAGTTTCCATTCACGCGTTGGCATGTTACCGGACCTCTCTTCAGAGAGATCGATACCGGTATAGTGCCCGTAGCCAAACTTACGCATCCACTCGCCCATACGGTCGATGCCCATGTCGTAAGCGACCTGATAGAAATAGGTATCAGCGGATTCTTCAAGCGCTTTGGTGACGTTCAGGCGGCCGTGGCCCCACTTTTTCCAGTCACGATAGCGCTTTTCAGAACCAGGCAACTGCCACCAGCCTGGGTCAAAGAGGGAAGTATTGCGGGTGATCACCCCGGCACTTAACGCGGATACCGCCATATACGGTTTCACCGTGGAAGCCGGAGGGTAAACCCCTTGCGTTGCACGGTTAATAAGCGGTGTGTTCGGGTCATTGAGCAAACCGGAATAGTCTTTGCTTGAGATGCCGTCAACGAACAAGTTCGGGTTGTAACTTGGCATCGAAACAAGCGCCAGAATGCCGCCGGTACGTGGGTCGGTGACCACAACTGCTGCGCGGCTTCCTGCTAATAAGGTTTCAATATAATTCTGTAGCTTAAGGTCGATAGTCAGATAGATATCGTGCCCGGCTTGCGGCGGTACTTCCTTGAGCTGGCGAATCACACGGCCACGGTTGTTTACTTCAACTTCCTCATAACCGGTCTGACCATGTAAGACATCTTCGTAATAACGTTCAATACCGAGCTTACCGATATCATGCGTTGAGGCGTAGTTTGCCAGCTTGCCGTCTTTATCAAGGCGTTCAACGTCTTTATCGTTAATTTTGGAAACGTAGCCAATGACATGTGTTAGTGCTGAGCCATACGGGTAGAAGCGGCGTTTATAGCCCTTAACCTCAACACCCGGGAAACGGTACTGGTTCACGGCAAAACGTGCAACCTGCACTTCGGTGAGGTTGGTTTTGACCGGAATAGAGGTGAAGCGGTGAGAGCGTGCTCGCTCTTTCTTAAAGTTGGCAATATCCTCGTCAGTTAAGTCCACGACTGAACGTAACGCTTCAAGTGTTGCCTGCACGTCATCAACTTTTTCCGGCATCATTTCCACTTGGTAAATGGTGCGGTTAAGTGCGAGTGGTGTGCCGTTGCGATCGTAGATAATGCCGCGGCTAGGCGGAATAGGGACCAGCTTTATGCGGTTTTCATTCGAGCGAGTTTGGTAGTCGGTGAAACGGACGATTTGTAAATTATAAAGGTTGGCAACAAGCACACCGCTTAGTACCAAAATACCAAGAAACGCGACCAGCGCCCGGCGCACAAAAAGCGCAGACTCAGCTGTATAGTCACGAAAAGAATTCTGTAATTTCATCCGCAGCTTTGTTCTACCTGACGATATCTACTCACGGTGATAAGGATGGTTGGTCGTAATGCTCCACGCACGATAGAGGCTTTCCGCTACCAGCACCCGGACTAAAGGATGTGGCATTGTCAAAGTGGACAGTGACCAGCTTTGCTCTGCAGCAGCTTTGCATGCTGGAGCGAGTCCTTCTGGGCCGCCAATCAGCAAGCTTACATCTCTACCATCCTGTTTCCAGCGTTCAAGCTGCACGGCAAGGTGCGGTGTATCCCAAGGTTGCCCCGGGATATCCAGCGTGACAATTCGGTTGCCCTTGCCGGCCGCTGCCAACATCATTTCACCTTCTTTTTCGAGAATGCGTTTGATATCAGCATTTTTGCTGCGTTTTCCCGCAGGAATTTCTACCAGTTCGAATGGCATATCCTTGGGAAAACGACGCAGGTACTCGGTAAAGCCGGTTTGCACCCAGTCAGGCATTTTGGTGCCAACTGCTACTAATTGCAGCTTCACTCATTAACCCCAGAGCTTTTCCAATTCGTATAGCTGGCGGCTTTCTTCTTGCATCACATGGACGATAATTTCGCCAAGGTCAACAACCACCCAGTCAGTCGCATTCACGCCTTTCACGCCCAAAGCTTCAAAACCGGCTTTGCGAGATGATTCTACGACGTGTTCAGCGATGGACATAACGTGACGGTTAGAGGTGCCGGTACAGATAATCATGCAATCAGTGATGCTTGATTTACCCTTAACATCCAGAGCAATGATGTCCTGGCCTTTGAGGTCGTCGATTTTATCAACGATGAAATCTTGAAATTCTTTACCCTGCAAGTGTTCCCCCTGGGAAAAGTAGAGTGTGTTCGATTTAGCCCGCATGATACCCATAATGGGGCAGCTTTACTGACAATTCGGCAATGCGGCGCTCAAAGCGGGGTATCATCCCACCGAGTGGCCTGGTTTGCATCGCCATTTTTGTAAAACTATTTTGGAAAGTCATGCTTGCGGGCAGGAAATTATGGCAGCGGAGCATAACAGTCTGAGGTGTAGTGTCAATGGTTGACGATACCAGAGACGCTGGCAACTTATTGCACCGGTGGACAAATAGCACGGTTATTGAGAGTTCTGAGCGTGGTAAACCCCTCTCGAATCTCAATTGAACTCCATGCCCCTTGTTCAATTACAAAGTGCCACAATGACGCGGGTGGCATGTTGAGCAGGGTGGCGATAAGCAGACTCAGTACTCCCTGATGGCTTACAATCAGAACATTTTCATCTTTTGGCAACGCGGATAACGATGCGGAGAACTCGCTTACACGGCGGGAAAAAAGCTGGAAGCCTTCACCATTGTGGGGAATAACGTTTTGCCAGTCATTGCACCATGCGGCGTAGTTTTCGCTATCCAAACGCTGTAAATCACGGTGGTGGCGCATCTCCCAGTCACCAAAATTCATCTCATTAAGGCGTGGTTCGGTCACTACGGGAATTTTACGTTGCTGGAGAATCAATTGAGTGGTGTGTTGTGCCCGGCCCAACTCACTGCAAAGTACTTTCTCAAAAGTAACATGACTTAGCATATCGCCTACCGCTTCGGCCTGGTTGATGCCTTCTGCAGTCAGTGGAGTTTCAGAAATACCACTGTAAAGACCGTCTAAATTTGCCTGGGTTTGCCCATGGCGCACTAACCATAATTTCATCTCATCCTCGTACAAACATTGGCTGGCCCTGGCATAAGTGTATCATTGCGCCTCAAGCTCGAAGTCTGTTTTATTGGGGGGATATATGGCGTTCAGTAGTCAGCACGGTGGCAATATCATTGAAGCTGCAGTTGTTATGGGTGTGGATGCAAATTCACTTATCGATTTTAGTGCCAATATTAACCCATTAGGTATGCCCGATTCATTGAAGCGCGCCATTACCGAAAACCTGGCTATTGCTGAACGTTACCCTGATGTTGAATATCGCTCGCTGCACCAGGCTTTGGCAGAACATCATCAAGTCCCCCAGGATTGGGTATTGGCAGGCAATGGCGAAACGGAGCTGATTTTTAATCTCGTGCAGCAACTCTTGCCACGTAAGGCGCTGTTATTGACGCCAGGTTTTGCCGAGTATCATCGTGCGCTAACGCAAATTAATTGCGAAATAATTGATTTCCATCTTAGTGAAGAACAAAGCTGGCAACCTGATGAATCATTATTACAAGCATTAACCCCCGATTTGGATTGCTTGTTTTTATGCACACCGAATAACCCAACCGGTTTGATGCCTGATAAATCTTTACTGTTGGCTATTACGCAGCGTTGCCAGGAAAACCACATCGATTTAATCATTGATGAAGCCTTCCTCGATTTTTTACCCGATGAGCCAGGCCTGATTCCGCACTTAGCAAAGTTCTCCCGACTTTATATTCTGCGCTCACTCACCAAATTTTTTGCTATTGCCGGACTACGACTTGGCTATATGGTGAGTGCCAATACAGACGTGGTTGGACGTATTCGAACACAAAGAGAACCCTGGACCATTAATGCGTTTGCGGCATTAGCAGGAGAGGTGATTCTCAATGATAGTGCTTATATTGAGGCGAGTTATCGTTGGCTAGGCACCGAGCAACCTCGCTTGTTTAAAGGTCTTGGCGAACTGTCGGGAATTAAAGTGTGGGCTCCACGGGCGAACTATATTTTTCTACGTTGTGAAATTGAAGGTTTAGATCTGCAACGACGGTTGCTGGAAGAGAATATTTTAATTCGTCACTGTGCGAATTATCCGGGACTAGATTCGCGCTATTACCGCGTGGCGATTAAAAGCCCAGTCGACAACGACAAACTGCTGGCTGCCATGCAGCGCATTCTTAGCAATATAAATGGTGCCGGCGAATAAACTCAGCTACTGCTGGGGGGAGCAGATCATCACAGGGCTGATGCTGTTCTAATCGTTGGCGGATAGCCGTTGCCGAAATGTCATACATTGGTGTTTGCGCGAGGTAAATCTTACCGGCAGGCTGGTTATGGAGCTGTTCAACTGCAGTGGTTTGATGCGCTTCAAGCCATTGCTGTTCTTCTGGTGTGTTCATCGACAGAGAATATCCGGGACGTTGGCAAACCAGCAGGTGGCATAACGTCAGCAGTGTTTCCCAACGATGCCAGCGTTGCAGGCTAAGCAACGAGTCCTGTCCCACAATAAACGCCAACGGTTGTTCAGCTCCAATCTCCGAGCGTAGCTGTTCGAGAGTTTCAACGGTGTACGACGGTGTTTCGCGCTGGAGTTCACGGTCATCGAGCTTAAACAGCGGGTTCCCAGCAATGGCAAGTTCGACCATGGTTTTGCGCTGCTCACTGTTAGCCAGCGGCTGCGCACGATGTGGAGGGACGTTATTCGGCATGATAGTGACTTGTTGCAGCGCCACCTGTTTTGCCAGTGCTTCGACCGGTTTTAAATGCCCATAATGGATGGGATCAAACGTCCCGCCATACAGAGCAGTTAACCTCGGCGCACTCTTAGCCATCGATGAAAATTTCCGGCAGTGCTTTATGGCACAGCAACAGAGAAAGCCCTTCCAGCTCGGCCCAGACCGACTGGCCGTAATCTTTTTTCAGCGTCATTTCGATTTGGCTAAGCAAACGCACCGCCTGATAAAGCTGTTCGGCAGATAAGCGATTAAGTGCTTCAGTCACCAGCGCGCGACGATTTTGCCATACGCGTTGTTGATCAAATAACGTGCGTAGTGGGGTGTTAGCCGATTGACGTTTGATATTAACCAGTTGTAGCAGTTCACGTTGGATTGTACGCAGCAAAATCACTGGTTCACTGGCTTCCAACCGGAGCTGTTGCAGAATATGCAATGCGCGCTTACTTTTCCCTGCCAGAATCGCATCCACCCAATGGAATGGTGTGAAGTGAGCTGCATCGTTTACCGCTTGCTCAACCCGAGGCAAGGTCAACGTACCATCAGGCCAAATCAGCGAAAGACGTTCAAGCGCTTGCGACAGTGCCAGCAGATTTCCTTCATAGCAATAACAAAGCAGTTGGTTGGCCGCATCATCGAGTGTGAGATTCATCTGTTTAGCGCGTTGGGCTACCCAGCGCGGTAATTGAGCCTGTTCCGGGGTTTGACAGGTCACAATAACGCAGCGTTCGGCCAGTTTACTTAGCCACGCTGCATTCTCTTGAGCTTTGGTGAATTTGTTCCCACGCACCAGCAGAAGAATGTCGTCATGCAGCAGGGACACCAGAGTTTCTAGTTGGGCATTGATCGCAGTGTTTGGGCCATTTTCTGGTAGTAGCAACAGAAGTGTCTGGCGACTGGCGAACAGGCTTAAAGCCTGGCAAATCGAGAACAGATCTTGCCAGTCGGTACTGACATCAATCTGAACGGTATGGTGTTCTTCGAAACCCTGGGTGCCAGCCATCTGGCGAATGGCATCCTGGCTTTCCTGGAGTAATAGCGGATCGTTCCCGAGTAGCAGATACGCCGCGCGCAGCCCTTCATTGAGCTGCGCGCGAAGTTGTTCAGGGTACAACCTTATCATTGGCTACCAGATGTGGCCGAAAGCGTGGTCGACGTACGGCCTGCTGGCGTTGCTGGCGTTGCTGGCGTAGAGGTTGAGGTTGCGCCTGTAACAGGCGTCTCAGCTGCTTCGGTTTCAGCAACATCAGCAACATGCACGGTCATCAGCTTACGAATAAGCTGTTGAGCTGCCGTGGTGTACATCTCTTTGATCAATAAATCTTGCTCGGCATCTTTTTGCAGTGCAGCGAGTGGGTTATCAAAGAATGACTTATATACTCTGGCGTTAATCGGATAAATGTCATGACCCGGAATCAGCACCTGCGCTGAAACTGTCATAACCATTTGATACTCCGCTGTGCGACCATCCTGGAAGACAGATGCAGTATCTTTTCCGAGCGAGCTGCCTAGTAAGCGCAGCGACGGAATATCCTTGCGAACACCCGTTCCGGTATCGCTGACTATCGTAACGCCGTTAAGGCGCAACTGAGAGCGTACTTCGCGCGCTAGTGGGCCGTTCGGATCGCCAGAGTTGAAGATCAAGGTTTTCATTTGATCTGGAACCTGCGTGCTGCCACGCAGGTGAAAACCGCACCCGGCAGTGACAAGCACCGCCAAAGTAACTAACAAGCTGATAAAGGGATGTCGCACGGTTCCTCCTGCGCTTAGCCCACAACCAAATTGAGCAGTTTGCCCGGAACGTAAATCACTTTACGTACGGTCACACCCTCAAGATATTTCGCAACCAGATGTTCCTGACCTGCGCGTTCCTGCACTTGTTCTTGCGTTGCATCCGCTGGAACAGTGATTTTGCCGCGAACTTTACCGTTCACCTGCACAACCACCAGCAGCGAGTCTTCGACCATCGCTTTTTCATCAGCCTGCGGCCATGGTGCGTTGTCGATATCGCCTTCACCACCCAGAGACTGCCACATATCGAAGCAAACATGCGGGGTGAAAGGATAAAGCATACGAACTACAGCAATCAGCGCTTCATTCAGCAGTGCGCGGTCTTGATCGCCGTCCTGTGGTGCTTTCGCCAGTTTGTTCATCAATTCCATGATGGCAGCGATTGCGGTGTTAAAGGTCTGACGACGACCAATATCATCGGTCACTTTCGCGATGGTTTTATGAACATCACGGCGCAATGCTTTTTGATCTTCACTTAATGCAGCAACGTCTAATGCTGGTGCTGCGCCACGGCTGGTGTGCTCGTAAGCCAGTCTCCAGACACGTTTCAGGAAGCGGTTAGCCCCTTCAACGCCAGATTCCTGCCATTCCAGCGTCATATCCGCAGGAGATGCAAACATCATAAACAGGCGAACAGTATCTGCGCCGTAGCGTTCAACCATCACTTGCGGGTCGATGCCGTTGTTTTTCGACTTCGACATTTTACTCATGCCAGCATAGACCAGTTCATTGCCCTGTGCGTCAGAGGCTTTGATAATACGGCCTTTCTCGTCACGTTCTACAATCGCATCAACCGGGGAAACCCAGTTACGCTCACCGTTAACACCGGTGTAATAGAACGCATCAGCCAGCACCATACCCTGACACAGCAGTTGTTTGGCAGGCTCGTTAGAGGTCACCATGCCAGCGTCGCGCATCAGTTTGTGGAAGAAGCGGAAGTAGAGCAGGTGCATGATGGCGTGTTCGATGCCACCAATGTAGATATCAACCGGCAGCCAGTAGTTTGCCGCTTTGGAATCCAGCATGCCTTTGTCGTACTGCGGGCAGGTGTAACGCGCGTAGTACCAGGATGATTCCATGAATGTATCGAAAGTATCGGTTTCACGCAGCGCAGGTTTGCCATCAATAGTGGTTTTTGCCCACTCAGGATCGGCTTTAATTGGGCTGGTGATACCATCCATCACGACATCTTCAGGCAGGATAACCGGCAGTTGATCGGCAGGCGTTGGCATAACAGTGCCGTCTTCCAGAGTCACCATTGGAATTGGCGCGCCCCAGTAACGCTGACGGGAAACACCCCAGTCGCGCAGACGATAGTTAACTTTGCGTTCGCCAACACCTTTGGCAGCCAGTTTGTCGGCAATAGCGTTAAAGCCGTTCTGGAAGTCCAGACCGTCGAATTCACCTGAATTAAACAGCACGCCTTTTTCGGTCATTGCAGATGCAGACAAGTCAGGCTCGCTGCCGTCAGCATTCAGAATAACCGGTTTGATTTGCAGACCATATTTAGTCGCAAACTCCCAGTCGCGCTGGTCGTGACCAGGAACGGCCATTACCGCGCCTGTGCCGTATTCCATCAGGACGAAGTTTGCCACCCAAACTGGAACAGATTCGCCAGTCAGTGGGTGAATAGCGTTAATGCCAGTAGCAACGCCTTTCTTCTCCATGGTTGCCATTTCAGCTTCAGCAACTTTGGTGTTACGGCACTCTTCAACGAACTCAGCCAGCGCTGGGTTGTTCAGTGCGGCTTGCTGTGCGATTGGGTGACCTGCGGCAACGGCCAGATAGGTCACACCCATAAAGGTGTCCGGGCGCGTGGTGTAAACGGTCAGCTTCTCAGCGCTGTTTTCAACGTCGAAAGTAATTTCAACGCCTTCGGAGCGGCCAATCCAGTTACGCTGCATGGTTTTGACCTGTTCAGGCCAATGGTCCAGCGTATCCAGATCGTTTAACAGTTCGTCAGCGTAAGCGGTGATTTTGATAAACCACTGAGGGATCTCTTTGCGCTCAACTTTGGAGTCACAACGCCAGCAGCAACCGTCGATAACCTGTTCGTTTGCCAGAACGGTCTGGTCATTCGGGCACCAGTTAACCGCGGAGGTTTTTTTGTAAACCAGGCCTTTGTTGTACAGCTGAGTAAAGAACTGCTGTTCCCAACGGTAGTATTCTGGGGTACAGGTCGCCAGCTCGCGGCTCCAGTCATAACCAAAGCCCAGCGTTTTGAGCTGGTTCTTCATATAGTTGATGTTGTCGTAAGTCCACGGTGCTGGAGCGGTGTTGTTTTTTACCGCTGCACCTTCTGCTGGCAGGCCGAACGCATCCCAGCCGATTGGCTGCAGTACGTTTTTGCCAAGCATACGCTGGTAACGTGCGATAACGTCACCGATGGTGTAGTTACGAACGTGGCCCATGTGTAGTCGGCCAGAAGGATAGGGTAGCATCGAGAGGCAGTAATACTTCTCTTTGCCTTCGTCTTCGGTTACTTCAAAAGTACGCTTCTCTTGCCAGTGAAGCTGTACGTTGGATTCTATCTCTTCCGGGCGATATTGCTCTTGCATGGCAGCCAATGGTCCTGTGATGAAAAACAGCTACAGGTTAGGTTTCAATCCTAACGTGTGATTTGATCCGCATAGCATAGCCGATAAGAGTGCGGCAAAACAGCCTTTCAAGGGCCGTGATCACCATTTCTCATTTGCAGATATTTACCTTGCTTGTGGTCAATCTAACAAAGAGATGCCCGATTAAGGTCTACTATTATAGTCAGTTACATGACACTGAACGCATGAAACTCTTCAAGGAGGCAGGTAGACGATGAACAAGGTTGCTCAATTTTACCGTGAACTGGTGGCCTCACTCACCGAACGGTTACGCAATGGAGAGCGCGATATTGACGAACTGGTCGACAGCGCGCGTAAACGCATGAACGAAACCGGGGAGCTGACTCGTACCGAAGTAGATGAAGTGACACGTGCAGTCCGTCGTGATTTAGAAGAGTTTGCTCGCAGCTATAACGAAAGCCAGGATGAATTTACCGACAGCGTATTCATGCGCGTGATTAAAGAGAGCCTTTGGCAGGAACTGGCTGATATCACAGACAAAACGCAGCTCGAGTGGCGCGAAGTTTTCCAGGATCTCAACCATCACGGCGTTTATCATAGCGGTGAAGTGGTCGGTCTTGGCAATTTGGTTTGTGAGAATTGCCATTTCCACCTGGCGATTTATACCCCTGATGTGCTGCCCGTTTGCCCGAAATGCGGGCATAACCAGTTTAGCCGTCGCCCATTTGAACCTTAATTTTCACAACGCGAAGGAACCGCAATGCAACGAAAACCCCTGGCCAGAAAAATTCTGGCCGTCTTCCTCACCATGATGCTGATGCCCACCACGGTATCGGCAGTTCAAATTCTGAAATATTCCGACCATGAACCACTGGGCGGGATGCGCACCAGCTTTATCAAGAATGTTTTCTTTGCCGAAATTGAGAAGGAATCGCACGGCCGCCTGAAGGTTGACGATCACTGGAACAGTGAACTGGCTCGTAGCTATGATGCTTTGGGTGTCGTTAAAGAAGGGAAGGTTGCTGATATGGCAATCGTGGTGCCTGAATACACGGCGAAGGAATTTCCCCTGCAGCAGATTTTCAAAAGTTTCCCTGTCGGGCCAACGGGTGATAAACAGGTTGAGTTTTTCCGCAAGGCTTACGCCACTATCCCTGAATTCCAGGCTGAGTTAGCAAAGCAAAATGTGGTTAACATTTTCCTCGCGACCGGCTATCCCGTGGCTTTTTTCAGTACCAAACCCCTGAGCACATTAGGTGATATCAAAGGAACCAAGTGGCGTTCAGCCAGTTTCTGGCATCAGGACTTTCTGAAAAACAGCGGTGCCATTCCCGTTTCTATGCCGTGGGGCGAGGGAATTTATGACGCGCTGAAAGCAGGAACTCTGGACGGATTAATGGTTAACGTCGACAGCGGTTTTGAGCTCAACGTGCATAAAACAGCCCCTAATGTTTTGATCTCCAAAGATCTGTGGTTGGGCCATGTTTATCCGTTGGTGATGAATAAAGACACCTGGAACAAACTTGCCGATCAAGACAAGCAAGCAATTCAACGCGCCGCCCAAAAAGCGTATCAGACTTTAGGCTCGGTGATGGACAGCAGTTTCGATGGCATGGTGAGTGAGTTGCGTGATAACGGTGTAAATATTCGCGAGTTGAAACCTGATGAAGTTAAACATTGGGAAACGGCGACCCATTACCAGGATGTGCAAAGCAAATGGGTGAAGGAGCAAGAGAGTAAAGGCTTGAAGGACGCAGGTCCTGTGATGAATAAAGTCACAGTGTTAATGAACGAGACTATGAAGTAATTTTGCCGCGCAACCACCGCTCTGGAGGGGGATTACGCGACTTAATACCGAATCAGTGCAGGATTTTCGCCAGGAAGTCTTTTGCACGTTCGGACTGCGGGTTGTTGAAGAAATCCTCTTTATTCGAGTCTTCGACAATCTTCCCTTCATCCATAAAGATCACGCGGTTCGCCACTTTACGAGCAAAGCCCATCTCGTGTGTTACCACCATCATGGTCATTCCTTCGTTTGCCAGCTCAACCATCACGTCCAGCACTTCGTTGATCATCTCAGGGTCAAGGGCTGAAGTCGGTTCATCAAACAGCATTGCCACAGGGTCCATACATAGCGCACGGGCAATCGCTACACGTTGCTGCTGGCCGCCAGAAAGCTGTGCCGGGAATTTATCCGCATGTGCGGTCAACCCAACGCGCTCGAGCAGTTTCAGCCCCTTTTTACGCGACTCTTCTTTGTTGCGTTTCAGCACTTTTACTTGAGCAAGGGTCAGGTTTTCGATAATCGACAGATGTGGGAAAAGCTCAAAGTGTTGGAACACCATTCCTACATGCGAGCGCAATTCCGCAAGGTTAGTTTTTTGGTTGTTCACTTGCGTGCCGTTAACAACAATTTCGCCTTTTTGCACCGGCTCCAGGCCATTCACCGTTTTGATTAGCGTTGATTTACCGGAGCCAGATGGCCCACAAACAACAACTACTTCACCTTTTTTCACTTCTGTTGAGCAGTCGGTTAGCACCTGAAAGTGACCATACCATTTAGAAACATTTTTCAGGGAAATCATTACACTGTCCTTTTCTTCAAGTAGCTGACCAACAGCGAAGCACTCAGGCTGATTGCGAAATACACTACACCGGCAAACAGGATCATTTCGACCTGGGTTCCGTCGCGCTCACCAATGGTGGAAGCGGTACGGAAGAAGTCAGCCAGACTTAATACATATACCAGTGACGTATCCTGGAACAAGACGATGCCCTGCGTTAACAGCAATGGCACCATGGCGCGGAACGCCTGCGGCAGGATAATCAGTTTCATTGACTGCCAGTGAGTCATCCCCAATGCAAGGGCCGCATTTGATTGCCCACGAGAGATGCTCTGAATACCGGCACGGATAATCTCGGAATAGTAGGCAGCTTCAAACATCGAGAATGCCACCATTGCGGAAATTAAACGAATGTCGGTTTGAGGGGAAAGCCCTAGCACTTTTTGCAGAATACCTGGCACAACCAGGTAGAACCACAGCAGCACCATCACCAGCGGGATAGAGCGGAAAACGTTGACGTAGGCGCTGGCAAACCAGGCTATGGGCTTAATCGGCGACAGGCGCATCACAGCCAGCAGCGTACCCCAAACGATACCGAAGATAATCGCCGTAACGGTGATTTTCAGGGTGATGATCAACCCCTGCATCAGGTAAGGCATTGCGGGGAGAATAGAACTCCAGTCAAACTCGTACATTATTTGCCTCCCATATTGCCAGGCAGGCGAATTTTACGTTCAACGACATACATCACCAGCATAATCACAGCGTTAATCAGGACATACGCGAGGGTGATTGCGGTAAAGGATTCGTAAGCATGCGCGGAGTAATCCAGCAATTTACCCGCCTGCGCCGCCATATCGACCAGGCCAATGGTTGATGCAATAGCTGAGTTTTTCACCAGGTTCATCATTTCAGATGTCATTGGCGGCACAATTACGCGATAGGCGTTTGGTAGCAGCACATAGCGGTAAGCTTGTGGGAGCGTTAAACCCATCGCCAATGCGGCATTTTTTTGCCCGCGAGGCAGAGACTGAATGGCGGCACGAACTTGCTCACATACACGAGCTGCGGTAAACAGGCCAAGGCAAATCATCGATGACAAGAAGAATTGTACATTCGGGTCAAGCTCAGATTTAAACCACATGCCAAGATTTTCGGGCAGCAATTCCGGCACCACTAAGTACCAGGTAAAGAACTGCACGATAAGCGGTACGTTACGGAATAACTCGACATACAGCGTGCCAAGGCTCGACAGCCATTTATTTGGAACGGTGCGTAAAATGCCGAACAGAGAGCCGACGAGAAAAGCGATTATCCATGCACAGATGGATAGGGCGACGGTGACCTGGAAGCCATTCCAAATCCAGCCCAAATAGGTGGTGTTGCCGAACGGGGCGGGCTGTAGAAATATTCCCCAGTTCCAGTCTATAGACATAACATACTCCGAGAAAAAATTGAGGGTAGCGAGCTGCGCTACCCTCGAAGATTGATGAGAAGCTTGTACCCCGACTTCAGATCTATGCCTGAGATTTTGGGGGTACTTTCACGCCGGATGGGGAACGGCCATCCGACGCATAGTCTGTCCGAGCTTCAGTTCGTCAATCGAGAGGGCTGGGTCATCCCGGCCCCTTGTTCTATACCCGCCATCCTTCAAGCTGCAGGGGTGTTGGCTGCACTCACTTACCCGACAAATCTGCCGGGAGCAGATTTGAACGCTGTAACCAGCGCCCCGAAGGGGTGAGGCCCATGGATGGGCCGAATAATCACTTACTGAAGTAAGCTCATCGGGATAAGCTCACTGGCCGCGTTACTCGGTCTGCGACCTCGCCCCTTCGGGGCCAGCGCAAGCGCTGTTCAAAATGCCAGAGGCATTTTGTCCTGCAACTCGAATGCTAACGGGTATGTTTAGTTCAGTGCTTTATCGTTTGGTTCTTTGAACAGGGCTTTCATGTCGTCAGACAGAGCGAAGTTCATATTGATGTTTTTCGGTGGAATTGGATTCATAAACCACTTATCAAACCATTTCGCCGCTTCACCAGATGTCTGTGCCTGAGCGATGGTGTCATCCATCAGCTTCTTAAACTCTGGGTCGTCTTTACGCAGCATACAGCCGTAGGCTTCGCGGGATTGCGGAGTGCCAAGAATTTCCCAGTTATCCTGTTTCTTCGCTTTAGCACGTTCACCCGCCAGCAGGGCGTCATCCATCATAAAGGCAACGGCACGACCACTTTCCAGGGTGCGGAACGAGTCACCGTGGTCTTTGGCGCTGATAATACGCATGTCCATTTTCTTCTCTTCGTTCAGCTTGTTGAGCAGAACTTCAGAAGTGGTACCAGAAGTCACAACAACTGCTTTGCCTTTCAGGTCAGCGAAGTCCTTAATCGGGCCACCTTTCTTAACCAGCAAACGGGTACCGACGACGAAGATAGTGTCGGAGAACGATGCTTGTTTCTGGCGTTCCAGGTTGTTGGTGGTAGAACCGCACTCAAAATCGAAAGTGCCGTTTTGCAGCAATGGAATACGGTTCTGAGAAGTAATCGGGATCAACTTAACGTGCAGGTCAGGCTTGTTGAGCTTTTTCTTCACGGCTTCAACGATAGCGTTGGAGTAATCCTGTGAATAGCCGACGACTTTTTGTTGGTTATCGTAGTAAGAGAAAGGAACAGAAGACTCACGGTGACCGACCACAATGACGCCGTTTGCGGCGATCTTATCAAGAGTACTTTGTTGAGCTGCAGGTTTAGCATCTTCGGCGTGTGCTATTCCAGCGCCTAAACCCATTACCAGCAAAGCTGAGGCTAGTTTACGTAATTGCATTACCAACTCCTTTATCTTAATGCCATGAGGCATTGATACCCGTTGTGAGTGTTTTACCTGTCATCCTTCGAGCCGCAAGGGCTGAATGCTGCCAAGTATATTTTTGTTGTTGTGTGTTATTGAATAAGCTTAATTCTTTGTCTTTTTGTTAACACTTAACCTAGCTTAATGTAAAGATTTTGCTATCCAGATGTTTATTTTTGCGAAGCGTGCCGCACCGTTTAGAGGCAAAAATCTTCCGTTGCACTACTTTGGTGCTGGGTTTGTCATCGTTTGGTGCAACTCAATGCTTCATGCTGCTCACAGGGTAGTGATTCAGCATTTTGTGTCTTTCTAGTGAGTAATATTTTGCAAAGGTTGTGCCAGAAATGAAAATGGCCAGCATGAGCTGGCCATTTTTTGGTAATGCAGAATCAGGATTTGCGGCGTGTGCGCAGTGCCAACAGAACAGAGGCGAAGCCAAAGATGAGTGTTGCGCCCCACAGTGGCCAGTCGCCAAAGCGTGCATATGGCGTAATACCCCGCGTTGGCGTGACCTTCGCTTCCAGAACTTCGCGAGTAAACTGCGGGATCATTGCGTCGATATCACCGTTAGCATTAATCACGGCGGTAATACCATTGTTCGTGCTGCGTAGAAGCGGACGACCCAACTCCAGTGAACGCATACGCGCCATCTGGAAATGCTGCCATGGGCCAATCGATTTGCCGAACCATGCATCATTCGAAATAGTCAGTAGGAAATCTGTATCAGGGCGGAAGTTATCGCGCACCTGCTCTCCCAGGATAATTTCGTAGCAAATCGCAGGTGTCAGCTTAATACCATTGGACTCCAACTGCGGCTGTAAATACGGCCCGCGACTGAATGATGACATTGGCAAATCAAAGAACGGAGCCAGCGGACGCAGGATGGATTCCAGCGGCACGAACTCACCGAACGGCACCAGGTGATTCTTGTTGTAACGATCGGCACTGTTGTAGCTGTACTGATTGCCTTCGCCCAGCGTGATAATGGTGTTGTAGGTATCGTAGCGATTCTGTTTATTCAAACGTGCATCAACAATACCGGTGATCAACGAGCTGTGCTTCGACCGCAGCAAATCGTCCATCATCGTCAGGAATTGCTGCTGGTTAATCTCCAGATCGGGGATTGCCGATTCAGGCCAGATAATCAGCTGGGATTTACCCATCTGCGGCTGAGTTTTATCGAGATAGATTTTTAGCGTATTGAGCAGCTGGTTTTCATCCCATTTCAGGGATTGCGGGATGTCTCCCTGGACCATCGCCACATCAACGGTGCGCTCAGGTTGCGGCTGATACCACTGAATCGAACGCAACGGCCAGGGCAGAACTAACAGTGCTGCGGCAATCACGGCCGGGCGCCAGTTACGCTCGTGCAGCGCAAACACCAACAGGCCACTGATAATCATCAACAGGAACGTTACACTTTCCACGCCGAGAATCGGCGCGATGCCTTTCAGCGGGCCATCAATCTGGCTATAACCAAACTGTAGCCACGGGAAGCCGGTTAATACCCAGCCGCGCAGGAACTCGGTGAGTTGCCATAGCATCGGAGCAGCAATCGCTACGCGCCACCACGTCGTTTTCGGACAAAGTTTGCTGAGGAATCCACCAAATAAGCCGGTATATAACGATAAATAAGCCGCCAGCAGCACCACCAGGAAGACGTTAACCGGGCCGGGCATCCCGCCAAATTGCGCGATGCTGACATACACCCAGTTAATGCCTGAGCCAAATAGCCCCAGCCCCCAGAAGAAACCAATCCACGCACTTTGAATAGCGCGTCGATTAAGTGTCAGCCCCTGAAGCCCAGCCAGAGAAACAATCGCGGCAGGCCAAAAATCGTAAGGGGAGAAAGCCAGCGTTCCGCAGGCACCAAAAAGCAGCGCCAGCAGCAGACGCACGCGCTGGCGTTGAAGGAGTAGGGCTATAGCCATCTTTGAATTAATCTTCCAGTTTCGGTTGTGGCGAGTCGTCCGGAATTCTGACATGAACCTGAATAACACGGCGGCTATCTGCCATCGCGACTTTGAACTGATAACCATCGATTTCGATGGTTTCGCCACGGGCAGGTAAGTGGCCAAAGGCCTGCATCACCAATCCACCAATGGTATCAACTTCGTCATCGTTGAAATGGGTGGCAAAGGTGTCGTTAAAATCTTCGATTGAGGCCAGAGCGCGAACCGTCCAGGTGTGACGGCTTAGCTGGCGGAAATCACCGTCTTCTTCATCGTCATACTCATCTTCAATTTCCCCAACAATCAGTTCGAGAATATCTTCGATGGTGACAAGTCCGGAGACGCCGCCAAACTCATCAATCACTATCGCCATGTGGTAGCGCTGCTGACGAAACTCTTTGAGCATGCGGTCAACACGCTTACTTTCCGGCACAACAACTGCCTGACGTAACACTTTTTCCATGCTAAATGGCTCAGTATCGCTGCGCATAAACGGCAGCAAATCTTTAGCCATCAGAATCCCTTCGATATGATCTTTGTCTTCACTGATCACCGGGAAGCGGGAGTGTGCGGATTCGATGATCACATCGAGGCATTCGTCCAGCGTCTGGTTGTGTTTGAGCGTTACCATTTGCGAGCGAGGGATCATGATGTCGCGGACGCGTTGGTCGGCGATATCCATCACGCCTTCAAGCATGTCGCGGGTATCTTGATCGATCAGATCATTTTGCTCAGAATCACGGATGAGTGTCAGCAGATCGTCACGGTTTTTAGGTTCACCGTGGAATAGCTGGTTGAGAATCAGGGAAAAGAATCCCTTCTTACTGGCAGGTGTGTCACTGTTTTGGGAATTGTCGTCGCTCATGGCGTTAGGTTTGTGGCCCCTCGGTTAATTAATAGATAGCAGGCAGTTAATGGCTCGCTGCCTGCACCTGATGCGTTACGGTAATCATTTACCGTAGCGACTATTCTTTCTCGGCAATGTACGGATCAGCATACCCAAGAGCAAGCATTATCTCTGTTTCCAGGGATTCCATCTCTTCGGCTTCTTCATCTTCAATATGGTCATAACCAAGCAGATGCAAACTGCCGTGGATGACCATATGTGCCCAATGCGCATCCAGCGGTTTTTGCTGCTCTTTTGCTTCTTGCTCCACAACCTGACGGCAAATAATCAGGTCGCCCAATAGTGGCAGTTCAATGCCCGGAGGCGCTTCAAACGGGAACGAGAGCACATTGGTGGATTTATCTTTCCCACGATAAGTGAGGTTCAGATCGTGGCTTTCTGCGTCATCCACCAGGCGAATCGTGACTTCTGACTCTTCCTGAAATTGTGGAATGACCGCATCAAGCCATGCCTGAAATTGTTCTTCCGTAGGCAGGCCGTTTGCGTCTTCACACGCGACCTGTAAATCCAGTATAACCTGACTCATTTACTCTCCTGAGCGGCAGCATTGATTGCCATCGCTTCTCGCTTGCGCTCTGCTGCGAGTTCATCTTTACGAACCTGTTCCGCGTTTTCCCACGCTTCATAGGCATTCACAATACGTGCCACAACCGGGTGGCGGACAACGTCTTCACTATTAAGGAAGTTAAAGCTGATTTCATCGACTTCGGCCAGTACGTCGATTGCATGACGTAAGCCCGATTTCAGATTTTTTGGTAAATCTATTTGGGTGACGTCGCCTGTAATCACTGCTTTGGAGTTAAAACCAATGCGCGTCAGGAACATTTTCATCTGTTCGATAGTGGTGTTCTGGCTTTCATCCAGAATGATGAATGCATCGTTTAACGTGCGGCCACGCATATAGGCGAGTGGTGCCACTTCGATGACGTTACGCTCGATCAGTTTCTCAACACGCTCAAAGCCGAGCATTTCAAACAGGGCGTCGTACAACGGGCGCAGATAAGGGTCAACTTTCTGGCTTAAATCGCCAGGCAAGAAGCCGAGCTTTTCGCCCGCTTCAACGGCCGGACGGGTCAGCAGAATGCGACGGATATCCTGGCGTTCCAGTGCATCAACGGCTGCCGCAACCGCGAGGTAAGTTTTACCTGTACCCGCAGGGCCGACACCAAAGGTGATGTCGTGGTCGAGAATATTGGCGATGTACTGCGCCTGGTTCGGTGTACGCGGTTTGATGACGCCGCGTTTAGTCTTGATGTTCACTGCTTTGCCGTACTCTGGAACGCTTTCAGCAGACTGTTCCAGCACGCGAATTTCTTTAATGGCGAGGTGGATATGCTCAGGAGTTATATCCTGAATTTCGCCACGCATCGGTGCGGTATCGACATACAGGTTACGCAAAATATCTGCGGCAGCATTGACCAGAATCGGGCGGCCCGTCAGCTTGAAGTGATAGTCACGACGGTTGATTTCGATCCCCAGCCGACGTTCAAGCTGCTTGATATTGTCATCAAATGGGCCACACAGGCTTAGCAGACGCGCATTGTCTGCGGGTTCTAGCGTAATTTCACGTGTCTCGATATTCAAACTTATCCTCGGGGTCGCACAGGGCCAGTAGAATGTATTGCTGCATAATTGCAGGCCATAAAAAGATTATTTACGGCGTGGGCAGATGGCGCAAGCCTGGTTTTTGATATTTGGGTGGATGCTTCCGAATGCAAGTGCAACAAATGAAAATGCCCATGGGGTCACGGCGTTAGCGAACCCACGGGCATTGAGGGGGGGACTAAGGCTGATAGAACCCTACACCGATCTCATTCTCTTTACGTGTGCGAGCAATTACTGACTCCGGAGACTCGGCAATACGCAGTCCCATTTCGTCTTCGGTGCGAACTACTTTTCCGCGCAGGGAGTTGTTGGTCGCGACTTCGGTGATTTCGACATCAACAAATTTACCGACCATATCCGGGGTGCCTGCAAAGTTGACGCCACGGTTGTGTTCGGAACGTCCGGTCAACTCCATAATGTTTCTGCGTGATGTCCCTTCGACAAGGACACGCTGAGTGGTGCCAACCATCTTACGGCTAAACTCCATGGCCTGCTGGTTGATACGCTCTTGCAGAATATAGAGGCGCTGCAATTTCTCTTTTTCTGGTACGTCATCAACCATATCGGCGGCTGGTGTGCCCGGGCGAGAAGAAAAGACGAAGCTGTAGCTCACGTCAAAATTAACATCGCCAATGACTTTCATGGTTTGCTCGAAGTCCTGCTGGGTTTCGCCAGGGAAACCAACAATGAAATCAGAACTAATTTGAATGTCAGGACGCACGGCGCGCAGTTTGCGAATAATCGATTTGTATTCCAGCGTGGTATGCGTACGACCCATTAAATTCAGGACGCGGTCAGAACCGCATTGAATCGGCAGATGCAGGAAACTCACCAGTTCTGGAGTATCGCGGTAAACTTCGATGATATCGTCAGTAAATTCAATCGGATGGCTGGTGGTGAAGCGAATGCGGTCAATGCCGTCAATGGCAGCCACCAGGCGCAGCAGTTCAGCGAATGAACAGATGCCACCATCGAAAGTCGGCCCGCGGTAAGCATTCACATTCTGGCCGAGCAGATTCACTTCACGCACGCCTTGCGCTGCGAGTTGTGCGATTTCAAACAGCACATCATCACACGGACGGTTCACTTCCTCACCACGCGTATAAGGCACCACGCAGTAAGTACAATACTTGTTACAGCCTTCCATAATAGAAACGAATGCAGTCGGGCCATCGGCTTTTGGCTCTGGCAGACGGTCGAACTTTTCGATTTCAGGGAAGCTGACATCAACGATTGGGCTACGGTTGCCACTCACTTTGTTGATCATTTCAGGCAGGCGGTGCAGCGTTTGTGGCCCGAAAACAATATCAACATAGTGTGCACGGCTACGAATCATCTTACCTTCCTGGGAAGCAACGCAACCGCCAACACCAATAATGATATTGGGATTTTTACGCTTTAAGAGTTTCCAGCGGCCAAGCAGATGGAACACTTTTTCCTGGGCTTTTTCACGGATAGAGCAGGTATTGAGTAGCAATACGTCCGCTTCTTTTGGGTTGTCCGTAAGCGTATAGCCATGTGTGCTATTCAGCAGATCGGCCATCTTCGATGAATCGTATTCGTTCATCTGACAGCCCCAGGTTTTGATATGGAGTTTTTTTGTCATCGACTTGCCATTGCTCAGTTAAAGCCAGGAATTCAGGCGGCGTATTGTAATGCTTTGGCCTTGATGTGACCAGCTTGCGTAAAAATCCGGTAGAATCAGCATAGACAATTTAAGGACAAACTCATCATGTTGAATCAGTCAATTGATGTCGCGGTAGTGGGTGGGGGGATGGTCGGCGCGGCCGCAGCCCTTGGCCTCGCGCAAAATGGTTTTCAGGTTGCGGTGATTGAGCAGCAGGCTCCTGCTGCCTTTGACGCAACAAGCCAACCCGATGTGCGTATTTCGGCTATCAGTAGTGCATCGGTCGGGTTGTTGAAATCACTTGGCGTTTGGGATGCTATTCGTTCAATGCGTAGCCATGCTTATCGCCAGCTCGAAACCTGGGAGTGGGAAAGCGCCCACGTTAGCTTTAAAGCTCAAGAGTTAGGGCTGCCAGAATTGGGCTATATGGTCGAAAACCAGGTTTTACAATTCGCGTTGTGGCAGGCGCTGGAGGCCCATCCGAATGTCACGTTGCTTTGCCCTGCACACATTGACCGTATGCACGGGCAGGCAGGGAAGTGGACGTTACACTTTGCGGATGAGCGGACCCTAACGGTTCCTATGGTCATTGGAGCTGATGGCGCAAATTCACAGGTGCGTCGTTGGGCGGGAATTGGTATTCATGCCTGGCAGTATCGTCAGTCGTGCATGCTCATTACGGTAAAATGCGAACAAACACCAGGCGATAGTACCTGGCAGCATTTTACGCCGAACGGGCCGCACGCGTTTTTACCGCTATTTGATAATTGGGCCTCGCTTGTTTGGTACGATTCGCCGGCACGTATTCGCCAGCTGCAAAATATGACGATACCGCAACTGCATAAAGCGATTGAGGCGAGTTTCCCGGAGCGCTTAGGTAAAGTAACACCGATTGCCAGTGGCGCATTTCCGCTGACTCGTCGCCATGCATTGCAATATACCCAACAGGGCCTGGCGTTGATTGGCGATGCCGCGCATACCATTCACCCATTAGCGGGGCAGGGTGTGAATCTAGGTTATCGTGATGTGGACGCTTTACTTGATGTGATGATTAAAGCGCGTAGCTACGGTGAAAACTGGGCAGATGCGCGTATTTTGAAGCGCTACCAGACGCGCAGGCAGGCGGATAATTTCCTGATGCAAAGCGGTATGGATCTGTTCTACGCAGGTTTTAGCAATACTTTAGGGCCGTTGCGTGTGATTCGAAACTTAGGGTTGATGGCGGCTGAACGTGGTGGGGTGCTTAAACGCCAGGCGCTGAAGTATGCGTTAGGGTTATGAGTCGATAGTCTTTCTTAGGTCGGATTAGCGTTAGCGATATCCGACTTTAATTCTGACGAGAATATCCAAATGCAGAAAAGCAAAAAGCTCGCCGAAGCGAGCTTTTCATTTTTGGCTGGGGTACGAGGATTCGAACCTCGGAATGCTGGTATCAGAAACCAGAGCCTTACCGCTTGGCGATACCCCAAAAATATGGTGGCTACTACGGGAATCGAACCTGTGACCCCATCATTATGAGTGATGTGCTCTAACCAGCTGAGCTAAGTAGCCTAATTTTAAAACTTTATTCTTCGACTGGCTGGGGTACCTGGATTCGAACCAGGGAATGCCGGTATCAAAAACCGGTGCCTTACCGCTTGGCGATACCCCAACTATGGGCGCACAAAACTAACGTGCTATGTCGAAAAATTGGCTGGGGTACCTGGATTCGAACCAGGGAATGCCGGTATCAAAAACCGGTGCCTTACCGCTTGGCGATACCCCAACTGTGCAACGCTTTAAAATGGTGCGGGAGGCGAGACTTGAACTCGCACACCTTGCGGCGCCAGAACCTAAATCTGGTGCGTCTACCAATTTCGCCACTCCCGCGCTAAAAAAAGAATAATGGTGGCTACTACGGGAATCGAACCTGTGACCCCATCATTATGAGTGATGTGCTCTAACCAGCTGAGCTAAGTAGCCTTCTTTTTTCTGCGTCACCTTATCGGCGTTGCGGGGCGCATTATGCGTAGTTGGCCTTCTAGCGTCAACAATTTTTTCCCGAAAATTAGCGTAAATAGTCTGTTTGATTAGCTTACGAACAGCTTGATGCAATATTCGTCAAAAATCGGTTATTTCGTGGTTTTATGTTAGGGAAAAGCCCTGATAAGAGGTGAGGAATATTGCAGAAACAAAAACGGGCCCGTAGGCCCGTGTGTTTCATTTTGCTCAATTATTTGTAAGCGGACTGGTGAACGCCCACTGCACGGCCTGATGGATCATTCATTGTTTTGAATGCTTCATCCCATTCGATGGCCTTAGCTGAAGAACAGGCAACAGATGGGCCGCCTGGAACGCACTGCGCAGCGCTTGGTAGTGGGAATAACTCTTCAAAGATTTCACGATACAAATAAGCTTCTTTAGAGCCTGGTGTGTTGTACGGGAAGCGATAGCTTGCCGTTTCCAGTTGTTGGTCGGTGACCTGACCCGCTGCAACTTCTTTTAACGTGTCAATCCAGCTGTAACCTACGCCATCAGAGAATTGCTCTTTCTGACGCCATGCAACGCTTGCTGGCAGGTAAGATTCAAAACATTCACGCAGGATATGTTTTTCCATCTTGCCGTTGCCGCACATTTTGTCTTTCGGGTTGATGCGCATAGCTACATCAAGGAATTTCTTGTCCAGGAACGGTACGCGAGCTTCAACGCCCCAGGCAGACATCGCTTTGTTAGCACGCGCACAGTCAAACATATGCAGCGCTTGCAGCTTACGAACGGTCTCTTCGTGCAGCTCTTTATCGTTTGGCGCTTTATGGAAGTACAGGTAGCCGCCAAAGACTTCGTCAGAACCTTCACCGGATAGCACCATCTTGATGCCCATTGCTTTGATTTTGCGTGACATCAAATACATTGGAGTAGAGGCGCGAATGGTGGTCACATCGTAAGTTTCAATGTGATAGATAACATCGCGAATCGCATCCAGGCCTTCTTGCACGGTGAAATGAATTTCGTGGTGCACGGTGCCTAAGTGATTTGCCACTTCTTGCGCTGCTATCAGGTCAGGAGACCCGACCAGGCCAACTGCAAAAGAGTGCAGCTGCGGCCACCAGGCTTCGGAACGCTCTTCATCTTCTACACGGCGGGCGGCAAATTTCTTGGTAATCGCAGAGATAACCGATGAATCCAGACCGCCGGACAGCAACACGCCATATGGCACGTCAGACATCAGGTGGCTTTTTACGGAATCTTCCAGCGCCTGGCGCAATTCGTTTTTATCAGTAACGTTGTCTTTTACCGCATCGTATTCGAACCAGTCACGCTGGTAGTAGCTGCGGATTTCACCGTCTTTGCTCCACAGATAGCTGCCTGCCGGGAACTCTTTAATAGTGCGGCAAACCGGGACCAGCGCTTTCATTTCTGAAGCAACATACATGTTGCCGTGTTCGTCATGACCCATATATAGGGGGATGATACCAATATGGTCACGGCCAATCAGATAGGCGTCTTGTGTTTCGTCATACAGAATGAAGGCAAACATACCTTGCAGATCGTCGAGGAATTCCGAGCCTTTTTCCTGGTACAGCGCGAGGATAACTTCACAGTCGGAGCCTGTCTGGAATTCGTAACGGTCGCCGTATTCTGCACGCAGAGCCTGATGGTTGTAGATTTCGCCGTTAACAGCCAGGGCGTGGGTTTTGGCTTTGTTGTAGAGCGGCTGAGCGCCAGCGTTAACGTCAACAATCGAGAGACGTTCATGGGACAGAATGGCTTTATCATTAGCGTAAACACCAGACCAGTCTGGGCCACGGTGACGCATCAGGCGAGATAACTCGAGCGCTTTCTTACGCAGTTCGACCGCATCGGTCTTGATATCCAGAACACCAAAAATTGAACACATAGAACTCTCTCCGTAATGCTTCTTTGAGCCATTAAATTGTTTTTACCCTTCATACTTCAAGTTGCAGATGCGTTGTCTGCATTCAGTCACCCGAATCACTTACTCCAGTAAGCTCATCGGGATTCCTTCACTTGCCGCCTTCCTGTAACTCGAATTATTTTGGGTAATAGCTGCGTTGCATGACTATGAAAATGCGCAATCATTGACGTGAAAGCAAGTCCTTTAGCCCTGGAGAGATAAATAGTTCAATGGTGATTGTTGATTACTGAAAAATGATGAGGAAATGAGCGAAATAATTAGCGGATCGGCAAATATTGGTGAAATTGCCAGACTGGTATTCAGAGAAGGGGAAAAAGATTGGTGAATCGCTAAAAGCCCGGCGAAAACCGGGCGAATCATTAATTAGATAATATCGACTTCGGCAACGGACGGGTAAATCCACGAAGGGCGGAACGGCATGGCATCGATATCGTTCAGCGTTGAAACGCCCGACAGCACCAGAATCGTTTCCAGGCCAGCCTGGAATCCCGCAAGAATATCGGTGCGCAGGTTATCGCCGACAATCACCGTGTGCTCAGAATGTGCCTGCATTTTATTGAGCGCCGCGCGGATAATCCACGGGCTTGGCTTGCCTACACAGAATGGTTTGCGGCCAGAAATTTTCTCGATACCCGCGCAAAGCGCACCACAGGCTGGATAGTAACCACGGCCATGTGTATCAGGGTTAGTCGCAATAAAGCGCGCACCGTTTGCTACGAAGTAGGCGGCCTTGTGCATCATTTCCCAGTTATAAGAGCGGGTTTCACCGACGATGACAAAGTCAGGATTGATATCGGTGATGGTAAAGCCAGCTTTATACAGTTCATGAATCAACGCACCTTCACCGACAACGTACGCTTTTTTTCCTTCCTGACGGCGCAGGAAATCCGCGGTTGCCATTGCGGAGGTATAAAAGACGCTGTCTGGTACATCAATACCCGCGGACGCAAAACGGTTCGCCAGATCCTGACCTGTCTGCGACGGGTAGTTAGTCAGCAGAACCAGCGGCATACCCTTTTCCATGATGCGGGCTAAGAATTCATTAGCACCCGGTACGGCGACGTTATCGTGCATCAGCACACCGTCAATATCACAAATTACATTCTGAATGGTCATTGATTACCTTGGCTCACATTTCAGGAAGGCGTAACTATATCGTAAAAAGGCTCACGGCTGAGTTAACTTTCCAGCAAACGTTGAAGCAGAACGCCATTCAGCATCGAGCGTTTTACCAAAGCAAAGGCACCAATGGCTGAACGGTCATCGAGTTTTGAGCACACGACGGGTAGATTCTTACGGAATGCTTTCAATACCTGTGTATTAATGCAGGCTTCGATAGCGGGAAGAAGCACTTTTTCGGCTTCGATGATTTCCCCGGCAATGACCACTTTTTGCGGATTAAACAGGTTAATCGCGATGGAAATGGCTTTGCCTAAGTGGCGACCAACATGTTCAATCACTTCGCAGGCGAGGGCATCACCTTTGTTCGCAGCTTTACAAATCGCAGTAATATCGCAATCTTCAAGTGTCAGGCGGCTGTTATAACCTTGCTCGAGTAAATGGCGCACACGGTGTTCAATAGCAGCATTGGCGGCAATCGTTTCCAGGCAACCAAAGTTTCCGCAGTGGCAGCGTTCGCCTAATGGGTCAACCTGAATATGGCCAATTTCACCAACGTTACCGTTACGGCCAATAAAAATACGTCCGTTAGACAAAATCCCCGCACCTGTACCACGGTGGACACGCACCAAAATGGAGTCATCGCAATCGTGTGTTGCACCAAAATAGTGCTCAGCAAGCGCCAGGCTACGGATATCGTGACCCACATAGCAAGTCACTTTGAACTGTTTTTCGAGGCTATCGACTAACGACCAGTTATTGACCTGGATATGAGGCATATAACGAATCACCCCGCTTTCAGGATCAACCAGGCCTGGCAGGATTACGGAAATCGCAATCAGCTCACGCATTTTACGTGTGTTTTGTTCGATAAATTGAGCAATAGCGTTTAGCAGTGCATGCTCGAGCGTTTCCTGAGTTCGTTCAGGAAGAGAATAATGCTCTTCGGCAATCGGTTTAGCGCTGAGGTCAAATAACGTGATGGTTGCATCGTGGCGGCCAAGACGTACGCCAATAGCATGGAAATTGCGGGTTTCAGTGATAATTGAGATAGCGCGGCGGCCCCCGGTGGAAGCCTGTTGATCAACTTCTTTGATCAGCCCGCGCTCAATTAACTGGCGAGTAATTTTCGTGACGCTGGCAGGTGCTAGCTGGCTTTGTTCGGCAATCTGAATGCGAGAAATTGGCCCATGTTGGTCAATCAGGCGATATACCGCCGCGCTATTCAGTTGTTTTACCAGATCGACATTACCAATTTGAGCCTGTCCGCCAGTCGTCATGCCTTAATTACTCAGTTACGACCTCGTTACCATTAACAAAGGTCTTGGTGATTTTAAAATCGCGGGTAAAGGTCGTCAGGTTGGCGACTTTCCCTGCTTCAATAGTACCTAATTGCTGCTCTACACCCATTGCACGGGCAGGGTAGAGGGTGGCCATACGTAAGACTTCGTCTAATGCGATGCCCGCATGCTCAACCAGGTTACACACCCCTTCAATCATCGTCAGGGCTGAACCGCTCAGCGTACCGTTCTCATCTACGCATAAACCATCACGGTAGTATATTGTTTTTCCTGCGAAAATGAACTCATCGATATTTGCGCCTGCCGGAGCAGTTGCATCAGTCACCAGGCACAGCTTATCGCCTTTGACCTTTTTCGCAGTACGAATATTGGCATAGTCCACATGTAAACCATCGGCAATGATACCGCAGTAAACATCTGGCTCATCAAAAATGGCCCCAGCAAGACCCGGTTCGCGGCCAGTAATATATGGCATAGCGTTGAAAAGGTGGGTTGCGAAGGTGATACCAGCACGGAAGCCGACTTTAGCTTCTTTTACAGTGGCATTGGAATGCCCGGCTGAAACGATAATGCCGGAAGCAACCAGTTTACTAATCACTTCAGGCCCAACCATTTCTGGTGCCAAAGTGACTTTAGTGATCACATCTGCGTTTTGGCACAGGAAATCAACCAGTTCTGCATCAGGTTTACGCACGAAGCTTGGATTGTGCGTTCCTTTTTTCACCATGTTTAACCACGGGCCTTCAAGATGCAGACCGAGAGCCTGGTGCTGATATTTCGCCAGGTATTCGCGCATCACTTTCACGCCTTGCTTCATCAGCTCATCGCTGCTGGTGATCAGTGTCGGTAAGTAGCTGGTACAGCCAGAACGCTCGTTGGCTTTCTGCATGATTTCCAGCGTTTCAACGGTAACCGCATCTGCGGAATCGTTGAACTGAACGCCACCACAACCATTAAGCTGCACATCAATAAAACCGGGGGCAATGATTGCACCACCCACATCGCGAGTCTCAATACCCGCAGGGAGATCTGAGCGCGGGCAAACGCGTTCAATTAGGCCGTTCGCGATAACAATCGCGTGATCATCAAGAATTTCATGGCCGGTATAAATCCGACCGTGAGTTAATGCAAACATAATTACCCCCGGTTATACCCGTCATACTTCAAGTTGCAGAGGTGTTGGCTACAAAAGCTCACCCCAGTCACTTACTCAAGTAAGCTTCTGGGGACTCACTTTTTTGCCGCCTGGCTGCAACTCGAATTATTTTGGGTATAAGTTAGTATTTAAAGATCTTTGATATTTTCCGCTTCGAGCTCATTGAAGTACTTCAGCGTCTTCACTTTGAGTTCCATGGTGGACGGCTCATCACAAACAACCACTGCTTTCGGGTGCAGTTGCAGACAGCTAATGGTCCACATGTGATTCACGTTGCCTTCCACTGCTGCTTGCAGAGCTTGTGCTTTCAGATGACCAATGACCAAAATCATCACTTCTTCTGCATCAAGCAGAGTGCCCACGCCCACAGTCAGCGCAAATTTTGGAACCTGAGTAACATCGCCATCAAAGAAACGGGAGTTTGCAACACGGGTGTCATGAGTCAGCGTTTTGATACGAGTACGGGAAGCCAGAGAAGAAGCTGGTTCGTTGAATGCGATGTGACCATCGTTGCCCACACCACCCATAAACAGGTGAATTTTACCGTATGAGCGAATTTTTTCTTCATAACGACGGCACTCTGCGTCAACATCGTCAGCATTGCCATTCAGCAGGTTGATATTTTCCGCTGGGATATCAACATGATCAAAGAAATTGCGGTGCATGAACGTATGATAGCTTTCCGGATGCTCTTTTGGCAGACCAACGTACTCATCCATATTAAAGGTGACGACGTTTTTAAAGCTAACCTGGCCCGCTTTGTGCATCTCTACCAGCGCTTTATACGCTTCAAGTGGAGTACCACCGGTTGGCAGGCCCAGCACGAAAGGACGATCTGCTGTCGGATTAAACGCATTGATACGCTTAACGATATGGCGTGCTGCCCATTTGCCAACTTGAGCTGGGGTAGCCAGGGGAATCAGTCTCATCATTCACCTCATAAGTTAATAGAAAGTAGCTTTAGCCAGATTGTTATCCGAACCCTCTAAGGGTAAACCAGTTTCGAACCAGTTATTACGGGATCAATCCGTCTTGATTTTTCGGATGATAAAATAAGTTTTAGTCGATAGCTAGCCAAAGGGGAGTGGAATAACAATATTTGGTGATTTTAATCACAAAAAAAGGGTGTTTAATTTGCGATACGAATTAATTTTTCACACACTCTGAAAGTTGGCGAATCTTCGTCATGCTTTCAAGGTTTGTTACACAATAATAAAACTGCTTTGAACGAGCCTTAACGGGGTCTCATAGGGGGAATTAACGTGAGTATTCTAGGTTATATGCAAAAGGTTGGCCGTGCGCTGATGGTGCCGGTAGCCACGCTACCAGCCGCAGCCATATTAATGGGTGTTGGTTACTGGATTGACCCGGTTAGCTGGGGTGGTGATAGCGCATTAGCTGCGTTGTTCATCAAATCTGGTGCTGCAATCATTGACCACATGGGAGTGCTGTTTGCCATTGGTGTGGCTTACGGTATGTCCAAAGATAAAGATGGTGCTGCTGCACTAACCGGTTTTGTCGGTTTCCTGGTTTTGACGACTCTCTGTTCGCCAGCCGCTGTTTCCATGATCAAACACATTCCGTTGGATCAGGTTCCATTGGCGTTCACTAAAATTGAAAACCAATTTGTGGGCATCATGGTGGGGATTATCTCCGCAGAGTTGTACAACCGCTTCAGCAGCGTCGAGTTGCCGAAAGCGTTGTCCTTCTTCAGCGGTCGTCGCCTGGTTCCAATTCTTACCTCCTTTGTGATGATTGCTGTTGCCTTCATCATGATGTTCATCTGGCCAATCGTTTTCAGCGGCCTGGTGAACTTTGGTGAGCACATCCAGAAAATGGGTTCAATTGGCGCAGGTGTTTATGCGTTCTTCAACCGTCTTCTGATTCCAGTTGGCCTGCATCACGCTCTGAACTCCGTGTTCTGGTTTGATGTTGCAGGTATTAACGATATTCCTAAATTCCTTGGCGGTGCTAAATCTATCGCTGAAGGTACTGGTATCGTTGGTATTACTGGTCGCTATCAGGCTGGCTTCTTCCCAATCATGATGTTTGGCCTTCCAGGTGCTGCATTGGCAATTTACCACTGCGCGCGTCCTGAAAATAAAGCCAAAGTATTGGGTATCATGATGGCGGGTGCGTTTGCTGCCTTCTTTACTGGTATCACTGAACCGTTAGAATTCTCCTTCATGTTCGTGGCTCCAGTTCTGTATCTGATTCACGCAGTGCTGACCGGTATCTCTGTATTTATCGCAGCAAGCATGCATTGGATTGCTGGTTTCGGCTTCAGTGCGGGTCTGGTGGACTTGGTGCTTTCTACCCGTAACCCACTGGCGACTCACTGGTACATGCTGATCCCACAAGGCATCGTGTTCTTCGTGATTTACTACGTGGTCTTCCGTTTCACTATCAACAAATTCAATCTGTTGACTCCAGGTCGTGAACTGGCTGTTGCAGGTGATGAAGCTGATGGTCAGGACGTGAATGTTAGCGCCAACGCCTCTCAAGATGTAACTGAGTTGGCTCGTCAGTACATCGCAGCGGTAGGTGGTTCAGCTAACCTGACAGGTATTGATGCATGTATCACTCGTCTGCGTCTGAACGTGAAAGACTCTTCATTGGTTAATGAAGCGTTGGCGAAACGTCTGGGTGCAACCGGTGTTATCCGTCTGAACAAAACCAGCGTGCAAATCATCGTCGGCTTTGTAGCTGAGAAGATTGCCAACTCCATGAAGACTGTAGGTGAAGTTGCGGCTGCTCCTGTTAGTGCTGCTACCGCGGCGCCAGTGGCTGCTGCTAAACCACAAGCAGTTCCAAATGCTGTAACCATTGCTGCTCTGGTTTCACCAGTGACAGGTGATGTGGTTGCGCTGGACCAGGTTCCTGATGAAGCCTTCGCCAGCAAAGCAGTTGGTGATGGTGTTGCTGTTAAGCCAACTGGAAAAACAGTTGTCGCTCCAGCTGCCGGTACTATCGTAAAAATCTTTAATACCAACCATGCGTTCTGCCTGGAAACCGAGAAAGGTGCTGAGATCGTTGTCCATATGGGCATTGATACCGTTGCACTGAACGGCCAGGGCTTTACTCGTCTGGTAGAAGAGGGTGCTGAAGTGGTTGCAGGCCAGCCGATTCTGGAAATGGATCTTGATTTCCTGAATGCGAATGCCCGCTCCATGATTAGCCCAGTAGTTTGTAGCAACATCGACGACTACAGTGGTCTGGTACTCCAGGCACAAGGTTCTGTTGTTGCGGGGCAAACACCTCTGTACGAAATTAAAGGCAAATAATCGCTCCTGAGTCATAGATTGTGCCTTTAGCGGCTGGAGATTTTCTCCAGCCGCTTTTTTGTTCCTCTAGCACGCCACCCGCCTATACCCTTATTTATGCAACTAAAGGTTGTTTCCGACGCTTGCTTATAAGATCATGTGCCGATAACTAAAGTTTTTGCACAGAGGAACCCGCGATGAGTGAGGCTGAAGCCCGCCCAACTAACTTTATTCGCCAGATTATCGATGAAGATTTGGCTAATGGTAAGCACAACAGCATTTGCACCCGTTTCCCGCCAGAGCCAAATGGTTATCTGCATATCGGCCATGCAAAATCCATCTGCCTGAACTTTGGTATCGCCCAAGATTATCAAGGCCAGTGCAACCTGCGTTTCGATGACACCAACCCGGCAAAAGAAGACATCGAATTCGTAGATTCCATCAAGCACGACGTCGAATGGTTAGGTTTCCATTGGTCTGGTGACGTGCGCTACTCCTCCAATTATTTCGATCAACTGTTCAACTATGCTGTTGAGCTGATCAATAAAGGGCTGGCGTACGTGGATGAACTGTCGCCTGAGCAGATCCGTGAATATCGCGGCTCATTGACATCTCCGGGTAAAAACAGCCCTTACCGTGACCGCAGCGTGGAAGAAAACCTCGCGCTGTTTGAGAAAATGCGTAACGGTGAGTTCGCTGAAGGGACTGCGTGCCTGCGTGCGAAAATCGACATGGCATCGCCGTTCATCGTGATGCGTGACCCGGTTATTTATCGTATTAAATTCGCCGAACACCACCAGACTGGCAATAAGTGGTGCATCTACCCGATGTACGACTTCACCCACTGCATTTCCGATGCGCTGGAAGGCATTACGCACTCTCTGTGTACGCTGGAATTCCAGGACAACCGTCGTCTGTATGACTGGGTGTTGGATAACATCACAATTCCTGCGCATCCGCGTCAGTACGAGTTCTCTCGCCTGAATCTCGAGTACGCCATCATGTCTAAGCGTAAGCTGAACCAGCTGGTGACTGAGAAGGTTGTAGAGGGCTGGGATGACCCACGTATGCCAACCATCTCGGGTCTGCGTCGTCGTGGTTATACTGCCGCTTCTATTCGTGAGTTCTGTAAGCGCATTGGTGTGACTAAGCAAGACAACACGGTTGAAATGGCATCTCTGGAATCTTGTATCCGTGATGACCTGAACGAGAACGCTCCACGCGCTATGGCTGTTCTCGACCCGGTTAAAGTTATCATTGAAAACTTCCCACAGGGTGAAGTTGAAATGGTAACGATGCCTAACCATCCTAACAAACCAGAGATGGGTAGCCGTCAAGTGCCATTTATCCGTGAGATCTATATCGATCGTGCTGACTTCCGTGAAGAAGCTAACAAGCAATATAAGCGTCTGGTGTTGGGCAAAGAAGTACGCCTGCGTAATGCATATGTGATTAAAGCCGATCGCGTTGAGAAAGATGAAGCAGGTAATATCACCATGCTGCATTGCTCCTACGATCCGGACACATTAAGCAAAGACCCAGCTGATGGCCGTAAAGTTAAAGGTGTGATTCATTGGGTGAGTGCGGAACACGCATTGCCTGTTGAGATTCGCCTTTATGACCGCCTCTTCAGTGTTGCAAACCCAGGGGCTGCGGAAGATTTCCTTGCAACGATTAACCCGGAATCACTGGTTATCAAACAAGGCTTCGTCGAACCAAGTCTGCAAAATGCCGAAAAAGGCAAAGCGTATCAGTTCGAGCGCGAAGGTTATTTCTGCCTGGATAGCCGTTATGCAACTGCCGAAAAACTGGTATTTAACCGTACCGTTGGCTTGCGTGATACCTGGGCGAAAATGGGCGAATAGCCCCTTTTTACTAAGTCAATATCTGACAAAAACGCCGCAAATCGCGGCGTTTTTTTTGCTTTATAATCATTTGCTTAAATATATCTTCACATTCGCGTTGCGAATTAATGTTATTTACACTTCTTCCTATCTACTTTTTATGGTCAACCTCGGAACATTAAAAATTCTTCTTTTAAATATGTGAGCGCTCTCATGTAGAGTTTTGTATTTTATAAATAGTAATTATCAAGATAAAACTCTCAAGGCATGATTTGTTACAAATGCTCATAAATTATGTGCTCTCTGTCATAATATCGGAATGAACTCTTACAAAGTCGTTGATAATTCGCGTCGCGAAAAATAGTCTTAAGCACAGCAGTAATGCGGGCAAATATCCATAACCGCTTTAGCCGTTAGGCATTTTTACTTTTTTTCGCCATAAGGCGTCTTTTAACGTCCGGCGATTATTGATACGTCAAAGAGGAATAATATATGCGTACGTTTAGTGGCAAACGTAGTGCACTGGCGCTTGCAATTGCAGGTGTCACGGCTCTTTCAGGACTGGTAGTCATCCCTCAGGCAAGCGCAGCAGGCTTTGTGGATGACTCGACTCTGACCGGTGGTGTTTATTACTGGCAGCGTGAGCGTGACCGTAAAGATGTTACGACTGATAAATATGAAACTAACCTTGCGCATTCCACCTGGAACGCCAATCTGGACTTCCAGTCTGGTTTCGCCGCTGACATGTTCGGTCTGGATATTGCGGCCTTTACTGCTATTGAAATGGCAGAAAACGGTGACAGCGGTCACCCGAACGAAATCGCATTCTCCTCTGTAAACAAAGCTTACGACGAAGATTTCTCCGGTGATAAAAGCGGCATTAGCCTTTATAAAGCCGCAGCTAAATTCAAATACGGCCCGGTTTGGGCGCGTGGTGGTTATATTCAGCCAACCGGGCAAACCTTGCTCGCACCACACTGGAGCTTCATGCCTGGTACTTACCAGGGCGCTGAAGCAGGTGCAAACTTTGATTACGGCGATTCTGGTGCGCTGAGCTTCTCCTACATGTGGACCAACGAGTATAAAGCTCCATGGCACCTGGAAATGGACAAGTTCTATCAGAACGACAAAAACACCAAAGTTGAATATTTACACTCTCTTGGTGCGAAGTATGACTTCAAAAATGATTTCATTCTCGAAGCGGCATTTGGCCAGGCTGAAGGCTACGTTGATCAGTACTTCACCAAAGCAAGCTACAAATTTGATATCGCGGGTAGCCCGTTAACAACCAGCTACCAGTTCTACGGTACGCGTGACAAAGTTTCTGATGGCAGCGTTAACGATCTGTACGATGGCACTGCATGGTTGCAGGCATTGACTCTTGGATACAGAGTTGGACAGGTTGATTTGCGTCTTGAAGGAACTATTGTTAAGGCCGATGGCCAGCAAGGTTACTTCCTGCAGCGTATGACCCCAACTTATGCATCTTCAAACGGTCGTCTTGATGTGTGGTGGGATAACCGCTCTGACTTCAACGCCAACGGTGAAAAAGCAGTATTTGCAGGCGCGATGTATGACCTGAGCAACTGGAATCTGGCAGGTTGGGCAGTGGGTGCTTCTTATGTGTACGCATGGGATGCTAAACCAAGCTCTAAACCAACCACTGACGGTTACTACGATGCGGATAATCGCCTGAAAGAATCTGCATACAGCCTTGATGCGTTGTACACCGTTCAGGATGGTCGCGCGAAAGGCACGCTGTTCAAACTGCACTTCACTCAGTACGACAACCATTCAGACATCCCAAGCTGGGGCGGTGGTTACGGCAACATCTTCCAGGATGAGCGTGACGTGAAATTCATCGTCATCGCACCGTTCACCATCTTCTGATTCGAATCCGGGCGTGAAAGCGCCCGGTTTTCTTAAGGATATCAAGCATGAAAAAAATCGTACTGACTATGGTGATGGCGTTAGGTTTGAGTGCGTGTGCGCAGCAGCAACCTAAAACGGCTCCGGAAGATACAAAACTAAAGCAAGCGTATAGTGCCTGTATTAACACCGCAGAAGGCAATCCGGATAAAATTCAGGCCTGCCAAAGTGTATTGAATGTGCTGGCTCAGGAGAAGGAACATCAGGAGTTTGCGAAGAAAGAAACGGTTCGCACCCTGGATTACCAGAACTGCATTCAGGCAACCCATACTGGTAATGACCAGGCCGTGAAAGCAAAATGCGATAAAATCTGGCAAGAGATTCGCGCTAACAATAAGTAATCGCTGAATTCAGGCAATAAAAAAACCGGTGAGTTTGTTCACCGGTTTTTTTATACCCGACACCCAATTCTGGATGCCGGAAGTGCAGATTACTTTTCGCTGATTTCGTGTGCGTTTTCGTCGGTACGGCAATCACCTTCAGCGCAGTGACCATAAAGGTACAGGCTGTGGTTAGTCAGACGAATACCATGACGAGATGCGATTTCTCGCTGGCGGGCTTCAATTGAATCATCACTGAATTCAATTACTTTGCCGCAGTCCAGGCAAATCAGGTGGTCATGGTGATGCTGTTGTGTGAGTTCGAACACGGATTTGCCGCCTTCGAAGTTATGGCGAGTCACAATGCCTGCATCATCAAACTGGTTTAATACACGATAAACTGTGGCGAGACCAATCTCTTCGCCCATATCAATCAGACGTTTATATAAGTCTTCCGCACTGACGTGATGGTTCACCGGCCCCTGCAACACTTCAAGGATTTTTAATCGCGGAAGCGTGACTTTCAGGCCGGCCTTCTTTAATGCGGTATTGTTGTCAGTCATGCGGAAATTGTCCTGTTGCTTAACGATTCGCTCGGACTCAGGGTGAGCGTTAAGATGAATGCGTCTCATTATAGAACTGCCACTTCTAAATGGGAACCGCAAGTATTATGCATAATCAAGCTAAGAAATGGCGGTTGAGTCGCGATTTGATTGCCTTGTTAGCTATTTTGTCAGGAGTTCATTGTACAGGGACAAACTGAAAAGTTAAAAATTTGTAGCAATTATTTTAATCGGAAATAACTATCAATGTGGCGCAACCTAATAGTTGCGCCACATCTGGAATCAGGCGTTGATGATATCAGCCAGGTTCAGTTCTTCAGAAACTTGTTTGACCCACTTCTGAACACGTTCAGCAGTCAGTTCTGGTTGACGGTCTTCGTCAATCGCCAGACCAACAAAGTGGTCATCGTCTGCAAGACCTTTAGATGCTTCGAAATGGTAACCAGCAGTTGGCCAGTGACCGACGATTGCTGCACCACGCGGCTCAATGATGTCGCGGATAGTGCCTAATGCGTCACAGAAGTATTCTGCGTAGTCTTCCTGGTCACCGCAACCGAACAGCGCGACCAGTTTGCCATTGAAATCAACTTCTTCCAGAGTTGGGAAGAAATCGTCCCAATCACACTGGGCTTCGCCGTAATACCATGTTGGAATGCCGAGAAGCAGAATGTCGAAGCCTTCCAGGTCTTCTTTGCTGCTCTTAGCAATGTCATGCACCTCAGCAACATCTTTACCGAGCTGTTTTTGAATCATCTTCGCGATATTTTCGGTGTTACCAGTGTCGCTGCCGAAAAAAATGCCTACGATTGCCATGAGTAAAATAACCTCTTGATACTTAATGGTATGGTGGCTGCTATTTGGCCACAGATAGGGCAATCATAGCAGAACACTTCGTGGTGCGGAAACTGCTATCGCCCCGGTGTGCACAGACTGCAAAATTGCATACCAGGACATAGCACTAAAACTAACTGAGATGTTGCTTCAGTTGTTCGAGAAGTATCTCTTCAATCAATTCACTACGACTGATATTGCGCGCTTCAGCCAACTGATTGAGAGCATCTACCGCATCGTTATTGAGCTTTAGCTCCACTCGCTTCAGGCCGCGTACTTTATCGCGCTTGAGCTGGTTGCGTTTGTTGATACGCAATTGCTCATCACGCGTTAGCGGATTGGTTTTTGGTCGCCCCGGGCGACGCTCGTCCGCGAACAGATCTAATGTAGTACGGTCCGTTTGTTCTTTTGCCATGATTAGACTACTGACAGGGAATTCAGGTGGCACGGAGCGGGGTGCTCTGGCGCAATTTAGCGCGCAATCATACATCAGCATGGCTTGCGCGCCAACGCGTTAGCCGCAACTTGCGGCCAGTCGGTTTGTTTTTAATCAGTTTGCTGCGGATTCGTCGATAAAACGATGGATTGCGCGCAAAACAGCATCAGGTTTTTCAGCATGAACCCAGTGACCGGCCCCGGCCACGACGTGCGCACGTGCCTGCGGGAACTGCGAAAGCAACTGGCTACGATGTGATTCATCAACATAAGGAGACGCCCCGCCGCGAATAAATAGCGCGGGTTCATTCCATGCAGGAATGTTTTCCCAGCCGACAATATTCTCATATTGGTCCCACAATACCGGCACGTTGAATTTCCATGCGCCATCGGCAAAGGATTTCAGCAAAAACTGGATCACACCTTCTTCATCAACATGCTCGCGCATAACGGTCGCGGCCTGCTGGCGAGTTTTAACATCTGCCTCGGTAACTGCATTAATCGCTGCGAAAATTTCATCATGGCGACGAACTTGATAATCCACTGGGGCAATGTCAATCAGCACTAGTTTATCAATACGTTCCGGGGCAATGGCAGTCAGTGCCATTGCCACTTTGCCACCCATTGAATGGCCAATAATAATGGCTTTCTCAATGCCATACTCGTCGAGCGTTTCGACGACGTCTTGCGCCATCGCGGCGTAGTTCATCTCTTCGCTTCGTGGCGATAACCCGTGGTTGCGTAGATCGATTTGCAGTAAATCATGATCCTGCCCAAGGTCACGGGCCAGCACGCCCAGGTTATCAAGGCTACCAAAAAGACCGTGAATAAGGACGATGGGGGAATTACTAGTCGATTGTTGCGCAGTTTGCAGGCGAGCATTCAATTTCATGGCAAAGTTCTTTTTTTTTACTTCGTGTGGTTAGGGTATCATAACGGCATCCTGCCGCACTGCCGCAAATTTCCAGTTTAGTCTGACTTTGTGGTGTGACAAAAGCTTGGCGCTACCCGAGGTTGGGTTTTGTACTTATAATCCCAACAACTTGTATACCCGTCATACTTCAAGTTGCAGGGGTGTTGGCTGCACTCACAAACCCCAGTCACTTACTTTAGTAAGCTCCTGGGGATTTGCTCCCTTGCCGCCTACCTGTAACTCGAATTATTTGGGTCAATTCAGAAAAGATATCGCACTGGATTAAGATGAAAACAATTGAAGTTGATGACGAGCTCTATCGCTATATTGCCAGCCACACGCAGCACATTGGTGAAAGCGCGTCCGATATTTTACGGCGCATGTTGAAATTTACCGCCGGCCAAACTCCAGCTACACCAGCAACTACCGGTCAGACGGCGGCAACTGCTGCACCTGCTCCGGAAGCCAAACCCGTAAATAAAGCACGCGATCGCGTTCGTGCGGTTCGTGAATTATTGCTGTCCGATGAATATGCGGAGCAAAAGAAAGCGGTTAACCGTTTCATGATGGTGCTTTCAACTCTGTATACACTTGATGCTCAAGCTTTTGGTGAAGCGACTGAATCGCTGCATGGTCGTACACGTGTCTATTTTGCAGGTAATGAACAGACGTTGCTGCAAAACGGAAACCAGACCAAACCTAAGCATGTTCCAGGAACGCCATACTGGGTTATTACTAACACCAATACTGGTCGTAAATGCAGCATGATAGAACACATCATGCAATCAATGCAGTTCCCGGCGGAATTGATTGAAAAGGTTTGCGGCACAATTTAACACCTCGCGTCAGAAGGAAAGGCCAATGGCTAACCACCCTCGTGCAGGACAACCGGCACAACAGAGCGATTTGATTAACGTAGCCCAACTGACGGCCCAGTATTATGTACTGAAGCCTGAAGTGGGGAATAGCGAACATGCGGTGAAGTTCGGGACATCCGGTCACCGTGGTAGTGCGGCACGTCAAAACTTCAACGAGCCTCACATTCTGGCGATTGCTCAGGCGATTGCAGAAGATCGTGCAAAAAATGGCATTACCGGGCCGTGCTACGTGGGGAAAGATACCCACGCGCTGTCTGAACCTGCGTTTATCTCCGTACTGGAAGTGCTGGCTGCGAACGGTGTGGATGTCATTGTGCAGCAGGCGAATGGCTACACGCCAACGCCGGCTATCTCTCACGCCATTCTGACGCATAACAAAAATGGCGGTGCACTGGCAGACGGTATCGTTATTACGCCTTCACACAACCCGCCTGATGATGGTGGTATCAAATACAATCCACCAAATGGTGGCCCGGCTGATACTAATGTCACCAAAGTTGTTGAAGATCGTGCCAATGCATTGCTGGCCGCAGGTCTGAAAGACGTGAAACGTATCTCTCTTGATCAGGCGTGGAAAAGTGGCCACGTACAAGAGCAAGATCTGGTGCAGCCGTTTATTGAAGGGCTGGTGGATATCGTTGATATGGCCGCCATCCAGAAAGCGGGCCTGAAGCTGGGTGTTGATCCACTCGGTGGTTCCGGTATCGAATACTGGCAGCGCATCGCCAAACACTACAATCTGGATCTGACGATTGTTAACGATCACGTCGATCAAACCTTCCGCTTTATGCATCTAGACAAAGATGGCGCGATCCGCATGGATTGTTCATCCGAGTGCGCAATGGAAGGTCTGCTGGCGCTGCGTGACAAGTTCGACCTGGCTTTCGCCAATGACCCGGATTACGACCGCCACGGTATCGTCACTCCTGCAGGTTTGATGAACCCAAATCACTATCTTGCTGTTGCGATTAACTATCTGTTCCAGCACCGCCCGCAGTGGGGCAAAGATGTTGCCGTCGGTAAAACTCTGGTGTCTTCTGCAATGATTGACCGCGTAGTGAACGATTTGGGCCGTAAACTGGTAGAAGTACCGGTTGGTTTCAAATGGTTTGTTGACGGGCTGTTCGATGGCAGCTTCGGTTTTGGTGGCGAAGAGAGCGCCGGGGCATCGTTCCTGCGCTTTGACGGTACACCATGGTCGACGGATAAAGACGGCATCATTATGTGCCTGCTGGCGGCAGAAATTACTGCTGTAACCGGCAAAAACCCGCAGCAGCATTACGACGAACTGGCTGAACGCTTCGGCGCGCCTAGCTACAACCGCCTGCAGGCTTCCGCCACTTCCGCACAGAAAGCGGCACTGTCTAAACTTTCCCCAGAAATGGTGAGCGCAAGCACCCTGGCGGGTGACCCGATCACCGCACGCTTAACGGCGGCTCCGGGCAACGGCGCATCCATCGGCGGCCTGAAAGTGATGACTAAAAACGGCTGGTTTGCGGCGCGTCCTTCCGGTACGGAAGACGCGTACAAAATCTATTGTGAAAGTTTCTTAGGTGCAGAGCATCGCCTGCAAATTGAGAAAGAAGCGGTAGAAATTGTCAGCGAAGTGCTGAAAAACGCGAAGTAATTTGTAGAGTTTAAGAGGGCGCCGTAAGGCGCCTTTTTTGTTTGTCGGATCTACAACATGAACCGATAGCCAATTCCGGTTTCGGTCAGCAAATGCGTCGGGCGGGCGGGATCGTTTTCCAGCTTCTGGCGCAAATGCCCCATATAAATCCGCAAATAATGGCTATGTTCCACCGCATTTGGCCCCCAAACCTGGTTAAGCAACTGGCGCTGCGTCAGCACTTTTCCATGGTTATTGATAAGCGTGGCGAGCAGGCGAAATTCAATCGGCGTGAGGTGGATTTCTGCACCATCGCGGGTAATGCGGCGGTTCGCGAGATCAACGCTGATATTTGAAAACTGATAAACCGGGTCGGGCTGCGCAAGACTTGCATGGCGACGTAAGACTACGCGCAGTCGCGCTTGCAGCTCACCAATACCGAAGGGTTTGCTGAGATAGTCATCGGCGCCGGCATCCAGGGCATCAATCTTCACCTGTTCATCGCTGCGCGCCGAAAGCACCACAATCGGCGTCTGGCTCCACTGTCGAAAATCACGAATAAAATCGATGCCGTCGCCATCGGGCAAACCGAGATCGAGAATGACTAAATCGGGCTTGCGCGTTGCGGCTTCCAGCAAACCACGTTGCAATGTTTCTGCTTCATGTACGCGCAGCGATTCGGCTTCCAGCGCAGTGCGCAGAAAACGACGGATCTCTTTTTCGTCTTCAACAATCAAAACTGATATCACATAACCTCGTTCATCTCAGCCAGCTCAGGTGGTGGGGGCAGAGGTAAAATAACATGAAAACTGGCTCCGCCTTCTGGTCGGTTGGCTGCAATAATTTTCCCATCGTGAACTTCGACAATCGCCCGGCAAATTGCCAGACCCAATCCGACACCAGGAATGGCTGACTCTTTGTTGCCACGGGAAAACTTATCAAAAATCTTCTGTTCCTGGCCCACAGGAATACCGGGGCCACTGTCCCAGACTTCCAGATCCAGTTTATCAGCCGATGCCTGCGCACGAATGCCAATTTCCGCTTTATACCCGGCGTATTTCACGGCGTTTTCCAGCAGATTTATTAACACGCGCTCAAACAGCGGGCCATCAACATGAATCAATAACAGCGGGTCAGGCAACGCCAAATCAATATGCCGCCCGCCGAGTCCTGGCTCCAGCATTTTTAACGCGCTGCCGACCACTTCTTCCAGCGTCAGCCACTCTTTGCGCAGATTAAATCCACCGGACTGAATCCGCGCCATATCCAGTAAGTTGTTCACCAGGCGCGTGGTGTTGAGGATGTGTTGGCGAATATCGTTGGCTTGCGGAGCGTGTTTCGAACCTTCAGAGGCCAGATCTAACGTCAGAATTTCTGCCTGACCAAAAAGCACCGTCAGTGGAGTGCGCAAGTCGTGTGAAAGTGCTGCAAGCAACGAGTTGCGCACTTGTTCTCGCTCACTGGAAAGCCGAGCTTGTTCTTCGCTGGCGGTCAGTAACAATCGCTCCAGTGCAGTCGCCGCCAGTAACGTGAAGGTCTCCAGTAACCGTTGCTGCTCGGGGATCATTAACTGGCGCAAATTATTCGGTTCGACAATTAACAGGCCGAGAGTTTTTTCCGGTGTTTTTAGCGGCAGAATTTGATAAGGCACACCGGGCAGTGTATCCGTGCCGGCACCGGCTGGTTGGCCTTTATCAAAGCTCCAACGCGCTATAGCTTCGTCCCAGTTTTGAGGTTCGCCCCTGGCATTTACCCGCTCTAATTGGCCATTTTCGTTGGGCAGCAACAACTGTGTACGAGCATTGAAACTGTTATTGATAAATAGCTCGCTGGTGGCAGCAATATCTTGCGGAGTGCGTTCTGCGGCGAGGGCTTTCGACATCTCATAAAGATGACGAGTGCGCTGTTCGCGATAACGGGCAATTCGTGCCTGATAACGCACCCCCGCGGTGAGATTACCGATAACGAGGCCGACCGTTAGCATCACGGCGAACGTTAGCAGGTACTGAATATCAGAAACCGCCAGCGTGCCATGGGGGGCAATAAAAAAGAGATCAAAACTAAGAACGCTTATCACAGTTGCCAGCACCGAAGGCCAGCGCCCGTAGAATAGCGCGACAATAACGACACCCAGCAAATAGAGCATCACCAGGTTGGCGGCATCGAAGTCCATCAGCCACTGATTGGCAATAAACGTTGTGATGGCACATAAAGCAATCGCCACCCCGCAGCCGCGTAACTGCACGCGCCATTTTTCCGCAAAGCTGCGCGAGTCCGTGGCTGATGGTGACGCTGATGCGGGTTTATCGTCGAGGGCGACGATCACTAAATCGAGGTCTGGGGCACGGCGGGCTAAACGGTCGGCAAAGGATTCCCGGCTCCAGAAGCGACGAGTGGTGCGCCTGCCGATAATAATCTTGCCGAGATTGTGCTCGCGTGCGTAACGCAAAATCGCTTTATCTTCTGCCGGATCGGCAAGTGTGGTGGTCTCTGCCCCCAACTCTTGAGCGAGGCGAAGCGAAGCTAAAATAGCGCGGCGTTGATGTTCAGGTAAACGGTGAAGCTGTGGCGTTTCGACATACACGGCATGCCAGATGCTACCTAGTTTTGCTGCCAGGCGTGCGGCGGTACGAACCAGTTTCTCATTGCCAGAACTGTGGCCGATACACAACAAAATGGCATCACGCGTGTGCCAGACTTTTTCTTCACCCTGATTATCACGCCATGCCCGCATTTGGTCGTCAACGCGATCGGCGGTGCGGCGCAGTGCCAGTTCGCGCAGCGCAATCAAATTCCCTTTACGGAAGAAGTGTTCAATGGCGCGTTCGGCCTGGCCTGCGATATACACTTTGCCTTCGTGCAGGCGCTGGCGTAAATCATCGGGCGGCAAGTCGACCAGTACAATCTCATCGGCTGCATCAAAAATAGGGTCGGGTACCGTTTCGCGTACCTGAATCCCGGTCACGCCGCCGACAATATCGTTGAGGCTTTCAAGGTGCTGCACGTTGACGGTGGTAAATACATCAATCCCGGCATCCAGTAACTCTTCCACATCCTGCCAGCGCTTAGGGTGACGAGAGCCTGGCGCATTGCTGTGCGCCAGCTCGTCCATCAGAATCAGCGCAGGGTTACGCGCCAGTGCAGCGTCGAGGTCGAACTCATGAACCCAGCGTCCACGATGGTGCGTGCGCCTGGCGGGCAGCAGATCCAGCCCGTCAAGCAATGCAGCAGTCTCTTTACGCCCGTGAGTTTCCACCACGCCAATCAGAATACCTAGCCCTTGTGCGCGCAGGCGCTGCGCTTCCTGGAGCATGGCGTAGGTTTTCCCCACGCCCGCACAGGCACCGAAAAATATTTTCAGCTTCCCGCGTGTTGGGCGGCTAACCTGCTCTAGCAGCTTATCCGGATCGGGGCGCTGCGGTTCCTGCGTCATAACAACTCCTTTGAGCCTGGCTTTGGTAGATGTCGCTTACGGTGCTTGCAAAGCATCCAACGCCACGTTAACCAACAACACATTCACCACCGGTTTACCGAGGAAACCGACCAAAGGCTGAGTAGTATTTTCGTCTATCAACCGTTGGATCTGTTCAACCGGAAGATTGCGTGCTTTGGCGATACGCGGGATTTGCCAGGCTGCTGTTTGCGGGGAGATCTGCCCGTCCAGACCGCTGGCTGATGCGGTCACCAGTTCAACGGGAACCGCTGGATTAGCCTGCGGATTTGCCGCGCGTTGCGCCGCAACACGTGCCGCGACCACCTTATCCAGCTCAGGGTTACTTCCCGCCAGGTTGCTGCCACCTGAAGCCATGGGATTATAGGGCGTTTCAGCCGTAGCAGAAGGGCGGCCTTGTAAATACTTCGCCTCGGTGAAGTTTTGTCCAATCAACTTTGAGCCACGTACCGCGGTGGTATCAATAATCAATGAACCATTGGCTTGTGCCGGGAACCACCACTGGGCTAGCAGCGTTGTCATTAGTGGGTACAAACCCCCTGTAATCAGGGTGAGCAAAATCAGTAACAGTATAGCGGGACGTAAACCAGACATTTGTTTTTCCTCTTAAACCAGGCCACAGACGGTCAGCAGCAAGTCGATAGCTTTGATGCCAATAAACGGCACAACTAAACCCCCCAGACCGTAAATCCACAGGTTGCGGCGCAGCATCGCTGCGGCACTGAGCGGTTTGTAGCTCACGCCCCGTAACGCCAGTGGAATCAAAAAGATGATGATTAGCGCGTTAAAAATCACCGCGCTTAAAATCGCCGAGGCAGGGGAGTGCAGGTGCATCACGTTTAGCGCATTAAGCTGCGGATAAGTTGCAGCAAACGCGGCGGGAATAATCGCGAAATACTTTGCCACGTCGTTGGCAATACTGAAGGTGGTCAGCGAGCCACGAGTCATCAGCATCTGTTTGCCGATGTGTACCACTTCAATCAACTTGGTGGGGTTAGAATCCAAATCCACCATGTTGCCCGCTTCTTTTGCCGCTTGCGTGCCGGAGTTCATGGCTACCGCCACATCCGCCTGCGCCAGCGCCGGGGCATCGTTGGTGCCGTCGCCGGTCATCGCTACTAAACGACCTTCCGCCTGATACTGGCGAATCAACGCCAGTTTCGCTTCCGGTGTTGCTTCCGCAAGAAAATCATCAACACCCGCTTCGGCAGCAATCGCTGCCGCCGTCAGACGGTTATCCCCGGTGATCATCACCGTTTTAATCCCCATCTGGCGCAGTTGGGCAAAGCGCTCTTTAATGCCGCCTTTCACGATATCCTTCAGGGCGATAACACCGAGCACATTGGCACCCTCTGCCACCACCAGCGGTGTTCCGCCTGTGCGGGCAACACCTTCTACCAGCGTGTCGACTTGCGGCGGGAAGTGTCCGCCGTTCGCCTCAACGTGGCGGCGAATCGCATCCACCGATCCTTTGCGAATCATGCGGTCCTGAATATTGATGCCGCTCATGCGGGTTTGCGCGGTAAACGGCACAAAGGTGGCATGCAGGTTTTGCACGTCGCGTTCGCGCAGGTTAAAGCGCTGTTTTGCCAGCACCACAATGCTGCGGCCTTCCGGCGTTTCATCTGCAAGCGACGAAAGCTGCGCCGCATCGGCCAGAGTTTTTTCATCAATACCGGGTGCAGGCAGGAAATCAGAAGCCTGGCGGTTACCAAGCGTAATGGTGCCTGTTTTATCCAGCAGCAATACGTCGACATCGCCCGCGGCTTCAACGGCACGCCCGCTGGTGGCAATCACGTTTGCACCCAACATGCGGCTCATCCCGGCAACACCAATCGCTGAAAGCAGCCCGCCGATGGTGGTGGGAATTAAACAAACCAGCAGGGCAATCAGCACCGTGACGCTAACTGCCACACCACCGTATTGCGAGAAGGGCCACAGCGTGGCGGTTGCCAGTAAAAAGACGATAGTCAGCGCCACCAGCAAAATCGTCAGCGCGATTTCATTCGGCGTTTTGCGGCGTTGCGCACTTTCCACCATCGCAATCATGCGGTCGAGGAAGGTTTCGCCAGGGTTCACGCTGCACTGAATCACCAGCCAGTCGGAAAGAATGCGCGTGCCGCCAGTGACGGAGGCAAAGTCGCCACCTGATTCACGAATCACTGGTGCGGATTCGCCGGTAATCGCGCTTTCATCGACTGATGCGCCGCCTTCCAGCACTTCGCCATCACAAGGGATAATGTCGCCCGCTTCAACCAGCACAATGTCGCCTTTACGCAGATCGGCGGCGGGAACATGGTCCATTTGGGCGTCATGGTGAGGGGCGCGTAATTTGCGCGCCCAACTGGTTTTCTTCACCCCTTTCAGGCTATTGGCTTGCGCTTTACTACGGCCTTCAGCCAGCGCTTCGGCAAAATTTGCGAACAGTACGGTAAACCACAGCCAGATGCTGATGGCTAAGGTAAATGGTGCGTCGGCCTGAAGTTTTCCACTGAACATGGCAATCGCCAGGACCGTAGTCATCACGCTACCCACCCAGACGATAAACATCACCGGGTTACGCCACTGCACCTGCGGGTTAAGTTTTTTAAAGGAATCTATTAGCGCCTGACGAATCAGCGATGGTTCAAATAGCGCCTGTTGCTTGCGACTCATGGAAGCCTCTTAATCACAAATTCACGAAGGAAAGGTGTTCCGCAACCGGGCCTAATGCGAGGGCGGGGATAAAGGTCAGTGCACCGACTAACAATACGGTGCCAATCAGCAGGCCAATAAACAGAGGGCCGTGAGTCGGCAGCGTACCGACGCCTGCGGTTTGCGACTTTTTAGTGACTAGCGTTCCGGCAATCGCCAGCACCGGGACAATCACCGCAAAGCGGCCGAACCACATGCATACTGCCAGAAGCACGTTCCAGAAAGGCGTGTTGGCGCTAAGCCCTGCAAATGCGCTGCCGTTGTTATTAGCGGCAGATGAGACGGCGTAAAGCACTTCGCTAAAGCCGTGGATACCAGAGTTGAATATCCCGGCGCGACCAGCCTCAGTCATCATCGCAAGGGCGGTACCGAGCAGTACCAATGTCGGGGTGACGAGGATTGCCATCGCAGTCATTTTCATCTCTGCGACGTCGATTTTTTTACCCAGATATTCCGGTGTGCGGCCAATCATCAACCCAGCGATAAACACGGTGAGCAAGACGAACAGCAACATGCCGTACAGCCCGGAGCCGACGCCGCCAAACACCACTTCACCGATCTGCATCAGCCACATGGGAATCATGCCGCCTAATGCTGTGAAGGAGTCATGCATTGCATTAACAGCGCCACAAGATGCTGCGGTGGTAATCACGGAAAATAGGCTACTGACCAGAATGCCAAAGCGGCTCTCTTTACCTTCCATATTGATATTGCTATCAGCACCAAGCTGCATGAAATGCGGGTTACCTTGTGTTTCAGCCCACATCACCACCACAACGCAGATAACAAAAATGATGCCCATCGCCCACAAAATGGCGCGCCCCTGGCGTTTGTCGCCCACAGCTTCACCAAAGGCGAAACACAGAGCGGTTGGGATCAGGAAGATCGCCAGCATCTGCACAAAGTTGGTCAGCGCCGTTGGGTTCTCGAAAGGGTGAGAGGAGTTAGCGTTAAAGAAACCACCGCCGTTGGTGCCGAGCATTTTGATCGCTTCTTGCGAAGCCACCGGCCCCATAGGCAAGACATGCTGCACACCTTCAAGCGAGGTGAACGGCTGATATGCGGCGATATTCTGCAAGGTTCCCTGGCTAACAAAGAACAGTGCAATCAACAGTGAAATCGGCAGCAGGATGTATAACGTGATGCGAGTTAAATCGACCCACGCGTTACCAAGCGTAGTGGCGCTATGACGGGAAAATGCGCGAATCAGTGCAAACACCACGGCGATACCCGTTGCAGCGGAAAGGAAGTTTTGTACTGTCAAGCCAACCATCTGGCTGAAATAACTCAGCGTGGTTTCGCCGCTATAGGATTGCCAGTTGGTATTGGAGACAAAACTAACAGCAGTGTTTAACGCCAGATGCCAGGAAAGGCCAGGCAATTGCTGTGGATTAAGCGGCAAACTCCCTTGCGTCATTAAGATGATGAAAAGCAGTAGCAAACCTAAAACGTTGAAGACCAGGATCGCGGCAAGATAACGTTTCCAGCTCATTTCAGCCGTTTCGCTTCCCAGAACTTTCCACATCACCGATTCAACACGGCCCACGCCTGGCAGCGGTTCTCCTTCAATTAACCGCGCAAGCACGCTACCCAGCGGTTTTGCTAGTGCAAAAAGCACCAGCAGGAAGTTGGCAATTAATAAGAATGCAGAAGCGGCCATTAGAACGCCTCCGCATTAATCAGGGCATAAATTAAATATCCCAACAGCATAAAGACCAGCACAACTCCAACGATCAGTCCTGCACTCACAATCCACCTCCGCGTGCCCTTCATACTTCGATTTGCAGGTGTGTTGGCTGCTCTCGCTCACCCGAATCACTTACTTGAGTAAGCTCATCGGGATTCTCTCGATTGCCGCGTTACTCGGCAGAGCCTCGCCCCGTTGGGGCCAGCGCAAGCGCTGTTCAAAAGGATTAAGCCTTTTGTCCTGCAACTCGAATTATTTAGGGCTGATATGTAATGCAACGAGTGTGAAATTTTCAGTGCAAAGATGTCGTAAAAGTCTGGGGACGGGGTGTAAAAAAAGTATAAAAATGCCATATACCCCTCGCCCTGCATCCCAAAGTGACTTTGGGATAAAGCCATTAATTAACTAATGGTTAGTATTTATTTAACTATTTTGTAACTTAATTACGCAGGGGAATGTAAATTAGTGGCAAAAAGTGTCCTTTAGTGGTCGGATGAGTAGTAAACTTTCAGCCAATGCGATACTATTTTGGGCAGATAACAAGTTCCAACTTCCCGGTTTTTGCTACCGGTCACAATTTAAGGGAGAAGCCTATGACTCTATATAAAGACTATCCATTGCATCAGGTCATCCTGCGTCGCACTTTTGTTGTTGTAGCAGGTGTTCTGGCTTTGCCAGTGATGCTGTTCTGGAAAGATCGCGCCCGTTTTTACAGCTACCTGCACCGCGTCTGGTCTAAAACCAGCGAAAAACCAGTTTGGATGGCTCAGGCTGAAGCCGCATCCGCTGATTTTTACTGAGTTTGCTAAGCGGATATAAAACATCAAAGCCCCATCAGCTCATAACTGATGGGGCTTTTTTACGGCTCATGATCGCGGGTTAATGTGCCAACTCTTTCCAGTTATAAATATGATTGGTGGTATCCATCACGGGTGCTTTCCCTGCCAGCCTGTTAGCGGTAAGTTGCACTGTTTCTTCTGGCCTGTCTCCAGGTAGCGAAATTCCCATCCAGCGGCGCAATATTTTGTCGTTATTCACCGTTGAATAAATATCCTCTACCGTTCCGGTATCTGGGTTATTAACCTGCTGGCTGTACCAGATAAACATTGGCACTTCAAAAGCGTGCTGGCTTGGTTTTACCCCTCCGTGGTGATAAACCACGTTTTGTGTCGGTTCGCGTTCCAGCGCGTGATCGGAAAAATAAGCGACAGAAGCTCGCCTGTCTTTCAGCAGAGAGAAAATATTGCCGAGTAGTTTGTCAGTGAAGTGGATCGAGTTGTCATAACAGGCATCTATACCATCACTTTGCCTGCTGAAGGGGGCGTCAGTGGTCGGAAAACGTGTGCATTCCGGTTCATGGCTACCATAGATATGCAGCACAATGAGCTGTTTACCTTGATGATTTAAAGCCTTACGCAAATCGGGTAACAACGCATCATCAAACCCATTGTTAACCCAGTGTTTATGGGCGGCATTCATCGCGATACCGGTAATCGCATTATTGTAATCACCAAGCATCCCCTGCTTACTAAACCATGATGTATCAAAACCGGCCTGATTCGCCAGGTTAATAATGTTATCCGAGTAATGGTGGATATTATGGTTTTGCACGGTATCTGCTGTGATCGCCAGCGGTACGGCGGTAATAGTGATCGGTGCGCCGCTAATGGCATGATTCCAGAGTAGAAGGTGGCTGCGCTCGGCCTCCAGTTGTGGCGTGGTGGGTTGCGGGTAGCCATAAATACTCATGTTTTCGCTACGCGCTGACTCCCCGATAACCAACACATAAGTATCAATACCGGTTTCCTGTGTTTGCAACTGGTAATCAGGGATCTGACTTGCTATTTGCCTTATTAATCGCTGGTCACTCCATGCCTGAAGAAAGTATTTAACATTGCTTATAGGTAAATAGTTAATTACACGTGCAGTAATACTTCCCTGGCTGTTTTTCTTAATGTTATGGACTGTCGCTTGCACAATATTACTGAACAGTAATATGGCTAATAAATAAAACGGTGATTTTGCGAGCCATTTATCACCAGGCGTAGGAATAGTCGCAACGCTGCGTAATAACAAAATGACCAGGGCGAAAAAACCGAAGCAATATTTTTTGTAGAGCCACAACATTGCGCTGATTTCGTGGCTATCGCTCTCCAGTACACTCATTGCGAAACCATAACTAAACTCTGTGCCAAAGGTGCCGTGGGCATAGAAAGTTAGCGTAACATCCCATGCCACCAACAATAGCGGCAGCAGTGCCACGAATAAGCGGAGGAGTTTGTTTTTAATTAACCCAAACGATAACATTAATAATACAAATATTATCATTCGTTGAAACATAACATGCATTGGTGAGAACAAAACATTCGCCACTGCAACAATTAATATACAAACAACCAAAGGAATAAATTGGCGCGCTTTACCTAACATATAAATAACGTCCACGAAGAGTGACCGTTTAAACGGTCTTATAAAATGTGCTATCAACGGGGAATTAATATACCGGAAGGCATAATTAAGAATAGATATATTCATTGGATGAATTGATTCTTTGACATAAATCAGTATGTCGAAGGATGAACATCAGCTACTGAACCTTTTAGTTATTGCTCTAAATGTGGGAGGATAAACCCCTCATCACAACTACTGGAGCACAGCATGTTGATTTGGCAAGATTTACACCATTCGGAATTGAGCGTAACCGATCTCTACACACTTTTGGCGCTACGCAATGAAGTGTTTGTGGTCGAGCAAAATTGCCCCTACCAGGATATTGATGGTGATGATCTGGTGGGTGAGAACCGCCATATTCTTGGTTGGAAGGGTGGCAAACTTGTGGCCTATGCCCGCATCCTGAAAAGCGACAGCGAGTTTGAACCGGTAGTGATTGGCCGTGTCATTGTTGATAAAAGCGTGCGCGGTGAAAAACTGGGTTACCAGTTGATGGAACAGGCGATGGCGTCGTGCCACCAGTATTGGCCAGAAAAAACAGTCTATTTAGGCGCTCAGGCTCATCTGCAATCGTTCTATGCCCACTTCGGATTTACCCCAGTTACTGACGTGTATGACGAAGACGGTATTCCCCATATCGGTATGGCAAATAGTTAATGACAGATTAATCGCCAGGTAAAAAGCACTAGTGTTGTCTATAGTTAGCGGACGAGTATTTTTTAAACACGGAGAACAGTGATGCAACCGTATGAATCTCGTCTTGATGATGATTTAACTCTGCTTAGTGAAACGTTAGAAGAAGTGCTGCGTTCCTCAGGTGATCCTGCTGACCAAAAATACATTGAGCTGAAAGCACGTGCAGAAGCGGCGCTCAGCGAAGTCAAAGCGCGGGTCAGTAACGCTTCCGATAATTACTATTATCGGGCCAAAAAAGCGGTTTATCGCGCTGATGATTATGTTCATGAAAAACCATGGCAAGGAGTGGGTGTGGGGGCGGCGGCAGGTCTGGTGTTAGGACTGTTACTCGCCAGACGCTAACCCAAATCGGCACATAAATTCACCGTGTGCCGATTAAAGAAAATCTTACCCATTGGGTGGGATTTTTTTTTGCCGCCATGACCACGTATAATCAGGGGTTTTCAGGGAAGGTGAGGTAAACGTGAATTCAGTTGTCGTCGCGCTGCAACAGTTACAGCTTGCATTGAACGCAGAATTTGCGGATGCACCGGGCTTACAGCAGTTATCTTGTGCTGTTACCCTCAGTGATGCCTCAGATGCACTCGCATGGTTGACTAGCCAACGTCTTTATCCTCAGTTTTACTGGCAACAGCGCAATGGCGATGACGAAATTGCCGCCCTCGGTGCTGTTTGCCAGTTCGATACCTTAGATGCCGCCAGGGCATTTATTGATGCCTATGCGGACCAGCCAGCTGTTCGTATTACTGGCGTAAATGCATTTTCACCCACCAGCAGTTTTTTATTTCTCCCACGCCTTGAATGGCGGCGCATTGGTGGCGATGCTTTTCTCTTCCTTAATATTTACAGCGAAACTTCCCTGCAAGATGATGCACGGGTAGCCCTTCAATTCCTTGAGCAAATGCTGCCTGCAAAGCAATTACCATTACAGCGTTTAAATTGCGTCGGTGAGCAACATATTCCAACACAACCAGAATGGAATCAGTTAGTTGACCGTGCAATATCTGCAATTGAGCAGCACGAGCTCGATAAAGTCGTCCTGGCGAGAGCCACCGATCTGCAATTTACTACCGCAGTTTCCGCAGCCGGGTTTATGGCGGCCAGTCGCCGGGTAAACCTGAATTGCTATCATTTCTTGATGGTGTTTGATGGTAGCCATGCGTTCCTTGGCTCGAGCCCGGAACGCTTGTGGCGGCGCATCGATAGCGCTTTACGCACCGAAGCGCTTGCCGGAACGGTTGCTAACCATCCCGACGACCATCGAGCCTGGTCTTTGGGGCAGTGGTTGCTCAAAGACGATAAAAACCAACGTGAAAACATGTTGGTCGTTGAAGATATTTGCCAGCGTTTGCAAAAAAAGGTGGGGGCTATTGATGTATTGCCGCCGCAGGTGGTACGTCTGAGAAAGGTACAACACTTGCGCCGTTGCATCTGGACCGATTTGGCTCAGCCTGACGATGCTGTATGCCTTGCAATGTTGCAACCTACTGCCGCTGTTGCCGGGTTGCCACGTGATGTGGCGCGCGGATTTATCGCCCATAATGAACCGTTTGAGCGTGAATGGTATGCGGGGTCGGCGGGTTATATCTCGCAGCGTCAAAGTGAGTTCTGCGTTGCGTTACGCTCGGCAAAAGTAATCAATAATATGGTGCGTTTATATGCCGGAGCTGGAATTGTCGCAGGTTCTGATGCGGCGGAAGAATGGCAGGAAATAGAAAATAAAGCCGCCGGGTTGCGAACGTTATTAACAAAATCAACGTTCTAAATTATAGGTATGTCTGAGACAATTCGAACTTCATCGTGCTTGTTGCCAACAAAAATGCAGTTTGAAGGGTATTACCGACCCATATCAAAATAACCGTTCCAGCAATAATTATAATGAGTCAGCAAAATTGACTCAGGACTGAATCATGTCGATAAGCTCGTTTAACCGCCGTTGGGCTACGGTAATCCTTGAAACGCTGACTCGCCACGGCGTGCGCCACGTCTGCATTGCCCCTGGCTCGCGTTCTACACCTCTGACCCTTGGGGCGGCCGAAAATCGGGCTTTTATTTGTCATACACATTTTGACGAGCGTGGTTTAGGTCACCTGGCATTAGGTCTGGCAAAAGCAAGCCAGGCTCCGGTCGCTATTATCGTGACTTCCGGTACGGCGGTGGCAAACCTCTATCCGGCGATTATCGAAGCGGGTTTGACCGGTGAAAAACTGGTGGTGCTTACCGCCGATCGTCCACCGGAACTTATTGATTGCGGCGCCAATCAGGCGATTCGCCAGCCTGGGATTTTTAGCTCCCATCCTACTCAATCGATTAATTTACCTCGTCCAACACAGGATATTCCTGCGCGCTGGTTGGTTTCGACTATCGATAACGCACTAGGCCAGCAGATGGCTGGTGCGATTCACATCAATTGTCCATTCGCCGAGCCGCTGTATGGCGAGCCTGATGAAACAGGCATGAGCTGGCAACAGGCATTGGGCGGCTGGTGGCAAGGTGATAAACCCTGGTTACGTACTGGCCTGACTCAGGAAGTGCTTAAACAGCGTGACTGGTTCTTCTGGCGTCAAAAACGCGGCGTGGTGGTTGCCGGGCGTTTGAATCCTGAAGAAGGAAAACAGGTCGCTGCATGGGCGAAAATGCTCGGTTGGCCGTTAATTGGCGATGTGCTATCGCAAACTGGGCAGCCGTTGCCATGTGCAGATTTATGGCTGAGCAACAGCCAGGCGGTGACCGAACTTGCCGAAGCACAAATTATTATTCAGTTTGGCAGTAGCCTGACTGGAAAACGCGTTCTGCAATGGCAGGCAACCTGCGAGCCTGAAGAGTACTGGTTGGTGGATAATTTGCCAGGCCGACTTGATCCTGCGAATCATCGTGGCCGTCGCTTGTGTTGCGATATTACACAATGGCTCGAACTTCACCCCGCTGAAAAGCGCGTGGCGTGGGATGAGAAATTAACTACGCTTGCAAAAATCGCCCAGCAGGCGGTTAAAAAGGGCACTCTCGAATTCGGCGAAGCCCAGGTTGCGGCGCGCCTGGCTGAATTGTTACCGGAAGCCGGGCAGCTGTTTGTCGGCAATAGCCTGATTGTTCGTCTGGTTGATGCTTTCGCGCAATTGCCCGCTGGTTATCCGGTATTTAGCAATCGCGGTGCAAGCGGTATTGACGGCTTACTTTCAACAGCTGCCGGCGTGCAACGAGCCACCGCGCGTTCAACGCTGGCGATTGTTGGCGATCTATCGGCACTTTACGACATCAACTCACTGGCATTATTACGTCAGGTTTCCGCTCCCTTCGTTTTGCTGATCGTGAATAATAATGGCGGGCAAATATTCTCGCTGTTGCCAACGCCTGCAGACGAACGCGAACGCTTCTATACCATGCCGCAAAACGTCAATTTTGCCCACGCAGCAGCGATGTTCAGCCTCTCCTATAACAATCCGGCAAGCTGGGATGAGTTGCAGGAAGCAGTGACCCATGCCTGGTGTTCTCCTCATGCGACCATCATTGAGCTCACCGTTAGTGAAACTGACGGTGCGCAAACCTTGCAGCATTTGCTCGCACAGGTCAGTCAGGCATGATTCTGCACGCTGTTTTTCATGAAGGCCGCGATGCCAACTTGCCGTGTCTGGTTTGGCTGCACGGCTTTTTAGGCAACCGGCAGGAGTGGGAAACCTTCAGCGAACATTTCACCGATTGGCCGCAACTCTTCATCGACTTGCCCGGTCATGGTAAATCAGCCGATATTACGGCTGAAGGCTTTGCACAAGTCGATAATTTACTGCGAAATACGCTCCTAAGTTACAACATTCTAAAATACTGGCTAATTGGCTACTCTCTTGGCGGGCGCGTGGCGATGTATCATGCTTGTCAGCTTGAGAATTCCGCTTTGTGCGGCTTGATTGTTGAGGGGAGCCATCCTGGACTTACGGATGAGAATGCTCGCCGAGAAAGAAAAAACAGCGACCAGCAATGGGCGCAGCGGTTAAGGACACAACCGCTAAATGAGGTGCTGAACGACTGGTATCATCAGGCTGTTTTCCAGTCGCTCAATAAACAGCAACGCGCTTTGCTTATCGCACAACGCAGCCAGAATAATGCCCAAAGCCTTGCCGCAATGCTTGAGGCGACTTCTCTTGGCAACCAACCAGATTTAAAGGCTACGCTCAAGCAATTGCCGTTGCCTTTTTACTATCTTTGCGGTGAGCGGGATGAAAAATTCCGCGCCGTGGCAACCAGCCTGGAATTGTCACCGCACCTTATTACTGCCGCAGGCCATAACGCACATCGGGAAAACCCGATTGCTTTCACGGCCTGCCTGCTCAATTTATTGCGAAAACCTATCGAGGAAACACCATGATTTATCCAGATGAAGAAATGCTTTACGCGCCAGTTGAATGGCAGGATTGCTCGGAAGGTTACACCGATATTCGCTATCACAAATCAGCTGACGGTATTGCTAAAATCACCATCAACCGCCCTGAAGTGCGTAATGCATTCCGCCCGTTGACCGTAAAAGAGATGATTAATGCGCTGGCTGATGCCCGTTACGACGACAACATTGGCACCATTATCCTGACCGGCGAAGGCGAAAAAGCCTTCTGTGCAGGCGGCGATCAAAAAGTACGCGGCGATTACGGCGGCTACCAGGACGCAAGCGGCACCCATCACCTGAATGTGCTGGATTTCCAGCGCCAGATTCGCACCTGTCCAAAACCAGTTGTGGCAATGGTTGCGGGTTATTCCATCGGCGGTGGTCATGTACTGCATATGATGTGCGACCTGACAATTGCTGCTGAAAACGCGGTATTCGGCCAGACTGGCCCGAAAGTGGGCTCGTTCGACGGTGGCTGGGGTGCTTCTTATATGGCGCGTATCGTCGGCCAGAAAAAAGCGCGGGAAATCTGGTTCCTGTGCCGCCAGTACGACGCAAAAGAAGCATTGGATATGGGCCTGGTGAACACCGTTGTGCCAAATGCCGACCTTGAAAAAGAGACTGTGCGCTGGTGCCGTGAAATGCTGCAAAACAGCCCAATGGCGCTGCGTTGCCTGAAGGCTGCGCTGAATGCTGACTGTGATGGTCAGGCCGGTTTACAAGAACTGGCCGGCAACGCCACCATGCTGTTCTACATGACTGAAGAGGGTCAGGAAGGTCGCAACGCGTTCAACCAAAAACGCCAGCCGGACTTCAGCAAATTTAAACGGAACCCGTAATGCGTAGCGTCGAACTGTGGCGCTTTCAGGTGCCGATGGATGCGGGTGTAGTGCTGCGTGAGCGGCGCCTGAAAACACGCGACGGACTCTTAGTGCGCCTGACAGATGGCGAAAAACAGGGCTTCGGTGAGATCTCGCCGTTGCCTGGTTTTAGCGTAGAAACTGTCGATGACGCATTGAGCGTGGCACAAAGCTGGCTGCAAGTCTGGCAAACTGGCGCGGAAATCGACCTGCCTGAAATGCCATCGGTGGCGTTTGGCCTGAGTTGCGCGCTGGCCGAAATCAGTGGTGAATTGCCTCAGGCGGCGGATTACCGTGCGGCGCCATTGTGCACCGGTGATCCGGACGAACTGTTTGCCATGCTGGCTGCTATTCCCGGTGAGAAAATCGCCAAGGTGAAAGTGGGTTTGTATGAAGCCGTGCGCGACGGCATGGTGGTCAATCTTCTGCTGGAAGCGATGCCTGATTTGCGTCTGCGTCTTGATGCCAACCGTGGCTGGACACCGCTCAAAGCGCAGCAGTTCGCCAAATACGTCAATCCTGATTTCCGACCGCGCATTGCGTTTATCGAAGAGCCGTGCAAAACCCGTGAGCAATCCCGTGAGTTTGCCCGTGAAACGGGAATTGCGATCGCCTGGGATGAAAGCCTGCGTGAGCCTGATTTTGAGTTTGCCGCCGAGCCTGGCTTAAGTGCGGTGGTTATCAAGCCGACCTTAACCGGGAGTCTTGAGAAAGTCCGTCAACAGGTTGAGCAGGCCCATGCCCTGGGATTGACGGCGGTTATCAGTTCTTCGATTGAGTCGAGCCTCGGCTTAACACAATTGGCGCGAATTGCCGCGTGGCTGACGCCGCAAACGCTACCAGGTCTCGATACGCTGTCGTTGATGCAGGCACAGTTGGTGCGCGAATGGCCAGGCAGCCCACTGCCGTGCTGGTCACTGGAATCTCTTGAGCGAGTGTTATGAGTTTTCAAGATTTCCCCTGGCAGTATTGGTCACAAATTCGTGGTGACCAACCGGCACTTACTTTAGGTCATGAAAGCCTGAACTGGCGTGAGCTATGCCAGCGCGTTGATGCGCTGGCAGGAGGCTTTCGCCAGCAGGGTGTGCTTGAAGGGCAAGGCGTTGTGTTGCGTGCGAAAAACAGCCCGGAAATGGTTTTCGCTCTGCTTGCGTTGTTGCAATGTGGGGCGCGTGTATTGCCGCTTAATCCACAGTTGCCTGAATCTTTGCTCCAACAGTTACTCCCCACGCTGACTATCAACCATGCATTGGCTTCTGATACGCCGCTTACCGTTGCCGAGATCAACCCGTTAACTCTGCTAGAAGGCGAACGTTTCAAGGTTGAGTGGCAGCCTGCAAGGTTTGCATCGATGACGCTGACCTCCGGCTCAACGGGCTTACCCAAAGCGGCGGTTCATACCAGTGATGCTCATCTTGCCAGTGCCGCAGGTGTGCTGGCGGTGATGAGCTACGGTGCGAATGACAGTTGGTTGTTATCACTGCCTCTGTTTCATGTCTCCGGCCAGGGCATTTTGTGGCGCTGGCTGTTGGCGGGTGGTTGCATGGTAGTGCGCGATTTACATCCTTTGAGCGATGCATTGCAAGGCTGTACGCATGCGTCACTGGTGCCGACCCAGCTCTGGCGACTGCTTGATCAATCCCCTCCGGAAACCTTGCGTGAAGTGTTATTGGGTGGCGCGGCAATTCCCGTTGAGCTCACGCAAGCGGCGCAGGAAAAAGGCATCAATTGCTGGTGTGGTTATGGATTAACGGAACTGGCCTCAACGGTCTGCGCCAAACGTGCTGATGGGTTGCCGGATGTGGGCAAAGCTCTGCCAGGCCGGGAAGTGAAAATCGTTGATCAGGAAGTGTGGATTCGTGCCGATAGCCTGGCATCAGGCTACTGGAAAGCGGGTGTTGTCGTGCCGCTGGTTAATTCACAGGGCTGGTTTGCAACACGCGATCGAGGGGTTCTGAATGGGCCGCGTCTAACGCTTATTGGCCGCCTCGATAATCTGTTTTTCAGTGGTGGGGAAGGGATCCAGCCGGAAGAAGTTGAGCGCGTGATTACCACTCATCCCGCGGTGAAACAAGTTTTTGTCGTGCCAATAGATGATGCCGAATTTGGCCAACGCCCGGTTGCGGTGGTGGAGGCCGACGAGGATTTTGACCTGTCGCTATTGTCAGAGTGGTTGCCGGGAAAAGTAGCCCGTTTTCAGCAGCCGGTGCGTTGGTTGCGCTTGCCTGATGAATTCAAGCAGGGCGGGATTAAGATTTCGCGATTACAGTTAACGTTATGGGTAAAACGGGTGGCTACAATTTAATGCCACCCGCCCGTTTTAATGTCGGATGTTGCTAACGCTAATCCGACCTACATACCCGATTCTAAGGCCGATTTATGCCGCTCTGTTCGAGCGGCTTTTTTATTGGCGATGCATATGGTCTAGATATAAATATTGCAAACCGCTTCGCTAGCAAGTTTATGAACCTAAAACTATACTTGGTTTGCAGTAAAGTTCTGCAATCACTGAGGAATGAGTTATGAAAACACTAAACATGAACGTTTCCAAAGAGCAGCCTAAAAATCCAGATAAAGCCCCTAAGAACGATGAGAAAAAGCCAAAGCAGAATCAAAAATAAGCTTTGTTCCATTTGTAGGTTTTAACTGCTCTTGCGTTGGAGGTTCTTATGTCTAACCATCCAAACCTGGTCGACCCGGTACCTGTCGATGAACCGCTGCCCGGAGATACAATACCAGGTGTTCCAGACCCCATTGAGCCGCTTGATCCTGACTTACCCTTGGACCCGGCAAGATGAAGAGTGAAACGAAACCGCCTACGGGCGGTTTTTTGTTGCCTTAACTTCCATAAATGCTGTTTCGCCTACACCTAAACTCTCGTGTTTTCCCGCTGCTGCCACTTATGGCGGGGATTAGTGAGAGTGAAGCTGGCGGCTGTTTAACAGGGCGTTTTTTCATTTTCTTACAAACGAATGAAGAAAAGCATTTCTAACGCATTGATTACCTCACCCCTGGCTGTAAAATCGGCGTTTTTTCAGGGACATCCCTTTTTACTGCTCAGGAATGAAAGCATGAACAAATTACTTTTGGCTGGCGTTGCCGGTTTAGCTCTCGTATCTGCATCTGCAAGCGCTATCAGCGTTAGCGGCCAGGCGGGCGAAAATTATACAAATATCGCAGTAGGCTTCGGCCAGGACTCTGCCGGTCTGACCATGAACGGTAACTACGCCCATAACGATGACGATGGTGATACCGCAGGTCTGGGGCTCGGTCTGAATGTGCCATTGGGTCCATTTATGGGTACAGTTGGCGGCCGTGCGGTTTATCTGAATCCGAAAGATGGTGATGAAGGTTATGCATTGGCAGTGGGTGGTGGTTTGAGCTGGCAGGTATTCGATAGCATCTCCGTATTCGGTGATTACTATTACTCCCCAGATTCTCTTTCCAGTGGCGTGAAAGATTACCAGGAAGCCAGTGCGGGTGCTCGTTGGACTGTTATTCGCCCAATCACTGTTGAAGCCGGTTATCGCTATATCGGTGTTAACGGTAAAGATGGCAACCGAGATAACGCTATTGCAGACGGTCCATACGTCGGCGTTTCCGCAGGTTTCTAAATCCTCTTCGTCTTTCGCGTTGCAGGGGCGTTGGCTGCTGCCGCGCGCCCTGGTCGCATAGTTATCTATGCTTCCAGAGACTTACGGCTTTGCCGCCTTCCTGCAACACGAAATCCTTTGAGGATTATCTTTTTGGTAATCCTCAAATTAATTTGCGATATTGTGAACCGTTTTCTTCCCGCGGAGCACAACAATGATAAAAGTGGAAATGCTGTCTACCGGCGACGAAGTGCTGCATGGTCAAATTATTGATACCAACGCAGCCTGGCTTGCTGATTATTTCTTTAACCAGGGTTTATCAATGTCGCGCCGTAATACGGTGGGCGACAGTCTTGAAGATTTAATCGCGGTGCTTAAAGAGCGCAGCGAACATGCCGATGTTCTAATTGTGAATGGTGGCCTTGGGCCAACCAGTGATGACCTCAGTGCGCTGGCTGCCGCTACTGCCGCAGGCGTGGAACTGGTGATGCATCAGGAATGGCTTGCGCATATGGAACGTTTCTTTGCCGAACGCGGGCGTGAAATGGCACCGAGCAATCGTAAGCAGGCATTAATCCCTGCCACCAGTGAAATGGTTGATAACCCGGTCGGTACTGCATGCGGGTTTGCTCTACAACTCAACCGCTGCCTGATGTTCTTCACCCCAGGCGTTCCTTCCGAATTTAAAGTGATGGTTGATCAACAAATCATGCCGCGCCTGCGTGAGCGTTTTGTGTTACCTGAGCCGCCAGTTTGCTTGCGTCTTACCACTTTCGGGCGTTCCGAAAGCGAGTTAGCCCAAAGTCTTGAGCCGATTCCTTTACCGGAAGGCGCGGTGATGGGGTATCGCTCATCAATGCCGATTATCGAGTTAAAATTGACTGGCCCAGCAAGCCAGCGTCAGGCGATGGAAGCCGTATGGCCACAAGTGCAGCGTGTCGCCGGTGAAAGCGCCATTTTTGAAGGAACAGAAGGTTTACCTGCGCAACTTGCAGAACGCCTAAGAGCGCAGTCACTCAATATTGCCGTCAGCGAACAATTCACCGCCGGGCTGCTGTGCCTGCAACTTGCCAGTGCACAAGCGCCATTAGGTAATAGCGAAGTGCTTTCCGCACGCCCTGAAACACTGGTGCAGATAACGGAGCGTGCAAAAAACTTCGCGCTGCAAGCGGGAAGTGCTCTGGCACTGGTGGTGGGGAGCCTTGATGACGAGCATCTTCATTTTGCACTGCACACGCCAAAAGGGACTTATGGACTGCAAGTGAAATTCAACGTAACCCGCTACGCCCTGCGTACACGCCAGGAAGTCTGCGCGATGATGGCCCTCAACATGCTGCGCCGCTGGCTCAACGGCTGGGATGTCGCCGCTGAGCATGGCTGGGTGAATGTTGTCGACTCACTAGAAATCTAATAACTATGCGAGTGCCCGAGCCAAAAGCGTAATCGGGTGCTCGCATTTCTTACTGGTGGACATCTCAATCTGCCATTTGCAGGTTTCGCAATCTGTGACCACCAAATCGACGCCGCTCTCCTCAATCTGCTGGAATAACGGTGCGCCAATGCTTTGTGAAAATTGATAGTTTTCCTTTTTAAACCCGTACGTCCCCGCAATTCCGCAGCACTGGGATTCCAGCATAACCAACTCCACGCCAGGCAAACGCTGCAAAAGATCCAGCGTGTAAAGCGACCAGCCCATTTTCTCCATATGACATGGCGTGTGGTAAGCAATACGCAGCGGTAACGCTTTAAGTTTCAACTTTCTCCCGTTTTCTAGTTGCTTCCAGATAAAACGAGTCGCCAGTTCAATGTGGTCACGCATCGGCCGAGTGTCGACATCCAGCACGTGTGGATATTCATCGCGTAAAGTGAAGGTGCAGGTTGACGAGGTGGCGACCACCGGCAGCCCTTGCTCAAGCACTGCTTTGCTCAGTGAAGCTGCGTTAATAGCGGCCTGCTTTTTCGCTTTGTCGATAAAACCGTTGGCAATCAACGGCACGCCACAGCACTTTTCCCGCTCCAACAATTGCACGCCAAATCCCATCGCGTTCATCACGCGCACTAAATCTTTGCCGAGTTGGGAGTGGTTGTAGTTAACGTAACAGCCATGGATAAACGCCACTTGCTCAGCAAAGGATTTTTGCGTCGTTGCCTGTTTGCGATACCACTGACGAAATGTTCCTGACGAGTATTTCGGTAATGCGCAGTGGCTGTCGATGCCGAGAGTTTTATCGAGCAAATTTCTCACCGGTATCAATGACGTTGCTGTATTCACCAGCGGTGCGAACGGTGTCGACAGTGTGCCCATTAAATCGGTATGGCTGAGAATGGCATCCCTTAATTTAAACGGTGTTTTGCCATAGCGGGCTTTGGCACGCTGGATGATATCGCCAATTTTCACATCAGACGGGCAGGCGACTTCGCAGCGTTTGCAGTTGGTGCAAAATTTAAGGGCGTCGTCATAAAGTGCTGCATCTTTCAGGCGCAGGCGCTCTCCGTCAGGACCGGACTGCTTAGGACCGGGGTAGTCCGGGTTAACCCGGCTGACCGGGCAGACAGTAGTGCAGACGGTGCATTTAATGCAGTTTTCAAAACTGGTTTCATCAAGCAGATTCATCGGCCGCCCCCTGCGATTCAAGAATGCGTTGTGCGACGTGCAGTGCGCCAGTCATTGACACACCCGCGCCACAACCTTGTTGCAGCGGGTCGAACCCGGCCAGTACCGAACCGATGGCGTAAAGGTTTTCAATGCGTTGCCCGCCGATAGTAGGCTGAAAATGTTTATCAACGGCAACGCCTGCCTGTAAATATGGCTGCGGGCTGAAAAAATCTTCGTGACACCACTCTTCACGCAGCGCCGGAGCGCGAATATCCAGCCCGAAAATCGGTTCCCGTATCCCACTGAATTTTGCTTCCAGGCCATTGCTGAAAAAGCTGCCGCTGGCGAGAACATAATGGTTTGCCCGCAGCGGGACTTCTGCGTGGTTGCGGGTGAAAATCGCACTGATATTTTGCTTGTGTGTTTCCGTCCTCACCACGGCATCGCCGGGCATCATTATCCCGTTGAGTTGCTGAAAACGGCGGCGCAACTGGTGATACAACCGCATACCGAGCACCGAAGGGGGAAGTGTGGGTAACAGGCGAAGCGGGCAGGGTAATTCACGGCTTATCGCCTGCCAGGCTTTATCATCTTCACCCCCGAGGCATGCCGGAAGGAACAGGGCGTCAGTGTCATGCGCCAGGGTTTTAAGCTCATCAATAAGCAGGAGTTGTTGCTCAGGCTTATCCAGTACGCGGGCGATATTGGCGGCGCGGAACTCGCTGGGGTTATTGCGTAACGTGTCCAGTGCGGGAAGTGTCAGTTCCGCGGTTTTCACATTGATGTTGTTCTCTGCCAGTGAACCTGCGACCAGTTCAGGCTGAAAATCGAGAAATCCTGCAATTCCCACTACGGTTATGCGCTGCCAGGGAAGGGGAGCTACGGGAATTTCCACAGGACTTAACCACGTTGCGCGTTGTGTACCCAGCGGGGTAATACGCAGATGATTTTGCTGATAACTCCCTGTGAGCATGATATTGCAGCGGGCCAGCAGCGCTTCACTCTCCATCGCGAAACGCTGTACGTTTTGCGCCCCCATCAGACTGTATGGGTGTTCCGGTGCTTGTTGATTTAAGGCATCCAGCGCCTTCAAAGGAAAGTCGACCGGAGTGCCATCGGGCAACTCGGCCAGTAAATCCAGCGATCCGGACGAAAAATGCAGTGCGCTTTGACCCCGGCTGACGATAGCGCAACGCAGCCCCGCTTCCGCAAGACGGATACCGCACACCAGTCCGGCGAGCCCACCGCCAATAATCAGGCTGTCGAATCTCATTGTGGTGTTCCTTTTTTTAGCCCGCACAACCCCTGGTACACCCAGGCGGTAAATTCGCTTTCTCGCAGCGCATCATCCCATGCGATGGGGCGAATGCCTTTCCAGCGCTCATTAAGAAAAAGTGACAGCTGATCGAGCGATTGCGCAGGTGTTGATGTGCCAAAGCGCTGTAAAAGCCCGGCTGCACGGCAGGCACACAACTCCCCCTGGCAGGTGCCCATACCCACGCGAGTACGGCGGCGTAAATCGCCAAGATTGCGAACGGCAAGTTTGTTGACCGCGTAGCGAACTTCACCGGCCGTTACCGCTTCACATTCACATACCAGGCTATTGCTCAGACGATCGCCCGCAAGAAGTTGCTCGGCGCGATCGCCATGACGCCAGACTGCCGAACGGCGGATCGTGGGCGGCAATGATATGACTTTACTGAGCGTCTCTTCTTGCGAGCTTCCCGAGCCGGGAAGTGGAGTTGTCGCTGTAGTACAAGGCTGGGTATTACCGAGTTTTTCACACACGGCGTTAGTCGCCCACTCGGCCATCAGGCGGTAGGTCATGAGTTTGCCGCCGGTGATGGTAATAAAACCCTCCATACCGTCGCGCTTTGCATGATCCAGTAGAACAATTCCACGGCTAACATTTCGCCCGGTGGGATCGTTATCGCAGGCAACGAGTGGGCGAACGCCAGCATAAGCGCGTAGGATGCGGGTGGCGGCGAGTTTAGGGGCAAGCTTCGAACCTTCACGAATCAGAATATCGACCTCTTGCGGCGTGACGCGCATATTGTCGATTTGGTCGTATTCGATGGGGGTTGAGGTTGTGCCAATAAGAGAAATGGTATCGCCTGGCACCAGAATATCGGCATCAGCAGGTTTGCGGCAGCGGTTGATCACCATGTTGTTGATGCGGTGACCCAGGATCAGCAGCGAACCTTTTGCTGGCAACATGCGCACACTCAAATCAGCATATTCTGCAATGTGCTGCCCCCAGATCCCCGCAGCATTAACAACAACATGCGCATACAAATCGTGATGCTGGTGTGTCTGGTGGTTGTATACGCGAACCCCGCAAACCCGGTCTGCCTGGCGAATCAACCCGGTAACTTCCTGCCCGGTAAGAATTTCTGCGCCATGTTCTCTGGCATCGAGCATATTGGCGGCGGTCAGGCGGAAGGGGTCGACAGTTCCATCCGGCACGCGCACCGCGCCGATCAATTCAGGGTTTGCCGCAGGTTCCAGACGCAAAGCTTCTTTGGGGTCGATGCGTTGAGCGTCAATTCCTGCGTCCTGGCAAGAGGCGATAAAGATATTCTGTTGCGATAAATCGTCTTCGGGAAGGGTGATAAACAAGCCGTCGGTGCGTTCGATGCAATGGCGAGCGATATGTTTCAGAATGCGGTTTTCTTCAATGCATTCGCGGGCCGATTCGCTGTCCGTCATGGCGTACCGCGCGCCGCTATGGAGTAATCCATGATTTCGGCCTGTCGCACCGGTGGCGATATCATGCCTTTCCAGTAGTAGCGTGCGTAAACCGCGTCGCGCACAGTCGCGGGCAATCCCTGCCCCCGTTGCACCTCCACCAATAATAATGACATCCCTTTCTTTGCTATCCGCGTTCATGCGCTTCTCCTGGAAAGAACCTCTTGAACGCTATTCAGCCACAGAAAAGACCATCAATGTTTGATATCGAGCAAATTCGAGCATAAATCGAAAGTGAAGTGTGATGTCATGCACTATTTCGATAGTTTGTAATAAAAATGTAATAATTTGCGGGGTGTTTCACACTAACCAGACGGGATAATTCTTACCATGCGCTCGCAAAAGAACATTGCCTGATAAAACCTGCCACGGAGGCATTTATGCTGAGCATTTTCAAACCAAGCGCGCACCAACCCCGGCGTGAGAGCGAGCACATTGACCCAACTTATAAACGCCTGCGCTGGCAAATCTTTATGGGGATCTTCTTCGGTTACGCGGCCTACTATCTGGTGCGTAAAAACTTCACCCTGGCAATGCCGTACTTAATTGAGCAAGGTTTCTCGCGAGGGGATTTAGGATTCGCGCTTTCCGGTATTTCTATCGCCTACGGCTTTTCAAAATTCATCATGGGATCGGTTTCTGACCGCTCTAATCCGCGTGTTTTCTTACCTGCCGGTTTAATTCTGGCGTCGTTAGTCATGCTATTCATGGGATTTGTGCCATGGGCGACATCCAGCATTGCGGTGATGTTTGTGCTGCTGTTCTTATGTGGCTGGTTCCAGGGCATGGGCTGGCCGCCGTGTGGGCGCACCATGGTTCACTGGTGGTCCAAGAAAGAGCGTGGCGGAATTGTTTCTATCTGGAACTGCGCGCATAACGTAGGCGGTGGCTTGCCGCCACTGCTGTTCTTACTCGGGATGGCGTGGTTTAACGACTGGCATGCGGCTCTTTATATGCCAGCCTTTGCGGCGATTCTGGTGGCGCTCATTGCTTTTGCATTGATGCGCGATACACCGCAATCCTGCGGGTTGCCGCCAATCGAAGAGTACAAAAATGATTACCCGGACGACTACAACGAAAAAACGGAAGAGGAACTGACAGCTAAGCAGATTTTTATGCAGTATGTGTTCCCGAACCGCCTGCTTTGGTACATCGCCATTGCTAACGTTTTTGTCTATTTGCTGCGCTATGGGATTCTTGACTGGTCACCTACTTATCTCAAAGAGGTGAAGCACTTCGCATTAGATAAATCCTCCTGGGCTTACTTCCTTTACGAATACGCCGGGATCCCGGGCACGCTGCTGTGCGGCTGGATGTCGGATAAAGTTTTCCGTGGCAATCGTGGTGCAACCGGCGTGTTCTTTATGATTCTGGTGACGATTGCGACCATTGTGTACTGGCTAAACCCACCGGGAAATCCGGGTGTGGATATGGCGTGTATGATTGTGATTGGCTTCCTGATCTACGGACCGGTGATGCTGATTGGCCTGCACGCGCTGGAACTGGCACCGAAAAAAGCCGCGGGAACGGCAGCGGGCTTCACTGGCCTGTTTGGCTATCTTGGTGGTTCGGTTGCGGCGAGTGCGATTGTCGGTTATACCGTTGATTTCTTTGGCTGGGATGGCGGTTTTATGGTGATGATTGGCGGCAGTATTATGGCCGTGATCCTGCTGCTGGTGGTAATGGTGGGTGAGAATAAACATCACCAGGAAATGAAAGCGCGGGAAAGTCGAAGCTAGAAAATATACAACCTCCCGCGGGAGGTTGTATTACATCTCGATTTCAATATCGCCCTGCGCCTGGCAGCAGCAGGGTAGTATTTCACCGGGCTGGATAAACGCCAGCGGTTCGGTAAGCCACTTCACTTCGCCTGCCGTCAGCCGGATGCGGCAGGAGCCGCAATAACCTTCGCGACACTGATATTCCACGGCGACCTGGTGAGATTCCAGCGTCGCCAGCAGGGAAGGATGTTCTTCTTCACACAGGAGCTGCGCTCCGGTGATTCGTAGCGTGATGCGGCTCATAAATTACAGCTGGAAATCACTTAAATCATCGGTGTTAACGTTCGAATCAATCTGACCGACCAGATAAGAGCTCACTTCCACTTCTTGCGGTGCAACCTGCACGTTGTCAGACACAAGCCAGGCGTTAATCCATGGGATTGGGTTAGAACGCGTTTTAAATGGCAAGTCCAGACCGACAGCCTGCATACGGATATTGGTAATGTAATCAACATACTGGCAGAGAATATCTTTGTTCAGACCGATCATCGAACCGTCGCGGAACAGATAGCTTGCCCACTCTTTTTCTTGCTCGGCAGCCAGTACGAACAGGTCGTAGCATTCCTGGCGGCATTCCTGGGCGATTTCCGCCATTTCAGGATCGTCTTCACCGGAGCGCATCAGGTTCAGCATGTGCTGAGTGCCGGTCAGGTGCAGGGCTTCGTCACGGGCAATCAGCTTGATGATTTTAGCGTTGCCTTCCATCAATTCGCGCTCGGCGAATGCGAAGGAACAAGCGAAGCTGACGTAGAAGCGAATTGCTTCCAGTGCGTTAACGCTCATCAGGCATAAATAGAGTTGGCGCTTGAGTGCACGCAGGTTCACGGTCACGGTTTTGCCGTTCACGTTATGCGTACCTTCACCCAGCAGATGCCAGTAGCTGGTCATCTCAATCAGTCGGTCGTAGTAACCGGAGATATCTTTTGCGCGCTTTAAGATCTCCTGGTTAGTGACGATATCGTCAAACACAATCGCCGGATCGTTAACGATATTACGGATGATATGGGTGTAAGAGCGTGAGTGGATGGTTTCGGAAAACGCCCACGTTTCAACCCAGGTTTCCAACTCAGGGATGGAAATCAGCGGCAGCAGAGCAACGTTTGGGCTGCGGCCCTGAATGGAGTCCAGCAGCGTCTGGTATTTCAGGTTGCTGATGAAGATGTGTTTTTCGTGATCGGGCAGCGCCTGATAGTCGATACGGTCACGGGAAACGTCCACCTCTTCCGGACGCCAGAAGAAGGAGAGTTGCTTTTCAATCAGCTTTTCGAAGATGTCATATTTTTGCTGATCGTAGCGAGCCACGTTAACCGACTGGCCAAAGAACATCGGTTCTGCAAGCTGATCGTTTTTCGTCTGTGAAAAAGTGGTGTAAGCCATGAGGTTAAATCCTGTAATGCGTCGAAAAAATCCCCTCAGCAAGGTGAGGGGATTTTAAGTTAGATTTTACATGCGCCGCTTTCGCAGCCATCGTCCTGGATTGAAGGCGCCAGGTCGTCTTGCGCATCTTCCGCGCCGTCGCGGGTGTTCTGATAATAAAGCGTTTTAACACCGAATTTATAGGCGGTGAGCAAATCTTTGAGCAACTGCTGCATCGGCACTTTACCAGACGCAAAGCGCGTTGGGTCATAGTTGGTGTTTGCAGAGATCGACTGATCGATAAACTTCTGCATCAGACCGACTAATTGCAGGTAACCATCATTATTCGGCAGGTCCCACAGCAGCTCATATTTGTCTTTCAGCGTTTCGTAATCTGGCACAACCTGGCGCAGGATACCGTCTTTTGACGCTTTAATGCTGATATGGCCGCGCGGTGGTTCGATACCATTGGTGGCGTTAGAAATCTGCGAAGAGGTTTCAGACGGCATCAAAGCAGAAAGCGTGGAGTTACGCAGGCCGTGAGTTTTAATCGACTCACGAAGCGCTTCCCAGTCCAGATGCAGCGGCTCATTGCTGATCACATCCAAATCTTTCTTGTAGGTGTCGATTGGCAAAATGCCTTTTGCGTAAGTGGTTTCGTTGAACCACAGGCAAGGGCCTTGCTCTTTCGCCAACTCGTTCGATGCTTTCAACAAATAGTACTGAATCGCTTCGAAGGTTTTGTGCGTCAGGTTGTTGGCGCTGCCGTCGGAGTAACGAACGCCATTCTTCGCCAGATAGTAAGCGAAGTTAATTACACCAACACCCAGAGTACGACGGCCCATCGCACCGCGTTTCGCGGCAATGATTGGGTAGTCTTGGTAATCCAGGAGCGCATCCAGCGCACGCACAGCCAGGATCGCTAATTCTTCCAACTCATCAAGGCTTTCGATAGCACCCAGGTTGAATGCAGACAGCGTACACAGTGCAATTTCACCGTCTTCGTCGTTGATGTCATTCAGTGGTTTGGTCGGCAGCGCGATTTCCAGGCACAGGTTAGACTGGCGAACTGGCGCGATAGCCGGGTCAAACGGGCTATGGGTGTTGCAATGGTCAACGTTCTGAATGTAGATACGGCCAGTTGAGGCACGTTCTTGCATCATCAGTGAGAACAGCTCAACCGCTTTCACACGTTGCTTACGGATGCTGTCGTCTTTTTCGTATTTGGTATACAGCTGCTCGAATTTTTCCTGGTCGGCAAAGAATGCGTCATACAGACCTGGAACGTCAGACGGGCTGAACAGCGTAATGTCTTCGCCTTTCAACAAACGGGTGTACATCAGTTTGTTGATTTGCACGCCGTAATCCATGTGGCGTACGCGGTTGCCTTCAACACCACGGTTGTTTTTCAGTACCAGCAGGCTTTCAACTTCAAGGTGCCACATTGGGTAGAACAGTGTCGCAGCGCCGCCACGCACGCCGCCCTGAGAGCAGGATTTCACTGCGGTCTGGAAGTGTTTGTAGAACGGGATACAACCTGTGTGGAACGCTTCACCGCCGCGAATTGGGCTACCCAGCGCACGGATACGACCGGCGTTGATGCCGATGCCTGCACGTTGGGAAACATACTTCACAATTGCGCTGGAAGTCGCGTTGATGGAATCCAGGCTGTCGCCGCACTCGATTAGAACGCAAGAGCTGAACTGGCGAGTTGGGGTACGCACGCCAGACATAATCGGCGTAGGCAGAGAAATTTTGAAGGTAGAAACCGCATCGTAAAAACGCTTCACATAGCTCAGACGGGTTTCACGCGGGTAGCCGGAGAACAGGCACGCGGCAACCAGAATATAAAGGAACTGTGCGCTTTCGTAGATTTCGCCGGTGACACGGTTCTGAACCAGATACTTACCTTCGAGCTGTTTTACAGCCGCGTAGGAGAAGCTCATGTCGCGCTCGTGGTCGATGTAATCGTCCATCTGCTTGAACTCTTCTTCCGTGTAGTCTTCCAGCAGATGTTGATCGTATTTGCCCATCTCAACCATTTTCACTACATGGTTATAGAGTTTAGGCGGCTCGAACTCACCGTAAGCTTTTTTGCGCAGATGGAACACAGCCAGACGCGCAGCCAGATACTGGTAATCAGGCGCTTCGCGAGAGATTAAATCGGCTGCTGCTTTGATGATGGTTTCATGAATGTCAGAGGTTTTGATGCCGTCATAAAACTGGATGTGCGAGCGCAGTTCAACCTGTGATACGGATACGTTATTTAAGCCTTCGGCGGCCCAATCCAGAACTCGATGGATTTTATCCAGATCGATACGCTCAGTGCGACCGTCACGTTTTGTAACCAGCAGACTCTGATTCATGTGCGTTTGTACCTGTCCGTGAAATGAAAAATGCCCCGTTTATCCACAGTTGGCCTCTAGTGGCTAACCTTGTGGATAAATACTATATGTAGGGGGTTGTGGATTACTTGATCACTATATGGTGAGTATTCTAGTAACTAATCGGCTGAGAACAAGTATTGATTTCGAGACGGATTTCAGGTTGTGACAAGCGGAATTTCGCTAAGTCCACGTCACATAAGGCCTGTGACAATTGTCAATGGGATGCAAAAAAAATGATATTTTTGATCGAGTGCTGATTTCTTAAACTTCATTGATAAGTGCGCGGTTTGATACCGCGCAATTTTCATCAAACTAGCTTATGGATAAAAATCAATTTTCAGCTTTTGTATGCAGCATGTAATTAACATCAACACCTGGTGCGAGTTTGAACGTATTGGTCAGCGGGTTGAAATGTAACCCGGTGATGTGGCGTTCGCGCAGTGGGGTATCGTCAACCCAGGACAGTAACTCCGCAGGCTTGATGAATTTCTTAATGTCGTGCGTGCCTTTTGGCACCATGCGCAGGATGTATTCCGCACCCACCACCGCCATCAACCAGGATTTGCCATTACGGTTAAGAGTGGAGAAAAAGACGTGGCCACCCGGCTTTACCAGTTTTGCGCAGGCAGTAACGACAGATTTCGGATCCGGTACATGCTCGAGCATTTCCATACAGGTCACCACGTCATACTTCCCGGCAAATTTTTCCGCGTGCTGCTCAACGGTTTCCTGAACGTAGTCAACTTTAATACCGCTTTCCAGTGCATGCAGCTTAGCAACCTGTAATGGCTCGAAACCCATATCCAGCCCGGTCACATTAGCGCCTTCGCGCGCCATGCTCTCTGCCAGAATCCCACCGCCACAGCCGACATCAAGCACCGTTTTACCAAATAACCCATCAGCGCGTTGGCTGATATATCCCAAACGCAGCGGGTTGATGCGGTGCAGAGGCTTAAATTCGCCTTCAAGATCCCACCAGCGTGAGGCTACGGCTTCGAATTTGGCGATTTCATCATGGTCGACGTTCTGGATAACCGGCTGGTTTTCGGCATTCATGGGGCTACTCACTCCTTGTTCGTTTCGTGGCGGGAGTATATCAGTCAATGTCTGTGAATAAACCATTCGGCAACCATGTTGTGGTTTCCCCAAAGTAGGGCGATTGTGTTATAATTTGCGACCTTTGAATCCGGGACACAGTAGAGGGATAGCGGATACATGAGCGACCTTGCCAGAGAAATTACACCGGTCAACATTGAGGAAGAGCTAAAGAGCTCATATCTGGATTACGCGATGTCGGTTATTGTCGGCCGCGCACTGCCAGATGTCCGCGATGGACTCAAGCCGGTACACCGTCGCGTACTTTACGCCATGAACGTATTGGGCAATGACTGGAATAAAGCGTACAAAAAATCCGCCCGTGTTGTTGGTGACGTAATCGGTAAATATCACCCTCATGGTGATACCGCTGTCTATGACACTATCGTGCGTATGGCGCAGCCATTCTCATTGCGTTACATGTTGGTAGATGGCCAGGGTAACTTTGGTTCTGTGGACGGTGACTCCGCCGCGGCGATGCGTTATACGGAAATCCGTATGTCGAAAATCGCTCACGAACTGATGGCCGATCTCGAAAAAGACACGGTAGATTTCGTCGATAACTACGACGGAACCGAGCGCATTCCTGATGTTATGCCGACCAAAATTCCTAACTTGCTGGTTAACGGTTCATCCGGTATCGCAGTAGGCATGGCAACTAACATCCCGCCTCATAACATCACTGAAGTTATCAACGGCTGTCTGGCGTTTATTGAAGACGAAGACATCACCGTTGAAGGGTTAATGGAACACATCCCAGGCCCAGACTTCCCAACTGCCGCTATCATCAATGGCCGTCGTGGCATCGAAGAAGCGTATCGCACTGGTCGTGGCAAGATTTACATTCGCGCCCGTGCAGAAGTTGAAGCAGATGCGAAAACAGGTCGTGAGACCATCATCGTTCATGAAATTCCATACCAGGTGAACAAAGCTCGCCTGATTGAGAAAATCGCTGAACTGGTGAAAGACAAACGCGTTGAGGGCATTAGCGCTCTGCGTGACGAGTCTGATAAAGACGGCATGCGCATTGTTATCGAAATCAAACGCGATGCAGTGGGCGAAGTGGTTCTGAATAATCTTTATTCTCAGACTCAGCTGCAAACTTCCTTTGGTATCAACATGGTTGCGCTGCACCAGGGCCAACCTAAGATCATGAACCTGAAAGACATTCTTTCTGCGTTTGTGCGTCACCGTCGTGAAGTTGTGACTCGTCGTACTATTTTTGAACTGCGTAAAGCACGCGACCGTGCACACATCCTCGAAGGTCTGGCGATTGCGCTTGCGAACATCGACCCGATTATCGAGCTGATTCGTCATTCTCCAAATGCCGCAGAAGCGAAAGCTGGCCTGATTGCCCGTTCATGGGCTCTGGGCAACGTTTCTGCCATGCTGGAACGTGCGGGTGATGATGCTGCGCGTCCGGAGTGGCTGGAACCAGAATTCGGTATTCGTGATGGTCAATATTTCCTGACCGAGCAACAAGCACAGGCAATTCTTGATCTGCGTTTGCAGAAACTGACCGGCCTTGAGCACGAAAAACTGCTCGACGAATACAAAGAGCTGCTGGAGCAGATTGCTGAGTTGCTGCACATTCTGGGCAGCGCTGAACGTCTGATGGAAGTGATCACTGAAGAGCTGGTTGCGATGCGCGATCAGTTCGGCGACAAACGTCGTACTGAGATCACTGCAAATACCTCTGATATCAACATTGAAGATCTGATCAACCGCGAAGATGTGGTTGTGACTCTGTCCCACCAGGGCTATGTGAAATATCAACCGCTGACCGACTACGAAGCACAACGTCGTGGTGGTAAAGGTAAGTCCGCAGCACGTATTAAAGAAGAAGATTTCATCGACCGTCTGTTGGTTGCCAATACCCATGACACCATTCTGCTGTTCTCCAGCCGTGGCCGTCTGTATTGGATGAAGGTTTATCAGTTGCCGGAAGCGAGCCGTGGTGCGCGTGGCCGTCCAATTGTGAACCTGCTGCCACTGGAAGCGAACGAACGTATTACCGCGATCCTGCCGGTACGTGAGTATGCCGAAGGCGTTAACGTGTTCATGGCGACCGCAAGCGGTACCGTGAAGAAAACTGCGTTGACCGACTTCAGCCGCCCACGTTCAGCGGGCATCATCGCCGTCAACCTCAACGAGGGTGACGAGCTGATTGGTGTTGATTTGACGGACGGTAGCAACGAAGCCATGTTGTTCTCGGCTGCGGGTAAAGTGGTGCGCTTCAAAGAAGACGCCGTTCGTACCATGGGCCGTACTGCAACAGGTGTTCGTGGTATTAAGCTTGCAGGTGAAGACAAAGTCGTTTCCCTGATCATTCCACGCGGCGAAGGTTCGATCCTGACTGTGACGCAGAATGGTTATGGTAAACGTACCGCGGCTGATGAGTATCCGACCAAGTCACGTGCAACTCAGGGCGTTATCTCCATCAAAGTGACCGAGCGTAATGGCAGCGTCGTTGGCGCGGTTCAAGTTGAAGATACCGACCAGATTATGATGATTACCGATGCTGGTACTCTGGTTCGTACTCGCGTTTCTGAAGTGAGTGTCGTTGGCCGTAACACCCAGGGCGTTATCCTTATCCGTACTGCGGATGATGAAAACGTGGTGGGCCTGCAACGTGTTGCAGAACCGGTTGATGAAGAAGAACTGGATGCTATCGACGGTACCGTTGCGGAAGGTGATGACGAAATCGCACCTGAAGCAGACGTAGATGACAACGCTTCTGATGAAGCAGACGACGAAGCAGACGAATAATCTGAATTTTGTTGTTTGATATGACTCATAACGCCCGATGCATTTATTGCATCGGGCGTTTTTTATTTTAATATCAAGTTAGGCTTGGTTTAACTCATAAGGTAACTCAATGGCTATTCCTGAGAAGTATGAAGATGTAGAGCGCTGGGCGTTTGGTGATACAGAAAAACAGGCGGACGAACTGGTTAAATTAGTGCTCGATGGTGTTAAAACAGCCACCTGCGCTAACCTGGATGGCGAGGGCATTGCCCAGCCAGGCGATATCTTTGTGGTGGTAGATGGCAAGAATAAGCCGGTTTGCGCGATTGAACTGACCACCACGGAAATGACGACTTTTGAACAGGTGGGTGAAGCCCATGCTCTGGCTGAAGGTGAAGGTGACCGGACGTTGGCCTACTGGCGCAACGAGCATAAACGCTTTTTCGAAGAGTACGATCTGTTCTCTCCGGATATGACTTTAGTATTGATGCACTTCAAAGTTATCGAAAAGTTCTGAAAATTGGTCTGAGCTCGGTTAAGTACCGAACCCAGACACTTTTGGTGGTCTGATTTTCACTGTCCAAATTTAATGAAGGCAGTTTAATTTCAGGCCATTTTTACATCGTTGGTTTAGTTCAGCCTTTCAACAATCATCGCGGTCCCTTGCCCACCCCCAATGCACAATGTTGCAAGCCCCAGCGTTTTATCGCGGGCTGCCAGTGCATGGAGAAGCGTCACCAAAATACGTGCACCGCTGGCACCAATAGGGTGTCCAAGTGCGATAGCTCCACCATTCACGTTGATTTTCCCCGCATCAAACCCTAGCTCCTGACCAACAGCCAAATACTGGGCGGCAAAGGCTTCATTGGCTTCGATTAGGTCAATATCACTCAGTGAAAGCCCGGCTCGCTTAAGCACATTTCTGGTCGCAGGTACGGGGCCCATACCCATAATAGAAGGGTCGACGCCCCCATTTGCATAAGCACGAATACGGGCGAGTGGCACAAGGTTTAGCTCATGAGCGCGTTGTTCACTCATGACCAGCAACGCGGCAGCGCCGTCATTTATACCGGAGGAGTTCCCCGCAGTGATGCTTCCTGATGGATCAAATGCCGGGCGTAGACGGGCTAACCCTTCCGCAGTGCAGTCGATTTTAGGAAACTCATCCTGAGAAAACAGTGTTTCACCTTTGCGTTGCTTTACCGTTACAGGAACAATTTCTTTGCTAAAGACGTTCTGCTCTATCGCGTTGACAGCTTTACGCTGTGATTCCAGCGCCAGAGCATCCTGCATTTCGCGACTAATACCGTATTGGCGGGCGACATTTTCAGCGGTGATCCCCATATGGTAGCCATAGGTTGCACACAGTAAACCATCGCGCAATATGGTGTCGGTTAGCGTACCGTCTCCCAGTCGATAGCCCCAGCGCGCTTTGGTATCAAGCAAGTAGGGTGCCTGGCTCATGTTTTCCATGCCACCGGCCACTATGGACGTCGCGTTACCTGCCTGAATCGCTTGTGCAGCAAGGGCCACGCTTTTCAATCCGGAGCCACAGACTTTGTTAATGGTAAATCCGCAAACGGTTTGGTCGAGGCCTGCTTTTAGTAATGCCTGGCGGGCCGGGTTTTGCCCGAGCCCTGCTTGCAGCACATTACCCATGATGACTTCATCTATGTCGTTTCCTGTATAGCGGGCACGTTCCAGCACTTCTTTGATAACAATCGCACCCAGATCGGTGGCATTAATACTGGATAATGCCCCATTGAAGTTTCCTATAGCGGTTCGGGCAGCACTGACAATAACAACGTTATTCATAGTCACACTCCTTCCTTAGTCGAGAGATATCAAAATAGCGTCAGGCCAATAACGAATATCACGCCTGAGAACAGTAGTGCGGTAACGCAATAACCCATGATGTCGCGTACGCCCAATCCTGCTATAGCCAGTGCAGGCAATGCCCAGAAGGGTTGCGCCATATTCATCCACTGTTCGCCATACGCAATTGCCATCACTGATTTACCCAAATCGGCGCCCAGAGCTTGTGCGGCAGGAATAACGAACGGCCCCTGAATTACCCAATGCCCACCTCCTGATGGCACGGCGAAGTTGATCAGTGCGGAGCTGAAGAATGTCATAAGGGGGAAGGTTTCTTTATTGGCAACATTGATGAAAAACTCGGTAATCATGCCACCGAGGCCTGAGTGTTCCATCATTAATTGAATGCCTGCGTAAAAGGGAAATTGCACCAGAATCCCTGCGGTACTACGGGCAGCAGCGCTAATCGCACGCATGTATGCCATTGGTGTCTTGTGAAGCAGAAGACCGGCAACCATAAACATCATGTTCACGGTGTTGATGGTGATGTTGAAACCTTTTTCATAAAACTGGAAACCCAGGTAGGCAATGCCCAATGCACTGACAATAAGCGCCAACAGGCGGCTTTCTTCCAGGCGCTCAGAAGGTGGAGCATCCTTTGCCAGGGTTTTCTGGAAATCGGCCTCTTCTTGCAATAAAACAGGGTCAATCGTAATCACATCACCTGGTTTTGGCATCATCATGCGTGTGACGAAAGGCATCATCACGATAAGCCCAAGGGTGATGAAAAGATTGAAGCCGCGGAACAAGGTATCTGATACCGGAATAAGCCCCGCAATATGTTCAACCGGGTTGCCTGGAGTTGCTGCAAGCAGCGGCATTGAGCCAGAAAAACCACCGCCCCATGTAAGAAAACCGATGTAAGCGCAGGCGATCAGCAGTGGATAATCGGAACCCTTCACCCGGCGAGCCACCTCACGGGCAAACATGGCGCCTACCACCAGCCCAAAACCCCAGTTAATCACGCAGGCAACTGAACCAAAGAAGGTCACCAGCATGACGCCCTGAGTCGGCGTTTTTGCTGCAGAAGCGGTAAATTGCAGGATACGTTTAACGGGAGTGGAGCTGGCAAGTGCATGCCCGGTAACAATAATGAGTGCCATCTGCATGCCAAATGCGAGCAGATTCCAGAAACCATCGCCCCACATTTTTACGATGCTTACCGGCGAATGTGGCGTTAACCCCAACGCAATGATAAATGTCAGTAGCGTCAGTAACATGGCAAAGATGAGCGGGTCCGGGAGATAACGACTCACGAAACGCGTCATCAGGCGGGAGATTTTACCGATCATACTAAACCTCTCTCAGCGCCTAATGGCATGAGGTGCAATTCAGGATCCACGGTAAATTCGGCTGCAGTTTTTTGCACTATCTCCTCAATGCTGACTCCTTCGGCATGTTCGGTTAGCCACATTTTTCCCTCTTTGAAACGGAACACGGCTAACTCGGTCACCAGCATATGAACGGCGTTAAGCGCGGTCAGAGGGAGCGTGCAGTTAGGCAGGATTTTGGACGAACCATCTTTTGCACAGTGCTCCATAGCAATGATGACGTGACGAGCTCCTGTCACCAGGTCCATTGCGCCACCCATGCCTGGTACCATCTTCCCAGGGATCACCCAGTTAGCCAGATTAGCGTGTTGATCAACTTGCAGCCCGCCAAGTACGCAGGCATCAACATGACCACCGCGAATCAGTGCGAACGACATGCCGCTGTCAAACATTGCTGCACCCGGTAAGATTCCGCAAAGTTGCCCTCCGGCGTTAACCAGATCCGGATGGGGATCATTGATGGGACCAAGGCCGAGAAAACCATTTTCTGATTGGAGAGTGATGTGAATTCCTTCTGGCAGGTAATCAGCCACTTTGGTCGGTAACCCAATCCCCAGGTTGACTATTGCGCCGTCGTGTAATTCTAAGGCGACGCGTCGGGCAATTTTTTCTTTAGCATTCATGGCATTACTCCTGGGGATTAACAATGAAATCAATGACGGCGGCGGGGGTGATGACGTTGTCTGGTGCAATATCACCGACGGGCAGAAGTTCATCTGGCTCAGCAAGAGTTATGTCAGCGGCTAGCGCAATTAATGGATTGAAATTTCGGGCGCTAAGTTGGTAGGTCAAATTTCCAGAGGTATCAGCCTGATGTGCGCGAATCAATGCAATATCAGCTCGTAGAGGGCGCTCCAGCAACCAGGTTTTTCCTTCAAGTACAATCTTCTGTTTACCTTCCTCCACTACGGTGCCAACGCCTGTAGCAGTTAATATTCCGCCAAGCCCAGCACCGCCACAGCGGATTTGTTCAATCAGTGTTCCTTGTGGAACAAGTTCAACTTCAAGTTCACCATCAATCATTTGCCGCCCAGTTTCTGGGTTGGTGCCAATGTGCGAAGCAATGACTTTCTTAACACGTCGGTTACCAATTAACGGGCCGATACCTGTATCAACGAAGGCGGTATCGTTGGCAATTATCGTAAGGTTTTTAACACCCGAAGCCAGTAACGCTTCAATTAGGCGGGGTGGGGTTCCTACGCCCATAAAGCCACCGACCATAATGGTCATGCCATCGCGGAAGTGCTCAGCGGCGTTACCAATAGTGATTATTTTGTTTTTCATGCTATTTCCCTTAGTCACTCTCCTTATGGAGATGTCCATGACATAGCAAGGGGAATGCCAGTTCGTGGGAAACACAAAAAAATGAATTCAACTAATTGAATTTAATGAAATATTTTTCATTTTTGAACGAATGGTACTGGAGGGTATAGATGGAGTGAACCTGACAAGAATTGCACAGTTGCGCAATTCTTGTCAGGGAAAGATTAGCCTTCGGAGATTTGCTCAATATTGTATTCTTGTAATTTATACATTAATGCCCGACGGCTGATCCCTAACAGCATTGCTGCCCGAGTTCGATTGCCATAGCTATCGTTAAGCGCAGTGACGATCAGCGTTTTTTCATAGCGCTTAACGTTTTCTTTCAGAGAGCCCGTCGTACCAGGCTCTTTGTCGTTTATGGGTTTAGAGGCTTGTAAGAGGGGAGGTAAATCTTCCGGGAAAATCACCATACCAGTGCTCATGATGACGGCACGCTCGATAATATTGGAAAGCTCACGAATGTTGCCAGGCCAGGTGTGAGACTCCAATAACGCCATGGCGGAGGTGTCGATTTCAATAATTTCTCTTTGATTTTCCAGGTTAAACTTTTGCAAAAAGTGGTTTGCCAGCAGTGAAATATCCTCCAGACGCTCTCGTAGCGGTGGAAGTGTTAAATGGATAACGTTCAGGCGATACCAAAGGTCATTACGGAATGTACCAGCTTCAACCATGGCGGGAATATCCCGGTTAGTTGCAGCGATAATTCGAATATCAACACGTACAGTCTGGCTACCGCCAATGCGTTCAAATTCTCTTTCCTGGAGAACGCGCAAAAGCTTTACTTGCAGGTTTAGCGGCATTTCACCGACTTCATCCAGCAGCAATGTGCCTCCGTGGGCTCGTTCAAACAAACCACGTCGTTGCAATTGTGCGCCGGTGAAAGCTCCTTTTTCATGACCAAAAAGCTCACTTTCCAGCAGTGATTCCGGCAATGCCGCACAATTGATTTTGATAAACGGCCCATGGCTACGGCCACTATTATAATGAATGGCTCGCGCGATTAGTTCCTTACCCGTGCCGCTTTCTCCTGATATCAATACGCTGGCGTGGCTAAGCGCAATTTTGGCGGTATCGCGACATATTTCCATCATGGATGGGCTTTGGGTGAGGATATGACCCCATTGATAGCTTTTCGACAATTGCTGATGCAGTTGGTTAATTTGTTGCTTCATGTCCTGCATTTGCATAGCACGCAGGATGACGAGCTTAACCTCACTTAAATCGAAAGGTTTAATAACGTAATCAAAGGCACCAAAACGAAGCGCTTCTACAGCGGTTTCCACGGCGGCATAAGCTGTCATCAGAATGACTGGCGTTGCCGGGCGAACAGCACGCATTTTTTCCAGTGCTTCAATACCATTAAGCACAGGCATGCGTATATCCATTAACACCACATCGGGTTGATGTGAATGGAACAACTTGAGCGCCTCGCAGCCGTTTGCCGCGCAAAGTGGACGATGCCCATCAAGCGTGAAAGCGGTGGTGAGCATCCGACGAACGTTTGCTTCATCATCAACAATCAGTATTTGCCAGCTTTGTTTCATGATCGCTTCCTTGAGTTTGATTCACGGGTAATAACAGCGTGAAAGTGGTTCCCTTATTTGGATGGCTGGAGAAGCGGATATCACCCTGATGAGAATTGATAATGCGCTGACTGATTGCCAGACCAAGCCCTGTTCCTGATGATTTTGTAGTGTAAAAAGGATCGAATATTTTGCTTTTTATCTGTTCGCTAATACCGCAACCATTGTCTTTAATACGCAGTATTTGATGGGTATCGCCCAGTCGTCGGGTGCGGATGAAGATTTTTCCTCTGGCGGGAATCGCTTGTACGGCATTGATCAGAATATTAAGAATGACCTGTTTTAGCATTTCTCCATCGGCCTCAATATCTGTGAGCGATTGATCGACTCGGGTAAGAAAATCAATTCGCGCCTCAACACCTTTGGTTTTAATTAACACCAGGCAATCATTGAGGATTTGATTGAGATTTACGGCCTGCCATTTTCCCGTTTGAGGACGGGCAAAATCCAGTAACTGTTGAATGACAGCATTAATAGACTGGATCTCTTTAAGGATAATGCGCAGGTACTCCTGACGTTGCGGATCTGTCTCCAGCTCTCTGAGAATTTGGGCATATCCTTTAATTGCGGTGAGAGGGTTTCGGACTTCATGCGCAACACCAGCCATGAGTTCGCCGAGGGCGGCTAATCGCTCTGCCTGTGCCATTCTGCGTTGTATTTCTTTGCGGGCGGTGAGATCAGACAAAATCACCAGTGCGCCAATTAGTTCGTTGTTAGCATTGAAAATCTGGCTGGTGGTGACACTCAGTTCAATGGTGCGATGCCGTGCTGGGAAGGTGATTTCCCTGGCAACAAAACTGATGCCTTTTTCCAGAGTTTCCAGAATGGGGCTATGGAAGAGCGAGGTAGAAAACATTGTAGAGTAGGGTTTGCCGAGGAGTTCGTCCTGGCGGTATCCCGTCGTCGTTTCGGCAGTAGGGTTCATCAGGGTAACAAGCCCTTGAGTATCGACAGCAATCACACCATCTGCTGCGTTTTCAATAATCAGGTCATTAAGTGTTCTGGTTTCACGCAATGCTCGCGCCAGAGCATTGACACTGGAAGTTATATCACCCATTTCGCCCGTTAACGTTGGCAGTTGGGTGTCCAGGTTTTGCGGCAATGCCGCAAGCCCATGTTTAATGACTTCAATATCTGAACTCAGACGGCGTGAGAACACAATGATCAGGCAAATGCTGATAAGCAAACCGACAGCGAGTACGATAATGACTCGCAAATCCATCGCCAGCGCTTGCTGGCTAATATCTTCGGACAATTCATTAGCCCAGATATAGCCAATTATTTCCCCGTTGCGTCTGATTGGCAGCATCACATTCATAATGTTGCCGCGTACTTGCTTACCCCATACGACTTGGTTTTGTCGGCTGGTCATGACATGTCGACCAGGGTGATCTACGGAAATGCTCAGACCCACATTACTTTGATAATCATTTTTGGGGGCGTAGGTAATAATGGCATCAAGTTGGCGGTGATAGTAACCCGCCCCCACGCCAGGGAAGGAAGTTGCTATCTGCTCGGTTCGTGATGAAAGGTGCTGATTCAAGGCTTGAATTCTTGCCGCCCGGGGTAGGTTTGCGTACAGAGCAAAGTCATCGCCAAGTTGCTTATCTAACAGATGCGTTACCGCGAATAACTTATTTTGTTTTTCCTGAAGTAATGCCGCTCTGCCTTCGCTTTCAACAAAGTAGCCAATTGTCAGGATGGGAATAGTTACCATCAATACTACTATGAGAATGAGCTTACTGCGTAGTCGTCGTGGGGTGCATTGTTGGTAAAGGGACCGTAACATTAACATTAGCCTTCCGATGGCGAGTTGTTGATGAATTATGAAGTGATGTTATGAGTAAGTCCGGATCGGCTGTCAAACTATCACACAGTGATCGTTCCCTTTGCCGTTGCGGGCTGCCATTTTTGCGGCTACCTTAACGGCATCTAAAGTTTTGCTATTTCCACGACCAGGCTCAATTTGAAATATCTTGTCTCCTTTCGCACCACACTAAAAGTCTCCCGCTACCTGTTTCGGGCACTGGCTTTATTGCTTTGGCTGCTGATTGCGCTCTTTTCGGTGTTCTACATCATGAATGCCCTACACGAAAAAGAGTCAGAAATTCGCCAGGAATTTAATATCAGCTTCGACCAGGCGCAGCGTTATATCCAGCGTACGTCTGATGTGGTGAAAGAGCTCAAGTACATTGCGGAAAATCGTCTGACCGCCGCTAATGGCGTGTTGCCGTCCGTGGAAAATGATGACAACAGAGTCGACCCACCGAGTTTCATGCCGTTGTTCCCGGACTCTGACTGTTCAGCTGTCAGCTCAACCTGGCGTTCTTCTTTGCAATCCCTGGCGTGGTTTTTACGCTATTGGCGAGACAATTTCTCGGCGGCCTACGATCTCAATCGCGTCTTTTTGATTGGCGGTGACAATCTGTGCATGGCGGACTTCGGCCTGCGTGAAATGCCCCTTGAGCGTGAAAAAGCGTTAAAAACGCTGCATGAACGCATCATGAAATACCGCAATGCACCACAAGATGAGCGCAGTAATAGTATTTACTGGATTGGTCAGGGGTCACGTCCAGGAGTCGGGTATTTCTATACTCTTACGCCGGTGTATCTGGCTAACCGCTTGCAGGCTCTGTTAGGTGTTGAGCAAACCATTCGTATGGAGAACTTCCTTTCACCAGGTTCAATGCCAGTTGGCGTGACGATTCTCGATGAAAATAGCCGTCCGTTGATTTCACTGACTGGCCCAGGAGCAAATTTTCAGCCTGATGAAAAATGGCTTCAGGAGCGTTCGTGGTTTGGCTATACCTCCGGATTTAAGCAATTTATTCTCAAGAAAAACCTGCCGCCATCATCGATGAGCGTGGTGTACTCCGTACCTGTGGATATGGTGCTGGAACGTATTCGCATGCTGATTCTCAATGCGGTTCTGCTGAATATCCTGGTTGGGGTCGTGCTGTTTACTCTGGCGCGTATGTATGAAAAACGGATCTTTATTCCAGCAGAAAATGATGCCCTGCGCCTCGAAGAGCACGAGCAGTTCAACCGTAAAATTGTCGCCTCAGCGCCGGTCGGTATCTGTATTTTGCGCACTCAGGATGGCACCAATATTCTGAGTAACGAGTTGGCGCACAATTATCTCAACATGCTCACCCATGAAGACCGACAGCGGTTAACGCAAATTATCTGTGGCCAGCAGGTTAACTTTGTCGATGTGCTGACCAGTAGCCATACCAACTTGCAGATTAGCTTTGTCCATTCGCGTTACCGAAATGAAAACGTGGCGATTTGTGTGCTGGTGGATGTCAGCGCGCGCGTCAAGATGGAAGAGTCGCTCCAGGAAATGGCACAAGCCTCAGAGCAGGCGAGCCAGTCAAAATCTATGTTCTTAGCCACCGTGAGCCACGAACTGCGCACACCGCTATATGGCATCATTGGTAACCTGGATTTATTGCAGACTAAAGAACTACCGAAAGGGGTAGATCGCCTGGTGACGGCGATGAACAACTCATCGAGCCTGTTGCTGAAAATCATCAGCGATATTCTCGACTTCTCAAAAATTGAATCCGAGCAGTTAAAAATAGAGCCGCATGAGTTCTCACCACGCGAAGTGATGAGCCATATCACCGCAAACTACCTGCCGCTGGTGGTGCGTAAACAACTCGGACTGTACTGTTTTATCGAACCGGATGTGCCGCTGACGTTGCAAGGTGACCCGATGCGTTTGCAGCAGGTCATTTCTAACTTGCTCAGTAACGCCATCAAATTTACCGATATTGGCTGCATTGTTTTGCATGTCAGTGTCGAAGGGGACTACCTCTCCTGGCGCGTGCGTGATACCGGCGTGGGCATCCCGGCTAAAGAAGTTACGCGCTTATTTGACCCATTCTTCCAGGTGGGCACAGGCGTACAGCACAACTTCCAGGGTACAGGGCTCGGGCTGGCTATCTGCGAGAAGCTCATTAGCATGATGGATGGCGATATTGCCGTAGATACCGAAGTGGGGATGGGCAGCCAGTTTACGATCCGTATTCCTTTATACGCTGCAAAATACGCCGAGCAATCCCATGTTGAAGGGTTGGTTAATAAACGCTGCTGGCTGGCAGTGCGTAATGCTTCGCTGAGTAAATATCTCGAGTCCGTGCTTGCTCGTAACCAAATCGAAGTTCGGCAGTATCAGGGCCAACGGCCTGATAACGACGATATATTGATAACTGATGATGAACTGGAAAAAGACTGGGAAGGACGTGCAGCGATTATTTTCTGCCGTCGTCATATCGGTATTCCAATCGAAACATCACCTGGTTGCTGGTTGCATAGCCTTGCGGCACCTCATGATCTCATGCTGCTGCTGGGCCGTATTTACAGCGTTACGGTGAATGTGCCGGGGGCTGATTCTGCATCGCCTGCACCTTCCGACAACAACGAACGAAACGATGACATGATGATCCTCGTCGTTGACGATCACCCTATCAACCGACGTTTGCTGGCCGATCAGTTGGGATCGTTGGGCTATCAATGTAAAACGGCGAACGACGGTGTCGATGCACTGAATGTGTTGAGTAAAAATCACATTGATATTGTGCTGAGCGACGTGAACATGCCGAATATGGATGGTTATCGCCTGACACAACGGATTCGTCAGCTCGGTTTGACTTTGCCTGTGGTGGGTGTGACGGCAAATGCGCTGGCAGAAGAGAAACAACGGTGTATTGAGTCGGGAATGGATAGCTGCCTGTCTAAGCCAGTAACGCTGGATATCCTGAAAACGACGGTCGATCTTTATGCCGCAAGGGTGCGTAGCGGCAGATAAAAAAATGGTGGATGTCGCTTACGCTAATCCACCCTACGATTGCTTTCTTGTAGGTCGGATAAGCGCAGCGTCATCCGACATTGATTTATTCTTTGTCGGCCGGGGACAGACTTACCGACGAAAGATAGTTCAACAACGCAATGTCATTTTCCACACCCAGTTTCATCATTGCTGATTTCTTCTGGCTACTGATGGTTTTGATGCTGCGGTTCAGTTTGCGGGCAATCTCAGTCACCAGGAAACCTTCGGCGAACAGACGTAAAACTTCGCTCTCTTTTGGAGACAAACGCTTGTCACCGTAACCACCCGCGCTGATTTTTTCCAGCAGGCGAGATACGCTTTCCGGTGTGAATTTTTTGCCTTTCTGCAGTGCTGCCAGCGCTTTTGGTAAATCAGTTGGCGCGCCTTGCTTGAGCACAATTCCTTCGATATCCAGTTCTAACACCGCGCTCAAAATAGCTGGGTTGTTATTCATCGTCAGCACGATGATAGAAATGCTAGGGAAGTGACGCTTGATGTATTTGATAAGCGTAATGCCGTCGCCGTATTTGTCGCCAGGCATTGAGAGATCGGTTATCAAAACATGAGCATCAAGTTTTGGCAGGTTATTGATAAGCGCTGTGGAATCTTCAAATTCACCGACAACATTCACCCACTCGATCTGCTCGAGTGATTTACGAATGCCGAACAGGACAATCGGATGGTCGTCGGCAATAATTACGTTCATAGTGTTCATGTAATAGGCTACCTTGCTACAGCAAACTCTTGACGTAAGCGTCAATATCGCTGGTATATTTTTGTATGTTGGTAGCATCACTTTCACGAATGTGATGCTCTAACGTTTCACATAACTGCTTGCCGGGTACCAGATTGAGCATTGCAAACACTCCCTTCAAACGGTGAGCTGTTTGCGCTAATGCTGCGAAATCGTGCGCCGCTGATTCAGTATACAATCTCCTAACATCTTCCGGTACTGTGTCGACAAACAGCGCGTAATAGCCGCTGGCATGAAGTTGTGCATTTTCATCGCCACCCAATGGTGATTCCGAAATACCTTCTTGCGCCAGTTGCTCTTCTATCAGCTGCAGCACCGCATCCTGCATGGCATTACTGATATTAAAGTTAACTCGGAACTGGCCTGGGCCTAGCTTCCGCATTCCGTTCTCATCATCGCTTAAAAGCAAACCCGAAGATGTAAGATTAGACGGATTATCTGTCAGGAAGATATCAAACTCTTGACTTGCCAGTCTTTCATCCGGAGTGATGCATTGCGCGCCCCAGTTTTCCAGCAGGCGGGTGACAATATTTCGGACTTCATTGGAGGTGATATCAATCATCGCCACCACATCATCGAGCAGTTTCTCTTCTTGCTCTTCCTGCTGCGGTTCGGCTGTCATTCTGATGTGCAAATTGTAACGTGTACCAATTTCCTCACGGGTCTTGATATTCAGATGCCCGCCGAGTTTGCGTGAAAGCTGATCGCATAAATAGAATGTTAATCCATTAGCACGCCCGTAACGATCTTCACTGGTTTCGTTGAGGAAAGGGAAGTGGAGATTATCGACTTCACCACTACTGATGCCTTCACCGGTATCCAAAATACGGAATAGTAGACGGTCCGGCCCGGACTCTTCTTCAGTAATATCCAGGGTGATTTTGCCAATTTGGGTAGTCGTTACTGAATAATGCAGCAATAACTGGAGCACTTTGCGAAGCGCTTCCCGGTCGCCATGACGCTCTTCATCTGCCGCCAAATGGTTGTTGATTAGCAGTTGCAAGCCTTTACGTTTGATGATCGGCAACATCTCAAGTGCAACTTCATCAATCAATGGCTGGATTGCGAACAGCGTTGCATTCGTTTTCCATGTATCGGTTTCCAGCATGTTCAGCAACTGAATCTCATCCACCAGGCGTACAATGCTTTGGGCTTCATTGGCAACTGCATGCGCCTCTGGAGTATCTAGTGCGCTGGCGTGTTCGGCGATATTTTTCACCGGTTGCTGTAGCGCTTCCCCAATGTGCTGCATGAACGTAATTCGTCCCTGCTGGTTTTTTTCGTATAAACGCTGAGCTTGCTTGAGCTTTTTGTTAACCAGAATTTCGCGGTCCTGGTCGCGAATCACAAATATCTGCGTGCGTGGTGCAATCTGGCTGCGAAACTGGCGAATCTCATACAATTCATTATTGATAGTTGCCTGAATAACACCTTGATGCTGATCGGCCATCGCAATGATGTTTTGCAGATTAAGGTGTGGCAACAAATGATCGGCAATTTTATTGCTGATGACTGTGCGATTTGAATCCAGGTCATGTACCAACAGGCCCAGCGGCAATTGCGAGACAATCTCTTCGTTAAGTGCACGTAAAATTTGCAATTCGCCGTTGCCGTTTTGTACTTCTGCAGGACGTGCTGCCTGTTGGCGGAAAGTGGTGAAGCCGAAGAGCGCCAGTGCCAGCAGGCCAATATTGAGTAGCAGAGGTAAGATAATATTCTGCAAGGTGTCCATCAGCAGAGTGCCGAGCGGAACCTGCCAGACCAGCCGCATATGGGTTGTAGCAAGCGGGGACGCTATTTCAATTTTCGCGCCATTAAAATTAATGGAGATGCTATCCGGATCTTCTTTTTCTATGCCGTTAGCCGCCATTGGAGCGTCGTTATTTTCCAGACGGAAGTTGTCAAGTGACATCCCCGGTGGGATCAAATCGTTGATGGGTAAATCAAACGCTACGACCGTTGCCAGGTGGCCTGGCTGGTTAAAGGTTGTTCGCAGGGTAAAGTAATAACCGTTTTGCCATGCCAGGTGGCGTAGTTGAGAGAAGCTTTCACGCTCATCAAGTGCGTTTGCTTGCTGAAGCATTTCAGCTCGGCGTGAATCGACTATTGAACTGACGCCGCTTTCTTTAAGACCGGAAGAAAGATCTTTAAGTGGAAGGGTGGAAACCAGGATCATGCTGTTATCCTGGCCATTTAAATAGTACATCGACCATGGGTTGTTTTCAGCGCCCCACAACGTATCAAGATAAGTAGAGATACGTTGTGTCATATCCAGTGTTGAGCTGTCGTGTGAGCCAAAAATCAGGGCTTCGGTTTTACGACGTGGCTTTTCTAAATAATACACATCCTGGCGTAGACGCGTTTCTTGCAGGCCGTCGCTTGCTGGCGCCGTTGAGACGGCGATGTTGTCATATATCTGCCAGGTTGCGTAACGATAGGTCTCAACCCTTTTGTGAAGTGCATGGGTGATGTCGACAATCTGATAGCTTTTATCCTTGAGCCAGGTGTTGACGGCACTTTGCACCATGACACCCATGGCAACCAGTAGCACGACTATCAATAGCAGGAAGAAGCGAGTGATATTACCGGGAATAAGCGAAAATTTATTAGGGATCATACGGTCTGACTGACTCATTGTTAGCGCGCAACCCGGCGAGCATTCGCCACTTAAAAAAATCCACTGCTCTGCAAGGCAAGCCAGCAGGCGTTATAGCTGTTAGTAAGTAAACCAACATATCCAGATCAAGAATACCTGCAACAGGCGTTGGCGTCATCGTCTGTGTCTTAAAACTCAACGAGTATAATTCGAAATCGTGACATTTCCAGGCTGTTGATAATTAGCCGAAATAGCGCCATTGAACGGATTGTATTTTAATCAACTTTCCGCGGTATTTTTGTACAAAATAGTTTCACTTGTACAATTATTTAATATGAAATGATTGTCTATTTAGGTTTTCTTTTTTTAGAAAGTTCCCGCATGAGAGGTGAGATTTATCTGTAAGCGAAGCGGTAATTTGTTAATAGACGTTATTTTTTGAAGGGGATAGCACAAAATGATTAAAGTTACGTAAAGAAACGTAAAAAAAACCGGATGCAAGCATCCGGTCCAAATTGGGGTAAACAGACATTCAAAGCTGAATGACGGTAATAAATAAAGTTAATGATGATAGCGGGAGTTATTTTATATATAAATAATGAGCGTGTTTTATCATTCAGTGCTACAGAGGGCGATATAATTTTAGTTATTGATTTTAATTGTTATTTTATTTGTTTTGACGATTAGTGCTTATATTATTATCTTTTTGTGCGGAAAAAAGTTCCATTGAATTTACATTTTGAAACACGTATGTGGATAAATGAAACATCTCTATGGTTTTAGTATCATATTCGGATTGGATTAATCTGTATTTGTTTTGGACAATGGGTTAGCCGACTGATTAGAGAATTAATCAGTAAGCAGTGGCATATAAAAAGGCATATAACAGAGGGTTAATAACATGAAAGTTAAAGTACTGTCCCTCCTGGTTCCAGCATTGCTGGTAGCAGGCACCGCTCATGCGGCCGAAATTTATAACAAAGACGGCAACAAATTAGATCTGTACGGTAAAGTAGATGGTTTACATTACTTCTCCGACGACAAAGGCGTTGACGGTGACCAGACTTACTTCCGTCTTGGCATTAAAGGCGAAACTCAGATTAACGACCAACTGACCGGTTATGGCCAGTGGGAATACAACGTTCAGGCTAACAACGTTGAAGGCAGCAGCGATCAGGCGTGGACTCGTCTGGCATTCGCAGGTTTGCGTTTTGCTGACTACGGTTCATTCGACTACGGTCGTAACTACGGCGTTGTCTACGACGTAACTTCATGGACCGACGTTCTGCCAGAATTTGGCGGCGACACTTACGGTTCTGATAACTTCCTGCAATCACGTGCAAACGGTGTTGCAACTTACCGTAACACCGACTTCTTCGGTCTGGTTGACGGCCTGAACTTTGCTCTGCAATACCAGGGTAAAAACGGCAGCGTTTCTGGCGAAGGTTCTACTCAGAACGGTCGTGGCGCTCTGAAACAGAACGGTGACGGCTTCGGCGGTTCCTTAACTTACGATCTGGGTGAAGGTTTCAGCCTGGGTTCAGCTATCTCTAGCTCCAAGCGTACTACTGACCAGAACAACATGGCTGTAGGTGAAGGCGATCGCGCTGAAACTTACACCGGCGGTCTGAAATATGACGCTAACAACATCTATCTGGCAACTCAGTACACCCAGACTTACAACGCAACTCGCGCGGGTGACCTGGGCTTTGCTAACAAAGCACAGAACTTCGAAGTTGTCGCTCAGTACCAGTTCGACTTCGGTCTGCGTCCTTCCGTTGCTTACCTGCAGTCCAAAGGTAAAGACATCGAAGGTTACGGCGACCAGGATCTGGTTAAATATGTTGATGTTGGCGCGACTTACTACTTCAACAAAAACATGTCCACCTACGTTGATTACAAAATCAACCTGCTGGACGAAAACGAATTCACTCGTAACGCTGGCGTCGGTACCGATGACATCGTAGGTGTTGGTCTGGTTTACCAGTTCTAATTCCTGCTTTTGCAGTGTTCGTTGTAAAAGGCGCCTTAGGGCGCCTTTTTTACGTCTGGACTCTCAACAATCCTTCACTTTTAATCCAATTCTTTGCCAGTTGGTGTACCCTTTTGCGCTCAAACAGGAGAGAGAAACAATGGACTTACGATTATTACGCTATGGCCTGTTTGCCATAGTTTTGGGTGCTTTGGCAGGCTGTGATAACCCAGCAGCAAAAAGTAATACTGGCATGGTGCTGGAAGGCAAAACCATGGGGACATACTGGCGTGCAAGTCTCGCGGGTGTGGACAATGCAAGACAGACTGAGCTGCGGGAAAAAATTCAGGGGCAGCTAGATGGTGACGACCGCCTGTTGTCGACCTACAAAAAAGATTCTGCCTTATCGCGCTTTAACCAGTCCTCTACGACGGAACCTTATCCCGTCGCTGAAGCAATGAGCGATATTGTGACTATGGCTTTGCGCATTGGCGCGAAGACCGATGGCGCGATGGATATTACCGTCGGGCCGCTGGTGAATCTGTGGGGATTTGGCCCAGATAAACAACCGATAAAAACGCCTGATCAGGCACAAATTGATGCTGCGAAAGCGCTGACCGGGTTGCATCATCTCACGGTGATAAACCAGGCCGGGAAACAGTGGTTACAGAAAGATCTTGTGGGTTTGTATGTTGATCTCTCCACGATGGGTGAGGGTTATGCTGCCGATCATCTGGCGCGTTTAATGGAACAAAATGGCATCAGCCGCTATTTGGTTTCCGTGGGTGGAGCAGTGGTAACGCGAGGGACTAATCCTGATGGTAAAGCCTGGCGAGTGGCGATTCAGAAACCTACCGATCGTGAAAATGCTGTACAGGCGGTGGTTGATCTCAATGGGCACGGGATAAGCACCTCCGGCAGCTATCGCAATTATTACGAACTGGATGGCAAGCGTTTGTCCCATGTGATTGACCCACAAACAGGCCAACCGATTCAGCATAAATTAGTTTCCGCGACAGTGATTTCACCAACGGCAATGGAAGCCGATGGCTGGGATACCGGTTTGATGGTGCTTGGAACTGAAAAAGCCAAACAGGTGGCAGAAAAAGAGGGGCTGGCGGTTTATTTAATCACTAAAGAGGGCGATAGTTTTACCACCTGGATGTCGCCTCAGTTTAAAACCTTCTTACTTAGCGAGTAAAATTAGAAAGCAAGATTGCGGGTTTCCCAGCGTCCTAAAACTGTCACAGTCATATCATGACAGCAAAATACAGGAGCCAGTCATGAATCATTTTTTTGATAAAGCCAACGATGAAAGCCGCTGGCAGGCTGTGGAAACCCGTGATAGTCGCGCTGATGGGCAGTTTGTCTTTGCGGTGAACACTACCGGGATCTGCTGCCGTCCTTCTTGCAGCGCGCGCCATCCGTTACGTAAAAATGTGCTGTTCTTTGAAAGCGTTGGCGCCGCCGTTGATGCTGGTTTTCGCCCGTGCAAACGTTGCCAGCCAGACAAACAAGCGCCTGAGCAACAACGTATTGACCGCATCACGCTGGCCTGCCGAATTCTTGAAGCCAGCAACGAGTCAATCGTTCTTGCCGACCTGGCTTCGCAAGTGGCAATGAGCCCGTTCCATTTTCATCGTCTGTTTAAACAAGTCACTGGGCTAACGCCTCACGCGTGGCAAAAGGCGTTGCGGGCGAAACGGTTACGTGCGCAGTTGGCTCAGGGTGAGCCTGTCACACGGGCTGTTTTCGACGCCGGTTTTCAGTCAGGAAGCAACTACTACCAGCAGGCGGATAAAGTCTTAGGGATGACGGCGAAGCAATACCGGCAGGGAGGGGAACGCACCGTGATTCAATTTGTGGTGGGGTCCTGTCGTTTGGGGATGTTTCTGGTCGCGCAGAGTGAGCGAGGTATTTGCGCCATACTGTTAGGTAACGATGCCAAAACGCTGATTGCCGAATTGGAAACGCTGTTCCCGCACTCTGCATTAATGGCCGGTGACGAACTCTTTGTGCAAAATGTCGCCCAGGTGGTGAGTTTACTGGAGAGACCGGGCCAGCAGTTTGATTTGCCGTTGGATATTCAGGGCACCGCATTTCAGCAGCAAGTCTGGCAGGCATTGCGTGAGATTCCTACCGGGCAGACTGCAAGCTATCGTGACATTGCTGAACGTATCGGCAAGCCGCAGGCAGTACGTGCAGTGGCCGGAGCATGCGCCGCAAATAAACTGGCGGTCATTATTCCATGCCACCGTGTTGTGCGTAATGACGGTGCGCTTTCTGGCTACCGTTGGGGTGTTGAGCGTAAGCGCCTACTTCTTAAGATTGAAGCCCAACAGCAGGGGGAGTGATGCTCGATTTATTTGCCGATGAAGCACCGTGGCTAGAGCCGTTGGCTGATGGCGCAGTTATTTTGCGTCGCTTTGCCTGTGCTGATGCACGGCTGCTTATCGCGCAAATTGAGGAGGTTGCCGCACTTTCCCCATTTCGCCAGATGGTCACGCCAGGCGGTTACACGATGTCGGTGGCGATGACCAACTGCGGCGAAGTCGGCTGGACCACTAACGCTCACGGCTACCTCTATTCCCCGATTGACCCGCTGACCTCACAACACTGGCCCGCGATACCGACTGTTTTTCGCCAGTTATCCGATGCCGCCTCAAAGGCTGCGGGGTATCCTGATTTTAATCCTGATGCCTGTCTGATTAACCGCTATGCACCGGGCGCTAAGCTTTCACTCCATCAGGACAAAGATGAGCTAAATCTACAACAGCCAATTGTTTCGGTGTCGCTTGGGTTACCCGCCGTGTTTCAGTTTGGTGGGCTTAAGCGCAATGACCCGCTGAAAAGAGTGATGCTTGAACATGGTGATATCGTGGTTTGGGGCGGGCCGTCAAGGCTGTTTTATCATGGTATTTTACCGCTTAAACCGGGCCATCATCCTGCTACTGACGAGTTTCGCTACAATCTCACTTTCCGGCACACCCGTTAACACGAATATAAATAAGAATTATTCTTGCTGTACAGTAATTGCCGTTTAAACTGCTCGCTGTTTTCGATTTTGGGTAGTGAGTGATGGAACTTTTACGTGTGGTTTACCGGCAGTATCGCTGGCCTTTCTTGACAGTAATGGCATTAAGCCTGCTCAGTGCGGCGTTAGGTATCGGCTTAATTGCCTTTATTAATTTGCGGCTGATTGAAACGCCCGATCTCTCCCTATCGGTGCTACCAGAATTTCTTGGCTTATTACTGCTATTAATGGCAGTGACATTAGGTTCACAGCTGGCGTTGACCACACTTGGCCACCACTTTGTATTCCGTCTGCGCAGTGAATTTATTAAACGCCTGATGGATACGCACGTTGAACGGGTTGAACAACTGGGCAATGCGGCACTGCTGGCGGGTTTAACCAGTGACGTGCGCAACATTACCATTGCCTTTGTGCGCCTGCCGGAATTGGTGCAGGGCATTATTCTGACCTTTGGTTCAGCGGCATATCTGGCGTGGTTGTCGCCAAAAATGCTCGGTGTGACGGCGATTTGGGTCGCGATAACCATCTATGGCGGCTACGTGCTGGTGGCGCGAGTTTACAAGCATCTGGCGCAGTTGCGTGAAATTGAAGACCAGCTTTACAACGATTACCAGACCGTGATTGAAGGGCGCAAAGAACTGGCGTTAAACCGCGAACGTGCTGAACGCGTCTATGAAGACACTTATATTCCTCATGCTAACGATTATCGCAGCCATATTATTCGCGCGGATACCTACCATCTGAGTGCGGTGAACTGGTCGAATATTATGATGCTCGGCGTGATTGGCCTGGTGTTCTGGATGGCGAATAGCCTCGGTTGGTCTGATACCAACGTTGCCGCCACGTTTTCTCTGACATTATTGTTCTTACGCACGCCGATGTTGTCGGCGATTGGCGCATTACCGACGTTGCTTACCGCTCAGGTGGCATTCAACAAGCTGAACAAATTCCATCTTGCACCGTACGATGCCGAATTCCCGCGAAGCCTTGAACCGGCCCATTGGCAAACCCTCGAAATGCGCGATGTGATGTTCCAGTACGGTGACAACAGCTTCTCCGTTGGGCCGCTGAATCTCAAAATTGAACGTGGCGAATTGCTGTTCCTTATTGGCGGCAACGGTAGCGGAAAATCCACCATGGCGATGCTGCTGACCGGGCTTTACCAGCCGGTATCTGGCGCAATTTATCTGGATGGTAAAAAGATTGATGCCAGTAATCAGGACGATTATCGCAAGCTGTTTTCTGCGGTGTTTACCGATGTCTGGTTGTTTGACCGCCTGCTCGGGCCGCAGGGTGAACAGGCTAACCCAGAGTTGGTTGCTCAATGGCTTGAACGCCTGAAAATGAGCGACAAGCTGGAGTTGGAAAACGGCACTATTCTCAATCTGAAACTGTCGAAAGGGCAGAAAAAACGCGTGGCCTTACTACTGGCGTTAGCGGAAGAGCGCGACATTATCTTATTAGATGAATGGGCCGCCGACCAGGACCCGCATTTCCGCCGCGAGTTTTACCAGACCTTGTTGCCGCTAATGCAGCAAATGGGCAAAACCATTTTTGCCATCAGTCATGACGATCACTACTTTATTCATGCCGACCGGTTACTGGAAATGCGTCACGGGCAACTCGGTGAGTTAACCGGCCATGAGCGTGAGCATGCCTCAAGAGATGCGGTCGCCAGAACCGGAAGCTAATCTTCTTCGTAGGTCGGGCAAGCGCAGCGCCCCCGACATTACCGACCACAATGGTGGATGAGGCTAGCCGCTTATCCACCCTACAAAATCTGGTTATCTTCGGCCCGACAGGCTATAACTTAGCTCGTCGTTCTCAGGGAAAACTGCCAGATGTCTGTCACTCCAAAGTACAGTACTAAACAACGTGCGCAAGACCGAGCCCGCATCCTCCAAATTCTATTAACCAATAAAGCTGTTGCCACAGGCATTCTGGGCAGGTTGCCACAACCTGATGCTCATACTCCCGAACAGGATATTTCAGAGGTAGCCACGCTTGTGGCAAGACTGCCCGCGGCGGATCTTGCTGACGTACTGGAAGCTCTACCGACGGAAGAGCGCCATGCGTTATGGCGACTGATCAAAGACGATCAGCGCGGCAAGATATTAATTGAAGCCTCGGAAACTGTTTGGGATGACCTGATTGAAGGGATGAGCGATAAAGCGCTGCTCAATATCATTCGTCCGTTGGATATAGACGACCAAATTTACCTTGCGCAATATCTTCCTCGTGACTTGATGGGGCGTTTGCTGGCGAGCATGCCGCAGGAACAACGCGCCCGTGTCAGGCAAGTGCTGCACTACGAAAAGCACAGTGTTGGCGCGATTATGGATTTCGAAGTCATCACCGTACGGGCGGATGTCACGCTTGCAGTGGTACAACGATTCCTGCGTTTACGCGGCAAAGTGCCGCAAAACACTGATAAAGTTTTTGTCACCACGCGAGATAAAACGCTGCTTGGAGAGCTGGGGTTAACCACCATTTTACTGCATGCTCCGCAGACGTTGGTCATGAGCGTGATGGATGACAATCCAACCTGCTTTGCTCCCGAAGACAACGACGAAGTTGCCGCGCGTACCTTTGAACGTGATGACTTAGTCAGTGCGGCGGTTATCGATAGCAGCGGCAAACTGATTGGCCGCCTGACGATTGATGAGATCGTTGATGTGGTTTACGAAGAAACCGACAACGATTTGCGCCGTATGGGTGGCCTGAGCGCGGAAGAAGATGTGTTTGCCCCGGTGAGTAAAGCGGTAAAAGCGCGTTGGGCGTGGCTGGCAATAAATTTGTGTACCGCGTTTGTCGCCTCACGCGTTATCGGCCTGTTTGAACACACTATTTCTCAACTGGTGGCACTGGCTTCTCTGATGCCGATTGTTGCAGGTATCGGCGGTAATACCGGTAACCAAACCATCACCATGATTGTACGGGCACTGGCGCTGCAACATATCCAGCCGGGGAACTTCTCCTTTTTAGTGTTGCGTGAACTGGGCGTTGCCTTGTTTAACGGGATTATCTGGGGCGGTGTAATGGGGTGCGTGACATGGCTGCTCTACGACGACATGGCGTTGGGCGGCGTGATGACGCTTGCGATGGTACTCAATCTGCTGGTGGCATCGCTAATGGGCGTGCTGATCCCGATGATCATGATGCGTCTGGGCAAAGATCCGGCTGTCGGTTCAAGCGTGTTGATTACCGCTATCACCGACACCGGTGGTTTCTTTATATTCCTGGGGCTGGCGACCATATTTTTGTTGTAGCCACAGCCACTTGAACTTCTCCTGTGGGTAAACTTTCCGCCCGTATTGCCGATAAGATCTGTAAATTCCGCCTTAGCATCGTTATATTATGCGCTACATAACGAAACCAAGTGGAGTAACAAATGGCTAAGCAATGGGTACGTCTGGCATTAGGTGCCGCATTGAGCGTCACAATGGCAGGGCAGGCATTTGCCGATAACAGCAAAATTACCGTTTTCGCCGCGGCATCCTTAACCAACGCGATGCAGGATATTGCTACGCAATACCAGAAAGGCAAGACTGTTGAAATCGCTTCTTCTTTCGCTTCATCTTCAACGCTTGCGCGCCAGATTGAAGCGGGTGCTCCTGCTGATTTATTCATTTCTGCTGACCAGAAATGGATGGATTACGCAGTAAGCAAAGATGCTATCAAAACTGACACCCGCGAAACGCTGCTCGGCAACAGCCTTGTGGTCGTTGCACCGAAAGCCAGTAAAATTGGTGATGTGGCCATTAATGCGAAAACCGATTGGGCTTCATTACTCAACGGTGGCCGTCTTGCTGTTGGCGATCCTGACCATGTTCCTGCTGGCATTTACGCTAAAGAAGCGCTGCAAAAGTTAGGCGCGTGGGATACCCTATCGCCAAAATTAGCTCCGGCAGAAGATGTTCGTGGCGCACTGGCTCTGGTTGAACGTGATGAAGCACCACTTGGTATCGTTTACGGTTCCGATGCGGTTGCCAGCAAAGGCGTGAAAGTAGTGGGCACCTTCCCGGAAGATTCCCACAAGAAAGTGGAATACCCAATTGCCATTGTGAAAGGCCACGACAACCCAACAGTTAGCGCGTTTTACACCTATCTGAAAGGACCGGAAGCGGGCGCTATCTTCCAACGTTACGGATTTACGACTATCAAATGATATTGACCGATCCCGAATGGCAGGCGGTACTGCTGAGCCTGAAAGTCTCCACCCTTGCGGTGCTATTTAGCCTTCCTTTTGGGATCTTCTTTGCCTGGGTGCTGGTGCGATGCCGGTTCCCGGGTAAAGCTTTGCTCGACAGTATTATCCATCTCCCATTAGTTCTCCCCCCCGTAGTCGTTGGTTACTTATTACTGATTGCGATGGGTCGACGTGGCGTGATTGGTGCCTGGATTTACGATGTTTTCGGTATCACCTTCGCGTTTAGTTGGCGCGGCGCGGTGCTTGCCGCGGCGGTAATGTCGTTCCCGCTGATGGTGCGAGCGATTCGCCTTGCGCTCGAAGGTGTCGATATGAAACTTGAGCAGGCGGCCCGCACATTAGGTGCCGGGCGCTGGCGAGTGTTCTGCACCATTACGCTCCCTCTGACTTTACCTGGCATTATTGCCGGAACGGTGCTGGCTTTTGCGCGTTCGCTCGGTGAATTCGGTGCCACTATTACCTTCGTTTCCAATATTCCAGGTGAAACCCGTACCATTCCTTCTGCGATGTATACCCTGATTCAAACGCCTGGTGGCGAAAATGCAGCCGCGCGATTGTGCGTGATTTCTATCGTGCTGGCGCTAGTGTCTTTGCTGGTGGCCGAATGGTTAGCGCGCCAGAGCCGTAAACGGATAGGGGCACTTTAATGCTGGAGCTAAATTTTGTTCAGACGTTGGGCGACCATCGCCTGGCGATCAACGAAACCTTGCCGGGGCAGGGGATTACTGCGGTATTTGGCGTTTCAGGCGCGGGGAAAACCTCGCTAATTAACGCGATAAGTGGCCTGACGCATCCGCAGCAAGGGCGAATTGTACTGAACGATCGCGTATTGAGCGATGCTGAAAACAAGCGTTTCCTGGCTCCTGAAAAACGCCGTATCGGTTATGTGTTTCAGGATGCACGCCTGTTCCCGCACTACCGCGTGCGCGGCAATCTAAAATACGGTATGCCGCGATCAGCCGCCGGGCAGTTTGATAAGTTAGTCGCCTTACTGGGTATTGAACCTTTACTGGAGCGCTTTCCCTGGAGTTTGTCTGGTGGGGAAAAACAGCGTGTAGCTATTGGCCGCGCTCTGCTGACGTCGCCAGAGTTGCTGCTGTTGGATGAACCGCTCGCCTCGCTGGATATCCCCCGTAAGCGCGAATTGCTGCCGTATCTGCAACGCCTGGCGCGTGAAATTAACATTCCGATGCTATATGTCAGCCACTCGCTGGAAGAGATCCTACATCTGGCGGATAAAGTGCTGGTGCTCGATGGCGGTGAAGTGAAAGCGTTTGGCAATCTGGAGGAGGTATGGGGTAGCAGCGTTATGCACCCATGGTTGCCAAAAGAGCAGCAAAGCAGCGTGCTGAAAGTGACGGTGTTAGAACATCATCCGCATTACGCGATGACCGCGCTGGCGCTGGGAGACCAGCATTTATGGGTGAATAAACTGGAAAGCCCATTGCAGTCAACATTGCGTATTCGCATTCAGGCATCAGATGTTTCATTGATTCTCCAGCCGCCGGTCAACAGCAGTATTCGTAACGTGTTACGTGCCAGGGTTGCACAGTGCTACGACGATGAAGGGCAGGTTGAAGTGCAGTTGGAAGTGGGTTCAAGAACACTTTGGGCGCGAATTAGCCCGTGGGCGCGGGATGAGTTAATGATTAAGCCGGGCCAGTGGTTGTACGCGCAAATTAAGAGTGTTTCGATAACCGCGTGATTTTTGTCGGGTGGATAAGCGAAAGCGTCATCCACCATTTTCATAAAACTAAATCAAATGCTTATAAATCGTCTCGGCAATGCCTGTTTCCAGGTTAGTACCAATCACCAAATCCGCGCGTGCTTTAATCGCGTCATCAGCATTACCCATCGCCACACCCAGACCTGCGCTTTCCAGCATGCTCAGGTCGTTAAAGTTGTCACCAAACGCCATCACCTGACTCATTGATAAACCTTGTGATTCAACCCATTTTGCCAGGCGATTGCCTTTACTGTTACCGTTTTGCGCCACATCGACTTGATCATGCCATGACCATTCGCATGTCAGTCCAAGTTGTTGCTCAACAACCTGGGTAAAGTTTTGCAGTTTCACCGTGTCTTCATCGGTAAGAGCAAATTTCCAGATTGCATCAACGTCATAAGCCGCTTCACGCAGTGAATTCACATGGCGGAACACAGGACGTTGCGATTCAGGTAAAGATTTTGCCCAGTTTTCAGCACGTAAAACGTGGCCGGTAGGCTCTTGATACAGCATGGCATCATCAACATACATCAGCCCATGAACGTTGTGGGCATCCAGTAAGTCAATTAACTGATTGGCCTGCTGCGGTTGTAAAGGATCGGACTCAAGAACCTTTTTCGCATGATAATCATACAAATAAGTGCCATTACAGCAAATTGCAGGTGTATCCAGGGTCAGTGCCTGATAAAAAGGATGGATGGCAACGTGATGACGGCCCGTCACGATGACAACTTTCACGCCAGCGTCACGTGCGCGTTGTAAAGCTGTCAGTGATTCAGGAAGAATGGTTTTTTGCGGTGTCAGCAATGTACCGTCAAGATCAAGGGCGATTACGCGATAAGTCATTTAGGGTTCCAGTCAAATTCAGAATCATAAGGCCTGTGTTGATGTTACACCGCTTGCCGCGTTGTTCAAAATGGCAACACGCACTACCCTTGTGACAATAACTCAATATGTTGGGAGGAGAGAGATTTCATGAAACAAACAGTCTATACCGCCAGCCCGGAAAGCCAGCAAATTCACGTCTGGCAGCTTAACCCTGGTGGTGAGCTTACGCTTGTGCAGGTCGTTGATGTCCCAGGCCAGGTTCAGCCAATGGTTATCAGCCCTGACAAACGTTACCTGTATGTGGGTGTGCGCCCTGAGTTTCGCGTTATCGCCTATCGTATTACGCCAGATGACGGCTCGCTCACCGAGGCGGGTGTCACTGCCATTCCTGGCAGCCCAACGCACATTTCTACCGACCACCAGGGCCGCTACCTGTTCAGCGCTTCTTATAATTCAGGCAGCGTAAGCGTTGTTAGTCTTGCCAATGATGGCCTGCCTGGTGAGGTTGTTGATGTGGTGGAAGGGCTGGAAGGCTGCCACTCAGCCAATATCACCCCGGATAACCGCACACTTTGGGTTCCGGCACTGAAGCAAGATCGCATTTGTCAGTTTACCCTGTCTGACGATGGCCATCTGGTGGCGCAGACCCCGGCAGAAGTCACCACCGTTGAGGGCGCAGGTCCGCGCCACATGGCGTTCCACCCGAATCAACAATACGGTTACTGCGTCAACGAGCTCAATGGTTCTGTTGATGTCTGGGAGCTGAAAAATGCTAACGGCAAAATTGAATGCGTGCAGACGCTCGACATGATGCCTCCGGGCTTCTCAGATACCCGCTGGGGCGCCGATATCCACATTACACCTGATGGTCGCCATCTCTACACCTGCGACCGTACTGCCAGCATCATCACGGTATTTAGCGTGTCTGAAGATGGTAGCGTTCTTGCAGTGGAAGGCTATCAGCCGACGGAAACGCAACCGCGTGGCTTCAATGTTGATCACAGTGGTAAATATCTGATTGCAGCAGGCCAGAAATCGCATCACATCGCGGTTTATCAAATTACCGGTGAACAAGGTTTACTGGAAGAGAAAGGCCGTTATGCAGTAGGGCAAGGGCCTATGTGGGTTGTAATAAACGCTAAGTAATTTCTGATTTAGTGATAAAAAAACCTCGCCGTGGCGAGGTTTTTAGTTTTATGCGGATACTTAATTTTACTCAGCAACTACCGGGCTACCCACGCCACGGTTGTTGAACTCCCATAGACGGTTAGCATTCGCATCATTCAAATCGCGTTGGATTTCGCCTTTCTCGCCTTTAGTACCGATATTGCCAGCGAATGGACGCTTAGAACCAGCGGCATCGCCCCAAGGTTTTGCACTGTTAAAACCTTCGTTAATCACGCTGTCACGGATAACAACCTGACCGTTAGAGGTCTGGCCTGCGGTATAACCATTTTCACTTGCTTCAACATCCCAGGCGCGGCCCAGTTGCGCGACGTTATCGCCTGCTGCAGTGAAGCGGCTGTTGATGGCCAGGAAACCGTAATAAATATTCGGCAGTGTAGCTGGCGCAAACACGGTGCCTTCTTTTGTGCGGCTGTTAACCAGACGGAAGTCGGTATTTTCGAACACCACAGCACCACGACCTGCAACCACATCCACATCACCTTCAATGTAGCTGTTAGTCACTAATGTGCGTGTCTGGCGGTCATTTAACAGGCGGTTTTGCACATCGCTGTTAGTGACGAAGAAGGTATTCTGGCGGCCCAGCAGGTGAACATTGTTCAACTGTACTTTATCGCCATCAGTGCGCAGTGCTACAGCCTGATGATTGCCGGCATCTACGCTGTCACCCAGAGTGTTAGCGATAGTCAGGTTTTGCATCTGCAAGCCACTGTTCTGCGACCAGACAGCAGCAGAACACATAATACCTACGGTGGCATTACGCTTGTTCTGGCAGCTATCAAACATGTACCAGGCTGGTTTACCCGGCATATATTTACCACCTGGGTTAACTGCACGACGCCAGGTATTCGCATCGATTTCAGAATCCAATGGCATAGTGATTTTCACATCACTTGCATTATCAGTGGTGCCGTACAGCGTTACGCTGCCAGAAGCGGCCGGAATATAAACGGTGCCGACATACTCACCTGGCTGAATAGCGATGTATTGACGGGTGTTGCTATGTTTCATGATGGCTGCATCAACGGCAGCCTGGACAGACGTGTGGGTCACACCTTCGCCACCGGCTGCACCAACAACAAAGTCAGGCTGCTGCGGAATACGAATAGATGATGGCACCCAAGGGGCTTCATTTTTATTTTTAGATGAGAAGTAACGTGCCTGAACAAAGTTCTGGGCTTCATCGGACGATAAAACTGGACGAGATTGGGTGCCTGGTGCCACTTGCGTGGACGGTTTATCTTCTGGCGGTGTTGAGCTACAAGCCGATAGCGCCACAGCAAAAGCGAGCACAGCTGCCCGACGAGAAACAGAGAAGGTGTTCAAGGGTTGCTCCTTGCAGTGCAAATTTAAAAGGGGATCTGAAAGCCTGCTTTTTTATACTAAGTTGGGGGAAACTGGAAGCCGATTGTGCAAATCGGCTTCATATACCCGTCATTCTTCGAGTTGCAGGGTTGTTGGCTACGCTCAATCGCCCGAATCACTTACTCAAGTAAGCTCATCGGGACTCTTTCTCTTGCCGCTCACCTGCAACTCGAATTATTTGGGTATAAAAAGATAGGGTTAATTAAACTTCGCGGTGATTGAAGCGCTGCCTAATGAATGGAAATGGACGTTGTAGCCCACCATTGCCCCGGATGCATTTTCCGTCACATCTAGCTTATCAACATCAAGCGCGTGAACTGTGAAAATATAGCGGTGTACTTCACCTTTCGGTGGCGCTGCACCACCATAACCCGGTTTACCAAAGTCGGTGAGTGTCTCCACGGCAGGTTCTGGCAGTTCAGCCAGGCCTGAACCTGCACCTTGCGGCAGGACGCGTGTATTGGCTGGCAGATTGATTACCACCCAATGCCACCAACCAGAACCAGTTGGTGCGTCAGGATCGTAGCTGGTCACGACAAAGCTTTTGGTTCCCGTAGGAACATCATCCCACGCTAGATGAGGCGAAATATTATCGCCATCGTAACCCATTCCATTAAGTACCTGACGCCAGGGGAGTTTATCCCCATCTTTGAAATCCTGACTGACCAGTTTCATCTCAACTCCTCGCGCTTAGAGATTCAGTAACTTCAGCAGTTCTTCAGCCGCAATCGCTGAAGATGCCGGGTTTTGCCCGGTAACTAAGTGCCCGTCGACTACAGCATACTCGCCCCAGTCATCGGTGCGCTCAAACAAGCCACCTGCTTTTTTCAGCTCATCTTCTACCAGGAAGGGCACCACTGCGGTTAAACCCACACCTTCTTCTTCGCTATTGGTAAAGCCGGTGACCCTTTTGCCTTTGACCAACGGTGAGCCGTCGGGTTTTGTCACTTTGCGCAAAACACCGGGGGCATGGCACACCGCAGCAACTGGTTTGCCAGCGGCCCAAAATTGCTCAATCAGTTTGATGGAGTATGTGTCTTCCGCGAGATCCCACAACGGCCCGTGGCCGCCTGGGTAAAACACCGCGTCAAAATCATCGGCCTTGATGCCCTCGAGTTTTTCGGTATTGGCTAATAACTTTTGCGCGGTAGCATCGCCACGGAAACGACGGGTATCGTCGGTTTGCGCGTCCGGCTCGTCGCTTACGGGATCGAGCGGCGGCTGCCCGCCTTTCGGTGACGCGAGCGTGATTTTCAACCCGGCATCGTGAAAGACATAATACGGCGCGGCAAACTCCTCAAGCCAAAAGCCTGTGGGTTTGCCGGTGTTGCCGAGCTGATTGTGCGAGGTTAAAACCATGAGGATTTTCATCTGAATCTCCCTGTGTGGGACGTGAAAAGATCCTCGAAGTGTAGTGCATACCCGTAAGGCTTGCTGGCTCTCAGCTTCTGAAAAATGCCGGATTTTGTACCGCATACGCCACGGCTTGAATCAATTTATCCAGTTGCTCAGGGCTGATAACGTACGGCGGCATCAGGTAAATCAGCCGGCCAAACGGGCGAATCCAGACACCTTGCCCGACAAAGAACGCCTGAAGTGCTGCCATATCCACCGGCTTGTGCGTTTCGACAACGCCAATTGCGCCAAGCACGCGTACATCGGCCACTAGCTCACATTCCAATAACGGTTTCAGTCCTGCCGACAACTGCTCCTCCAGCGCCTGTACTTGCTGCTGCCAGTGGCCTTCTTCGAGCAACGCAAGGCTTTCGGTCGCAACAGCACACGCCAGCGGGTTGCCCATAAACGTTGGGCCATGCATAAAGCATCCGGCCTCACCATCGCTGATGGTTTCTGCGACCAGGCGAGTGGTGAGAGTTGCAGAAAGTGTCATTGTGCCGCCCGTCAGCGCTTTGCCGAGGCACATAATATCCGGTGAAATTTCAGCGTGTTCACAGGCAAACAGCTTGCCTGTACGACCAAAGCCGGTCGCAATCTCATCGGCAATCAGCAAAATCCCTTCGCGGTCGCACATGCGGCGAATACGCTTTAGCCATTCCGGGTGATAGAACCGCATACCGCCAGCCCCCTGAACAATCGGCTCAAGGATCACTGCTGCAATTTCCTGGCGATGAGCAGCCATTAAACGTGCGAATGGCACGATGTCCATCTCATCCCATTCATCGTCAAAACGGCAATTTGGCGCGGGAGCAAACAGGTGTTCAGGCAGGTAACCTTGCCACAGGCTATGCATTGAATTATCCGGATCGCACACCGACATGGCACCAAAAGTATCGCCGTGATAACCGTTGCGGAAAGTGAGGAAGCGCTGGCGAGGTTCGCCTTTGGCGTGCCAGTACTGCAATGCCATTTTCATTGCGACTTCTACGGCGACAGAACCGGAGTCTGCAAGAAATACGCATTCTAGATTTTCCGGCGTCATGGCGACCAGTTTACGACACAGCGCCACTGCGGGTGGGTGCGTGATCCCGCCAAACATGACGTGCGACATCTGGTCAATCTGGTCTTTCATTGCCTGATTTAAGCGCGGGTGATTGTAGCCATGAATTGCCGCCCACCAGGACGACATCCCGTCAACAAGGGCTTTACCATCAGCAAGTTGTATTTCGCAGCCTGTTGCCGCCACAACCGGATAAACCGGTAACGGTTTAGTCATGGAGGTGTAAGGGTGCCAGATATGTTGTTGGTCGAACGCTAAATCAGCAGGGGTCATAGGGTGACTTGTAAACCATTTGAAAAAGATTTAGGTTTACAAGTATAACGTCAATCAATGGCTAACAACACCCTTTTTGGAGATGCCCCATGGCTCACCACGCACGCTGGTCTTTGTCGCAGGTCACTGCTTTATTTGAAAAACCTTTCCTCGAACTGATGTTTGAAGCACAAACGGTGCATCGTCAGCACTTCGATCCCCGCCACGTTCAGGTCAGTACGCTGCTGTCGATTAAAACTGGGGCGTGCCCGGAAGACTGCAAATATTGCCCGCAAAGTGCGCGCTACAAAACCGGGCTGGCTTCCGAGCGCTTGATGGAAGTTGAGCAAGTGTTGGACTCCGCACGTAAAGCGTTAAATGCGGGTTCTACTCGTTTCTGCATGGGCGCTGCCTGGAAAAACCCGAATGATCGCGATATGCCGTACCTTGAACAAATGGTGCAAGGCGTGTGCGAAATGGGGCTTGAAACCTGTATGACGCTCGGCACCTTAACCGATACGCAGGCACATCGCCTGGCGGCAGCAGGGCTTGATTACTACAACCATAACCTCGACACCTCGCCAGAATTCTACGGCAATATTATCACTACGCGTACTTATCAGGAACGTCTTGATACGCTCGATAAAGTGCGTGATGCCGGGATTAAAGTCTGCTCTGGCGGCATTGTTGGTTTAGGCGAAACTGTCACTGACCGAGCGGGATTATTGCTGCAACTGGCCAATTTACCAACCCCGCCAGAAAGCGTGCCAATCAACATGTTGGTGAAAGTGAAAGGCACCCCGATGGCAGATAACGAAGACGTCGATGCGTTTGATTTTATTCGCACTATTGCTGTTGCGCGTATCATGATGCCGACCTCTTTCGTACGGCTTTCTGCCGGGCGCGAACAGATGAGCGAGCAAACTCAGGCCATGTGCTTCATGGCTGGCGCAAACTCGATTTTCTATGGCTGCAAACTACTGACTACGCCAAACCCGGAAGAAGACAAAGACCTGCAATTGTTCCGCAAGCTTGGGCTTAATCCGCAGCAAACAACCACTCATGCAGGCGACAACGAGCAGCAACAACAACTAACCGATCAATTGCTCAATGCGGATACGGAGAATTACTACAACGCGGCGGCTGTATGACCTGGCAGCAACGCATTGATAGCGCGCTTGCCAGGCGGCGGGAAAGCGACAGTTTTCGCACCAGGCAGGCCAACCAACAAGGTAGCGGGCGCTACCTTGTTCAAAACAATACCCGCTATCTAAATTTTTCCAGTAACGATTATCTGGGAATCAGTCACCATGCTGAAGTGGTTAATGCCTGGCAGCAGGGTGCTGAGATTTACGGTATTGGGAGTGGTGGTTCCGGGCATGTCACCGGGTATCACGAAGCCCATCAGCGATTTGAACAGCAGTTAGCTGACTGGCTGGGTTATCCGCGCGCATTACTGTTTATTTCAGGTTTCGCGGCTAACCAGGCGCTTATCGCTGCACTGACTGAAAAATCAGACCGCATTGTTGCCGATAAACTTAGCCATGCTTCACTTCTGGAAGCCGCAATGCACAGTCCAGCGCAGTTACGGCGTTTTGCCCATAACAATATCGCATCGTTGAAAACGCTGTTGGCCTCGCATACTGATGGTCAACAACTGGTTATTACCGAAGGTATTTTCAGTATGGACGGAGATGCCGCTCCATTGGCTGAAATTGCGCAGGCTACCCGGGAAGCACAGGGATTGTTGATGGTTGACGATGCCCATGGTATTGGCGTGATAGGTGAAGAAGGACGGGGTAGCTGCTATCAGCAACACGTCAAACCAGCCTTGCTGGTCGTAACGTTCGGCAAGGCATTTGGTGCGAGTGGGGCCGCAGTTCTGTGTAGTGAATCGATGGCTGATTATCTGCTGCAATCCGCCCGGCATCTTATTTACAGCACCTCTATGCCACCTGCACAGGCGTGTGCGTTATCGGCAGCGTTGAATGTTATCCGCCGTGAGGATTCCCGGCGTGCCCAATTACACGCCAATATTGCCCATTTTCGCGCGGGAGCCGCACAACTACCGCTGCAATTAATGGCCTCACAAACTGCCATCCAGCCGTTGATCGTGGGGGAAAATCAGCCTGCGGTGAACCTTGCCGCTACCTTACGCGAACGCGGATTCTGGCTAACAGCGATTCGTCCACCAACGGTGCCACCAGGTACGGCGCGGTTGCGTGTGACGCTTACTGCAAGCCACACCAGCGAAGATATCAACAAGCTTTTGGAGGCGCTGTATGACGCGACTCGTTGATAAAGCGGCTATTGCCGCAGCATTTGGTCGTGCGGCAAGCACCTACGACAGCCACGCCGAATTGCAACGCACCAGCGGGGACTTGCTGGAGGGAATGCTTGAGGGCCGTCAAATCAGCAACGTGTTGGATGCTGGATGCGGCACGGGTTGGTATAGCCGCGCATGGCGTGAAAAAGGCTGCCATGTTACGGCACTGGATCTCTCACCCGCGATGCTGAACCACGCTGCACTTCAAGGTTCAGCTGATAACTATCTCGAAGGCGATATTGAAGCCATCAACCTTGCTGACCAGCAGGTGGATCTCGCATGGAGTAATCTCGCGGTGCAGTGGTGCAGCGATTTACGCAGTGGCTTAAGTGAGCTTTACCGTGTCACTCGCTCTGGCGGTTGCCTGGCATTTACCACGCTTGCTGCAGATTCACTTTGCGAACTGCATACCGCCTGGCAGGTGGTGGATGAAAGGTCTCATGCCAACCGATTTATGACGTTTGAGCAGATTCAGGGCGCGTGCGAAGGATGGCGCTACACTCTAAAAATTCATGAAATCAGCCAGTCTTACGATAGCGTATTAAGTGCCATGCAATCGCTAAAAGGCATTGGTGCGACACATCTTCATGATGGGCGTAAAGCATCGCTGATGACCCGCCAACAATTACAAAAATTAAGTCTCGCCTGGCCACAGAAACAGGGGCAATTCCCTCTGACCTGGCAACTCGTTTGTGGAGTGATTGAACGTGATTAAAAAATGGTTTGTAACCGGAACGGATACGGAAGTGGGTAAAACCATTGCCAGCTGTGCTTTGCTTCAGGCCGCAGGAGATGCGGGTTACCGTACTGCAGGATATAAGCCTGTGGCCTCTGGTAGTGAAATGACTGCTCAGGGTATTCGTAACGGTGATGCGCTTGCCTTACAGCGCTACAGTAACGTCAAATTAAGCTATGCACAGGTCAACCCGTTTGCGTTTTTGGAGCCTACATCGCCGCATATTGTTAGTGCGGAAGCATTGCAGCCTATCGAGTTTTCGCAGATGTCAGCAGGCCTTGAAGCACTTGCTTCTCAGGCCGACTGGTTACAGGTTGAAGGGGCGGGGGGCTGGTTTACACCACTGTCCGCAACAACCACTTTTGCAGACTGGGCAATACAAGAGCAGTTGCCTGTAATTTTGGTCGTAGGGGTAAAACTCGGCTGTATCAACCATGCCATGCTAACTGCGCATGCAGTGCAACATGCGGGTCTGCGCCTTGCGGGCTGGATTGCTAATGACGTTCAACCTACCGGCAAGCGCCATGCTGAGTATCTCGCAACGTTACGTGATGTTTTAAAAGCCCCCATGTTAGGTGAGATCCCATTCTATCCGCATATCGACGATGAAACTTCGCTCGGCCGTCACCTGGATATCTCCCTTCTTTCGCAGTAATTCGCAAATCCACTGCTCATTGTTGCAACGCCCGATAAATCTTGCGGGCGCTCTTCGATATACCGCTAATTTTCAAATCTTCTCCTTGAAGAAAAATACCTCGCAGGTAAATTGTTTCTCAATTTCAAGTTGTCATATGACAACTTATTTGCGAGTATGGACAGGAGGTTTTATGAAGCGGCGTATACACCCCAATAAGGACATTGAAGCAGCATTAAGTTATGCCGAATGTCAGGGCTGGCAAGTGCGGCCGGGTGGGGCACATTGTTGGGGGAAAATGTATTGTCCGTGGAACGACAAAGCCTGCCGCTGCGGTGAGTTTTGCATTAGCTGCATCTGGAGCACACCGCGCAGTGCTTATAACCATGCAAGGCAGATACGTCGTGTCGTCGATAACTGTAGCCAGCAAGGCTCGCCACCTGCCATCAGACATTAATTTTCAAGGAGCAGAATATGTCAGAATTTAGCTTCACGTTGATTTTCACCCTGCCAGAAAATGGCCAGAATCCGGAGCAATGGGTTGAAGCTTTGGGTGCGCAAGGTTGCGATGACGCGCTGGTGGGTGTGGGTGTCACAGGGCGAATTGCACTGAATTTCATCCGCGAAGCATCGGATGCAAAACTAGCCGTTGTTTCAGCGATTCAGGATGTAAAACGCATTATTCCAGGTACTGCGTTGGTTGAAGTGATGCCAGATCTGGTCGGGCTAACAGATATTGCTGAGCTGCTTGGGTTTTCCCGGCAGTATATTCGCAAAGTAATGGTAAGCCGCGAGGCTTTTCCGCAACCAGTACATGACGGTAAAACCGCTATCTGGCATTTGGAACCGGTGCTGCGTTGGATGCGCGAAGCTGGTGTTTCAAAAGTACCTTTACCATTGGTGGAATTATCTGCTGTAACCCGGCAATGCAACTTACAACGGGAGCTCGCCAGTCTCGATAGAAATATGCAGAAGCAACTTGGTAAGTTGTGACGGCAGAACCTGAGAGGCTGTTCATGCCGTCGTTTGACGCACCATCATGGATCTATCCAACTGGCTACCAGCTTATCATCCAGAAGTGCGACATTTCCCTGAGCAACATTCCGGCCCCGGTGTAGCAAGCAGAAACGGTCCGCCACGCGGCGAATGAACGATAAGCGTTGCTCTACCAGCAATATTGTCAGGCCAAAATCACGGCTCAGACGGCGGATAATATTGCCCAGCTCATTGATAAAACGTTGTCCGCTGCCAAAAGTGGGTTCATCAAGAATCAACAGTTTTGGTTCTGTCACCAGCGCTCTTGCCAATGCCAGTTGCTGCTGAAGATCGTTTGATAGCTCACCACCGCGCATGTGCCTTAAACTGTACAGTTCAGGGAACAATTCATAGATCATGCCTGGAATGCTACGGGAACGCACGCGGGCAGCCAATAGCGCGATTTGCAGGTTTTCCTCAACGCTTAGTTGGGAGAATATTCGCCGGTCCTGCGCGACATAACTCATTCCCAGAGCGACTCGGCCTTCTAGAGGTTGGGTGAGAAGATCCTGTGGTGGATGGCCTGCTTCAAGCCAGGTCATACTGCCACTTTGTACTGGCAAGTAACCCGTAATACAGTTTACCAGCGTTGTTTTCCCCATCCCTGGTGCGCCAAGAACACAGGTACACTCTCCAGGCACCAGCTCAAGATCCAGATTCCACAGGATATGGCTTTCACCATAAAACTGATTAACAGCACGCAGGCTCAACATCGATATTTTCCTTCTGGCAGGGTTAACGACCCAGGCTGCTTGTGCAACACGAAGCAAGAGTTACAAACTTTGCAATTACCTTGCCATTAACCCGTTTAAAGACCAGAACAATGCAACTTTGAGAAAAGCCTCATGAAAATGGTTGAATAAACCTTAGGCTTCTACGACTCGAAAATCAGAATGCACTTTGTCGGTGCCTGGTCTTTGGTGTGTTTGGTGCAACATCAGACCACTGCTCCATACAAATGCGCAATTCGTGAGCAGGATCATAAGAAATGGCTGGCTTCAGGTAAGTCCAAAAAGGGTAAAAATAATGATGAAAAATATTTTTGGGCCCCGGCACAGAGAATTTATGGTTTTTTGCGGTGTGCGCTGCAAAAGGGCTGAGAGCAGTTATCCACTATTCCTGTGGATAACCATGTGCATTAGAGTTAGAAAACTTGCGGTAAGCGAGAGCGGGCGCGGGTTGCGCATGAATTGGCGCGAAACCAGACTTTCTTAAATAACTTTTTTAAATCAATTAGTTGAATAAAATCAATCGTTGCAATAAAAGTGCCACAGATGTTCCTTACGCTTTTATGACACTGCTTGACAAATGTTAAAAGGTAAAAAAATCTGGGGATAACCATTTTGGTCAGCTGAAATATCTGCGAGTAGAGTATTTTACCGGCAAACCAGACGGTAAAGGGGGTAAGTATCATAAACGCGGTAGTGAGTAACTGGTTTTTCATCCAGTATTATTTTCTGGCAAAATTTTCTGTGCCGAGTAAAATTACCCTCCGGCCCGCTCGTTTCTTCATCAGGTAGCCTCTTCATGAGTAAAGCGTTCAAATTAAATTCAGCTTTTAAACCTTCTGGCGATCAGCCAGAGGCCATTCGTCGCCTTAAAGAAGGTCTGGAGGACGGGCTTGCCCATCAGACTTTATTGGGAGTGACGGGCTCTGGTAAAACCTTTACCGTGGCAAATGTGATTGCTGATTTACAACGCCCCACTATGGTGCTGGCTCCTAACAAAACGTTGGCCGCGCAGTTGTATGGTGAGATGAAAGAGTTCTTTCCGGATAACGCGGTGGAGTTCTTCGTCTCTTATTACGACTACTACCAGCCAGAAGCCTACGTCCCAAGTTCCGATACATTTATCGAGAAAGACTCTTCGGTTAACGAGCACATCGAGCAGATGCGTCTGTCGGCGACCAAAGCGTTGCTTGAAAGACGTGATGTGATTGTGGTGGCGTCTGTGTCGGCAATTTACGGTCTGGGCGACCCGGATTTATATCTGAAGATGATGCTTCACCTGACCAAAGGGATGATCATCGATCAGCGCTCAATTATTCGCCGCCTGACTGAGCTGCAATATACCCGCAACGACCAGGCATTCCAGCGTGGTACTTTCCGCGTGCGCGGCGAAGTGGTTGATATCTTCCCGGCCGAGTCGGACGACCTCGCATTACGCGTTGAGCTGTTCGATGAAGAAGTCGAACGTCTATCGCTGTTTGACCCGCTGACCGGGCAAATTGACCAGGCTATCCAGCGTTTCACTGTCTACCCAAAATCGCACTACGTCACACCGCGTGAACGTATTCTGCAAGCCATGGAAGAGATCAAAGTTGAGCTGGCAGACCGCCGCAAAGTTCTCTTGGCAAACAATAAACTGCTTGAAGAGCAGCGCCTGACGCAACGTACTCAGTTCGACTTAGAGATGATGAATGAATTGGGTTACTGCTCAGGGGTAGAAAACTACTCGCGATTCCTTTCCGGGCGCGGTCCTGGCGAGCCACCTCCTACGCTTTTCGATTACCTGCCAGCAGATGGTTTGTTAATTGTTGACGAGTCCCACGTGACAATTCCGCAAATTGGCGGCATGTACAAAGGTGACCGTTCGCGCAAAGAAACACTCGTGGAGTATGGCTTCCGTTTGCCATCAGCACTTGATAACCGCCCGCTGAGATTTGAAGAGTTTGAAGCGCTGGCACCGCAAACCATTTATGTTTCGGCAACGCCTAGCAACTATGAATTAGAAAAGTCTGGCGGCGATGTTGTCGACCAGGTTGTCAGGCCAACAGGTTTGCTGGACCCAATTATCGAAGTTCGCCCGGTTGGCACTCAGGTTGACGACCTGCTTTCTGAAATTCGCAAGCGCGTGGAGGTTAACGAACGCGTGCTGGTCACCACACTGACCAAGCGTATGGCAGAAGATCTAACCGAATACCTCGAAGAGCATGGCGAAAAGGTGCGTTATCTGCACTCAGATATCGACACCGTCGAGCGTATGGAAATCATCCGTGATTTGCGCCTTGGCGAGTTCGACGTGCTGGTGGGCATCAACTTGCTGCGTGAGGGGTTGGATATGCCTGAAGTGTCGCTGGTCGCGATTCTGGATGCCGATAAAGAGGGCTTCCTGCGTTCTGAGCGTTCGTTGATTCAGACCATTGGCCGTGCGGCACGTAACATCAACGGTAAAGCGATTCTGTACGGCGAGAAGATCACAGCATCAATGGCTAAGGCTATCGGTGAAACTGAACGTCGCCGTGAAAAACAGCAGCGTTACAACGAAGAAAACGGTATTACGCCGCAAGGGCTGAACAAAAAAGTCGTGGATATCCTTCAGCTTGGTGAAGGCATGGCGAAAACCAAAGGCCGAATGAAGAGTAAAGCCCGCAGCGTGATTGAAGATGATGAAATCATCCTGACGCCAAAAGCTTTGCAGCAGAAAATTCACCAGTTGGAAGGGAAGATGCTGGAGCATGCGCAAAACCTGGAATTTGAAGAGGCCGCGCAGATCCGTGACCAGCTTCATCAGCTTCGGCAGTTGTTTATCGCAACGTCGTAATAATAACGCCTTCGTGAAGAAGGCGTTGTCTTATCCGAGTTGTTGAATCGCTTTTTCCAATGCCTGGCGTAGTAGATGCCGGTCGTGGCGATAACGAATATCAACTGCTTCCAGTGGCTCCTGAATGACTACACGGTCGGTAATTTCAGAAACGTCGGTCTGCGGGCCAACCACCACCGCATCAACAATACGTTTCCCGATGCGCTGTTCCATGATGTCCAGTGTCTGCCCAAGCGACAGGCTGGCGGCGGCGGTACTTAATTCTTTACCCAGATTGCCGATAAACACTACTGGAGCTGGAGTCCTGCGCAATGCTTGATCCATATCTTCCAGCAAAAGTATCGGCATTAAGCTTGTGTAAAAACTACCGGGCCCAATCAGAATAAGGTCTGCTTCAGAGATAGCCTGAACAGCTTCGCGGGTAGCATGCGCTTTTGGGTACAGCGATAGCTCCTGGGGCGGTGAAGAAAGCTGGTCAATATTTACTTCACCGTAAATAAAATGGCCATCTGCGTCTGTTGCCATCAAATCCACGGGGTGCTCAGACATCGGGATTAGAAATGCATCCACTTTTAGCAGGTTACGAATTAAATTGATGGCTTCTAAAGGCCTCACGCTCAGGTGATCCAATGCCTTTAACATCAAGTTTCCGAGGTTATGCCCGGAAAGTTCGCCATTACCGCCAAAACGGTACTCAAACATAGCAGAAGCAACGCTTTGTTCAGTAATTAACTGATTTAAACAGTTGCGCATATCGCCCCAGGCAATGCCTCCCTCAGAGCGCCTGATACGACCTGTCGAACCACCATTATCGGTTGTGGTAACAATGCCGGTTAAGCGTGAACCAAGAGAGGATAGGGATGACATAACCCTGCCCAGACCGTGCCCACCGCCAAGGGCGACCACCCGGTCTAAATCCGCAAACGTACGATTGCGCATAACTATTCCTTATGACGAACTATCGAAATAAGGTAGCGCAAAAGAGTACAGAATACGATTCAGGCTCAAGGGTTAATGATGTATATCAAAGCAAAAGTTCACTTTTCGCGTAGTCTGTGGCGAAATTGAACGATTAGTTCGTTATATATAGATTTATATAGCGAAAGCTGTTATGGCAGTTAACGCCGTCACGCGCTACTATCGCTTATCGCTCTAAAACACACTAAGCCTCTGGACCTAAGTCGAAAGATACGGTGCTTTGGCCGTGACCTTGAGTCACCAGGGTGCAGAAAGAAATGACTGCATCTCCCGTATTTGGAAGGTGTACATGGCTACTCAACTTACCGATGCATTCGCTCGTAAGTTTTTTTACCTGCGTCTGTCTATTACCGACGTTTGCAATTTCCGTTGCAACTATTGCCTGCCGGATGGCTACAAGCCTCATGGCGTGGCAAACAAAAGTTTCCTCAACGTCGATGAAATTCGCCGTGTAACGCGCGCTTTTGCCGCCCTGGGTACTGAAAAAGTACGCCTGACAGGTGGTGAACCCTCTTTGCGTAAAGACTTCACTGACATTATCGCCGCTGTGCGTGAAAACCCTGGTATTCGCCAGATTGCCGTGACAACTAACGGCTATCGTCTTGCACGTGATATCCAGCAGTGGCGCGATGCAGGGCTCACCGCAGTGAATGTCAGTGTCGATAGCCTCGATGCTCGCCAATTCCATGCTATTACCGGGCAGGATAAATTCCGCCAGGTGATGGATGGCATTGATGCCGCTTTTGCCACAGGTTTTGAACGTGTAAAAGTGAACACAGTGCTGATGCGCGACGTAAACCACCACGAACTCGATACCTTCCTTGCGTGGATCAAACCCCGTCCAATCCAGCTACGCTTTATCGAGCTGATGGAAACCGGCGACGGCGGCGATTTGTTCCGCAAACACCACATTTCTGGCAAAACCATTCGCGACCAACTTCTGGCTCGCGGCTGGGTTCACCAGCTTCGCAGCCGCAGCGACGGCCCGGCGCAGGTCTTTTGCCACCCGGATTATCAAGGCGAAATTGGCCTGATCATGCCGTATGAAAAAGATTTCTGTGCCAGCTGCAACCGCCTGCGCGTGTCGTCTGTCGGCAACCTGCATCTGTGTTTGTTTGGTGAACAGGGCATTTCCCTGCGTGACCTGTTAGCTGATGACGGGCAAATCGACGAGCTTGAGGCGCGCATTGCTGAAGCCTTAACGCACAAAAAACAGACCCATTTCCTGCATGACGGTGATACCGGTATCACTCAAAACCTGTCTTATATCGGCGGCTAAAACCCGCTGGACCCCAATAATTTTGGGTATAAAAAGGAAGATAACAATGAGCCAGATAAGTAGCGAATTTGTCCCGGTAAATATTGCCATTCTGACCGTCTCAAGCCGCCGTGGCGAAGAAGACGACACCTCCGGCCATTATCTGCGTGAAGCTGCAACTGACGCGGGCCACCACATTGTTGCCAAAGCGATTGTGAAAGAAAACCGCTACGCAATTCGTGCCCACGTTTCCCAATGGATTGCTGATGATGAAGTTCAGGTGGTGTTGATTAACGGTGGCACCGGTTTTACCGATGGCGACCAGACCCCGGAAGCGCTTCTGCCGCTGTTTGACCGTGAAATTGAAGGTTTTGGTGAAGTGTTCCGCATGCTCTCTTTTGAAGAAATCGGCACTTCAACGCTGCAATCTCGCACCCTTGCAGGAATGGCAAACCGGACATTGATTTTTGCCATGCCGGGTTCCACCAAAGCATGTCATACCGCGTGGGAAAATATCATTCAGCCCCAGCTCGATGCCCGCGTGCGCCCTTGTAATTTCCACCCACATCTCAAGAAATAAACTATGTCGCAACTGACTCATATTAATGCGCAAGGCGAAGCGCACATGGTTGATGTTTCCGCCAAGGCAGAAACCGTGCGCGAGGCGCGTGCGGAAGCGTTTATCACCATGGAAGCTGCAACGCTCGCCATGATTATTGAAGGCAGCCACCACAAAGGTGATGTATTTGCCACAGCGCGTATTGCCGGGATTCAGGCTGCGAAGCGCACCTGGGATTTGATTCCGCTCTGCCACCCGCTAATGCTTAGCAAAGTCGAAGTCAATTTAGCCGCTGAGCCTGAACATAACCGCGTGCGTATTGAATCTGTATGCCGTTTGACGGGCAAAACGGGTGTTGAAATGGAAGCACTGACCGCAGCATCTGTCGCCGCGTTAACCATCTACGATATGTGCAAAGCAGTGCAAAAAGACATGGTGATTGGCCCGGTGCGTTTGCTGGCAAAAAGTGGCGGTAAGTCTGGCGACTTTAAGGTTGAGAGCAATGATTAAAGTTCTGTTTTTTGCCCAGGTGCGTGAATTGGTCGATTGTGACCAACTGCAACTAGACGCCACTTTTAGCGATGTTGAACAGCTGCGAGAGAACCTTGCAACCAAAAGCGATCGTTGGGCGCTGGCATTAGAGTCCGGGAAATTACTGGCTGCCGTGAACCAGACGCTGGTGAGTTTCGACCATCCACTTACCGACGGTGATGAAGTTGCTTTCTTCCCACCGGTTACCGGAGGCTGAAATGGAGAACACCCGAATCCGCGTAAGCCATGAAAACTTCAACGTGGGTGATGAGTACCAGTGGCTCGCGCAGTGCGATGAAGACGGTGCGGTGGTGACCTTTACTGGCAAAGTGCGTAATCACAATCTTGGCGATAGCGTCAGCGCTTTAACGCTCGAACACTATCCCGGCATGACCGAAAAAGCGCTGGCGGAAATTATCGAAGAAGCGCGTAATCGCTGGCCGCTCCAACGTGTCAGTGTGATTCACCGTATTGGTGAGCTATGGCCGGGTGATGAAATCGTTTTTGTCGGGGTCACCGGCGCGCACCGTAGTTCGGCATTCGAGTCTGCGCAATTCATTATGGATTATCTGAAAACGCGTGCGCCGTTCTGGAAGCGCGAAGCCACTGCTGAAGGCGACCGTTGGGTCGAATCACGCGAAAGTGATAAGCAGGCGGCCAAACGCTGGTAACAGGCACCTTCGCGCAGTTGTGTTAATCTTAAAGTACAGGCTATCAAGCCTGAAATTCGGTCAACGTAATTCACTTAAGGAAGCATCATGGATCGATTCCCACGTTCCAATGACACCATCGTGCAGCAGGCCCGTACCGGCTTGCAGGCATATATGGCACAAGTTTATGGCTGGATGACCTGCGGCCTGTTACTGACGGCATTTGTCGCCTGGTATGCGGCGAATACGCCAGCAGTAATGGAGTTCGTTTTTTCCAGTAAAATCACTTTCTTCGGGCTTATCATCGTTCAGTTGGGTTTAGTATTTGTGCTCTCGGGCATGGTGCATAAGCTCAGCGCAGGTATGGCAACCAGCTTGTTTATGCTCTATTCGGCATTAACGGGTCTGACGCTTTCCAGCATTTTTATCGTCTACACCTACTCGTCTATCGCCAGCACCTTCGTCGTTGCAGGCGGCATGTTCGGGGCCATGAGCCTGTACGGTTACACCACCAAGCGTGATCTCAGCGGTTTTGGCAATATGCTGTTTATGGCGCTGATCGGTATTGTGTTGGCTTCACTGGTGAACATGTGGCTGAAAAGCACGGCGCTGATGTGGGCTGTAACATATATCGGCGTGATTGTGTTTGTGGGTCTGACGGCTTATGACACCCAGAAGCTGAAAAACATCGGTGAGCAAATTGATACCCGTGATACGCAAACTATGCGCAAATATTCAATTCTTGGCGCATTGACCCTGTATCTCGACTTCATCAACTTGTTCTTGATGTTGTTGCGTATTTTCGGCAATCGCCGTTAATTTCGATGATTATGTAGGGTGGATTAGCGTTAGCGACATCCACCCTAATTCTTACGAACTCTCCTGAATATTCTTCTCGTTCTTCACGCGCATCTTCTTCGCCCGACTCTCAAGCCCTAAATAGCAAACAATCGCCAGCAGCAGAGGAGCGATAAAATAGAGCATTCGATAGGCGAGCAGGGCGGCAATAATAGTGCCGTTGCTAACATGCTCTCCTGCCAGTAGCGCGATAAACACCGCCTCTAGCACGCCGATTCCGGCAGGAATGTGCACAATCACCCCGGCAATACTGCTGACCAAAAGCACGCCTAACACGAAGAAGTAATTCACATCCTGACCCAGCAACAGCCAGATAATCGCGCCCATAACCATCCAGTTGGCGCCTGAAATTGCCAATTGCAACAGAGCAAACTTAAACGATGGCAGCACCAGACGCTGGCCTTTTATCGTCATATGGCGATGTTTAGCAAAGGCGCAGAACCACAAATACACCGCGATAATTGCCAGCAGAACGGCACCTAAAATCCGTAATGTCGTCTCATCGATGTACCAGTGCTCCGGTAGTTGCACCACGCCGACGGTAAAAATCATGCCGGCCAGCAGAATATAACCGAGCCAGTTAGTCGAAATACTTAACGAAAAAATACGCGTAATAGTGGCACTGGGCAGGCCAAGCCGTGAATAGAGCCGGTAGCGCATGCCAATTCCGCCAACCCAGGTACTCAGCGTTAAGTTAAAGGCATAACAGATAAATGACACTAACATCACCTGGCGCTTTGCCAGTTTGTGTCCGCAATACGACCGCGCCAGTAAATCGTAACAGCCGTAGATCAGGTAGCTCAAAATGACCAGACCGACTGCGCTAAACAGGGCCAGACGGTTATAGTTACGGATAACCTTCCAGACCTCCTCCCAGTCAACCTTCGTTGCATACACCGTCAGCAGCACGATAACGGCGATGAAAAACAGCCAGGTGAGTATCTTCTTCGCTTTGCGCCATTTTGGATGCGAGTGCGACATCAGTATTTCACCCCTGGATTATCTGTCTCAACCCGATCCTGCGTTTCCATATGTGGCTGCGCGGGTGGCATCACTTGCGCAAGTTTTGGCGTATGCGCAGGTAACCAGCCGACCATCGCCGGGAAGTGGCGCAAGAAGTGGAATGCCAGCACGCTCTTACCCAAATTCCACCAGGTGCGTTTTGGCAGCATCGATTCGACAACCGGGTGGCAATCTTTGGCAATCAACCCGGTTAGATTGCCACGCAGCGTGTCATTGAATGTGCGGTCGTGAATAATCAAATTCGCTTCAAGATTTAGCGACAAACTCAACGGGTCAAGATTGCTGGAGCCGACCGTTGCCCAATGGTCATCCATGATAGCGACTTTGCCGTGTAGTGGGCGGCGGTGATATTCATAGATTTTCACTCCGGAACGCACTAAGTAGTTGTACAGCAGGCGTGCACCGACTTTGACAATCGGCATGTCAGGCTCGCCTTGCACAATCAATTTCACCGATACGCCACGGCGAGATGCAGTACGCATTGCATGGAGCAGCCGGTAGCCGGGGAAGAAATAGGCGTTGGCAATAATCACTTCACGCTTCGCTTTGCTGAGCATTTTCAGGTAATAACGCTCGATATCATCGCGGTGCTGATTGTTATCTCGCCAGACAAACAATGCTTGTGCTTCACCGGGCGTCAGGTTTTCTTGCGCTGGGTTACGGCGGCGTCGCCACCAGTGGCGTTTATCGTCGTGACCGGGCAGGTTAGAAATCACGTACTGGTAAATATCATCCACCACCGGCCCTTCAACTTTGACCGAGTAATCTTGTTTCGCCTCCGGGCCGTAATCACTCATCTGTTCAGCGGAATAGTTAATACCGCCGACAAACGCCACCGTGCCGTCGACCACCACAATTTTGCGATGCATACGGCGGAACAAATTAGTACGCATACCAAATACCAGCGGGCGCGGATCGTAATATCGGAACATCACTCCTGCGGTAGTAAGTTGGCTGACAAAATCATCGCTTAAATCTGGTGAACCGTAGCCATCAAGCAGAACTTCTACGCTCACGCCGCGACGGGCAGCATTAAGCAAAACTTCATGTAATTGCTTTCCAACATCATCTTCAAACCAGATGAATGTCTCGAGAATCACTTTGCTGCGGGCATGTTCTATGGCTTTAAATACAGCCGGGAAAAACTGGTCACCGTTTTCGAGTAATGTAATTCGGTTCCCGTCACGCCAGTTATTTTTCATAAATGAATCTCCACGGCTAATGGCGCATGGTCGGAGAGATGCCGCCACTGCCGCAATGGCAGCGCCGTTGGTGCACTCGCGGACGCATTTTTTACATAAATTCTATCGAGGCGAAGCAGCGGAAAACGAGCAGGGAAGGTGCGTGCCGGACGGCCGGTTGCACGGGTAAATACCTCATCCAATCCAGTTTGCTTTAATTGCCGGTTAGCGCGTTGCTGCCAGTCGTTAAAGTCGCCAGCCACAATTACTGGCTCGCCTTCTGGCAGTTCATTAACCAGTTGGCAGAGCATATTGAGCTGAGCCTGGCGGTGAGCGTCATGCAAACCGAGATGCACACAAATGACATGCGCACGAATATTGGCACCCGGTAGATTTATCTGGCAGTGCAGCATGCCGCGTTTTTCGTGGCCTTCTACCGAGATATCGCGATTTTCATACTGGCTGATAGGGAAGCGAGATAACACGGCATTGCCGTGATGGCCTTCGGGATAAACCGCGTTGCGGCCGTAGGCAAAATCGCTCCACATTGTATCGGCGAGATATTCGTAGTGGCTGGTATCCGGCCAGTTATCAACATGCAGTGAGTGTGCTTCGTGAGCACCCATCACCTCCTGCAAACAGACAATGTCAGCAGAAACCGCACGTACTGCATCACGCAACTCAGGCAAAATGAAACGCCGGTTGAGTGCGGTGAAGCCCTTGTGTGTATTAATTGTGAGCACTTTAAAAGATAGGTGCTGAGCCTTATTACTCATGCTTCTCCCGGCATTGTTAACATCCTGATGAAAATAAAGTGTAGTCTCTGTCACAAATAGGTGCCGGGTTACGGAATTTTCCGCATACTGCGGTACTCTGAATGACAGGAAATAGCGGCCAGGAGAGAAATAATGAAATGGCAACAACGTGTACAAGTGACAACAGGCCTAAGCTGCTGGCAGATAATGCTGCATCTTTCTGTGCTTTGTTTACTGCTCGTTGGCTGGAAAACTGCCTCCCTCATACCGGTCGGGATTGGCTTATGTTTGCTGTATGCAGCAACAGTAATTTTAATGTTCGCCCTCCAGCGTGTACGCACCGGGCGGTTACGTGACATTGGTGATTTTCTTGAAGAGCTGACTACCACCTGGTATTTCGGCAATGCGATGATCGTGCTGTGGCTGTTGTCACGCGTGGTCGAAAACAAATTCCTGCTGGCAGGCGCAGGCCTGGCAATGATTGCCGGGCCGATTATTTATTCACTGCTGGTTAAAGATAAGGCATCAGGCGATTTTGCGCCGAAACATCCAATACGCCGCTGAACCCGTTGTGGCTGCTATCACCAATAGTGGCCACACACTTCCCCACACAATGTCAAAACTCGCGTTCTTCAAATAAATCTGCTTAGTGATATCGGTGAAATGCCGTATCGGATTTACCCATGTTAGGTTTTGCAGCCACACTGGCATATTCTCGACAGGCGACACATAACCCGACAGCAAAATCGCCGGCATCATAAAGACAAATACCCCGATAAACGCCTGCTGTTGTGTTGAACATAGCGATGAGATCAGCAAACCAAACCCCACCAACGACAAGCCATAAATCAGCATCGTGAAGTAAAACAGCAGCAGCGAGCCGGAAAATGGAATGTGATAACCCCATATCCCAACACCCAGCACGATGGTTGCCTGGCCAATCGCCACAATTTGCGCAGGCACTGCCTTGCCTACAAATATCTGCCAGGTCGCCAGTGGGGAAACCAGCAGTTGGTCGAGCGTGCCTTGTTCACGTTCGCGAGCCACGGAAAGCGAGGTAACAATCATCACGCCGATGGTAGTGATCATCGCAATCAGCGAAGGCACCACGAACCATTTGTAATCCAGATTTGGGTTGTACCAGTTGCGAACCACCAGTTCGCTGTTATTCGGTTTTGGCTGCCCGGAGACCAGTTCCTGTTGGTAATTCTTGACGATCTGTTGCAGGTAATTTGCCGCAATCTGTGCGCTATTGGAGTTACGCCCATCGAGAATAATTTGCAGTTTTGCCGGTTGCTGGCTGGCAATATCGCGTGAAAACTCTGCCGGGAAGCGAATCAGCAGCAAGGCTTTTTGGTTGTCGATAGTCGACTGGATCTCCTGCGGGCTTTTTAGCAACAACACATGGCTAAACGCTTTAGCGCGCGCAAAACGCTGAGTCAATTCAACCGAGTGGCTGCCGTTATCTTCGTTATAAATCGCGATAGTAGCGTTAGTGACTTCAAGCGTGGCGGCAAACGGGAACAGTACGACCTGCAATACCACAGGCAAAATCAAGATCGCCCGCGTTTGCGGTTCGCGCAGTAGGGATTGCAGCTCTTTACGTATTAATGTCCATAACCGATAAATCATCGCTTTCCCCTAATCAAGACGGCGCTTGGTTTTAAGTGCCGTCAGGCCGATAAACATCACCGCCGAGGCAATCAAAAACAGTGTGTTGATAATCAAAACGGTCGAAATATTCCCCGCCAAAAACAGGCTTTGCAGCGTACTGACGAAATAGCGCGCCGGAATGATATAGGTCACCGCGCGGATAATCGCTGGCATGCTGTCAATCTGGAAGATAAAGCCCGACAGCATAATCGACGGTAGAAACGCGGCGTTTAACGCCACCTGGGCTGCATTAAACTGGTTGCGGGTGATTGTCGAAATTAACAGCCCCATGCCAAGCGTGCTGAGTAAAAACAGGCTGGTGATAAAGAACAGAATCAGCAGCGAACCGCGATAAGGCACGCCAAGAATAAACACCGACACCAACATGCATAGCAGCATCGCCAGCATACCCAGTACGTAATAAGGCAGCAGTTTGCACAGCAGCAACTCGGTGCGCGTCACCTGAGTTGAGAGCAACGCTTCCATAGTGCCGCGTTCCCATTCGCGCGCCACCACCAGCGAGGTCAGGATCGCGCCAATCACCGTCATGATGATGGTAATGGCTCCAGGAATAATAAAATGTTGGCTAATGGCTGCCGGGTTAAACCAATAACGTAGTTGCACATCAATTAACGGCTCAAACTTCTCGCCCCGATCTTCCGCTCGCTGTTGCTGCCAGATTTGCCAGATACCCTCCATGTAACCCTGCACAAAGTTGGCGGTGTTCGGCTCGCTACCGTCGGTAATCACCTGCACCGGGGCGGTGGCTCCAGCTCGCGCCATGTTCTGCGCAAAATCAGTAGGGATAACCACCAGCCCGCGAATTTTCCCTGCCTGCATCAGTTGAATCAGATGCTGGCGGTTATCGCTGATGGTGGGGTCGATATAGGGTGAGGCTGTAATGGTATGGGCGAAATCCAGTGCTTCCTCACTTTGCTGCTCCAGCAAAACCCCGACGCGCAGGCGGCTGGAGTCGAGATTGATGCCGTAGCCAAAAATAAACAGCAACAACAGTGGGATAACCACCGCAATCAGCCAACTGCTTGGGTCGCGCACGATCTGGCGTGTTTCTTTCACGCACAGAGCGCGTACGCGCCGCCAGGAAACGGCTTGATTATGCTCGCGCATTTTCGTGCTCCTTATCCCACTGATGGATAAGCGTAATAAATGCCTGCTCCATCGTTGGGTCAGTTTGCTCGTCGTCGGCTGCTTGTTCTTTCAGGTCATCCGGTGTGCCGCTGGCTATTAACTTACCGCGATAAACCAGCCCGATGCGGTCACAGTATTCGGCTTCATCCATAAAGTGCGTGGTCACCATAACGGTCACGCCTTTCTCCACCATGCTATTGATATGCAGCCAGAACTCACGGCGGGTGATCGGGTCAACACCCGAGGTAGGTTCATCAAGAAACAAAATATCTGGCTCATGCATCAGCGAACAGGCCAGCGCCAGGCGCTGCTTAAAGCCCAGGGGTAACGCATCTGTTGAGCTGTTCATGATGGGTTTTAGGCTGAAAGCTTCACTCATTCGGTTAATTTTTTCCTCCTGAGCGTTGCCGCGCAGACCATACACACCGGAGAAAAATCGCAGGTTTTGTTCCACGGTAAGGTTGCCGTATAACGAAAATTTCTGTGCCATATAGCCAAGATGCTGGCGAGCTTTTCCAGAGCTGGTTTTCAAGTCCATATCCAGCACCAGTGCTTTGCCAGACGTTGGCACCAGCAGGCCGCACATCATTTTAAAAGTGGTGGATTTCCCGGCACCGTTTGGCCCTAACAGGCCAAAAATTTCCCCACGCTGGACGGTAAAATCAACGTTATCCGTGGCAGCAAAATCACCGAATTTTTTGGTGAGCGATTCGGCTTTGATTACAGTTTCCCCCGGCTTCCCTTCCACGGTATGCAGAATTTTCCCCAGCGGAGATTCGTGGGTTGCCGCACCACCTAGCAGGTCGATAAACGCATCTTCAAAGCGTGGCTCGGTTTGTGAAATATTTTCTGGTGGCACATTCAGTGCCTGGGTGAGTTCTTCAACGGAGGCGTCTTTGGCGAGTATCAGGCGCACCGACCGGCCCTGAATCACGCCATCGCTGACCTGCGGCAATTTCAGCGCATGTTGCAGCAACTTGCGGTTGTTCTCGTCACTATGAGTGACCAGCAGCGAGCGCCCAGCCATTTGCTGCGTCAGTTCTTTAGGGGCACCGTGATACAACAGCTCGCCTTCGTTCATCAGTAGCACGTCGCGGCACTGTTCTGCTTCGTCGAGGTATGATGTACTCCAGAGAATCAGCATGCCGTCGCCTGCCAGTTCATGCACCATTTGCCACAATTCGCGGCGAGAAATCGGGTCGACGCCAACGCCGGGTTCATCGAGCAGCAACACTTTTGGCTGGCCGACCAGCGTGCAGGCGAGGCCGAGTTTTTGTTTCATCCCGCCGGAGAGCTTCCCGGCAAGGCGAGTGGTAAACGGGCCGAGCGCGGTAAATTCCAGCAGCCGCTTAAAGGTTTTTTCGCGTTCCTCCCCGGTTACACCACGTAAATCGGCGTACAGCGTCAGGTTTTCCATCACGGTTAAATCTTCATACAGGCCAAACTTTTGCGGCATGTATCCCAGAACCGCATGTAACGCACGGTCATCTTCTATAGGATCGAGCCCGATTACGCTGGCATTCCCTTCGCTTGGTTTTAACAGCCCCGCCAGCATGCGCATCAGCGTGGTTTTCCCTGCACCATCCGGGCCGACGAGACCTGTCACTGAACCGGTATGAATCTCGCACTCAAGGCGTGCCACCGCTGGTTTTTCCTGGCCTGGGAACTGCTTCATTAGCCCTTGCAGGCGAATGATACCGTCCTGGCTACTCATGCGCTTTCTCGTCATTGAATTTCACGGTGACCGGCATTCCCTGGCGCAGCGCGTCGTCGGCATCGGTTACGATAATTCGCAGGCGATAAACCAGGTCGGTGCGTAAATCAGGTGTTTCAACAGTTTTCGGAGTGAATTCAGCCGTTGGGGAGACAAAGCCAATCTTTCCGTGATAAGGCTTATCCGGGCGACCATCGGTGTAAACCAGCAGTTCAGTGCCTGGTTTTGCCTGATTCAGACTCACCTCGTTGACGTAAGCTCGCACCCAAACCGGGCGGGTGAGGGAGAGGGTTAACACGGTGCTTCCGGCGTTCAACATGGTGCCAGGTTCAACCGCGCGGGTCAGCAGCGTACCGTCAGATGGCGCGATCAGCGTGGTGTCTTGCAAGTCCAGTTGCGCCTGAGCAAGCTGCGCTTTCGCCTGTTGCAGGCTGGCTTGCGCCTGGGCAATTTCCTGCGGGCGGTTACCGGTGCGGTACTGGCTTAACTTATCGCGTGCGGCTTTCAGCGTCGCTTTCGCCTGGTCACTCGATGAACGGGCATTTTCCAGTTCGTTGGCAGAAATAACCCGGCGCGCCCATAAACCTTGCTGGCGCTGATAAAAGTTCTGTGCGTAATCAAAAGCGGCCTGTGCCTGGTTTACCTGTGCTGCGGCCTGAGCGATTTCTTCGTCACGGTAACCGGCGATGATCAAATCAAATTTTGCCTGCGCTGCTGCGACATTCGCCTGCGCTTGCAGCAATGAGTTTTGATAAGGCCCTTGATCCAACTCGCCCAGCGTTTCCCCGGCTTTGATTGCATCACCTTCGTCAACCTGCAGGGCCGCAAGTCGCCCGCCAACGCGAAAGCTCAAATTAACGGTGCGAATATCCACGTTTCCATAAAGAGTCAGGCCTTGGTCTTGCTGGCTTTTGTACCAGTACCAACCGCCAAGCCCCGCCGCGATAAGCGCCACCAGCGCCACAATAATTATTGGCATTTTACTTTTCATTGCTGGCATTTCCTCGTTCCATTGATAACCCCTGCAAAATGAAATCGATATGGCTGCGTACCACATCGCTGATTTGTTTCACGTTCTCTTTATCAAACGTCGGCCACCCAGCGCGCAGCAGAATGGTTTCGCGCCCGAGGCGAAACGCCAGAACCTGCCCGAGTAGCGCGTGAGTGTGCAAAATGGTGGCGGTATCATCAGGGCTGCGCCCGGTGTAGCGCCCAACCAGCGTGGTGAGATGGGTGTGCATCGGTGCAATCACCTGCTCGTGAATCAGTTGATAAGCCGGGGTCGGTGAGAGCTGCTCGCGGGAGATAAACTTGCTTAGATTGAGCGTTTCATCGGCGGTCAGCAGGATGATCATATGCTCGCAAGCGGTATGAATAAGTTCGCGAATCTGCGGTTTATCGGGCTGCTGCTGGCTAAGGATCGCCTCGGCGCGTTCGACATGAGGCTTGAAATTTTGCGTGATAAAGTCGGCTATCCATTGCGCAGACGCCATATACAGCTCTTCTTTTGAGCCAAAATAGTAAGTGATAGCGGCAATGTTTTGCCCGGCAAGAGCCGCGATATCACGAGTCGTGGCGTGTAAACCGTATTCGCCAAATTGGGCAATGGCGGCGGTAATCAGCGTGTTTTTGGCCTGCTCGCCACGGGAGGTGACAGGCGTCGGTGTGGCATTCATACCGACCTCTTAAAAAAGTTAATCAATCGATTGACTAAGAGTAGGCTCCCGATTCAGTCGTGTCCAGTTGCAAACATTTATCTTGTGGATGCATGCAAAAATAGAATTTGTGCGCAAAGTCACAAAAGCTGCTACACTGCGCGGCTTACGGCACCGTGGTTTGTGCCCCTCTCTCGCGCCAGAATGACTGGCGTCATATGAACCCCTGGAAACTACACCGCACCTCGCGGTCAGGGCGATTCTGGAGTTCCAAATGTCTTTTGATTCTCTCGGCCTGAACGCCGATATTCTGCGTGCAGTGGAAGAGCAGGGCTATCGTGAGCCTACCCCTATTCAACGCCAGGCGATTCCGGTTGTTTTATCCGGCCGTGACCTGATGGCCAGTGCCCAAACCGGCACCGGTAAAACCGCTGGCTTTACCTTGCCGCTCTTGCAGCGCCTGGTAGACAAACAGCCTCATGCCAAAGGTCGTCGTCCGGTTCGTGCGCTCATCCTGACGCCAACTCGTGAGCTTGCCGCTCAGATTGGCGAAAACGTGAGTGACTACAGCAAGTATTTAGATATCCGTTCGCTGGTGGTTTTCGGTGGCGTGAGCATTAACCCGCAGATGATGAAACTGCGTAGCGGTGTCGATGTGCTGGTGGCAACACCTGGCCGTCTGTTAGATCTGGAACACCAGAACGCCGTGAAACTCGATCAGGTCGAAATCCTGGTGCTGGATGAAGCTGACCGCATGCTGGACATGGGTTTTATCCACGATATCCGTCGTGTGCTGGCTAAATTGCCTGCGCGTCGTCAGAACTTGCTGTTCTCCGCAACCTTCTCTGATGAGATTAAAGGCCTCGCTGAAAAGCTGCTGCATAATCCGGAAGAAGTTTCTGTTGCGCGTCGTAACACCGCATCCGAGCAAGTCACTCAGTACGTTCATTTCGTCGATAAGAAACGTAAAAGAGAACTGCTGTCACAGATGATTGGTGAAGGTAACTGGCAGCAAGTGCTGGTGTTTACCCGTACCAAACACGGTGCGAACCACCTGGCAGAACAGCTGGGTAAAGACGGTATTACCGCAGCGGCGATTCACGGTAACAAGAGCCAGGGTGCGCGTACTCGCGCATTGGCTGATTTCAAAAACGGTGGTATTCGTGTGCTGGTGGCAACAGACATCGCCGCGCGTGGTCTTGATATCGAAGAACTGCCGCACGTTGTGAACTACGAACTGCCAAACGTTCCGGAAGATTACGTACACCGTATTGGCCGTACAGGCCGTGCGGCGGCAACTGGTCAAGCGCTGTCACTGGTTTGTGTTGATGAACACAAACTGCTGCGTGACATCGAACGTGTGCTTAAACGTGAAGTGCCGCGTATGGCGCTGCCAGGTTACGAAGTTGACCCATCAATTCCTGCTGAGCCGATTGTTAATGGTCGTCAACAGCAGCGTGGTGGCGGTCGTGGTAATGGCGGCGGTCAGGGCCAGGGCCAACGTCGTGGTGGCAATGGTGGCGCATCTTCTGAGCGCAGCAATGCACCGCGTCGTCCATCTCGCCCACAAGGTGATGGTGCTGCGAAACCGGCTGGTGCGAACGCTCGTCGTCGTCCGGCGCGTAAGCCTGCATCCGCATAATTAATTAGGCTTTGCCAACTCAAATAGAGGCGCTAACATAGCGCCTCTTTTTTTACCGGAAAAACGCTATGCGTGTACTGCTTGCGCCAATGGAAGGGGTTCTCGACTCGTTGGTTCGTGAACTGCTGACAGAGGTCAATGACTACGACTTGTGTATCACCGAATTCTTGCGCGTGGTCGACCAGCTTTTACCGGCAAAATCCTTCCATAAACTTTGCCCCGAACTGCATCAGGCGAGCCGTACATCATCCGGTACGTTAGTCCGAATTCAACTCCTGGGGCAACATCCGCAATGGCTGGCTGAAAACGCTGCGCGCGCGGTGGAGCTAGGTTCCTGGGGTGTTGATCTTAACTGCGGCTGCCCATCTAAACTGGTGAATGGTAGCGGCGGCGGTGCCACACTGCTCAAAGATCCCGATCTGATTTACCGCGGCGCGAAAGCGATGCGTGAAGCCGTGCCTGCGCACTTACCCGTAACCGTTAAAATTCGACTCGGTTGGGACAGTGATGCGCGGCAGTTTGAAATTGCTGATGCGGTGCAGCAGGCAGGCGCCACTGAACTTGTCGTTCACGGGCGTACCAAAGAAGACGGCTATAAAGCCGAGCGCATTAACTGGGCTGCGATTGGTGAAATCCGCAAACGGTTATCGATCCCGGTGATTGCCAACGGTGAAATCTGGGATTGGCAAAGTGCGCAGGATTGTATGGCGGCAACGGGCTGTGATGCAGTGATGATCGGCCGTGGCGCGTTGAACATCCCCAATCTCAGCCGCGTGATTAAATACAACGAGCCGCGTATGCCATGGCCGGATGTAGTAAAACTTCTGCAAAAATATAGCCAGCTCGAAAAGCAGGGCGATACCGGTATGTATCACGTTGCGCGCATCAAGCAGTGGCTGGGGTATTTGCGTAAAGAATATGTTGAAGCGACGGATGTTTTTGCTGAAATTCGCACATTGAAAACATCGAAAGATATTGCATCATCTATTCAACGGCTTTGATTTGTATTTGAAGTATCCAGCATAATTGTGACTAGCATTGCAGACCCTGGAAAACGAAATGTTTATGGCATTAACGCTTTGGTGTCATCACCAGAATTAATCGGCTAATAAGGTTTAAAGGCATTGCATTGTTCGGCATGGGTGTCGGCATCGACTATGCTCAGTTTTGTTAGACCTGAGCATAGTGCGGGTACTGTTGCATCACAAAAATGGTAGCAATGTCTACAGCACAATCTCTCGCTGAAGTTTCTGCAACGCGGATCGTTATTCATGATGATATTTCCGCTTAGTTGGCATTGACCTTTTGTTCCATCAATCGGGCAAAAGTGATTGCAGTGGGTATGGTTAAGCTTGCTCATGGTTAATACCTTTATTTGCAATGAATTTGCCATGCAGCAATATAATCAAGGTCATACAGCATGAAATTTCCTATAGCCTGGGAGAGTTGGTTAGCTCTTAATGATGAATATAAATTAAGGGTTTTCATAATCAATAATTCCGCATATTAAAAACGGAATTATCCCGGTGCATAAAACTAATACGTTCGGCAATGAAACCTTCTGTAATAACATTGAAATTGCGAATGACTCCATACTGCACACCCATCAACAATAATATTCTGTTACCGGTTAATATAGTTCACACCAACGCCAAAGGGTTCGGGTAAGTCATAACCTTTAACTCGCGTATTACCACCACAAATAGGTAAAAATTCAGCGGATTTATTTGTAGAGAGTGAGTTGTAAAAAAAAGTACAGGGAGAGAAATCTTACCCCAGGGATTAATACTAAACATGCTGGGTTTTTCTTTATCAATGAAAGTATTAAATAATGTTGTCATTATAATAAGGTGAAGAGAGTGATTCTGATTTATCACTATAATTATGGAGCGCATTGATATCGTAAGGATCATCAGTATGCGGGATGATCATTTCTCCCTCGTTACTTTGGGGGGCGTTAAAGTTATTAGGTTGTTCTGCCAGAATATTATTTGATGTCAGAAGAAGAATGACAAATAAAACAAAATTTTTCATAACCCCTCGTTTTATCTACCGCTTAAGCGATGGAATGCATTGAATGTGGTATGCGGAGGAAATACATTTCCTCTGCGCGTTCTACGTGCGCAACACGGTATCTGTGCGGTGGTACGGAAAAAAAGTTTTTGAAGGCGCGCGTGAGAGACTGTTGTGATTCAAACCCATAAAGATAGGCTAAATGGATAATTGACCCATCGTTTTGTTTGAGTCTGCGGGCTATCTCCGTCAGTTTACGGTTGCGGATGTATTGGCCTAATGAATAGCCAGTCTCTTTTTTAAACATCCTTTGCAAGTGCCACTTCGAATAGCCTGAACGATCTGAAACCCTTTCAATTGACATTGAAGCTTCCAGGTTCTCTTCTATCCAATCCAAAATGCAATCAATTGTCATTGCATCGTTGTTTCGTCTGGACATCACTACAACTCCAGTCAAGCTAAAAATCGGTTTTCAATTTGATTAGCTGGCTTCTAATTTGATAATAATATTATTACCACGCTAACCATTTGTCAATGTTATGAATGCTCTGACGAAAACAAAGCTTAAGATCTGATATACCGTGTTCCTACAGGGAGGCATTAAGCCGCGATCTTCGTCACGATTTTCAACACATTCATTTGAGTGATATTTCGAAGCTGATAGAGTGTCCCAGTTGGATTGTTACTGCTGCGGCAGGCAAAACCTGATTTTCTGGCTCCTGCCGGATGTCAGGTTTTTTTGTTTCTGGGGTACTGATGAAAATCGCCAAAATACTCAATAACAATGTAGTGGTGATTCTTGACGAACACGGACGTGAACAAGTGGTTATGGGGCGTGGCCTTGGCTTTCAGAAGCATATTGGCGACACCCTGGAAAACGACAAGATCGAGAAAGTGTTTGCCCTGAAAAGTGATGAGCTGGTAGCGCGTTTAGGTGAGCTGTTGAGCCAAATCCCGCTGGAAGTGATGACTACCTGCGATCGTATTATCGAGCTTTCTCGCCAGAAGTTGGGGAAGTTACAAGATAGTCTCTACATCACGTTGACCGACCACTGCCATTTTGCCATCGAGCGGCAAAAGAAGGGGGTGGCAATCCGTAACGTGCTGCTTTGGGAAATTAAGCGCCTTTACCCTAAAGAGTTTCTGCTGGGTCAGGAAGCCGTAGAGCTGATTGGAAAACGGCTTAATGTGCAGCTCGCTGAAGACGAGGCCGGGTTTATCGCGCTGCATCTGGTCACCGCGCAGTTAAACAGCGAAATGCCGGAAGTGATGCATGTTACCCGGGTGATGCAGGAGATTTTGCAAATCGTAAAGTACCAGCTACGGTTTGAGTATGATGAAGATAGTTTGAGTTATCAGCGCTTTGTTACCCATCTTAAGTTTTTCGCCCAGCGGATGCTAAGTCGTAATGTGGTGGCAGATGATGACTTAACGCTCCATGCGGCGGTGAAAGATAATTATCCCCACGCATGGCGCTGTGCTGAAAAAATTAGTCGTCATTTGGTGAGTGAATACCAGCGTGAACTGACGACGGAAGAGATTATGTTTCTCGCTATTCACATTGAGCGAGTGCGTAAAGAGAGTCTTAAAGCTTCATAAATGCGCGTCGTAAGACGTGTGATAAAAACGGATTGTTACTGCTGCGGCAGGCAAAACCTGAGCACTGGCTTCCCTTCACGGGAGGCTGGTCTCAGGTTTTTTTTTACTCAAGACACACATGCCGAAAGGTGGAAGGAAAGCATTATGGGATATCAAGAGGTTGCCAGAGACATTCTGACCCATGTTGGTGGGCGCGAGAATATAGCAAGCCTGGTGCATTGCGCTACACGGCTGCGTTTTAAGTTAAAAGACCCGAAAAAAGCCGCAGCGGAGACGCTCAAAAAAAATCCGGGCGTCATTATGGTGGTGGAAAGCGGCGGTCAATTCCAGGTGGTGATTGGTAACCACGTCCATGATGTTTACAACGCCGTTTGTGCCGAAGCGGGGATTACGGAAGATACGGCCCAACAAGAACAGGAATCAGGTGAAAAAGTCAGTCTGCTCAGCCGATTGATTGATATTGTCTCGGCAGTTTTCACCCCTTTTATTGGTGTGATGGCGGCCTCGGGTATTCTCAAAGGCTTACTGGCTATGGCGGTGGTGTTCGGCTGGCTGGCGACCGATAGCGGTACTTACAAGCTATGGTTTGCGGCAAGTGACGCACTGTTTTATTTCTTCCCGCTGGTGCTCGGTTATACGGCAGGCAAGAAATTTGGTGGAAATCCATTTATTACCATGGCTATTGGTGGAGCGTTAACCCACCCGGTGGTGATGCAGGCATTAGATGCGGGCGCTGCGACTGAATATTTCCTCGGCATACCCATTACTTTTATTAACTACAGCTCATCGGTTATCCCCATTATTTTTGCTGCATGGGTAAGTTGTTGGGTGGAAAAGCAGGGCAATAAGTTGCTGCCTTCTGCGGTGCGTAATTTCTTTACCCCACTGTTTTGCCTCGCGATTACCGTACCGTTGACTTTCCTTTTGATTGGCCCGGCGGCAACCTGGCTTAGCCAGATGCTGGCGCATGGATATCAGGCGATTTACACCTTTGCACCCTGGCTTGCAGGTGCCGTGATGGGTGCTATCTGGCAGGTGTGCGTTATCTTCGGCCTGCACTGGGGCATGGTGCCGCTGATGATTAACAATTTATCGGTATTTGGGCACGACACACTGTTGCCACTGCTGCTTCCGGCGATTATGGGGCAGGTTGGTGCCTGTCTCGGTGTCTTCCTACGAACTCGTGATACACGCTTGAAAATGCTGGCAGGGTCGGCGGTGAGTGCCGGGATCTTTGGTATCACTGAACCCGCCGTTTATGGCGTCACATTACCGAATCGTCGTCCGTTTATTTTCGGATGTATAGCAGGGGCGTTTGGTGGTGCCATCGTGGGGTTCAGCCACAGTAACGTTTATTCATTTGGCTTTGCCAATATCTTCACCATCGCGCAAATGATTCCGCCAGGCGGTATTGATGCCAGCGTGTGGGGCGCGGTAATTGGGATGGTTCTGGCTTTGGTACTGGCTTGCGCGCTGACCTATATCGCGGGATTACCTCGCAGCGAAGCCACAGAGAATGTCGCGACGAACACGAGTGAAAACGACATTCTTGCACCAATGAGCGGCACCGTTCTGGCGATGGATCAGGTCCCTGATTCCACATTCGCCAGTGGTTTGCTCGGTGAGGGGGCGGCAATCATTCCACTCACTGGCAAGGTTATCGCACCTTTCTATGGCGAAGTAGCCTCGTTATTCCAGACACGCCATGCCATTGGTTTACTTAGCAATAGCGGCATTGAAGTACTCATTCACATCGGTATTGATACAGTAAAACTGAATGGTCAGCACTTCACGACCCATGTGAAGGTGGGGGACAAAATTAAGCCAGGTGACCTGCTCATTGAATTCGACAGGCAGGCCATCCTGGATGCTGGATACGACCTGGCGACGCCGGTGATTATCAGCAATAGCGATGAATACACAGCAGTGACACGTATGACTAATAGCCATTCCATTGATTCGGGCATGCCGTTCCTGACGGTTCAACATTAAGGAGAAGTAGATGAAAGCATTTCCTGAGAAGTTTCTGTGGGGCGGCGCGATTGCCGCAAATCAGGTAGAAGGCGCGTGGCAGGAAGACGGAAAGGGGATTTCTACGTCCGACGTTCAGCCGCATGGCGTATTTGGTGATGTCGCCGAACGCAAACCAGGTGATTTTGGCATTAAAGACGTCGCCATTGATTTCTACCACCGCTATCCAGAGGATATCGCGCTGTTTGCAGAAATGGGCTTTAGCTGCCTGCGCGTCTCAATTGCCTGGACGCGTATTTTCCCGCAAGGGGACGAAACTCAGCCAAATGAAGTGGGCCTTGCCTATTACGACCGTTTGTTTGATGAATTGGCGAAACATAACATCACGCCAATGGTGACGCTGTCCCACTACGAAATGCCGTGGGGACTGGTGAAAAATTATGGCGGTTGGGGCAATCGTGAAGTCATCACATTCTTTGAGCGTTACGCCCGCACCGTGTTCACGCGATATAAAAACAAAGTGAAACTGTGGCTGACCTTTAACGAAATCAACATGTCGCTGCATGCGCCAATGACGGGTGTTGGGCTAAGTGAGAGCAGCAGCAAAGCAGAAATTTATCAGGCGATTCACCATCAGCTGGTCGCCAGTGCGTTGGCCGTGAAAGTCTGCCACGAAATCATTCCCGATGCGCGTATCGGTAACATGCTGCTTGGTGGCCTGGTTTATCCGCTCAGCTGTAAGCCAGAAGACGTGCTGGAAACCATGCAGGAAAACCGTAACTGGTTGTTCTTTGGTGATGTGCAGTGTCGGGGCGAGTACCCGGGCTATATGCTGCGTTACTTCCGCGACAATGGCATTAAGCTTGAGATCTCAGATAGCGACCGCGAAGCGCTGAAAACCACAATCGACTTTATTTCGTTCAGCTATTACATGACGGGTTGCGTCACTTCTGATGAAGCTCTGAATGAGAAGGCGCGTGGCAATATCCTCAATATGGTGCCAAACCCGCACCTGCCGAGTTCTGAGTGGGGCTGGCAGATTGACCCAGTAGGCCTGCGTATTTTGCTCAACAAGCTGTGGGATCGTTATCAGAAACCACTGTTTATTGTTGAAAACGGTCTTGGTGCTAAAGACAAGCTCGAAGCCGATGGCACAGTGCATGACGACTACCGCATTAGCTACCTCAACGACCATCTGGTGCAGGTGCGCGAAGCGATTGAAGATGGTGTTGAAGTGCTGGGCTACACCTGCTGGGGGCCAATTGACCTGGTGAGCGCATCGAAAGCTGAGTTATCTAAGCGCTACGGCTTTATCTATGTCGATCGCGACGACCAGGGCAACGGTACCCTTGAGCGCCGCCGTAAGAAAAGCTTCAACTGGTATAAAGAAGTGATTGCCAGCAATGGGGCGAGTCTGAAGTAGGCCGGATAAGCTTGCGCCATCCGACATTTGGCGGATGGCATTTTATTTTAAATAAGCTTAACCCACCAGGCGCTTAATAAACCCTCGAACCCACATTAGCGCCGCGTCACTGTTATGGCGCTGATGCCACAGCAATGCCACATCAAACGGGGCCATCTCCAGCGGAACAGGGCTGCTGCGTAATCCCCATGTTTTCTGCCAACTCTCACAAAGCCCCTGCGGCACGGTCGCAAGCACAGGCATCATGCTTAATAAACCCGGTAAAGCGGAGAAATGCGGCGTGGTGTAGCTAATCTCACGTTTTAGACCCTGCCTGGCTAACAATGTGTCGATGTGGCTACTGGAGGCCTCACGGTAGCTCACCAGGACATGTTGCTGCGCGGCATACGTCTCAGCGCTAAGCGGTGCCTCAAGCTTTAGCTGTGTGGGATTCCAGAGAGTGACAAACTCCATTGCACTCAACTGTTCACGCTCCATCCAGCGCGCTGACTGATTCGCCACGCTGATGATCATATCCAGTTCGCCACCTTCCAGACGCTGCGCATCAGTGAAAGGATCGCTTGCCACTACGTTAAGGCGCACGCCAGGGGCATGTTCACACAACGCGGGAACCAGTTGCGGCATCAGCCACATCTCTACCCAATCGTTCATGCCGATGGTAACTGTTGCTTTCGCATGCGCAGGGTTGAACTCCGCCTGTTGGAACAGTGCGCTCTGCAATTGCTCAAGCAGCGGCATCAGTTCGCCATGCAGTTCTGACGCCCGTGCGGTAGGCTGCATACGATGCCCGCTACGAATAAACAGTGGGTCGTCAAACATCTCACGTAGACGAGCGAGCGAGCCGCTCACCGCAGGTTGTCCCAGATGCAGCTTATCAGCCGCCAGCGAGACGCTTTGTTCGCGAAATAAAACCGCAAAGGCAATCAGCAGGTTGAGGTCAATTTTGCGAAAATCACTTTCTTTGATAGTCATTATTTCTCCAATCAATTGGAGTGATAATAATGCTTCGCCACCAGGGTTCGCAAGTGTAGGGGATTTAAATCGAAGGAAGAGATAAGCAAAGGGGTGCCACCATGGTGGCACCCGCAGATATCAGAAAATCATTTTAAACACGCCAGTCACGACCAGTAAGCCAATAATAAAGATAATCAAAACTGCCCATAGAATAATTTTCATCAATGCTTCCTATTTTATGACTAGTGTTTAAAGAGTATAGGCAAGGATGGAAAACGCGGGGGGAGTGACCTCCCCTTGGGCAGAAAATGAGAATAGTTGAAGGCAATTAGATAAGTGGTTTACGCGCCGCCAGCAGGAAAATCATCGGGCGTTCTTTTTCTTCATCAAGCGCTGGGTTTTGCGCGATTTGCTCGACACTCGGGCCCCACTCATCAAGTTTCTCGATGACAAACCCACTAGCAATGAGTGCGTTTATCCAGCTTGAAAGCTTGCGATGCTGCTTTTTAACACCGTCGGCAAACCAGTTACTGATGCGCTCGCCCTCTTGCTGATAGTGATTCACTGGCCAGGATTTTTGCCCGGATTGGTCAGATAGCCAACCCTGCTGTAGCGGTGCGGTATAAATCGGATGTTCTGCAGAGAACACCAGCATGCCGCCAGGTACCAGCGTCTGATAAAGCGTGGCAAAAAGGGCAGGAATATTTTCCAGATAATGCAGCGCCAGCGAGCTGTAAAACAGATCAACGCTTTGTGGCTCAAGCTGCAATTGCTCGAGATCTTCACGGCGAAAAACAATATCTTCGCCAGTTGTCATCTCCCGAGCCTTCTCCAGCATTTTTACTGAGACATCCAGCCCTAGTACATTTGCTGCACCCTGGTCATGTGCGTAACGGCAAAACCAGCCGTAACCGCAGCCTAAATCTACTACTGTTTTTCCCTGTAGCGCAGGAAGTAGCTTTTGCATGCTTGGCCATTCAGGTGCGCCATCCAACCCTTTAATCGAGCGGTCTAGCGTGGCGTATCCTTCAAAAAATGCGGGGTTATCGTAGATATTTTGTGTCATTGCAACTCCTGTTCGCAAAGCCGTAATTGGCAGGCTATCAGTAGGTAGAAATCTGCGTTGCTGAGCTGATAGTGAGACATTGAACTGCTCAAAGTATACCTTTAGAAAAGCCATGCCTCTGGCTGTAATCTCATTTTTTCTGTAACCATAACCAGAAAAGCAAAGCTGCCGCACTGATTCCTGCACCCAACGCGCATACTGCGTACCAACCCCAAAGTGAGTAAAACTGGGTTGAGGCTATGGCGCCCAGTGCGCTGCCCAAAGAATAAAAGCACATATAGGCCCCGACCAGGCTGCTGTGTGCATTAGGTCTTGCGGAAAATATAAGGCTCTGGTTTGTCACGTGTACCGCTTGTACGGCGAAATCCAGCACTATGACACCAACAATTAGTAACAGGAGGGATCTTTCGGCGAATGCAATGGGTAACCAGGAAAGCAGCAATAAGGTCAGTGATAACCCCGTAGTACGTTGTCCCATGCCCCGATCGGCCCACTTCCCGGCTTTTGACGCAGCTAATGCCCCAGCAATACCTGCCAGGCCAAACATACCTATTTGAGTATGTGAGAGCGATTGCGCGCTTAGCGGTAATACCATAGATGTCCACAATACGCTGAAAGCGGCAAAAATAAGCAGGGCAAATATCCCTCTGGCTCTTAGCGTTGGTTCAGTTATAAAAAGCATAAATACTGACTTTATCAACACCCAATAAGAACTCTTAACCCGTGGCTGTGGCAAGGAGGGGATTGCTTTGTAAAGTACGCCAGCCATCATCAGCATGAGGCAGGCAGAGCTCAAATACACGGCACGCCACCCCGCAAGGTCGGCAATGACACCTGATGTAAAACGAGCCAGGAGAATGCCCAGTACCACGCCACTTGTCACAGCACCGACGGCTTTTCCTCTCTGATGTGCTGCCGCCAGCGAAGCCGTATAGACCACCACTATCTGAACGACCACTGCCATTAGTCCGACAAAAACCATCGCCCCCAGAAATGTTGCCCAGTTTTGAGAGAAACCAGCAATGAACAATGCTGTCGCTAAAAGCACCATCTGGGTAATGACGAGATATTTACGATTAACGATATCGCCAAGGGGAACGATAAAAAGTAGGCCAGCCCCATATCCGACCTGAGTCATTGTCACAACCATACCTATCGCAGCTGACTGTACGCTGAAGCTTTTTGCCATAGATTCGAGGAGAGGCTGCGCAAAATAAACATTCGCGACGGCAAGCGCAGACGTCAATGAAAAGAGAAGTGTTAGAGCTGGTGTTAACAAAGGAGCAGCCTGCGCGTGGTTTTGACTATTATTTTCTGTTTTAGAAACAGTACTGCCGGCTGTTATTTCTGTTTTAACGACTGATACGACTGGTTTCATATTCATAACTCGTTTCCAGTGACATTGTGGTTGCTTTTAGCAACCAGATTATTTGTTTTTATCAGTGGTGGTTTTATTTTGCAACCAGTTTGTTATGCGATTATGCTCTCGAAATATAAGTACGCGATTAAAAGGAAGCTCAAATGGCTAAACAGGAATCACTCACAGGCAGCGAATGCCCTGTCGCAAGGACTTTAGAGGCGATTGGCGAGCGATGGTGTTTGATGATAATTCGCGAGGCATTTGACGATGTTCGCCGGTTCAGCGAGTTTCAGAAAAACCTGGGTCTGGCAAAAAATATTCTGGCTGCGCGGTTGAAGCAGTTGGTCGAACTTGGGGTGCTTGAGATACGTCCAGCTTCAGACGGTAGTGCCTATAAAGAATATGTGCTTACAGAATGCGGACGTTCCGTCTTTCCTATCGTTGTTGCTATGCGCCAGTGGGGCGAGCGCTACATGTTCGAAAAAGGAGAGACGCACTCTGTGTTGCTGGATAACGAGCTTGAACAAACCATTTTGCCACTAGAAGTGCGTTCCGCTCGGGGGAAAAAACTCGAGCCCGGAGACTGCCACAGACGCCTGGTGGTCAAAACCGAAGACAGCGCCTAAAGGAGATGTAGTAACTATAATTATATTTATCATGGTAATAATAATTACTGTAAATCAATTTCAAATTGTATCCCTTATTAACCTTATGTGTATTGCCACTGATACCTAAACTTTTCAGTCCCGGAATGCGTAACCTGAGCCCTTTCTATTATTCTGTGGCTAATTATGACTTCCTCACGTTTCCCTCTCGCGGCGACTGGCGTCGCGTTAATGCTCGTTTTGTCTGGCTGCGCGCCAATGCATGATGACGATGCACCTCTCGCTCAAAAAACGCCTCCACAACAGCTTGATACCAAACTTCCGCCTGAGTTGGCACACGGTTGGCCGGGCAGTGATTGGTGGCGTGGTTACCACGATAGCCAAATTGACAGGTTGGTAGAACGCTCGCTCAAAGACTCACCAGACCTCGCCGTCGTGCAACAGCGTATTAAGCTTGCCCAGGCTCAGACGCAAATGCAGGAGGCAAGCGACGGTCCGCAGATGGATTTCTCAGCTAACATTGAGCGTCAGAAAATGTCCCAGGAGGGGGTGATGGGGCCCTTTGCTCTGACTGATCCAGCCGCAGGTACTACAGGCCCGTACTACACCAACGGTAACTTTGGGCTGACCGCCAGTTGGGATCTGGACTTGTGGGGTAAAAACCGCTCGGAAGTGGAAGCTAAAGTGGGTGTCATGAGGGCGAAGCAGGCGGAGTTGGCCCAGGCAAAACAGGTTATTTCGGCAAATGTCGTGCGTTTGTATTGGGATATGCAGACCCTGTTGGCATTAAAAGATTTGAAACAACAAACACTTGCTGCGCAGAAGAAGATAGTTGATGTAGAGACAAGCCTGTATGCCGAAGGGATTAACTCATCGGTGGACGGCGTAGAACCCAATATCGATTTCGTGAAAACTCAGCAGCAGATTGATGAAATAGATGGGCGTATCAACATGGCTAAAGCGCAGCTCGCCGCATTTACCGGTGACGCCCATGCCGCATCAAATATTAAACGTGTACCGCTGCCTAGCGTGAAAAGCCAGGTACCTGATCATATGGGTTATGAACTGTTGGCTCGTCGCCCAGATCTTCAGGAGGCGCACTGGTACATCGAATCCTCACTGAGCAGTGTTGATGCCGCAAAAGCCGCTTTCTACCCGGATGTAAACCTGAGTGCCTTCTTGCAAAATGATGCTCTGCACTTGAGTGATTTGTTCCGCGGTTCCGCTCAGCAAATGGGCGTGATTGGGGGCTTTACGCTGCCCATCTTCGACAGCGGCCGACTCAATGCCAATCTCGATATCGTGCGCGCGGAAAGTAATTTGTCGATTGCCAGCTACAACAAAGCTGTTGTTGGAGCGGTAAATGATGTGGAGAAAGCAGCAAGCCAATTGAATGCTATTGCGGCTGAAAACCAGCACCAGGTTACCGTTTTGCAAGGCACGCAAAAACTCAAGACGCTTGCCCAAGCTCGTTATAAAGCCGGTATTATTTCCGGTGCGAAGATGAGTGCCGCGTTGCTGCCAGATCTCTCCGAGCAGGCCAAAGCCATTCAGCTCCACGGCCAGTGGCTGAACGCTGATGTGCAGTTAGTCTCTGCATTAGGTGGGGGTTATCGGGCAGGAAAAGCGTAACGAACACGGATTTTTCTCCACCTCCTATAATTACGTACAGGTCAAAATGTACTCTGGAGGTGGTGATGTCTGGGGCTAATAAAGTCGTTATCGTCACGGCGTCGGATTCAGGAATTGGCAAAAAATGCGCGCTGCTTCTCGCGCAGCAAGGCTATGACGTGGGTATCACCTGGCATTCCGATGAACAGGGTGCGCAAGAAACAGCAGACCAGGTCAGGGGGTACGGGCGACGAGCCGAAACTGTACAGCTTGATTTAGCCAACCTGCCTGACGGAGCCGCAGGTATTGATGAACTGATTAGCCGTTTCGGACGTGTCGACGCGCTGGTGAATAATGCGGGTGCGATGAGCAAAAATCCTTTCCTTGATGTCACTCTCGAAGAGTGGCGTAAGCTTTTTACTGTCGATGTAGACGGCGCATTTCTCTGCTCGCAAAAAGTGGCACGGGCGATGATTTCGCAAGGTGAGGGGGGGCGAATCGTGAATATCACCTCTGTTCACGAGCACACGCCGCTTCCTGAAGCCTGCGCGTACACGGCGGCAAAACACGCGTTGGGTGGGTTAACTAAATCAATGGCAATGGAGCTGGTGCACCATAAAATCCTGGTCAATGCCGTGGCTCCTGGGGCTGTCGCCACGCCGATGAACGACATGAAAGAAGGCGACGGTGCGGGGAGCAAAATCCCGGAAATCCCACTAGGGAGAGCGGGGGATACCGAGGAAATAGCCAGCCTGGTTGCATGGCTTTGTTCAGAAAGTGCCAGCTACACCACCGGACAATCGTTTATCGTCGACGGTGGTTTTATGTTTGCCAACCCGCATTTCAAACCGAAAGGTTAGTCTTGCTGATTATTCTCGCGGTGTTTAAACCACAATCGCACCAGCCACACTAAGGCGACCACGCCGAGCAACCAAATCCAGTGCTTAACATGTTGGTCCAGGTTATGCAGCCATGGGCCAACGACTTCACCGCCCACATATCCGAGCGTGGTGAAAAGCGTTGCCCAAATTAATGCGCCAACGATGTTAAGAGGGAGGAATATTTTCGGGGGTAGGCGGCTGGCACCGATCAAAATCGGCCCAATCACCCGAAAACCGTACATAAAGCGTGAACCAATTACAAACCAGTAAGGGTGGCGGTTTATCAGCTTCTGCGCCTTAGTGATCTTCTTCTGATGCTTTTTGAAACGCTCTGAAATCGTGCCACCAAAACGCCTGCCAACCAGATACAGCAGTTGGTCGCCAATCATGCCGCCGAGCGCGACAGACAGCACCACAAGCGGGAATTTGAGCAACCCCTGGTGTGCTACAACGCCGCCTAGCAGTGTAATTGTTTCCCCTTCCGCCATGCTACCCACAACCAGTGCGGCATAGCCGTAATGCTCAATCAGATTATTAATATCCACAATGATGAATCTAACTCCTTGTTCTTTTACAACAATAGTATAGCGGTTGTTACGACACTTCTGTGTTTTGGCGTGGTGCAAGTCACAAAAGCACTACAAATAACAGGGGTTAAGTTGTTTATGTGAACTCATTCAAATTCTATTAATAACAATTGGTTTAATTTCAATTCGCAAAAATAAAACGATGGTTTAATTAATAAAGTACATTATTTCACAAGAAAGGATGCCTAATGTCTAAAAAAATGCTCCCTTTGGTTACGGGTTTATGTATCACCGGTGCCGCAATATTGTTTACTCCTTCTGTTTTAGCACAAGTTATTAAAGCAGCTGATGTTCACCCGGCAGGTTACCCGAATGTTGTTGCAGTAGAGAAAATGGGTGAAAAGCTTAAGCAACAAACGAACGGTAATCTGGAAATTAAAATGTTCCCTGGCGGTGTACTGGGTGATGAAAAACAGATGATTGAACAGGCACAAATGGGGGCAATTGACATGATTCGTGTATCAATGGCACCTGTGGCAGCCATTCTCCCGGAAATAGAGGTTTTTACCCTACCGTATATTTTTGAAAATGAAGATCACATGCATAAAGTGGTTGATGGAAATATAGGTAAAGAAATCGGTGATAAAATTACCAATAACCCTAAATCAAAATTAGTATTCCTCGGCTGGATGGATTCCGGTACGCGTAATTTAATAACTAAAAAACCTGTTGTAACGCCAGAAGACTTAAAAGGCATGAAAATTCGTGTCCAGGGTAGCCCGGTCGCATTGGCGACGTTAAAAGCGATGGGGGCAAACTCTGTTTCTATGGGCGTGAGTGAAGTGTTTAGTGGCATGCAGACCGGTGTAATAGACGGTGCTGAAAATAACCCACCAACATTTGTGGCGCACAACTATATGCCAGTATCGAAAAACTACACTCTGAGCGGCCACTTTATTACCCCTGAAGTATTCCTCTATTCCAAAATAAGATGGGACAAACTCAAGCCGGAAGATCAACAAAAAATCCTGACCCTCGCCCGTGAAGCGCAGTTTGAGCAGCGTAAGCTGTGGCAGGACTACACCCAGAAAGCAGTTGATAAAATGAAGGCAGGTGGGGTGACCTTCCATGAAATTGATCGCTCTTACTTCATTAAAGCCACGGAGCCTGTACGCCAACAATATGGTGAAAAACATCAGGCGTTAATACAGGCGATTGCCGATGCAAACAAGTCTTAGTTTTTAAACTTGACCTAATTAATTACTCTTAATTTATACACTCATCAGTACCCTGCCGGAAATATTCTGGCAGGTGCTGAGTTTTGTGAAGGTGGCGTATGGCTCGTTATTATTTACCATGGATGGATCGGCTTTATTTAACGGCAATGGCAGTTTCGGGTATTGCATTATTAACTATGACAATCATTATCCCCATCGGTATATTCTCGCGTTATGTCCTTAATCGTGGGGAGTCCTGGCCTGAGCCAGTCGCAATTATTTGCATGGTGACATTTACCTTTATTGGTGCCGCAGTTAGTTATCGTGCAGGTTCCCATATTGCGGTAACGATGATGACGGACAGGCTTCCAGACTTTATGAAAAAACTCTGCGCACGTCTGGTGGATATTTGCATGCTCTGTATGACCTTGACCATGCTTTATTACAGCTTTTTCCTATGTCTGGATTTATGGGACCAACCGGTCGCTGAATTCCCTATTGTTACCTCAGGGCAAACCTATTTACCTTTGCCTATTGGCGCATTTGTTTTATTGCTGTTTATTATCGAGCGGCTGGCATTTGGCTCTCAGGAGCAGCGCCCGGTGGTATTAATTGGTAACCACGGCTAATAACAAGGAGTCATTATGGACGCATTTATTTTATTAGCCTCTCTGGGCATATTACTGGCAATCGGTGTGCCGGTTGCCTTTGCCGTAGGTTTAAGTGCTATTGCCGGGGCATTATGGATTGATTTACCTTTAGAAGCGTTAATGATTCAAATAACCAGCGGGGTAAATAAATTTACTTTGTTGGCGATCCCTTTCTTTATTCTTGCCGGGGCGATTATGGCAGAAGGCGGTATTGCTCGTCGTCTGGTTAATTTTGCCTACGTATTCGTTGGCTTTATTCGTGGTGGGCTGTCGCTGGTTAACATCGTTGCTTCAACTTTCTTCGGTGCAATTTCAGGATCTTCTGTGGCAGATACCGCATCAATCGGTACGGTAATGATCCCTGAGATGGAGAAAAAAGGTTACCCGCGAGCTTATGCCGCTGCCGTGACAGCGAGTGGTTCGGTGCAGGCGATTTTGGTTCCACCAAGCCATAACTCGGTGATTTATTCACTTGCTGCGGGCGGTACGGTGTCGATTGCCACACTTTTTATTGCAGGTATCGTACCCGGCTTGTTGCTCGGCCTTTCGTTGATGCTGATGTGCTTGTTCTTTGCTCATCGTCGCGGTTATCCGAAAGGTGAACGTATTCCGATGAAGCAGGCATTTAAAATTCTGCTGGATGCGTGTTGGGGCCTGATGACTGTGGTCATTATTCTGGGGGGCATTTTATCTGGTGTCTTCACTGCTACTGAATCTGCGGCTGTTGCCTGTCTTTGGGCATTCTTTGTGACCATGTTTATCTATCGTGACTACAAGTGGAGCGAGTTACCAAAACTTATGTTCCGCACGGTAAAAACGGTCACTATCGTAATGATACTTATCGGTTTTGCATCCGCTTTTGGCGCAGTAATGACCTACATGCAGTTGCCAGCGCGTATCACTGAATTCTTCACATCTATTTCTGATAACAAATACGTCATTCTTATTTATATCAATATCATGTTGTTGCTGATTGGCACGCTGATGGATATGGCACCAATTATCCTGATTTTAACACCTGTGCTTCTGCCAGTGACAAATGCGCTGGGTATCGACCCGGTACACTTTGGGATGATCATGATGGTTAACCTGGGGATCGGTTTAATTACGCCACCTGTCGGTTCAGTGCTGTTTGTCGCCAGTGCGGTGAGTAAGCAGAAGATAGAAGAAGTGGTGAAATCGATGCTGCCGTTCTATGCCATTCTGGTGCTGGTATTGCTGTTGGTAACTTATGTTCCGGCTATTTCACTGTGGTTGCCACGTTTCATGGGGATGATGTAATCACCTGAGAAAGCACACCGCCAGCATGGGCGGCGTGCTTTCTTGCTTATTGCTGCTCAGGTCGGAAATTTACCGACTTTTGTTTAAGCCAACGCTCACCTAAAGACAGTATCACTATCAATACAAACCCCGCTCCGCTGAATAAATGTAGTGAATACACCACTTTTGAGAACAGATGAGCCATAAAAATGAACGCCAGATATTTTCAGGTGATTAAAAAACAATCAAGCCGCTGTGCATTATACTTTGACTGTGCTCAATCGATTTTTTTGGCATGTCAGGAGGCGTTATGAGTCATGTCTGGGGGCTTTTTTCCCACCCTAATCGTGAAATGCAGGACATAAAACGCGAGAACGAAACGGTAACGCATCACTACACTCACCATGTATTAATCATGGCGGCCATTCCGGTTATCTGTGCGTTTATTGGCACAACCCAAATTGGCTGGAATTTTGGTGATGGTACCTTCGTTCAATTATCGATGTTTAACGGATTCTATTTAGGCGTACTGTTTTATGCCCTGATGCTGGCTGGTGTGGCCGTCATGGGGCGAGTCATCTGGTGGATGGCGCGTAACTACCCGCATCGCCCGTCGCTTGCTCGTTGCATGGTGTTTGCAGGTTACGTAGCAACTCCGCTGTTTATCAGCGGTTTAGTCGCATTGTATCCATTGGTGTGGTTATGCGTGCTGGTAGGGGCCGCAGCCCTTATTTACACCGGATACCTGTTGTATGTGGGTGTACCTGAGTTTCTTGGCATCAACAAAGAAGAGGGGATGAGTTTTTCCAGCTCAACACTCGCCATCGGCGTGCTGGTGCTTGAGGTACTGTTAGCCCTGAGTGTTATTCTTTGGGGTTATGGTTATCGTCTATTCTGATAATTGTTACGAATCAATAGTGGCAGGTTTCAGGGGCGTCAGCGTATTATGCTGGCGCCTCATCTATTCATACGCGCTGTGAAGAGATTCGAAGGGCACATTATTTTTTTGAATACTTACAGAAGTGTCACCATGCCGACAAAAATTCGTCTTTCGTTGCTCAGCCTTGCGCTGATGATTGCCGTACCATTCGCTTCCCAGGCTGCGAATAAAACCACCGTACAACAGGTCAGTGCCGGGCAAGAGATCGCCTCTGGCAGTGCCATGATCGTCGATCTGCAAACCAATAAAGTTCTCTATTCCAGCCATCCTGATCTGGTACGCCCGATTGCCTCAATTACCAAATTGATGACAGCAATGGTGGTGCTTGATGCGAAGTTACCGATGGATGAAATGCTGAGTGTCGATATTAGCCAAACGCCGGAAATGAAAGGAATTTATTCCCGTGTACGCCTGAATAGTAAAATCGACCGTAAAGACATGATGCTGTTGGCATTAATGTCTTCAGAAAACCGTGCGGCAGCGAGCCTGGCACACCATTATCCTGGTGGCTATAACGCATTTATTCGCGCCATGAATGCGAAAGCAAAATCTCTTGGAATGACCCATACGCGTTATGTTGAGCCGACCGGGCTTTCGATTCACAACGTCTCTACAGCGCGCGACTTGTCTAAGCTGCTGATTGCCTCTAAACAATATCCGATGCTTGGCCAGTTGAGTACCACCAAAGAAGATATGGCGACCTTTGCCAACCCGCCGTATACGCTGCCGTTCCGTAACACCAACCATTTGGTTTATAACAACAAGTGGAATATTCAACTGACTAAAACCGGCTTTACCAACAATGCCGGACATTGTTTAGTGATGCGCACCATGATTAACAATCGACCGGTAGCATTGGTGGTGTTGGATGCGTTCGGAAAATACACCCACTTTGCGGATGCAAACCGTCTGCGCAACTATCTGGAAACCGGCAAGGTGACGCCAGTTCCGGGCTCGGCCCTGGCTTATAAAAAGCAAAAAGCTGCGCAAATGGCGAGCAATAGTACGCAGAGTAATGCGCTTGACGATTAAGGCAAATCAAACGATACCCTAAATAATTCGAGTTACAGCAAGGCGGCAAGTGAATGAGTCCCGATTAGCTTAGTGAACTAAGTGATTCGGGCGAATGAGCGTAGCCAACAAAGCTGCAACTTGAAGTATGACGGGTATCATGGCAGCGTCCGATCTCCATCATTGAGCGGACGCTGCATAATCAACGTATCGCGCCATGCGCCGAGCTTGAACCCCACACTTCGCAACAACCCGGCCACTTCAAAACCCAACTGCTTATGCAGATGACACGAACCCGTGTTGTTTTCACCATCGCCAATAATCGCCACCATTTGCCGCCACGGGCCTTGCTCACAGCGCTCTATCAACATAGTCAATAACTCACGCCCTACACCTTGCCCTGTCATGCTGGCGTCGATATAAACAGAATCTTCAAGCGTGAAACGGTAAGCAGGGCGCGGACGATAAACCGTCGCGTAGCAATAACCCACCACAATGCCGCTATGCAAAGCCACCAACCACGGCAACTCCTGAGCGCGAACGGCTTGCATCCGTTCAGCCATTTGAGCTTGTGTCGGGGGGATTTCCTCAAAAGAACCCCGGCCATGCAGTACATGCCATTCATAAATAGCAGTGATGGATGGGATATCATCGTTAGTGGCATCACGAACCTGTATCCGAGCGGACGGCATTGTTTCGAGGACAGACATTTCTCGCTCCTGTACGTAAAAAATCAAAGTGGCATGAGCTCACACCACTTTTCGCATTTTAATTTAGTACGAAAAACAAGCAAAAAACAGCCCGGGTTCTGGCAGTTGACAGTTTCACTTAATGGGGATCGTGGTGATGCGTATGGCTACAAGCCTGCTCTTCCCACCATTTTCGCTTTGTGGTCTTACCAATCCCAGGGTTCATGCTGTTGGTTGGGTCATTGGCCTTATAAAACTGTTTTAAGCTGTCCGGCGCTTCGTACAAATGCCCGACGTTATGCTCTGCCGGATATTGCGCACCGCGCGTGCGCAGCAACTCAAGCATCTGCTCCTTCAATGCATGTGCATCAACCCCTTTCTTAACAATGTAATCCTGATGGAAAACATGGCACATAAAGTGGCCGTAATAGAGGCTGTGGCTAATCTGGCTGCTGATTTCTGGCGGTAGTTGCTCAAACCATTCCTGGTCGTTACGACGCAGGGCAATATCGAGTGCCAGAATATCCTCCACTTCGTTGGCATGTACGGCGTGATAACGTACTGCTGCACCGGCCGCGGCAAAACGGTGTAAAAAGGCTTTCGCCCCTTCGGTTGGTGTGCAGACGAAAAAGCCACCTTCAGCCTGCTCGAAATAGCTCTCCAGCCATTTACGGGCCTCGCTAATACCTTCGCCAGACATCTTCAATAACAGGTGGTGTTCATATTTACCGCGCCACTCTTTCATCCGTGGTGGTAAGTGGCTTGGGCTCCAGCCGCTCAGGCGTTGCAATATGCGGTCAGTGAAGTGGGGTTTTATAAACGGGACTTTTTCAATCCACGCATCGGTGCGACCTTTCAAGGTGAAGAACAGCGGCATTTTATCGGTGCCGAGTTTATCGATCATCATGAAGGTGTCTTTGCCATACACTTCGGCAATATCGTAAATATCGCGGTGCATGTATTCGCCCGCCACCGGCAGGTTTTCAAAATTAGCCAGGATGTGGCGACGGATTTCAGTCAGCACTTCCGGTTTATTGGTACCGATGTAGAACACTTCGTTTTGTTTTTCTGCCACAAAAGTATCGAGGCGCACAGCAAATACTGCGAGCTTTCCAGCGCAGCCAGAGGCTTCAAACAGGCGGCTTGGGTCGGCGTTAAAACGTGATGGTGTGTCAGCATCCACATCACGCACGCGCTCGGCGTAATCTTTATCGGATGCCTGGCGCTGGTCATGGAGCACATTTTCAGGCTTCACACGCTCGTCATCGAGCTTGCCAAGGATCTGTTCAGGCGTAACACCCAGATCGATACCCAGATGGTTCACCAGCGTTAATTTGCCTTGTTCATCAATACGGGCGTATAGCGCCATTTCGGTATATGCCGGGCCACGTTTAACCAAAGAGCCGCCGGAGTTATTACAAATCCCGCCAATCACCGACGCGCCAATGCACGATGAACCAATCACGGAATGCGGCTCACGGCCCAGCGGTTTAAGGGCTTTTTCCAGCTGATATAGCGTACTTCCAGGGAAGGCCAGCACCTGCTTTCCGCCATCTAACAGCTGCAATTTATCCAGACGCAGGGTGCTGATAATGACAATTTCGCGGTCGTAATCGTTGCCATTTGGCGTTGAGCCTTCCGTCAGACCGGTATTTGCGGCCTGCATCAGAATAATTTTGTCGGTGCTTACGCAAATGCTCAGAACACGCCATAACTCGAGCAATGTGCCAGGGAAAACGACCGCTAGCGCATCGCCCTGGCCGGAACGAAAACCTTTACGATAGCGCGCCGTTTTTGCCGCATCGGTTAACACATGTTGGCTGCCCACCAGACGGTTCAGCTCATTTATGAATGTTTGTTTTTGGGATGGTGTAGGGTTAGACATTTATCCGCTCCTTGGGAAAATATTGACGACTACAAGCATAGCTCGCAAATCGATAATGAATCGTCTTAAACGTCCGGAAAATCAGCAGATAACACCGAGGCGACACTTCTTACAGCAGTAACCTTGTGGCACACTGCACGTCTTATCACTTCGTGCGGCCCTCTGTGGCGGCTTGAGCAAGAGAGTAATGTCGATGAAATGGCTCTGTTCTGTAAGTATTGCAGTTAGCCTTGCGCTGCAACCCGCGCTGGCTAATGAAATGTTTGGTCCACACCCGTTAACCCCGGAAGCGCGTGACGCATTCGTCACTGATTTGCTGAAGAAAATGACCACCGACGAGAAAATCGGCCAGTTACGATTGATCAGTGTTGGGCCAGATAACCCGAAAGAAGCCATTCGCGAGATGATCAAAGATGGGCAAGTCGGGGCGATTTTCAATACCGTGACTCGTCATGATATCCGCACTATGCAAGATCAGGTGATGGATCTTAGCCGCCTGAAAATCCCATTATTCTTTGCTTACGATGTGGTTCACGGTCAACGTACAGTGTTCCCAATCAGCCTCGGTTTAGCCTCCTCCTTCAATCTGGATGCCGTGAAAACGGTAGGGCGTGTATCGGCTTATGAAGCCGCAGACGACGGCCTGAACATGACCTGGGCGCCGATGGTGGATGTGTCGCGCGACCCGCGCTGGGGCCGTGTCTCCGAAGGTTTTGGTGAAGATACTTACCTGACTTCCATCATGGGTCGTACCATGGTTGAAGCGATGCAGGGCAAAAGCCCGGCAGACCGTTACTCGGTCATGACCAGCGTGAAACACTTCGCGGCCTATGGCGCAGTTGAAGGTGGCAAAGAGTACAACACCGTTGATATGAGCCCGCAGCGGTTGTTCAACGACTATATGCCTCCGTACAAAGCCGCACTGGATGCAGGCAGCGGCGGTGTGATGGTGGCACTGAATTCCCTGAACGGCACTCCGGCATCTTCCGACTCGTGGCTGCTTAAAGATCTTCTGCGTGATGAGTGGAAATTTAAAGGCATTACCATTTCAGACCACGGTGCCATTAAAGAGCTGATTAAACACGGTGTGGCGAGTGACCCGAAAGATGCGGTACGTATTGCGTTGAACTCCGGCATCAACATGAGTATGAGCGATGAGTACTACAGCAAGTACTTACCGGAGTTGGTGAAAAGTGGTGCTGTGCCAATGGCTGAACTTGATGATGCCGCGCGCCATGTGCTCAACGTGAAATACGATATGGGCTTGTTTAATGACCCGTACAGCCACTTAGGGCCGAAAGAATCCGACCCGCAAGACACCAACGCTGAAAGCCGCCTGCACCGTAAAGATGCTCGCGAAGTTGCTCGTGAAAGCATGGTGTTGCTGAAAAACCGTCTGGACGTATTGCCACTGAAAAAATCCGGCACCATTGCCGTAGTTGGCCCGCTGGCTGATAGCAAACGCGACATGATGGGTAGCTGGTCTGCCGCAGGCGTTGCTGACCAGACGGTCACCGTTTTGCAGGGCATTAAAACTGCGGTTGGCGGAAACGCTAAAATCGTGGTCGCTAAAGGTGCAAACGTCACTGACGACAAAGGTATTGTTGATTTCCTTAATCAGTATGAACCAGCTGTCTCGGTAGATAAACGTTCTGCCAAAGAGATGATCGACGAAGCGGTGAATACTGCGAAATCTGCCGATGTGGTGGTTGCCGTAGTCGGTGAAGCACAAGGCATGGCGCACGAAGCCTCAAGCCGTACCGATTTGGTTCTGCCGCAAAGCCAGCGCGATTTGATTGCTGCGCTGAAAGCCACCGGCAAGCCACTGGTGTTGGTGATGATGAACGGTCGTCCACTGGCGCTAGTGAAAGAAGATCAACAAGCCGATGCGCTGCTGGAAGCCTGGTATAGCGGTACTGAAGGCGGTAACGCGGTGGCCGACATTCTGTTTGGCGATTACAACCCGTCAGGCAAATTGCCGATGTCCTTCCCACGTTCTGTTGGGCAGATCCCGACTTACTACAGCCACCTGAACACCGGTCGCCCGTACAATCCAGAAAAACCAAACAAATACACCTCACGCTACTTTGATGAAGCCAACGGCCCGTTGTATCCATTCGGTTACGGCCTGAGCTACACCACTTTCAGCGTATCTGATGTGAAAATGTCTGCACCATCAATGAAAGCGGATGGCAAAGTCGAAGCTTCTGTTGAAGTGAAAAACACCGGTGACCGCGCAGGCGAAACCGTGGTGCAGATGTATTTGCAGGATGTGACGGCGTCGATGAGTCGCCCGGTGAAAGAGCTGAAAGGCTTTAAGAAAGTCTCACTCAAACCTGGCGAAACCCAGACCGTAAGCTTCCCGATTGATGTCGAAGGGCTGAAGTTCTGGAATGCGCAGATGAAACACATTGCCGAGCCTGGCAAGTTTAATGTGTTCATCGGGCTGGATTCTGCCCGCGTTAAGCAGGGCGAGTTTGAACTGAAGTAATCCCTTCGTCCTTGAATCTAATCCCAAATAAAGAGCCGGTTTTCCGGCTCTTTTCTTATTCTGCCCGCCTCGTTGTACCAACCTCTCAAAATTCGTCTAAACTTTTGCGACTCCATGATTTTTAAGCAAAGAAAAACAGCGAGGAAGCACGATGAACTTAGCAGCGCGTTGGAGCATGGCAGGGTTAGCATTATTAGCCGCAGGGGCACAGGCCGCAGAGCCAGTCAAAGTCGGCTCGAAGATTGATACCGAAGGGTCGTTGCTCGGCAATATCATTTTGCAGGTACTGGACAGCCACGGCGTGAAAACCGTCAATAAAGTGCAGTTGGGCACAACTCCAGTGGTGCGTGGGGCGATTACCGCAGGCGAACTGGATATTTACCCGGAATACACCGGCAACGGCGCATTCTTCTTCAAAGATGAAAAAGACGCCGCGTGGAAAAATGCGCAGCAGGGCTATGAGAAAGTCAAAAAACTCGATGCCGAAAAGAATCACCTGGTGTGGTTAACACCTGCTCCGGCGAACAATACCTGGACCATCGCAGTACGCAAAGATTTGGCCGAAAAAAACAAACTCACCTCACTTGACGATCTCAGCGCTTATTTGAAAAAAGGCGGTGAATTCAAACTTGCGGCTTCCGCTGAATTTATCGAACGCTCCGATGCGCTTCCTGCCTTTGAAAAAGCCTATGGCTTTAAACTTGAACAGCCGCAACTGCTCTCGCTGGCTGGTGGCGACACGGCTGTGACCATAAAAGCTGCGGCGCAGCAAACCTCTGGGGTGAATGCGGCAATGGCCTACGGTACTGATGGCCCGGTGGCGGCTCTGGGTTTGCAGACGTTGAGCGATCCAAAAGGTGTGCAGCCAATTTACGCGCCAACGCCTGTTGTACGTGAAGCGGTGCTAAAGGCTTATCCGCAGATGGACGAGTGGCTAAAACCGGTGTTTGCATCACTTGATGAGAAAACACTGCAACAGCTTAACGCCAGCATTGCGGTGGAAGGGCTGGATGCCAAAAAAGTGGCTGCTGATTACCTGAAGCAAAAAGGCTTCGTGAAGTAGGTTGCTGATCTTCTGGTGGATGTTGCTTACGCTAATCCACCCTACAGGTTGAAGTAGGCCGGATAAGCGCAAGCGCCATCCGGCAAGACAATAATTACAGGATGTCTGTTTGCTCAAAATTCATAATCGCGTTCTGTTGCTGCTGGTGATTTTGCTGGTGGTAGCGGGCGCAGTTCTGCCATTTATCAACTTTGCGCCTAACCGCCTGGTTTCCGGGGAATCTATCGCGCTTAGTCGGCTTCCTGAACATGTTGGTCTGATTCTCTCTCTTCCAGTACTTATTCTGGCATGCCTGACTCTGGCACCTTCCCGGCGACTGTCATTAACACTGACGCTTATCACGGGCGAGCTGTTTTTTATCGCCATTTTGTGGGTGACGGGGCACACCGCCTCGCAATTTGCTGAACAAGGGAACGCGCTTGCGCGAACGTCTCCCGGTAGCGGGCTATGGCTGTCTTTAACTCTGTGCCTGCTGCTTTGTGCCGATACCATCAACCGTCTGACTCCCAATGCGCTATGGCGTTTACTGCTCAATTTGCAGGTCTGGATCGTACCGGTAGCGCTGCTGTGGAGCGGGTACTTTGCCGATCTTTCGCTACTTAAAGAGTATGCCAACCGCCAGGATGTGTTTGATGATGCGCTAACTCGCCATCTGGCTTTATTGGCAGGGACTTTGCTACCCGCCCTGATGGTTGGCGTGCCGCTGGGCGTGCTGTGCTACACCCGTCAGGGCTGGCAGTCTCCGGTGTTCTCCGTGCTTAATGTGATTCAGACGGTACCGTCTGTGGCACTGTTCGGGCTGTTAATTGCGCCTCTGGCAGGGCTTGTTAAGTTAGCTCCGTGGCTCGGCTCACTTGGCGTGAGCGGGATTGGTGTGGCTCCGGCACTCATTGCACTGGTGTTATACGCATTGCTGCCGTTGGTGCGTGGTGTTGTAGCAGGCTTGCAGCATGTTCCACGTAATATTATTGAAAGTGCTGAGGGCATGGGTATGTCGCGCTGGCAGATTTTCTGGCGGGCGGAAGTACCGCTGGCGTTGCCAGTTTTGCTGCGTAGCTTGCGTGTGGTTTGCGTGCAAACCATTGGTATGACGGTGATTGCAGCGCTAATTGGTGCCGGTGGGTTTGGGGCAATTATATTCCAGGGATTACTCAGTAGTGCGCTGGATTTGGTCTTGCTTGGTGTGATCCCGGTTATCGCGCTGGCTGTCATCCTCGACGCGCTTTTTAAACTGTTTATCTCATTACTGGAGGAAAAACAGCCATGATCGAATTTGAAAATGTCAGCAAGTTCTTCCAGGGCGAAGCCGCTGTGAGTGACTTGTCGCTTAACATCAAGGAAGGCGAGTTTACGGTACTGATTGGCACATCCGGTTCCGGCAAATCCACCACGCTTAAAATGATTAATCGCCTGGTTGAACACGATACCGGGCGCATTCGCTTTGCCGGAGAAGAGATCCGCAATTTTGACGCCAAAGTGCTACGCCGTCGTATGGGGTACGCGATTCAGTCTATTGGGCTTTTCCCTCACTGGAACGTTGCGCAGAACATTGCCACCGTTCCGCAGCTGCTTAAATGGCCGAAAGCACGTATCAGTGCGCGTATTGACGAATTACTCGCTTTACTCGGTCTGGAAGCTGAGCAATTTCGTGACCGTTACCCACATCAACTTTCCGGTGGGCAACAACAACGTGTGGGGGTAGCGCGAGCGCTGGCGGCCGACCCGGAAGTGTTACTGATGGATGAGCCGTTTGGTGCGTTGGACCCGGTAACACGCGGTGCGCTTCAGCAGGAGATTATTCGCATCCACCAACTGCTTGGACGCACCATCGTGCTGGTGACGCATGATATCGACGAAGCGTTGACGCTTGCTGACCGCATTGTGCTAATGGACGGGGGAAAGGTGGTTCAGCAAGGTACGCCGCTGGAGCTGTTAACTCACCCGGCGACAGATTTTGTGCGCGACTTCTTTGGTCGAAGCGAATCAGGCGTGCGGTTGCTATCGTTGCGCCATGTTGCGGATCGCGTACGAACGCAGGAACGTTTAGAGGGCGAACCGATCGGTGAAACCATCACATTGCGTGAGGCACTATCGTTGTTTGTTGACCGCCAGTGCCAACAGTTGCCGGTAGTTAATCAGCAAGGTGAACCCTGTGGCGTACTGCATTTTAGTGATTTAGTGGGTGTTGAAGAGCGGCGAGGTGAAAATGCGCCTGTTACGTGACCCGCTACTTTGGCTGATTGCACTCTTTATGGCACTGCTGGTGTTGATGCCATACAGCAGCGCATTGTTCAGTTGGCTGTTTCCAGAGCTGGAAAGGCCGCTTTATCAGCAAGACAGTTTTATTGCGCTGGCGTTAAAACACTTCATGCTGGTCGGAGTTTCAAGCGTAGTGGCGATTCTCGTAGGCGTCGGATTGGGTGTTGTTGTGACTCGCCCGGCAGGGCTTGAATTCCGTTCACTGGTTGAAACCATTACGGCTGCAGGACAAACATTTCCTCCGGTAGCGGTACTGGCTATTGCGGTTCCAGTGATGGGGTTTGGTCAGCAGCCTGCGATTATCGCCCTGGTGCTGTATGGCTTGCTGCCGATTTTACAAGGAACATTGGCTGGAATTGGCTCAGTGCCGGAAGCGACTAAAGAGATTGCATTGGGCGCCGGGATGAGCCGCTGGCAGATGTTGAGAAAAGTTGAGTTGCCACTGGCAGCACCGGTGATTCTGGCAGGGATCCGTACTTCGGTGATTATTAATATTGGGACTGCGGCGATTGCATCAACCGTTGGTGCCAGCACTCTGGGCTCGCCGATAATCATTGGTTTGAGCGGTTTTAACACCGCCTATGTGATTCAGGGGGCTCTGCTGGTTGCGATGGCGGCAATTGTTATTGACCGCCTGTTTGAGCGTCTTTTGCGCTATATCACGCGTTATGAAGGATGACGATATAACCCATCAGCACCACGCCGCCAATTCCGCCGATAGCCATTACCAGCATGCCGCCCACCAAGGCTATTTTACTTAGTTTCATCTTTATGTCCGCTCCATACGTTACGCGGGAGATTATAAGATGAAGCAGGCTTGTTAATGAACTATTAACTTTGCCTTATGCGCGTTCAGTCGACTGTCCGTTGCTCATTAGTGGGAAAATTTGCAGTCCTGCACAGCGCCAAAGCTCCAGTTGGTCGAGCTGATTGGGGGTCGGTGTATCACCACACCACACCAGCAGTGTTTGTTGAGCAAAAAGCTCAGGTCGCAATTGATGGAGTGGATGGGCCAGCACATCAATGCGCCAACCCTGCTGGATTGCCATCCACGCAGCCATCCACAAGCGCGTGGTATCGGGCGTGTCCCAACCTACAAGTAACGCATCTTTGCCGCTGCGTTTACGCGCCGAGGCAAGGCACAGTGCAATGTAGTTGATCAGTGCGCCATCCAGGAGGCTCAGTAGAGTATTCAATGTGACTTGATGGCATTGCAGTCGGCGACGAAGGGGAGTGTAAAGCTGATGGACGAGGGTTTCTGCGGGATAATCACGGCCAATGTCAGCCATCCAGGTACGCAATCGGTTCGGGCTGCCGCTTTGCAAATGGTGGAGCAGCAGTTCCTGGCGTTCACGCCAGCCGCTATCCAGATCCTGGAGTTCGCCGCCCAATAAGGCTTTCACCTTGCCGACCTGAACGCCGTTTTCAATCCAGCGTTTGATTTCACGGATACGTTCGATGTCGTCATCATCAAACAAGCGATGCCCGCCATCCGTGCGCTGAGGTTTTAATAGCCCGTAACGTCGTTGCCAGGCACGCAACGTCACGGGGTTAATATCGCAAAGCACAGCCACTTCACCGATGGTATAAAGCGCCATGTTAAATCCACTGTCTGCCCGGGAAGCCCCCGTATAACTGTAGTCAGTGACGATAACTTTGGAGAACTATTTAGTCGTCGAAATACCAGTAGCCCTGATTTACCAGCTCAGTCAGCACGTTAACAAATTCCGGGTTCTCTAACGCGTCGCCCAGTTCTGTTTGACCAAGTGTGGTGTAACGGCACAATGCGTCCGCTGCTGCCGGAACAGGTACTTCCATTGCTTCGCTATTCACGAAGAACTCACCGTCAACATTCAGCACTCGTAAACCGCTCAGACGAGTCAGGCTTTCACCGCCCAGTAACGCATCAAGGATTTCATCTTGCTGATATGGCGGCTCTGCCGGAGCAACATCCAGTTCGTGGCGCGGTGTGGTAACAAAGCGGCCGAACCACTGTTTGAAATCTTCTGGCTGGCTGATGACTTCCATCATCATGTCACGCAGGCGATTAAGTTCGTAACCTTCAACTTTGCCAGGATGTTCGCGGACGGTTAAGTCAGGATCGCTATAGTGCTCGCCACCCAGATCGTTTTCCAACGCGTAATCAGCAAAACTACTGATCAAATCGCGGCCATTTGGCCCACGGAAACCAACGGAATAGTTGAGTGCAGTTTCGTGAGTGAAGCCATCGTGTGGGAAGCCCGGTGGAATATACAGAATATCTCCACGTTCCAGGTCTTGATCAATGATTGGCTCGAACGGATCAACATGCAACAACGCAGGATGTGGGCAGAACTGGCGCATTGGCAGTTTGTCACCCACGCGCCAGCGACGGCTACCCATGCCCTGAATAATAAACACATCGTACTGATCGATATGTGGACCAACACCGCCACCAGGTACGGAGAAGGAGATCATCAGGTCGTCTAAACGCCAGTCTGGTAACACGCGGAATGGGCGCACCAGTTCAGCAGATGGCGCGTGCCAGTGGTTTACAGCCTGTGCCAGCAATGACCAACCGGTTTCGCCCAGGTTGTCAAAATGCTCGAAAGGACCGTTGGCTGCTTGCCACTGACCGTTGGTATGGCTAACCAGTCGGCTATCCACCTCAGCTTCCATAGCGAGACCGGCTAACTCATCCGGGGTTATCGGATCGACAAAATCAGGAAACGCATTTTTTAAGATGACCGGCTTTTTTTGCCAGTATTTCTCTAAGAACTCAGGCCAGTCTAAATTAAGTTGATAATCCATTTTTTTGATACCAGTGGTGGATAAACGGGCTCGATTATAGAGAAGAGCGGCTACTGGCCGCCTTGTCATGAGTCAAGGCAAGCGGTAAGAGGGCTTAGAAAAAACAATACAGCCTCACGGTAAAAAGTGGGACAATAGTGGCTGTTTATACAGTAAAAGTGGTTTTTATGGCCTTGTCCTCCGCTCAAAAAGAGCAAATCGCCGCCTGGTATAAGGCGCTACAACAGCAGATCCCGGACTTTATTCCGCGCCCACCGCAACGGCAAATGATTGCCGAAGTGGCGAAAACGCTCGCGGGTGAAGCGGGGCGTCATCTGGCGATTGAGGCTCCTACCGGCGTGGGGAAAACGCTTTCATACCTGATCCCCGGTATCGCTATTGCACGCGGCGAGCAAAAAACGCTGGTGGTCAGCACGGCAAACGTGGCTCTTCAGGATCAAATATTCAGCAAAGATTTGCCGCTGCTGCGCAAAATTATTCCCGATCTGAAATTTACCGCCGCGTTTGGCCGTGGGCGTTACGTTTGCCCGCGCAATCTTGCCGCTCTGGCAACAGACAACGCCTCACAGGGCGATTTGCTGGCTTTTCTCGAAGACGAGATGGCGCCGACCAGCAAAGATGAACAGCAGCGTTGCGTAAAACTGAAAACCGATCTTGATGCCTATAAATGGGACGGGTTGCGTGACCACACTTCGCAAAATATTGAAGACGATCTCTGGCGGCGCTTAAGCACTGACAAAGCCAGTTGTCTGGGGCGCAATTGCCACTGGTATCGTGAATGCCCGTTTTTTGTGGCTCGCCGTGAAATAGACGATGCCGAAGTGGTGGTCGCTAACCACGCTCTGGTGATGGCCGCGATGGAAAGTGATGCGGTGCTGCCTGAAGCCAAAAACCTGCTGCTGATTTTAGATGAAGGCCACCATCTGCCGGATGTGGCGCGTGACGCGCTGGAAATGAGTGCCGAAGTCACACCGGGCTATAGCCGTTTGCAGTTCGATCTCTTCAACAAACTGGTCGAAACCTGCATGGCGCAATTCCGCCCAAAAAGTCCACCACCGCTGACTAATCCAGAACGTTTGACCAATCATTGCGACGAAATTTTTGAGCTGCTCAGCTCATTTAACAGCATTGTTTCATTGTGGTTGCCGGGCGAAAAAGAGGCCGAGCATCGTTTTGAAATGGGCGTGCTGCCCGAAGAAATTATGGTGATTTGCAAGCGGCTGGCAAAGCTGATGGAAGGGCTGCGCAGCCTGTCGGAGGCCTTGCTTAACGATCTTGGCGAAAAAACCGGAACGCACGATATTGTGCGTTTGCACCGTTCACTGCTGCACATGAACCGGGCGTTAGGCTATTTCGAAACGCAGAGCAAACTGTGGCGGCTTTCGGCAATGGAAAAGGCATCGGGAGCGCCGGTGTCGAAGTGGGTGACGCGAGAAATCCGCGAAGGGCAGCCACATCTGTATTTCCATTGTGTGGGCATTCGTGTTTGCGATCAGTTAGAAAAACTGGTCTGGCGCAACGTTCCACATGTGATTGTGACCTCTGCAACGTTGCGCTCGCTGAATAAATTCGACCGACTGCAAGAGATGAGCGGGCTGGATGAAGATGCGGGCGATCGTTTTATTGCGCTCGATTCGCCATTTAACCATGTTGAACAGGGCAAGCTGGTTATACCGCAGTTAACCGTTGAGCCAACCATGGAAAATGAAGCCCAGCATCTGGCTGAGATGGCCGCATTTTTCCGCGCTGAACTGGCGAAAGGCGAACACAAAGGCATGCTGGTGCTATTTGCCAGCAACCGTGCGATGCAGGTATTCCTGACGCATGTCACCGATTTGCGCCTGACATTACTGGTGCAAGGGGATATGCCCCGTTACAGACTGGTGGAGCTGCACCGTAAACGCGTTGAGCAGGGCGAAACCAGCGTGCTGGTTGGTTTACAATCCTTCGCTGAAGGGCTTGATTTAAAAGGTGATTTACTCAGTCAGGTACACATCCATAAAATCGCTTTCCCGCCTATCGACAGCCCAGTGGTGCTCACTGAGGGTGAATGGTTAAAAACCCTGAAACGCTATCCTTTTGAAGTACAGAGTTTACCCAGTGCTTCATTTAATCTTATCCAACAAGTTGGACGTTTAATTCGTAGCCATGGCTGTTATGGTGAGGTAGTGATTTATGACCGCCGCCTGTTGACCAAAAATTATGGTCAACGTTTATTGGGTGCGTTACCGGTGTTTCCGATCAGTCAACCCGAGGCACCAGCAGCTAAACTGATTGATACCACGCCGAAAAAGACGGTGCGGCGCAAACGTGTGAGCAAGAAATAGAAAGGAGAATCTGAGTGGATTACCGTAAGATCATTAAAGAAGTCGGGCGCGGTAAGAACCATGCTCGCGATCTGGATTTTGACACCGCTCGTGGCTTATATGCCCATATGCTCAGAGGTGAAGTTCCAGAACTGGAGCTGGGTGGAGTGCTGATTGCATTGCGCATCAAAGGGGAAGGCGAGGCGGAAATGCTCGGTTTCTATGACGCGATGAAGCACCACATGATTACACTTACGCCTCCAGCGAACAAACCAATGCCAATTGTTATTCCTTCTTACAATGGCGCGCGCAAACAGGCGAACCTCACGCCATTGCTGGCTATTTTGCTTAATCGCCTTGGATTTCCGGTGGTAGTACACGGCGTTAGCCACGATCCAACGCGTGTATTAACGGAAACCATTTTTACACTGATGGGCATTGAACCAACGTTATATGCGGGTCAGGCGCAAGCTAAACTGGATTTACATCACCCGGTTTATATTCCTGTCAGTGCGCTGTGCCCTCCGATGGAAGATCAGCTCGCGATGCGCTGGCGTATGGGTGTACGAAATAGCGCTCATACACTTGCCAAACTGGCGACCCCATTTGCAGAAGATGCCGCATTACGTCTTGCCAGTGTTTCCCATCCTGAATATGTCCCGAAAGTAGCAAAATTCTTTGCCGATATTGGCGGCCGTGGCTTGCTGATGCATGGAACAGAAGGGGAGGTGTATGCCAACCCGCAACGCTGCCCGCAGATTACGCTTATCGACAGCCTCGGTTCGCGCGTAGTGAGTGAACGCCAGACGGAAGTCAGCGATGAAGAAGTGGTGCTGCCTGCTGGAAAAGACCCGGAAGTGACCGCCCGCTGGATTGAACGTTGCGTTGCAGGCGTTGAACCCGTACCGCAGTCATTAAAAATACAAATGGCATGTTGTCTTGTGGCAACGGGTGAAGCTACGACATATGAGGAAGGTTTAACCCGCGTTAATCAGGTCTTCTGATTCATGGTTGTTTGACAGAAAAACGACAAAAAAAAGCCCGCGATAAATGGTCGCGGGCAACAAGGGTCATAACAGAGTCAAACAGGGTGGAGCAGAGCTCCAAAATGAGGGTGTATCAGGGCAATACAGCAGTCTTACTTGTAGATAACCGCAGTACCGCTCATTTTTCCGTTGGTGTTAGCAGAAGTGATTGAGTACGCTTTTGCGCCAGCTTGTTCTGCTTTAGAAGCCAGTTGCGCTTCCAGGCCATCCAGAGTGGTTGCGTTATCAGCGGAAACTACACCGATTTTGTTCATGTTCTGAGCATCAGCAGCGCTGATAGATTGTGCAGCCATTGCACCGAAAGAAAGAGTGGTCAGGGCGATAGCGGCTACAGCATATTTGATGGTTTTCATAATTAATTCTCGCAGGTTATTCTGTTTAAAGTGACGTTGTTCCGTCGATGTGATTATGGTCACACTTTTGAGCAGAATAATAAATCGAATAGAATTGACCACCTTATTCAAAATTTTTGAAGCTAAGCTAACTCATTGAAATGAGTAATGATTAGCACGCGAATTATCATCTCTATTTATGTGACACAGATCCCGCTTCGCTTTTCGCATCTTTTGCTACTTTTTTTGCCATCACGCATCTGGTCTGTCCTGCAATCGCTTGCGCGCTATTTTAAGAGTGAAAAATAAAAAACGGCCCGAAAGCCGTTTTTTATCGATGGTTTACATCAATCCCAGAAGTTTAGGAATAAACAGGGAAATTTCCGGGATGTAGGTAATCATCATCAGTGAGACGAACAGGGCAGCGTAGAAGGGTAACAGCGGTTTAATGAGGTTCTGGATTTTAACTCCAGTGATGGAGCAACCGACAAACAACGCGCTACCTACCGGCGGGGTCAGCAAGCCAACGCACAGGTTCGCCACCATCATGATGCCGAAATGAACCGGGTCCATCCCCAAATCTTGCGCAATTGGCAGGAAGATTGGCGTGAAGATCAGCACCGCTGGCGTCATATCCATGAAGATGCCGACAATCAGCAGCACAATGTTGATCAGCAGCAGGATCACCAGCGGGTTATCGGAAATGCCCATCAGCGTGTCGCTGATCATGTACGGGATATCCGCGTTGGTCATCGCCCAGGACATGCCCACCGAGAAACCAATCAGCAGCAGAACAATGGATGTTGTGACCACTGAATCAAGGATCAGCTTTGGTAAATCACGCCATTTCACTTCGCGGTAGATCAGCACCGAGAGCACAAAGGTGTAAACCACCGCGATGGCTGAGGCTTCTGTCGCGGTAAAGACGCCGCCCAGAATCCCGCCCATAACGATGATAACTAACAACAAGCTCGGCAGCGCATCGAGAAACGCTTTGGCTGCTTGTGCGCAGGTTGGACGCGCTGATACCGGATAGCCACGACGTTTGGAGATAATCCAGCATACCAACATGACTGACAGGCCCATTAATATGCCCGGCAAATAACCGGCCATAAACAATGAGGCTACCGATACGCCACCCGCCGTCAGCGAGAAAACGATCAGCACGTTAGAAGGCGGGATCAGCAATCCGGTAATACAGGATGAGACGTTGACCGCCGTAGAAAACGCCGGGTCATAGCCTTCTTTGTTTTGAATCGGCGAAAGCGTGCCGCCAACAGCCGCCGCAGCAGCAACAGCCGAACCGGAAATGGAACCAAACATCATGTTCGCCAGCACGTTAACGTGGCCCAGTGAACCTGGAATGCGCCCAACCATTATTTGCGCGAGGTTGATTAAGCGGATGGCTATGCCGCCGCTGTTCATCAGCGTTCCGGCAAAGATAAAGAACGGAATTGCCAGCAGAGCAAAGTTATCCAGGCCGTTGGCGAGGCGTTGTGAAACGGTGATAATCGCCACATCCCACGGGAACATCAGCAGCATTGAAGAAACGGTGGCAATGCCAATCGCAAATGAAATCGGAACGCCGATAAAGACCAGCACGAAGAACGCACCAAATAAGGTGAGGGCGATATAAGTTTCCATTATTTCCCTTCCTTGCTGACCAGAGTGTGAGCGTCGGTCAGGATAAAATAGAGCGAGTAAAACATCATAATTGCCCCGCTTAATGGCAGCACAATGTAGACATATCCCATCGGGATTTGTAACGCTGCTGAGAGTTGCGAAGTGGCTAAGGTTTTTTCAATCAGTTTCAAGCCACCGTTGACGATAACCGCACCCGAGAACAGCAACACCAGTGTGTTGATGAGAATGCCGAGCAGCGGCTTTTTATGGTCTGGCAGCATCATCGCAAGAAAATCGATGGACAGATGGCGTTGTGCGCCAACGGTATAGGACGCACCTAAAAGACCGACCCAAATCATCAGAAAACGCGCCAGTTCATCGGTGAGGGTGCTGGGCTGGTTTAGTACATAGCGGCTGAAAACTTGCCACACTACGCAGAGAACCAGAGCGATCATCACCAACACCGAAAAAGTGGCAATAGTCCGGTCTACCGCAAGCTTTATGGGCTTAAGTATCATGTTTACATACCTGAAAATTAACCTGGACGAGCGGGCGATGACTTATCACCCGCTGAAACTTGCAGCTCTAAATTACTCAGCAGCGGATTCAAACTTAGCCAGCAAAGCCGCCTGTTTTGGATCTTTAGCAAAGTCGTCATAAAGCGGTTTTACTGCAGCACGGAATGGAGCTTTATCAACGCTCAAGATAGTTGCACCCATTGCTTTAGCCTGGGCACGCGAATCGGCATCGACTTTTTCCCACAGTTTTTGCTGGTAAGCTTCGGAGTTTTTCGCGGCGTTAATCAAGATTTGTTGCTGCTCGGGCGAGAGTTTGGCCCAGGTTTTAGTCGAAATAACCAGGAAGTCTGGAATGGAGGTGTGTTCATCTTCGGAGAACACTTTGGCAATTTCGATATGACGTGTCTGAACCCATGACGGTACGTTATTTTCCGCGCCATCTACCACGCCTTGCTGCATGGCGGTATAAACTTCACCGAAAGAAATAGGAGTTGGCGAGCCGCCCATCAGTTCAACCATTTTTAGTGTGGTTGGACTTGCCTGAACACGAATTTTTAGCCCTTTTAAATCTTCAGGTTTGGTAATAGGTTTTTTAGCATAGAAACTACGGGTGCCTGCAACATAAGCTGAAATAGCAAAGAACCCTTTATCTTTTGTTGAGTCCATAATTTCTTTACCTACCTCACCAAATACCACACGATTAAAATGCGCCTGGTCTTTAAATAAGTAAGGTAAATTATAAATAGCGTAAGTGTTGTCGAAAGATTCTAAATCACTCGCAGAACCTTTGGTCATATCCAGTGCGCCATTTTGTAAAAGCTCCAGCGTTTCTCTGGCACTTCCCATCTGGCTGCTTGGATAAATACGAATACGCATATTGCCGTCAGAAAGTTGTTGTACCTCTTTGGCAAGTTCTTCAAAAGCCTGGTGTACAACGTGGCTGCGTTCCAGGTTGTGAGCGAGTTTTAAGGTTATCTTATCTGCAGCATTTGCACCTGTAGCACACAGTGTAATAAGTGAGGCGCAAAGTAATTGGCGAGGTAGAGTTAAAAGATTCATGGATTTTGCTCCCTGCAAAAATGTTAAGAAACGAGTAGAGTCAAACATTGCTGTATAACAGCTTATGATATTTGTCCGATAACCATACTGTTCCAACTTCACATTTTTTATTTAACCAGCGCGGTATTACTATTTTTTGTGTCCTCGCTCACTCTCTTTTTCTATTTTAGAAATGATTTTAATTTCACAAGCGAATTTACATGGTTATTAGAGGTGGAGTGTAAGGAATAATCGAGTAGATAGCTCGGGATTACTATATTTATAAGTTGTATGAATGATTGCAATTTATAATAAATAATAAAATAACGGTCTCCAAAAAAGGAAACCGCTATCATTGATACCCATGGGATAACCCGTTGGGGCTATTTATAAATAGTTGCGCTACCAAACATCTTGTTCTGACCGCTAGCTGAGTTAACAACAAAGCCTTTTGCCCCTTCTTCTTTCGCTTTCTCTCCAAGCTTGGTTTGTAGATCGTCAAGGTTGCTTGCACCGGTGACGGTGACTGTTCCTGCGGGGCGAAGCTGACCGGTGTTTCCCGCAGACAATTCCTGGGCTGCCATGGTTGCAAACGGTAATGCCGCAAGGGTGACAACCGCAGAAAAATACAGAAATTTTTTCATAATCACATCCTCATTGCTTTTGGGGGATGATTAAAAAACCATCAACACTAAAAGTGTAGGTGCAATGTGGTAAACGATAGCCGCAAAAAACTGATGGACTTGTGCTTATTTTTTGAACAACAAAACTTGACGAAATACTTATAGATCAGTGAGATACAGGTTCATGATTTTGCTGATTTTATCGCGCGTCAGGGCGAATCATATCGAAGCGGTGAGTCTCATCTATCGTGTAATAAGCTGATGGCCCACCCGCTCGTAGCACCGGTTTTGCCAGCGCGGTCTGGTAAATACCGTCTTTTAGCAGTGACTCGTCAATATGAACCGCGACCACTTCACCAAGCACCAGCCAGGTATCAATCGCCGTACCGTCGGCAGCTGTGAGCTGAATGCATTGCGACAGGCGGCATTCAAAGTTGACCGGGCTTTCGGCAACCAGGCTTGCTTTGACTTTACGTCCTGCAACGGCAGTTAGCCCTGCGCGGAGAAACTCATCCTCACCGTGGGGTATTGAGGCTGACGTTTCATTCATCTGTTCAGCCAGTTCACGGGTGGTGAGATTCCAGACGAACTCTTTTGTCTCAATGATATTGCGCACGCTGTCTTTCCAGCCGCTGCTGGCGAAACCGATAATCGGTGGACGATAATTAAAACAGTTAAAGAAACTATATGGTGCAAGATTGCGCGCGCCCTGCTGGTTATATGAAGCAATCCAGCCGATAGGGCGTGGGCCGATAATGGCGTTAAGCGGGTCATGTGGCAAACGATGCCCATCGGCAGGTTCGTAGTAATAGCGTTTAGACATAGCGCACCTTATGTTGATTTATCTCAGGCGAAAATCACGCGGCGTATTTACCCCGCAGGGTTCACAGAGTATCTTACGCGCCCACACAAGGAGAAGCCGCAATGAAAACCCCTGACACCACTAAACCGGGTCTGCACCCACGCAACCGCCATCGTAACCGTTATGATTTCCCTGCTCTGACGCAAAGCAGCCCGGAATTGAGCGCATTTTTACGCCCTGGCCCGCATGGCGATACTACGGTTGATTTTGCCGATCCAATGGCGGTGAAAGCGCTGAATAGGGCGCTGCTTGCGCACTTCTACGGCGTGAAAGAGTGGAGTATTCCAGACGGTTTTCTTTGCCCACCTGTCCCTGGCCGTGCTGATTACATTCACCATCTGGCCGATTTATTGGCTGAAGGTAACGGCGGTGTGGTGCCATCTCAGGCTTCAGTGTTGGATGTGGGCGTTGGTGCGAACTGTATTTATCCACTGATTGGCCAGCATGAATATGGCTGGCGCTTTACAGGCACCGATGTGGACCCTGAAGCAATGCGCAGCGCCACGGCGATTATTGATGCTAATCCAGGGCTGTCACGCCTGATTCGTCTGCGTCGCCAGAAAACGCCGACCGCTATTCTTCCAGGTGTAATTCATAAAAATGAGATGTTTGATGCCACACTTTGCAACCCTCCGTTCCACGACTCCGCACAGGCTGCGCGCAGCGGTAGCGAACGTAAACGCGTAAACCTCGGCCAGGATAAAAATGGTGCGTTGAACTTTGGTGGTCGTGAACAAGAGTTGTGGTGTGAAGGTGGTGAAGTAGCCTTTGTCACCCAGATGGTTAACGAAAGTAAAGAATTTGGCCGTCAAGTGCAGTGGTTTACCTCATTAGTTTCTCGTGGCGAGAATTTGCCTCTGATTTATCGCGCATTGCAGGAAGCGGGCGTTGAGAAAGTCGTGAAGAAAGAGATGGCCCAGGGTCAGAAGCAGAGCCGCTTCATCGCCTGGACGTTTATGAACGACGCACAACGCGCTCGTTGGGCCGCTACACGTTACAAATAGTCAGATAGTGGGATTGGCAGGTGGCAGTGCTCCCGCTGCTGCCTGTGACTCCTGAAGCGCCTGAGTGGCATCGCTGCCGGGTTGCATAACCTGCACGGTTTGTACCGGTGGGCGAATCCCTGCCGCATCAAAGTGTTTCTTCACCATCCCATCTAATGCAAATCGCACCGACCACTGCTTTAAAGGTTGTGTGGTGAATGATACGCGCACGGTAAAGGCCTGGTTGGTTAGACCAACAATCCCGGCAAACGACGGCTCACCAATCACCAGCTTGCGAATGTCATCCTGTTCCATCAGTTCATCTACGGCTTCTTTCAGAATTCGGTTTGCTTTTTCAACATCTTCCTGGCGATCCACGTCATAATTGGCGACAAACGAACCAATACCTCGCACAAAGTTGGCGAAGGTGGTAATCGATGACCACGGAATGATGTGGTAAGCCCCGGTATCCTGGCGCACGCCTACTGAGCGAATTGACATGCGTTCAACAGAACCTGTAATCGGCCCGATGGTGACTAAGTCACCGGTATTCATCCCATTTTCAAACTGAATAAAGACGCCAGTAATGATGTCCTTCACCAGGGTTTGCGCGCCGAAACTAATGGCTAAACCCAGTGCGCCAGCCCCAGCCAGTAATGGGGCGATATTCACTCCAATCTCTGAAAGCAAAATCATGATAGTGATGGTGCTGATAACCACCGCCAGAGCGTTACGGAACAGTGTCAGCAGTGTACGGGTGCGGGCACTGGGCATCGGTCGGCCATGAATATCTGACGCCAGGCGGTTTTCAATCAGGCTTGCCAGTAAAGTCCAGCCTATGGCGGAGAAAAGCAGAATTAACACGATGCGGATAATAATATCGATAGTTTTCTCACCGGCATCGTTGGAAATCCACGCCCACATATCAAACAGTCCCCAGGCGTTTAGTAGCAGCATGACCGCCACGCATACCGTCATAATTCGCGCCATTTTCAGGGCGGCGGAGATCCAGCCATTAAGGCGTTTTTGCAGTTCAGGATAGTTGCGCTGCACCTGTGGTGAAAGGTTGATGGTTTTCGCAAGCCAGCGCGACAACATGCCCGAGATAAACGCCGCGATACCGATAATCGCCAGACTATGCACAGACGCTGCCATCATCCATTTCAGACTGTTGCCCGGGTCGAACAGCGAAAAGAAAAACAACACAACGAAATAGGCGCTAGCCAGCCAGTGCCAGACCAGTGCAAAAGCACGAATAAACAGGCTAAAGAACGCCATTGAGCGGTCGGCTAGTTGAATCAGACTTTGCTGAATCTGGCGTTTGTTGTGGAAAATCAGATACAGAGCCCAAAGGGTAATGCAGAGCATAATCACCACATTGGCAATCGCTCCTACCTGTACGTTTACCTGATTAGAAATAATCGGTACCGCAACCAAAATACCGTAGCCTATCAAGCTGCTTAACCCCGCAAGGCGAAGATTCCAGTAATGTGCACTTTGATCTGGCACCGGAAATGGGCGTAGGTCAGGAAAGCGGGGGCAGAAAATTAAACGCAGGATGGCTTTGAAGAATTCAATCAGCGCAAAAGCATTCAGAAACAGCCCTTGTTGACGGGCGATAGTGCGATTTCCAGCGTTCATCATGTCGCTAAAGATCTGCCCGACGAAAATGGTCAACGCCAGCAATAACAGATCAATGATAAACGCACCGATGATCATCAGTGGCAGGTGAAACCAACTCGACCGGTCGCGATTCTTTTTGCGCCCCCATTTGCCCATGCGCGTCCAGACAGGCGTCATGCAGGCACGAATCAACAGATAAAAGGCAAAAACGCTTACGACGAGCATCGTAAAATGCGTCAGCGCATTATAAAAAGTTTGTTGATTGAAGGCCTTGTGTGGAGCACCGGTAATATTACGGTGTAGTTGGGCAAAGCGCTGGGCCAGCTCACCACCGTAGTGGCGGCTTACATCGGTCACATTTTCGAGAACCGTTTTGTCTTCACTCAGTTGTTCTGGTGGAACGATAGCGGGCACCGGATCAGGCGGCGGTGTGGCGGCTACTTTGCGCAATTGCCCAATCAGTTCATCACGCGACTGCGAGTTGTCCAGCACATCGGCCAGGGCTGAATAGGCTTTCTTTTTTTCTTCAAGGTTAGGTTCAGCGGGCGGGGTGGTCGCGTTCTGTTGAGCAGACGCGGCAACAGCCGCAGCCGGTAGAGTGACGGCCTGCGTTTGAAAGCTAAACATGCACAGCAGTAGCAAGAGTAGCGGCACGGCGTTCCTCCGAACTGAAAAGTCAGACAAAGGAATAAGTATAGAGCGCGGGGGTTTGTGGTCGGGAAAACAGGAATTATCTGGTGTGAACGTCGAACTGGTGTCGGATGACGCTGCGCTTATCCGACCTACGCCAAAGCTGACGCAGGGGGATAAGCGCAACAGGTTATCAGGAAACGTGCTGCAAGAATTCCTGCAAGCGCTGGCTTGGCGGGTTATCAATCAGCTCTTGCGGATTGCCATCCTCAGCGATACGGCCTTTATCAATGAAGATCAGGCGTGAGGCAACTTTGGCGGCAAAACCCACTTCGTGAGTCACGATAACCATCGTCATACCTTCTTCAGCCAGATCCTGCATAACCTTCAGCACTTCGTGGCGAAGTTCAGGGTCAAGGGCTGAGGTTGGCTCATCAAACAGCATCATTTTTGGCTTAACTGCCAGCGCGCGAGCAATCGCTACACGTTGTTGCTGGCCACCTGAAAGCTCTGATGGATAGTGATGTGCACGCTCTGCGAGGCCCACTTTTGCCAGCAACTCTTTCGCCAGTTTATCGGCGGCATCTTTGCTTAAGCCACGCACACGAATCGGGCCAAAGGCGACGTTTTCAAGCGCAGTCAGGTGTGGGAACAGGTAGAACTGTTGGAACACCATTCCCGCTTCCTGGCGAATCAGGCGCTCATCAACTTTCGGGTCGTTGACCTTCAGGCCATCAACAAACAGGTCACCGCTGGTGATGTCTTCCAGTTTGTTGATGCAACGCAGCAGCGTAGATTTACCTGAGCCTGACGGCCCGATAATGACAACCACTTCGCCCTGTTTGATATCGAGGTCGATGTTATGTAGCACCTGGGTTTTACCAAAGTGCTTAGAGACGTTTTTAAATTCAATCATAGGATTTTCATCCTTCTTTCAAGGCGACGCAGCACGAAGCTCAGCACCAAAGTAATAATCAGATAGAAGACCGCAACGGCGCTCCAGATCTCCAGCGCACGGAAGTTCCCGGCAATGATTTCTTGCCCCTGACGGGTCAGCTCAGCCACACCGATAACGATGAACAGCGAGGTATCTTTAATGCTGATAATCCACTGGTTACCCAATGGCGGCAGCATACGGCGCAGCGCCAGCGGCATAATCACGTGGCGAATGGTTTCACGCTTCGACAGGCCTAACGCAAGGCCTGCTTCCTGGAAACCTTTATGAATCGACAGCACCGCACCACGGGTAATTTCCGCAATGTAGGCGCCGGAGTTAATCATAATGGTGACGACGGCGGCGCTGAACGGGTCAATGCGCAAGTCGTTAAAGGCCATTGGTAGGGCGAAGTAAATAAACATCACCTGTACCACAATCGGCGTACCGCGAATCACTTCAATAAATACTAATGCGATGTGGTTGGCAATCCAGCCGCCGTAAGTACGGGCGAAACCGGCGACCAGACCAATTATCAGACCACCAAACAACCCGATGACCGAAATCAGCAAAGTCATTTTGGCGCCTTCAATCAAAAGCGGGATTGCAGGCCAAATGGCACTCCAGTCGAACTCCATGATTCTTTCCTATTGTTAACCCTTCATACTTCAAGCTGCCTCTTTGTTGGCTGCAATCACTCACCCGACAAATCTGCCGTAAGTAGATTTGAACGCTGCTAGCAGCGGCCCCGAAGGGGTTAGGCCCATACTGGGCCTAATAATCACTTACTTATGTAAGCTCATCGGGACTCGCTCTTTTGCCGCCGCGATGCAACTCGAATTATTTGGGTTGTTATACCGTGGTTCAAAAATAGCAGGGGCGAAAATGGTCGCCCCTGAGTCACTCATAAAACTTTAGAATTATTATTTTGGCTCAGTGCCGAACCATTTTTTGTAGATTTCGTTGTACTTGCCGTTCTCTTTCAACGTTTTCAGTGCGCCGTTCACTTTCACGCGCAGGTCATCGCTGCCTTTAGGGAAGGCGATGCCGTATTGCTGTGCTTCCAGAGAGTCGCCAACAGCTTTGAACTTGCCCTGGCCTGCAGTTTTGATGAAGTACAGGATATTCGGGGTGTCGTGCAGTACTGCATCAGCACGGTTGGTACCCAGTTCCATATATGCATTGTCGATGTTCGGGAACTGACGCAGGTCTTTAGTTTTGATGTTGGCTTTCGCGTAATCAACAGAACCGGTGCCGCTCTTAACCGCAACCACTTTACCATCGAGATCTTTCACGCTTTTTACTGAGTCGTTGTCAGCTTTAACCATCACTAACAGGCCGCTTTTGTAGTAGCCATCAGAGAATTCGATCGCTTTTTTACGTTCTTCGGTAATGGTGATGCCAGCCAATGCCAGGTCAATGTTTTTGGTCTGCAGCGCAGGAATGATGCCGCTGAAATCCATTGGCTTAAGGGTGTAATCAAGTTTTAATTCTTTTGCTACCGCATCCCATAAATCGATATCAAAACCGACGTACTTGTCGCCTTGTTTAAATTCGAAAGGAACGAATGCGGTGTCGGTCGCTACGACCAGTTGCTTCTCAGCAGCGTGGGAAGAAACCGCAAAAGCCAGGGTGAGTGCAGCCAGTGAAACTTTCAAAATCGACTTCATAGCATTTCCTTGTTTATCCATGGGGCAATCCCCTGCATCAGTAAGCCGCAACATGGAAAAATCATGCCAGCTTTTCAAGCTACTGTTTTTGCAAGGATGTGAATATGTAACATTGCACAATAATGGTTGCAAGCGGGTTGCAGTGCACTGTATTGGTGCCCAATTATGGTGCGCGAAGTATTGCGAGAGGGCGAAGTGTAGTTTTACCGCATATTAAGGCGGCAAAACAATCGTCTGTTAACGATTGTGTGAGGTGATTATTACAATTGAGTAACTTATGCGGCAGGGGTAAACAATTTCATGCGCTAAAATAGTGCAACCATCCTCCCTAAAAAGGGAGGATGGAGTAACAAACTGCTAGCAATTATTCGATATTTGACTCGATAAACCACAGGAACTTATCCAAATCGCGCGATGCGGCGGTCAGAATATCAGCAGTATCTTCGTCTTTCGCTTCGCTAATTGCCTTACGCACATCGTTTGCCACAATCGCGTAACGGTCAGCCAACTCTTTCAGGTGATCCTGCACACTGTGAATATCCAGCGGATAGCTCTTCAGCGGAGTTTTGCTGTTAATGACCTGCGTGGTACCCAGTGCGACACCACCGAGCTGAACAGCGCGTTCTGCCATGGTATCAAGGTGATCTGTGAGTGCTGTACGGAAGCCGTCGAGCATTTCATGAACGGCAATAAAGTTAGCGCCACGCATGTTCCAGTGCGCTTGCTTGGTAATTAACGACAAATCAATGAACTGAATGACCTGGCGATTAAGCAGCTCAACGGTAGCTTTCTTTTCGCTGTCTGCAACATCATTACGGGTATGCAGTAGGTTAGTAGATTTGGTTTTTACCAGTTTAGCGGTAGTCATAATCTTTCTTCCTCTTGATGTTATGTCTAATTGAATTACCGGAAATAAGTATAGCACCGGATTTTGATTTTAATGGAACAGGTAATACCTATCAGACAAATAGCAGGCTCAGGGTGGATTTTAGTAACTGATTGTTAGTAATGGATTTTAAATTTATTATTGCGAGGCGTTACGTAAATAAACAAACCGTGATGATTAAATGGGAATAATTTCTGTTTGTATCTAAGAATAAGTCTAAATATAAATACTTGATCGCGGGAGGATATTTACCGTGGTCACAGTAACCACGGTAAATAATATGGGAAATTAATTTACGTCAACGCTGGTAATCTGGGCTTCACGTTTGATGGTCAGTGTTGAACCGATGGACGCTGCGATAATTGATAGTAGAGCAAGCCACTGCACAAGCGTCAGATGCTCACCAAGAAACAGCATGCCAGACAGCGCCGCAAGTCCAGGCTCCATGCTCATCAGAGTACCAAAAGTGCGTGTCGGTAAGCGCGTCAGAGCGATCATTTCCAGAGAGTAGGGCAGTGCCGTCGACAAAATCGCGACACCCAGACCGAGCGGTATTAGTGACCAGTGCCAAAGCGCCTCACCCGCCTGCCAGGCTCCAATTGGCACAAAGATAACAGCCGCGATTAACGACCCGAAAGCCACCGTTGCCGGGCCATGGTCGGCCCCCGCTTTTTGGCCGAACAGAATATAAATCGCCCAGCAGCCACCTGCACCCAAAGCAAAAGCGGCCCCCGCTAAATCAACGCTCGAAATTGACTGCCCGAGCGGCAGCAGGAACCACAAGCCGAGTACCGCCAGAATTACCCAGACAAAATCAACGGCACGACGCGATGCAAACAACGCTACCGCAAGCGGGCCGGTGAACTCCAGGGCTACGGCAATACCCAAGGGAACAGTCTGAATAGATAAATAGAAGAGGTAGTTCATTCCACCAAGAGCAAGGCCATACATCAGCAAGGGGAAACGTTGTTCTGCTTTAAAACGCAAACGCCATGGTTTGAAAATCACCACCAAAATTAGCGTACCCAACGCAAGACGCAGTGCTGTAACGCCCGGTGCACCAACCAATGGGAACAAAGATTTCGCAAGTGAAGCGCCACTTTGAATTGAGGTCATAGCAATTAAAAGAACGACGATGGGTAACCAAACTGGGGTTTTACGTGGCGATAGCGGCATCCTGCTTCCTGTCAGTCAGTGTCTAATTCGGTCAAGAAAATAAAAGTAACTCCAGTGTAAATGAATAAGTTATGGCTGGTTGAGAATTCATTGAAAAAAATAATTGTCTGATGCAGTACCATAACAGCCTGATTGCGTAAGTTTTGTTCAGAACAGTTTAAGAATTATCTGGATGACGATGTTGCGATTCATGCCAATAATTAGCGCGTTTTTGGTTAAAAGCGCTGCAAATTGAAGGGACTACGATGTAATGGAAATGTTCTGTTACAGGAAAGGAATCGTTAGACAACGTAAATGTCGCAGAGTTTCTTACACAATTTTGATATATTAAAAACTTAGAAGTTACTTGAAGCACATTTGAGGTGGATTATGAAAAAAATTGCATGTCTTTCAGCACTGGCTTGTGTTCTGGCCGTTTCCGTTGGTACCGCATCTGCAGCTAGCACCGTAACTGGTGGCTACGCACAAAGCGATATGCAGGGCAAAGCTAACAAAGCAGGCGGTTTCAACCTGAAATACCGTTATGAAAACGACACCCCGCTGGGTTACATCGGTTCTTTCACTTACACCGAGAAAAACCGCAGCGAAGCTGACGCTTACAATAAATCACAATACTACGGCATCACTGCTGGTCCTGCTTACCGCATCAACGATTGGGCAAGCATCTACGGTGTAGTCGGTGTTGGTTACGGTAAATTCCAGACTACTGGCGCAACTGATACAAACACCAGCGACTACGGTTTCTCCTACGGCGCAGGTATGCAGTTCAACCCAATTGAAAACGTTGCTCTGGACGTTTCCTACGAGCAGAGCCGCATCCGTAATGTTGATGTTGGCACCTGGATCGCAGGCGTGGGTTACCGCTTCTAATTTCACTTTAACTAGTGAAAATAAAAATCCGCCCATAGTGGCGGATTTTTTTATCTCTGCAATTTGAGTTAGCGCGTTTTAGTTTCAAACACATCCGTCTGCAAATGAGTATAGTCCACCTTCTTAAGCTTAAAGTTGGTGATGTAGACAGGCCCCGCATTCTGCTCAGAAATGAACTTGTACTTTGGCGTTAACTCTTTGGTTTTAATCCCCGTCCATGCCGAGAAGAAATTCAGGAAATCGTTCGCTGAACGCCGTGCTTTTATCTGGCGATGTTCTTTATCATCACTTGATAGCACCATAAACGGTACCTGGAAGTTTTGCTGGAACTCATCATCATGCGCCAGATATTGCACCTTGGTGCCGCGTTCTTTGATGGCAAGACCGTGATCGGAGAAGTAAGCCATCGAGAAACTTTCACCGCTATTTTGCAGCTGCTGATAGAGCTGTTTTAGTAGGTCGTCGGTTTGCGTCATGCTGTAGATATAACAAGAGGTCTCTTTCGACTGAACGAAATCTTTATATTTACCCTGTGTACGGTCGCAAGCCTGGGGATGTGAACCCATCAAATGCAATACAATCAGTTGCGGAGTGGTGCGCGGGGTAGCAAATACTTGAGCTGTCATTTTAAGCAGCGCTTCGTCACGGGTATTTTTATCCGCTTCAAAATCCCCACTTTTCAGGAACTGTACTTCATCAGCACGCTTGGCGATGCTGGCAATGGCTGTATCGTATTCACCAATTTGCCCCTGGTTTGAGAACCACCAGGTCTGGAAACCAGCGCGGTTTGCCAGCGTAATAATGTTGTCCTGATATTGCGGTTTGCCATCAATGACGCGGTTAAGTGTCATGCCCAACGATTTCTGTGTGGAACCACTGGCTGATACATAATCCATGAAGATATTGCCATTCACCTGGCTTGCGAACGGGGTGTTATCCCAGTGACCGCCGAATGCACCTAACGCATCGCGACGCGCGCTTTCGCCAATCACCACTACATAAATTTGGTACTTCGGTTTAACCGCCAGCACATTCCAGGTGTCCTTCATTTGTGAGAAGGCCTGCATGCGGGTTTGCTCGTCGATTACTTCCTGGTTGTTAACCACCACATCTTTAACAAAGCGGAATACCGGATAACCAGAGTCTTTGATTTTAAACACGCCACCGTAAGCCAGGTTTTGTACTGGTGCGACAAAGAAGCAGACCACGCTCACCACCAGACATAAGCTGTCGAAATGGCACCATGCTCTTTTTTTCGGCGTGACTTTGCGACGCACGGCGATAATACCGAGCACCAGAATAAACACTGACACCAAATAGCTATACCACGGGAAAATAGTCATCAATTCCGTGGATTCTTCGAAGTTGGTCGAGTGCAAGGCAAGCAGGGTATTAAAGTTTGGCGAGCCGTAGGCCTGTCCAAAAGGGAAATACATTGCAGCAATCAGGCTACAAATCGCCAGCAAACCTTTTTGTAATTTGGGCGCGCTACGCCACAGCAGCATTAATACGCAACTAAATGCGACTGCATAGAGAATGCTAAATTCATAACCGAGTGCGAAGTTAATCAGTAACGACTGCAGGAAATAAAAGCCAGTCCACGGATTGAGCGCAATTGCGCGTGTCGTCAGGGTATCTTTAACCGTTAAATTCATGTTTATCGAGATCTACTAAACGCCATGCGAAAACCCTGGCGACGAGGGTAAGAACCTGCCTGACAGACGGAAAAGAAGGGAAACTGGACCGCATCTGCGAGCCGCTTCATGTGCAGGGCTGCAAGAAGATAGAGCGGGACGATAAGAAGATCAACTGATAACAGAAATGTGTTTTGCGAAGCGCGTTACAAAACCGACAAATGGTAAGGTTAAAGCGCGGCTAAACGATAAATTCAGAGTATCTACGGAAATGAAAAGTTACAAACACGCGGGGTGATATAAGCCAGACTGATGTGAAAGAAGGCAGGGCGACTGCCTATGACTTCGGTTTTTCGCCCTGCTGTGGTTTGCCAGAAACCCAATCACACAACATATTGAGCAGCATCAGCCGCACTTGAAACGGGGAATGTGTAAACACGCTCATACACCTCTTAAATTCGTTCATTTTTTCCTCCTCTTAACATCTGCTGCCCTTAGATCCTTTAAAGGCTGACTGCATTACATACAGATATAGCACAGGCTATATTGTATAGCTATTGCTAATTCGTTAAATTTTTGTGCTTGGGTGATGCTGGTTTACAATGGGGCCAAATGTCGTCATTGGACGATGCCGTGCCACTGTTAGAGGAAGCATCATGAGCCGTACTGCGGGCCAAAAAAATAAACAGAAAGTGATGCCGTTGGTAAATGTTGAAGAGCATGTCGAAGGCTTTAGGCAGGTGCGGGAAGCGCATCGCCGTGAATTAATTGATGATTATGTTGAGCTGATTTCTGATTTGATTCGCGAGGTCGGCGAAGTCCGCCAGGTTGATATGGCCGCACGTCTGGGTGTCTCCCAACCAACGGTTGCAAAAATGTTAAAAAGACTCGCCTCGGTTGGGCTTATTGAACAAATTCCATGGCGCGGTGTGTTTCTGACTCCGGAAGGGGAGAAACTGGCACAAATGAGTCGTGAACGTCATCAGATCGTCGAAAACTTTTTCCTCGCGCTGGGTATTAGTGCAGAAACTGCAAGAATTGACGCCGAAGGTGTTGAGCACCACGTTAGTGAAGAGACGCTGGAAGCATTTCGCCTGTTTAGTGAGAAGCGAGGATTCACGCAGTAATGTTGCTCAACCTTGTTCGGCCATTTGCTCGCGATCGCTTTCTTCATCTATTGCTGCTTGTCGGTGTGGCGCTGAGTTTTGTTGCGCCCTTTCAGCCGAAGCGTTGGGTCCACGCTATCGACTGGCATACCATCATTACGCTCGCAGGTTTAATGATGTTGACCAAAGGCGTGGAGCTAAGCGGTTATTTCGATGTGCTGGGCCGCCGCATGGTGAAGCGTTTTGATAACGAACGAACCCTGGCGATGTTTTTGGTCAGCGCAGCGGCTCTGCTTTCTACGTTTCTGACCAACGATGTCGCGCTGTTTATTATTGTTCCGTTGACCATTACGCTGAAGAAACTATGTGCGATACCGATTAGTCGACTCATCATATTTGAAGCCCTGGCGGTGAATGCCGGGTCGCTGCTCACGCCGATTGGAAATCCGCAGAATATTTTGCTGTGGGGGCGGTCGGGTTTATCGTTTGGCGATTTCACCTGGCAAATGGCCCCGCTGGCGCTGGCGATAACGACCAGTTTGCTTCTGTTATGCTGGTTTTGCTTCCCTAATAAAAAGCTTATCTATCAGACTCACGATAAACGCCATGAGTGGCAGCCACGATTGGTGCTGAGCTGCGTGGCACTTTACGTTGTATTTATTGTTTCGCTGGAGTTAAAGCAGGAGAACTGGGGGCTAGCCGTGGTGGCGATAGGCTTTTTGCTATTGGCGCGTCGGGTGTTACTGAGTATCGACTGGAGTTTGCTGCTGGTGTTTATGGTGATGTTTATCGACGTTTATCTGATAACGCAACTGCCGGTATTACAACATGCACTGGCGGGGATTAATCAGCTTTCAAGTGGCGGTTTGTTTGCACTGGGTATAGGTTTATCGCAATTTATCAGCAATGTTCCATCAACCATTTTACTGCTCAATTACGTTCCAGCCTCAGTACTGCTCGCTTTTGCGGTAAACATTGGCGGTTTTGGCCTGCTGCCGGGGTCGTTGGCAAATCTGATAGCTCTGCGCATGGCTAACGATCGCCGCATCTGGATACGCTTTCACTACTATTCATTGCCGATGCTGTTGTGGGCGGCTGCCATAGGTTACGGTCTGCTGGTGCTACTAAAGCAATTTTAGAACGGCAGAGGAGAGGGGCTTTGCCGCCCCTCGCTTCGTATTACGCGTTAAACGGCGCTTCTTTCTTCAGAACTTTTTCAATCACATCCAGCACACCTTGCTGGTTGCAATGCCCAGCCTGATAAGACGCGATCTGTTTGATTTTTTCAGGGGCATTTGCCATCGCAAAACCATATTTGGCCTGGCGCAGCATTTCTATATCGTTGCCGCCGTCGCCAAAGGTCACAACTTCGCTGTCATCAATACCCCATTTTTCCTGCAATATCCGCAAACCGTTGGCTTTATGGATACCAGGAATAATCAGGTCAATCGAGCCGTGACCACTGGTGACCGGCACCATCACACCGTCGAGAATTTCAGACAGGGAGCTCATGGTGTCATCTAACAGGCTATCAGGCAGATTCAGCGCGAACTTAAAGAACACGTCGTCCAGATTCGAGAAGTTTTCTACCAGCTCCAGGCGGTGATAGTAGCTACGCGCCATGGTGATAAAGGCGTCGTCATAACTTTTCAGGGTATAGCCGTTGCGCTTGCCACAGGCGATGATATCCACATGCGGCAGTGTCAGCAGGTGGTCAATAACCGTGTTGAATTGTTGCTTTGTTAGCTCGCCATTGTAGGTGTCTTTTTCTTCACTCACTACCCAGCCGCCGTTATCGGCAACGAAAGAGATCTCGTGGGCAATCTCCGGGAAAAATGAAATCAACTGGAAATACTGGTTGCCGCTGGCGACCACAAAACGAATCCCTTGCTCTTTCATCTGTGCATAAAGTTCAGCAAAGCGTACGCGGTTGTACTCTTTGTTATCGTTCAGGAACGTACCATCCATGTCGACGGCAATTAATTTCACACTCATCGAACTCTCCCTTCAAGCGAATTAGTAACAAGATCTGTTGGTTTTGCGACGGCTTTCGCGACTAGTGCTGCGACGACCATCAAACTTAATACGACTAACATGGCAAGGCGTAGGCCGTAATGTTCACCGAGGAAGCCAAGCAGTGGTGGCCCCACCAGGAAGGCAATATAACCCGATGCAGCAACCACGCTTACGCGAGTCGCCGGATCTGGGCCGGTATCGCCTGCGGCCGAAATGGTTAATGGGAAACCGAGCGAGGTGCCCAATCCCCACAAAATGACAGAAATGCCCGCCACAAAGGCGTTATCGACAAAGATGATTAGACCAATACCCAAAATACCCATCAACGCACAGGCTCGCACTACCGTCACGCGGCTATAACGGTCAATAAACCAGCCGCCTGTAAAACGCCCGACTGTCATGCCCAGAGTAAAGCCGACATAAATCATCGAGCCAGATGTTGGGTTAAAACCGTGGCCATCGACCATCAAAAGCGGCAGCCAGTCATTCGCTGAGCCTTCGGCGAATGCCATCGCCAGCACAATGGTGCCGATTAATATCAGCTGCAGATCTTTATAAAAGGGCGGGTGGGGCTCGTGTGGGTTTTCTGCATCTACGGCTGTGTTGCTCTTACCTACTCCATGCGGAATGGCAGTAATGGCAATAACAATTGGCGTAATGACGAGTAGGCCAATCACTAATAAGTGCCCATACGCGCTGAAATTGAGGGCGGTTAAACTCATACCGATACCCGCACCTACAAGGGTGCCCAGGCTATAGAAACCATGCATCATCGGTAACACGGTCTTTTTCAGCAACCCTTCAACAATGGCACCTTCGACATTCATCGCGACTTCGGCTGATCCAAGTCCGGCTCCCAAAATGGCCAGGCCGAGTGCGAACAGCACAGGTGACGAAAGGAATAGCGCAACGCCCATCACCAGCATGCCGGTTACCATTAATGTCATACCGCTGCGGATGATATTGCGAGTCCCAAAACGCTTAACCAGCCAGCCCGAGCATAAAATTCCGCTCATCGAGCCCACCGATAGGCCAAACAACACAATCCCCATACCCGCAGTCGAAACACTTAACGTGTCGCGAATGGCTGGAGTTCGTGTGGCCCAGGAGGCCATAACCAGGCCAGGCAGAAAAAAGAAGGCGAACAGCGCCCAGGTGCGAAGTTGAGTAGATTTGCGGTTAGGAATGACGGCTGACATGGAAATACCGGTTGGCGGCGAATACAAATTACACTAGCAAGTTTGTGTACATTTGTACATATTGCCTGGTAAACTCTTTTAGTCAGTTATTAGCGAGCGAAAAAGATGAGCAAAGCCCCAAGGCGCAACGATCCAGACCGGCGAGAGCGTATTTTGCAAGCCACGCTTGATATGCTGGTAGAACACGGTATTAGTCATATTACCCACCGTAAAATTGCCGATGCGGCGGACGTTTCGTTAGGGTCAATGACCTATTATTTTGACGGCATCGAATCGCTACTGAGCGAAGCGTTCACGCAATTTGCATATCAGATGTCAGACGATTACCGCGCCCGTATGGAACAAGCTCGTGATCGTGACGAAGCCTGCGAAGCAATAGTTGATATGATTTGCGGGGAGAAAATTGCCACGTCGTACAATATGCAGGTGATGTATCAGCTTTACGCTTACGCCAACCGTAACCCGGAACTAAAAATCATCATGCAGGACTGGATGTGCCGCAGCCAACAAGTGCTGGAAGCCTTCTTTGACCCGATGACCGCACGCGCGTTGGATGCTTTTATCGAAGGTATGACGCTACATTATGTGACCGACAGGAATCCGTTGAGTCGTGAAGACCTCAGAAGAATGCTGGCGAAAATTGTAGGCTAGGGATTGAATTTTAAACCCGTTATGTCGTTGTTGTGCCCGCCGTCATATTGACCACCGTTGCAGTCATTGCACCTGCATGATCTGACGCCAGAAATGCCATAAGTTCGGCTACTTGTGAAAGCGTTGGCAGGCGTTTCAACATGGTGCTTTGCGCCGCACCTCCCACCCACTGCTCCACGGTTATTCCCATTGCTTGTGCCTTAGAGGCGAACACTTCGTTGGTGTAGGAACCTGCCTCAACCGCGCCGACAAGCGCATGTGCACGCACGCAGATAACGCGGATATTTTTGGGCGCAAGTTCGCAGGCGAGAGCTTTGACAAACGCTTCAATGCCCGCGCAGCCGACGATGTGGCCAGAGTGGCCGGGGATCGCTATTACGCCTGCGGGAGCCACTACCGTCAGGATACTTCCCGCGCGTTCGCCGCCCATATGCGGAGCAACTGCTTTTGAAATGTTGAATTGAGCAGTGAGGAACGGGTCAAACCCTTCTCTAAACTGCGCCAGGGATAATTCAATAACACTCTTTCCCTGGTCATGCACAAAACCGGTTGTGTTTATCACCACATCAAAGCCACCGGTCTGCTGGGCAAGTTGCGCAGTTCGCTCAATTGTTGACTGTTCATCGAGCACGTCGATATTGAATGTTTCGACGCTTCCTCCCGCTGCGCGGATATCATCAGCAACCCGGTTCAACTTTTCCTGACTGCGTGCGCCTAAATACACATGCGCCCCCTCTCGCGCCATCACATGCGCAACCGCGCTGCCGATGGCTCCACTACCACCGAAGATCACAGCTACTTTGCCGTTAAGTAACATTTCGAGTTCCTCTTCACCAAATCGTACTATTCAAAATTATGGACGATGAAAAGATATTCGCGTAGATAGTGACGAGTTGGTGTCAGGGCGGAAACTCAAGTTTTTGATTTAAAAGAGGGCCACAAACTCCAGTCAATAAAAAAACCATTTATGTAAATTGGTTAGTAAAAACAATGACTTGCAAGGTAATTAATAAGTTGGATTGGTAGTGAGAAGTGATGATTACGGGGTATTGCCAACCGCTGTCGCCACTTTGTCTCAACTGATATTGCCCGAAGGCTGTGAAGGCTTGTGCTTTTCAGGATTTTGCGAGGTGCTTAACTCGACGGAATAGGCTGAAACAATGCAAATGGTATTATTAGTTTTGTTGTAAGCGAAAACCTTATCACTGTAAGCAGCAATGAATGCAAGGTGATAATTCCCACAATGTGAGTCTTTGGCAATGACCATTACATCGGGATAGTTTTTTATTATATCTTATTGGGTTGTCCCATAGTGGAATGCAAAAAATGGGATTAGTAAAATTATTTTTATTGAGTGGTTTTTAATGTTGTTCTGAACCTTTATTAAGGATTCTAGGTCACTGATGTAATACGATGCAGAGAGTGTTATTAATAAAATAACAAAACTGGCCGCATTAGGGAAGTCTTTAGCATATAGGTAGAGAAGGCATATGCTAACTAACATTATCAGTAAAGCGATACGATCCTTTTTCTTCGATTTATTTACCCCATGAAGTTTTCTTACTCGATTCCGTCAGTGTGTTATTATGCATTTTTATAAATCTTGGTATGTCAACGAATATAATGATTGATATGAGAACTAATGGATACACGCTGGACATTTATAATGTCAGAGAAATTTATGAAATTGAGTAAGGTGCTCGCAGGAATATCAAATCTAATCCATAGCCGATAGATATATATTAGCCCGCTGAGCAAGGCTATTCCAGTAGCGAGGGTAGTTAATGGTAAGTTTATTTTCATTGTCTTCAATTCAGTGTTCTTTGAATTTCACATATTAGGTGGGCAGGGATAAATTTTCAACTATGCATTGTGGCAAGGGGATTGAAGCGTAGGGTCGTTTCAAGGTGAACAGGTGCCAGGTGAGCATAGCGCATGGTCATTTTAATGTCTTGGTGGCCTAGGATTTTCTGGAGCGCAAGAATGTTCCCGCCGGACATCATAAAGTGTGCTGTAAACTTATGGCGCAGGACATGGGTAAGCTGCCCATGCGGGAGCACGATTGAGGTCTTTCATTGAGATTTTGAAGCGTTCTTTGTTCCGGTACCCTCTGGACTTGATCCTCAGCAGCCGTATTTTGGTGTTTAGGGATTCTGCGTCGCCGTTTGACACCCGATGCTTCATGGCATTTAGGATGCCGTAGAGCCTTTTACGTAACGTTCTAGCTGCGCTGACACGCGATCTTTTAATGCGCTGGCTGGTTAGACTTTAGTTCATGTTAGGTATTGATAACTTTTCTCTGTTTCTAATTTATTAAAAATGGTGATTTTTGCGTTTATATATAAGTCAATAAACATGGCTGTGCCAAGCATGAAGAAAAATAGAAGGGATAAATAAGCTATAGGTATCACAACCATTAGACCGAGTGAGTTTTTATTGGCTGCTTTTCCTAGTTCATCTCGCCCCTTAGGATCTAGCATGTAACCGCAAATGAATTCAATGGTTTTGGGCTTTATTGATGTGATTTTATCTAATGCCGTTTTGTTCAGGCAGGTGTCAGGAGATATATTCCAGTTTGGACTGTTTGGCTTGTTCCTCGCTTCATCCTGTCGAATCCAAAACGAATCACTTGTTTCTTTATATTTGAAATCGATCCACTGTATTGGTCCTTGAGTGACAATATTTGTGAATTGATAAAAACCAGTAGCGGATAGGGCTATAACTATAGAGCCAAATATGGTGAGAAAGATTTTATTGTTCTTGGTATGCGGTTTAGTACTTAGTTTGTACTTGCAAAAGCTAAGCCTGATAACTGGTTTCGTTATGCCGATTTTGGACACCAAAAAATCCTCTTCTGGATGGGATTTATTTAGCCATGCCCAAAAAGAGGATACTCCACCCGCAAGCCATTTAAATATTAGTCCACCGATAGCTGTGGCTAAGAATGCCTTTATTTTATCAAACTCCATCCCGAGATCCCTCACAGTTAACTGTCCGTGGGTATTTGTATCAAAGACCAGACAATGAAGCATTGTTTTTAAAAATGACATCACATGCAATCTGACAACATGAACGAACAACTCACAGAAATCATGCGCTTTATCACTAACCTGATCCGCACCGGAACTGTCACCGAAGTGGGCCGGGATAACTGCATATGCGGGTGAAGACGGGCGACCTTGAAACCAACTCGATTAACTGGTTGACGCTGCGTGCGGGCAACTCGCGCACCTGGTGGAAGCCGTCTGTGCGGGAGCAGGTTGTACTGTTCAGCATGGGCGGCAATCTGGAAACCGCGTTTGCGCTGCCTGCTGTCTACTCAAATCAGTTTTCTCCACCATCCTATTCTGAGGACGGCAGCGTGACAGAATACCCGGATGGCGGCTGGTTTGAGCATACGGTCAGTACTGACAGTGGTTTTACAACCAGCATAGAGTTTGAGGTGAAAATTGATGATTTCGAAATGGAAAGATTAGTTCCAAATTGCGAGCAATAATGCATAATTATTGCGAATAGGTTAATAATTAGGGCTGACGAAAATGATGAATTTTCCTATGTGCGGACAGGCTGCACATACCCGAAGCAGGTTCCAGGTTTCCATCGAAACCAAAGAGCGTTACAACCAGTGCACTAACATCGAGTGCGGGCATACGTTCGTAACGCATGAAACTTTTGTGCGCTCTGTGTCGTCCACAAAAAATTAGTGCCGCTCCACCTCATCCTAAAGGTATGCAGGAACAATTTGCTTACTGAATCTGACCCGCCGCTGGCGTAATTAGAGTTCACGTACTGAACTGGATTGCGTAGCTGCGGATATCCTATGTGGCTCGGTCCACTTGCACCGCCTGCTTTATCATTTCTGCAACTACACTCCTGCTAAAACCTGTTTCATCCGCAATTTCCATTATTTTGGCTTCTGCCATAGCTTTGCTGCGCATTGCTGAAAGGATAGGTTTAAAGCCATGATTGTTTCCCTGAAGGTTTAATGGCAGAGAAATGCTGGCAATTAAAGTTTCTTCAAGAACCCATGGTTCTTTATCTGCTACCCAATACACCTTTGCATTCTGTTCCATCCACTGATCCAGCCATTGCTCTCCGGGATGGGTAAATGTCGTTCTTTTGCCCGAGCCAACCCGACGGAGTGGGAAATTATTTTCCTTCGCAAGCAACACTCCTAGCGTGCGCCTGAGAGTTGACCCTTCGGCATTGCCGCTATAGTGGGTTTTAATGCGCTGTCTAAGATTGGCGCGGCTATTAGGTTTTCCCTTCTTATCGGGCGAAATACCGACGTAGAGCAATGTGTATCCATCCTGAATGATACAACCCTCAGTCGGAACGCCTGGGGGGACATATTTGAACCACCAGAAATAGACACCATTCACCGCAGGAACAGGTGTGGGACGACACATGACCTCCGATCTGCTGAATGTTTTGTCAGGATAAAAATTAAACACACATATTCTCCGCTCTGATTCGTCCTGATAGTTTATGGGATCATAATCTGGGAATGTTTGATTTACTGAGGGGGAGTGATGAGTTTAGTAGTTACGACACAGCAGGTGGATACCTGGAAGAAACGCATTCAGCGGGATGGTTTGAAAGGTTCGACCTACTTTTGCCAACAGGGCGGAACTGTTTGGGTTTCTGCATCTGCGGATCATCAGGCTATCTGTCAAAAAGTTTTAGGAAGAGGTACGGGTACTAGTTCTTTGGCGAGTTATTTGCGCTGGGATGATGTCGGCGCGGTTGCTTTGGTTGAATTGTTGTACGTGATTGAGACGGCATAGAACAACAACTTACGCCCCACGGCAAAAGCGCTGTCGCCATTTTGTCGCCACAGGTGTCAAAGGTGTGTTCTAACTGGTTGATTATAAAGGTCACGAGTTTCAGGCAATAAAAAACCCATCAACCTTGAACCAAAGAGGCGGGGTTGATGGGCTCCACAAATTGGGGACATCAAAGAAAAGCAGTGGCACTAATTAAGACTTTGCCCCAGGCAAAAAGTTCGCACTGTCATAAAAAATCTTTTTTCTTTGTCTGCGGCACTGGTCACAAACCGGGCCATATGATTACGATAAGTGTCCCCGCCAGCGTTAACAACACGTTAGCGATAGCGTAAGTCCCGGCGTACCCAAGGGCTGGAATGTTGCTGCGCGCAGTGTCGCTGATGATTTCCATCGCTGGTGCGCAGGTACGTGCACCCATCATTGCCCCAAATAGCAATGCGCGGTTCATACGTAAAACATATGCACCGAAAAGGAAGCAGATAACAACGGGCACCAGACTTACGATAAGCCCAGCAATCAACATTTGCCCGCCAACGGCACCCAGGCCGTTGCCAATGCCACTACCGGCGCTTAGGCCGACGCCGGCCATAAATACCATCAGGCCGAATTCTTTCACCATATTCAGCGCCCCTTGCGGGATATAGCCGAATGTCGGGTGGTTGGCTCGCAGGAAGCCGAGCATGATACCGGCGAATAGCAAGCCTGCAGCGTTGCCGACGCCAAAACTGAACGAGCTGAACTGGAAGGTGATCATGCCGATCATCAGGCCAATAATGAAGAAGGCGCAGAAGGCGAGCAGGTCAGTTATCTGGCTGTGAATCGAGATAAAGCCAATACGTTCAGCAACGGTTTTTACGCGGCGGGCATCACCGCTGACCTGTAAAACGTCGCCTTTGTTAAGCACGATATTATCGTCGATAGGCATTTCAATCTGGCTACGGATAACGCGGTTCAGGAAGCAGCCGTGATCGGTCAGCTTTAATTGCCCAAGGCGGCGACCGACAGCATTGTGGTTCTTTACCACGATTTCTTCGGTAACGATGCGCATATCCAGCAAGTCGCGATCGAAAACCTCTTTACCGTTACGGAAACTTGGATCGAGGCGTGAATGCGCATCCGGGTAACCTACCAGCGCGATTTCATCACCCTTTTGCAGCACAGCGTCACCATCCGGGTTTGCCAGAATGCCGTTACGGCGGATACGTTCTATGTAGCAACCGGTCTGGCGATAAATGCCAAGTTCACGCAGGTTTTTACCATCAGCCCAGGCAACCAACTCAGAGCCTACGCGGTAAGCGCGAATAACAGGAAGGTAGACTTTACGTGCGGCATCGGTGTCCAGGCCACGTTCGCGGGCGATTTGTTGCGCGCTGGTCTGCAAATCCTGGTGTTGAAGTTTTGGCAGGTAACGTGCGCCAACAATCAGACTGACCAGACCGATAAGATAGGTTAGTGCGTAGCCGAGGCTGAGGTTATCGAGCGATGTCGCTAATTGGGTGCCAGCGGCACCCGAATGTCGCAAGGTATCACCTGCACCGACCAACACTGGCGTTGAGGTCATTGAGCCTGCGAGCATCCCCGCCGTGAGGCCAATATCCCAGCCAAAGAGTTTCCCCAACCCTAAGGCAAGCAACATGGCGGTTCCCACCATCACCAGTGCCAGCATCAAGTAATTCTTGCCATCGCGGAAGAAAATTGAAAAAAAGTTTGGCCCAGCTTCCACCCCGACACAAAAAATGAACAACATAAAACCCAGATTTAGGGCGTCTGTGTTAATGGAAAAATGTTGTTGGCCGAGTAATAAAGAGACTACTAAAACACCAATGGAATTACCTAGTTGGACTGGCCCAAGGCGTAATTTACCCAGGCATAAACCTAAGGTCAGAACAACAAATAATAACAGGATGTAATTCCCGCTTAACAAATCTGCGACGTTTATATTCACGAAGGGTAACTTCTTGTTTACTAGTAACTTGTTGAAAGAAATGGTTTTTTGCGTTAGGGTTTCTACTAATTACGACGCAATTTAATGTATTTCTAGTGCATTAAAATATCCAGTGCGCAGACCTGATAATAGCCGTTAGTTTAATCTTTATGAAGTTTTACGGCTAGTAAGAATATTGTGCTAATTGCGCTACCTATTTTCTAGCAGGGATTGCTGAGACTTTATCTAACTGGGGCAAGGTTTCTGCGTGCAGAGCCGTAAATTTAAGTTCGATACAAGCGATCGTCAGGAGGATGTGTGTTCATGCGTGGACAACGTTGGTTCGGAGTCATTTGTTGCTTCGTGTTGTTTGTTGGTGTGTTTTTGTCTCAAAAGTTGAGTGCCGCCAGCAGCTACCCGGGTGATAAACATTCTGAGTGGGGATTGCTGTTTTTTATCCTTCCGGGTGTTATCGCTAGCGTGTTTTCACGCCATGGCCGAGTGATCAAACCGCTGATGGGCGCAGTACTGGCTTCACCGTTTTGTCTGTTAATCATTCACTTTTGGCTGTCGCCAACGCGAACGTTCTGGCAAGAAATGGCCTGGATGTTTAGTGCGGTGTTTTGGTGTGCTCTTGGAGCATTGTGCTACTTGTTTCTCCGTAGCGTGCTCCGCCGTCAGCGGCGATAAAAAAACCGGCTCAGTGAGCCGGTTTTTTTCTTTCTGTCTGCTGCTTATTCTGCGTTCTGGAACAAACTCAGGTGTTCTTTAGCGTAAGCTTCAAAATCAGTGCAACCGCCAATGTGTTTCTGGTCGAGGAAAATCTGCGGTACAGTTTCAACAGGTTTGCCTACGGTTTTTTCCAGATCGGCTTTGCTGATACCTTCCGCATGGATATCAACATAACGGAAGTTGAAGTCGTCACGCTCAGCGGTCAATTTCTCAGCCAACTCTTTAGCACGAACACAATATGGGCAGCCTGGGCGACCAAAGATTACTGCAAACATGGAATCTCCTTTATTTTTTGTGGCCGATACGTACCGGCGAATGGCAACTATAATGCCGCTAACTGTTGCGAATGGAAAGAAGGTGTTACCTGTTAATATAATACTCGCTACCTATACAGTCTGTGGAGACAAGCGGATGCGTTCACTCGGTGCGTTACCGAAACCTGTGTTAATCCTCGAGGTTATCGGTATCGCTTTTTTACTGCTGTCATATCTTTCCCTGAACGGTTACGTGACTTTATCCGCACCCTTTGGGAATGCCACAGCGGCTATCATCATGGTATTTTTAGGCATTGCGCTGATGCTCCCGGCGGCAGCATTTATGGTTTGGGCGATGGCTCAAAACGTTGCGCCGCTGCTGACCAAAGGCCAGGCCCCACTCGATAAATCTCATTCAGACAAGCCAAAGGATAAACACGATGACGCCGACCATTGATCTGCTGCGTTCACACCGTTCCGTGCGCCGTTTCACCGATGCGCCGATAACAGATGAACAGCGTGCAGCAATTATTGCCAGTGCCCAGGCGGCCTCCAGTTCCAGTTTTTTACAATGTACTTCGATTATTCGCATCACCGACAAATCCCTTCGTGAGCAACTTGTTCAGCTTACTGGCGGCCAAAAGCATGTCGCACAAGCCGCAGAGTTTTGGGTTTTTTGCGCCGACTTTAACCGCCATCTGCAAATCTGCCCGGAAGCTCAACTTGGGCTTGCGGAACAACTTTTACTCGGCGCGGTTGATACTGCGATTTTGGCTCAAAACGCCTTTACTGCGGCAGAGTCGCTGGGGTTGGGTGGCGTTTACATCGGTGGGCTGCGCAATAACATCGAAGCGGTAACGGAATTGCTGAACATCCCAAAACATGTTTTACCGCTGTTTGGTTTATGTCTGGGCTGGCCTGATGAAGATCACGGTATCAAACCGCGCATTCCAGCCGCGATGATCATGCATGAAAACAGCTATCAGCCGGTTGATGAAAACGTGCTGGCGGAATACGACGAAGAGATGGCGCAGTACTATCTTTCCCGTGATAGCAACGCGCGACGCGACACCTGGAGCGACCATATTCGCCGCACCATCATTAAAGAGAACCGTCCATTTATTCTGGAGTATCTGCACAAACAAGGCTGGGCGACTCGATAAACTGACTCGTCATACTTCAAGTTGCAGGGGTGTTGGCTGCACTCACAAACCCCAGTCACTTACTTTAGTAAGCTCCTGGGGATTTGCTCCCTTGCCGCCTACCTGTAACTCGAATTATTTAGAGTCTTCCTCAATATGGCACTCGCCACAGCCAATCAATACATTTTCGCTATCAATCACCCGCCCAAACGGTATTGGTTTTGCACCATTGTCAGTCGGTATAACTGAGTTAACGCTAACTCTGATTATTCGTCACATGACATGGAGCACCCGATGCCGACTCTTGACAACTCCCCGTACTACGCCGCAGATATTATCCGTTCCCGCATTAATGGCCTGGTGCCACGCGTGGCTTTCATCCTGGGTTCCGGCCTGGGTGAATTGGCTGAGAAAATCGAACAGGCCGTTGTTTTCCCTTATGACGAACTGCCTGGTTTCCCGGTAAGCACCGTTCATGGCCACGCGGGTGAACTGGTGGTCGGCACGCTTGCTGGTGTTCCCGTCGCCTGCATGAAGGGACGCGGTCACTTCTACGAAGGGCGCGGCATGTCGGTGATGACTAACGCGATTCGTACGTTCAAATTACTCGGTTGCGAAATTCTGTTCTCAACTAACGCCGCAGGCTCATTACGCCCGGAAGTCGGCCCTGGTAGCCTGGTTGCGTTGAACGACCATATTAATACCATGCCTGGCACGCCAACCGTCGGCCCGAACGATGACCGTTTTGGCGAGCGTTTCTTCTCCCTGGCGAACGCCTATGACGCGGATTACCGTGGCGTTTTACAGCAGGTCGCAAAAGAGCAGGGCTTCCCGCTAACTGAGGGCGTATTTGTTTCTTACCCTGGCCCGAATTTTGAAACCGCGGCTGAAATTCGCATGATGCAAATCATCGGTGGTGATGTGGTAGGTATGTCAGTGGTGCCTGAGGTGATCAGCGCGCGCCATTGTGGCCTGAAAGTTGTCGCAGTTTCGGCAATTACTAACCTCGCAGAAGGTCTTGGCAGTGTGCAGCTCTCCCACGCGCAAACCCTGGCGGCGGCAGCACTTCCGCGCCAGAACTTTATTAATCTGATTTGCGGTTTCCTGGGCAAACTCGCCTGAGGCACTTCCAACACACTAGGTAAAACACATGGCGATTAACGGTATGGCGATTCAACCTCGCTTGAAAATCATGTTGTTTTTGCAGTATTTCATCTGGGGGGCCTGGCTGGTCACGCTGGGTTCGTACATGATTAATACCCTCGGATTCCGAGGGGCAGATGTCGGTATGGTGTATAGCACTAAGGGAATTGCTGCGCTGTTAATGCCGGGAATCGTTGGGATTATTGCCGATAAATGGCTGCCGGCGAATCGCGTCTACGCGCTCTGCCACCTGGTGTGTGCGGCAATGCTGGCCTGGGCTGCCAGCATTAATCAGCCGGGCCTGATGTTTTGGGTGATGCTGGGTAATGCGATGGCATTTATGCCCACAATTGCACTATCGAATACTATTTCTTATGCTAGCCTCGAAAAAGCAGGGCTGGATACTGTCAGCCATTTCCCACCGATCCGCGTCTTTGGCACTATTGGGTTTATTGCTGCAATGTGGACCGTGAGTCTGATGCGCTTTGAACTCAGCAATCTTCAGCTTTATATTGCAGCTGGAGCGTCATTAGCGCTGGCCCTCTACTCACTAACTTTGCCAACTATACCAGTGGTGAAAGGTGGGATTTCTCGTACTTGGGTAAGCCGTCTGGGGCTTGATGCTTTTGTATTGTTCAAGAACCCGCGCATGGCTGTTTTCTTCTTATTTGCCATGTTGTTAGGCGCGGTGTTGCAGATTACCAATACTTTTGGCAACCCATTCCTGCACGATTTTGCGCGTAATCCTGAATTTGCTGATAGCTTCGTGGTTCAGTATCCATCGATTTTGCTATCGGTTTCGCAAATGTCGGAAGTGGCCTTTATCCTCACCATCCCATTCTTCCTGCGCCGTTTTGGTATCAAGCAGGTGATGTTGATGAGTATGGTGGCCTGGGTGCTGCGCTTTGCACTCTTTGCCTGGGGCGATCCGTCTGCATTTGGCTTCGTTTTACTGTTGCTTTCGATGGTGGTTTACGGCTGCGCATTTGATTTCTTCAATATCTCTGGTTCTGTGTTTGTAGAACAAGAAGTGGACTCGCGCATACGTGCCAGTGCTCAGGGGTTGTTTATGACGATGGTCAACGGAATTGGTGCCTATCTCGGTGCGATTCTCAGCGGATATGTCGTGGACTACTTCAGCGTTGATGGCGCCAAAGACTGGACCACAATCTGGTTGGTGTTTGCCGGATATGCGTTAGTACTGGCGGTTATCTTCCACTTTAGTTTCCAGTATCGCCACAACCCAACACTTAAGGCTTCGGCTCCGGTCGCACATTAACAGTCGGCCGGATTACAGCGAGCAGCAGGAGTGCTAACGTATGGGGCTGCCAGAACATAGGGAGCCCCATGACTATTTCACAGCGAACATACCGTACAGACTTAAAACTTCTGCGCTATTTCCAGGCAGTGGCGGAAGAGTTGCACTTTGGCAAAGCGGCCTTGCGGCTAAACATGTCCCAGCCACCACTGAGTTTCCATATCAAAGAGCTTGAGTCTCAACTCGGTACCGTTTTGTTTATTCGCCATTCACGCAGCGTTGCGCTGACGTACGCCGGTGAAATTTTGCTTGAAGAGACCCGTCGATTGCTCGACAGCGCAAACCTTGCATTGGCCCGGGTAGAACAAATTGGTCGTGGTGAAGGCGGGCGCATTCATTTGGGAATTGTTGGTACGGCGATTTGGGGTGGATTACGTCTTGGGTTACAACAGTTTATCGCTGATTTTCCGGCCATTGATATTCTGTTTCGCGAGAAGTCGCCGGGAGATCAAATCTCCTTGATTGAGCGTCACGAAATTGACGCCGGTATCTGGCGCATGGAAACCAATCCTCCTCCGGGTCTACGAAGTGAAAAACTACATGACGCTACGTTCCTTGTTGCTTTGCCAGAAAAACATCCGCTGACGAAACAGGCTGCTATTGATATTGAGTCACTGCGCCATGAACCATTTGTCACTATGACTGCGGTGCATTCTGACTGGACGTTTTTGCAAAGTGTCTGTCGCGAAGCGGGTTTTTCGCCTCGTATTGTCAGAGAAGCAGTTGAGCCGCAGACCGTACTGGCGCTGGTCAGCATCGGTATAGGGTTGACTATTATGGCCGATAGTTACGCCCAGATGAGTTGGCCGGGTGTCACCTTCCGTCCGCTGACAAAAGCGATCCCGGCAGATCTTTATGTGGTGTACGATCCGCATCATTTGGCATCTACAACGCGTCATTTAATCGACGTGTTAAAGCAGTCGCCAGACACATTGCCCGTTCGTTGAAACCAGATGGCAGTGATATGATAGTTGCGCTGTCATTATTGGACTGGAAACGCTGAGGTGCAGGGTGAAAATCGCCATTTTATCCCGGGATGGAACACTTTATTCTTGTAAACGCCTACGTGAAGCGGCGTCACGCCGTGGTCATGCAGTCGAAATTATCGATCCCCTTTCTTGTTACATGAACATCAATCCGTCTGCACCATCAGTGCACTATAAAGGCCGTCAGCTTCCTCATTATGATGCGGTAATTCCACGTATTGGCTCCGCGATCACTTTCTACGGCACGGCGGTGTTGCGTCAGTTTGAGATGTTAGGTAGTTACCCGCTCAACGAATCGGTTGCCATTACGCGCGCGCGGGACAAGTTGCGATCGTTGCAGTTGATGGCGCGTCAGGGGATTGACCTGCCGGTCACAGGCTTTGCTCATTCTCCAGATGACACCAGCGATTTAATTGACATGGTAGGCGGTGCGCCACTGGTGGTGAAACTGGTGGAAGGCACCCAGGGAATTGGCGTGGTGTTAGCCGAAACGCGCCAGGCGGCGGAAAGTGTAATAGATGCGTTTCGCGGTCTGAATGCCCATATTCTGGTGCAAGAATATATAAAAGAAGCACAGGGCAGGGATATTCGTTGCCTGGTAGTGGGTAATAAAGTCGTTGCCGCAATTGAACGTCAGGCAAAACCGGGGGATTTCCGCTCCAATTTGCACCGCGGCGGGGTGGCGAATCAGGTCTCCATTACAGATCGTGAGCGAGAAATCGCCTTACATGCGGCGGCGACCCTGGGTCTGGATGTCGCAGGGGTGGATATCTTACGTGCTGAACGTGGCCCATTGGTGATGGAGGTTAACGCGTCACCTGGTCTTGAAGGTATTGAAAAGACAAGTGGAGTCGATATCGCGACATTAATGATCCAATGGATTGAGCAGCAGGCTCAGCCAGGTTTTTGCCTGAAAATTGGCGGCTAGACAGGGGTATCAATGCTATTGGGCGCATAATAATAGTATGGGGCGTCGTTTTTGCGTAAGCTATGGCGCGACTCAATCACTCCCTTTTAAAGAGGCTACGGCAAATATGGATTCACTCGTTGTCCCTACTCTGGACATCTTACGCCGCTGGCTGGACGAAATCGGTGTGACCATCTTCGAGTGCGATACATGCCAGGCGCTCCATCTGCCGCATATGCAGAATTTCGATGGTGTCTATGATGCGAAAATCGATCTAGTCGACGATATCGTCTTGTTTTCAGCGTTGGCTGAAGTAAAGCCATCTGCTCTGTTGCCACTGGCATCTGATTTGTCTTCTATTAATGCCAGTTCGTTAACCGTGAAAGCGTTCCTGGATATCCAGGACGACAATTTACCTAAGCTGGTCGTTTGCCAGTCGCTACAAGCGTCCGTCGGAATTACCCGCGAACAGTTTGCTGCCTTTGTAAAACAGAGCGAAGAGCAAATATCAATGGTGATTCTGGAAGCCTGCGCAAACCAACTGCTCTTTATCTCTGATGCAGATGAAGAACAAGAAGACGGCACAGTTATTCAAACTCACTTTCTACATTAATCGTTTCATTCTTAACCGCAGCGGCTACCATAACCGCTGCGTTCCGCGATTTTTTATTCTGCCTTAATAACATCCCTCCAGCATTATCCTCGCCAATACCGCCAGTTTTGGGCCACAGCATAGACGTTTTATTCATAAAAAATTGATAAAGGGCACTTTTTTACTTGGGCTATAGTCACTAACTCTGGCTACAGTTATTCTTGCGGGACGCTACAAGCGTGCAACATCTGCAGCAAGGCGTCTGTACTTTTTTTACTGCAGTTTGCATAGAGATGCATGATTCTTGCATGTGCCAAAAGCGAGAAGAAAATGCGTAAAAGTATGATTGAGTAAATTATGCTCGCGAAAGCGGGAATTAGACTTTTTCAGAAGGAATCACATATGTTTACCCAACGTAAAAAATTGTTATCCGGTGTGGTGGCAGGTGCGCTGATGACAGCGCTAATGGCTGTTTCTGCTACCACATTTGCTGCGGAACAAAAGACGCTGCACGTTTATAACTGGTCTGATTATATTGCGCCGGATACGCTGGCAAACTTCACCAAAGAAACTGGCATTAAAGTGGTGTATGACGTTTTCGACTCCAACGAAGTGTTGGAAGGGAAGTTGATGGCGGGCAGCACTGGCTATGATCTTGTGGTGCCATCTTCTCAGTTCCTTGAGCGTCAGGCTCAGGCCGGTATTTTCCAGCCTCTTGATAAAAGCAAACTGCCGAATTACAAAAACCTCGATCCGGAAATGCTCAAGCTGGTGGCCCATAACGACCACGACAATAAATACGGCATTCCGTACATGATGGTGACGACCGGTATCGGTTACAACGTCGAAAAGGTGAAAGCGGCATTGGGCAAAGACGCGCCGGTTGATAGCTGGGATCTTATCCTGAAACCAGAAAATCTTGAGAAGCTGAAAAGCTGTGGTGTTTCCTTCCTTGATGCACCAAGCGAAGTTTACGCGTCGGTCCTGCATTACCTTGGCAAAGATCCAAACAGTACCGATCCGAAAGATTACACCGGAGCTGCGAACGATCTGCTGCTGAAACTGCGCCCGTCTATTCGTTATTTCCATTCATCTCAATATATCAATGACCTGGCTAACGGCGACATCTGTGTAGCGATCGGCTGGTCCGGCGATATTCTCCAGGCAGCAAACCGCGCCAAAGAAGCAAAAAATGGCGTGAATATTGCTTATACCATTCCTAAAGAAGGGGCGATGGTGTACTTCGATATGTTCGCAATGACCGCTGATGCGAAAAATAAAGACGAAGCGTATCAGTTCCTTAACTATTTGATGCGACCGGATGTGGTAGCGAATATCAGTAATCATGTTTATTACGCTAATGCGAACAAAGAGTCGACGCCGCTGTTAAACGCTGAAATTCGCGATAACCCGGGAATTTATCCACCGGCAGATGTGCGTGCCAAGCTGTTCACTCAGGGCGTGCAGTCTCCAAAAGTTGACCGTGTTATTACCAGAGCCTGGACTAAAGTTAAAACAGGCAAATAATACCCGTCATACTTCAAGCCGCAGATGCGTTGACTGCACCCGTGCGCCCCAGTCACATAGTTATCTATGCTCCTGGGGACTTACGGCCTGGTCGCCTTCCTGCAACTCGAATTATTTTGGGTATAAGTGTTATCTAATTAGATTTGCAACGCAGCGGTGCACCGAAACAGTGCATGTGCTCCAACACGGACAGAAGTGTTAAAACTTCTGTCCGTTATTAGTACGGCAACCGGGTCGTACCTCTATTTTGTTTTTTGCCGGAGAGCAACATAATTGAACGACGCAACCCCTCGTCCGCACGCGAAAACTCGCAAAGCGCTCACCCCGCTGCTTGAAGTTCGCAACCTCACAAAGTCCTTCGACGGGCAACACGCCGTTGATGATGTGAATCTCACCATTTATAAAGGCGAAATTTTTGCGCTGCTCGGCCCATCCGGCTGTGGTAAATCCACATTGTTACGCATGCTGGCGGGCTTTGAGCAACCCAGCGCTGGCCAGATTGTGCTTGATGGCGTGGACTTGTCGCATGTGCCTCCGTATCAGCGTCCGATCAATATGATGTTCCAGTCCTACGCACTTTTTCCGCACATGACGGTCGAGCAGAACATTGCGTTTGGTCTCAAGCAGGACAAGTTACCGAAGAATGAAATAGCTCAACGCGTGCAAGAAATGCTAACGCTTGTGCATATGCAGGAGTATGCCAAACGTAAACCGCATCAGCTGTCTGGAGGGCAGCGCCAGCGTGTCGCTCTGGCGCGTAGCCTGGCGAAACGGCCAAAATTATTGCTGCTTGATGAGCCAATGGGGGCGCTGGATAAAAAACTGCGTGACCGTATGCAACTCGAAGTGGTGGACATTCTCGAGCGAGTCGGCGCGACCTGCGTCATGGTGACGCACGATCAGGAAGAAGCGATGACCATGGCGGGGCGTATTGCCATCATGAATCGCGGCAAGTTCGAGCAAATCGGTGAGCCTGAAGAAGTCTACGAATATCCGGCGACACGCTATAGCGCTGAATTCATCGGCTCTGTGAACGTCTTTGAAGGGCTGCTAAAAGAGCGCCAGGATGATGGTCTGGTGATTGATAGTCCAGGACTTGTTCATCCGTTAAAAGTTGACCCTGATATTTCCGTTGTCGACGGTGTTCCGGTGTATGTGGCGTTACGCCCAGAAAAAGTGATGCTTTGCGACGAGCCGCCGGCTGACGGTTTCAACTTCGCGGTCGGTGAAGTGGTACACATTGCTTATCTTGGCGATCTGTCGATTTATCATGTGCGCCTGAAAAGCGGCCAGATGATCAGTGCTCAGTTGCAAAATGAACATCGCAATCGCAAAGGGATGCCAACTTGGGGCGATGAAGTTCGTCTTTGTTGGGATGCTGAAAGTTGTGTGGTTCTTACGGTTTAAGGGGGCGAAATGAGCACGATGACTGAACGCCCGGCCGAGCCACCGGCAAGCGGTTTCAAATTGTGGCTTGGGAAAATGCAAATGCGTCATGGCCGCAAGCTGGTGATTGCATTGCCTTATTTGTGGCTGATTTTGCTGTTTATGCTGCCGTTCTTGATTGTCTTCAAGATCAGTTTTGCAGAAATTGCGCGATCCATTCCACCTTATACCGATCTGGTGACCTGGGCTGACGATCAGATTTCACTGGCGTTAAACCTGGCCAACTATCTCCAGTTAACCGACGATCCGCTTTATGCCGAAGCCTATTTGCAATCGCTGCAAGTGGCGGGGATTTCCACTATTTGCTGTTTGTTAATGGGTTATCCATTGGCATGGGCGGTGGCCCACAGTAAGCCATCAACCCGCAATATCCTGTTGCTGCTGGTTATTTTACCTTCATGGACGTCGTTCTTGATCCGCGTTTACGCGTGGATGGGGATTCTGAAAAATAACGGTGTACTGAACAATGTGCTGATGTGGTTGGGCGTTATCGATCAACCGTTAGTGATTCTGCATACCAATCTGGCGGTCTATATCGGTATCGTTTATGCCTACTTACCATTTATGGTGTTGCCGATTTATACCGCGCTGACACGACTCGATTATTCGTTAGTTGAAGCCTCCTTGGATCTGGGCGCACGTCCTTTGAAAACGTTCTTCAGCGTCATCGTGCCACTGACTAAAGGCGGCATTATTGCCGGTTCTATGTTGGTCTTTATCCCGGCGGTAGGTGAGTTTGTTATCCCGGAACTGCTCGGAGGGCCAGATAGCATCATGATTGGTCGCGTATTGTGGCAGGAGTTCTTTAATAACCGCGACTGGCCGGTGGCGTCAGCGGTGGCAATAACAATGCTTATCTTACTGATTGTGCCGATTATGTGGTTCCACAAATACCAGAATAGAACGGCGGGGGACCATGCATGAATAATTTACCGGTAGTGCGTTCACCGTGGCGCATTTTGATTTTGGTGATTGGCTTCACTTTCCTCTATGCACCTATGTTAATGCTGGTGATCTACTCGTTTAACAGCTCGAAACTGGTGACGGTATGGGCAGGATGGTCAACGCGCTGGTATGTTGAGTTGTTCCAGGACTCAGCAATGATGAGCGCCGTTGGGCTTAGTTTGACCATAGCGGCGGCTGCGGCCACGGCGGCGGTGATTCTCGGAACAATTGCGGCAGTGGTAATGGTACGTTTTGGTAAATTCCGTGGCTCGACGGGGTTCGCTTTCATGCTCACGGCACCGTTGGTAATGCCTGACGTCATCACCGGTCTTTCATTGCTACTTTTGTTTGTGGCATTGGGACACGCGATTGGTTGGCCAAGCGATCGTGGCATGCTAACCATCTGGCTTGCACATGTGACCTTCTGTACGGCGTATGTTTCGGTGGTGATAAGCTCACGTTTAAGGGAGCTGGACCACTCTATCGAAGAAGCTGCGATGGATTTAGGGGCGACACCGCTGAAGGTTTTCTTTGTGATAACCGTTCCGATGATCGCTCCAGCGATTATCTCTGGTTGGTTGTTGGCGTTCACTCTATCCCTAGATGACCTGGTTATTGCCAGTTTTGTTTCTGGGCCGGGGGCAACAACGTTGCCGATGCTGGTATTCTCAAGCGTAAGAATGGGGGTGAATCCTGAAATTAACGCATTGGCGTCTATAATTTTGGGAGTCGTCGGGGTTATCGGTTTAATAGCCTGGTGGTTTATGGCTCGAGCAGAAAAGCAACGTCTGCGCGATATCCAGCGTGCAAGGCGTACAGCTTAAATAATTCGGGTTGCAGGCAGCACCCTTGCAACTTAAAATCTGCAGCGATAATTCCCATAGTGCCGCGCAAGACGCGGCACTATGTCGTATGGAACACGAGGTTTGCGGAAATTTTCAGGAAACGAAGTCAAACACAAGCCAAATTGAACGCTCCCACTTTAGTGCTGGTGGCGGCAATTGCTATTCTTTCAACGCGAGTCCTCGATCTTATGTTGCTTTTCAACATGCTCGGGGTTCGTGGCGTTATTGATTTTGTTCACCGCAGTGTGCAAACGTGGAACTTGACGCTGATTTTTCTCGGCAGCCTGGTGATGCTGTGTATCGAATTACGTTGTGCCTTTGTCATTATGAAAGGGCGTAATTGGGGACGCTGGGTATTTCTTGCCACGCAGGTCATTGCAGTTGCATATCTGTGGTCGGCGTCGCTTGGTTGGGGTTACCCTGAGCTATTCAGTATCCCTGGTGAATCAAAGCGTGAAATATTCCGGTCGTTGATGACGCAAAAACTTCCCGACCTGTTAGTGCTATTTCTGCTGTTTATCCCCACGCGGAGCCGGCTTTTTTTTAAACTTCAATAACCGCGTAGTGCTACAATCTGTGCCCCCGGTTTTCAGGATTTAATTATGCATTGCGCGCTCTATCAGGCAAATCGCTGCCGCTCTTGTCAGTGGATTGAACAGCCGATTTCCGAACAGCTCACCGCCAAAATGAACGAACTTCAGCACCTGCTGGAGGGTATTGCGGTGCATGACTGGCGTGAGCCGATGAGTGGCCCTGAACAGGCATTTCGCAATAAAGCCAAAATGGTGGTCAGCGGCAGCGTAGAAAAACCATTATTGGGAATGTTGCATCGCGATGGAACACCGGAAGATTTAACCGAGTGCCCGCTTTATCCTGCCTCATTCCAGACTGTATTTGCCGTACTGAAGCCTTTTATCGCCCGTGCTGGCTTGACGCCTTATAACGTGTCGCGCAAACGTGGTGAGTTGAAATACCTGTTGCTGACTGAAAGCCAGAAAGATGGTGGCATGATGCTGCGCTTTGTTCTGCGCTCTGAAGCCAAACTGGAACAGCTGCGAGCGGCATTGCCGTGGTTACAACAACAGTTGCCACAGTTAAGAGTAATTTCTGCCAATATTCAGCCGGTACATATGGCGATTATGGAAGGCGAACTGGAAATTCCATTGACCGAACAACAGGCGCTGGAAGAACAGTTTAATGGTGTGCCGTTGTATATCCGCCCGCAAAGTTTCTTCCAGACTAACCCAACGGTTGCCACATCGCTGTATGCGACTGCGCGTGGATGGGTTCGCGAATTGCCAGTCAAACACATGTGGGATTTGTTCTGTGGAGTAGGCGGGTTTGGCCTGCATTGCGCGACACCCAATATGAAATTGACCGGGATTGAGATTGCCCCAGAAGCCATTGCCTGTGCACGTCAGTCGGCTGAAAAACTCGGTTTAACCGATATTCATTTTCAGGCGCTGGACTCCACGAAATTTGCGACTGAGCAACAGGATGTGCCTGACCTGGTATTAGTGAATCCGCCAAGACGTGGTATTGGACAGGCGTTGTGCTACTTCCTTAATAACATGGCCCCGAAATACATTATCTATTCAAGTTGTAATGCGCAGACCATGGCGCGAGATATTTCTTCATTGGCGGAATATCGGGTCGAGCGCGTGCAGTTATTCGATATGTTCCCGCATACGGCACATTACGAAGTATTGGTGCTGCTGGTGAGAGTGGCAAATTAACGTGGTGGATGTCGCTGTTAGCTAATCCACCCTTTAAAGCACCTGGCTTTGAGTCGTTCGGATTAGCCTAAGCGACATCCGATGTAAGTCATTGCTCTTTACTGCGGGAACCACTGATCGCTAATCTTTTTGTAAGTCCCGTCAGCTTTAATCGCCGCCAGCGCGGTATTCAGTTTGGTCAACAGAACCTGGTTGTCAGGACGCACTGCAATACCCAAACCTGTGCCAAAGTATTCTGCATCAGTAACATGCTCGCCAACTGTGCCTAATTGCGGGTTTGTTTTCAGCCATTCGTTTACCACTGCCGTGTCACCAAATACCCCATCAATACGGCCATTTTTCAGGTCAATAATCGCATTCTGGTAGCTATCGTAAGAGACGGTTTTAATTTCCGGATGTTTGTCCTGGAGATATTTTTGGTGCGTGGTCCCATTTTCCATACCAATACGTTTGCCTTTCAGCTCTTCAAAGGATTTGAATGCACCTTTTTTGGCAATGACGACGGCTGAGTTAGCATAATACGGCGTGGTGAAAGAAACTTGTTTGCTACGCTCAGGCGTAATATCCATGCCGGAGATCACAGCATCGTATTTACGGAATTTTAGCGACGGAATCAAGCTGTCAAATGCATGGTTAGTGAAGGTGCATTCTGCCTGCATTTGTTTGCATAAAGCTTTAGCCAAATCGATATCGAAACCGACAATCTGATTGTTGGCATCAAGTGATTCAAATGGCGGATAAGTGGCCGAAGAACCAAAGTTGATTTTGTCTGCTGCAGCCACGTTGAATGCGGCTGTAGCGAACATTGCGGCCAAAATAAACTTCTTCATGTGTGTTGCTCCTGTCTGTCATGTTTTGTTGTATTCACCGTTTCCCGGCGTCAAAAAATCATGCCAGCATATGAATTTATATGCAAATAAAATGTATAATTATATTTCTACAGGCGTAAAAAAGGCGGGAAAGTTCCCGCCGTTTTAAGATGATGAATGGACGTTTAGTTACGTCGTTCAAATGCCAGTGCACGGCGTTCTATCACACGCATCAACAACGTTAATAGCCCGTTCACCACCAGATAAACCAGGCCCGCAGCCCCGAACACCATCACATCGTAAGTGCGACCATATAGCAGTTGCCCGTGGCCCATCACTTCCATCAGCGTAATGGTGTACGCCAGTGAGGTACTTTTAAACACCAGAACCACTTCATTCGAATAAGAAGAAAGTGCGCGTTTAAATGCATAAGGAAGCAAAATGGCGAGCGTATCTTTCTTACTCATCCCTAATGCACCGCATGACTGCCACTGGCCTTCAGGAATGGCACGGATTGCTCCGTAAAATAGCTGAGTAGTGTATGCCGCACTGTTTAACGACAGCGCAATCAACGCACACAGCCATGGCTCAGAAAGCAGGTGCCACAAAACCGGGTAGTTTTGAATTGACGGGAACTGACCCGGGCCGTAGTAAATCAGGAAGATTTGCACCAGCAAAGGCGTGCCGGTAAAGAGAGTGATATAGGCACGCACAACGTAAACCAGTACCGGTGTTTTCAGCGTCAGAACGATGGTGAAAAGCAGCGATAAAATCAGCGCGACCACAATGGATGCCGCGGTGAGTGTCAGGCTGGTATGCAGGCCTTTAAACAGCTCCGGTAAATACTCAAGCATCAGCCGGGTCTCCGTTCAAAACGCGTCGCTCTCAGGTCAATACGTTTGAGTACATACTGGCTGATGAGGGTGATCACGAGGTAGATCGCGGCGGCAACCACATACCAGGTAAACGGCTCCTGAGTACGAGTGGCGATACTCTTGGTCTGTAGCATCAAATCGTTAACGCTAATCAGCGATACCAACGCGGTATCTTTGAGCAATACCAACCACTGATTACCTAAACCCGGCAGCGCATGGCGCCACATTTGCGGCATCACCAGGCGGAAGAAAATGGCCGCCTTCGACATGCCTAATGCCTGGCCAGATTCCCATTGCCCAACTGGCACGGCTTTAAGTGCGCCACGCAAAGTTTGTGAGGCGTAAGCCGAGTAGAGCAGGGAAAGGGCAATGACGCCGCACAGGAACGGGCTGACATCGAAATTCTCAATCTGCAATTGGATAGGAATTTGCGCAAAACCGAGGTTGAGGACAAAACCATCTGAGAGAATCAGCAATAACTGGGAGGAGCCGAAATAAATAAACAGCACCACCAGGATTTCAGGCAGACCGCGCAGCACTGTAACCAAAGCTGAACCCAGCCAGGCTATCGGACGCCATTTCGCAGACTCCCATACGGCAAAAATCATCGCCAGAGCCAGGCCGATGATTAGCGCACAAACGGCAAGGCCGACGGTCATCCCGGCGGCGCTCGCTAAAGGAAACATTTCGTTCATTCAGATTACTTCTGGAACCATTTTTCGTAGATGGTCTGGTATGTACCATCTTTCTTCACTTTTTCCAGCGCGGTGTTGAACTTCGCCTGCAAATCAGTGTTGCCCTGACGAACAGCGATGCCCAGACCGGTACCGAAGTAACCTTTGTCTGTCACTTTGTCGCCAATAGCGGCCAGTTTAGGTTCTGCTTTCAGCCACTCAGTCACCACAGCTGTATCACCAAATACCGCATCGATACGACCATTCTGTAGGTCCAGCTTAGCGTTCTGGTAGCTATCGTAAGGAACCACTGTGATTTCTGGATGTTTATCCATGATAAATTTCTGGTGCGTAGTACCGTTCTGCACGCCAACTTTCTTACCTTTAAGGGCAGCGATATCAGCAACTTTGCCTTTCTGACCGACAAACAGAGCTGAGTTGTCGTAGTAAGGGTTGCTGAACAGAACTTGTTTTTCACGCTCAGGCGTGATGTCCATACCCGCCATAATTGCGTCGATACGACGGAATTTCAGGCTTGGGATCAGGCTATCAAAAGACTGGTTGGAGAATGTGCAAGTTGCATCAATCTCTTTACACAGCGCATTAGCCAAATCGACATCAAAACCAACGATCTTGTTGCTGGCATCCATAGATTCAAACGGAGGGTAAGAAGCTTCCGTTGCGAAACGAATAGTTTGTGCAGCCGTCGCGGAAAGGCTCAGGCTGGCTAATAATGTGGCAAGCAGAACTTTTTTCATGGTTATTTTCCCGGATACATCAGTGTGACAGATAGAATTTAAACGCTTCGGTCTGTGGTTTTGCGAAGCAACTCGCATCACCTTGTTCGACGATGTGGCCATTTTCCATATACACCACGCGACTTGCGGTTTTACGCGCAACTTCCACTTCGTGGGTAACAATGACCTGAGTGATGTTGGTTTCAGCCAACTCACGAATAATGCTGACGATTTGTGCGGTGATTTCCGGGTCCAGTGCTGCGGTCGGTTCATCAAACAGCAGAATCTGTGGTTCCATCATCAATGCTCGTGCAATCGCGACACGCTGCTGCTGACCACCAGAAAGGTGGAGCGGGAAACGGTCCTGATAAGGTTTCAGGCGTAAACGCTCAAGCAGTTTGTCGGCACGAAGGCGTGCTTCATCTTTGCTGATACCCAGGACACGACAAGGCGCTTCCATCAGGTTTTGCAGCACAGTGAGATGAGGCCAAAGATTATATTGCTGGAACACCATGCCAACGTTGCGACGTAATTCACGAATGGCTTTATCGCCAGGCGCTTTTGCAAAGTCAAAATGGTTGTCTGCAATGGTGAGTTGCCCAGATCGCGGCATCTCAAGCAAATTGAGTACGCGCAGAAGCGAGCTTTTACCTGCGCCACTTGGACCAAGCAGCACCAGCGTTTCGCCCTGTGGGCAACTAAGGGTGATATCGAACAGCGCCTGATGAGCGCCATAAAAACAATTAATGCCGTTTAGTTGAATACTCATGCGCATAAGTTGAATAGCAATTGAAGCCGCAAAGGGTACCTTTAACAGAATAGTTATGCAATCTTTGTGCGTTAAAACCTAAAAATAACTACTGCCATGCATTAAAGGTAGCACAATATAGCGAGGCGGGAGGGAGGCAAGAATAAATGTCGGAGTTATGCAAAAATTCCAGACTATTTACAAGGGTTACCTTTCCCGCCTGATGGTGAATGTAAATATTAGTTTGTTTCTATCGCCTGACGCAGGCTACCTGAAGGCGCATGGCTGTTCTCGCCTAAGTAACGCACGTCATCCACTGCCCAACATTGGCCCTCACGAATCATCAGCACTTCGTCTTGCCAGCTTTGACTGCCTTTCGTGAGTTTTACACGCAGCGGAATATTGCGTGCATCGGTATTAAGAATGGTTGATGCGGAGGCAACTTCGGCACTGTCTGCGCCGTCGGCATTGCTGGTGAACATATTGCTTCGCATAAACTCGTTCTGCGCGTTCGGTGAAGTGCTGGCTTTTTGCATTTGTTGTGCCAACGCGTCACTCATATAAGGACGTAAGCCGGTAATCGCGCTGCTGCCCTGCGTTTTATGGTTAATTTGGTAATCGTAAAACTGTTGCGCCACGCTATCCGGGCCACCATCAATACAAGGGCCGCTGCGGGTGCCAATGTCTTTAAAAGCGGGAGTGACGCTGGTGGTACAGGCCGTGAGTAACATCGCGCACGGAAGAAGAACCAAAACTGAGCTGCGCATTTTTATTTCCTTATCTTCTCAGGAGGACTAACTTAGCATAGCGTATCGCTGTCAAAATGCGTGGCGGCTTTATGCGCTAAGATGTTGATACAAAGAGAGGAGAAGCTTATGCAATTTACAACAACCCCTACGCTTGAAGGGCAGAGCATCACGGAATATTGTGGCGTGGTGACTGGGGAAGCGATTCTGGGTGCCAATATTTTCCGTGATTTTTTTGCTGGCGTGCGCGATATCGTCGGTGGCCGTTCCGGTGCTTACGAAAAAGAGCTACGCAAAGCGCGTGAGATAGCGTTTAGAGAATTGCAGGAGCAGGCAGAAAGCCTGGGAGCTAACGCCGTGGTGGGTATTGATATCGACTACGAAACGGTGGGCAAAGATGGCAGCATGTTGATGGTGAGTGTCACTGGCACCGCGGTGAAAACGCGTCGATGAAAGGTTGCTTAGCCGCATTTTTAATCGCGATTTTGCTCGCGGGGTGTTCCAGCAAGCCTGAAGTTGCTGAAAAAACCGTTGTCGATAAAGGCGATTATATAGTCGACACCAGCCACACCGCGAGGAATGCCTATCCACGTGTAAAAGTGTTGGTTATTCACTACACCGCCGATGATTTTGCCGGTTCGCTAACCACTTTAACTGAACAAAATGTTAGTTCTCACTATTTGATTCCCGATACACCGCCGACATCTGGCGGCAAACCGGTCATCTGGCAATTAGTGCCTGAAAGTGAATTAGCGTGGCATGCAGGTGTGAGCTTCTGGCGCGGCGCTACGCGCATTAATGACACTTCGATTGGTATTGAGCTGGAGAATAAAGGTTTTACGCGCCAGGGCCGTGTAAAGCAGTTTTATCCGTTCAACCCAGCGCAGATCTCGGCGCTGGAGAGATTGGCGAAAGTGATTATCGCTCGTTATCAAATCCAACCGCAAAACGTGGTCGCACATGCGGATATTGCCCCGCAGCGTAAAGTTGATCCTGGCCCACTCTTCCCGTGGCAGCAACTGGCACAGCAGGGTGTAGGTGCCTGGCCGGATGCAAACAGAGTGGCCTTTTACCTGAATGGCCGTGGACCATACCAGCCTGTGGATAAGCGAGGTTTGCTCGATTTGCTATCGCGTTATGGTTATCAGGTGACGCCTGAAATGTCGTCGGAACAGCAAAAAAGAGTAATTCAGGCTTTCCAGATGCACTTCCGGCCAAAAGAATATTCCGGCCTGCCGGATGCGCAAACTGAATCCATTGCACAAGCGTTGCTCGAGAAATATGGCCAGGGTTAGACCCTGGCTTTGACTTGAAGGATAACGGGGTTAGCGGTGCAGCGTACCGTGGTCACGCAGCCAAAGCGCGGTACGACGAATACCCTCATCAAGGGTGATAATCGGTTTATAGCCTAATTCGGTCTCAGCTCGAGTCGTATCCAGCGTTAAATCAAAATTCAGCTTCGACACACCATAGTGAGTCAGCACCGGTTCTTTTGCTGATTTGCTACCCAGACGCTCCATGCTGCGGGCAATCACATCCAGCATAGGGTAGGGAACAGAACGAATCCGGCATTTAATTTCTAACTCATCAATCAATTTCTGCACGATAACGCGTAGCGGGCGAGCTTCCATATTCGTGATGTTGTACGCCCGGCCTGACGGCTGCGTTTCACACTGTGTGGCAAGCCACATCGCATGCACCGCATTTTCGATATAAGTCATATCCACCATCGCCTCACCTCCGCGTGGCAACAGCACGCTGCCATAGTGGCGCATCATCTGCACCAGACGTGGGAAAAAGACTTTATCATGCGGGCCAAATAAGCTTTGCGGGCGCAGAATCGTGAAACGTGTATGTGGATTTGACTGCGCTAACAGTTGAATCACTTCTTCGCTAGCGGCTTTGCTGCGAGCAAATTCGTTAGCAAAACGCACCGGCCGAAACTCTTCGCTGATATTGCGATGGTGATGGTAATCAAAATAGAGCGACGGCGAGGAAATATGCACGAAGTTGCGCACCCCCCAGGCAACGGCCCATTCACCTAAACGGCGAGTGGCGCGGACGTTGGCGAGATCGAATGCTTCCTGTGTTCCCCACGGAGAGGTAAAGCTTGAGCAATGCCAAAGCGTATCGACATCGGCCAGCATCAATTTGGCCTGTGAAGAAACCAGATCGGTCAGGTCTGCATGAACAAACTCTGCACCCATTTTTTCCAGCAGTTTGCCCATGGCCTCATTACGACCAGTTGCCCGAACGCTGATGCCTTTTGCGCGAAGAAATTCGACCGCGTTTCGGCCTAAACCGCTGGTGGCGCCCGTTACCAGTACCTTCATGTCGACCAACTCATGATAATTGAGATTTACGCTGCGCATTTTTCCGTGAAATGGCAGCGCTTGCAATGGGGAAAGCTAAAGATTAGGACTCTTAACGGACTTTATGTGCAGATTGTTCGGAAAGCTGGCAAATCCTTCGGGCCATACCGCGGAAAATAAACAAATGCGCGGGGATCATCACCAGCCAATAGAACAAACCTGCTGTTCCATGTGGATGCCACCAGGCCCGCACATCAAGCGTTCGATGCTGCCCGCGATCGCGCAAAGTGAAAGAAAGTCGTCCAAGCCCAGGCGCTTTCATGCCAAACAGTAGTGTCAGCTCTTTTTCGGGTTCGACAATAATCACTTTCCAGCTATCGACCTGGTCGCCAACCTGCAGCATTTCCCGCGCCGGGCGGCCTTTCGCCAGCCTGTGACCCACCAGCAAATCCATATATCCGCGCGTTTGCCAGAGAATGTTGCCGAAGAAATAACCCTCTTTCCCGCCAATCTGATTCACCACTTGCCATAAATCAGCCAACTCTGCGGAGGTCGTTAACGTACAACCGGCCTGTTTGGGGAAGAAACCATATTCCGGGCGCCAGCGTGCATAGGCCTGCGCGTCATAACCCCAGTCCTGCGAGTTTGCCAGTTTGTGCTCATCTTCAAGCGTTAGGCGAACGGCGTCGTCAAAAGTTAACAGCTGTTGGGGGATCAGGGCGTGTAATTCGCGATCGTCTGCCAGAAGATCGTGCTTCAAGCCCTGGATCAGCGCTTTGGCAATCGTCGGCGGCACAGAGGTGATCATGTTGAGGAACCACACCGAGATCCAACTCGTCGGCAGCGGAATCGGAATCAGCGGGCGCTTTTTACCGCTTATCGCCATAAACCGCTCGAACTGCTGCTGATAGCTCAGCACTTCGGGCCCGGCGGCTTCAAAAACACGGTTTTCTGATGAAGGGTGATTAAGCAGTTCGACTAAATAATGCAGCAGATTTTTCAGCGCGATAGGCGTAGTACGCGAACGCACCCAGCGCGGTGGCGTGAGCACGGGCAGGTTATAAACCATGTCGCGCATGACTTCGAAGGCGGCAGAACCTGCGCCAACAATAATGCCAGCCCGAACTTCAGTTACCGGAACTCCAGCATCACGCAGGATATCGGCGGTGAGCTGGCGAGCGCGCAGGTGTGCGGAATCACCGTCACCTTCGGCAGCTTGCAGTGAGCTCAGAAAGATAAGCTGTTTTACCGGATGTTCTCGTAGTGCATCACGCAAATTGAGCGCAGTCTGGCGTTCATGGGCAACAAAATCAGCGCCGTCGCCCATGCTATGTACCAGGTAGTAAAGGGTATCGATGTTTTCCAGCAGTGCGGGAAGCGTTCCCGGCCACTGTAAATCGACATGGCGACAAACGACCCCCGGCCAGGGTTGTTTCTCCAGCCACTCGACACGTCTTGCCGCAGCAGTAACATGATGCCCGGCAGCGGCAAGCTTTGGCACCAGATGCTGGCCTATATAGCCGCTAGCACCGAGCACCAGAATGTTTTGTGGCTGTGTCATCGTCCGTGACCTCTGTTTAGCGTTGTAAAAAAGTCTGCCAGTGAGAAACCACTTCGGCCAACTGCTCACGGTTCACATCAAGGTGAATCACCAGGCGAGTTACCGGGCCCGCACTCATCAAAACACCGCGTTCTTTCATGAATTTACCGAGGCTTTCAGCTTGTTCAACCGGCACGCGTACAAACACCATATTGGTATCCTGACGAGAGACATCAACACCGATTTCACGCAATTCGCCAGCCAGCCAATGAGCGTTGTCGTGATCCTCTTTCAGGCGTTGCACATTATTCTCCAGCGCGTATAAACCCGCCGCCGCCAGAATTCCTGCCTGACGCATGCCGCCACCAACCATTTTACGCCAGCGTGTCGCACGTTTGATGTACTCGTGGCTGCCGACTAACAGCGAACCGACCGGCGTTCCAAGTCCTTTAGAGAGGCAAATTGTGAAGGTGTCGCAGTAGCGCACCACTTCTTCAAGCGTACAGCCATATTCCACCACGGCATTAAAGATACGTGCGCCGTCAACATGCAAAGCCAGGTTGTGATTGCGGCTAAATTCCCAGGACTGCTTCAAATACTCACGCGGCAAAACTTTGCCGTTATGGGTATTTTCGAGGCTAAGCAATTTGGTGCGCGCAAAGTGGATATCGTCGGGTTTGATCTTCGCGGCGACTTTATCAAGCGGCAACGAACCGTCCGGGTTGGCATCAATAGGCTGCGGTTGAATACTGCCTAAAACCGCAGCACCACCGGCTTCGTAGAGATAATTGTGCGCAAGTTGACCGACAATATACTCTTCGCCACGTTCGCAATGGCTCAGCAGCGCTACCAGGTTTGCCTGAGTGCCGGTTGGCAAAAACAGCGCTGCTTCTTTACCGCTGAGTTTGGCGGCGTAATCTTGTAGTTCGTTGACCGTTGGGTCATCACCGTAAACGTCATCGCCAGTGGGGGCGGCCATCATACGTTGGAGCATTTCATCGCTCGGGCGGGTTACGGTGTCGCTGCGCAAGTCAATCACGGTGGGTCCTTATTATTCTCCAAAATTACTCTCCTTTTTACCGGAACCAGTTGGTTTTCGCCAGTTCGATAACTTCATCACCGCGTCCGCTGATGATGGCGCGTAACATATACAGACTGAACCCTTTGGCCTGTTCAAGTTTGATTTGTGGTGGAATCGCCAGCTCATCTTTGGCAACCACCACATCCACCAGCACCGGGCCGTCAATACTTAGGGCACGTTGCAAGGCGTTATCCAGGTCGGCCGCTTTTTCAACCCGAATACCTGTGATTCCACAGGCGTCAGCGATTTTGGCAAAGTTTGTGTCGTGCAGTTCGGTGCCGTCTGTGAGGTAGCCGCCTGCTTTCATTTCCATAGCCACAAAACCGAGCACGCTATTGTTAAACACCACAATTTTGATCGGCAGTTTCATCTGCACGACCGAGAGAAAATCCCCCATCAGCATGCTGAAACCGCCATCGCCGCACATGGCGATAACTTGCCGGTCGGGTGCCGTTGCTTTTGCGCCCAGCGCTTGTGGCATGGCATTAGCCATCGAGCCGTGAGTGAATGAACCTATCAGGCGGCGTTTGCCGTTCATTTTCAGATAACGCGCAGCCCACACGGTTGGTGTGCCGACATCGCAGGTGAAAATTGCGTCTTCGTCGGCGTAATGGCTGATTTGTTGCGCGACATATTGCGGGTGGATCACTTTGCCATCGCCCGGTTGCGCCAGTTCATCGAGGCTTTCGCGCGCCTCGCGATAGTTATCCAAAGCCTTATCCAGGAAGCTGCGGTCGGTTTTTTCTTCCAGAAGCGGAATCAATGCCGCAAGTGTGGCTTTTATATCTCCGACCAGCGCCATATCCACTTTACTGTGCGCGCCGATGCTGCCAGGGTTGATGTCGATTTGAATGATTTTTGCGTCAGTTGGATAGAAAGCGCGATAGGGGAATTGGGTGCCGAGCAGGATCAGCGTGTCGGCGTTCATCATGGTATGGAACCCTGACGAAAAACCAATTAGCCCGGTCATGCCAACATCGTAAGGGTTATCGTATTCAACGTGTTCTTTGCCACGCAGCGCGTGAACAATCGGCGCTTTAAGCGTGGCCGCAAACTGCACCAGTTCTTCATGCGCCCCCGCACAACCGCTGCCGCACATCAGCGCGATGTTATCGTTATAGCGCAGCAATTGCGCCAGTTTTTTTAGCTCGTCATGCGGCGGCACAATAATTGGCTGTGGTGCCGGATACCAATGCGTGCTGGCGGTTTCCGGGGCGGGCTTAAGCGCCACATCGCCGGGTAAAACCACGACCGAAACGCCACGGTTTAATACCGCTTTGCGCATCGCAATCGCCAGTACCTGCGGAATTTGTTCCGGGGATGACACCAGCTCGCAATAATGGCTGCATTCGCGGAATAACTCTTCGGGATGGGTTTCCTGGAAATAACCGCTGCCGATTTCGCTCGATGGAATGTGCGCCGCAATGGCCAGTACCGGAACCCGGTTACGGTGGCAGTCGAACAGGCCATTGATTAAATGAAGGTTGCCGGGGCCACAGGAACCCGCACACACCGCCAGTTCACCTGATAGGTGGGCTTCTGCGCCTGCGGCAAAAGCGGCGACCTCTTCATGACGGGTCGGCATCCATTGAATGGTACCCATGCGATTCAGACTATCGCTCAGCCCATTGAGGGAATCCCCGGTGACGCCCCAGATTCGTTTTACGCCTGCACTTTCAAGCGTTTTTGCCAGGTAAGCTGCTACGGTCTGTTTCATTGGTTCTCCTTGTCACGATTCAGTTAACGTAAACAAGCTTAGTCAAGGAAACAGAAGAGGCAGGGCAGAAAGTGCCACTCAGAATCTGAGTGGCACGAGTGGGATCAGGCGAGAACTAAATCACTTTGCGGATGGCAACAGCAAGCCAGTACGTAACCGTTGGCAATTTCTGCATCGGTCAACGTCATGGTGCTGCTTACGGTGTAATCACCGGACTCAACTTTGGTTTTACAGCTGCCGCACACACCAGCACGACAAGCCGCATTCACTGGCACGCTGTTACTTTCCATGGCCGCCAGCAGCGAGCTACCCACCGGCGCATAGAACTCACGCAGCGGTTTTAACGTGGTGAACTTCAAACCACTTTCGACAGGTGCGGCGACCGGGGTAAAGAATTTCTCAGCATAAAACGCGCTCACGCCCAATGCTTTGACTTCTTTCTCCACCAACTCCATATACGGAGCTGGGCCGCAGGTCATGACGGTGCGAGAGGCAATATCCGGCACGGTTGTCAGAATTTCGCGCGTTAAGCGCCCGGCGATAAAACCGTGCGTCGCGTTATTCTCGGCAACCAGTGTCACCGGATAATGACGCCATTCGTCGGCAAAAATCACATCTTCGGGCGTTCGAACATTATAAATAACCTGTACGTCCGCCTGTGGGCGATGCTTTGCCAGCCAGCGTCGCATCGACATAATCGGTGTGACGCCACACCCTGCCGCCATCAGCAGATAGCGGTCGGTGGTGAGATTTTCACAGGTAAATTCCCCCTGGCCTTCAGACAGCCAGAGGTAATCACCGGGTTTCACGTCCTGGGTTAGCCATGCGGAACCAACGCCATTTTCGATACGGCGGATGGTCAGCGTGACGAACGGGCTGAGTCCCGGCGTGGAAGAAATGGTGTAAGCCCGCAGTGTTTCATCACTATCACGAATACTTACCAGTGCGTACTGCCCGGCTTTGTATGGGTAAAAATCGTGATTAATCAGCGAGAGCGTCCATACATCCGGTGTTTCCTGATGAATATGATGCACCTGCATACGGTACGGGCACAGTGGCGTTGGCATAGTCATGGCTTCTCCTTATGCGCCCATCAGCTGTTTAATATCTTCATCAACAGTCGTGATGGCGCGCAGGCCAAACTTCTCATTGAGCACAGCCAGCAGGTTTGGTGTCAGGAAGGCCGGTGTAGTAGGACCTGCGACAATATTGGTCACGCCCAGCGACAGCAGCGTCAGCAGGATAACAATCGCTTTTTGCTCAAACCATGAAAGCACCAGGCTCAGTGGCAGGTCGTTCACGCCACAACCGAGTTTTTCGGCAAGCGTTACCGCAAGAATGATTGCTGAATATGCGTCGTTACACTGGCCGGCATCGATCAGGCGTGGCAGCCCTTCGATATCGCCGAAGTCCAGTTTGTTAAAGCGGTATTTACCGCAGGCAAGCGTCAGGATCAGGCAGTCTTTCGGCACGCTGGTAGCGAAATCGGTGAAGTAGCTACGCTCGCCGCGTTCACCGTCACAGCCACCCACCAGGAAGATGTGGCGCAGTTTTTCACGGCTAACCAGGTCAATAAGGGTATCGGCAGCGCCCAGCAGAGTCTGACGGCCAAAGCCGACAGTAATCAGGTGCTCGATTTCGCTGTATGGGAAGCCCGCCATTTGCGTGGCCTGGGTAATAACCGATGTGAAATCGTCACCTTCGAGGTGGCTAACGCCCGGCCAGCCAACAATGCTACGCGTCCAGATGCGGTCAGTGTAGGAGCCGACTTCCGGGTTGATGATGCAGTTTGAAGTCATCACGATTGGGCCAGGGAAGCGGGCGAATTCGCTTTGCTGGTTCTGCCAGCCGCTGCCGTAGTTGCCAACCAAATGTTTGAATTTGCGCAGTTCCGGGTAGCCATGCGCTGGCAGCATTTCGCCATGGGTATAGACGTTTACGCCAGTGCCTTCAGTTTGTTCCAGCAGGTTATAGAGATCTTTAAGATCGTGGCCGGAAATCAATACACATTTGCCAGCGACCGGGCGCACATTCACTTGCGTAGGTGTTGGGTGACCGTATTTCTCGGTTTCGCCCTGGTCCAGAATGCTCATCACTTTGAAATTCATCTGGCCTATTTCCATGGAGCATTCAAGCAGTGCACCCATATCCGCAGGCCAGGTGCCGAGCCACGCCATAATTTTGTGGTATTGCGCGTAGATGTCGTTGTCGTACTGGCCGAGAACGTGGGCGTGTTCCATGTAGGCCGCAGCACCTTTCAGGCCGTACAGGCACAGCAAGCGCAGGCCGAGAATATCGTCACCAATTTCGGCTTTGTCGCGGTTTGGCGCGAACTCAGCAGCCTGGCGCTGCAGGTCCCCCAAATCGTTGCTGACCAGTTGCAGTTCAGCCATTGGATTGGTGACGGTAATGTTTGGGTTAATCGCAAGGGTGCGAGTTTTCAGGCTTTCGCGCGCAATGATGGCTTCGCGGGCGTAGCCAACGATGCGTGGGGAATCGAAGTTGACGTTGGTCAGCGTTGAGAAAAAGGCACGCGGTGCAAAGTGATCAACTTCATGACTGATGATGCCGACTTCACGTGCGGCCAGTGCCCATGCAGATAAACCCTGCAGTGTTGCGATCAACAAATCTTGTAGGTCTGATGTTTCAGCCGTTTTCCCGCACATGCCCTGAGCATAAGAGCAGCCGTTGCCCGCAGGGGTGCGGATTGTTTGTTCACATTGCACACAAAACATGATCGTACCTTTTAAAGTTATATTTGATATACATGTTTAAGGTTATGCTCAGTGCCGCACAGGGAAAAGGTATTTCTGATACAACTTAAAAGGAGATTGATTTAGCGCAAATTTGGCGGCAGAAACCTACCGCCAATGAGGTATCAGGAAGCGAAAAATGCCATGAGAAGCGGGGTGAGTAAGCTGAGGATAAACCCGTGAACAATTGCCGCAGGAACAATTTCCAGCCCTCCGCTGCGCTGTAAAACAGGCAGGGTGAAGTCCATCGACGTTGCGCCAGACAACCCGAGGGCGGTTGAGCGGCTACGGCGTACCAGTCCGGGAATCAACATGATGGCAATTAGCTCTCGCGCCAGGTCATTAAAGAATGCCGCACTACCAATTACTGGCCCGTAGGATTCCGTCATCAAAATACCCGACAGTGAATACCAGCCGAATCCCGATGCCATCGCTAAACCAGTCTTAATCGGTAGGTCGAGAATAAAGGCGTTGATAACACCACCGGCAAGTGAACTCAGTGCCACGACTACTGCCACAATCATACCGCGCCGATTAAGCACAATCTGTTTCAACGTCATACCGCTATTACGCAGTTGGATACCAACCAGCAACAACAGGAATATAAGTGTGTATTCGCTGGCGTCAGTCGCGTGATGCAGAATTGGCCAGCCAGTCAGGCCAAGCAGAAAACCAGCTATCACCACGAAGCATAATTTTAGTGATTCCAGCGCCATCGCAATTCGTGAAGGGAGTTTTTCTTGTTCGTGATTGTGGCGCCATGGCATGGAACGCTCAAGCCAAAGCAGTGCAGCAGCATTGCAGAGCAATAACACCACAACGGTGACCGCAGCGTAATGAAGGATTGCAAGCAGGTTACTTGCCAGGTTATCGAGAAATGCGAGGCTGATGCCCATGAAAAATAAAATCACATACACAATCCAGCTCAATAGGCGATTAATGAGCTTTAACAGACTGGTTTGTTTCAGAGGAATCAGATAACCGATAATCAGCGGCACTAAGATAATTAACAATCCCGAAAACATGGTGCGGACAATCCTTGCGATAGAAGTAACGACGTATGTCACACTACCCAAAGAAAGAGAATGAGTAAAGCTACGAAAAAAAAGGATTTTTATGCAGGTTGAGGATTTGGTGCAGGGCAAGTAAATACAGCGCCACCAGCCAAATTGAAGCCGGTGACGCTTGAATCAAATTAGTTACGTTTTTCCAGCAATGTCCGGTAGATAACGCCACCCAGGATACCGCCAATGATTGGCATCACCCAGAACAGCCACAATTGCTGTAATGCCCAACCGCCCTGGAAGATAGCAACGGCAGTACTACGTGCTGGGTTCACAGAGGTATTGGTGACTGGGATGCTAATCAGGTGAATCAAAGTTAACGCAAGGCCAATAGCAATAGGTGCAAAGCCCGCTGGTGCAAACTTATCAGTTGCGCCATGGATCACAATCAAGAAGCCGCAGGTCAAGACGATTTCAATAATGATTGCTGACAACATGGAGTAATGGTCTGGAGAATGTTCACCATAACCATTAGAAGCAAAACCGCTTGCTGCTGCATCAAAGCCACTTTTGCCGCTGGCAACTAAATAAAGAATACCGGCTGCAACAATACCGCCAATCACTTGCGCCACAATATAACCAATAACATCTTTAGCTGGGAAACGACCGCCAGCCCACAAGCCCAGAGTGACTGCTGGGTTAAAGTGGCCGCCGGAAATATGACCAACTGCATAGGCCATAGTTAATACAGTTAAACCAAATGCTAATGCCACCCCGGCAAAACCAATCCCTAACTCAGGATATGCCGCTGCCAGCACAGCACTCCCACAACCACCGAATACTAACCAGAATGTGCCAAAGAATTCTGCCGCTAATTTCCTAAACATAACCACCTCTGCATTTCAAAAACAGTGAATCCCGGGTGATGTAAATAAAGGCATCTACCCGATTATTGTTTGTTACAGCCGTTTAAGACGTAACGTAAATAATAAAAGAGCAGCAATGTTAATGAGTTCACTTAGTTAGAGCCACACTATAAAATCCTAAAAAATTGATTTAGGGCAATGAGATGGCATTCCTTTCAAGAATAAACACGTTGGAAGTATAGAAGAGTTTTTAATAAAGTAAGAATTGTCTTGTATTAAACGCACTTTTTATCGGTTGGCAGAATTACAAGTAATAACAATAAACTTTACTGTTTATTTTTGAGCAAAATAAAAATGGAAAAATTAATAGTATCCTGCTACGCCATAAATAACTCGACGGGCTAACCTGCCGCCAGAGGGGGAAAGGTATATACTCGAGCTATGCAGGCTGTGGCGTGTAGCTAAAGGAAAGCATTAACCAATCTGGAGGGATTATGTTTCTCGAGCGCGTAGAAATTGTCGGATTCAGGGGTATTAACCGTCTATCGTTAATGCTTGAGCAAAATAACGTTTTGATTGGCGAAAACGCATGGGGTAAATCCAGCTTGCTGGATGCGCTCACTTTGTTGCTGTCACCGCACGAAACTCTCTATCACTTCGGTCGTGACGATTTCTACTTCCCTCCGGGCGATCTACAAGGCCGGGAGCACCATCTACACATTGTGCTGACCTTTCGGGAAACAGCACCTGGCCATCATCTCGGGCGGCGTTACCGCTCACTGTCGCCTGTATGGGTGGAAGGGAATGATGGCTTCCATCGCATCATGTATCGTCTGGTCGGTGAGCTTGCGGAAGATGGCACAATTCTGACGCTACGCAGCTTCCTTGATAACAACGGTCACTCCGTTGAGCTTGATGATATTGATACGCTTGCCAGGCAAATTATCCGTCTCAACCCCGTGTTACGCTTGCGTGATGCGCGATTTATGCGCCGCCTGCGCAACGATAGCATCCCGGTAATGCCAGAAACTGAGATGACGGCCCGTCAGCTTGATTTCCTCGCGCGTGAACTGGTTTCTCGCCCGCAAAATCTCACAGATTCACAGTTGCGCCAGGGGCTGTCGGCCATGGTGCAATTGCTTGAACACTATTTTTCTGAGCAGGGCGCTGTTGCGCATCAGCGGCTGTTACGACGTCGCTCGCACGATGAGCAACGAAGCTGGCGTTATCTGGATGTCATCAACCGCATGATAGACAAACCCAATAGTCGCGCTCATCGCATGATTTTATTGGGAATGTTTTCAACACTTCTGCAAGCAAAAGGAACCGTAGCGCTGGATAAAGACGCGCGCCCCCTGTTGCTGGTGGAAGACCCGGAAACGCGGCTACACCCTATTATGTTGTCAGTGGCCTGGCATTTATTAAATTTGCTACCGCTACAAAAAATCACCACCACCAATTCCGGTGAATTGTTATCACTCACCCCGGTTGAGAATGTCTGTCGTCTGGTGCGTGAATCTTCGAAAGTTGCTGCATGGCGGCTCGGTCCTGGCGGGATGAATGCTGAAGATAGCCGTCGCATTGCGTTTCACATCCGTTTTAATCGGGCCTCATCACTGTTTGCTCGTTGCTGGTTGTTAGTTGAAGGGGAAACAGAAGTGTGGGTGATGAACGAACTGGCGCGCCAGTGTGGGCATCATTTTGATGCTGAAGGGGTGAAAGTCATCGAATTTGCACAGTCTGGCCTGCGCCCACTGATTAAATTTGCAAGGCGCATGGGTATTGAATGGCATGTGCTGGTTGATGGCGATGAAGCGGGAAAAAAATATGCGTCTGTGGTGCGCGGCATTCTGGAAAATGACCGCGATCAGGAACGCGACCATCTGACGACATTGCCTGCGATGGATATGGAGCATTTCATGTACCGCCAGGGATTTGCAGATGTTTTCCACCGCGTGGCACAACTTCCCGAAAATGTGCCGATGAATATGCGGCGCATTATTGTAAAAGCCATCCACCGTTCTTCTAAGCCTGATTTAGCCATTGAAGTGGCGATGGAGGCTGGCAGGCGTGGTATTGATGCTGTGCCTTCGCTGTTGCGAAAAATGTTCTCACGCGTACTTTGGCTTGCACGTGGACGTGCTGATTAGCCCGGTAGTTGCTTAAAACTGCTGCTCAATATGCGTTGTCATCTCATCTAACAAGCTGTAGCGGCGGCGATACTCCGCGCGTTTTTTGCTGGCGATATCCTCAAGGGGTTTGCGAGCCACGCTCAAAGGCATGCTAAAGAGACCTTCTGGCAATAACTCACCGCTCATTGATTGCCAGAAGCTGTCGTAATCGGCATGGATTTTATCTTTCTTCTTTTTCGCATAACGCCATGAGCGATAGATATGCGAGCTGTTGCTCACCGCGAGGATTTTTTTCGCGCCCAAATGGCGTGCCAGTTGGCAGGCAGCTTCAAGAACCAGGCGTTTTGGGAACAATCCGTGACAGGCTTTTGTGGCGACCTGGATATATTCATGGGGTACGTCGCTTTGAGCTCCCTGCAATCCGCCGATAAACAGTGTCTTTTGGCCCTGATACTGGCACAAAGTGAAGGTTAATCCGGCAAGCGAAATCCCATCCTGACGGGTGAAAGTCAACGTCGCTTCACCTTCTTTGTCGAGATTGGCGATGGCACAAAAATTCAGGTAGTAGAAGCATTCATCTTTACCCGTTATGGTTGCCAGATGCGCACCTTTTTCTGAGAAGTGCTGCTGTAGTAGGGCTACAGGCAGGGCATTGGTCAGTTCGTTGTAGTGGAAAGACAATGCATTCGCCACAGCCTTGCGGTTAAAATTCGTTGTTAAATAAGGGCGATGGGTTCGGCAGGGTAAACCAGGTTGCACGTTAAGCAGTTTTTCAAGCCAGGGCTGATGAGATAAATCGCTCAGTAAACGTGCCGTAGCCCATGGATTTGCCAGTGACCGCAGGACAAACTTGCGGCGGTAAGCCGGATTCTTCCATGCGCTACCAGGCGTCCACTGTCCCTTTGCCAGACAAAGAAATAGCTGCCAGCCATTAAGTTGCGGTGTTGAAATAAGTTCGTCTACGGTAATTGGCGACATGATTGAAACCTGGTTGATAAAGAATGGTGTAATTTCACCACTCTTAAGTTCAATGAATGTTCAATCAGTAGCCAGAGAGCCGTAGACTCGCGGTTTTTGTTGAGACTTTATTTAATTAGCCAGTCTGTTTGCAGGATACCTATGAGATTCAAGGGAAAAATAAAAAAACGTTATTGGCTTCTGGGCCTGTTGGTATTGCTGTTCGTCATTTGGCTCTGGAAGTTTCTGAATGCGCCAGCGCCGGTTTATCAGACCATGATCGTGCGTAAAGGTGAGCTGCAACAAAGTGTGCTGGCGACGGGTAAGCTCGATGCTTTGCGTAAAGTTGATGTGGGTGCGCAGGTCAGCGGGCAGCTAAAAACGCTGTCGGTAAACATCGGCGATAAAGTGAAGAAAGATCAGTTGTTGGGGGTTATTGACCCTGAACAGGCGCAAAACCAGATTAAGGAAGTGGAAGCAACATTAATGGAGCTGCGTGCTCAGCGGCGCCAGGCTGTGGCGCAGGCCAAACTTGCGCAAGTAACGTTAAACCGCCAGCGGGCGCTGGCCAAAACGCAGGCAATATCACAGCAAGATCTGGATACCGCAGTGACCGATCTGGAAGTCAGGCAGGCGCAAATCGGCACTATTGATGCGCAAATTAAACGTAATCAGGCGTCGTTAGATACGGCAAAAACCAACCTTGATTACACGCAGATTGTGGCACCGATGGCAGGTGAGGTGACTGAAATCACCACCAAACAAGGCCAGACGGTGATTGCGGCTCAGCAAGCACCGAATATTCTGACACTTGCCGATCTCGGCACGATGCTGGTGAAAGCTCAGGTTTCTGAAGCTGACGTGATTCACCTGAAGCCCGGCCAAAAAGCGTGGTTTACCGTGCTTGGCGATCCGCTAACACGCTATGAAGGGCTGCTAATCGATATTTTGCCGACGCCGGTTAAGGTCAACGACGCGATCTTCTATAACGCCCGTTTCGAAGTCCCGAACCCGAAAGGTGTGCTGCGTCTGGAAATGACGGCGCAGGTACATATTCAGCTTGGTGGCGTGAAAGACGTATTAACCATTCCGCTTGCCGCTCTGGGCGAGCCGGTCGGTGATAACCGCTATAAAGTTTCGGTTTTACGCAACGGTGAAACCCGTGACCGCGAAATTACTATCGGTATGCGTAATGACACCCAGGCGCAAGTTGCCACTGGCCTCACCGAAGGTGAAGAAGTGGTGACTGGCAAAAGCACCACCGGGAGTGCGCCATGACAGCACTGCTTGAGCTACGGGATATTCGCCGTAGCTATCCGTCGGGAGACGAACAAGTTGAAGTGCTTAAAGGCATCAATATCACGATTGAAGCCGGTGAGATGGTGGCGATTGTCGGGGCGTCAGGCTCTGGTAAATCCACGCTGATGAACATTCTTGGCTGTCTGGATAAACCCAGCAGCGGTAGTTACAAAGTGGCCGGGCAGGACACGGCACTCCTGGACAGCGATGCACTTGCGACGTTACGCCGTGAGCACTTTGGTTTTATCTTCCAGCGCTACCATTTGCTCTCGCATCTGAACGCGACCCAAAACGTGGAAGTACCCGCGGTGTATGCCGGTACGGCGCGGGTTTATCGTCAGCAACGTGCGCGAGCTTTATTAATGCGTCTGGGGCTTGCTGAACGTGTTGATTATCTCCCTTCACAGCTTTCAGGCGGGCAGCAGCAGCGCGTCAGTATCGCTCGCGCTCTGATGAATGGTGGGCAGGTTATTCTTGCTGATGAACCAACCGGTGCGCTCGATAGCCACTCTGGCGAAGAGGTGATGGCAACACTCAAGCAACTGCGTGAGCAGGGGCACACGGTGATCATCGTGACGCACGATCCGACGATTGCCGCGCAAGCACAGCGTGTTATCGAGATTCACGATGGTGAGATTATCAGTAATCCTCCTTCTGTTATTCAACAAACTGGTGCACCGAAAGAGGTGAAACCACAGCCTGTAAACTCGGCATTTCAGCAAACACTTAGCAGTTTCCGCGAAGCATTTACCATGGCCTGGCTGGCGCTGGCGGCGAATAAAATGCGCACGCTGTTAACCATGCTTGGGATCATTATCGGCATCGCTTCGGTGGTATCGATAGTCATTGTCGGTGATGCGGCAAAACAGATGGTGTTGCAGGATATTCGCTCGATAGGCACCAATACGATTGATATCTATCCAGGTAAAGATTTTGGCGATGATGATCCACAGTATCAGCAGGCGCTGAAATATGACGATCTGGCAGCAATAAGCCAGCAACCGTGGGTCAGGTCAGCCACACCTGCGCTTTCAAGCAACTTACGTTTACGTTATGGCAATGTTGATGCGGCCGTCAGCGTGAACGGTGTCAGCAGCCAGTATTTTAACGTCTACGGTATGACCTTTAGCGAAGGTAACACCTTTAACGAAGAGCAGCTGGCAGGGCGCGCACAGGTGGTGGTGCTCGACAGCAACACCAAACGTCAGTTGTTCCCCGATAAAGCCAAAGTAGTGGGTGAAATCGTGCTGGTGGGGAATATGCCCGCGACGGTAATTGGTGTAGCGCAAGAGAAGCAGTCGATGTTTGGCAGCAGTAAAATTCTGCGAGTCTGGCTGCCGTATAACACCATGGCTGGCCGCGTGATGGGGCAAAGCTGGCTGAACTCCATCACTGTGCGCGTCAACGAAGGCTACAACAGCCACGAGGCAGAGCAGCAGCTCAATCGCTTATTGCAGCTACGTCACGGAAAGAAAGATTTCTTCACCTACAACATGGATGGCCTGTTGAAAACAGCGGAAAAGACCACACGTACTCTTCAGATGTTCCTGACTTTGGTGGCGGTGATTTCGTTGTTGGTAGGTGGTATTGGCGTGATGAACATCATGCTGGTGTCGGTAACGGAGCGTACCAAAGAGATTGGTATTCGCATGGCGGTCGGCGCACGAGCCAGTGATGTCCTGCAGCAGTTTTTGATTGAGGCTGTGCTGGTGTGTCTGGTGGGAGGCGCGTTGGGGATTTCTTTATCTCTTCTTATTGCCTTCACTTTGCAACTGGTTTTGCCGGGCTGGGAAATTGGTTTCTCGCCGATGGCATTGTTAACCGCATTTGCCTGTTCGACTGCGACGGGAATTATTTTTGGCTGGCTGCCAGCGAGAAATGCCGCAAGATTGAACCCGATTGATGCGCTGGCGCGTGAATAATTTTAATCTGAGATATGACGATTGGTTATAGACCCGAAATAAAAATGCCAGCTTGCGGGCTGGCATTTTGACTGGGTGATGTACACAATGAAACAAAAGGTCAGGCGACCGCTGCTTCTAGCTCCAGAGGTACAATCAAGCTAGCGTGATTGCCTTTTGGCCCCTGATGTACATCAAACCTGACTGTTTGCCCGGCTTTAAGCGTTCTGTAACCATCCATCTTAATGGTGGAGTAATGAGCGAAGATATCTTCGCCACCGCCTTCAGGGCAGATAAAACCGAACCCTTTGGCGTTATTGAACCATTTAACTGTACCCGTCTCCATGCTTCTACATCCTTCGAAAATCTTATAAGTGAGATGGAATGAACCGGTGGGTGAGGGCGGGCTGTTCAAAACCTCGCCAACTCACGCTTGTACAATGTAGATAATTTAACCATGTCGTCAAGCGTTGCACGGGGGTGATCGATTGAAAATGAATCAAAAATTTGAAGCAGTTAACGCTATTGTGATTAATGTGACAGAGCTCTCTATAGCTAAAAGTTGTCACGTTTGAACTCAATGAGTCACGTTAACTGAAAGCGTATTACACTCAACCTATGGGCTTCGCCTTAATGATAACGGGCGATTTAACATGATGACGATTTGCAATGGGTAAGACGAACGATTGGTTGGATTTCGACCAACTGGTGGGTGACAAATTGCGCGAAGCGCTAAAACCACCGTCGATGTATAAAGTAATGTTAATGAACGATGACTACACGCCGATGGAATTTGTTATTGACGTGCTGCAAAAGTTCTTTTCTTATGATGTAGAACGTGCGACGCAATTGATGCTCACTGTGCACTATCAGGGTAAAGCTATCTGTGGCATTTTTACTGCAGAAGTAGCGGAAACCAAAGTCGCGTTAGTGAACCAGTATGCAAGGGAGCATGAGCATCCGCTGCTGTGTACGCTAGAAAAAGCCTGAAGAAGGCAAAATTTGGGGGAGGTGCCTATGCTCAATCAAGAACTGGAACTCAGTTTAAACATGGCTTTCGCCAGAGCGCGCGAGCACCGACATGAGTTTATGACTGTCGAGCATCTGTTACTGGCTTTGCTCAGTAACCCATCGGCTCGTGAAGCGCTGGAAGCGTGTAGCGTAGATCTGGTGGCGCTGCGACAGGAACTCGAGGCCTTCATCGAACAAACCACACCGGTTCTGCCAGCCAGTGAAGAAGAGCGTGACACTCAACCTACGCTCAGCTTCCAGCGCGTGCTGCAACGTGCGGTGTTCCACGTCCAGTCTTCTGGTCGCAGTGAAGTCACAGGCGCAAACGTGCTGGTGGCTATCTTTAGCGAGCAGGAATCCCAGGCAGCGTACCTGCTGCGTAAACATGAAGTTAGCCGCCTTGATGTGGTGAACTTTATCTCTCACGGTACACGTAAAGACGAACCTAATCAGGCACCGGGTGCAGAAAATCCGGTCAATGAAGAGCAAGCAGGCGGGGAGGAACGTATGGAAAACTTCACCACCAATCTCAACCAGCTTGCACGTGTGGGAGGGATCGATCCGCTGATTGGCCGCGAGAAAGAGCTTGAGCGTGCCATTCAGGTTCTGTGCCGTCGCCGTAAAAACAACCCACTGTTAGTGGGTGAATCGGGTGTCGGTAAAACCGCCATTGCCGAAGGGCTTGCCTGGCGTATTGTGCAGGGCGATGTTCCGGAAGTGATTGCTGATTGCACTATTTACTCGCTGGATATCGGTTCGCTGCTGGCGGGTACCAAATACCGTGGTGACTTTGAAAAACGTTTCAAAGCGCTGCTTAAACAGCTTGAGCAGGATCAGAACAGCATCCTGTTTATTGATGAAATTCATACCATCATCGGTGCGGGCGCTGCATCTGGTGGGCAAGTTGATGCCGCAAACCTGATTAAGCCGCTGCTCTCAAGTGGCAAGATTCGTGTTATCGGTTCAACCACTTACCAGGAATTCAGCAATATCTTTGAGAAAGACCGTGCTCTGGCGCGTCGCTTCCAGAAAATTGATATTACTGAGCCAAGCGTTGAAGAAACCGTTCAGATTATTAACGGCCTGAAACCGAAGTACGAAGCGCACCACGACGTGCGTTACACCGCGAAAGCGATTCGTGCAGCGGTGGAGTTGGCGGTGAAATATATCAACGATCGCCACTTGCCAGATAAAGCCATTGACGTTATCGACGAAGCGGGTGCTCGTAGCCGCCTGATGCCGGTGAGCAAGCGTAAGAAAACGGTCAATGTCTCTGACATCGAAACCGTGGTTGCGCGTATTGCGCGTATCCCGGAGAAAAGTGTTTCAGCAAGCGACCGCGATACGCTTCGCAGCCTTGATGATCGCCTGAAAATGCTGGTGTTTGGCCAGGATAAAGCCATTGAGGCGTTAACCGAAGCCATCAAAATGAGCCGTGCCGGTTTAGGGCATGATCATAAGCCAGTGGGTTCATTCCTGTTTGCCGGCCCTACGGGTGTTGGTAAAACAGAAGTCACTGTTCAATTGGCGAAATCACTGGGCATTGAGCTGTTGCGCTTCGATATGTCGGAATACATGGAACGCCACACGGTGAGCCGTTTGATTGGTGCACCTCCAGGTTACGTTGGTTTCGACCAGGGCGGCCTGCTGACGGATGCGGTCATTAAACATCCTCACTCCGTGCTGCTGCTTGATGAAATCGAAAAGGCGCACCCGGATGTCTTTAACCTGTTATTGCAGGTGATGGACAACGGTACGCTGACCGATAATAACGGGCGCAAAGCTGATTTCCGTAACGTAATTCTGGTGATGACTACCAACGCTGGTGTGCGTGAAACCGAGCGTAAGTCTATTGGCCTGATTCGTCAGGACAACAGCACCGATGCCATGGAAGAGATCAAGAAGATCTTTACTCCAGAATTCCGCAACCGTCTGGACAACATTATTTGGTTCAACCATCTGTCTACAGATGTGATTCATCAGGTTGTCGACAAGTTTATCGTCGAACTCCAGGTGCAGCTGGATCAGAAAGGTGTGTCTCTGGAAGTGAGCCAGGAAGCGCGCGATTGGCTGGCAGAAAAAGGCTATGACCGTGCAATGGGCGCTCGTCCAATGACTCGTGTTATTCAGGACAACCTGAAAAAACCACTCGCTAACGAACTGTTATTTGGTTCACTGGTGGATGGGGGACAGGTGACGGTAGCGCTGGATAAAGATAATCAGAAACTGATTTATAATTTCCATAGCGCGCAGAAGCATAAACCGGAAACGGCGCACTAATTAATAATTAGTGCCGTAATAAAAAAAGGCCAGGTCAATGACCTGGCCTTTCTATTATTAAATTGTTCACGCCGCCTGTTTACCACGCAGCGCTAAATAAAACTATCAGCGACTACGGAAGACAATGCGGCCTTTGCTCAGGTCGTACGGGGTCAGCTCTACAGTGACTTTGTCACCCGTCAGGATGCGGATATAGTTTTTACGCATTTTACCGGAGATATGAGCGGTTACCACGTGCCCGTTTTCCAGCTCAACGCGGAACATGGTGTTAGGTAACGTATCAAGTACGGTACCCTGCATTTCAATATTGTCTTCTTTGGCCATCTAATCCTCGAGGGTATCACTACCATAGTTTTGAACCGGCAAGATAATGCCCAAGTTCACGTATCATGTAAAGAATTGTTGGTGAAATCACCAGCGAAAGTGCAATTTGCGCATTACCCAAAACCCAACCAAAAGCTGCACTATTGGCGCTTATGATGAGGGCTGCGAAGAGATAAACGATGGGCTGTCCCTGTTAAAGCTAATCCCAAACGGCGGCGGGGTAATGAGCAGAGCTCACTCTGCGGGGCTAATTATAACACTCTTAACAGTAATGTGCCGTAAACATTATCGCTACGACAGGATTTGTGGCACCCAACAATAAGATGCCAGATGTTGTGGACGAAATATGGACAGATGTTCCAGATACTCACGGCGAGGAATTTCAATTGCTCCTAGCGATGCGGTATGGGCATTAAGTACCTGGCAATCTATTAGCTTGCCGCCATAACTGAGAAAGTGTTGGCAGAACACCAGTAGCGCTGTTTTGGAGGCGTTTTCTCGGCGACTGAACATTGACTCTCCACAAAATAGAGAGCCTTGCGCCACACCATATACTCCCCCCACTAATTCTTTATCTTCCCAGACTTCTATCGAATGAGCATGGCCGAGTTCATGGAGTCGTTTATAGGCGTCGATGATTTCAGGTGTAATCCAGGTTCCTTCGTCACGATCGTCTGCGCACTCGGCGATAACACGCTCGAATGCGTGGTTCAGCGTTACGCGGTACGGGGAGTTGCGGTGGAAACGCTTCATGCTGCGGCTCAGGTGAAACTGATCCGGGAAAAGCACCGCGCGCGGGTCTGGCGACCACCATAAAATAGGATCGCCAGGTGAAAACCAGGGAAAGATGCCGCGCTGGTAAGCCATCAGCAAACGAGCCGGGCTTAAATCGCCCCCGAGCGCCAGTAACCCATTAGGTTCACGCAACGCGCCTTCCGGTGAAGGAAAGGCGATTGAGTCACGGGAAAGCTGAATAAGGCGCATGACGTCACGGCTCCGGGGCTAACTATAATTATTGATAATAGACTAAGTGCTCATCCCATTAGGGCTATTTAATTTGCCATTTTGAACCTGGGCAGTGCTCAGAATCCTCACGTACTTCGTATACGTTCCGGTTCCTGCGCGCTGTCCGTGTTCAAACTGACTGCAACAATAACGCCTACTGGGATGGTACTCATTACACAGTCTACAAACGCTGATGGAAATGATAATAACGGCCAGCGCTGGCCATCAAATCTGCGTGAGTACCTTGCTCAATAATTTCCCCGTTGTCCATCACAATAATGCTGTCGAAATGAGCCAGCCCACGCAGGCGATGCGTCACCATCAGCACGGTTTTTTCTTTGGTCACTTCGGCCAGTAAATCAAGTATCTGGCGTTCAGTTTCCGCATCTAAACCTTCGGTCGGCTCGTCGAGCAAAAACAGCGGCGCGTCATGCAATAAGGCTCGTGCAATCGCCAGACGGCGCAATTCTCCGCCTGATAACTGCCTGCCACCTTCCCCAAGCCAACTATTCAGGCCTGAGTCGTCTAACAACTTCTCAAGACCTACGCGCGTCAGTACACGACTCAGTTGTTGATCGCTTGCCTGGGGGGCTGCGAGCAAAAGGTTGTCGCGCAGCGTGGCACTAAATAAATGGACGCGCTGAGAGACGACGCTGGTGGCTGCGCGTAAAGCCGTTTCATCAAACTGGCTCAACGGTTCTCCATTAAGGCGAATCTCGCCCTGCTGCGGTTCCCATGCACGGGTCAGCAATTGAAGCAGCGTTGATTTACCACAGCCTGTGCGCCCGAGAATCGCGACATGTTGCCCAGCCTCGATTCTGAGAGAGATGTCCCGTAACGCCATTTGAGACTGCTCAGGATAGGCAAAGCTAAGGTTGTTAATATCCAAAGCTACGCTTTCAGGGATGGAGTGAGGCTGTTCGGTGAAAACGACCTCCGGTTTTTGACTGGTGATTTCAGTTACGCGTAATGCTGATGCGATAACCTGACCCAGATGTTGAAACGCTCCGGTGACCGGAGCCAATGCCTCAAAGGCGGCCAGGGCACAGAACACAAACAACGCAATAAGCGCACCTGGTGTTGTATTTCCACCTACGCCAGCCGCAGCCATCCACAGCATCAATATGACGGCAACACCGCTGATAAGCAGCATAACGGCTTGTGAAAGAGCCGTAAGCTCCGCCTGGCGGCGCTGTGCTTCTTGCCAGCGATCTTCGGTGGCTTCGAGTTGCTGGCGATAACGCTGGGTAGCACCAAAAATGGTTAATTCTGCGTGGCCCTGGAGCCATGCTGTGAGTTGCTGACGGTATTGTCCACGCTGGACGGTAATCGCCTCACCGGTTGATTTTCCCGCGTAATAAAATAAGGGTGGCAATATGACTAATGTCGCCAGCAAAACACCGCCGAGCGTTAGAGCTAACTGCACATCGAGGAAGCTCAAACCGAACGTGACAACGGCAATGACGACAAATGCACCGACCATCGGCGAAATCACGCGCAGGTAAAGATGATCAAGGGTGTCGACATCCGCAACCAGGCGATTAAGCAATTCACCCTGGCGAAAACGAGCAAGCCCAGCAGGGGAGAGCGGAAGCAGTTTGCTAAAAGTGGAGACGCGCAGATGCTGAAGCACGCGGAACGTCGCATCATGGCTGACTAGGCGTTCAAAATAGCGCCCTGCGGTACGCGTAATTGCGCCACCACGCACACCAGCGGCAGGCAACATATAGTTAAAACTATAAATACCTGCAACGCCGACCACAGCCGATGCGGAGAGGAACCAGCCAGAAAGCGTGAGCAGCCCAATGCTTGCCAGCAGTGTGATAATCGCCAGCACCACGCCAAGTGTCAGTAGCCATTTATGACGGCAATAAAGCGCCAGATAGGGCAGTAAAGCGCGCATTAAATCTCCTCCTGGCGATGAGCCAGTAACGTAGCAAACGGACCTTCCTGAGAGGCAAGCGTTGCGTAATTCCCTTGTTGCACAATACGACCATCACGCATCACCCACACTTCATCCCAGTCGCTGATGTAGTCCAATTGGTGCGTTACCATTAACGTCGTTTGTTGGCGGGAAGCATCACTCAAAGCGTCCATCACTCGCTGCTCGCTGTGAGCGTCCAGGCTTGCGGCTGGTTCATCCAGCAATAACAATCCACATGGCATCAGCAAGGCTCGTGCTACGGCAACACGTTGTGCCTGGCCGACCGATAAGCGCGCTGCGGCTTCGCCAAGCGGTGTATCAATACCTTGCGGTAACAACGGCAGGAATTCGCTGACAGAGGCTTTTTCCAGTGCGGTAGCTAATTGTTCAGAGCTCGCATCGGGAGCACTCAACAGCACGTTTTCGCGGATGGTTGGAGCCGGAAGTTGTGGGTTTTGCCCAACCCAACTGAGTTGTTCACGCCACCATTTAGGGTCAAGCTCTGAAAGCTCAATACCGTTGATTAGCAAGTGCCCTTGATAAGGTAAAAAACCAGATAACACGTTGAGTAGTGAGCTTTTACCAGCACCACTTTGCCCAACCAAAACGACGCGTTGATTGGCTGAAAGAGTGAAGTTCAGAGGACCTGAGAGAGCTTTTTCTTCGGTTGACAGGATAACTAAATCTCGCGCTTCAATGCAGATTGGCTCGTTGCAATTAAATTGTGCACTGCCTTTTTTACGTTCCTGCAATGGCGCATCGAGGAATGTCATCAGGCTATCAGCTGCACCCACGGCTTGTGCTTTAGCGTGGTAGAAAGTGCCTAAGTCGCGTAGCGGTTGGAAAAACTCAGGAGCAAGAATCAGGGCCAGGAAACCCGCAAACAGCGTCACGCCGGTGCTGTAATGGCCAAAGTTCAGCTCCCCAAGATAGGAGAAACCAAAGTAAACCGCGACCAGCGCGATTGAAAGTGAGGCGAAAAACTCCAGCACGCCAGAGGAGAGGAACGCAAGGCGTAATACTTCCATTGTCCGCTGGCGGAAATCCTGCGAAGCGACGCGGATATTCTCTGTTTCAGCGCTACCACGGTTAAACAAGCGAAGTGTTTCCATACCACGTAGGCGGTCAAGGAAATGGCCGCTAAGGCGAGCCAGCGCCTGGAAGTTACGGCGGTTCGCATCTGCAGCCCCCATACCGACCATTGCCATAAACAGCGGGATAAGCGGTGCGGTGCAGAGCAAAATCAATGCAGCGACCCAGTTAGACGGGAAAATCACGATTAAAATCAGCACCGGGACCATCACCGCAAGCGACATTTGCGGCAGATAACGAGCGTAGTAATCGTGCATGTCTTCAATTTGTTCCAGCACCAGCGTCGCCCAGCTACCGACAGGTTTACCCTGAATCCAGGCCGGACCAGCTTCGTGGATGCGATCGAGCACTTTACGGCGTATTTCCTGCCGAATGTGCAGCCCGGCATAAAAACCGACCTTTTCACGCAGCCATACGACCCAGGCTCGTAATACAAAAATCAGAATCAGGATAACGAACAGCAGAAGCAAAGCTTCACGCGGTATGTTTTCCATAATCATATGCTGCAACACCCTGGCTAAAATCCAGGCCTGAGCAACGATCAGCAGCCCGCTGACCAAACCCAAAAAACGGGAAAGCCCCAGCCAGCGGCGCGAGATAATGCTTTGTGTTTTTAGCCAGCGGCTAAGTTCTTGTTGACGGGTTTTATTCATGGTTGCCAGTGCAGGTAAATGATGAATTATCAGGCAAAATTTGCGGGCAATGTTACAACGCAGGCAAAAGAAAGGCGACTTATTCAGTCGCCTTTACGTATCTTCAAACTGTCGCTATGGGTTACGAGAGTTACTTATTCTGTTCGGCGAGTCCGTCCAGGTAACGCTCAGCATCTAATGCAGCCATACATCCTGTGCCTGCAGAGGTAATTGCCTGGCGGTAGATATGGTCCATAACATCACCAGCGGCAAATACACCAGGGATGCTGGTTTGCGTGGCATTACCGTGGATACCGGACTGGACTTTGATGTAACCATTCTCCAACTCTAGCTGACCGTCAAAAATCCCCGTGTTCGGGCTGTGGCCGATAGCAACAAACAGACCCGCAACTTCTAGCTCTTCAGTCTGGTCAGTATTATGCGCATCGCGCAGACGCAAGCCACTAACACCCATTTGATCGCCAGTTACTTCATCCAGCGTGCGGTTAGTGTGAAGTACGATATTGCCGTTCTTCACCTTATCCATCAGACGATTAATCAGGATTTTCTCAGCGCGGAAGCTGTCACGGCGGTGAATCAAATGCACTTCAGAGGCAATGTTTGCCAGATAAAGCGCTTCTTCAACTGCGGTGTTACCGCCGCCGATGACCGCAACTTTTTGATTGCGATAGAAGAAACCATCACACGTAGCACAGGCAGAAACACCACGGCCTTTAAATGCCTCTTCTGAAGGCAGACCCAGGTAACGTGCTGAGGCGCCGGTTGCGATGATCAATGCATCACAGGTGTATTCACCGCTGTCACCCGTCAGTCGGAATGGACGATTTTGAAGATCAACTTTAGAAATATGATCGAACAGGATTTCTGTTTCGAATTTGGTCGCATGTTCGTGCATGCGCTCCATCAGAGCTGGGCCAGTCAGGTCGTTTGGATCACCCGGCCAGTTCTCGACTTCAGTCGTAGTGGTCAACTGGCCACCTTTTTCCATTCCGGTAATCAGAACGGGTTTGAGGTTGGCGCGTGCCGCGTAGACTGCTGCGGTGTAGCCCGCAGGGCCGGAGCCAAGAATTAGCAATTTACTGTGTTTAGCGGTGCCCATGAGATCCTCATTGTTCGTTGGCAGACAATCGAGGGATTGTAGGGAATTTGGCGGGTTAAAAAAAGGGTGCAGCGATTTTGTTAACTATATGTGCAATAGCTGTGCTCAATCAGCCGTAGAACAATTCACTGAAAGCGCATAAAAATCCACCTGATCAGGGTAATTAGTCACGTAGGTAAAGTGATGAATAATCGTCAAGTGCCCCGGATATATGGCACGTTCCACTAAATTTCGATGTTTTGCTTTGACAATCCGCTAAGCATTTGCGAAAACATTCGAGGAAGAAAAACATTTGGTATGAGAGCTGTAAAATAATCACGCATACCTGATGCAATTTTACCGGGTTATTGAAATCTACTCATGGCGTGGACAGACGCCATGAGTGATGTCGATGGCGGCCATTGGGCACCGGTCTTCTCACGTACACTCGGAACATTGACGTTGCCCGGGTTATGGCAGGTGAAGGAAGGAACACAGAGAGACAATAATAATGGTAGATAGTAAGAAGCGCCCTGGCAAAGATCTCGACCGCATCGATCGTAACATTCTAAACGAGCTGCAGAAGGATGGACGTATTTCCAACGTCGAGCTTTCGAAGCGAGTAGGGCTTTCACCGACTCCGTGCCTTGAGCGCGTGCGTCGCCTGGAACGACAGGGTTTCATTCAGGGCTACACAGCTCTGCTGAACCCGCATTATCTGGATGCATCACTTCTGGTTTTTGTTGAGATTACTCTGAATCGTGGCGCACCGGATGTGTTTGAGCAATTTAACGCCGCAGTTCAAAAACTTGAAGAAATTCAAGAATGTCATTTGGTATCCGGCGATTTCGACTACCTGTTGAAAACCCGCGTGCCTGATATGTCAGCGTACCGCAAATTACTAGGCGAAACCTTGTTGCGACTGCCGGGTGTGAACGATACCCGTACCTATGTGGTCATGGAAGAGGTCAAACAGAGCAATCGTCTGGTTATTAAGACCCGTTAACACGGGCCAGGTGCAAAATCTGCGTATTTTGGTTACACTCCTGGTAATTCATACAGCAACAGTGCCGGGAATGCCCGGCACTGTTGCTCTCCATAGTTATTAAGGACCTGGAGAGTCTTACTTGAGCCAGGAATACACCGAAGAAAAAGAAGTTACATTGAGGAAACTCAGCAGCGGGCGTCGGGCATTAGAAGCCTTACTGCTCCTTGTTGCCATTTTTGCCGTCTATTTGATGGTAGCGCTGCTTAGTTTTAATCCTTCCGATCCCAGTTGGTCACAAACCGCATGGCATGAACCTATCCATAATTTAGGTGGGATGCCTGGCGCGTGGTTGGCCGATACACTGTTGTTTATTTTTGGCGTAATGGCCTACACCATCCCGGTTATCATTATCGGTGCGTGTTGGTTTACTTTCCGCAATCGGGATAACGAAGAGTTTATTGATTATTTTGCCGTTTCCTTACGCCTGATAGGCGTGTTGGCTATGGTTCTTACCGCCTGTGGCCTTGCTGCGATTAACGCCGATGATATTTGGTATTTTGCCTCTGGCGGGGTAATTGGTAGCTTGCTGAGCACTGCCATGATGCCATTGCTCAACAGCAGTGGCGGCACTATTGCGCTTTTGTGCGTGTGGGCGGCAGGGTTAACGTTGTTTACTGGTTGGTCTTGGGTCGGGATCGCTGAGAAAATTGGTAGCGCGACTTTAAGCGTGCTGACGTTTGCCAGCAACCGCACTCGCCGGGATAACACCTGGCAGGATGATGATTACGACGAAGAAGAACATGATGAAGAACACGCACCAGCAGTAGAAAAGCGTGAGTCTCGTCGTGCGCGTATTTTGCGTGGCGCATTGGCTCGCAAGCAGCGCATTTCAGAAAAATTCGCCAATCCAAATGCACGCAAAACAGATTCAGCGCTGTTTTCTGGCAAGCGTATGGATGATGCCGAAGATGATGTTTTGTTCTCGCCAAATAAAGCCACGCAGTCTGAGGATGACGTACTTTTCTCTGGTAATAAAGCAACACTGTCGGAAAACGATGAGTACGATCCGTTATTACATGGGCAATCTATCGTTGCGCCGGTCGCTGCTGCTGCCGCTATGGCGAACCCAGCATACGCCGCCCCGGTGATGCCAACAGCAACCGTACCTCCTGTCGCTACGCCTGCGCCGGAAGTAGTAGAGACTCCTGCAATTGCCTGGGAACCAGCACCGACTACTGTGACGCCTGAGCCTGTGCTTGCGCCGACACCTGAAAGTTATCACGCGCCTCGTGCCGCTGAACAATACAACCCTCAACAGGTGACCAGCCATTGGGCAGAGCCAGAAATAGTTCAGCCTGTTGTTGAACAAGCTGTTGTTGCACAAGCTCCAGTTCAGCCAATTTATTACGATCCCACCCCAGCGCAATCAATTGTTGAGCCTGAGCCTGTAGAAGAGGTAAAGCCAGCCGTTCGTCCGCCTATCTATCATTTTGAAGAAGTAGAAGCCAAACGTGCTCGTGAGCGTGAACAACTGGCGGCCTGGTATCAACCGGTTAGTGAGCCGAAACCCGATCCTTATGGGTATGACAGCTCCCCGGCATTTGCATCAACATCTGTACCGGATTCTTCACGCTTTGAGGCACCAGCTATTCCTCAGGGCTTCTCTGGCGTTGTACCTGAGGTTCCTGTCGTAGCGGCTCCCCCTGTTCCTCAAGGTGTCAAAGATGCGGCAAAAGCTGCCAGTGCTGTGGCTGCCTTTAGCCCGGTATTCAGCATTGCCAGTGATGCGCCACGTCCGCAGACAAAAGAGGGGATTGGCCCGCAGTTGCCACGCCCAAATCGTGTGCGTGTACCGACTCGCCGTGAACTCGCCTCTTATGGAATTAAGTTACCGTCTCAGCGTATGGCTGAAGAAGAAGCGCGTCGCCAGAATGGTATGGATATTGAAAACGACTATGCTGACGATGCCGAAGAAATGGAACAGCATGAACTTGCTCGTCAGTTCGCAGCTCAACAGCAGCAGCGTTATGGCGAAGAGTATGAAGACAACTCTTTGCAGCAGGATGCGGATGAGGCCGAGCAGGCAGAATTGGCGCGTCAGTTTGCTGCCCAGCAGCAACAGCGTTATTCAGCACCCCAGCAGCAACCTAACCAACAACAGTCAAATAATGTTCCGTTCTCATTGGATGATTTTGATTTCTCGCCAATGAAAACGTTAGTGAACGATGGTCCTGGTGAGCCAATGTTTACGCCGAGTCACATTGAAGAAGCTGCGCCTGTTCAGCAGCCGCAAAGCTGGCAGCCTGCACCTCCGCCGCAACATAATGTGCAACAGCCGCCAGCACCTTCTGCACCCGTAGCGGCACCACAGGCGCAGATTCATGAAAGTTTGATCCATCCATTCCTGATGCGTAATGGTGACGATCGCCCATTGCAGCGCCCAACCACGCCGTTGCCATCTCTGGACTTGCTGACCTCGCCACCTGCGGAAGTTGAGCCAGTAGATACCTTTGCTCTTGAGCAAATGGCGCGCCTGGTTGAAGCTCGTCTTGCGGATTATCGTATTAAAGCCGATGTGGTGGATTACTCTCCAGGTCCGGTAATCACGCGCTTTGAACTTGATTTAGCGCCGGGTGTTAAAGCTGCGCGGATTTCTAACCTGTCTCGTGACCTTGCGCGTTCGTTGTCGACTGTCGCGGTGCGTGTTGTAGAGGTTATTCCGGGTAAACCGTATGTGGGCCTGGAATTACCGAACAAAAAACGCCAGACCGTATACCTACGCGAAGTGCTCGATTGTGCCAAATTCCGCGAAAGCACGTCACCGTTAACCGTGGTGTTGGGCAAAGATATTGGTGGCGAGCCTGTCATTGCCGATCTGGCGAAAATGCCGCACTTGCTGGTAGCCGGTACCACCGGTTCCGGTAAGTCCGTTGGCGTAAACGCCATGATCCTCAGCATGTTGTATAAAGCCACACCTGACGAAGTGCGCTTTATCATGATCGACCCGAAAATGCTTGAGCTGTCGGTGTATGAAGGCATTCCACATCTGTTAACTGAAGTCGTTACAGATATGAAGGATGCTGCCAATGCATTGCGCTGGAGCGTTAACGAAATGGAGCGTCGCTACAAGCTGATGTCGGCTTTAGGCGTGCGAAATCTGGCGGGTTACAACGAGCGTGTGCTGGAAGCTGAACGCATGGGCCGTCCGATTCCAGACCCGTTCTGGAAGCCGGGCGACAGCATGGAAATTGCTCATCCAATGCTTGAAAAACTGCCGTATATCGTGGTGCTGGTGGACGAATTTGCTGACCTGATGATGACGGTAGGCAAGAAAGTTGAAGAGTTGATCGCTCGCCTGGCGCAGAAAGCGCGTGCCGCGGGTATTCACTTAGTGCTGGCAACCCAGCGTCCATCGGTAGACGTGATTACCGGCTTGATTAAAGCCAACATTCCTACGCGTGTAGCGTTTACCGTGTCGAGCAAAATTGACTCCCGCACCATTCTTGACCAGGCCGGTGCTGAGTCACTGCTGGGAATGGGGGATATGCTCTATTCCGGGCCAAACTCAACACTGCCAGTGCGTGTACATGGCGCGTTTGTCCGCGATCAGGAAGTGCATGCTGTCGTTCAGGACTGGAAAGCGCGTGGTCGCCCACAATATATCACTGGTATTACTTCAGATACCGAAAGTGAAGGCGGTGCAGGTGGCGGTCTTGACGGTGATGAAGAACTCGACCCGTTATTTGATCAGGCTGTCGCGTTTGTGGTTGAAAAACGTAAAGCGTCTATTTCCGGCGTTCAGCGCCAGTTCCGCATTGGCTACAACCGTGCGGCGCGAATCGTTGAGCAGATGGAAGCGCAGGGTATCGTGAGTCCCCAAGGGCATAATGGTAACCGCGAAGTGCTTGCCCCACCGCCATTTGAGTAACCCTGTGCAAAAGAGTCGTGATTGCGGCTCTTTTGCAAAGAAGGGTAAATTACCGGAAAATCAGCTTATTCTTCTGTTGCTTCAGAATAGCTCTCAACTAGAGTGGGCAGCAGAAACGCCACTGTGTATTCATTTTGTGGTGCGTGAATTTAAAGGGATCATAATGAAAAAAATCGTTATTACTTGTGCTTTGTTGACCGCTCTTACCGCAACCGCTGCCTGGGCTGATGCCGCAGGCGACCTGAAAACGCGTCTGGATAAGGTCAGCAGCTTCCACGCCAGTTTCACGCAGAAAGTGACTGATGGTAGTGGCGCGGCTGTTCAGGAAGGTCAGGGGGACTTGTGGGTTAAACGTCCAAACCTTTTCAACTGGCACATGACTCAACCTGATGAAAGTATTCTGGTCTCTGACGGCAAAACCTTGTGGTTCTACAACCCGTTTGTTGAGCAAGTCAGCGCAACCTGGCTGAAGGATGCAACCGGTAATACACCGTTCATGTTGATTGCGCGTAACCAGAGCAGTGACTGGCAGCAATACAACATTAAACAAAGCGGTGATGATTTTGTACTTACGCCAAAAACCAGTGCAGGTAATCTCAAGCAATTCACTATTAATGTCGGAAGCGACGGTACTATCCATCAGTTCAGTGCGATTGAGCAAGACGATCAACGCAGCAGCTATGCGCTGAAAACTCAGCAAAATGGTGCGGTGGATATGAGCAAGTTTACGTTTACCCCGCCTAAAGGCGTGACGGTGGACGATCAACGTAAGTAGGGGTATCAGTGAGCAACCTGTCGCTCGATTTTTCTGAGAATACCTTCAAACCTCTGGCTGCGCGTATGCGGCCGGAGAACCTCGCGCAATACATCGGCCAACAACATCTGCTAGCCCCTGGTAAACCGCTTCCTAAAGCAATCGAAGCGGGGCATCTTCATTCGATGATTTTATGGGGACCACCAGGTACGGGCAAAACCACACTTGCTGAAGTGATTGCTCACTATGCTGACGCCGATGTAGAACGCATTTCGGCTGTCACTTCAGGCGTCAAAGAAATCCGCGAAGCCATAGAACGTGCGCGCCAGAATCGCAACGCCGGGCGGCGAACGATTCTGTTTGTCGACGAAGTCCATCGCTTCAACAAAAGCCAGCAAGATGCTTTTTTGCCACACATTGAAGACGGCACGATTACGTTTATCGGCGCAACCACTGAAAACCCCTCATTCGAGCTCAATTCTGCACTATTGTCGCGTGCTCGCGTTTACTTGCTTAAATCGCTGACCACGGAAGACATTGAAAAAGTTTTGAGCCAGGCGATGAGCGATGCCGCTCGTGGCTATGGTGGGCAAAACATTGTTCTGCCCGATGACACGCGTCTTGCTATTGCAGAACTTGTCAACGGCGATGCCCGGCGTGCATTAAACACGCTGGAAATGATGGCCGACATGGCCGAAGTCGATTCTAGTGGCAATCGCGTTTTGCAGATTGCTCTATTGACTGAAATCGCGGGCGAACGCAGCGCGCGCTTTGATAACAAAGGCGATCGTTTTTACGATCTGATTTCTGCATTGCACAAATCGGTTCGCGGTTCATCCCCTGACGCGGCTTTGTACTGGTACGCGCGCATTATCACGGCAGGCGGTGATCCTTTGTATGTGGCTCGTCGTTTGCTGGCGATTGCCTCAGAAGATGTAGGTAATGCTGACCCTCGTGGCATGCAGGTTGCTATCTCTGCGTGGGACTGCTTTACCCGTGTCGGCCCAGCGGAAGGGGAGCGCGCCATCGCTCAGGCCATTGTTTACTTAGCCTGTGCACCTAAAAGTAATGCGGTTTACACAGCATTCAAAGCAGCAATGGCGGATGCTCGGGAACGCCCGGATTATGACGTTCCGGTTCACTTACGTAATGCCCCAACCAAGCTGATGAAAGAAATGGGTTATGGCCAGGAGTATCGTTATGCTCACGACGAGCCTAACGCCTATGCTTCCGGCGAAGTCTACTTTCCACAGGAAATGGCACAAACACGCTATTATCAGCCGACAAACAGAGGTCTTGAAGGCAAGATTGGTGAAAAGCTCGCCTGGCTTGCTGAACAGGATCAAAATAGCCCGACAAAACGCTACCGCTAAAGCAGACGTTGCGGTAAGGTTAGGAAAACTATCACTGTGGTTGCAGTCTGTGGCCGCATCCCCTTCATTTAATTCGATAAGCACAGGATAAGCATGCTCGATCCCAATCTACTGCGTACAGAGCCAGACGCAGTCGCTGAAAAACTGGCACGCCGAGGCTTCAAGCTGGATGTAGAAACGCTGCGCTCTTTAGAAGAGCGTCGTAAAGTGTTGCAGGTAAAAACTGAAAATCTGCAGGCTGAACGTAACTCGCGATCGAAATCCATTGGCCAGGCGAAAGCGCGTGGAGAAGACATCGAGCCGTTGCGTTTGCAAGTCAACCAGTTGGGTGAAGAGCTGGATGCAGCGAAAAGTGAGCTTGATGTCCTGCTTGCAGAGATCCGCGACATTGCACTGACGTTGCCTAACATCCCGGACGATTGCGTGCCGATGGGTAAAGATGACAGCGAAAACGTTGAAATCTGCCGCTGGGGTGAGCCGCGTAAATTCGATTTTGAAGTACGTGACCACGTGACGCTGGGCGAAATGGCTAAAGGCCTGGATTTCGCATCTGCGGTTAAACTGACCGGTGCTCGTTTTGTTGTGATGCAAGGGCAAATTGCTCGTCTGCACCGCGCTCTGAGCCAGTTCATGCTTGACCTGCATACTGAGCAGCATGGATATATTGAGAACTATGTTCCGTATCTGGTAAACCACGACACGCTTTATGGTACGGGCCAATTGCCGAAATTTGCCGGTGACTTGTTCCATACTCGTCCGCTGGAAGAAGAGGCTGATGCAAGCAACTACGCGTTGATCCCAACCGCAGAAGTGCCGTTGACCAACCTGGTGCGTGATGAAATTCTCGATGAAGATACTCTACCGCTGAAAATGACCGCGCATACCCCATGCTTCCGTTCCGAAGCGGGTACGTATGGTCGTGATACCCGTGGCCTTATCCGTCAGCACCAGTTCGATAAAGTTGAGATGGTGCAGATTGTGCGTCCGGAAGACTCTATGGAAGCTCTGGAAGAGTTGACCAGCCACGCTGAGAAAGTCCTGGAGTTATTGAACCTGCCATACCGCAAAGTGTTGTTGTGTTCTGGAGATATGGGCTTTGGCGCGGTCAAAACTTACGATCTGGAAGTGTGGCTGCCTGGGCAGGATACTTACCGTGAAATCTCCTCTTGCTCCAACTGTGGGGATTTCCAGGCGCGTCGTTTGCAGGCTCGCTGCCGCAGCAAAGCAGACAAGAAAACCCGTCTGGTGCATACACTGAACGGTTCTGGTCTGGCTGTAGGTCGTACACTGGTTGCTGTGCTGGAAAACTACCAGCAGGCTGATGGCCGTATCGAAGTTCCTGAAGTGCTGCGTCCTTACATGAAAGGGCTTGAGTTCATCGGCTAATGTATTAGTGCTATTTTATTCTTGAAAAGCGCCTGCGGGCGCTTTTTTTATGCCGTAAATATTCTCATTCCCATAGATAATCTGCCTTTATTGACACCAGACAATAACAAATACCCCTATATGGGTATTATCTCTCCCAGAAAGAGAGTGGTGATTATTAATACAATTCATTCGGCGTCCTTATCATTTGATAGTTTCAGATTACATGATGTAACTGGACTACCAATAGCGGCCCTGACATAGCCTAAAACACTCCTTTCTCTTTTGGGCTGAGCAATGGACACGCGTGCCGCAATTTAGTCAGCAACCGTTGCCAGCTTGTTTAAATGTGAGCACTAAACAAGTGGGTCATTATGAAAGAGAAAACTTCTAATGCGGTCCTTACCGCACAAGTGAGTCGTCGTAAGCTGGTGCAAACCACAGCTATCGGTGGTCTTGCTGCTGCGAGTGGAGCATTAACACTTCCCTTTAGCCGCCTGGCTTTTGCACAGTCCGCCGCTGATACACAAACAGATGCTGAAAAGGTTATCTGGAGCGCCTGTACAGTAAACTGTGGTAGCCGTTGCCCACTTCGTATGCATGTGGCGGATGGTGAAATCAAATATGTTGAGACAGACAACACCGGTGATGACAACTATGAAGGGTTGCATCAGGTTCGTGCCTGCTTGCGTGGCCGCTCAATGCGTCGCCGTGTCTATAATGCCGATCGCCTGAAATATCCGATGAAGCGCGTTGGTGCTCGAGGGGAAGGCAAATTTGAGAAAATCAGTTGGGATGAAGCTTTCGACACCATCGCCAACAGCATGAAGGGCATTATCAAAGAGTACGGTAACGAAGCTATCTATCTGAACTACGGTACGGGGACGTTGGGTGGAACGATGACTCGCTCCTGGCCGCCAGGCTCAACATTGATTGCCCGCCTGATGAACTGCTGCGGCGGTTATCTGAACCATTATGGCGACTATTCTACCGCGCAAATTGCCGCTGGCCTGAATTACACCTATGGCGGTTGGGCCGATGGCAACAGCCCGTCGGACATTGAAAACAGTAAACTTGTCGTGTTGTTTGGGAATAACCCGGGTGAAACGCGTATGAGTGGCGGCGGGGTGACGTATTACCTCGAGCAAGCGCGCGAAAAATCCAATGCGCGCATGATTATCATTGACCCGCGTTATACCGATACTGGTGCAGGCCGTGAAGATGAATGGATTCCGATTCGCCCCGGTACTGATACCGCACTTATCTCCGCGCTTGCATGGGTAATGATCACTGAAAATCTGGTCGATCAGCAGTTCCTCGATAAATACTGCGTCGGTTACGACGAAAAAACTCTTCCAAAAACAGCTCCTGCTAACGGACATTACAAAGCCTATATTCTTGGTGAAGGAGCTGATGGCCAGGCAAAAACGCCACAATGGGCGGCCCAAATTACCGGTATTCCTGCCTATCGCATTGTTAAACTTGCTCGTGAAATTGCCACGGCGAAACCGGCATTTATCAGCCAGGGTTGGGGGCCGCAGCGCCACTCAAATGGTGAGCTGGTTTCCCGCGCCATCGCCATGTTGTCGATTCTGACCGGCAACGTAGGGGTTCACGGTGGAAACAGCGGCGCACGCGAAGGTTCTTACAGCCTGCCATTTGTGCGCATGCCGACGCTGGAAAACCCGGTACAAACCAGTATTTCTATGTTCCTGTGGACGGATGCTATTGAACGTGGCCCGGAAATGACGGCAACTCGTGATGGCGTGCGCGGCAAAGATAAGCTCGATGTTCCAATCAAGATGGTCTGGAACTACGCCAGTAACTGCCTGATTAACCAGCACTCAGAAATTAACCGTACTCACGATATCCTACAAGACGACAAGAAATGCAAAATGATTGTGGTGATCGATAACCACATGACTTCATCAGCTAAATACGCAGATATATTGCTGCCTGACTGCACCGCATCTGAGCAGATGGACTTCTGCCTTGATGCGTCATGCGGAAATATGGCTTATGTAATTTTTGCCGATCAGGTGATCAAACCGCGTTTTGAGTGCAAAACCATTTATGAGATGACGACTGAACTGGCAAAACGCATGGGTGTTGAGCAACAGTTCACTGAAGGGCGCACGCAAGAAGGCTGGATGCGTCATCTCTATCAACAGTCTCAGGAAGCGATTCCTGGCCTCCCGAGCTTTGATGAATTCCGGAAAGTTGGCATCTTCAAGCAGCGTGACCCTGAAGGTCACCACGTGGCGTATAAAGCCTTCCGCGAAGACCCTGCGGCGAATCCACTGACGACACCATCAGGGAAAATTGAAATCTATTCTGAGCAGTTAGCCGAAATTGCAGCCACCTGGCAACTTGATGAAGGAGATGTCATCGATCCGCTGCCGGTTTACAGCGCGGGCTTTGAAAACTTTGGCGATCCGCTGGCCGAGAAATGGCCATTGCAGATGACGGGCTTCCATTACAAAGCGCGTACCCACTCAACCTACGGCAATGTGGATGTATTGAAAGCAGCCTGTCGTCAGGAAATGTGGATCAACCCAATTGATGCACAGCAACGTGGGATTAAGAACGGCGACATAGTGCGCATCTTCAATGGACGTGGGGAAGTTCAAATCAATGCGAAAGTGACACCACGCATAATACCTGGCGTTGTCGCGATGGGGGAAGGGGCCTGGTATAGCCCTGATGCCAATAAAGTTGACCACTCGGGTAGCATTAACGTGTTAACCACGCAGCGACCGTCGCCACTGGCAAAAGGCAATCCATCCCATAGTAACCTCGTCCAGGTCGAGAAGGCGTAAGGAATAGCTGATGACAACCCAATACGGATTTTATATAGACTCCAGCCGCTGCACTGGTTGTAAGACCTGCGAGCTGGCTTGTAAAGATTACAAAAATTTAGGCCCGGACGTCAGCTTCCGTCGCATTTATGAATATGCTGGCGGTGACTGGCAACAAGACAACGGGGTTTGGCAGCAAAACGTCTTCGCCTACTATCTGTCGATTGCTTGTAACCACTGTGAGGAACCGGCTTGCACCAAGGTCTGCCCAAGCGGTGCGATGCATAAGCGTGATGACGGTTTTGTGGTCGTTAATGAAGATGTTTGTATTGGCTGCCGCTATTGCCACATGGCTTGCCCGTACGGCGCACCACAGTACAACGCTGAAAAAGGTCATATGACTAAGTGTGATGGCTGTCATGAGCGTATTGCTGAAGGCAAGAAACCCATCTGTGTTGAGTCCTGCCCATTACGCGCGCTAGATATGGCACCAATTGCCGAACTGCGCGCGAAGTATGGAGAACAGGCCGCCATCGCTCCGCTGCCATCAGCACATTTCACCAAGCCAAATATTGTCATTAAACCTAACGCCAACAGCCGCCCATGTGGGGATAAAACCGGTTATCTGGCAAACCCGAAGGAGGTGTGAGATGGGCAGCGGATGGCATGAATGGCCACTAATGGTCTTTACGGTTTTAGGACAGTGCGTCGCAGGTGGTTTTATTGTTATGGCATTAGCATTGCTGACTGGTGTTTCTGACCGGGTACAGCAAAAGCGTGTGTATTGGGCGATGATCGTGCTGTGGGTGTTGATGGGCATTGGTTTTATGGCCTCAGTACTGCATCTCGGCTCACCACTACGCGCCTTCAACTCGCTTAATCGCATCGGGGAATCAGCGCTCAGTAATGAAATTGCCAGCGGCTCGGTCTTCTTTGCAGTGGGTGGTTTCTGGTGGCTGGTTACCGTGCTGGGCAAAATGCCGCAGGCACTGGGTAAAATCTGGATGACGCTGACGATGGTTCTGGGCGTATTTTTTGTCTGGATGATGTGTAAGGTCTACCTGATTGATACCGTACCGACTTGGTATAGTGTTTATACGCCGCTCAGTTTCTTCCTGACGATGTTTATAGGTGGGCCACTACTCGGTTACTTACTGCTGCGTGTTGCAGGTGTAACGGGTTGGGGAATGCGTCTTCTTCCTGCAATTTCATTGCTGGCTGTTGTAGTAAGTTCCATGGTTGTGATGTTGCAGGGTATGGATTTAGCGACAATCCACAGCTCAATCATGCAGGCATCTGCACTGGTTCCTGAATACGGTGCATTGATGTCATGGCGCTTGTTGGTGCTGGCGCTTGCATTAGCTTGTTGGATTATCCCGCAACTCAAAGGTGGCCAGGCGAACCCTGCAGTTCTGACATTCGCCTTCGTGTTGGTTATTGTTGGTGAGCTAATCGGCCGCGGTGTGTTCTACGGTCTGCATATGACGGTTGGTATGGCTATCGCAAGTTAATGCCATATCGATTAAATGCGCTTTCGGGCGCATTTAATCTTTTCGGATAAAAAAATATCATCCGATTTACCATGAAAATTTTCATCCAACCCGTTTCGATTCCCAATACCTGATCCCATCAAAAACAGAGAGATAGCATTTTGTCTATATGCTTTGCTCACAAGTAAGATAAGTTTTTCAAATCGACAGTTTTCAAATCGTGCCAGGCCCCGTCAGCACTGGATTGACAATCATTTTTCCAGTGGCATGATGCGCACAAATTATTCTCTTCCTCGCGGTTTCTACATGTCCACCTATACCCGGCCAGTGATGCTTTTGCTCTGTGGTCTGATGCTTTTGACCCTGGCGATAGCGGTTTTAAATACGCTGGTTCCACTTTGGTTAGCCCATGAAAATCTTCCAACCTGGCAAGTCGGGATGGTGGGTTCGTCGTACTTTACCGGAAACTTGGTGGGTACTTTGCTGACCGGATGGCTAATTAAACGTCAGGGATTCAACCGTAGCTACTATCTTGCCTCGCTGATTTTTGCGGCGGGTTGTGCAGGATTGGGGCTGATGACCGGTTTCTGGAGCTGGATGATGTGGCGCTTCATCGCGGGTATCGGCTGTGCGATGATTTGGGTGGTGGTTGAAAGCGCCTTGATGTGCAGCGGCACTTCTCACAACCGTGGGCGCTTGCTGGCAGCCTACATGATGGTTTATTACGTTGGCACGGTGTTAGGCCAATTGATGATCAGCAAAATGCCGACCGATTTAGCCAGCGTACTCCCATGGGTGACGGCGCTTATTTTAACCGCGATTCTTCCGCTATTGTTTACTCGCATTGTGAATGATCGAAGTGAAAACCAGCAAGCGACGCCTGTCTGGCCAATGCTGCGCCTGCGACATGCTCGTCTTGGCGTGAACGGCTGCATTATTTCCGGGATTGTTCTCGGCTCCCTTTATGGGTTGATGCCGCTGTATTTAAACCACAAAGGCTTCAGCGATGCCGGTATTGGTTTCTGGATGGCGGTGATGGTTAGCGCCGGGATTGTGGGACAGTGGCCGGTAGGTCGCCTCGCTGACCGTTTTGGTCGCTTGTTAGTGCTGCGCGTTCAAGTGTTTATTGTGATTATGGGTTGCATGGCGATGCTGACTAATGCCGCGATGGGGCCGACATTGTTTGTGCTTGGCGCGGCTGGCTTTACGCTGTATCCGGTGGCAATGGCGTGGGCCTGCGAGAAAGTCGAACATCATCAGCTGGTGGCAATGAATCAGGCGCTGTTGCTCAGTTATACGGTAGGTAGCTTGCTTGGCCCAACGTTTACCTCAATGCTGATGCAAAGTTTCTCGGACAATTTGCTGTTCGTTATGATAGCCGGCGTCGCGTTTGTCTACTTACTAATGCTGTTACGCAAAGCAGGGCCGCAAACCACTCCGATTGCCCATGCCTGATACAAAAATGGCCCTCATCGAGGGCCATTTTGCTAGTGCTGCAAGATTAGTACATCACTTTGTGACCGTACTGTTCCAGAATACCTTTAACGCGTTCCATGGTTTCTTTCTTCGGTGGATGCACGCCATCAAGCTTGTATTCTTCGCCCATCGCCACCCATTTATGTTTGCCCAGTTCGTGATATGGCAGCAGCTCAATCTTCTCGACGTTGCCCATATCGCGCGTGAACTCGCCAAGGCGATGTGCAGAGTCATCATCATCAGACCAGCCCGGTACAACAACGTAACGAATCCAGACATTAACGTTTTTATCGGACAAGTAACGCGCAAATTCCAGCGTACGATGGTTTGAGACGCCAACCAGATTCTGGTGAATTTCGTCGTTCATCTGTTTCAAATCCAGCATCACCAGATCGGTCACTTCGAGTAATTCATCAATCACCGGGTCGTAGCGACGGACAAAACCGTTGGTATCGAGACAGGTATGAATGCCTTCTTTACGACAGGCGCGGAACCAGTCACGTACAAATTCGGCCTGCAGAATGGCTTCGCCACCAGAAGCTGTGACGCCGCCGCCAGAAGCGTTCATAAAGTGGCGATAGGTCACCACTTCTTTCATCAGTTCTTCAACGGTAATCTCTTTGCCGCCGTGCGTATCCCAAGTATCACGGTTGTGGCAATACAGGCAGCGCATCAGGCAGCCCTGGAAGAAGGTGATAAAACGAATACCGGGACCATCCACGGTACCGCAGGATTCAAAGGAATGAATTCGGCCAATTACTGACATTGCGGTGTTATCTCCAGTATTGGTCCATGCCCTAAAGCAAGAACCAGGTTGAGCGCGGTCTAAGTCTTGATTGCCGCGTCGAATCGATTTTGCGAGATAACTTAAACGTAGCAGTTATCTTGCAAAACCGGTTCTTCACAAAGAAAAGGCTCCACCGAGGTGGAGCCTTGTATTGTACGCCTTTTCAGACAAACCGTGAATTACATGGTTTGAGTGAAGGTACGAGTAATAACGTCCTGCTGTTGTTCTTTAGTCAAGGAGTTAAAACGTACAGCGTAACCAGATACACGAATGGTCAGCTGAGGATATTTCTCAGGGTGTTCCATCGCATCCAGCAGCATTTCACGGTTCATTACGTTCACGTTCAGGTGTTGACCACCTTCGATGGACGCTTCGTGGTGGAAGTAACCATCCATCAGACCCGCGAGGTTAGTTTTACGAACTTCGTCGTCTTTACCCAGTGCGTTAGGAACGATAGAGAAGGTATAAGAAATACCATCTTTAGCGTAAGCAAACGGCAGTTTAGCAACGGAAGTCAGAGAGGCAACAGCACCTTTCTGGTCACGACCGTGCATTGGGTTAGCACCTGGACCGAATGGAGCGCCAGCGCGACGACCGTCTGGGGTGTTACCGGTTTTCTTACCATAAACCACGTTAGAGGTGATGGTCAGAACAGACTGAGTCGGGATAGCGTTACGGTAAGTAGTCAGTTTCTGAATTTTCTTCATGAAACGTTCTACCAGGTCAACAGCGATATCATCTACGCGAGAATCGTTGTTACCGAACATTGGGTATTCGCCTTCGATTTCGAAGTCTACAGCCAGACCGTCTTCGTCACGAACAGGTTTAACTTTCGCGTATTTGATTGCAGACAGGGAGTCAGCTGCAACAGACAGACCCGCGATACCACAAGCCATGGTGCGAACAACGTCACGGTCATGCAGAGCCATCAGAGACGCTTCGTAGCTGTATTTATCATGCATGTAGTGAATGATGTTCAGCGCAGTGACGTACTGCTTAGCCAGCCAATCCATGAAGTGATCCAGGCGATCCAGGACGTTATCGTAGTCCAGAACATCAGCCATAATTGGTGCTTCTTTAGGACCAATTTGGATTTTCAGTTTTTCATCAACGCCGCCGTTGATTGCATACAGCATGGTTTTCGCCAGGTTTGCACGAGCACCAAAGAACTGCATTTGCTTACCAACAATCATTGGGCTTACGCAGCAAGCAATCGCGTAGTCATCGTTGTTGAAGTCAGGACGCATCAGATCGTCATTCTCGTATTGCAGAGAAGAAGTATCGATGGAAACCTTAGCAGCGAATTTCTTGAAGTTCAGTGGCAGTTTTTCAGACCACAGAATAGTGATGTTCGGCTCCGGAGACGGCCCCATGGTGTACAGGGTGTTCAGGAAACGGAAGCTAGATTTGGTAACCAGAGTACGGCCATCTACACCCATACCGGCGATAGATTCGGTCGCCCAGATTGGGTCACCAGAGAACAGCTCATCATACTCAGGGGTACGCAGGAAGCGAACCATACGCAGTTTCATGACCAGGTGGTCAATCATTTCCTGTGCTTCAAGCTCAGTAATTTTGCCTGCTTTCAGGTCACGTTCGATGAATGCATCCAGGAAGGTGGATACACGGCCGAAGGACATTGCAGCGCCGTTCTGAGATTTAACCGCAGCCAGGTAGCCGAAGTAAGTCCACTGAATAGCTTCTTGAGCATTTTTAGCAGGACCAGAGATATCGCAGCCATATTTAGCAGCCATTTCTTTGATCTGACCCAGAGCACGGTGCTGCTCGGAGATTTCTTCACGCAGACGGATAGTTGCTTCCAGATCTTCGCCGTTTTCCAGTTTGGATTGCAGAGAGTTGAACTGAGCAAATTTGTCTTTCATCAGGAAGTCGATACCGTACAGCGCTACGCGACGGTAGTCACCAATGATACGACCACGACCATAAGCATCCGGCAGACCGGTGATTACGCCTGATTTACGGCAGTTCAGGATGTCTTTGGTATAAACGTCAAACACACCCTGGTTGTGGGTTTTGCGGTATTCGGTGAAGATCTTTTTCAGCATTGGGTCAAGTTCACGACCGTATACTTTGCAAGAACCTTCAACCATTTTGATGCCACCAAACGGAATAATTGCACGTTTCAGTGGAGCATCAGTCTGCAAGCCAACGATAGTTTCGAGGGACTTGTTGATGTAACCAGCATCATGAGAGGTGATGGTGGAAGCGAGATCAGTGTCGAAGTCAACAGGCGCGTGAGTGCGGTTTTCCTGTTTAACGCCTTCCATAACGTTGTCCCACAGAGCGGTAGTTGCGTCTGTAGCACCTGCCAGGAAGGACTCGTCACCCTCGTAAGGGGTGTAGTTTTTCTGAATAAAGTCACGCACGTTGACTTCATTCTGCCAGTCGCCTTTAGCAAAACCTTCCCAAGCGGTGGCTAACTTTTCATTAAGTTCGGACATTTAACACCTACCTTCTAATGTGGATTTCTTATTCCCTGAACAATGGTTAGCACTTAGTGCTTATCGCCACCGCGCAGATAAATTACCCAGTACGTCAACCCAACCAGTACACCGCCACCAATGATGTTCCCGATGGTTACTGGGATCAGGTTATCAGTGATGAAATTCAGTACGGTCAAGTGTGTGAAATTGTCCGGAGACGACCCAACTGCGGTCCAGAATTCCGGGCTTGCAAAGTTGCGTACTACGATACCCAAAGGGATCATGAACATGTTTGCGATACTGTGCTCAAAACCGCAAGCAACAAACATGGCGACCGGAAGGATCATAGCAAACATCTTGTCCATCAAACTGCGACCCGAGTAGCTCATCCAGACAGCCAGACAGACCATCAAGTTAGCTAAAATACCGAGGCAAACAGCTTCAATAAAGGTGTGATGCATTTTGTGGTCTGCGGTTTGAAGCACATTCAGACCCCACGCACCGTTGGCCGTCATATACATGCCTGACAACCAAATCAACACCACGAATAGCAATGCACCAACCAAGTTTCCGACGTAGACGTTAATCCAGTTCTTGGCTAGCTGACCCCAGGTGATTCGCCCGCTGGCTTTCGCAACAACGATTAACACCGTAGAGGTGAAAAGGTCGGCACCGCAGATGACACAAAGGATAAGCCCTAAGGAGAAGCAAGTTCCACCAATCAGTTTTGCAATCCCAAATGGAATGGTTGCAGTACCTGTAGTGGCAGTGATGTAAAAGACAAAGGCAATCGAGATGAACATGCCCGCAGTGATCGCTAAATAAAACGTAGTCAGCGGGTGTTTTGTTGCTTTATAGACGCCAGCATCTTCGGCGACTTTCGCCATAGCGGCTGGGAGCAATAGATCAAAAGGGTTGTCAGCTTTCACACTAACTCTCTCTTATTTAATTCGGCGACGAGATACTAACAAAGCATTATAGAGTAAAAATTGATATGGATCATATCTCGCCAAGCTTATAGGCCTGATAAAAGCAGGTGTTTACCTGTTTTTCAGTGTAAGTTATTGATATTAATTATAAAAATAAAGTTTAAATTTTATAACGTAATTTGATATTTGCCCTCTAAGCTTTGTTGAGTGGTTAATTAGAATGGAGTATTTTAATAATTTGACAACAATATTTGCAGCATAATTTAATAATATTTCACCAATATTTAACCGTTGAGTTACATGTGAAATTATTATGCTGACAATAAAAACACGGGGCAATAAAAATCGCCCCGTAATATAGCGTAAACATTAAGGTTTACGTAGCTTGAGTTTTAGTTTTTGACTTTATTTCCAAAATGCCGCTTTTGCGCGTTGCAATTTTTCATACGCGCTTAACAACGCTTGGTGCGCAGGGAAGGCTTTCAAATCGCTATCTACAGCTTGCAGGCCATAGAATGCAGCTTCGCCACTCAGGGCGGCGCTTGCAGCTTCAACCGTTTCCGCGCCGTACATGCGTACGAAGGCATTCAGGTATTGCAGCGGTTGGCGATCTTCTTCCATTGCTAAAAGCAGTAACGTTTGCAGGCAACGGTAGTAGTTCGCACGCTCAGCGCTGAAAATAGAGGCGTTGAACTCCATCGTCCATTCAGTCCAGATAAGCGCCTGCTCGGTATCGCCACCCGCCAGTGCCAGCATGGCCTTCAGCTCACCAATACGCAGCGTGTACCAGCCGTTGTCTTTACCGGTCGCCAGGCCCAGCAATTCACGCACACGAGTGAAATCATCATGGCCTTCTTCATCTAACTGCGAGATGAGATTGAGATAATCCTGTTTTTCCCACTCGCTGCCCGGCAGTGCCAGAATAGTGTCGCGCAGGTGATAGCCCATATTATTGTTTGCGAGTAACAGGTCTTCAGCCGGGTAAATATCAGACATGCCTGGCACGATGATGCGGCAAGCGTAAACATCCAGATGCTGGTAGTCAGCGATGTAGACTTCCTGGTCTTCAGCATCAAAAATTGCCATCAACGTGGCAAACTCTTCTTCTGTTGTGCCGGAGAAGCTCCAGTCAACAAATGGATAGTCAGCATCTTGCTTGAACATATCCCAGGAGATCAGACCGCTGGAATCAATGAAGTGAGTTTCCAGATTTGCATGTTCGGCCACCTCTTCGTCGTCAAAGGTTGGTGGGGTGAATACATCGAGGTCTTTCAGACCACGGCCCTGCAGCAGTTCTGTTACGGTACGTTCCAGCGCAACGCCAAAATCTGGGTGAGCACCAAACGAGGCAAAGCAGGTGCCATTTGCCGGGTTGAATAACACAACACAGATAACTGGGTATTTGCCGCCTAATGAACCGTCATACGCGAAGATTGGGAAACCTTCAGCTTCAAGTGTTGCAATAGACTCAACCACGCCCGGATAACGTGCCAGCACTTCCTGCGGGATTTCTGGCAAGCTGATGCTTTCGGCAATAATGCGATTTTTAATATGGCGTTCGAAGACTTCAGATAGTGCTTGTACGCGAGCTTCGTTTGCGGTGTTCCCTGCGGACATCCCATTTGAAACATACAGGTTGCCGATGATGTTCATCGGAATATACACAGTTTCTTGATCGGACTGGCGGGTGAATGGCAGTGCACAGATACCACGCTCTTCATTACCAGATTGCAGATCAATAAGCATACCTGCGGTGACTTCGTTTTCAGGGTCGTAAAACGCGCGCAGACGAGAGTCCAGGATGCCTTCCGGCAATTGCTCATCTTCTGGGATTGGGAACCACTTCTCGTTTGGATAATGCACAAACGGGCCATTGGCGATGGTTTTGCCCAACCAGAAATCAGCAAAGAAATAGTTAGTCGACAGACGTTCGAAATATTCACCCAGCGCTGAAGCTAAAGCAGCTTTTTTAGTTGCGCCTTTACCATTGGTAAAGCAAAGCGCGCTGTCTTTATCACGGATGTGCACTGACCAGACGTTCGGTACTGGGTTTAACCAGGAGGCTTCTTCTATATTAAAGCCAAGATCGGCGAGTTTGGTCTGAAAGCGAGCGATGGAGTCTTCCAGAGCGGCATCTTTGCCAGGAATAAAGGTTTGAGTCATGAGGTTTCACTTTTGTCGTACGCAAAGCGCGCAATGATACGGGTTTTAGCAGACTGACGCCATCGTCAGCAGCACGCAGGCGGCCTTAGCATAACAGGCTATGCTTACTGTCAGTAACCTACTGTTATGGCGGTATAAATGAAGACTTTTGATCTCCAACGGATGGCTCTTGACGAAGTCCCTCTCGATTTTCTGTGGGAAGTGGCTTTTCGTAGTCTCTACACCTTTATATTAGTGTTCCTGTTTTTGAAGATAACCGGACGGCGTGGCGTACGGCAGATGTCGCTTTTTGAAGTGCTAATTATACTGACGCTTGGCTCGGCGGCAGGGGATGTGGCGTTTTATCATGATGTCCCAATGCTACCTGTGTTTGTCGTATTCATTACTCTGGCCTGTTTGTATCGTCTGGTCATGTGGTTGATGAGCCACAGTGAAAAACTGGAAAACCTTCTGGAAGGGAAACCGGCTGTCATTATCGAAGATGGTGAGTTTGCGTGGGAGAAAATGAACGCCCAGAACATGACCGAGTTTGAGTTTTTTATGGAGCTACGACTGCATGGTGTGGAGCATTTGGGGCAGGTGCGCCTGGCGATTCTCGAAACTAACGGCCAGATTAGCGTTTATTACTTCCCCGACGATCTTGTCCGGCCTGGTTTATCTATTTTGCCGGAGTATTGCAGCAAACGTTTCGAAGTGATTCCTGAAGATGGCGATTACGCCTGCATACATTGCAGCGAAGTGCTTACCTTTAATGCGGGCGTTAAAGCAGCATGCCCACGTTGTAAACATCTGAAATGGGTCAAAGCCAGCACCGCCACGCGAGTGACGTGACGGGCAGTTATCGGGCGTTTACTTCAGCGACTAGTTGATTATGTTGTGTGATTTTGCGCACATTACCTGGCCATGCCTGATTAACCGTTGCAGCCTCTGCATCTGAGTGATAAAACCGATAGCGTGATAAAACTTATTGCTCTAAGCGTGGTGAGGGGAAATGGCTCAGGTATACAATTTTAGTTCCGGCCCGGCAATGCTGCCGGCTGAAGTGCTTCGTCGTGCGCAACTTGAACTCTGCGACTGGCAAGGTTTAGGCACCTCCGTAATGGAGATTAGCCACCGTGGTAAAGAGTTTATTGAGGTCGCTGAAGAAGCTGAAAAAGATTTTCGTGATCTGCTGCAAATCCCCTCAAACTACAAAGTTTTGTTCTGTCACGGCGGCGGTCGCGGCCAATTTGCTGGTGTACCGTTAAACCTGCTGGGCGACAAAACTACCGCAGATTATGTTGATGGCGGTTACTGGGCGAGTAGCGCAGTAAAAGAAGCGCATAAATACTGCACTCCGAATGTTATTGATGCCAAAGTCACCATTGACGGCCTGCGTGCAATCAAACCTATGAGTGAGTGGCAGGTTTCTGAAAACAGTGCCTACCTGCACTATTGCCCGAATGAAACTATTGACGGTATCGCGACTCATGAAACGCCTGATTTCGGCGATAAAGTCGTGGTTGCTGACTACTCATCCTCTATTCTGTCGCACCCGATGGATATTAGTCGTTTTGGTGTTGTTTACGCAGGTGCGCAGAAAAACATCGGCCCTGCGGGTTTGACGTTGGTTATTGTGCGTGAAGATTTGCTCGGCAAGGCGCATAAAGCTTGCCCGTCAATTCTTGACTATACCGTGCTTAACGAAAATGACTCCATGTTTAACACCCCGCCAACTTTCGCCTGGTATCTTTCCGGTCTGGTCTTCAAATGGCTGAAAGAGCAGGGCGGCGTTGAAGCAATGGACAAAACCAACAAAGCAAAAGCTGAGTTGTTATATGGTGTTATCGATAAAAGTGACTTCTACCGTAACGATGTGGCTTCGGCTAACCGTTCACGTATGAACGTGCCGTTCCAGTTAGCTGACAGTGCACTTGATAAAGTGTTCCTGGAAGAGTCGTTTGCCGCGGGTCTGCATGCACTGAAGGGCCACCGCGTAGTGGGTGGTATGCGCGCATCCATCTACAATGCAATGCCGCTTGAGGGCGTACAAGCGTTAACCAACTTTATGGTCGACTTCGAACGTCGCCACGGTTAATCGTTGCTCGTTGTTATTCTCCCCGCGACTCGCTTCGCGGGGTTTTTATTCTGTTTGAGTTGAGAGTATTTTCCCCATGCTGGAATCCCTGACGTTACAACCCATCGCCCTTGTCGACGGCACAATTAATCTCCCTGGTTCAAAAAGTGTCTCTAATAGAGCTTTGTTGCTGGCAGCACTGGCTAATGGCACCACCGAACTGACTAATTTGCTGGATAGCGACGATGTGCGTCACATGCTCAACGCGCTGAAAGCATTAGGGGTGAGCTACACACTTTCCGCCGATCGTACGCGTTGTGAAGTCACAGGAATGGGTGGTCCGTTACAAGCGTCAGGTGAGCTGGAACTTTTCTTAGGAAACGCAGGTACGGCGATGCGTCCACTGGCGGCGGCACTGTGCCTGGGCAGCAATAACATCGTGCTGACGGGTGAACCGCGCATGAAAGAACGCCCAATTGGCCATCTGGTTGATGCATTACGCCAGGGCGGCGCTCAGATTGATTATCTGGAGCAGGAGAATTACCCGCCGTTGCGTTTGCGTGGCGGTTTTAGCGGCGGCGAGGTTTCGGTTGATGGCAGTGTTTCCAGCCAGTTCCTGACGGCGCTTTTAATGACCGCTCCACTGGCGGCAAACGACACCGAAATCACCATTAAAGGTGAGCTGGTATCGAAACCGTATATCGATATTACCCTGCACCTGATGAAAACTTTTGGTGTTGAAGTCGAAAACCGTGATTACCGGAGCTTTGTTATTCGTGGCGGCCAGCAGTACACCTCACCAGGCGCGTATCTGGTGGAAGGCGATGCCTCCTCTGCTTCTTACTTCCTCGCGGCTGGTGCAATCAAAGGCGGCACGGTAAAAGTCACGGGTATTGGCCGTAACAGCGTACAAGGCGATATCCGCTTTGCTGATGTGTTGGAAAAAATGGGTGCAAAAATTACCTGGGGCGATGATTTCATCTCCTGCGAGCGCGGGGAACTTAACGCCATTGATATGGATATGAACCATATCCCAGATGCGGCAATGACCATTGCTACCGCTGCGTTGTTTGCTAAAGGCACCACTACACTGCGTAATATTTATAACTGGCGTGTGAAAGAGACTGACCGCCTGAGCGCGATGGCAACAGAGTTGCGTAAAGTCGGAGCGGTGGTAGAAGAGGGCGAAGATTACATTACTGTGACGCCGCCAGCTCAGCTACAGGTTGCTGAAATCGGCACCTATAACGACCACCGTATGGCGATGTGTTTCTCGCTGGTGGCATTGTCCGACACACCAGTAACTATCCTTGATCCGAAATGTACCGCGAAAACTTTCCCGGACTATTTTGAGCAGTTAGCGCGTATTAGCACCCCTGCTTAATACCTGATGATAAGCTCCGATCTCACAATGAGGCGGAGCTGATTTCAACGAATTTTCCCTTCTGATATCACATCCTTTGTATCCATTCCTGCTGTTTTCCCAGGCTTTTTAACGTAAGTTGCGCAATTCTTCTACACTCAGCCTCATTAACTACGATAATTGGCAGGAAAGATAACGGTCAGTAATCTGGCGGCGTATAATATGCGGCGTTGATATTTTAGGTCCGCAATTCCAGCGAGAGGAGAGTACGATGACGGCACCCGCCCCGGTAATAACGATTGATGGCCCAAGCGGCGCAGGTAAAGGTACGCTGTGTAAGGCCATGGCGGAAGCATTGCAATGGCATCTACTTGATTCTGGTGCAATTTATCGAGTTCTTGCATTAGCAGCCCTGCATCACCAGGTTGATGTGACTTCTGAAGATGCGCTGGTTCCGTTGGCCGCACATTTGGATGTTCGCTTTGTAGCGAGTAATGGCAATCTGGAAGTTATCCTTGAAGGTGAGGATGTCAGCGCGGAGATTCGTACTCAGGAGGTTGCTAATGCAGCGTCTCAAGTCGCCGCTTTTCCTCGTGTACGTGAAGCGTTATTACGCCGTCAGCGTGCGTTCAGAGAGGCCCCTGGCCTGATTGCTGATGGCCGTGATATGGGAACAGTCGTTTTCCCTGATGCACCGGTAAAAATCTTCCTTGATGCCTCATCTGAAGAGCGTGCTCACAGGCGTATGCTGCAGTTGCAGGAGAAGGGCTTTAGTGTTAACTTTGAGCGCCTTTTGGCAGAAATTAAAGAACGTGATGATCGTGACCGTAACCGTGCAGTAGCACCGTTAATGCCAGCCGCAGATGCGTTGGTGCTGGACTCAACCAGCATGTCCATTGACGAAGTCATCAAACAAGCGTTGACGTACGCGCAGAAAATTTTAACACCAGCTCAATAATCAATATTGCGCTGGTGTCTGTTTTGTCATATTTGTCATGATATTGCCATAGTGGTATCCTGACATATCGGGTAGATTTTTACCCCTGTAACCTAAACCCTGTCGGCATGGAGCCAATGGCGGGGTATGTGAAACAACCCCATTCGGCGGGATGCTAAATGGACGTTAAACTAAAGAACCTTGAAGATTAACAACATGACTGAATCTTTCGCTCAACTCTTTGAAGAATCCCTTAAAACAATCGAAACCCGTCCGGGTTCCATCGTTCGTGGTGTTGTAGTTTCTATCGATAAAGACGTAGTACTGGTTGACGCCGGTCTGAAATCTGAATCTGCAATTCCGATTGAGCAGTTCAAAAATGCTGCTGGCGAACTGGAAATCCAGGTTGGTGACGAAGTTGATGTTGCTCTGGACGCTGTTGAAGATGGCTTTGGCGAAACTCTGCTGTCCCGTGAAAAAGCTAAGCGTCACGAAGCTTGGATCACGCTGGAAAAAGCTTACGAAGAAGCTGAAACTGTGGTCGGTATCATCAACGGCAAAGTTAAGGGTGGCTTCACTGTAGAGCTGAACGGTATTCGTGCGTTCCTGCCAGGTTCACTGGTAGATGTTCGTCCGGTACGTGACACTCTGCACCTGGAAGGCAAAGAGCTTGAGTTCAAAGTCATCAAGCTGGACCAGAAGCGTAACAACGTTGTTGTTTCTCGTCGTGCAGTTATCGAATCCGAAAACAGCGCAGAACGTGATCAACTGCTGGAAAACCTGCAAGAAGGCATGGAAGTTAAAGGTATCGTTAAGAACCTTACTGACTACGGTGCATTCGTTGATCTGGGCGGCGTTGACGGCCTGCTGCACATCACTGATATGGCATGGAAACGCGTTAAGCATCCAAGCGAAATCGTGAATGTTGGCGATGAAATTACCGTTAAAGTACTGAAGTTCGACCGTGAGCGTACTCGTGTGTCTCTGGGTCTGAAACAACTGGGCGAAGATCCATGGGTCGCAATCGCTAAGCGTTATCCAGAAGGTACCAAACTGACTGGTCGCGTGACTAACCTGACTGATTACGGCTGCTTCGTAGAAATCGAAGAAGGCGTTGAAGGCCTGGTTCACGTTTCCGAAATGGATTGGACCAACAAAAACATCCACCCATCCAAAGTTGTTAACGTTGGTGATGTTGTGGAAGTTATGGTTCTGGATATCGACGAAGAACGTCGTCGTATCTCCCTGGGTCTGAAGCAGTGCAAATCTAACCCATGGCAGCTGTTCGCTGAAACCCACAACAAGGGCGACCGCGTTGAAGGTAAAATCAAGTCTATCACTGACTTCGGTATCTTCATCGGCCTGGACGGTGGCATCGACGGCCTGGTTCACCTGTCTGATATCTCCTGGAACGTTGCAGGCGAAGAAGCAGTTCGTGAATACAAGAAAGGCGACGAAATCGCGGCTGTGGTTCTGCAAGTTGACGCAGAACGTGAGCGTATCTCCCTGGGTGTTAAACAACTCGCAGAAGATCCGTTCAACAACTACGTTGCACTGAACAAGAAAGGTACTATCGTTACTGGTAAAGTAACAGCAGTAGACGCGAAAGGTGCTACAGTTGAATTAGCAGATGGCGTAGAAGGCTACCTGCGTGCTTCTGAAGCTTCCCGTGACCGCGTTGAAGATGCAACTCTGGTTCTGAGCGTAGGCGACGACGTTGAAGCTAAATTCACCGGCGTTGACCGTAAAAACCGTGTTGTGAGCCTGTCTGTTCGTGCTAAAGACGAAGCTGACGAGAAAGATGCAATCGCTACTGTTAACAACAAACAGGAAGATGCACCGAACTTCTCTAACGCTATGGCTGAAGCATTTAAAGCAGCTAAAGGCGAGTAATCGTCTGAGCACTAAATCAGGGCGGCTACGGCCGCCCTTGTTCGATTGATAGCTGTAAGTTAATTTTCCTGAAAGGAAACCGGAGGAATCATGACCAAGTCAGAATTGATAGAAAGACTGGCAACTTCGCAATCTCACATCCCGGCGAAAGCTGTAGAAGATGCAGTGAAAGAGATGCTGGAGCATATGGCCTCTACTCTCGCCCAAGGTGAGCGTATTGAAATCCGGGGTTTCGGCAGTTTTTCCTTACACTATCGCGCACCTCGCACCGGACGTAACCCTAAAACTGGCGACAAAGTGGATCTGGAAGGCAAATATGTTCCGCACTTTAAACCAGGTAAAGAATTACGTGACCGCGCCAATATTTACGGCAATTAAATCTTCGGATTTGATTCTTAAGAACGGCACCTTCGGGTGCCGTTTTTTTATGTCTGAAATTTCTAATTCCGAGTCCCCTCGCAAAAATATTCAGCTCATTTTCAAATAGCATAAAATCTGTGGAACCCTTCTCGTGTAATCAATAAACCCAGGCTGACGCAAATGCCAGGATACCTCAAACTTGCCTGCAACAAGGAGGCACTGTGAGGAATCTTATCGGGCTATGTTGTAGTGCAATTATTGGTACCCTACCTCTGCTGTGGTTGCCCACTATTCCAGGGTGGCCAGTCATTGCAATATTGTTCATGGCTGCCCTGGGTGTCGCACTCATTCGTCATCCATTGGCACGTTATTTTGCGTTGAGCATACTTTGTTGCTGCTGGGCCTTATTTTCTGCTAGAGAAATCTTGATCCCCGTTGAGGAGTGGACGGGTAAACCTGTTGTTGTTGAAGCCGTCATTAATCGCAGTGATGGCAAGCAAGATCATGAAATGCAGATAATTTCAGTTGCGGGGAGAATGGTTTTTCCAGCTTTAGGTATCAGGAGCCAGAGTAGTTATTTGCCAGAAAGTGTCTGTGCAGGGCAACGCTGGCGCATGAAAGTATATCTTCGCCCTGTGCATGGGCAACTCAACGAAGGAGGCTTCGATAGCCAGCGTTATGCTCTTGCGCAGCACCAACCTTTAAGGGCGCGGATTATTTCAGCTCAGCGTATTACGCAGCAGTGTGGCTTACGTGCCCGGTGGTTGTCTGCCGTTGAAACTGCAACCCAGGCGTTACCCTATCAAGGCGTTATTCTTGCACTGGCATTTGGTGAACGTTATGGGATGAGTGACGAGCAAAAAAATATGCTGCGCCAAAGTGGAACTGCACATCTGATGGCTATTTCCGGGATGCATATTTCATTGGCAGCGATGATTGGCTGGTTAATCGCTCGTTTACTGCAACTGGCTTTTCCCGCCCACAGAATTTATTTCCGAATGCCGTTACTCGCAAGTGTACTTGCCGCTGGGATTTATACCTGGCTCGCGGGAGGAAATCCCCCGGCAGTGAGAGCATTGATTGGCGTTGTTATCTGGCTGTTTTTGCGGTTACAAGGCCGGAATTGGTCGGGTTGGGAGGTTTGGCTTTGTTGCATTACCTGTATCATGATTTATGATCCTTTAACCGTTTTATCAGACAGTTTCTGGTTATCCGCACTGGCTGTTGCGGCACTTATTTTCTGGTATCAGTGGATGCCGCTCCCTCGATACATCGCAACTGCTAAGTGGTTCTATCGTTACCCATTAGCGCTAATACATTTGCAAATTGGCATTATGATTTTGTTGTTGCCACTACAAATTTTTATCTTTCATGGCATCAGTGTCAGTGCCTTGCTTGCGAACCTGGTAGCAGTGCCGCTCATTTCATTTGTTGTGGTTCCTCTACTTTTGGCAGGACTGGTATTTACGTTGGTTCCGTGGCTTGGAGAATATCTCTGGTGGAGTGTCGACCGGTCGCTGGCTCTTCTTTTTACCGCGCTATCTTTATTGCCCGATGGTTGGCTAGAGGTCGATAAGCGTTTTCAGGCTCTGAGCTTAAGTGGTTGGCTCGTAGTTATTATCCATCGTTTATCGCTGTGGCGTAGTTCATGTCTATCAGTGATTGTTCTGGCGTTGTGTTTGTTCACCTCAGCAATACGGGCTGAGAAGAGAGACAATTCATGGCAAGTGAACATGCTGGATATTGGGCACGGATTGGCGATAGCCATTGTCCGCCATGGGAAAGTCTTTCTTTATGATGCAGGGAATGCCTGGCCTGGCGGCGATGCTGCTCAACAAGTGATTATCCCGTGGCTGCGTTGGCACCATTTATCTCCCGAACAAGCGATCATCAGCCATGAGCATCTGGATCACCGTGGCGGTTTGCTTAGTTTGCAACGTGAATGGCCAGCACTAAAAATTCGCAGCCCATTGCGCAGGGAAGGACATCACTCTTGTTTTCAAGGGGACCAGTGGCAATGGCAGGGTTTGCAATTTACCGTACTGTGGCCTCCCGCACAGCCGCTGATGAAAGGTAATAACGGCTCATGTGTTGTGATGGTCAGTGACGGTAACGTTCGTATTTTATTAACCGGAGATGTGGAAGCTGAAGCGGAATTAGCTATGCTGAAGAGGCGATGGGGTACCTTACATGCTGATATCATTCAGGTCCCTCATCATGGTAGCCGTACATCTTCGAGTGCACCTTTGTTACGTGCCGTCGCTGGAAGTGCTGCGTTATCTTCTTCATCGCGCTATAACGCCTGGCATTTGCCCTCCGAAAAAGTAGTTCAACGCTACCAGTCGCAGGGGTACAAATGGTATGACACCGCGCAATCGGGCCAACTCACTATCGACATAAATAGTGATAAATGGCAAATCAATAGCTTCAGAGCACAAATTTCACCCCGTTGGTATCATCAGTGGTTTGGTGTATCCCGGGATAATGGGTAGAATATGCGGCTATTTCATCAAATGCTGGTTCGACTTAATGCAGAACGATAAAGATCTCTCCACATTGCAGACCTTCCGCCGTCTATGGCCGATGATTGCGCCTTTTAAAGCTGGTCTGATCGTGGCTGGGATTGCGTTAATCCTCAACGCAGCCAGCGATACGTTTATGCTATCGCTGCTCAAACCGTTACTGGATGATGGTTTTGGTAAAACGGATAAATCCGTTTTGTTATGGATGCCACTGGTTGTCATCGGGCTTATTGTGATGCGCGGCATCACGAGCTATGTCTCAAGCTACTGCATTTCCTGGGTTTCAGGACAGGTAGTGATGAACATGCGCCGTCGCTTGTTCAGCCATATGATGGGAATGCCGGTTTCGTTCTTTGACCAACAGTCTACGGGGACACTACTTTCGCGCATCACCTATGACTCTGAACAAGTTGCTTCATCCTCATCTAGTGCTCTGATAACGGTAGTACGTGAAGGCGCCTCCATCATTGGCCTGTTTGTGCTGATGTTCTGGTATAGCTGGCAGCTTTCGCTGATTCTGATAGTTCTGGCACCTATCGTTTCCTTTGCGATTCGCATGGTTTCCAAGCGTTTCCGTAATATCAGTAAAAACATGCAAAACACCATGGGGCAGGTAACGACCAGTGCTGAGCAGATGCTGAAAGGTCACAAAGAGGTCTTGATCTTTGGCGGCCAGGAAGTGGAAACCGAGCGCTTCAACAAAGTCAGTAACCGTATGCGTCGCCAGGGTATGAAACTAGTATCGGCCTCGTCTATTTCTGACCCGATTATCCAGCTCATTGCCTCTCTGGCGTTGGCCTTCGTAATTTACGCGGCAAGCTTCCCGAGTGTCATGGAAACTCTGACCGCTGGTACAATCACCGTTGTGTTCTCTTCCATGATTGCACTGATGCGCCCACTGAAATCGCTGACTAACGTCAATGCCCAGTTCCAGCGCGGTATGGCAGCATGTCAGACTCTGTTCTCTATCCTCGATTCAGAGCAAGAGAAAGACGAAGGAACTCGCGTAATTGAGCGTGCGAAAGGGGATGTCGAATTCCGTGACGTAACCTTTACCTATCCAGGTCGCGAAATACCTGCTTTGCGTAAAATCGACCTGACCATTCCTGCTGGCAAAACAGTGGCATTGGTAGGGCGTTCCGGCTCGGGTAAATCAACGATCGCCAGTTTGATGACGCGTTTTTACGATATCCAGGAAGGTAGTATTACTATCGATGGCGTAGATATTCGTGAATACACCTTATCTTCTTTGCGTAATCAGGTTGCTCTCGTTTCGCAAAACGTCCACTTGTTCAATGACACGATTGCTAACAACATTGCTTACGCGCGTACTGAACAGTATAGCCGTAGCGATATCGAGAATGCCGCGCGCATGGCCTACGCCATGGACTTCATCAATAAGATGGAAAATGGTCTCGATACAATCATCGGTGAAAATGGCGTGCTTCTTTCAGGTGGTCAGCGGCAGCGTATCGCCATTGCTCGCGCATTATTGCGTGACAGCCCAATCCTGATTCTTGATGAAGCGACATCTGCGTTGGATACGGAATCAGAACGTGCCATTCAGGCGGCGCTTGATGAACTGCAGAAAAACCGTACTTCCCTGGTAATTGCTCACCGCTTATCAACCATTGAACAGGCGGATGAAATCGTGGTTGTTGAAGATGGCCGTATCGTGGAACGTGGCCCACACGCAGAACTGATTGAGCATCGCGGTGTGTACGCGCAACTGCACAGGATGCAATTCGGGCAATGATAGAACGCATTTGGTCGGGTAAATCTCCTCTCTACCTTTTGCTCTTACCGCTTTCCTGGCTTTATGGCCTGGTGAGCGGTGCTATTCGTCTGAGTTATCGATTAGGTTTTAAAAAAACCTGGCATGCGCCGGTACCTGTGGTGGTCGTGGGTAACCTGACTGCCGGAGGTAACGGTAAAACGCCAGTTGTTATCTGGCTTGTCGAACAGCTACACCAACGCGGAGTTCGCGTTGGTGTTGTTTCTCGCGGTTACGGCGGTAAATCTGAGCATTATCCGCTGCTGCTTGATCAGTTCACGACGACGTTGCAGGCAGGCGATGAACCCGTCCTTATTTATCAACGCACTGGTGCTGCTGTAGCGGTTGCGCCTCGTCGAAGTGATGCTGTGCAAATGCTCGTTGAAAAAGTACAGCCACAGCTGATCATTACAGATGACGGTTTGCAGCATTACGCCCTTGGGCGTGATAAAGAAATTGTGGTCGTTGATGGTGTCAGGCGATTTGGTAACGGATGGTGGCTTCCCGCTGGCCCAATGCGTGAGAGAACAGGGCGCCTGACTTCTGTCGATGCAATTATCACCAATGGTGGCAATGCTCAGACTGGTGAGATAGCCATGACGCTGCGCCCGGGCGATGCGGTTAATTTGCTTACCGGAGAGCACCAGCCTGCGCACACGTTGCAAAATGTGGTTGCTATGGCCGGAATTGGCCACCCCCCCCGTTTTTTTGCTACTTTGCAGCAATGTGGCGTAACTCCAGTTAATACGGTTAGTCTCGCAGACCATCAGGCTCTGAGTGAAAGTGATGTGGTTAAATTAGTCCAGCCGGGGCAAACCCTACTGATGACTGAAAAAGATGCCGTTAAATGCCGTGTTTTCGTTACAGGGCACGATAACTGGTGGTATTTGCCGGTCGATGCGCACCTTGCCCAGCCTCAGGCCGACGAATTATTGCAATCACTATTGGCGCTGGTGCGATAAGAGCTCATTTCCGCACCAGAATTCGAGTTTGCTGACGACAGGATTCCTTCATGTCCGTACCGCAACTGACTTTACGTGCAGCCCGTAACCTTCATCTTGCGGCGCAGGGCTTATTGGTAAAGCCTCGTCGCCGTGCTAGAGCCGCCGATGTTGTTGCCACCATCTCCCGTATGTCCCTTCTGCAAATTGATACCATCAATATTGTTGCGCGCAGCCCTTACCTGGTGCTGTTCAGCCGATTAGGCAGTTACCCACAAACCTGGCTTGATGATGCGCTGGTGAATGGTTATTTGATGGAGTATTGGGCGCATGAAGCCTGTTTTTTACCGAGAACAGATTTTTCGCTGATACGTCACCGCATGCTCAATCCCGAAAAAATGGGCTGGAAATATCGCGCGGAATGGATGGTGGAGCACGCCGATGAGATTGAAAAACTCTTAACGCACATCGAGAGCAACGGTCCGGTGCGCTCCGCTGATTTTGAACACCCCCACAAAGGTTCCAGTGGCTGGTGGGAATGGAAACCGCACAAGAAACACCTGGAAGGTCTATTCACTGCCGGGAAAGTAATGGTGATTGAGCGGCGCAAATTCCAACGAGTCTATGACCTGACTACACGCGTACTGCCGCACTGGAACGACGAGTTACATTTGATTCATCAGGCAGATGCTGAACAGCAAATGCTAGAAAACAGCGCGCGCAGCCTTGGTATTTTTCGTACTGAATGGCTGGCCGATTATTATCGCCTGAAGAATGTCTCAATTAAGCCACTGCTAACCCAATGGCAGGAAAAAGATATCGTCCTTCCTGTTAATGTTGAGAGTATTGGCGAGATGTGGTTGCATCGCGACCAATGGCCATTGCTGGAAAAGGCTGAGAAAAACACCTTGCGAGCTACCCACAGTGCGGTGCTATCACCGTTTGACCCTGTAGTCTGGGATCGTAAACGTGCTGAAGAGCTTTTTAATTTCTCTTATCGCCTGGAGTGTTATACCCCTGCTCAGAAACGTAAATACGGTTATTTCGTCCTGCCGTTGCTGCATCAAGGAGTTCTGGTGGGAAGAATGGACGCCAAAATGCATCGCAAGAGTGACGAGCTGGAAATTATCAGCTTGTATCTTGAAGAAGGTGTTAAGTCTGGTATCTCGTTGATTAATGGCCTGCATAAGGCCATAACCGATTTTGCTCACTGGCAGGGTGCAACCTTGATTCGGCTCGGGAATATTCCCGCCACGTTAGCGGCATCATGGGGTGAAGGCTGGGAAATTAGCCCGGAGAGCGAGTAAGTTATGTTATTCTGCTGCCTTTGATGGCAGCCATTCTGGAGTAACCATGGATCATCGATTACTTGAAATCATTGCTTGTCCGGTTTGTAACGGCAAGCTCTACTTTAATCAGGAAAAGCAGGAGCTTATCTGCAAACCTGATCATCTGGCGTTTCCTCTGCGCGATGGTATTCCGGTGCTGCTGGAGACTGAAGCTCGAGTTCTGACTTCTGACGAGAAAAATCCATGAGTTTTGTGGCAATAATTCCTGCCCGCTTTGCCTCTACACGCTTACCGGGTAAACCGCTTAAAGATATCAATGGCAAACCGATGGTCGTTCACGTTATGGAACGTGCTCGCGAATCGGGTGCTGAACGTATCATTGTGGCAACCGATCATGAGGACGTGGCTCGTGCAGTGGAAGCCGCGGGCGGCGAAGTTTGTATGACTCGCGCTGATCATCAATCTGGCACCGAGCGTCTTGCTGAAGTTATTGAAAAATGTGGTTTTAGCGATGACACCGTGATTGTGAATGTGCAGGGCGATGAGCCAATGATCCCACCGGCGATCATTAGCCAGGTTGCCAGTAATCTTGCGAACAGTCAGGCCGGTATGGCAACACTTGCTGTGCCAATCGACTCCGCCGAAGAAGCGTTTAACCCGAATGCAGTAAAAGTGGTGATGGACGCGCAGGGCTACGCGCTTTATTTCTCTCGTGCGACCATTCCATGGGACAGAGACCGCTTTGCACAATCGCGTGAACAGATCGGTGATTCCCTTTTACGCCACATCGGTATCTACGGCTACCGCGCAGGTTTCATCCGTCGGTACGTGACTTGGGAGCCAAGCCAGCTTGAGCAAATCGAAATGCTCGAACAGCTGCGCGTACTGTGGAATGGTGAAAAAATCCATGTTGCCGTTGCGAAAGAAGTCCCGAGTATTGGTGTTGATACGCCAGAAGATTTAGAACGTGTACGACAAGCGATGATTTAATCTGCAGGTATCAATCCTTAGAAAAAAACCGGTGCTGAGCGCCGGTTTTTTATTATCTGAAGGCATATTGATCTGAGAGTGATGACATCCTGCGTCAGCAAGCTCATTATAAAAACACCAGTGTTGTAAGGGGTAATGAGTCATGGAGTTGCTACGCAAGGAATTGAGTCATCTGCTGGGTGAAAAACTAAGCCGGATTGAATGTATCAATGAACAGCCAAATAGCACCTTGTGGTCGCTGTATGACAGTGACGGCAACGCGATGTCATTGCTGGCTAAAAGTTTTAGTACTCCGGGTCTTGCAGCTCAGCTAGCATGGAAAATGTCCATGCTAGCGCGTTCCGGAACGGTTCGCATGCCTGTGGTTTATGGCGTGGTGACTCATGACGAGACGCCGGGGCCAGATGTGTTGTTAATGGAGCGTCTACGGGGTGTTCCTGTTGAAGCGCCAACTCGCACACCCGATCGTTGGGAGCATCTAAAAGATCAAATTGTTGAAGGGCTTCTCGCCTGGCATCGCGTCGATAGCCGTGGATGTGTCGGCAACGTCGACAGCACACAAGAAAATATCTGGCCTTCATGGTATCGGCAGCATGTTGAAACACTGTGGGCAACCATCAATCAATACCCAAATAATGGCCTGACGATGCAAGACAGGCGCATTTTGTTCCGCACCCGTGAATGTTTGCCGCGTTTATTCGAAGACTTTAACGACAACTGTGTACTGGTGCATGGCAACTTTACGCTTAGCAGTATGTTAAAAGATGGGCGCAGCGATCAGCTTCTGGCGATGGTCAATCCTGGAATCACGCTTTGGGCGCCGCGTGAATATGAAATATTCCGTTTGTTTGAGCCTGGCCAATCAGAAAACCTGCTGTGGCATTATTTACAACGAGCGCCGGTTGCGGAGTCATTTCTGTGGCGACGTTGGTTGTATATTCTGTGGGATGGTGTAGCGCAATTACTACAGACGGGCCGACTTAATCGACCCGCCTTTGACATGGCTGCGAAAAACTTACTTCCCTGGATCGCCTGACGGCCCTTTCAACCACTGCCAGATGCGGCCAAGGGTTTCGTAGCCAACACGGTCGCTATGCATTAACCAAATTGGTGATGGAATTATACGCTCCCAAGGATTCAGCGGTGATTCGATTGCCAGTTGGTTGGCTGGAGCCGGAATAGGGTGCAAGCCGGCATTGCGGAAGAAAATCATTGCCCGCGGTAGATGGGAAGCTGAGGTCACCAATAAGAATGGCTGCTGGCCAATCGTTTTTGCCACCGCAGCGGCTTCTTCTTCAGTATCTTTTGGTTCATCAAGGGTAATTATTTGCGAGCGCGGTACACCTAAACTTTCGGCAACTCGCGCGCCCGCTTCAGCGGTACTCACCGGGTTGGTCATTGCTCTGGCGCCCGTGAAGATCATTTTTGCACCAGGATTTGCCTGCCATAAGCGCACCCCTTCCGCCAGGCGAGGCAAACTATTGCTGATAAGATTGGAACTTGGTGCCCATTCTGGGTTCCATGTATAGCCGCCACCGAGTACCACGATATAATCGACTTTTTCGCTACCGCGCCACGTTGGGTAAGTATCCTCGATGGGCTTGAGCATTTTATCGGCCACCGGTTGTAAGCTAATTAGCAGTAAAACTAACCAGCTCACGCTTAATAGCGCTTTGGCGCTTTTTTGCCAACGAGTGAACCACAACAAGCAAAGCGCCACCCCCATCATCAATAATAAAAAAGGGAGAGGCAGCAGTAGCCCACCGATAAATTTTTTCAGGATAAAAAGCATGAATTATGGGTCCTTTTTAGCCATATAATAGGCAAACGCTGGTGATATTACACCAGACGGGTTCATTCCTGGCGCAGCTGTGCCAAAATACCCACTTTCTTGTATGAACCCTTTTCCCCCATGGAGCCGTACCCGTGCGTGACCGCAATTTTGATGATATTGCTGAGAAGTTCTCACGCAACATTTACGGTACAACCAAAGGACAGCTCCGCCAGGCCATCTTATGGCAAGACCTTGATGCTTTGCTGGCAACTATGCCTGAAAAAATCCTCGTTTTGGATGCGGGTGGTGGCGAAGGGCAAACTGCGTGTGGTCTTGCGCAGCGGGGCCATGAAGTTCTGCTTTGTGATGTTTCCGCTGAGATGATTTCTCGTGCTCAAGCTCAGGCTGATGAGAAAGGTGTGAGCGGCAACATGCATTTCGTACATTCCTCCGCTCAGGATATTGGCCAACATTTGGAAAAACCGGTTGATCTGATATTGTTTCACGCGGTGCTGGAATGGGTCGTAGATCCGCAAGCCGTACTTAAAACATTATGGGATTGCCTTGCACCCGGCGGTGCATTATCCCTGATGTTCTACAATGCTAACGGCTTGCTGATGCGGAACATGTTTGTCGGCAACTTTGAATATGTTCTTCAGGGTATGAAAAAGAACAAACGGAAAACGCTTTCGCCTGACAATCCGCTACAGCCAGAACAGGTCTATCACTGGCTGGAGCAAATTGGCTGGCAGATTACCGGTAAAACCGGTGTGCGAGTATTTCACGATTACTTGCGTGATAAGCATAAACAACACGATGGTTTTGAGAATTTGCTTGAACTGGAAACGCGTTATTGCCGCCAGGAACCTTTTGTTAGCCTCGGCCGCTATATCCACGTGACAGCAATCAAGCCGCTTGAGCCAAGGAAAAATTATGAGTGATGTTTCCCAGACAGTGCCGGAGCTGGTTGCCTGGGCCAGGAAAAATGACTACTCGATTTCGCTGCCTACAGAGCGTCTGACGTTTCTGTTGGCGATCGCGACCTTAAACGGTGAGCGGCTAGATGGCGAAATGAGTGAAGGCGAGCTGATTGACGCTTTCCGTTATGTGAGCGAAGGCTTTGATCAAACTAGCGAAACAATTAACGTTCGTGCCAACAACGCCATTAATGACATGGTGCGCCAGCGTTTGATCAACCGTTTCGTCAGTGAAATTAATGAAGGCAATGCAATTTATCGCCTGACGCCTCTCGGTATTGGCATTACCGATTACTACATTCGCCAACGTGAGTTTTCAACGCTGCGTTTATCTATGCAGTTATCGATAGTCGCCGGTGAATTGAAGCGCGCAGCCGATTCAGCAGATGAAGGTGGTGATGAATTCCACTGGCATCGCAACGTGTTCGCACCATTAAAATATTCAGTCGCCGAGATTTTCGACAGTATCGATCTCACACAGCGCATCATGGATGAACACCAGCAACAGGTTAAAGATGATATCGCGCAGCTGCTGAACAAAGACTGGCGTGCAGCCATCTCCAGTTGTGAAATGCTGCTGTCCGAAACATCGGGTACGTTACGTGAGTTGCAGGACACCCTGGAAGCTGCGGGTGATAAATTGCAGGCAAATTTATTGCGTATTCAGGATTCGATTCTGGGGCGCGACGATTTGCACTTTGTTGACCGTCTGGTGTTTGATCTGCAAAGCAAACTGGACCGCATTGTCAGTTGGGGCCAGCAGGCTATTGACCTGTGGATTGGCTATGACCGCCATGTTCATAAATTCATTCGTACCGCCATCGATATGGATAAAAACCGCGTCTTTGCGCAACGCTTGCGTGTGTCGGTTCAAAACTATTTCGATGCTCCATGGGCTCTGACCTACGCTAACGCCGATCGTCTGCTGGATATGCGCGATGAAGAAATGACGTTGCGTGACGATGAAGTGATGGGTGAACTGCCAAGCGATCTGGAATTCGAAGAGTTCAATGAAATCCGTGAACAACTCGCCGCAATGATCGAAGCTGCACTTCAGGTCTACAAAACCAGACAAGTGCCACTAGATTTGGGCGTTGTCATGCGGGACTATCTGGCGCAATACCCACGCGCACGCCATTTTGATGTGGCGAGAATCGTAGTCGACCAGGCGGTACGTCTGGGTGTGGCTGAAGCAGACTTTACTGGCTTGCCGCCACAGTGGCAGGCAATTAACGATTACGGAGCCAAGGTACAGGCGCATGTCATCAACAAATATTGAAAAAGTGATGCCAGTAAAACTGGCACAGGCGTTGGCCAATCCGTTATTCCCAGCACTCGATAGCCAACTGCGCGCCGGTCGCCATGTTGGGCTCGATGAACTGGATAATCATGCTTATTTGATGGACTTCCAGGATGAACTGGAAGAGTTCTATACCCGTTATAACGTGGAGTTGATTCGCGCGCCGGAAGGTTTCTTCTATTTGCGTCCGCGCTCCACCACACTGATCCCGCGCTCAGTGCTGTCTGAGCTGGACATGATGGTGGGTAAAATTCTCTGTTACCTCTATCTCAGTCCAGAACGGTTGGCGAACGAAGGTATTTTCACACAGGCCGAGTTGTACGATGAACTGTTGACGCTTGCGGATGAAAGCAAGCTGCTTAAGCTTGTGAATAACCGTTCTACTGGCTCAGATCTCGACCGTCAAAAGCTGCAAGAGAAAGTCCGTGCCTCATTAACGCGTTTACGCCGTCTTGGCATGATCTGGTTTATGGGCCATGACAGCAGCAAATTCCGCATTACCGAATCAGTATTCCGCTTTGGTGCCGATGTACGTGCTGGCGACGATGCGCGTGAAGCGCAACTCCGCATGATCCGCGATGGAGAAGCGATGCCGGTAGAGACTCGTTTGCAACTCAATGATGAAACTGAAGAGTCGCAGTTGGCTTCAGATAACGCGGAGGATGAACAGGAATGATTGAACGCGGTAAGTTTCGCTCACTAACGCTGATTAACTGGAACGGTTTCTTCGCGCGTACTTTTGACTTAGATGAACTGGTGACCACGCTTTCTGGCGGTAACGGTGCCGGTAAATCCACTACTATGGCGGCGTTTGTAACCGCGCTAATCCCGGACTTAACCCTGTTGCACTTCCGTAACACCACCGAAGCGGGGGCCACATCAGGTTCACGTGACAAAGGTCTGCACGGCAAGTTAAAAGCGGGTGTCTGCTACTCCTTGCTCGATGTGGTCAACTCACGTAATCAGCGAGTTGTGGTCGGTGTGCGCCTGCAACAAGTAGCTGGCCGTGACCGTAAAGTCGACATCAAACCGTTTGCAATTCAAGGTTTACCTTCTTCTATTCAGCCAACTCAGTTGTTAACGGAAACGCTAAATGAGCGTCAGGCTCGCGTACTGAGTTTGCAAGAGCTGAAAGATAAAGTGGAAGCCATCGAAGGCGTTCAATTTAAACAGTTCAGCTCGATTACCGATTACCACTCGTTGATGTTCGATTTGGGCATTGTTGCACGTCGTCTGCGCAGTGCTTCCGACCGTAGCAAGTACTACCGTCTTATCGAAGCCTCACTCTACGGCGGGATTTCCAGCGCCATTACTCGTTCACTGCGCGACTACCTGTTGCCAGAAAACGGCGGTGTGCGTAAAGCGTTCCAGGATATGGAAGCGGCTTTGCGTGAAAACCGTATGACGCTTGAAGCGATTCGCGTCACCCAGTCAGACCGAGACCTGTTTAAGCATTTGATTTCTGAAGCGACTAACTATGTAGCTGCGGATTACATGCGCCACGCCAATGAACGTCGTATCCACCTGGATAAAGCGCTCGAATTCCGTCGTGAACTATTGACCAGCCGCAAGCAACTTGCCGCAGAGCAATACAAACATGTCGAAATGGCTCGCGAGCTTGCAGAACACAGCGGTGCGGAAGGGGATCTGGAAACTGATTATCAGGCGGCCAGTGACCACCTGAACCTGGTGCAAACGGCGATTCGCCAGCAGGAAAAAATCGAGCGTTACGAAGCTGACCTCGACGAACTGCAGATGCGCCTCGAAGAACAAAATGAAATTGTTGCCGAAGCCTCAGAGCAGCAAGAAGAGAATGAAGCCCGCGCGGAAGCTGCCGAGCTGGAAGTCGATGAGCTGAAAAGCCAACTGGCCGACTACCAACAAGCACTCGATGTACAACAGACGCGTGCTATTCAATACCAGCAAGCGTTGCAAGCACTTGATCGCGCTCGCGCGCTTTGTCACTTGCCAGATTTGACTGCTGAAAGCGCGGAAGAGTGGCTGGAAACCTTCCAGGCGAAAGAGCAGGAAACAACCGAAAAACTGCTGACACTTGAGCAGAAAATGAGTGTTGCACAAACGGCGCATAGCCAGTTTGAGCATGCTTATCAGCTAGTCACTGCTATCAATGGCCCGGTGAGTCGTAGTGAAGCCTGGAATGTCGCGCGTGAATTACTGCGTGACAGTAACAACCAGCGTCACCTGATGGAACAAGTTCAGCCGCTCAGAGCGCGTCTTAATGAACTTGAACAACGCCTGCGTGAACAGCAAGAAGCCGAGCGCATGCTTGCCGAGTTCTGCAAGCGCCAAGGCAAACATTTCGATCCAGAAGATCTTGAAGTGCTGCACGACGAGCTTTCTGAGCGCATCGAAACTTTACAGCAACGCGTTTCTGATGCCAGCGATCAGCGTGCAAACTTGCGCCAGGAACAAGAGCAGATTCAAGCGCGTATCAAACGCCTCCAAAGCCGTGCACCGATCTGGCTTTCTGCACAAACCAGCCTTACCCAGTTGTGCGAGCAGAGCCATGAGCAGTTTGAAAGCAGCCAGCAAGTTACTGAATACATGCAGCAACTGCTTGAGCGCGAGCGTGAAGTCACGGTTGAACGTGATGAAGTGGGAGCGCGTAAACGTGCTATCGACGATGAAATTGAACGTCTTAGCCAACCTGGTGGTGCTGAGGATCCACGTTTAAATGCCCTGGCTGAACGTTTTGGCGGCGTGTTGTTGTCAGAAATTTATGACGACATTAGCATCGATGACGCACCGTACTTCTCTGCGTTGTACGGTCCATCGCGTCATGCAATCGTGGTTCCAGATTTGTCACTGGTTCGTGATCAACTGGATAATCTCGAAGATTGCCCGGAAGACCTGTATCTGATTGAAGGTGACCCATCTTCCTTCGATGACAGCGTGTTTACCGTTGAAGAGCTTAATGCTGCCGTTCTGGTAAAAACTGCTGAGCGCCAGTGGCGTTATTCTCGTTTGCCGGTGTTGCCTCTGTTTGGCCGTGCAGCACGTGAGAATCGCCTTGAAAATCTCCATGCCGAGCGTGAAACCCTGGCTGAGCGTTTCGCGACGTTGTCGTTTGATGTTCAGAAATCTCAGCGTTTACACCATGCCTTTAGCCGTTTCATCGGCCAGCATTTGGGCGTGGCGTTTGATGATGATCCAGAGGTGGAAATTCGTCAGCTCAACACTCGTCGTGGCGAAGTTGAACGCGCTATCAGCAACCACGAAAATGACAATCAGCAACAGCGCCAGCAATATGAGCAGGCGAAAGAGGGCGTTGATCAACTCAACCGCCTGTTGCCGCGCATCAGTTTGCTGAGTGATGAAACGCTGGCTGACCGTTGTGATGAAATCCGTGAACGTCTGGACGAAGCAGATGAAGCCGCACGCTTCCTGCATCAGTTTGGCAATCAGTTGGCGAAACTCGAAGCTGTGGCTTCGGTGTTACAAAGTGACCCTGAGCAGTTTGAACAGCTGAAAGAAGATTATCAGTACGCGCAACAAGTTCAGCGCGATGCGCGCCAACAGGCGTTCGCATTGACCGAAGTGGTGCAACGTCGTGCGCACTTTGGTTACTCTGACTCAGCCGCTATGCTCGATGGCAATAGCGATTTAAATGAAAAACTGCGTAACCGCCTTGAGCATGCTGAAGCTGAACGTACCCGTTCGCGTGAGGCACTGCGTAGTCATGCACAGCAACTGAGTCAGTTCAGCCAGTTAATGGCGTCGCTGAAAAGTTCGTTTGATACCAAAAAAGAGTTGTTAACCGACCTGCACAAAGAGTTAAGCGATATCGGTGTTCGTGCGGATCTGGGTGCAGAAGAGCGTGCGCGTGCGCGTCGTGATGAACTGCACACGGCATTGAGCAATAACCGTTCACGCCGTAATCAGCTCGAAAAAGCGCTGACCATGTGCGAAGCAGAAATGAGCAACCTGACCCGTAAGCTCAAGCAACTGGAACGCAGCTATTTCGAAATGCGTGAGCATGTTGTCACCGCGAAAGCAGGCTGGTGTGCCGTGATGCGCATGGTGAAAGAAAACGGCGTAGAGCGTCGTTTGCATCGCCGCGAGTTGGCCTATGTCACCGGCGACGAGCTGCGTTCAATCTCGGATAAAGCGTTGGGCGCATTGCGTCTGGCCGTTGCCGATAACGAACACCTGCGCGATGTATTGCGCATGTCCGAAGATCCGAAACGCCCAGAACGCAAAATTCAGTTCTTTGTCGCGGTTTATCAGCATCTGCGCGAACGTATTCGTCAGGATATTATCCGTACCGATGATCCTGTCGAAGCTATCGAGCAGATGGAAATTGAGCTGAGCCGCCTGACGGAAGAGTTGACCTCTCGTGAGCAAAAACTGGCCATCAGTTCACGCAGTGCGGCGAACATCATTCGCAAGACGATTCAGCGTGAGCAGAACCGTATCCGCATGCTTAACCAAGGGTTGCAAAGCGTCTCCTTTGGCCAGGTAAATAGCGTGCGTTTAAATGTGAATGTGCGTGAAACGCATGCCACATTGCTGAATGTGCTTTCGGAACAACATGAGCAGCATCAGGATCTGTTTAATAGCAATCGCCTGAGTTTCTCGGAAGCATTAGCGAAACTGTATCAACGCCTGAATCCGCAAATTGATATGGGCCAGCGCACCCCACAAACTATTGGTGAAGAGCTGCTCGATTACCGTAACTACCTGGAAATGGAAGTTGAAGTAAACCGTGGTTCAGATGGCTGGTTGCGTGCGGAAAGTGGCGCATTGTCGACCGGTGAAGCTATCGGTACCGGTATGTCAATTCTGGTGATGGTCGTTCAAAGTTGGGAAGAAGAGTCACGCCGACTGCGTGGTAAAGATATCTCCCCATGCCGTTTACTGTTCCTCGATGAGGCGGCACGACTGGATGCTAAGTCAATTGCTACGCTGTTTGAGCTGTGTGAGCGACTTGAAATGCAACTGATCATTGCAGCGCCAGAGAACATCAGCCCGGAAAAAGGCACCACCTACAAGCTAGTACGTAAGGTTGTTCAGAACCATGAACACGTCCATGTTGTAGGACTCAGGGGCTTTGCACCACCGCTTCCCGAGCCGGTTGCCGGCACAACAGATGCATCATAAAAATCGCGGGCTACGGCCCGCGTTTTCTTTTCTCAGAGTTCTTAATCTTTAATTTTATTTACATTTATACGGGCAAATAATATTCGCTGTTTATATACTGATTATTAAAACCCAGCGACAAAAGCTGGGTGATGTAAAAACAGGTATAAACAGGGGGCAAGGGATGTTGCTAACAAAATTGCACGGTTTTAAGCTGTCAGCGCTCGGTTACGGGCTGGCACTGAGTTTCGCTCCACTGTTTATGGCGCAGGCCGATGAGCCAGCGGTCGTTCCTTCTGATAGCTCTGCTGTGAGTATCGAACCAACCAGCTCGCCAGACCAACCACTACCGCAATCTACTGCTACCGCTACCATGGTGGGAGTGTTACCGCTAAATTCTACCGGCATGTCTGCCGCACAAAGCCGTTCTCAGCTCGTGGCGCATTTGCCTGCAGGCTACGCTCCGGTTTATCTGAATGCGCTGTCTGCATTTTATGCAGCCCGCGAGATGAAACCGATGTGGGAGAATCGCGATGCTGTGAAGGCCTTCCAGCAGCAACTTGCCGAAGTTGCCATTTCTGGCATCCAACCACAGTTTACTACCTGGGTAGAGCTGCTTACCGATCCGTCTGTCACGGGGTTATCGCGCGATATTGTATTGTCTGATGCGATGATGGGCTATTTGCAATTTGTTTATGGCATTCCGACGGAAGGCAATCGCTGGTTGTACAGCGCTAAGCCTTACAAGCTGCAAACTCCACCTATCTCGGTTATTAACCAATGGCAAGTGGCGGTAGATCAAGGGACGCTAGTCAGTTTTGTTGAAACGCTAGCCCCTCAGCATCCGCAATACGCCAAGCTGCACCAGTCGTTGGTGCACTTACTCACTGACTCTCGTCCATGGCCTCAACTGACCAGCGCTGAAACTTTGCGCCCCGGCCAGTGGAGCAATGATGTACCAGCGTTACGGGAAATACTTGCGCGTACCGGCATGTTGCAGGCCGAACCTTCGATTCCGTTACCTGAGCGCGACAATGCTTCTAAGACTGCGGTTGCCGTTAGCCCGTCAGCTATTCAGATAGACGGCGAGCAAACCGTGCAACAGACGCCAGATGCAGTGGCTGGGAAGAAAAAGAAATCAACTCCAGCTGTTCGAAGTGCCTACAGCAAAGAGCTGGTTGAAGGCGTAAAACGTTTCCAGAAATGGCAAGGTTTGGGTGTTGATGGCTCTATCGGGCAATTAACACGCGACTGGCTGAATGTCACACCGCAACAACGTGCGTCGTTGGTTGCATTAAACATTCAACGTTTACGTTTACTGCCGAAGAAACTCGATACCGGCATTATGGTAAATATCCCTAACTATTCTCTGAGCTATTACCTTAACGGCAGTGAAGTATTGGCTTCACGCGTCATCGTTGGACGGCCTGATCGCAAAACGCCAATGATGAGCAGTGCGCTTAATAATGTGGTCGTTAACCCGCCGTGGAATGTTCCACCAACACTTGCACGCAACGATATTTTGCCCAAAGTGCGCCAGGACCCAGGCTATCTCGACCGTCATGGTTACAGCGTGCTACGCGGTTGGAGTAATAATGCTGAAGCAATCGACCCATGGCATGTTGATTGGGAAACTATTACTGCCAGCAACTTGCCTTTCCGCTTCCAGCAAAAACCTGGGGTGCAGAACTCGTTAGGGCGTTACAAGTTTAATATGCCGAGTTCTGACGCTATCTATTTGCATGACACGCCAAACCACACTTTGTTCCAGAAAGATGCGCGAGCGTTGAGTTCGGGTTGTGTACGAGTCAACAAAGCCTCTGAGCTGGCAAGCATGTTGTTGCAAGATGCGGGCTGGAACGATGCCCGGATTTCGAGTCAACTGAAAGATGGCAATACTAAATACGTTAACATTCGCCAGACCATCCCGGTGAGTCTCTATTACCTGACCGCTTTTGTCGGTGACGACGGGCGCACGCAGTACCGTACAGATATTTACAATTATGATCTTACCGCGCGATCAGGCGCACAAATCCTTTCAAAAGCTGAACTATTAATACGCTAAATGCAGTAATTCTAATGAATTAGCGGTCGTAATAATTGCTTAGCCCTTCCGGGTCCTCTACAGGGCCCGGTTTTACTGGGTTTTGCACGCCTTGACTCGCTTTGTTTTGGCGGTTAAGGTGCCCAGCAGTGCGCCCAAAGTGCATATTATTCGATCGTTTTTTACCTGTAGACCTGGACATCATGGACAAATTTGACGCAAACCGCCGCAAGCTGCTGGCGTTGGGTGGTGTGGCTTTAGGTGCCTCGCTGTTACCAACACAAGCGTTTGCCATGCTATCAACACCGCGCCCACGCATTCTGACTCTTAATAACCTGCATACCGGGGAGTCATTGAAGGCTGAATTTTTCGATGGTAAAGGCTATATTCAGGATGAATTAGCAAGGCTTAATCATTTCTTCCGTGATTATCGCGCAAACAAAATCAAATCCATCGATCCTAAATTATTTGACCAGATTTATCGCCTGCAAGGTTTGTTAGGAACCAACAAACCGGTGCAGCTGGTATCTGGTTATCGCTCCCTGGACACGAACAATGAGTTGCGTGCCCACAGCCGAGGTGTAGCTAAAAAGAGCTATCACACCAAAGGCCAGGCAATGGATTTCCATATTGAAGGGATTTCGTTAAGCAATGTTCGCAAAGCAGCATTATCTATGCGCGCTGGTGGTGTAGGATACTACCCAAGCAGCAACTTTGTGCATATTGATACCGGGCCACTAAGGCATTGGTAAAACAACGGAATCCGGCGAGCGTTGCCGGTATTGGAGCGTCATGAACTATCACATTATTCCGGTCACCGCATTCGGCCAAAACTGTTCTCTGATTTGGTGCGAAGAAACTCAGCAGGCAGCATTGGTTGATCCAGGCGGTGAAGCCGAAAAGATCAAACAGCAAGTTACTGCGAAAGGCGTGACAATTACGCAGATCCTGTTAACTCATGGTCATCTTGATCATGTTGGAGCGGCTGCTGAACTGGCTGAGCACTATGGTGTTCCTGTGGTTGGGCCGGAAAAAGAAGACGAATTCTGGTTGCAGGGTTTGCCGGCACAAAGCCAAATGTTTGGCCTCGAAGAGTGTTTGCCGCTGACACCAGATCGCTGGCTGAACGAAGGTGACACTGTGTCGGTAGGGAATGTATCCTTCCAGGTTCTGCATTGCCCGGGCCATACACCTGGTCACGTTGTTTTCTTTGATGCTCAATCCCAGTTACTGATTTCCGGTGATGTGATTTTCAAAGGTGGGGTGGGGCGTAGCGATTTCCCTCAGGGCAATCATGCAGCACTCATCGACTCAATTAAACGTAAGCTATTGCCACTGGGCGATGATGTGACGTTTATTCCGGGTCATGGACCATTGTCGACGCTCGGTTACGAACGCCTGCATAATCCCTTCTTGCAGGACGAATTACCGGTCTGGTAAATCAGGTCGCAGAAATAGAAAGAGCCGCATTGCGCGGCTCTTTTTTTATCTATTATGGCTTACAGCACAGCGACAATCGCTTCGCATAGTGGCGCCATGTTGTCTGGAGTCATACCAGCTACGTTTACTCGGCCGGATGCTACTGCATACACACCAAACTCTTCACGTAAACGCAGTACCTGCTCTTTGGTCAGGCCGCTGAACGAGAACATGCCGTTCTGGTTGATGATGAAGCTGAAGTCGCGATTAGCGCCTTTCTCTTGCAGGGTATTTACAAACAGGTGACGCATACGCTGAATACGCTGGCGCATGTCGGACAGCTCTTGTTCCCAAAGAGTACGCAGGGCATCGTTGCTAAGAATCGTTGCTACTACCGATGCACCGTGAGCTGGTGGGTTAGAGTAGTTCGCACGAATCACAGATTTCATCTGACTGAATGCACGGTCAACGGTATCTGCATCAGCAGCAACCAGCGTACACGCACCTACACGCTCATTGTAGAGGCCGAAGTTCTTGGAGTAGGAACTCGCCACAATCAGCTCTTGATGGCTTGCTGCGAAGATACGCAAGCCTTCTGCGTCTTCTTCCAGACCACGGGCAAAGCCCTGGTAGGCGAAATCGAATAGTGGCAACCAGCCTTTGGCCAGAGACATCTCTGCCAGGACTTTCCATTGCTCAGCTGTTGGGTCGATACCGGTCGGGTTATGGCAGCAACCGTGGAACAACACCACGTCGCCAGCTTGTGCAGCTTGCAGGCTGTTGACCAGGCCATCGAAATTCAGAGAGTGGTTCTGTGCATCGTAATAATCATACTCGCACACTTCCAGGCCAGCGGAGTTAAAGACGCTTTTATGGTTCGGCCAGCTTGGATTGCTCACCCACACACGTTTGGTTGTGGTGTTTTTAGCGAGGAAGTCAGCGGCAACACGCAGCGCGCCAGTACCACCCGGGGTTTGTGCTGTGCGAGCGCGTTTGTTAGCACTCAGAGCATTGTTTTTCCCGAACAGCAATTCCTGGGTGCAGCTACCAAACTCTGGAATACCGTCGATGCCGAGGTAGTTCTTGGTGTTCTCATTTTCCAGCAGATACTGCTCCGCCTTCTTAACACAGGTCAAAACCGGAGTTTTACCCGTTTCATCCTTATAAACACCAATGCCGAGATTAATTTTAGTCGGACGGTCATCGGCGCGAAACAGATCGGCTAAACCAAGAATTGGATCAGCTGGAGCAGCGGTAATGTTCTCAAACATGACGGGTTTCCATTGTGATATCGAGGGAGTAACGCTCTCAGGTTAACTGCTGTTTTAGCAAATGCCAACCGTTTGCAACAAAAAGAAACAGCCCCCGTCACAAGATAAGTTTTTCTACTTTTCAGGCATAAAAAAACAGGGCCGAAGCCCTAATGCCGGTCACTTAAGGTGACCGGCATTGTTTTTTAAGGGATATTTCGACCTTTTTTCTCTCACTTCCCTTGCATATTCACGCTCACGCCTCGAGGGGAGTTTTAGCATCGCTGCGTTGCTGTA
>NZ_JAJSOT010000019.1:0-4587 GCF_021282435.1 Buttiauxella cochleicola | reverse complement strand
ACTCAGAAGTGAAACGCCGTAGCGCCGATGGTAGTGTGGGGTCTCCCCATGCGAGAGTAGGGAACTGCCAGGCTCCAAATAAACAAACAAGCCTCATGCGAAAGCATGGGGCTTTTTTGTGCTTGCTAAGTGGACAACATTGTCGGGAGCAATGTTGCACGTCGCTTGCGACGGCCCCGGAGGGGTGAGTATCAGGATGATACGAATACAAGCCCTGTACTGATGTTCAGGGTTTTTTGCTGTCTGCGATTTATGAAATCACCCTTCATGTTCCCCTCTTATCAAGCCAACCCCCACCATATAAGGTAAACTAACCGGGTTTAAACTCAGGAAAGATACCCAACATGAGCACTTCTCTTAAACCTTTCAATACATTCGGTATTCAGGCTAATGCTTCACGCATTGTCATTGCTGAAACCGTGCAACAATTAAAGGATGCCTGGAGTGAAGCAATGGCAGCAAATATGCCAGTGTTGATTCTGGGCGAGGGGAGTAACGTTCTCTTTCTTGAGGATTATTCCGGCACGGTAATTATCAACCGTATTTCAGGTATAGAAGTGACGGAAGAAAATGATGCGTGGTATCTGCATGTGGGTGCAGGTGAAAACTGGCATCATCTGGTTGAAAATACCTTACAGCAAGGAATGCCCGGGCTTGAAAACCTGGCTTTAATTCCGGGATGCGCTGGATCTTCACCAATTCAAAATATTGGCGCGTATGGTGTTGAGCTTAAAAACGTCTGCCATTACGTTGATTGCGTTGATTTAATCAGCGGTGAGATGCATCGCCTGGATAATTCACAGTGCCAGTTTAGCTATCGTGACAGTATTTTTAAGCATGAATATCAGAACCACTATGCAATCATTGCCGTGGGATTACGTTTGCCAAAACAATGGCAGCCAGTATTAAGCTATGGTGACTTAGCCCGTCTTGATGCTGGAAATGTCACGCCTCAGGAAGTATTTGATGCAGTTTGCCATATGCGTATGACAAAGCTTCCGGATCCACGTGTTAATGGCAATGCGGGGAGCTTTTTCAAGAATCCAGTCGTTGATGCCGAACAGGCTGCTGTACTACTTGCGGCCTTCACTAACATTCCACACTATCCTCAGCCTGATGGGTCAATAAAACTGGCGGCAGGTTGGTTGATCGATCAATGCCAACTGAAAGGCTACAAGGTAGGTGGTGCGACAGTGCATCAACAACAAGCTTTGGTACTGATAAATGAGAGTGGGGCTTCAAGTCTGGATGTTGTCGATCTTGCACATCATATTCGTCAGTGTGTCGGGGAGAAATTTAATGTGTGGCTGGAACCAGAAGTCCGTTTCATCGGCACATGTGGTGAAGTTAGTGCAGTGGAGACAATTGCATGAAAGATAATACAGTCCCACTCACGCTGATTAGTATCCTGGCCGATGGTGAATTTCACTCTGGTGAGCAACTCGGTGAGCAGCTCGGTATGAGTCGTGCGGCCATAAATAAGCACATTCAAACTCTAAGAGACTGGGGAGTGGATGTTTTTACCGTCCCAGGGAAAGGCTATAGCCTCCCGGACCCTATCCAGTTACTGAATGAAGAGCTGATAAAATCGCAAATTGAAACAGGCTCAGTTGCGGTATTACCTGTCATTGATTCGACTAACCAATATTTACTCGATCGTATTGAATCACTTCAGTCTGGTGATGCATGCATTGCTGAATATCAGCAAGCCGGTCGAGGGCGTCGTGGTCGGCAGTGGTTTTCTCCATTTGGTGCAAATCTTTATCTTTCAATGTTCTGGCGACTCGAACAAGGTCCAGCAGCTGCGGTGGGTCTAAGTCTTGTCATCGGGATTGTGATGGCTGAAGTGTTGCGTGAATTAGGTGCTGAAAATGTCAGAGTTAAGTGGCCAAATGATCTCTATCTCAATGATCGCAAGCTTGCCGGCATTCTTGTTGAGTTAACTGGGAAAACAGGTGATGCGGCACAAATTGTTATCGGCGCAGGTATCAATCTTGCGATGCGTAATGTGGCCACTGACGTGATTAATCAAAGCTGGATTAATCTCCAGGAAGCTGGGATTAATATAGATCGCAATGCATTAGCCATCAGAATAATAAAAGAACTACGTAGGGCATTATATTTATTCGAAGACGAAGGTTTAATACCATTCCTTCCACGTTGGGAATTGCTCGATAATTTTATTAATCGCCAGGTGAGGTTAATTATTGGTGACAAAGAAATTCATGGCATCTCACGAGGAATTAATGAACAAGGCGGCTTGCTGTTAGAACAAGATGGCGTTATTAAACCTTGGGTTGGTGGAGAGATATCACTGCGCGGGATAACTTAATGATAATGGGGGATTAAATCCCCCGTTATCTATTTTCTGAGTCTTACACAGTCCACTTCATGATTTGCACTTTTCGTCATGATTAAGCTGGCACGCTCGCGGGTGGGTAGAATATTTTCTTTTAAATTCAGCCAGTTGATCTCTTTCCAAAGTTGCAGTGCAACATTCACAGCTTCATCTTCTGGAAGTTTCGCGTAACTATGAAAATAAGAGTCCGGATCGGTAAATGCACCCTCACGGAATTTCAGGAACCGCGTGATATACCAATCTTGCAGTAGATCTTCGGGGGCATCGACATATATAGAGAAATCAACAAAATCTGATACAAATACATGATGCGGATCGTGGGGGTAATCCATACCACTCTGCAAAACATTTAATCCTTCAAGAATTAAAATATCAGGCTGAGCAACCGTTTTATCACCATCAGGTATGACATCATAAATAAGGTGAGAGTAAACCGGAGCCGTCACATTCGGCACCCCTGATTTAATATCAGAAACAAATTTCACCAAACGATGCATATCATAGGATTGCGGGAATCCTTTTTTCTTCATCAGATTGCGTTCTTTCAACACATTATTCGGATGTAGAAACCCATCAGTAGTAATCAACTCTACGCTGCGATGTTCAGGCCAGCGGCTAAGTAAGGCTTGTAACACGCGAGCAGTTGTACTTTTACCTACAGCGACACTGCCGGCAATACTAATGACGTAGGGAATACGCTGTCCATTAGTGCCCAAAAATTGCTCTAATACAGCCTGTCGGCGCAGGTTTGAACTGATATAAAAATTCAATAGGCGTGAGAGTGGCAGATAAATTTCAGCCACTTCTTCTAACGAGAGGTCCTCATTGATACCTTTCAACCGGGCGATTTCACCTTCGGTCAGTGTCATCGGTACTGAGTCGCGCAAGGCTGCCCACTGGTTGCGGTTGAACTGCATATAAGGAGTCGTCAACATTTGCTCTTTATTACTCATAAGCATGCTTCTGCCTGTAATTCAGGACAAAAATGAACGTAGTACGCAGACTGAGAAAAGGGGACTCATCTCAGGTAATCAAAGGCGTGCAACGTATATTACTTTTCACAATGGGCAGGAGGGTAACACCAGATGAGGGATAATAATAAGAAAAAAAGAAAGTGGTGATGCATTGAGAGGACAGCATCACGTTGCAGCTCGGTGTTGATTCGTAATGCACCGTATAAATGCTTAATGAAGAATAAGAGTTTGCGGCTGATAATGCGGGGCTGACATTGCAATCAAGTAATGAAGGTGTCTAAAAGCAGTAGTTAGGGAGTGAAGTCATCCTTCCAAAGTAAATGAAGAGAGATTAGTGCAGTGGCAGAGTATTAAAAGAAGGTGCTTTGTAAGCAAAGCATGTAGTAGAAGAGCACAATAACTCTATTTTGTATAAATCATTACGGTCCTTGATGTACAAAATCAGCCCGAAATGCCGTTTAATTCATCATTTTTACGAGCTATCGCGCAAAATATAAGCGGTAGTGCATTTTCTTTAATTTTTTTGTTGCATCAAGGCGCCGGTCTTCCTAGAATGCGCGCTACTTGATGCCGACTTAGCTCAGTAGGTAGAGCAACTGACTTGTAATCAGTAGGTCACCAGTTCGATTCCGGTAGTCGGCACCATCAAGTGCTTGGTGGGGTTCCCGAGCGGCCAAAGGGAGCAGACTGTAAATCTGCCGTCATCGACTTCGAAGGTTCGAATCCTTCCCCCACCACCATTTTCAGGCCGCGCTATGCGCAGCCCGAGGCGACGAGATCCAACTAGTCGACTCGAATACTGAGGAGCCTCTCCTCAGGTTCTATACAGAATTCAAGCAGGTAGCCGAGTTCCAGAGATGCGGGCATCGTATAATGGCTATTACCTCAGCCTTCCAAGCTGATGATGTGGGTTCGATTCCCACTGCCCGCTCCAGATGTGCTGATATAGCTCAGTTGGTAGAGCGCACCCTTGGTAAGGGTGAGGTCGGCAGTTCGAATCTGCCTATCAGCACCACCTCCTTTATCCTCCCTGTTTCTCTTCTGTTAATGAATTCAACAAATTCAGGCTTTCGCCTGGTTGATGTGGTGATATCACCGATTTATCCGTGTCTTAGAGGGACAATCGATGTCTAAAGAAAAATTTGAACGTACAAAACCGCACGTCAACGTCGGTACTATCGGCCACGTTGACCATGGTAAAACCACTCTGACTGCAGCAATCACTACCGTTCTGGCTAAAACCTACGGTGGTTC
>NZ_JAJSOT010000018.1:0-8087 GCF_021282435.1 Buttiauxella cochleicola | reverse complement strand
AGCGAAACAGTGAAGGCCATAAGTCACAACAAATTTGAAGTCCTGCTTCTCGCCTTTGTACGTTATCTCGTGTGCATCGAGATGCGAAAGCGAGTACGACACTCCACCATGCTCAAATGAAGGCCAGCTCTGAATAGAATCGATTTGGTATTTAGCCACTGCGTCTGCTCATATTAGTAGAATCACAACATTCTATCAGGTTTGTCATAAGCACATGGAACCGCAGAACATACAGCCTGCAAGCCCCTTCACAGAAGGCTTCCCCCCTGACGAATATCACCACTCAAAAAGCAATGCTTACCCAAAGGCGATTGGTCATTACATTGACGTCTTAGTATCAAATACGCAGCCAATCGATGCTTATCGAAACTATTCGCTCATAAAATCCGATCACTCGGCTTAATCACTGTCCGTTCATACAGGTAATTTAAATACCCCCTAAATCGAGCTGTATCGAGCCATGTCGAGCTAAACAACAAAGCCGATGATTGTCATCAATAACCATTAAAAAACGCCTCAGGATTGCGCCAGCAAAGCCACAGGCGTAAAAAAACGCAATAGTAGGGAGTTAGTACTATTAATCGAAGGGGGATGTCGTATAGAATTAGTGCTCTGGAGATCGCAAACCTCCAGAAATAGAAAAGGCAGCCATCAGGTCATAAGGTTCCGAGGCCCATACCCGATAGCTGCCGTTCACAGTTCAGAGACTGAAACGACCCAAAGTAGGTTGCAATTTAAGCAACTTTCTTTAGGCCGTGGCGCATTATTACGGAAATTAGGAGAGAATTTCCAGAAGATTTTTGCGTTAATCCTGTGCTGTACAGGGTTAAAAAAGGATCTGAACTGACTAATCCTCTACATAGAAGGTAAGTCATTATGACATTGATAAAAAATGATCTGCGTAAAGTTACAGACGATTACGCACCAGAAGTAGCACGCCAAAAAGTTACTACCTTCTTTGAAGGTCATCCCGAAACGGCACAAAGCATCAACGAACTGAGCAGCACAAAAGTTTGTGTACTGGCAGCCATGCTCGATGAGAAATCAATCACCACATCAGGCTACACAATACCGGCAGATTATGTTGTGAAACGTGCATCTGCGGTTGCTCATGCTTTAGATAAAATCCATTCATTCCCAATATCACATCGCCTTGTAGAAACAGAGTCAGACGTTGGCAAAATGACAAAGCAGGCATTGTTTTTCATATCACCAGATGATCGTGAAAAGCTAAAGCAAGACCCAGACGCTGTATTCAAAGAACGTCATGAAAACGCATGCCGTGCAAGAGAAAGCCAAGCGCAGAAAGAAATGAAACGATTGGTCAAAGAATACGGACAAGATGGCGTTCTCGAGTTACTAAAGAATGCAGCTAATGACGAAGCAGGATTGGATACGACTGCGAGTTAGCGGAAAGGGCCATGGTGAGGACCGTGGCCTTTTTTCCATAGCTCCGCTACTCCTGACGAGCATCACAAAAAATGACGCTGCAAGCCAGAAGTAGCGAAACCGTGTCAGCTTTGAGATTCGACGTGTTTCCTTGCCGTGCTCCCCTGATAACGTCCTGACATCCAACCAATGCACTTTTGCCGGTATCAATCCGCCTTTCCCCTTGGGAGCGTGGCGTTTTCTAATTCCTCACGCTATCTGATACGCAGCTTTCTGTTTAGGTTGTCGCTCCAACGTTGGGCATATTAACCAGACTCCCCGTCTTGCCCTGCTATTGCTGCTTGCATGCGGACTGTTCACTCGATTCCACGACACACAGGCACGGCAAAACGCCGCTAATGGCAACAGCCAATACGGTAACTGAGTCTTAGTGTGGGAACCTACAGAAGGGAAATAGTAGAATACTACTACTGTGCTACTTGAATGCACCACGTTACGCGGATACACTAAAATTACATTTAAGGTGTCTGTTCCCACATAGAGCAGTTACCTCGGTTAACTTGTCTGCCAGGACTGTTAACCTTCGACGAAACCACCTTGCCGGGTGGTTTTTTCGTTTCTGGGCATTACCTTACCCCGTTATCGGGCTGGCTGGAAGATCCAGTCGCCAAATTTTACCGATGGGCCTTAACCGAATTAGCTTTCTTTGGGCATGTTAAGGCTGGAGCCTTTGCTGCTTCAGAAGAAAGCACCAAGCTAACTTGATCCGCTTTGAACCCATACGCATCGACATTACACACAGCAAAACCAGCACCACGGATTACGCCAATAAATAAAGCCACCACAAATACGCCAGCGATAAAATAGTTGAATACAGTTTTCATAAATCTCACTCCTTGAGATAGTTGGTTATTAACTGTATTTATTCGCCGATGGCAAAAAGTGGTGCCAAAAGGCTAAAAAATGACTTTTTCCCCTCAAAGCAAAAGAATGCTAATTAATTCGAATTCTGAGATTCCCCCCCCTGCCTGAGAACGTGTTTTTTCATTTCAGTGGTTAAGTGGTTACTGATACCTGACATGCCGGATTTTTGTGAATCCTTTTTTGAACATGTGTTTGTTGTGTTGTTTTGTTGTTTTGTTGTTTTGTTGTGTTTTTTTTGGGCTTTTTGGGGCCTTTGTCGACCCGATTGTATGAGAGTATTGATAAATAAGAGGGAAGTAGGGGATGTATTAACCTCGGAAACACAGTCTCAAATCCCTCTGTAAGCGTTGCGGCATAAGGGTTTCAAAGAACTCTACTTGTTTGATTTAGCACACTTCATAACTCATCAATTTCCAAGCTCAAGCTGAAACCTGTTTGCTCTTTAATGGCGCTCTCAACGATACGGACGGTCTCATAGGCAGGCTTACCGATTACCGTCAAACCATCGTGTTGAAGCAGACTTACCGAGTCCGTTAACACACTCGTCATCGCGATTAAGGCCATCACCTCAGCACCTTGCAGTATATGGGCGAGTTTCAACTTATCAGCTTTGGATGACGCAATTTGCTTGCCTGCATCGTTCAGTAGATATCCTGTTTTGGTTGAACGCTCTTCGTAGTAAGAAATGACAGCTTTTCTTGCAGCATTCAGATCTTCTTTCAGTCCTTTAACTACAGATGACTTACTCGCCAATCCTGCTGCCTCAGCACCTACTTTCTGGGCAAGTTCACTATACCGCTCACTCATGTTTTGGGTTACCCGGCCACCATATATGAGCGCAATCAGGATGGTTTTAGCTCCATCAACATCGGTTCCGGACACCATCGCTAATTCTTGCCTAACAGCCTTTTTATTATCCAGGTAGTTATTGATTGCAGGGGTAGGAACACCACATCGGTTTGCCATTTGCTGGAGTAAAGACCAATGGCAATTGCTTATATCGACATCCCAGCTCCCCTTTAAAGCAGCCCGTTTAACTTCACGGCAGCAGCCTTGCAGAGTAACTCCGGCACTTGATTCATACAGACGACCAGTGCTCACTGTGTCGTAACGAATAGGGAAACTTAATTTGATAGGAGATGCTCTGGCGATAATCATGATCTGCCGAGCCTGATTTGCAGCTAACTTCACGTGATTAAGAGCATTCTCTTTCCCCCTGATCTTTTCGTTTCTGCTGTTCTCGATTGATAGCCAGTAACTGAACAACCACTCACAACCATCGGGGCACTGCTTTCCCTGCTCCCAAGCAGTAGCTGAGTCACACAGAAGAGACAGCGACTCAATGTCTACCTTTACTGCGTTATGGATATCGAGCAAACCTTTGAGCAATTCTCTCTTAGAGAATGCCGTGCTTGATACAGCCTTTGGTTGGACTTTGTAACGCATGCCAGATGATGTATCTAATCCACCTGTAGACAATTCTTCATCGGTAACTTTATCAAAGAACGAATCCACCAAGCGGTTCGCAGACTCAGTTAAAGCCCATCCAGCGGCACGTTTAGAGTGCTGACTATGCCTAATTCGACAGACAAAAAAGTCAGCAATAGCATTAATCTCTTCAAATCGTTTAGCGCTGCCAAAAGCCTTTTGCTTGAACTCCCAGCTGATTAGCGAGAGAGAGTCATCTTGATCATGAGTGTAACGACCTACCCGGAAACTATCGATCATACAAGCCAGTGCCGCAGCTTCCGAATCTGTCACTTCGATTTGTTCATCATGGCAGTATTTAATAACAGCTTTCTTGAAAGCGCGAGCGGTGTAGGCATTGCTTTTAAAACTGTCATTCTTTGCTGCGTTATTAACTTTTTTTCTTTTTAAATTAACAGCTAAACTCATCAAAAAACCCCAAGTCTAAAAGTGCTACCCATTAAATAACTTCGACCAAAATCCTTTCTTACGTTCTGCTTCAAGTTCAGCTTTAACTTTTTCCAATTCCTGAGTAGCTACATCACGCTCATTTTGTAACCCAGTCATCAGTTCACGAAGCTGTTCAGTCTGCTGCTTATCCTCAAGCAATAACTGTTGTTTCTCGATCAGCTTCCGCAGCTCTACCAGCTCCCGCTGCATAGCCAATATTGCATCGTCACCATGCTTAGTCTGTGACCGTGTAACGGCGTTTACTTTCTCCTCTGGCAAGGATACAGATCCGTAATTTCTGATGAGTTCGGATACATCGACATATCGTTTACCATTCTGACGCGTAACACTCACCAAACCCTTATCAATATGGGAGTACAGCGTTTTCCTTGTAATCCCAACCGCCTCAGCAGCCTGTGTAAGATTGAGTAGATTCGAAGATTGTTTACTCATTGGATACCCGCCGATTTTTACCTATGTTTATTTTGGATAGTATACGGCAAAAAAAAGCACTACCACACATGATAAACACTCTCACAAATATTGAAATTTTAGATGAATTTTGATATAATAACACTATGTTACTATTCAAACTAAACAGGAGGAAAATGTGTAATATGCCCATGCCAGCACCGTTCTACGGTCCAACGACAACAGAACGCACTGCGCTGGTAAAACTGCTGAGATCCGCAGGTCTGAAACTCTCCACGGCCCGCATTCATATTCTTCATTACTTGCACCAGACCAACGCTCCACAAACCGCCGAGACAATGTCGCAGCAGGCTTGTTTACCGTTATCCACGACGTATAGAGCGCTCGCTGCCCTGGAGACTTACGGGCTCACCGGCATTCTGTTTGGTAGCGCAGGCGTCGCACGTTGGTATCTGATCCGAGAAGGCCGACCCCAGCGCTGCAATTCTTGCGGGCAGCGCTACAGCACTGAATACGTATAAACACCAATAAGATGACCGGACAAACGGTCGCAATAAATGACGCTCACAAAAGAGCGCCAGCGGGCCTCTATGCCCTTTACTAACTGATTATGGAGATAATATGACTACAAAACAGAAGGCGCACAGCGCCACTGATGACGTTCTACAGGCATTCCTCAGTGAAGCTGTCGAACGATTCAAACCAGATGCGGCGGTACTACAACAACGAATCGACACTGCCACCCAGCGTTACCTGTTGACGAACACAACCCAGCGTTTCCACGCGCCAGCGCCGCTGTTGATCCAGCAAATGCAGGAAAGAATTCTCGACGGCTGGCAATACGATATAAATATTCCCCAATCTGTATACATGGCGGGTTCTGGTGGCATGAGCGTCACCATGCGTAAGCCAGAGGAGATGATTGAAAAAGAGCTAACAACTCTGCGTCAGCAGGTTGAGGGCAGTTACCTCGATGAACTCACTACCGCCATGGAATGTGAGGTAGAGCGACTTGTCCAGGATGCCGCAGAGGATGCCCGACTTCGTGCCGAACAACAGGCAGCCGCAGAACAAGCCGCCATGAGGGAACGCCTCCGCAATATGCTAACAGGAGCGCCAGCATGACAAGATTAAGAAGGGGCCACCACACCCCGCTCATATTGATCCTGACGCCCTCGAACGGGCGATAGCGATGGTTGAGCGGGTCTCATACCTGGCTAAAGCGCGTGGAAAATATTCCACTGGGGACGGGCAGCGTATGTTTTCAGCATCAAAGCTGAAAATACAGGCCAATGCTTAACCGGATTCGCCTTCACCTGGCAACCTACTACGCACACAAAATTCTGCGGGTCATTTCCCATTACAGATCTGATTTACGCAGGTACACCAATGCATACATAGAGCCAACGACCGCCGATTTTGTCACATTAAATCGCTCTTATTCAGACAAAATAAAGCCCCGCACTGGCGAGGCTCATTTATACGACCTCGAGAGTAAGGCTACAGATCACGGCGTATCTCGGGGTGGGAAACGACTCTCAACTCTACTCACAGCCGCAGGCGTCCAGAGCTTACCGCGCCGGGTAGTTATCCCACGGTCGTTGAGATAGTCCGCGATAGCCTGGAGGGTAATGTGCCCACGAGACCGGGCAGCGAGAATGTTGTCCTCAACGGTCGCAGCGAACGAATCTGCCTGTTCTCCTCTGACCTCGATGCTACGTTGACGATTCACGCCACTGGCATGAGCTACAGCGATATTGTCACTCCAAGACTTCACCTTTTGTTGTGACAGTTCATCACCAGCAACAGCCCGAGCCTTTAACGATGCAAGAGCATCACTGGTTCGCTGTTTGATAAAATCCCGCTCCTGCTCGGCTAAGGCCGCGTACAAATGGAGCTGAAACTTATCTGCCATCGGCATGGTGGCAACCTTGATACAAGGCAACTGCTCCACCAGTGTGGCGATATCCAAAACTGAACGACTCAGGCGATCCAGCTTCGCCACAAGTAAACATGCTCCCGTGCGCTTACACAACTCTATGGCCTGACGCAGCCCAGCACGTTGCATTGGTGACCGTGAACCACTCACGCCCTCATCCATAAATTCGCCGATAACCTCCCATCCATGTTGGTGGATAGCATGAGCGATGTAGTCAGCCTGAGCTTCAAGCCCAAGACCAGAACGCCCCTGGCGCTCTGTAGACACTCGACGGTATGTAACGACCTGCATGTTCAACCCTCCCAAATCACTTGAATACACCATATCACATGATTACCGAACGGCAAACAAATGATAAAATAAACAAGAAAGCATATAACACAATGATGTTAAACGGATATTTCCAAATCACCGCGAAAAATTTCTTTTAGCCCATCCTGACGGTTAAGCAGTGGTCCAGGTGCTCTGGTAATAAATACCCGCAGGATATTTCCCGGCCAGCCGGCCACAGACGCAGGGGGTATTGGTAAATCCGCCCGGGGGGCGATGTGGGTAACCCAGCCCACAGGCCACAACTTAGTATATCAGTGTCCTGTAGTCATCGATTTGAAGAAAGCCACGTACCACAAGGGATTGAGGGGAATACAGAAAAAGTTAACCTATAGGTTAGACTCAACCTTAAGTTGAATACTCTCGGTAATGCGTATAGAATTATTTTAATAAATTTTTATAGAAATTTATTAAGGATGGTTACAGGGATTCTGGAAACAGAGTCGCATCCCGCAATCCTGGAAACAGGTTCGTCCATGACGGTAAATGCGTCCTGACCCGCCGAAAGGCGGCTGAGACCCCCGAAAGGGGGTCGCCACTTTCTAGGCCTATCAAATTATCTTCCCTTCTGTGTATGCTGCTTGCTCCACGCAATTCTAATCAGTTCCAGACGCGCTTTCGTCATTTCTTTCTGTTGTTGGCTTCCTTTGGAGTCCACGCATGTTTATTGGGTTTTCCTGCTGTTTCAGACGCAACCTTAAATACACTGACAGCTCTATTTGGAATAGGTACTCCCGGCGCACCAGGTCCAGTGCGAACAAAGAAGGCAGAAAGGATGTGCATCCGTAGTAAGCGCTTCTCTTTATAGAAAGCTATGCAAATTTTATACGGTTCAAGCTGCCCCGTAGCGCTGTTCATCATATCCAGCGTGAAGTATTTCTCCGCTACTGTCTGGTACAAGAGCATATCTGGCAAATTAGCCAAGATGTGGCGGATCTGCTTGGATGCCTCGTAACGCTCCATGCAGATGGTTATCTTCTCGCGTCCGTCTTCGTAGACCAACGGGATATTAAAAGGTGTGGCATCCTTAGCGAAACAGTGAAGGCCATAAGTCACAACAAATTTGAAGTCCTGCTTCTCGCCTTTGTACGTTATCTCGTGTGCATCGAGATGCGAAAGCGAGTACGACACTCCACCATGCTCAAATGAAGGCCAG
>NZ_JAJSOT010000017.1:0-17524 GCF_021282435.1 Buttiauxella cochleicola | reverse complement strand
TACAGCAACGCAGCGATGCTAAAACTCCCCTCGAGGCGTGAGCGTGAATATGCAAGGGAAGTGAGAGAAAAAAGGTCGAAATATCCCTTAAAAAACAATGCCGGTCACCTTAAGTGACCGGCATTAGCCTTCAGGGCTGGCTTTTTTGTTTCTATTTCTGTTCAACACTTTGTCGCAGTGGCGTCACCGGAGTCACTCGCACTTGCTTAATCATGTTGTCTTGCACATCAAGAATATCAATATCGTAGTTGCTTAAGCGCACGCGAGTGTCGATAGCCGGTATCTCTTGCAGCTCTTCAAGCAACATACCGTTTACGGTGCGGGCTTCGTCTTCTGGCAGTGTCCAGTTGAAGGCTTTATTGATTTCACGAACGTTAGCGCTGCCTTCAATAATCACGGAACCATCGTTTTGCGGCGTCACTTCTTCAGCAAGCGTTGGTGACATGGAGGTAGTGAAATCACCGACAATTTCTTCAAGAATGTCTTCTACAGTGACCAGCCCCTGAATATCACCATATTCGTCGACCACCAGGCCGACTTTCTTTTTATTGCGCTGGAATTTAACCAGTTGCACGCTGAGCGGTGTGCCTTCCGGTACGAAATAAATCTCGTCAGAGGCGCGTAACAGAGTTTCTTTGGTGAACTCCTGCTTTTCCGTCATCAGACGGTAGGCTTCGCGCACACGCAGCATACTGATTGCATCATCCAGCGTATCGCGGTAAAGCACGATGCGCCCGTGTGGAGAGTGTGTCAGTTGGCGAACAATGGATTTCCAGTCGTCGTTGATGTTGATGCCAACAATTTCATTACGCGGCACCATGATGTCGTCGACACTGATTTTTTCCAGATCGAGCACGGAAAGCAGCATGTCCTGGTTGCGGCGAGAAATCTTCGAATGTGATTCATGCACCAGTGTACGTAATTCGTCTTTGTTAAGTGCACTACTTACGGTACTGACGTTTTTGATCCCCATAAGGCGCATCAACATACGCGTGATGATGTTCAGTAACCACACCAGGGGCATCATCAGGATTTGCAGTGGGCCGAGCAGGAAGCTGCTTGGGAAGGCGACTTTTTCTGGATACAGCGCGGCGATAGTTTTTGGCAAAACTTCAGCGAAGACCAGCACCACAAAGGTGAGGATACCGGTGGCGATAGCAACGCCAGCATCGCCGTATAAACGCATGCCGACGATGGTGCCGATGGCTGAGGCCAGAATATTGACGAGGTTATTGCCAATTAATACCAGGCTAATCAGGCGGTCTGGTTTACGAAGAAGTTTTTCCACCCGTTTAGCGGCGCGGTTACCTTGCTTGGCAAGATGGCGCAACTTATAACGGTTAAGCGTCATCATGCCGGTTTCAGAGCCGGAGAAGTACGCTGAAACGACTACCATGATGATCAATGTGACAATCAACGTAGTCGTTGAGATCTGTTCCAAAAGGGTGTTCCTTTAAAAAGACAATATTAGCCGACAAATTGTTGCAGGACGCGGCTACCAAAATAGGCGAGTGTCAGAATTGCAGCACCAGCGACGTTAAACCAGACTACACGGCGGCCTCTCCAACCTTCATGATAGTGTCCCCAAAGTAAAACGATGTAGACAAACCACGCGAGAATCGACAATACCGCTTTGTCGACATTTTCCAGGCTGAAAAGATTTTTCAGATAAAACAGACCGGTACAAAGGGTTAACGTCAGTAGTACAACGCCGACTTGAGTGATGTGAAACATTTTGCGCTCAATGCTCATCAACGGCGGCATTTCAGCTCGGAAGGCGAGTTTTTTGTTCTTGAGCTGATAGTCAATCCAGGCAAGTTGCAACGCGTAAAGTGCTGCGATTATCAGCGTAGCGTAAGCAAAGAGTGACAAACCAATATGCACCATCATACCTGGTGTAGCTTCAAGGTGTGTGATGAATTCGTTAGGCATAAAGGTGGCAAGTGCCAGATTGATTAAGGCAAAAGCGTAAACAATTGGTAACAGCAGCCAACCTCGATTGCGTGATGCCACAATTGTCATCACGGTACATATCATCAAACTGACAAGCGAGCCGACGTTAAGTAAACTGAGGTTCTGACCTCCATCGGCGGCAAATATCCGAGCCTCAAGCGCCACACCGTGGCTTACAAGTGCTATAACGGCCGATATAATGGCGAAACGGCGCCACCCGCTGTTTTTTGTCAGCAGGCCCGGGATGATCAGCGCGAGGCTGCAGGAATAGGCTACAAGCGCAAGGATGGCGAAAACAGGCATATAAAGTGTCGGTCAATTAGCCAGAGAAGAAAAAAACCAGTATAACGTTACCTGCCGCCTGCTCCAACTCTAACCGTTGCATCACACCAAAGGCGGCTTCATGTTATAATCCGCCAAATTCTGTTTTGTGTCGCAAGCTGCGGCCCTAAGTTACCACGTTAGGCAAAAGACAATGTTTGATAATTTAACTGACCGTCTGTCGCGCTCATTGCGCAATATCAGCGGCCGCGGGCGGCTGACTGAAGAGAATGTAAAAGAAACTCTGCGCGAAGTGCGCATGGCATTGCTGGAAGCAGATGTTGCGCTACCGGTTGTGCGTGACTTTATCAGCCGCGTAAAAGAAAAAGCGGTTGGTCATGAAGTTAACAAAAGCCTGACTCCGGGTCAGGAATTCGTCAAAATCGTTCGCGCCGAATTAGTTGCAGCGATGGGCGAAGAGAATGCGAGCCTGAATCTTGCAGCACAGCCGCCAGCCGTTGTGCTGATGGCGGGTTTGCAAGGTGCGGGTAAAACCACAAGCGTCGCGAAATTAGGTAAGTTCCTGCGCGAGAAGCACAAAAAGAAAGTGCTGGTGGTTTCTGCCGACGTTTATCGCCCTGCGGCGATCAAACAGTTGGAAACGCTGGCTGAACAAGTCGGTGTCGATTTCTTCCCGTCCGATGTCGGCCAAAAGCCTGTTGATATCGTTAATGCGGCGCTGAAAGAAGCGAAGCTGAAATTCTTTGATGTGCTGCTGGTGGATACCGCCGGTCGTTTGCACGTTGACGAAGCGATGATGGATGAAATCAAACAGGTTCATGCTGCGATTAACCCAGTTGAAACCCTGTTTGTTGTCGATGCCATGACCGGCCAGGATGCGGCAAATACAGCTAAAGCCTTTAACGAAGCATTGCCACTGACTGGCGTCGTACTGACGAAAGTCGATGGTGATGCACGTGGCGGTGCGGCTCTGTCTATCCGTCATATTACCGGCAAGCCGATTAAATTCCTCGGTGTGGGTGAGAAAACAGAAGCGCTGGAGCCTTTCCACCCGGATCGTATTGCCTCTCGTATTCTGGGAATGGGCGATGTTCTGTCGCTTATCGAAGATATTGAGAGCAAAGTTGACCGTGCTCAGGCTGAGAAATTAGCCAGCAAGCTGAAAAAGGGCGATGGGTTTGATCTCAACGATTTCCTTGACCAGCTCAAGCAGATGAAAAACATGGGTGGCATGGCGAGTATGATGAGCAAATTGCCAGGAATGGGGCAATTGCCGGATAACGTTAAGTCGCAAATGGATGACAAAGTCCTGGTGCGTATGGAAGCCATTATTAATTCCATGACGCTCAAAGAGCGTGCGCAGCCAGAGATTATCAAAGGTTCACGTAAACGTCGTATCGCGATGGGTGCGGGTATGCAGGTGCAAGATGTCAACCGTCTGCTCAAGCAGTTCGACGACATGCAACGCATGATGAAAAAGATGAAGAAAGGCGGAATGGCGAAAATGATGCGCGGCATGAAAGGTATGATGCCACCAGGTTTCCCAGGTCGTTAAGCTCATTTAGATTGCATTTTGCGCCGAAATGAGTAAAATTTTCGGGCTTTTAATATGACACCGGGCTCCATCCCTCGATGGGGCCCGATGTTTTATTCACTAAAGAGGATGTTATGGTAACTATTCGTTTAGCACGTCACGGCGCTAAAAAGCGTCCGTTCTACCAGGTTGTTGTTACTGACAGCCGTAATGCACGTAACGGTCGCTTCATCGAGCGCGTTGGTTTCTTCAACCCTATCGCTGGTGAAAAAGACGAGGCAACTCGCCTGGATCTGGATCGTATCGAGCATTGGGTTGGCTTAGGCGCAACCGTTTCTGATCGCGTATCTGCGCTGATCAAAGCAGCAAAAAAAGCAGCTTAATCTGTCACGGTGGTCATGATGAGCAATCAACTCGCTGTAAAGGCTCCTGTTAACCCAATCGTGTTGGGCAAGATGGGTTCCTGCTATGGGATTCGTGGTTGGCTCAGAGTGTTTTCTTCCACCGAAGACGCCGATAGCATTTTTGACTATCAGCCCTGGTTTATCCAGAAGGCGGGTCAGTGGCAGCAAGTACAGCTGGAAAGCTGGAAGCACCACAATCAGGATCTGGTCATCAAGCTGAAAGGCATTGACGACCGGGATGCCGCGAATCTTCTGACCAATTGCGAAATTGTCGTCGATTCAACGCAATTGCCTCATCTCGAAGAGGGTGACTACTACTGGAAAGACCTTATGGGTTGCCAGGTTGTCACTACTGAAGGATATCAGCTCGGTAAAGTCATCGACATGATGGAAACCGGCTCAAATGACGTTCTCGTCATTAAGGCAAACCTGAAAGATGCGTTCGGTATCAAGGAGCGGCTGGTTCCGTTCCTCGATGGGCAGGTTATCAAGAAAGTCGATCTCGCTACTCAAACGATTGAAGTAGATTGGGATCCTGGTTTTTAAAACCTCCGGATTAACGGTAAAAGTCGGCGTAATGGGGATTGGCTTGTGTTTATTGGTGTAGTTAGCCTGTTTCCAGAGATGTTCCGCGCAATTACCGACTTCGGGGTAACTGGCCGGGCTGTAAAAAATGGCCTGCTGAGCATCCAGAGTTGGAGTCCACGAGACTTCACTTATGACCGGCACCGTACCGTGGACGATCGTCCTTACGGCGGCGGACCGGGTATGCTCATGATGGTAAATCCTTTGCGGGAAGCCATCCACGCAGCGAAAGCAGCGGCAGGGGAAGGTGCTAAGGTTATCTATCTGTCACCTCAGGGACGCAAGCTTGATCAAGAAGGCGTCAGTGAACTGGCAACAAATGAGAAGTTAATTCTGGTTTGTGGTCGTTATGAAGGGATAGATGAGCGCGTAATCCAAACCGAAATTGATGAAGAATGGTCAATCGGCGATTACGTTCTCAGTGGTGGTGAATTACCAGCAATGGTACTGATTGACTCAGTTTCTCGGTTTATTCCGGGAGTCTTGGGGCATCAGTCATCAGCAATCGAAGATTCGTTTGTCGATGGATTGTTGGACTGCCCACACTATACCCGTCCTGAAGTGTTAGAAGGCATGGAGGTTCCGCCAGTTTTACTGTCGGGAAACCATGCTCAGATTCGCCGGTGGCGCCTGAAACAGTCGCTGGGCCGTACCTGGCTTAGAAGACCTGAACTTCTGGAAAACCTGGCTCTGACTGAAGAGCAAGCAAGGTTGCTGGCGGAGTTCCAACGGGAACACGCAAATACAGCAACATAAACATGATGGGATGGCGTAAGCCCCCGATTATCAGTTTACCCAGGATAAGAGACAAAATTATGAGCAACATTATTAAGCAAATTGAACAAGAACAGATGAAACAGGATGTACCTTCATTCCGTCCGGGTGATTCCGTGGAAGTGAAAGTATGGGTCGTTGAAGGTTCTAAAAAACGTCTGCAGGCATTTGAGGGCGTGGTTATTGCTATCCGTAACCGCGGTCTGCACTCTGCATTCACTGTTCGTAAAATTTCCAACGGCGAAGGTGTTGAGCGTGTATTCCAGACTCACTCCCCAGTAATCGACAGCATTGCTGTTAAACGTCGTGGTGCCGTTCGTAAAGCTAAACTGTACTACCTGCGTGAGCGCACTGGTAAGTCTGCTCGTATTAAAGAGCGTCTGACTAAGTAAGATTTCGCTAGCGCGACATCCATATCAAGGGCTGCCATCTGGCAGCCCTTTTTTTGTCTAGCGCAAAAATGAGCGCTGAAACTCTTCATTGCTTCCTTTCTCCCATTGGGCTCGGCGCTCAGCAACATCTGGTAAGCTCTCACAACTGCCAGGAAATGACTTTCCGCTTTGCCCCAGAATTAGTAAGAACTTCGGATCGCAAATTCTCTGCTGTCCTTCTGCATATCCCTTCAACCATTCCTGACGGTCCACATTCTCATCATTATGCATATGTGAAATAACCAGATTGCTTCTGACCGGTTGCCCTGACATTGCATCGTCCCAGCCGGCTTGATACCAGTCGGTAGGCTCAGGGGTGGGAGCATGTGTGTACGGATCAACATAACAGGCTGACAGAAATAAGATCGGAACTAAGACGATGTAACGCATGGTGGGAATATCCGTTTCAAAGAGTATTCTCTGAGCATAGAGGCTATTTCATTGAATGCATGTTTACGCGAAAAAGAAGCGTGTTTATGTATGTGTGTATAATTAACTTTACATTTATCGGTGTTTGATGTGCTTTAATCGGCAATTATTTTAGTGGTGTAACGTATTGTTTACGTAATATGGATTGCAATCTTTACTAAAACTGGTAATGTAGTCGCATCCTCACTGAGGAAACGACTATCGCAAACGAGCTAACAGGATCGCCATCATGCAAAAAGACGCGCTGAACAACGTTCATATTTCTGACGAACAAGTATTAATCACTCCGGATCAACTGAAAGCAGAGTTCCCGCTGACAGCCGCTCAAGAAGCGCAGATAGAACAGTCTCGTCAGACGATTTCCAACATTATCGCTGGCCGTGATCCTCGTCTGTTAGTGGTGTGTGGACCTTGCTCGATCCACGACCCGGAAACCGCGATTGAATATGCTCGTCGTTTTAAAACGTTGTCTGAACAAGTTAGCGATAGTCTGTACCTCGTGATGCGCGTCTATTTTGAAAAGCCACGTACTACTGTGGGCTGGAAAGGGCTTATCAACGATCCGCACATGGATGGCTCGTTTGATGTCGAAGGCGGTTTGAAAATTGCTCGTCAATTGCTTGTAGAGTTGGTGAGCATGGGGCTGCCGCTGGCAACCGAAGCGCTTGATCCAAATAGCCCGCAATACTTGGGTGATCTGTTCAGCTGGTCGGCAATCGGTGCGCGTACTACTGAGTCCCAGACTCACCGTGAAATGGCTTCAGGCCTTTCAATGCCGGTTGGCTTCAAAAATGGTACTGATGGCAGCCTGGGCACCGCAATTAATGCAATGCGCGCCGCATCTATGCCACACCGTTTTGTCGGTATTAACCAGGCAGGCCAGGTTTGCTTACTGCAAACTCAGGGTAACCCTGATGGTCATGTGATTTTACGTGGCGGCAAAGCACCTAACTACAGCCCGGCAGATGTTGCGCAGTGTGAAAAAGAGATGGAACAGGCAGGACTCCGCCCAGCCTTGATGATAGATTGCAGCCATGGCAACTCAAACAAAGACTACCGCCGCCAGCCGGGTGTAGCTGAATCAGCTGTCGCTCAAATTAAAGATGGTAACCGTTCGATTATTGGTCTGATGATTGAAAGTAATATCCACGAGGGTAATCAATCTTCAGAACAACCTCGCAGCGAAATGAAGTATGGCGTTTCTGTAACAGATGCATGCATCGATTGGGAAACCACTGAGACTTTACTGCGCGAGATTCATCAGGATCTGAACGGTACACTTGCGGCGCGTCAGGCATAAGAGGTTTTACTATGGTGGCTGAATTGACCGCGCTGCGCGATCAAATTGACGAAGTGGATAAGGCGTTGCTGGGGCTACTGGCACGCCGCCTTGAACTGGTAGCGGAAGTTGGCGAAGTCAAAAGCCAGTACGGTTTACCGATTTATGTGCCGGAACGAGAAGCGGCAATGCTGGCTTCTCGCCGTAAAGAAGCTGAAGCGTTAGGGGTTCCACCTGATCTGATTGAAGACGTACTGCGCCGCGTAATGCGAGAGTCTTACTCAAGCGAGAATGACAAAGGTTTTAAAACGCTATTTCCTGCTCTGCGCCCGGTTGTTATCGTCGGTGGTGGTGGGCAGATGGGGCGCTTGTTTGAAAAAATGCTCATGCTGTCTGGCTATCAGGTTCGAATTCTTGAAAAAGAAGACTGGGCTAAAGCACCTGAGTTGATGGCTGATGCAGGTATGGTGATTGTCAGCGTCCCGATTCATATTACTGAGCAGGTTATTGCTCAGCTTCCGCGTTTGCCTGATGACTGTATTCTGGTTGATCTGGCATCGGTGAAGAACGGTCCTCTGCAAGCCATGCTGGCTGCACATCAGGGCCCGGTTCTCGGGTTACACCCGATGTTTGGGCCTGATAGTGGGAGCCTTGCGAAGCAAGTCGTTGTTTATTGTGATGGTCGCCAGCCGGAAGCGTATCAGTGGTTCCTGGAGCAGATTCAGGTTTGGGGCGCACGTTTACATCGCTCAACGGCCATTGAACACGATCAGAATATGGCGTTTATTCAGGCGCTGCGCCACTTTGCAACTTTTGCATATGGCCTGCATCTGGCGGAAGAGAATGTTCAGCTTGAGCAGTTGCTGGCGCTTTCTTCACCGATTTATCGCCTGGAGCTGGCAATGGTCGGGCGCTTATTTGCTCAGGACCCGCAACTCTATGCAGACATCATTATGTCCTCAGAAAGCAATTTGGATCTGATCAAGCGTTACTACAAACGCTTTGGTGAGGCGATTGGCCTGCTGGAGCATGGTGATAAGCAAGCGTTTATCGACAGCTTCCGTAAGGTTGAGCACTGGTTTGGCGATTACGCACAGCGCTTCCAGAGTGAAAGCCGCACTTTATTACGCCAGGCGAATGATAGCCGACCGTAATCGCAAATTAGTCTTATAATCTAAAGCCATCAGGGAAACCTAATGGCTTTTTTTTATTGGCAATTAAGGATAGAAAAATGGTTCAGCCGCAAGTTCTGTTCGATTACACCGGTCACTTACCTGAATGTCCTACCTGGAGTGCTGAGGAAAACTGCCTCTACTGGACGGACATTCTCGAAAACGAAATGCATCGCTATAACATCGAAAGCAAAAAACACGATGTGATTCAGTTTTCCGAGGAGGTTGGATGTTTTGCATTATGCGAAACGGGCGGTTTTATTGTCGCGCTGCGAAGCGGAATTTATTTGACCAACCGCACCGGACTTATTACTCGCAAAGTCTGTGACAACCCTAATAACCCGGCATTAGCTCGTTTTAATGATGGGGGAACTGACCGGGATGGGCGTTTTTATGCCGGAACATTTTGGGGACCGGGTGATTACAACGGTGCATTGCTTTGCCGTGTGGATAGCGATCTGACATCGCACGTCATCCAGCATGATATCCATGGTGCTAATGGTCTGGCGTTTAGTGCAGATAAAAAATGGATGTTCACATCAGACACACCGAACCGCGTGATTTACAGAACTCCGTTAGATGAACAAGGTGAACCGGGCAAGCGTGAAGTGTTTAAACGTTTTGAGTTGGGGCAGGGGATTCCTGACGGTGCGGCAATTGACGCAGAAGGTTGCTATTGGACGGCTTTGTTTGACGGTTGCCGCATTGCGCGTTTATCGCCTGGTGGTGATGTACTTGAAGAATATCAGTTGCCCGTACGCTGCCCAACGATGGTGTGTTTTGGTGGTGATGATATGAAAACGCTATTCATCACAACTACGCGAGAAGATATGGATGATACTGAAGTCGCGGAAAGGCCACTGTCCGGCGCGATTTTTACGCTTGAAGTCGCAGTGGCGGGAATGCCAAAACTGAAGTTTAAAGAAAATCAGTAAGCCAGCATAACGCTGGCTTACTGCCAGTATTACGCCGGGTCGACAGGTACCACGTTCTCACTTGGATAACAGCCAAGTACTTTCATCGAGCGGGTGATTTCGCCAAGCTCGCGAAGGGCTTTATGCATTGCTTCATCGTTCAGGTTTGCCTGAACATCCAGATAAAACATCTCTTCCCACGGGTTACCGTTAATCGGCCGAGATTCCAGTTTTGTCATAATCAGATTGTGATTACGCAGAACCAGAAGCGCTTCTACAAGTGCACCAGCTTGCTGACCCGTTGCCATCAGCAATGTTGTTTTAGCTGGAACCTGGTCAGTCACTTCAACAGCTTTGCGAGCCAGGACGATGAAACGAGTAATGTTTTGCGTCTGATTTGCCAGGTTACGTTCCAGAACTTGTAAGCCATACAGCGCGCCACCTGCTTCGCTACCTAATGCCGCGACATGAGGTGAGTTCGCCTGAGCAACCTTCTCCATGGCTGCAGAAGTACTCTCACAATATTCAATTTTCCAGTTTGGGTAGCGATTGATGAACTGGCTACATTGCTGGAAAGGCTGCGGATGGCTATACACAGTGTGGATAGTGTCTAAATCAGTAGTGCCTTTAACCAACACGCAGTGATCGATAGGCACAGTCATCTCGGCAACGATGGATAAACTTGTGTGCTGCAACAAATCATAGACATCGTTAATTGCTCCAGAACTGGTGTTCTCTAGCGGCACGACTGCGTAATCTGCTTGACCAGTTTCGACTTGATTAAAGATATCGTGAAACTTTGCACAGCCGCTTTCAATAAATTGTTCAAAGTGTCGGGCGGCATACTGGCGAGCGGCAAGGTGAGAGTAAGAACCTTTTGGGCCAAGGAATGCAATTCGTGCTGATTGTGGATTCGTTTTATTAAGGTGCTGCTGCAATAACGTTTGCTGGGTCAGGACGGAGTCTTCAATAATTAGCTGGAACAGGCGAGTTATGTAATGAGCATCCAGATTATGGGTTTTACCCAGTGCAATCAGACGCTCGAGTAGGTCCCGCTCGCGGTCTATATCTCGCACCGGGCGGTGAGTGGCAAGCTTAGCTTTGCCTACTTCTACAGCTAATAAGCGACGCTCTGCCAGCAATGCCAGCAGTTTTACATCCAGGGCGCTAATTTTATCGCGCAGTGCCAGCAATGGGTTTGTCTCACTCATATCGCTACCTTTTCGAATTCCATAAAAAAAGCCTCCCGGGTTTCGGGAGGCTTGTTTGTTCGTCTTCGCATTCTTTATCACACGACGAATTGCCTCCCATTCAGGGGAAGGTAAAAAAGAATGCGAAGAAAAACGGAAATAATTTCATAGTTGGTTCCTGATTAGTCAGACAAGTAAGGTACCCGGTCTGTTTTCGCTCTGTCAATAAAAAACGCGCCCGGAGGCGCGTTGTTATGGTTGATAAGGCTAAATTGATTACTCTTCTTCAACTTCCGCGATAGCAACGTCTTTCACTGAACCTGCTGTGCGACGCGCTTCACCCTTGTGTTGCACTTTATTCAACTGCCGCTCCAGTTTGTTGATCAAATCGTTGATAGCCGTATACATATCATCGTGTTTGGCGCTCGCTACGAGCTGGCCATTTGGCGTATTAATGGTGGCATCAGCCACGAAACCTTTCGGTTCTTTGGACAAAACAATGTGTGGATTAATTAGATGAGTTTGCCACTTGTCCAGTTTTGTTAGACGGTCTGCGACGTGCTGACGAATAGCTGGGGTGATTTCCATTTGTTTGCTGGTAATGTTCATTGTCATAAAGTTACCTCTTGTCATTCCCGTCTTGGTAACTCCAGCATACCTTTCTGAATGTCAAAATGTGTGATTAAAGTCACATTATTTTGTCACTTTTTGTCAGTAAACCCTTTTTGTGAGACAGGACAGGATCTCTGTTTTTAAAGCTTGTGGAAGTGAAAAATAGCGTCCATATTTGATTGGATGACCTGACGCTAAACCGTTTCAGTTTACGTATTTCAGGCAATAAAAATGGCAGCCATATGGCTGCCATTTTGTTTTGATAAATTGGTGAATCAGGTGTTGCTGCTATTAGCCGCGATAATTTTTGCAACTTTGTCAGCCTGGGCTGGCATTTGCATTTCACGGTAAGCATTTTCCATCAATTTCAGACCATCACGCGTGGCCTGAGTATCAGGGAAATCACGCAACATTCCTTCGACACGGTTAACTACTGCAACCCACGCGCCGCGTTTAGTGTAGTATTGCGCCACTGAAAGCTCATATTTCGCTAAACGATCTTTCAGGAACACCAGACGCTTGGTGGCATCGGTGACATACTGGCTGTTCGGATAACCGCGAACCAGCTTAGAGAAATCGTTGAAAGCATCACGCGCATGAGCAGGATCTCGGTCTGAACGATCGACGCCAAAGAAGCCTTGTAATGCGCTATCATCCAACGCCATGTCCGTCAGACCACGCATGTAAAGTACGTAGTCAATGTTTGGATGGGTTGGATTAAGACGCATAAAGCGGTCAATCGCTGCCTGAGCCAGTGGCAAATCAGCGTTCTTATAGTAAGCGTAAATAAGATCTAACTGCACTTGCTGCGAGTAAGGCCCGAACGGATAACGGTTATCCAGCGCTTCCAGTTGCGTTATCGCCGCTTTAAAGTTACCGTCCTGCAACTTTTGCTGCGCAGTCGCATAGATCTCAGAAGGTGGATTATCAGGAACCTCATCCTTGGAACTGGAGCAACCAGCCAAAGCCAGGCTCAACGTGGCTGCTGCCACCAGATATTTCATACGCGTCATGACGTTTTGACTTTCCTCAGAATGTTATCCGGGAGGCTCGCAGTACCAGCTCCCGATAAAGACCAGCTACAATAGCACACTATATTAAACGGCATTGCCGTAAAACCCAACGTTAACGAAGAAGCTGTCTATGGCACAACTAGTACAACTCACCGCAACTGTGTCCGAATCTCAACTCGGTCAACGCTTAGATCAAGCTTTGGCCGAATTGTTCCCGGATTATTCACGTTCGCGTATAAAAGAATGGATTCTTGATCAGCGTGTGCTGGTCAATGGCAATATCAGCGACAAACCGAAAGAGAAAGTGTTGGGTGGCGAAAGCGTCACTATCAACGCTGAAATCGAAGAGGATGCGCGCTGGGAACCACAAGATATCCCGCTCAATATCGTCTATGAAGATGACGATATTCTGGTGATTAACAAACCGCGTGATTTCGTTGTGCATCCTGGTGCGGGTAACCCTGATGGGACCGTCCTGAATGCACTATTGCATTACTACCCACCGATTGCTGATGTACCGCGTGCGGGTATTGTGCATCGTCTGGATAAAGACACGACTGGTTTGATGGTTGTTGCGAAAACTGTTCCTGCGCAAACTCACCTGGTTGAAGCTTTGCAATTACGTGAAATCACGCGTGAGTATGAAGCAGTTGCGATTGGTCATATGACTGCGGGTGGCACGGTAGACGAGCCAATCAGCCGCCATTCGACCAAGCGCACCCATATGGCTGTGCATCCTATGGGTAAGCCAGCGGTTACGCATTACCGAATCATGGAACATTTCCGCGTACACACTCGTCTGCGTCTGCGTCTGGAAACAGGTCGTACTCACCAGATTCGTGTGCACATGGCGCATATCACTCATCCATTAGTTGGCGATCAGCTTTACGGTGGCCGTCCACGCCCGCCAAAAGGTGCGTCGGAAGAGTTTGTTAGCGTGCTGCGTAAGTTTGACCGCCAGGCTCTTCATGCAACCATGTTACGTCTTCACCATCCGATCAGCGGTATGTTGATGGAGTGGCATGCGCCGATTCCTCAGGATATGGTTGAGCTGATTGAAGCATTGCGTGCTGATACAGAAATCCATAAGGATCAACTGGACTGGCTATGAGCAAATTGATCGTCCCGCAGTTGCCGCTCCCTGAAGGAGTGGCTGCTTGCAGTTCGACACGTATTGGCGGTGTGAGTCAACCGCCTTACGATTCGCTTAATCTGGGAGCCCATTGCGGTGATAACCTGGATGATGTCGAAGAAAACCGCCGTCTTTTTTACGCTGCTGCGTCGTTGCCTTCAAAACCTGTTTGGTTAGAGCAGGTACACGGTAAAGAAGTGTTAAAACTCACGGGCGGGCCATATTTGTCTAAGCGCGCTGATGCTTCTTATAGCTCAACACCGGGCACCGTTTGTGCAGTAATGACTGCAGATTGTTTGCCAGTGCTATTCTGTAATAAGGCAGGAACTGAGGTTGCTGCTGCTCATGCGGGATGGCGTGGTTTGTGCGAAGGTGTGCTTGAAGAAACCATCGCCTGTTTTAAAGATGCGCCAGAAAATATCATCGCATGGCTTGGCCCGGCTATCGGCCCTGAAGCATTTGAAGTCGGCCCTGAAGTGCGTGAAGCGTTTATGGCTAAAGATCTTCAGGCTGATAGCGCATTTCGCCCGTCAGGGGAAAAATACATCGCTGACATCTACACGTTGGCACGCCAACGCTTGTCTGCCGCGGATATTAACCATATTTATGGTGGTGACCGTTGCACTTACAGCGAAGCGGGTGATTTTTTCTCATATCGACGCGACAGAACCACAGGCCGTATGGCAAGTTTCATTTGGCTGATATAACCTATCGAATCAAGACGATCCAGTGCGGGTAACTAACGCTCCAAATATTTCAGGTCATTAACCTTGAATAATTGAGGGATGACCTCATTTAATCTCCAGTAGCAAATTTGACCTGTATATGGGAGGAGTTATGCGTCTGGATCGTCTTACTAATAAATTCCAGCTTGCTCTCGCTGATGCCCAATCCTTAGCTCTCGGGCAAGACAACCAATTTATCGAACCCCTTCACTTGATGAGCGCACTGCTCAATCAGGAAGGCGGCTCTGTGCGTCCGTTACTGACCTCTGCTGGTGTTAATGCTGGCAAGTTACGTACGGATATCGAGCAAGCTTTAAGCCGTTTACCACAAGTTGAAGGAACGGGCGGTGACGTCCAGCCTTCGCAGGATTTAGTCCGTGCATTAAACCTGTGTGACAAACTGGCGCAAAAACGAAATGACAACTTCATTTCGTCTGAGTTATTTGTTCTGGCAGCACTTGAATCGCGCGGAACATTAACTGATTTATTGAAATCAGCAGGTGCTACCACGGCAAATGTGACAGCAGCAATTGAACAAATGCGTGGAGGCGAAAACGTGAATGATCAAGGTGCCGAAGACCAACGTCAGGCATTGAAAAAATATACCGTCGATCTGACTGAGCGTGCAGAACAGGGCAAGCTTGATCCAGTGATTGGCCGTGATGAAGAAATTCGCCGCACTATTCAAGTATTGCAACGGCGTACCAAAAACAACCCGGTACTCATCGGTGAACCAGGCGTTGGTAAAACAGCCATTGTTGAAGGCCTGGCACAGCGCATTATTAATGGTGAAGTGCCTGAAGGGTTGAAAGGGCGTCGCGTACTGGCGCTGGATATGGGTTCGCTGGTGGCGGGCGCGAAATATCGTGGTGAATTTGAAGAGCGTCTTAAAGGTGTGCTGAACGACCTTTCTAAACAGGAAGGTAACGTCATTCTATTTATTGACGAGCTGCACACTATGGTTGGTGCAGGTAAAGCCGATGGCGCAATGGATGCAGGTAACATGCTTAAGCCTGCACTGGCGCGCGGTGAGTTGCACTGTGTCGGTGCGACAACGCTTGATGAATATCGCCAATATATAGAGAAGGATGCAGCACTTGAGCGCCGCTTCCAGAAAGTGTTCGTTGCAGAGCCTTCAGTCGAAGATACCATCGCAATTTTGCGTGGGTTGAAGGAGCGTTACGAACTGCACCACCATGTGCAGATTACTGACCCGGCTATTGTTGCGGCTGCGACTCTATCGCATCGATATATTGCCGATCGTCAGTTGCCGGATAAAGCCATCGACCTTATCGATGAAGCGGCTTCCAGCATTCGTATGCAGATTGATTCGAAGCCAGAAGAGTTAGACCGTCTTGATCGCCGAATCATCCAGCTAAAACTGGAACAGCAGGCATTGAAGAAAGAGTCTGACGAAGCGAGCCAAAAACGTTTGAGTATGCTTGAGGAAGAATTAGGGCAGAAAGAACGTGAATATTCAGTACTGGAAGAAGAGTGGAAGGCTGAGAAAGCTTCACTTTCTGGTGAGCAGACGATTAAAGCGGAGCTGGAACAGGCAAAAATTGCCATTGAACAGGCTCGTCGCGTAGGCGATCTGGCTCGTATGTCTGAATTGCAGTATGGGAAGATTCCAGAGCTTGAGAAACAGCTCGCGGCTGCAACTCAGAGTGAAGGCAAAACCATGCGGCTGCTGCGTAACAAAGTGACTGACGCAGAAATTGCGGAAGTGCTGGCACGTTGGACTGGGATCCCTGTGGCTCGAATGCTGGAAGGTGAACGAGACAAACTGCTGAGAATGGAGCAACAACTTCATACTCGTGTTATCGGGCAGAATGAGGCTGTTGAGGCAGTATCAAACGCAATTCGTCGTAGCCGTGCTGGTTTGTCTGACCCAAATCGTCCGATTGGTTCGTTCCTGTTCCTTGGGCCTACCGGTGTTGGTAAAACTGAGCTGTGCAAAACGCTGGCAAACTTTATGTTTGATAGCGATGACGCAATGGTACGTATCGATATGTCCGAGTTTATGGAAAAACACTCGGTCTCTCGTTTGGTCGGTGCGCCTCCTGGGTATGTTGGTTACGAAGAGGGCGGTTATCTGACAGAAGCTGTTCGTCGTCGTCCTTACTCTGTCATTCTGTTGGATGAAGTTGAGAAGGCACATCCAGATGTGTTCAACATCTTATTACAGGTGCTGGACGACGGACGTCTGACTGATGGGCAGGGGAGAACGGTCGACTTCCGTAATACGGTTGTGATTATGACGTCTAACCTGGGTTCTGACTTAATTCAGGAGCGCTTCGGCGAGTTGGACTACGGTCATATGAAGGATCTGATTCTTGGTGTTGTTAGTCAGAACTTCCGGCCAGAGTTCGTCAACCGTATAGATGAAGTCGTGGTATTCCACCCATTAGGTGAGCAACACATAGCTTCTATTGCGCAGATTCAGTTGCAGCGTTTGTATAAACGCCTTGAAGAGCGTGGCTATGAAGTCACTATCTCTGAGGATGCGTTGAAGCTGCTTAGCGAGAATGGTTACGACCCAGTATATGGTGCAAGACCGTTGAAACGCGCTATCCAGCAGCAAATAGAGAACCCGCTGGCTCAGCAAATCCTCTCTGGAGAGCTGATTCCTGGTAAAACAGTGCATCTGACAGTAAAAGATAATCATATTGTGGCAGTGCAGTAAGTCACAGAAAAGACAAAAACGGGCCCTGAGGGGCTCGTTTTTGTTTAAAAACCAGGCGATAGTGAGCCATTGATATGTATTTTGAATGAAAAATAATCGATCGATAAGTTTTTTGAATTTTATACTTGTCAGCTCCCAGAAAATCCCTATACTGCGCCTCCACTGACACGGCACAACGGCTTACAAACCGGCCCGTCAGCCAGATGAAAAGCGAAAATAAACGCTTGACTCTGAAAGAGGAAAGCGTAATATACGCCACCTCGAGTTAGCAAGCGAAAGCGTCTAACTCACTGCTCTTTAACAATTTATCAGACAATCTGTGTGGGCACTCGCAGGATTGATATCTCAGATACCTTCGGGTATCAAAAAAATATCAAGTCTTGAAGAGTGACCAAGCAGTAATTCATTT
>NZ_JAJSOT010000016.1:0-26405 GCF_021282435.1 Buttiauxella cochleicola | reverse complement strand
ATCTGAGATATCAATCCTGCGAGTGCCCACACAGATTGTCTGATAAATTGTTAAAGAGCAGTGAGTTACGCGCTTTCGCTTGCTAACTCGAGGTGGCGTATATTACGCTTTCCTCTTTCAGAGTCAACCCTTAATTTCAGGATATTTGACTCTCATCGCCGCCGTTACTCTGTGATGTTGTTCACATGTTCCGTGTCGATGGAGGCGCATTATAGGGATCTCTTTTTATAGCACAACCCTTTTTTCGATCTTTTCTTCCGACTGATTAGTTTTCGCCCTTTTCGCTGCGATCATGTCCAATTCGCCTTATTTTTGATGCTTTACCTCCTTGCCATCGGTTAAGAAAGCAGCCACAGTCTATCTACGAAGAGAACTTTCAGAGGTATTTATGTCTGCAGTATTACGTCCTTTTCAAAAAACCTATCCTGAAGTTGGCCAAAGAGTGATGCTTGATAGTTCAAGTGTTGTGATTGGTGACGTGCGTCTTGCTGATGATGTGAGCATTTGGCCACTAGTTGCTATCCGTGGCGACGTTAACTATGTGGCTATTGGTGCTCGTAGCAATATTCAGGATGGGAGTGTGTTGCATGTAACGCATAAATCTTCCTATAACCCGGAAGGCAATCCACTTATTGTCGGTGAAGATGTGACTGTGGGACATAAGGTCATGCTGCACGGCTGCACGATCGGTAACCGCGTGCTCGTAGGAATGGGATCGATTTTGCTGGATGGTGTAGTAATAGAAGACGATGTAATGATCGGTGCAGGAAGTTTGGTGCCGCAAAATAAACGTCTTGAGAGCGGCTTCCTTTATCTGGGTAGCCCAGTAAAGCAGATCCGCCCTCTTACGGCTGGAGAACTGGAAGGCTTAAAATACTCAGCCAATAACTACGTTCGCTGGAAAGATGAGTATCTTGATCAGGAAAGCCAAACGCAGGCTTGATTGTCATGTTCACCAGTTGCAATTAACTCCTCTGCTTCGTCTTCCAAATCCCAACGATTAAGACGAAAGAGCTCGAGCCATGATTCTTTATTATCGCCACCATAACGGCTGGCGATAGTTTCCCCAGTAATACCGCACATCATCTGAAAGCCATTTACTAATGCAGGAAAGCAGACCGCCAGAAGTTGATCGTCCCATTGCTCGCGATCGGGAAACTGGATCGACTGGTTCACTTCGACATTTCCTGCTTTAGCTTCTCTATTACTGGCGCGATTTCTGGTAACACACCGTGCCACAAAAAAAAGGCATGTGCAGCCTGGCCCACCAGCATTCCTAAACCATCGGCATAATGTTGAACACCGTGTTGTTTGCACCAATGCAAGAACGGTGTATCACCCTTTTGATAGAACATGTCATAGCAATGAACATTATGCGAAAGCAACGAAGTTGGAATGACAGGAATATCACCAGCAATGCCGCTAGAGGTGGCATTAATAATAAGATCGAACTCATGCCCCTCCAGCTCAGACTGCTCTAACGCCTGAATACTGCCAGTGTGGCTAAATAGTTGTGCGAGCTCCATGGCTCGAGAAAATGTCCGGTTGGTTATCATTACAGAGCAATCAAGCGAGAGCAAAGGTAGTAAAACTCCCCGTGCCGCGCCACCCGCTCCCAGTAGCAAAATACGCCGACCCGGTTTGATCAGCGATAAACGCTCCAGATCGGTTAAAAGACCAATCCCATCGGTGTTATCGCCGAGCAGGCGCCCATCGTCCAGGCGCTTAAGCGTGTTCACCGCACCGGCTAATGCAGCACGCTCGGTCAGTTCATCAGCACGGGTAAATGCTTGCTCTTTAAAAGGAACAGTAATATTGACGCCTTTACCGCCCGCCTGGAAAAAATGCTCAAGAGTTTCAATAAAAGCATCAACAGGTGCCAACACACGGCCATATGGATGCTCTATTTTTAACTGCTCAGCAAACATCTGATGAATTTGCGGTGATTTGCTGTGCTGAATTGGGTTACCAAAAACGGCAAAGGTGTTCATTAATTACCCCTGGCGGAAAAGTTCGCCGGTCAAAGCGTCACGAATTTCAGACGGATTCAGCCTGCCTCCGGTATCGCCACGCAGTACCGGGAAGCCATCACCAAATTGAGCCAGGACTTCATCAGCCGTACGACAAGGTGGTAAACCAGATAAATTGGCACTGGTAGAAACCAAAGGTTTGCCAAAAACCAGGCATAAATCACGAACCAATGGATGATCAGTGACCCTCACGGCTAAGGAATCAAATCGACCCGTTAGCCAGCGCGGTGTTGAAGGAAGAGCTGGGAAAACAAAGGTCACAGGCCCTGGCCAACGAGAGAATACGGTTTCTCGCTGCATTTGCGAAAGCACGGAGCTATCTATATATGGAACAAGTTGCTCGAAACTCGCAGCTATCAGGATAAGGCCTTTGTCTACGGGGCGATGTTTTAACTCTAGTAAACGCGTAACTGCCAGCTCACTGTCAGGATCACAACCGACGCCAAACACTGCTTCGGTTGGATAAGCGATCACTTGTTGTTGTTTTAAGGCGGCAACGATCTCTTGGAGTTGCACTGTTTGCAGGTTTGTCTTCACAAGCTTTATTCCGCCGTTACCGGCTTTCCACATTGTTTGCTGGCACAGAATTGTTTCAATCCCTGCGCCGTTTTCTTTTCGATGAGTAACGGATAGTGACACGCAGGGCATTCGCCTGCCACTGGTTTGCTATTAATGACGAATTGACAGGTCGGATAGCTATCACATGACCAAAAGGTTTTACCAAACCGAGAGCGTCTTTGGACTAATTTACCTTTCTGGCATTGAGGGCAATTGATTGCAGTTTCATCGGGTTTGTCGATAACTTCGGTATGATCACAAGTTGGGTAATTGCTGCAACCAATGAACATGCCGAAACGCCCCTGGCGTAATACCAGGTTTTCCTGGCATACAGGACAGTGTTGACCTTCAAGTACTTTAACCACATGGCCATCAGCCAGGCTTTTTAGCGGGCGAACATAATCACATTCCGGGTAATGGGAACAGCCAAGAAAAGGGCCGTGTTTACCAGAACGAATGACTAACCCTGCCCCACATTGGGGACAGGGTTCATTTTTAGGCACAGTGAACAGTGCTGATTTGGTCATAACATCTCATGCCGCGGCTTTAATTTAATGCAGCATACCTTCATTTACTTCGAAGAGTAATTCTTCCATTTGCTGATATGCATTTTCGCACCCCGGAATGTTGAACAGTACCATTAGCACCACCCACTTTAAGTCTTCCAGTTCGAACTCAGCGGTGTCTAACGCTAATACTCGTTCAATGACCATTTCACGGGTTTCGAGGTTCAGCACCTGAATCTGTTCCAGGAATAGTAAAAACCCCCGACAAGTTGCATCAAGTCGCTGGCACTCTTCTGCGGTATACATACGCATAGAAAGAGGATCAGCGGCCAGTTGCATGGGTTCAGTCAGACCATCTTGATAGTCCGCCAGCTTTTCAAGCCATACAAGAGCGTTATAAATGTCTTCGTGATCAAAACCAGCATCGGCGAGATCACGCGTCAATTTATCTTGATCAACTCGCATTTCCACTTCGTTGTGGATGTAGGTTTCAAATAAGTACATTAGTACGTCGAACATGGCATGCCCTCCTCAATCGGACATAGCCGCCGGGTACAGCTGCGATCCATCCTGCTAACTCCAGTTCGAGTAGCTGGGCTACCGTAACTGGCACAGGTTGGCCGGCACGTTCAGCGACGACGTCAACAGGTGTAACCTCATCTCCTACGTTAGCCAACAGCTCAGGAAATGGCAATGTTCGATCCCCTTCATTGTGTGAATATATTAAGGCCTTGGGGATAGAGGGAAGCCATTGCAATTCATTTTCCAGATGCTCAAGTATGTCTGAAGGATGACTCACTAAAGTAGCGCCTTGCTTAATTAGAAAGTGAGGGCCCTCACTCCCTGGGCTGCCAATTGCTCCAGGTAATGCAAAAAGCTCCCGGCCTTGTTCAATGGCATATCGTGCAGTCACCAAAGAACCGCTGCGCTCACTTGCCTCCACGACAAAAACAGCCCGACTCAAGCCGCTGATAATTCGATTTCTGCGTGGAAAGTTCCCCGGAAATGGCGTGGTATTCAGTGGAAACTCAGAGATAATGGCACCACCCTCGGCAATAATCTGCTCACCCAATTGTTTATGACGTTTAGGGTAAAGATTTGCTAGCCCATTTCCTAAAACAGCAACTGTTTTTCCATGTACGTTTAACGCTGCGCGATGCGCTACAGCATCAATACCCAAAGCCAAACCACTCGTTATCGTTAATCCCGCAGTAGCTAATGGTTCACAAAACATTCGGCACCACCGTTCGCCATAAAGAGAAAGGTTACGGTTACCGACTACGGCTAATTGGTTACTGGCAAGAAGCTCAATATCACCTGCGACAAATAGCGCTGCCGGGTAACAATCTATTGCCCGCAACTGATCGGGATAATTGGCACTATCCGCAGTAAGCAGGTGGTGATTAGGTTGCTCAAGCCAACAAAGTGAAGCTTCCAGCTCTTTTTCACTAAATTCCAGAAAATAAGAAATCTGCAGAGCAGATAAGCCAGAGTTGGAGAGATGAGTGACAGTACATTCCGGTTCGTTTAATAAGAAATGGGCAATTTTTAATAGCTTATCTCCACTGAGACTTTGAACAGCCATCAAGCGTAGCCATATCTCCTTTGGTGGCATATCTTCCTCCTGCCATAAGCTATAAAAGCAATCCTTGCGATTGGTCACTGATGCTGTCAATCAGGCGGGGAAATGTCTAGAATAGAGGTAATAATCTTTCTATCAATTGAACACAGCTCTGGATATTTATGTCAGTTTTGCAGGTATTACATTTTCCGGACGAGCGCCTTCGCACTGTGGCGGCTCCGGTCAAAGAGGTGAATGCTGAGATTCAGCGGATTGTCGATGATATGTTCGAGACAATGTACGCAGAGGAAGGTATTGGCCTTGCAGCAACACAGGTGGATATCCATCAACGTATCATTGTGATTGATGTTTCTGAAAACCGCGACGAGCGCCTGGTTTTGATTAACCCTGAGTTGCTGGAAAAAAGCGGCGATACTGGTATCGAAGAGGGTTGCCTGTCCATACCAGAACAACGTGCTCTTGTTCCTCGAGCGGAAAGAGTCAAAATTCGCGCTCTGGACCGTGAAGGTAAGCCATACGAACTGGAAGCTGATGGCCTGCTTGCCATTTGTATTCAACACGAGATGGATCACCTGGTTGGCAAACTCTTCGTTGATTACCTTTCACCGTTGAAGCGTCAGCGTATTCGTCAGAAACTGGAAAAAATGGCTCGTCTGAATAAGAGTGCCTAATCCATCACACAAGGGAATAATGTGTCTGATTCACTGCGTATTATTTTCGCTGGCACTCCTGACTTTGCAGCGCGTCATCTTGACGCGCTGTTGTCTTCTCAGCACCAGGTAGTTGGCGTATTCACACAACCCGATCGTCCTGCTGGGCGTGGCAAAAAGTTGATGCCAAGCCCAGTTAAAGTACTGGCGACTGAAAGGGATATCCCTGTATTTCAACCAGCCTCTTTGCGCCCTGCTGAAAATCAGGAACTGGTTTCCAGCTTGAACGCTGATGTCATGGTGGTTGTAGCTTACGGTCTGATTCTGCCAAAAGCGGTTCTGGATATGCCACGCCTGGGCTGTATTAATGTTCATGGTTCGCTGCTGCCACGCTGGCGTGGTGCGGCACCTATCCAGCGTTCGTTATGGGCTGGTGATGCCGAAACAGGCGTGACCATTATGCAGATGGACGTGGGTCTGGATACTGGCGATATGCTGGTGAAACTCTCCTGCCCAATTGAAGCCACTGATACCAGCGCAACGCTCTACGATAAGCTGGCAAACCTTGGCCCTGTGGGGTTATTAGAAACGTTAAATCAGTTGGCTACAGGCCATGCAAAACCTGAAGTTCAAAATGAAGAACTGGTGACGTACGCTGAAAAACTCAGCAAGGAAGAGGCACGTATCGACTGGTCGCTTTCTGCCTCACAACTTGAGCGGTGCATCCGCGCTTTTAATCCGTGGCCAATGAGTTGGCTGGAAATTGACGGGCAGCCCGTTAAAGTCTGGCAGGCATCAGTGATTAACCAACCGATTAAAGCAGCACCCGGAACCATTGTTGAAACCAACAAACAGGGTATTCAGGTGGCAACTGGTGAAGGGATTTTAAATCTGGAATCACTTCAACCTGCTGGAAAGAAAGCGATGACTGCACAGGACCTCCTGAACTCTCGCAGTGAATGGTTTAAGCCAGGTGCACTTCTCGCCTGAGAAAAGAAATTCTTTGCGCCCAGGTCAATCACCTGGGCATTTTTGTTTTTAAGCGCCGAAAAACCAGAGCGTACGTATGAAAAAAACATTAAATCTTCGCAGTATGGCCGCACAGACGATTGAACAAGTTGTGGAACAAGGTCAATCGCTCAGTAATGTCCTGCCTGCTATGCAACAAAAAGTCTCTGATAAAGATAGAGCATTGCTTCAGGAGCTTTGCTTTGGCGTATTACGCACTCTGCCTCAGTTGGAATGGTTGATTGGTAAATTGATGTCTCGCCCGATGACGGGCAAGCAACGCACCATCCACTATTTGATTATGGTAGGTTTTTATCAGCTCCTTTATACCCGCATTCCTGCTCATGCTGCTCTGGCAGAAACAGTTGAAGGGGCAGCTGCTATCAAGAAGCAATCACTTAAAGGTTTGATTAACGGCGTATTACGCCAGTTCCAGCGCCAACAAGAAGAGCTGATGGCAGAAGCGGCTAAACATGAAAGCCGTTTCTTACACCCGAGCTGGTTACTGCAACGTTTGAAAAAAGCCTATCCGGGCCAATGGCAATCTATTGTCGATGCCAATAATCAGCGCCCTCCTATGTGGCTGCGTGTTAATCGCCAACACCATACTCGTGAAGAATGGATGGCGTTATTAGCAGAAAAGGGGCTGGAAGGTCATGCTCATCCACAATATCGCGATGCAGTGCGCCTTGAAACTCCTGCTCCTGTTCACGCATTACCGGGGTTTGAAGAAGGTTGGGTGACAGTTCAGGATGCCTCAGCACAAGGTTGTGTTGATCTACTGGATCCGCAAGATGGCGATGCGATCCTCGATTTGTGTGCAGCACCTGGTGGCAAAACCACTCATATACTTGAAGCTGCACCTAAAGCACGCGTGATGGCTGTCGACATTGATGAACAGCGCCTGAAGCGTGTGCACGAAAACTTGCAACGTCTGGGTATGAGTGCAGAGGTTAAATCAGGAGACGGGCGTTTCCCTGAACAGTGGTGTGGTAATCAACAATTTGATCGCATTCTTCTTGATGCACCGTGTTCAGCTACAGGTGTTATTCGCCGCCACCCGGATATCAAATGGTTGCGTCGCGACAGAGACATCGCTGAATTAGCTGCACTGCAAAAAGAGATTCTGGAAGCTATTTGGCCAAAACTGAAATCGGGTGGCACATTGGTTTACGCCACATGTTCTATCCTGCCAGAAGAAAACTATCAGCAAGTCGCGGCATTCCTGGCGCAGCATCCAGAAGCAAAACTGGTGGAAACAGGTACACCAGAAATGCCAGGGATCCAGAATCTCCCTTCTCCGGAAGATGGTGATGGCTTCTTTTACGCTAAGCTAATTAAAAGCTGATTCAGGTTTGCTGAGTCTTAGGTTTCATCTCATGAAGCTATAAAACAATGAAAATAATAATTCTCGGTGCGGGCCAGGTCGGCGGCACACTGGCAGAAAACCTGGTAGGTGAGAACAACGATATAACTGTTGTTGATACCAATCAGGATCGCCTACGCAGCTTGCAAGATAAGTTCGATTTACGCGTTGTGCAGGGGCACGGCTCGCATCCGCGCGTTTTGCGTGAAGCAGGCGCCGATGATGCCGATATGTTGGTCGCAGTAACCAGTTCTGATGAAACGAACATGATTGCCTGCCAGGTAGCATATTCGCTTTTTAATACGCCAAACCGAATCGCGCGAATTCGTGCACCTGATTACGTTCGTGATGCCGAGCGTTTATTCAACGCCGAAGCCGTGCCAATTGATCACCTTATCGCGCCTGAACAGCTAGTCATCGACAATATTTATCGCCTGATTGAATATCCAGGTGCACTTCAGGTGGTGAATTTTGCTGAAGGGAAAGTAAGCCTTGCCGTTGTGAAAGCTTATTACGGTGGGCCACTCGTCGGAAATGCACTTTCGACTATGCGCGAACATATGCCGCATATCGAAACGCGCGTTGCGGCGATTTTCCGTCATGACCGTCCTATTCGCCCGCAAGGTTCGACTATCGTTGAAGCCGGAGATGAAGTCTTCTTCATTGCCGCCTCTCAGCATATCCGCGCCGTAATGAGTGAATTGCAACGACTCGAAAAACCTTATAAGCGCATTATGCTTGTTGGTGGCGGTAATATTGGGGCAGGTCTGGCACAGCGTCTTGAAAAAGATTACAGCGTTAAGCTCATTGAACGTGATCCGCAACGTGCTGCCGAACTTGCCGAAATGCTGCAAAACACCATCGTATTCTATGGTGATGCTTCCGATCAGGAACTGTTGGCCGAGGAGCATATTGAACAAGTTGATTTGTTTATCGCCGTCACCAATGACGATGAAGCAAATATTATGTCCGCTATGTTGGCTAAACGTATGGGTGCCAAGAAAGTCATGGTGCTTATCCAACGTAAAGCCTACGTCGATTTGGTGCAGGGCAGCGTAATTGATATTGCAATTTCACCACAGCAAGCCACCATTTCGGCATTATTGGGCCATGTGCGTAAAGCCGATATCGTAGGGGTATCATCTTTACGTCGTGGAGTGGCTGAAGCCATCGAAGCGGTTGCCCATGGCGATGAAAGTACTTCACGCGTAGTAGGTCGTTCTATTGATGAAATAAAGCTTCCGCCAGGTACGATAATTGGTGCTGTCGTCAGGGGAAACGATGTCATGATCGCTAATGACAATTTACGTATAGAACAGGGCGACCATGTAATTATGTTCCTGACAGATAAGAAATTTGTGAGCGATGTGGAACGTCTATTCCAGCCAAGTCCTTTCTTCCTATAACCTCTAGCGGGTAGATAAAAAATCTACCCGTCATTCTCTTAACCCAATAAACCCTCTGAATATTAAGGTATTAGCAGGGAATTCATATTTCCTGATGTAATGGCAATCGGGTCATCATTTGTTAGACTTATTAACGTCAGCCGGTACAAGGAGAGAAAAATGAGCATGTTAAAAGAATTCCGTGAATTTGCTATGCGCGGAAATGTTGTGGATTTGGCAGTAGGTGTAATTATTGGGGCCGCATTCGGGAAAATTGTTTCATCATTAGTTGCGGATATTATTATGCCACCACTTGGGTTGTTAATTGGTGGCGTGGATTTTAAACAGTTCGCTTTAACATTAAGACCTGCAGCGGGTGATATTCCTGCCGTTGTGATGCATTACGGCGTATTTATTCAGAATATCTTTGATTTCGTAATTGTTGCCTTCGCGATTTTCCTTGCGATCAAAGCGATAAACAAACTGAATCGTAAGAAAGTCGAAGAACCTGCAGCACCACCGGCACCAACTAAAGAAGAAGTATTACTCAGCGAAATTCGCGACCTGCTGAAACAGCAGAACGAACGAATCTGAATGCGCTAGTGAAAAAAGGAAGGCCAGTGGTAAAAAAGCGATTTGCTTGTTTGCCACTGGCCTCCCAGTTACCTCGTTTGCCATGTTTTGTATTACGTTGGTAACTCCCTTTCCCTTTCTTATTCTGCTCAACTCTTTGACGAAATAGTGGGTCATGTAGCAATGCCTCAATGGCATTATCTTTGATGATCCCTCTCTTATGCTGATACTTGCTCATACAAACTCCAAATTGATTAAAATAACGGCGCGATTTTATGCCTTTATCTGAAAAATACAATTTAATCTTTTCGCTGGCTAGCCCCCTGCTCCAACGCTTCAAGGATTGAACAATATGCGCTGCTGTGGGCAGTGCCACAACATGCATCATTTAATCTCTGTAACGAGCGCTGCATATGCTGAAGCTCTTTAATTTTGGACTCCACCTCTGTCAATCTCGATTGCACAATGCTCTTCGATTCCTGGCAGGTGTGATGCTCGGGATCGATTCGGATCGACAGTAGTTCACGGATAGTTTCCAGCGTGAAACCTAACTGTTTTGCATAACGGATAAACTTCAGGCGCTGCAAATCACTTTCACTATAAAGCCGAAAGCCTCCTTCAGTTCTGACTTCATGATCCATCATTTGCTGCTTTTCATAATAGCGGATGGTATCGGGCGTCACATCTGCCAGTCTGGCCAACTCTCCAATACGAAACATGATCATTCCTCATCAATTTTATGAAGCAATCTATCAGCATACTCTCCATGTAGGAAATCAGTACTCATTCCTGCATTCTGAAGTTTGAGCTCAAGTAATAGCAATTTCTTTCTGATACCTGTGTATTCAGGATGGCTATGACCTATCGATTTGAGTAAATCATTAAGCTCAATAGCATCCTTACGATGTTGAAGCTCGGGAGGTAAGCAACCAGAATTTATCAACAGACGCCAAGCCGCTCGTAATTCGAGTGGGATATGTGAATCATCATCAAGTTCGAGAGGCTTCCCTGACCCAGGTAGTGAATCAAACTCACCATTGCGTTGTGCATCAAGAATATGACGTTCTGCCCATTGATCAAGTAACCACATAATCAACTCTGCAATCACTGGAGATGTAATAAAGATATGCTGGAAAAGCACGGGAGGACGAATTTCAGATATAAAAAAACCGGGCAAGCCCGGTTTTTTCACGTTACTACAGATTACTCTGCAGCAGCTTCTGTTTGAGACTCGGCGCGATCAACCAGCTCGATGTAAGCCATCGGAGCATTGTCACCTGCACGGAAGCCACACTTAAGAATGCGAGTGTAACCACCAGTACGGGCTGCAAAACGCGGACCCAATTCATTAAACAGTTTTGCCACGATCTCGTTATCACGAGTGCGGGCGAATGCCAGACGACGATTAGCAACGCTATCAGTCTTGGCAAGAGTAATCAGCGGCTCAACTACGCGACGCAGCTCTTTCGCTTTAGGCAGAGTCGTCTTGATGATCTCATGACGAACCAGTGAACCTGCCATATTGCGGAACATAGCCTGGCGATGGCTGCTGTTGCGGTTCAGTTGACGACCACTCTTACGATGGCGCATGACCTTATCCTTCTCAGTAAAACCTTAACCTGTGATCCGGTTACTCGTCAGCGATGCTTGCCGGTGGCCAGTTTTCCAGGCGCATGCCCAGAGACAAACCACGGGAAGCCAGCACGTCTTTAATCTCGGTAAGAGATTTTTTACCCAAGTTAGGCGTTTTGAGCAGCTCAACTTCGGTACGCTGTACCAGATCACCGATATAGTGGATAGCTTCTGCCTTAAGGCAGTTAGCAGAGCGGACAGTCAATTCCAGATCGTCAACAGGGCGCAGCAGGATCGGATCGAACTCTGGTTTCTCTTCTTTAACTTCTGGTTGACGAACATCACGTAAGTCAACGAAAGCTTCAAGTTGTTCAGCCAGAATGGTTGCCGCACGACGAATCGCCTCTTCAGGATCGATTGTACCGTTGGTTTCCATTTCGATGACCAGCTTATCCAAGTCAGTACGCTGTTCTACACGCGCAGCTTCAACATTGTAGGCAATTCGCTCTACAGGGCTGTAGCAGGCGTCGACCAGCAGACGACCAATTGGGCGCTCATCTTCTTCCGAATGAATTCGGGCAGAGGCCGGCACATAACCGCGACCGCGCTGAACTTTGATACGCATACTAATAGATGCGTTCTCATCAGTCAGGTGGCAGATCACATGTTGCGGCTTGACGATTTCGACATCACCATCATGGGTGATATCGGCTGCAGTCACAGGGCCAATGCCAGACTTATTCAGAGTAAGAATAACATCATCTTTACCTTGAACTCTCACCGCCAGCCCTTTCAGGTTGAGCAGGATTTCCAGGATATCCTCCTGAACGCCTTCTTTGGTGCTGTACTCGTGTAGTACACCATCAATCTCAACCTCTGTCACCGCGCAACCCGGCATCGATGAGAGCAGAATACGGCGCAGTGCATTACCAAGAGTATGGCCAAAGCCACGCTCTAAAGGCTCAAGGGTCACCTTGGCGTGCGTCGAACTCACTTGCTCGATATCTACCAGGCGCGGTTTTAGAAACTCTGTCACAGAACCCTGCATTGTGTCCTCTCTTTGGTACTAAGCTTTACTTGGAGTAAAGCTCGACGATCAGGTGTTCGTTAATGTCCGCAGACAGATCAGTACGCTCAGGCTTACGCTTGAACACACCTTCCATCTTAGCAGCATCAACTTCCAGCCAGGTTGGCTTTTCACGCTGTTCAGCCAGCTCCAGAGCGGCCTTCACGCGAGATTGCTTTTTGGCTTTCTCACGGATGCTAACTACGTCATTCGGAGTTACCTGATAAGAAGCGATGTTAACAACGCGACCATTTACCATAACTGCTTTGTGGCTAACTAACTGACGTGATTCTGCACGAGTAGCGCCAAAGCCCATACGGTAAACAACGTTGTCCAGACGACCTTCAAGCAGAGCCAACAGGTTTTCACCGGTGTTGCCTTTCAGACGTGCTGCTTCTTTATAGTAGTTACGGAACTGACGCTCCAGAACACCGAACATGCGGCGAACTTTTTGCTTTTCACGCAACTGCACACCATAGTCAGACAGACGCGGTTTACGCGCACCGTGCTGGCCAGGAGCTTGTTCAATTTTACACTTGGTATCGATCGCGCGAACACCAGACTTCAGGAACAGGTCTGTGCCCTCGCGACGGCTCAGCTTGAGCTTAGGACCCAAATATCTTGCCATTTTCTTTCTCCAACATTCCTAAAAACGAGCGTTATACGCGACGTTTTTTCGGCGGACGACAACCGTTGTGAGGGATCGGAGTCACATCAGTAATATTAGTGATGCGGAAACCAGCGGCGTTCAGAGCACGAATAGTAGATTCGCGGCCTGGACCCGGTCCCTTAACCATAACTTCAAGGTTCTTGATACCGTATTCTTTCACAGCTTCTGCGCAACGCTCTGCTGCAACCTGAGCTGCGAACGGAGTGGACTTGCGAGAGCCACGGAAACCGGAACCACCGGCAGTTGCCCAACCCAATGCATTACCCTGACGATCAGTGATAGTAACGATTGTGTTGTTGAAAGAAGCATGGACATGAGCCACGCCGTCAGAGACTTGTTTTCTTACACGCTTACGTGCACGAACTGGTGCCTTTGCCATTATTCAATCACCCCGATTATTTCTTGATCGGTTTGCGCGGACCCTTACGGGTACGTGCGTTGGTCTTCGTACGCTGACCGCGTACTGGCAGACCACGACGATGACGCAAACCGCGATAGCAACCAAGGTCCATCAGACGCTTGATGCTCATACTCACTTCACGGCGCAGATCACCTTCAACGACAAATTTGGCAACTTCGTCACGCAGCGTGTCGATTTGTTCTTCAGACAGCTCTCTGATCTTAACATCTTCAGCGATACCCGCCGCAGCACAAATGGCCTTTGAACGAGTCTTGCCTACACCGTAGATCGAAGTTAAAGCGATCACGGTATGTTTTTGATCAGGAATGTTAATGCCTGCTATACGGGCCACTATGCACTCCTACTATTTAGATTATGCGTCCCATACCGAAAAGCCCGTTTTCAGGATACTCAAATGGAAACGCATAGACATACAAAAGATTGGCTGGCTAATCTAGCCAGCTCAACCCAACTTTGCAAGAAAAATATACGAGATAATCAGCCTTGACGCTGTTTATGCTTCGGTTCGGCGCTGCAAATCACGCGAATAACACCGTCACGCTTAACGATTTTGCAGTTACGACATAATTTCTTGACGGAAGCACGAACTTTCATTTTTACTCTCCGTAACTTCTCAAGCGACTATTAACGGCCGTAGCCTTTCAGATTCGCTTTCTTCAATGCAGACTCGTACTGACTAGACATCATCAGAGTTTGCACTTGAGCCATAAAGTCCATGATAACCACGACAACAATGAGCAGCGAGGTTCCACCGAAGTAGAAAGGCACTTTCATTGCATCACGCATGAACTCCGGGATTAGGCAGATAAAGGTAATGTACAACGCACCAACCAAGGTCAGGCGGGTCATCACTTTATCAATATACTTCGCCGTTTGTTCTCCCGGACGAATTCCTGGTACAAATGCACCGGACTTCTTCAGGTTATCTGCTGTTTCACGTGGGTTGAAAACCAACGCTGTGTAGAAGAAACAGAAGAAGATGATTGCAGACGCATAGAGTAACACATAAAGCGGTTGCCCAGGCTGCAAATACAGCGAAATTGTAGTCAGCCAGTTCCAACCGGTACCGCCCCCAAACCACGATGCAATCGTTGCTGGGAACAGAATAATACTGGAAGCAAAAATTGCTGGAATAACACCAGCCATATTCACTTTCAGCGGTAAATGCGTGCTCTGCGCAGCATAGACACGACGACCCTGTTGACGTTTTGCGTAGTTTACCACAATGCGGCGTTGACCACGTTCAACAAAAACAACGAAGAAGGTCACTGCGAATACTAGTACTGCAACCAACAGCAACAGAAGGAAGTGCAGGTCGCCTTGCCTTGCTTGTTCGATAGTATGGCCAACGGCCGGCGGCAAACCCGCAACAATACCAGCGAAGATTATGATTGAAATACCGTTGCCGATACCACGCTCAGTAATCTGTTCACCAAGCCACATAAGGAACATAGTCCCCGTGACAAGGCTCACAACAGCTGTGAAGTAGAATGCAAAGCCTGGGTTTAACACCAAGCCTTGCATACCAGGCATATTCGGTAAACCGGTAGCAATACCGATTGACTGGAATATTGCCAGCACCAGAGTGCCATAACGGGTGTACTGGCTGATCTTACGACGACCAGACTCCCCTTCTTTCTTCAACTCTGCTAACGCTGGATGAACCACCGTTAACAGCTGGATAATAATCGATGCCGAAATATACGGCATGATACCCAATGCAAAGATAGAAGCACGGCTGAGAGCACCACCAGAGAACATGTTAAACATTTCAATGATAGTGCCTCGCTGTTGCTCAAGCAGTTTGGCAAGTACAGCGGCATCAATACCAGGGATCGGAATAAAAGAGCCAATACGGAACACAATCAGCGCACCGATAACAAACATCAGTCTGCGTTTCAGCTCGCCAAACCCGCCTTTAGCACTTTGAAAATCTAATCCCGGTTGCTTTGCCATCTGCTACTTATTCCTCGATTTTACCGCCAGCAGCTTCGATAGCAGCACGAGCGCCTTTAGTGACACGCAGGCCGCGAACAGTTACCGGACGAGAAACCTCGCCAGACAGAATCACTTTCGCGAACTCGATCTGGATACCGATAATGTTTGCTGCTTTCAGCGTGTTCAGGTCAACTACGTCGCCTTCAACTTTCGCCAGATCGGAGAGACGAATCTCACCAGTGATCATTGCTTTGCGAGAGGTGAAACCGAATTTCGGCAGACGACGGTACAACGGCATCTGGCCACCTTCGAACCCACGACGTACGCCACCGCCAGAACGAGAGTTCTGACCTTTGTGACCACGACCGCCGGTTTTGCCGAGACCAGAACCGATACCACGACCCAGACGCTTTGAAGCGTGCTTAGACCCTTCGGCCGGAGACAGAGTATTTAAACGCATCTCTTACTCCTCAACTTTAACCATGTAGGAAACCGCGTTGACCATACCACGTACAGCAGGAGTATCCTCGCGCTCTACGGTGTGGCCAATACGACGCAGACCCAGGCCAAGCAGCGTTGCCTTGTGTTTCGGCAAACGACCGATCGCACTGCGGGTTTGTGTAATTTTAATAGTCTTTGCCATGGTCAATTACCCCAGAATTTCTTCAACGGATTTACCACGCTTGGCAGCGACCATTTCCGGAGACTTCATATTCGCCAGGCCATCAATAGTTGCACGAACCACGTTAATCGGGTTGGTGGAACCATATGCTTTAGCCAAAACGTTATGAACTCCAGCGACTTCCAGAACGGCGCGCATTGCACCACCGGCAATAATACCGGTACCCTGGGAAGCCGGCTGCATGAACACACGAGATCCTGTGTGCACACCTTTAACAGGGTGCTGCAGGGTGCCGTGGTTCAGCGCGACGTTAATCATGTTGCGACGGGCTTTTTCCATCGCTTTCTGGATAGCTGCTGGAACTTCACGCGCTTTTCCGTAACCAAAACCAATGCGACCGTTACCATCGCCAACCACTGTCAGTGCAGTGAAGGAGAAAATACGACCACCTTTAACGGTTTTAGATACGCGATTTACCGCGATCAGCTTTTCCTGCAGTTCGCCAGCTTGTTTTTCGATGTGAGCCATCTTACACCTCTACCTTAGAACTGAAGGCCAGCATCACGGGCAGCATCTGCCAGTGCCTGGACACGACCATGATATTGGAAACCAGCACGGTCAAAGGATACTTTCGTAATACCTTTTTCCAGTGCGCGCTCTGCAACAGCTTTACCCACAGCTGTAGCGGCGTCTTTATTTCCAGTGTACTTCAGTTGCTCAGCGATAGCTTTCTCTACAGTAGATGCAGCTACCAGGACTTCTGAACCGTTTGGTGCGATAACCTGTGCATAAATATGACGAGGCGTGCGGTGAATCACCAGACGAGTCGCACCCAGTTCTTTGAGCTTGTGACGTGCGCGGGTCGCACGACGGATACGAGCAGATTTCTTATCCATAGTGTTACCTTACTTCTTCTTAGCCTCTTTGGTACGCACGACTTCGTCGGCGTAACGAACACCCTTGCCTTTATAAGGCTCAGGACGACGGTAGGCGCGCAGATCAGCAGCCACTTGTCCAATCATCTGCTTATCAGCGCCTTTCAGCACGATTTCAGTTTGAGTTGGACATTCAGCAGTGATTCCCGCTGGCAGAGCATGTTCAACAGGATGAGAGAAGCCCAGGGCCAAACTCACCGCATTGCCTTTAACTGCTGCACGATAACCTACACCAACCAGCTGCAGCTTCTTAGTGAAGCCTTCGGTAACACCGATAACCATTGCATTTAACAGCGCACGAGTGGTACCCGCTTGGGCCCACGCGTTAGCAAAACCTTCGCGCGGAGCGAAAGTCAGTGCATTATCAGCGTGTTTAACTTCAACAGCATCGTTGATTGTACGAGTCAGCTCGCCGTTCTTACCTTTGATCGAAATAACCTGACCGTTGAGTTTTACCTCTACGCCAGCAGGAATAACGACCGGTGCTTTAGCAACACGAGACATTTTATTCCTCCAATTAGGCTACGTAGCAGATAATTTCGCCACCAAGACCAGCTTGGCGCGCTGCACGATCAGTCATAACACCTTTAGAGGTAGAAACGACAGCAATACCCATACCGGCCATAACTTTAGGCAGCTCATCTTTTTTCTTATAGATGCGCAGACCTGGGCGGCTGACTCGCTGAATGCTCTCTACCACAGCCTTGCCCTGGAAATACTTAAGAGTCAGTTCCAGTTCAGGCTTGATGTCGCCTTCGATTTTAAAATCTTCAATATAGCCTTCTTCTTTCAGCACGTTGGCAATTGCCAATTTCAGCTTGGAGGAAGGCATGGTGACCGCAACTTTATTCGCGGCTTGACCGTTACGGATACGGGTCAGCATATCCGCAATTGGATCTTGCATGCTCATCTGTCTTTACTCCCGTGATTCAATTGGATATTACCAGCTAGCCTTCTTCAAGCCAGGTACTTCACCGCGCATAGCGGCTTCACGAAGCTTGATACGGCTCAACCCGAATTTGCCCACATAACCATGCGGACGACCAGTTTGGCGGCAGCGGTTACGCTGACGGGACGGGCTGGAATCACGCGGCAGAGACTGCAGCTTAAGAACAGCATCCCAACGTTCTTCGTCGGATGAGTTCACACCAGAGATGATAGCTTTCAATTCCTCGCGTTTAGCGCGGTATTTGTCGGCCAGTTTCACGCGAACGACTTCGCGTGCTTTCATCGATTGCTTAGCCATTAGTAACCCTACCTTACTTACGGAATGGGAAGTTAAAGGCTGCCAGCAGAGCACGGCCTTCATCATCAGATTTCGCAGTAGTGGTAATGGTAATATCCAAACCACGAACGCGATCGACTTTGTCATAGTCGATTTCTGGGAAGATGATCTGCTCACGGACACCCATGCTGTAGTTACCACGGCCATCGAATGACTTAGCGGACAAGCCACGGAAGTCACGGATACGTGGTACAGCAATGGTGATCAGGCGCTCAAGAAACTCCCACATGCGTTCGCCACGCAGAGTTACTTTACAGCCGATCGGATAGCCCTGACGGATTTTGAAGCCTGCAACTGATTTGCGTGCTTTGGTGATCAACGGTTTTTGACCGGAGATTGCTGTCAAGTCAGCTGCTGCATTATCCAGCAGTTTCTTGTCAGCGATCGCTTCACCCACACCCATGTTCAGGGTGATCTTCTCGACCCGAGGGACTTGCATGACAGAATTGTAGTTAAACTCAGTCATGAGTTTTGTAACTACTTCGTCTTTGTAGTAATCATGCAGTTTCGCCATCGTACTACTCCAAATTACTTGATAGTTTCGCTGTTAGATTTGAAGAAACGGACTTTTTTGCCCTCTTCGAATCTAAAGCCTACACGGTCAGCCTTGCCGGTTGCCGCATTGAAGAGTGCAACGTTAGAAACTTGAATAGCAGCTTCTTTTTCAACGATGCCACCTGGTTGGTTCAGGGCCGGAACCGGCTTCTGATGTTTCTTAACCAGGTTGATACCTTCAACAATTAGCTTGCCGGAAGACAAGACATTCTTAACTTTACCGCGCTTACCTTTATCTTTACCGGTTAACACGATAACTTCGTCATCACGACGGATTTTAGCTGCCATGATTCGCTCCTTAGAGTACTTCTGGTGCCAGAGAGATAATTTTCATGAACTTTTCATTACGCAGTTCACGAGTTACCGGCCCAAAAATACGCGTGCCGATTGGTTGCTCGCTGTTATTGTTTAAAATAACGCATGCATTACCATCGAAGCGAATGACAGAACCGTCCGGGCGACGAACACCCTTCCTGGTGCGCACCACTACCGCTTTCAGGACATCGCCTTTCTTCACCTTACCACGAGGAATTGCTTCCTTGATGGTAATTTTGATGATGTCGCCGACGCCTGCGTAGCGACGGTGCGAGCCACCCAGAACCTTGATACACATTACGCGACGCGCGCCGGAGTTGTCGGCTACGGTCAGCATAGTCTGTTCTTGGATCATTTCAGTGCTCCGCTAATGTCAACTACTACTTCGGGACCCATAATTAGGTCGTTAAAAAGCCCCATAAACGAGGGCGCGGCATTATAACACCGGTTCCTGAATATGGGTAGAAAAAATAAACGGCTCATTTACTGAGCCGTTTATTCGTTAGACAAAGCTCACTGTATTACAGAACAGCTTTATCTACAACGCGAACAAGCGTCCAAGACTTAGTCTTAGACAGTGGGCGGCATTCGCGGATTTCAACCACGTCACCGATACCACATTCATTGTTCTCGTCATGTACGTGCAGTTTGGTCGTACGTTTGATGAATTTACCGTAAATCGGGTGTTTCACCACACGTTCGATAGCAACAACAATGGATTTCTCCATTTTGTCACTAACAACGCGACCTTGCAGAGTACGGATTTTATCGGTCATTACGCACCCGCCTTCTGAGTCAATAAAGTCTTAACACGTGCAACATCACGACGCACTTGCTTCAGCAGGTGAGTCTGTTGCAGCTGGCCACTTGCTGCTTGCATACGCAGATTGAACTGCTCACGCAGCAAATTCAGCAGCTCGGTGTTCAGCTCTTCAACACTCTTTTCACGCAGCTCTTTTGCTTTCATTACATCACCGTCTTAGTTACAAAGGTGGTTTTAATCGGCAGTTTCGCTGCTGCCAGCTTGAATGCTTCACGGGCCAGCTCTTCTGGTACGCCGTCCATTTCATACAGGACTTTGCCAGGCTGGATCAAGGCAACCCAATACTCTACGTTGCCTTTACCTTTACCCATACGCACTTCAAGCGGCTTTTCGGTGATCGGTTTGTCCGGGAATACACGGATCCAGATCTTACCCTGACGCTTAACTGCACGGGTCATTGCACGACGTGCTGCTTCGATCTGACGTGCAGTCAGACGACCACGGCCAACAGCTTTCAGACCGAAAGTGCCGAAGCTAACATCCGTACCAGCAGCCAGACCACGGTTGCGGCCTTTGTGCACTTTACGGAATTTTGTACGCTTTGGTTGTAACACAGCGACTCTCCTTACTTACGGCCTTTACGCTGCTGCTTTTTAGGTTGAGCAGCCGGTTTTTCCGGTTGTTCAACAGCAGCCATCCCACCCAGGATCTCACCTTTGAAGATCCACACTTTAACGCCAATTACACCATAAGTGGTGTGCGCTTCAGAGGTGTTGTAGTCAATGTCAGCACGCAGAGTGTGCAACGGCACGCGACCTTCACGATACCATTCGGTACGTGCGATCTCGGCGCCGCCCAGACGGCCGCTAACTTCAACTTTGATACCTTTAGCGCCCAGACGCATGGCATTCTGTACAGCACGCTTCATAGCACGACGGAACATAACACGACGTTCCAGCTGTGAAGTGATGCTATCAGCAACCAATTTTGCGTCCAGTTCAGGCTTACGAACTTCGGCGATATTGATCTGTGCAGGAACGCCAGCGATATCCGCTACGACCTTGCGCAGTTTTTCTACGTCTTCGCCTTTCTTACCGATTACGATGCCAGGGCGAGCAGTGTGAATAGTCACACGGATGCTCTTAGCTGGACGCTCGATAACGATACGAGATACAGACGCCTTCGCCAGTTCCTTAGTCAGGTACTGACGAACTTTAAAATCGCTGTCCAGGTTGTCAGCGAATTCTTTGGTGTTCGCAAACCAAGTAGAGTTCCAAGGTTTTACAATACCCAGGCGAATACCATTAGGATGTACTTTCTGACCCATTGCTAGTCTCCAGAGTCTCAGCGATCGGACACAACCACAGTAATGTGGCTGGTGCGCTTCAGGATGCGATCTGCACGACCTTTTGCACGCGGCATAATGCGCTTCATGCTTGGGCCTGCGTCTACGAAGATTTTCGCGACTTTCAGATCGTCAATGTCAGCGCCATCGTTGTGTTCAGCGTTAGCAATGGCAGATTCCAGAACTTTCTTGACCAATACCGCAGCTTTCTTGTTGGTGAAGGTCAAAATTTCCAGTGCCTGCGACACTTTCTTACCGCGAATAAGGTCTGCAACAAGGCGAACCTTTTGAGCAGAAGAACGAGCGTGGCGATGTTGAGCTAAAGTTTCCATCTCTTCCTCCTACTTATTTCTTCTTGGCTTTTTTATCAGCAGCATGGCCGCGATAAGTACGTGTCGGTGCAAATTCACCCAGTTTGTGACCGACCATCTCGTCGGAAACAAATACCGGAACATGCTGACGACCATTATGGACAGCGATGGTCAAACCGATCATGTTAGGAAAGATCGTTGAACGACGGGACCAAGTGCGCAGGGGCTTCTTGTCACCGCTTTCCACCGCTTTCTCTACCTTCTTCAGCAAGTGCAGGTCAATAAAAGGACCTTTCTTGAGAGAACGTGGCATGGCTTATCCTCTAAAATTATTTGCTACGGCGACGTACGATGAATTTATCAGTACGCTTGTTGCTGCGGGTCTTCTTACCTTTGGTCTGAACGCCCCACGGAGTTACCGGGTGCTTACCAAAGTTACGACCTTCACCACCACCGTGTGGGTGGTCGACTGGGTTCATCGCAGTACCGCGAACGGTAGGACGAACACCACGCCAGCGAGCAGCACCTGCTTTACCCAGAACGCGGAGCATATGCTCAGAGTTACCGACTTCGCCCATGGTTGCACGGCAGTCAGCTTCGACTTTACGCATTTCACCAGAACGCAGACGCAGGGTAACGTAAGCACCATCACGTGCAACGATCTGCACATAGGTACCAGCAGAACGTGCAAGCTGACCGCCTTTACCTGGTTTCATTTCTACGTTATGAACGGTAGAACCAACCGGGATATTGCGCATCGGCAGGGTGTTACCTGCTTTGATTGCAGCATCAACGCCAGATTGAATCTGGTCGCCAGCTTTCAGGCCTTTAGGGGCCAGGATGTAACGGCGTTCGCCATCTTTGTACAGAACCAGTGCGATATTCGCAGAACGGTTCGGATCGTACTCAAGACGTTCAACAACTGCCGGGATACCGTCTTTGTTGCGTTTAAAGTCAACAATACGATAAGCCTGCTTGTGACCACCACCGATGTGACGAGTAGTGATACGACCATTGTTGTTGCGGCCACCGGATTTGCTGTTTTTTTCAACCAGCGGAGCAAATGGTTTGCCCTTATGCAGCTCAGGGTTGACCACTTTAACTACGTGGCGACGACCCGGAGATGTCGGTTTACATTTAACAACTGCCATTGTTTTTCTCCTCCGACTTACTCAGCGCCGCCGACGAAGTCCAGATTCTGGCCTTCCTTCAGGGTGACGTAAGCTTTTTTCCAGTCGCTACGACGACCGATACGCTGTCCATGACGCTTAGTTTTACCTTTAACAAGCAAGGTATTAACGCCTTTAACTTCAACTTCGAACAGTTTCTCAACAGCAGCAACGATCTCTGCTTTGGTCGCGTCTTTTGCAACTTTGAGAACGATGGTATTAGTTTTTTCCATCGCCATAGATGCTTTTTCAGATACGTGCGGCGCGCGCAGTACTTTCAGCAGACGTTCTTCACGGATCATGCCAGCATCTCCTCAACTTGCTTAACTGCATCAGCAGTCATAACGACTTTGTCGAAGGCGATCAGGCTAACTGGATCGATTGTTGCTGCGTCGCGCACGTCAACCTTATGCAGGTTACGCGCAGCCAGGAACAGATTCTCATCCAGTTCGCCAGTTACGATCAGCACATCTTCCAGGGCCATGTCTTTCAGTTTCTGAGCAAGCAGCTTAGTTTTAGGCGCTTCAACAGAGAACTGTTCGACAACGATCAGACGATCCTGACGTACCAGTTCGGACAGAATGCTTTTCAGCGCTCCGCGGTACATCTTTTTGTTAACTTTTTGACTGTGGTCCTGCGGGCGAGCAGCGAAGGTTACGCCACCGGAACGCCAGATCGGGCTCTTGATAGAACCTGAACGCGCACGGCCGGTACCTTTCTGGCGCCACGGCTTTTTGCCGGAACCAGTTACTTCAGCACGGGTCTTCTGAGCACGAGTACCTTGACGGGCACCAGCTGCATAAGCAACTACAACCTGGTGTACCAGCGCTTCGTTGAAATCACGACCGAAGGTAGTTTCGGAAACAGTCAGCGCGCTTTGCGCGTCTTTCAATACTAATTCCATTGCTATCTCCTCACGCCTTCACAGCTGGTTTAACAATAAGGTCGCTACCGGTTGCACCCGGAACTGCACCCTTAACCAGCAGCAGGTTGCGCTCAGCGTCAACGCGTACTACATCCAGGCTCTGAACAGTTACACGTTCGTTGCCCAGTTGGCCTGCCATTTTCTTGCCTTTGAACACTTTGCCCGGAGTCTGGTTCTGACCGATAGAACCCGGAACGCGGTGAGACAAGGAGTTACCGTGTGTAGCATCCTGGGTACGGAAGTTCCAGCGCTTAACGGTACCTGCGAAACCTTTACCTTTAGAGGTGCCAGTTACGTCAACTTTTTTAACTTCAGCAAACAGCTCAACGCTAACGTCTTGACCTACAGTGAACTCTTCGCCTTCTGCAAGACGGAATTCCCAAAGGCCACGGCCAGCTTCTACGCCAGCTTTAGCGAAGTGACCAGCTTCCGGCTTAGTTACACGGCTAGCTTTTTTAGCGCCAGTGGTAACTTGAACAGCACGGTAGCCATCGTTAGCCAGGTCTTTGACCTGAGTAACACGGTTTGCTTCTACTTCGATCACGGTTACTGGGATAGAAACGCCGTCTTCAGTGAAGATACGGGTCATACCCAATTTTTTACCGACTAAACCAATCATTGTTTCAACCTCTCAATCGTCAATGACCTGATTAACCCAGGCTGATCTGCACGTCAACACCAGCAGCCAGATCCAGACGCATCAGAGCATCAACGGTTTTCTCAGTTGGCTCAACGATGTCAACCAGACGCTTGTGAGTGCGAATTTCGTACTGATCACGCGCGTCTTTGTTGACGTGCGGAGAGATCAGAACGGTAAAGCGCTCTTTGCGGGTCGGCAGCGGGATCGGACCACGTACTTGCGCACCAGTGCGCTTAGCAGTCTCGACGATTTCCGCAGTTGATTGATCAATCAGACGATGATCAAACGCTTTAAGACGGATACGGATTCTTTGGCTCTGCATGAGACCATAGCTCCAATTATTTTATAGACGAAAAAAATCACTACTCACACCCATTACGATTGATGGGGGAGTGTAATCGTTCATACATAGTTCCCCAATTGGGAACATTGTCGACAGCAACTTCACTGTCAGGCTCGTATTGAGCCAGCCGTCGATTAAGACAGGCCCGCGCATTATACGTAAATATGCCCCTTAATCAAGCCATGGATACGAATTAAACAATCTTTTATGCGGGGGTACGGCACACCTTCAACTCGAGATGCAAAATTGACTAACCATAGAATATTCCCTGGAGGGCTGCTCGCGCCTGAATAATCTTCATTTTGTTTTCACATGTATATTAATTTAGTGTTGAAAATCATATCACTGCAGAGTCATCAATGGCTATGTCTACATCCCCTACCCTATTCGAACTTCCCTTTCTCGCACTCTATATTGGGCTTTTACTACGGCTAGCCTGGATAGATTATCGATGCATGTTGCTCCCGGATAATCTGACCTACTCTTTGTTATGGTCTGGGTTACTGTATCAGCTGTTTTTTATACCCGAGAATTTAGCAACATCAGTACTTGGCGCTATTTGCGGGTATGTCAGTTTGTGGGGGTTGTACTGGATTTATTTTTATTGGAGAAACTGTGAAGGCATCGGCTACGGCGATATGAAGCTTTTGGCTGCCTTAGGAGCATGGCATGGATGGCAGAGTTTGGGGTGGATATTGTTCACAGCCTCATCATTGGGCCTGTTTTCAGTGTTAATAAAAAAGTTACTAAGAAAGAACAGAATGTCACTGACTACCACTCCGCTACCCTTTGGCCCATACCTTGCGATAGCGGGTGGTTCAGCAGGATGGATATATTCCTCCTTCCCACTGTTTAAAGAACTCAATTTCCTTCTTTGATTTGCGACTGAATATAATTCTGCAAACCAATTTTAGAGATGAGATCTAATTCAGTTTCCAACCAATCGATATGATGCTCTTCCTCTGCAAGAATTTGGATCAGCATGTCTCGACTGACATAGTCATGAATGGTATCTGCGTAAGCAATGGCTTCACGCAAATCTTTGGCACCTTCCATTTCTAACTTAAGGTCAGATTGAAGCATTTCTTCAACATCTTCACCAATATGGAGCTTGCCTAAATCTTGCAGATTTGGAATGCCTTCGAGAAATAAAATACGCTCGATGTACTTATCGGCATGTTTCATTTCATCAATGGATTCGTGGTACTCAACTTCGTTGAGGCGCATCAGGCCCCAGTTTTTGAACATTCTCGCATGGAGAAAATACTGATTTATCGCGACAAGCTCGTTTCCCAACAATTTATTGAGATAATTTATTATCTTAGTATCACCTTTCATTTTTTACTCCCTCCGCTTCCACTACATGAAGCGTAGATGTAGCACGGAGTAAGTCAAAAAAAAGTGACCGTCTTAGGCAATCTCTTTAAATTCTGGGATCTGCAATAGCTCTTCTTGCATAATTTCTCGTGCTGCGCGAATGCATTTGCCACATTGGTTCCCCACTGGCACAAACTTGCGAAGCTGCTGGAAAGATTGTGGATGAAACTGGCGCACTGCCTGCCGAATTTTTTTATCACTTACACCATTACACAAACAAACGTACATAAGCACTCCCGTTCAAATTACGCGCAAAGTGTAAATGAGAATAGTTATGATTACAATAGCACACCCATGTTGCTTGAGTGAGTAAGCGGCAAAAATAGCAAAAAAAAAGAGCGCCTAAGCGCTCTTTTTTCATACAAAGGTATCAGCGATTAAGCGATAACTTTAGCAACAACGCCCGCGCCTACAGTACGGCCGCCTTCACGGATTGCGAAACGCAGACCGTCGTCCATCGCGATTGGGTGGATCAGGGTAACAACCATTTTGATG
>NZ_JAJSOT010000015.1:0-28158 GCF_021282435.1 Buttiauxella cochleicola | reverse complement strand
CTATGTACGACTTCCCAGGCGACGATACTCCAATCGTACGTGGTTCAGCGCTGAAAGCACTGGAAGGCGACGCGGATTACGAAGCTAAAATCATCGAACTGGCTGGCTACCTGGATACCTATATCCCAGAACCAGAACGTGCTATCGACAAGCCGTTCCTGCTGCCAATCGAAGACGTATTCTCCATCTCCGGCCGTGGTACTGTTGTTACCGGTCGTGTAGAGCGCGGTATCGTTAAAGTTGGTGAAGAAGTTGAAATCGTTGGTATCAAAGATACCGTGAAATCAACCTGTACCGGCGTTGAAATGTTCCGCAAACTGCTGGACGAAGGCCGTGCTGGTGAGAACGTTGGTGTTCTTCTGCGTGGTATTAAACGTGAAGATATCGAACGTGGTCAGGTACTGGCTAAGCCAGGCTCTATCAAGCCACATACTCAGTTCGAGTCAGAAGTTTATATCCTGTCCAAAGACGAAGGCGGCCGTCATACTCCGTTCTTCAAAGGCTACCGTCCACAGTTCTACTTCCGTACAACTGACGTGACTGGCACCATCGAACTGCCAGAAGGCGTTGAGATGGTAATGCCGGGCGACAACATCAAAATGGTTGTTACCCTGATCCACCCAATCGCGATGGACGACGGTCTGCGTTTCGCAATCCGTGAAGGCGGCCGTACTGTAGGCGCGGGCGTTGTTGCTAAAGTTATCGCTTAATCGCTGATAACATTTGACGCAACACGCATGAAAAGGGCATCATTTGATGCCCTTTTTGCACGCTCTCTGTCCAGAACCTGGCTCATCAGTGATTTTTTACTCATAATCATTGCTGAGACAGGCTCTGAAGATAGCGTTATACCGAATAGTGCCTGAAAAGAGCCATTCGGTCTGGTTTTGCCTCGCGTATGCGGGGCAAAAATGTTTGTCTGAATTATTGTGACGGGTTGGTTTATGAGTGCGAATACCGAAGCTCAAGGAAGCGGGCGCGGCCTGGAAGCGATGAAGTGGCTGGCAGTTGCTGCTCTGCTGATTGCGGCGATCGTGGGCAACTACATTTATCGTGATGTATCTCTGCCTCTGCGTGCCCTGGCAGTGGTTGTTCTGATTGCTGCAGCGGGTGGTGTCGCGCTGTTAACGACGAAAGGCAAAGCAACAGTGGCTTTCGCCCGCGAAGCGAGAACCGAAGTTCGTAAAGTGATTTGGCCAACTCGCCAGGAGACTTTACACACCACCTTAATCGTGGCAGCAGTTACAGCTGTAATGTCACTGATTCTGTGGGGGCTGGATGGTATTCTCGTCCGCCTGGTTTCTTTTATTACTGGCCTGAGGTTCTGAGATGTCTGAAGCCCCTAAAATGCGCTGGTACGTCGTTCAGGCGTTTTCCGGTTTTGAAGGCCGCGTAGCAACATCGCTGCGTGAGCATATCAAATTGCACAACATGGAAGAGTTGTTTGGTGAAGTCATGGTCCCGACCGAAGAAGTGGTCGAAATCCGTGGTGGCCAACGTCGCAAAAGCGAACGTAAATTCTTCCCGGGCTATGTTCTGGTCCAGATGGTTATGAATGACGCGAGCTGGCACTTAGTGCGTAGCGTTCCGCGCGTGATGGGTTTCATTGGCGGTACTTCTGACCGTCCTGCGCCAATCAGTGACAAAGAAGTTGATGCGATTATGAACCGCCTGCAGCAGGTTGGTGATAAGCCGCGTCCGAAAACGCTGTTTGAACCAGGCGAGATGGTACGTGTCAGCGATGGTCCATTTGCTGACTTTAACGGTGTAGTTGAAGAAGTAGATTACGAAAAGAGCCGCTTGAAGGTTTCTGTATCTATCTTCGGTCGTGCTACACCGGTTGAGCTTGATTTTGCTCAAGTAGAGAAAGCCTAGTAATTAGGTTATACCCAAAATAATTCGAGTTGCAGGAAGGCGGCGACGCAGTGAATCTCCAGGAGCTTACTTGAGTAAGTGACTGGGGTGAGCGAAGAAAGCCAACGCACATGCAACTTGAAGTATGACGGATATAAAAGCAGCGATTAATCGTTGCACAGGGCGCGAGATTGGAATACAATTTCGCGCCTTTTGTTTTTATGCGTCTTGTGCGCGTAGAACGAATTATTCACGGGGAGCCTTCATTGTTTAAGGCGCTATAACCCACTAGAGGAAATTAAGATGGCTAAGAAAGTACAAGCCTACGTCAAGTTGCAAGTTGCAGCTGGTATGGCGAACCCAAGTCCACCAGTTGGTCCAGCTCTGGGTCAGCAAGGTGTTAACATCATGGAATTCTGTAAAGCGTTTAACGCCAAAACTGAATCCATGGAGAAAGGTCTGCCAATTCCGGTTGTTATTACCGTTTATGCTGACCGTTCTTTCACTTTCGTTACTAAAACTCCACCGGCTGCTGTTCTGTTGAAGAAAGCTGCAGGTATCAAGTCTGGTTCCGGTAAGCCGAACAAAGACAAAGTGGGTAAAGTGACCCGTGCTCAGGTGCGTGAAATCGCAGAAACCAAAGCTGCGGACATGACTGGTTCTGACGTTGAAGCGATGACTCGCTCCATCGAAGGTACTGCTCGTTCCATGGGCCTGGTAGTGGAGGATTAAGAAATGGCTAAACTGACCAAGCGCATGCGCGTGATCCGTGACAAAGTTGATGCAACTAAACAGTATGACATCAACGAAGCCGTTGCTCTGCTCAAAGAGCTGGCCACTGCGAAATTCGTAGAAAGCGTTGACGTTGCTGTAAACCTCGGCATTGACGCTCGTAAATCTGACCAGAACGTACGTGGTGCAACTGTACTGCCGCACGGTACTGGCCGTTCAGTTCGCGTAGCCGTATTTGCCCAAGGCCCTAACGCTGAAGCAGCTAAAGCTGCTGGCGCTGAGCTGGTAGGTATGGAAGATCTGGCTGACCAGATCAAAAAAGGCGAAATGAACTTTGACGTTGTTATCGCATCTCCAGATGCAATGCGCGTTGTTGGCCAACTGGGCCAGGTTCTGGGTCCACGTGGCCTGATGCCTAACCCGAAAGTTGGTACTGTAACTCCTAACGTTGCTGAAGCGGTTAAGAACGCTAAAGCTGGTCAGGTTCGTTACCGTAACGACAAAAACGGCATCATTCACACCACCATCGGTAAAGTGGATTTTGACACTGACAAACTGAAAGAAAACCTGGAAGCTCTGCTGGTTGCGCTGAAAAAAGCTAAACCATCTCAAGCTAAAGGCGTTTTCATTAAGAAAGTTAGCCTGTCTACCACTATGGGTGCAGGTGTTGCGGTCGACCAATCTGGTCTGAGCGCAGTAGTGAACTAAGATTCACTGCTTTACGCGGGCGAAAGATTAGTCTAAAATCTTACGCCCGTTGCCTTGCAATGCAGGGCACAAAGAATTTTCGGTTGGAGCCTGGCCTTATCCAGGCCTCCGTCCAAGACCGCAGGTGTTTCGCAAGAGACTTAATTGCCTGCGTAGACGGTGACAGAACCTGAAGAATATTTTTGATAGTCTTTGGCTTGTTTCTGCTCACCGTATGTCGACGTTCATTATCGTTTTGGTAATGAATGAAGTGAGTTCCGGGGGAAACCCCGGCTAATATCCAGGAGCAAAGCTAATGGCTTTAAATCTTCAAGACAAACAAGCGATTGTTGCTGAAGTCAGCGAAGTAGCCAAAGGTGCGCTGTCTGCGGTTGTTGCGGATTCCCGTGGCGTGACCGTAGGTAAAATGACTGAACTGCGTAAAGCAGGTCGTGAAGCTGGCGTTTACATGCGTGTTGTTCGTAACACCTTGCTGCGCCGCGTTGTTGAAGGTACTCAGTTTGAGTGCCTGAAAGACACGTTTGTTGGTCCAACCTTGATTGCATATTCTATGGAACACCCGGGCGCAGCTGCTCGTCTGTTCAAGGAATTCGCTAAAGCGAATGCAAAATTCGAGGTTAAAGCTGCAGCCTTTGAAGGTGAGCTGATCCCGGCGGCCCAGATCGATCGCCTGGCAACTCTGCCAACTTACGAAGAAGCAATCGCACGCTTGATGGCAACCATGAAAGAAGCCTCCGCAGGCAAATTGGTTCGCACTCTGGCTGCTGTACGCGATCAGAAAGAAGCTGCTTAATAGCGCTTTCCTTTCTAACGCATTTGCTTACGTATAAACTTATTCTGATTTTCAGGAACAATTGTTATGTCTATCACTAAAGATCAAATCATTGAAGCAGTATCCGCTATGTCTGTAATGGACATTGTTGAACTGATTTCTGCAATGGAAGAAAAATTCGGTGTTTCCGCTGCTGCTGCTGTTGCAGGCCCTGCTGCTGCTGCTGAAGCTGTAGAAGAGAAAACTGAGTTCGACGTTATTCTGAAAGCTGCTGGCGCTAACAAAGTTGCCGTTATCAAAGCAGTACGTAGCGCAACTGGCCTGGGCTTGAAAGAAGCTAAAGACCTGGTTGAATCCGCTCCAGCTGCGCTGAAAGAAGGCGTGAGCAAAGATGACGCAGAATCTCTGAAGAAAACTCTGGAAGAAGCTGGCGCTGAAGTTGAAGTTAAATAAGCCAACCTTTCCGGTTGCAGCCTGAGAAATTAGGCTGATGGCTGGTGACTTTTTAGTCACCAGCCTTTTTGCGCTGTAGGGTACCAGTAGCGTTTCACACTGTTTGACTGCTGGTTTCCTTTCAATGTTTGTCTCTATCTACGCCTTAATATACTACGACTTTCTACACCGGGAGTTCCGGGGTAAAGCGTGGCGAAATGGTTTAAGAGTGATAGAAACAGGTATTGCGGAGAGTGTTCCACTTTCCGGTCCACAAAATAGTGTTGCACAAACTGTCCCCTTGTCGGGCAGATGGGTCGACTTGTCAGCGAGCTGAGGAACCCTAATGGTTTACTCCTATACCGAGAAAAAACGTATTCGTAAGGATTTTGGAAAACGTCCACAAGTTTTGGACATTCCTTATCTCCTTTCTATCCAGCTTGACTCGTTCCAGAAGTTTATCGAGCAAGATCCTGAAGGCCAGTACGGTCTGGAAGCAGCTTTCCGTTCCGTGTTCCCTATTGCAAGCTACAGCGGTAACTCTGAGCTGCAATATGTGAGCTATCGTCTGGGTGAGCCGGTATTTGACGTTAAAGAATGTCAGATCCGCGGCGTGACGTATTCCGCTCCCCTGCGCGTTAAACTGCGTCTGGTGATCTACGAGCGTGAAGCGCCGGAAGGCACCGTTAAAGATATTAAAGAACAAGAAGTTTACATGGGTGAAATTCCACTCATGACAGATAACGGCACCTTCGTTATTAACGGTACTGAGCGCGTTATCGTTTCTCAGTTACACCGTAGCCCAGGTGTGTTCTTTGATAGTGACAAAGGTAAAACCCACTCTTCTGGGAAGGTGCTGTATAACGCACGTATCATCCCTTACCGTGGTTCCTGGCTGGATTTCGAATTCGACCCGAAAGACAACTTGTTCGTACGTATTGACCGTCGCCGTAAATTACCAGCGACCATTATTCTGCGTGCGTTACAGTTCACCACTGAGCAGATTCTTGATCTGTTCTTTGAGAAAGTTAATTTCGAAATCCGTGACAACAAGCTGCAGATGGAATTGGTGCCAGAACGCCTTCGTGGTGAGACTGCATCCTTTGACATCGAAGCTGACGGCAAGATCTATGTCGAAAAAGGCCGCCGTATTACTGCGCGCCATATTCGTCAGCTGGAAAAAGACGATATCAAGCTTATCGAAGTTCCGGTTGAATACATTGCTGGTAAAGTCGCGGCTAAAGACTACGTTGATGCATCGACTGGCGAACTGATTTGCCCGGCGAACATGGAACTGTCTTTGGATCTGTTAGCTAAACTGAGCCAGTGTGGTCATAAGCGTATCGAAACGCTGTTTACCAACGACCTGGATCACGGTGCATACATTTCTGAGACCATCCGTGTCGACCCAACCAGCGATCGCCTGAGCGCGCTGGTTGAAATCTATCGCATGATGCGTCCTGGCGAGCCACCAACTCGCGAAGCAGCTGAAAACCTGTTCGAGAACCTGTTCTTCTCTGAAGACCGCTATGACTTGTCTGCGGTTGGTCGTATGAAGTTCAACCGTTCTCTGCTGCGTGATGAAATCGAAGGTTCAGGCATCCTGAGCAAAGACGACATCATCCAGGTTATGCGTAAGCTGATCGGTATTCGTAACGGTCAGGGCGAAGTGGATGATATCGACCACCTCGGCAACCGTCGTATCCGTTCCGTAGGCGAAATGGCGGAAAACCAATTCCGCGTTGGCCTGGTACGTGTAGAGCGTGCGGTTAAAGAGCGTCTGTCTTTGGGCGACCTCGATACCCTGATGCCTCAGGATATGATCAACGCCAAGCCTATCTCTGCTGCGGTCAAAGAGTTCTTCGGTTCCAGCCAGCTGTCTCAGTTCATGGACCAGAACAACCCGTTGTCTGAGATTACGCACAAGCGTCGTATCTCCGCACTTGGCCCGGGTGGTTTGACCCGTGAGCGTGCAGGCTTCGAAGTACGTGACGTACACCCAACCCACTACGGTCGTGTATGTCCAATCGAAACTCCTGAAGGTCCGAACATCGGTCTGATCAACTCCCTGTCTGTTTATGCACAGACTAACGAATACGGTTTCTTAGAAACTCCGTATCGTCGCGTTGTTGAAGGTGTTGTAACTGACGAAATCCATTACCTTTCTGCAATTGAAGAAGGTAACTACGTTATCGCTCAGGCTAACACCAATCTGGACGAAGAAGGCCGTTTCGTAGACGACCTGGTAACTTGCCGTAGCAAAGGCGAATCCAGCTTGTTCAGCAACGACCAGGTTGACTACATGGACGTTTCTACCCAACAGGTAGTTTCCGTCGGTGCGTCCCTGATCCCGTTCCTGGAACACGATGACGCCAACCGTGCATTGATGGGTGCGAACATGCAACGTCAGGCCGTTCCAACTCTGCGTGCTGATAAGCCGTTGGTTGGTACTGGCATGGAACGTGCTGTTGCCGTTGACTCCGGTGTTACTGCGGTTGCTAAACGTGGCGGTACTGTTCAGTACGTTGATGCGTCTCGTATCGTTATCAAAGTTAACGAAGACGAAATGCTGGCTGGTGAAGCTGGTATCGACATCTACAACCTGACCAAATACACCCGTTCGAACCAGAACACCTGCATCAACCAGATGCCATGTGTTTCTCTGGGCGAACCTGTTGAACGTGGCGATGTGTTGGCAGACGGTCCGTCTACTGACCTCGGTGAACTGGCTCTTGGCCAGAACATGCGCGTAGCGTTCATGCCGTGGAACGGTTACAACTTCGAAGACTCCATCCTCGTATCCGAGCGTGTTGTTCAGGAAGACCGTTTCACAACTATTCACATCCAGGAACTGGCATGTGTGTCTCGTGACACTAAGCTTGGGCCTGAAGAGATCACTGCAGACATCCCTAACGTGGGTGAAGCAGCTCTCTCCAAACTGGATGAATCCGGTATCGTTTATATCGGTGCTGAAGTGACCGGTGGTGACATTCTGGTTGGTAAGGTAACGCCTAAAGGTGAAACCCAGCTGACTCCAGAAGAGAAACTGCTGCGTGCAATCTTCGGTGAGAAAGCGTCTGACGTTAAAGACTCTTCTCTGCGCGTACCAAACGGTGTTTCCGGCACCATCATCGATGTGCAAGTCTTTACCCGCGATGGCGTGGAAAAAGACAAGCGCGCGCTGGAAATCGAAGAAATGCAACTGAAGCAGGCGAAGAAAGACCTGACTGAAGAACTGCAAATCTTTGAAGCTGGTTTGTTTGCTCGTATCCATGCTGTGCTGGTTGCTGGCGGTGTTGAAGCTGAGAAGCTCGACAAATTGCCACGCGATCGCTGGTTGGAACTGGGTCTGACTGACGAAGAGAAGCAAAACCAGCTCGAACAGCTGGCAGAGCAGTACGACGAGCTGAAGCACGAGTTTGAGAAGAAACTTGAAGCTAAGCGCCGCAAAATCACTCAGGGCGATGACCTGGCACCTGGCGTGCTGAAAATCGTTAAAGTGTATCTGGCCGTTAAACGTCAGATCCAACCTGGTGACAAGATGGCAGGTCGTCACGGGAACAAAGGTGTTATCTCCAAGATCAACCCGATCGAAGATATGCCTTACGATGAAAACGGCACGCCGGTAGACATCGTACTGAACCCGCTGGGCGTACCATCTCGTATGAACATCGGTCAGATTCTGGAAACCCACTTGGGTATGGCTGCTAAAGGCATCGGCGAGAAAATCAACGCTATGCTGAAGAAGCACGAAGAAGTTTCCAAGCTGCGCGAATTTATCCAGAAAGCATACGACCTGGGTTCAGATGTTCGTCAGAAAGTTGACTTGAACACCTTCACCGACGATGAAGTTCTGCGTCTGGCTGAGAACCTGAAAAAAGGTATGCCGATTGCTACTCCGGTATTCGACGGTGCAAAAGAGTCGGAAATCAAAGAGCTGTTGCAACTGGGTGGCCTGCCGACTTCCGGTCAGATCACTCTGTTTGATGGCCGTAGCGGTGAGCAGTTTGAGCGTCCAGTAACCGTAGGTTACATGTACATGCTGAAACTGAACCACTTGGTTGATGACAAAATGCATGCGCGTTCTACCGGTTCTTACAGCCTTGTTACTCAGCAGCCGTTGGGTGGTAAAGCTCAGTTCGGTGGTCAACGCTTCGGTGAGATGGAAGTGTGGGCACTGGAAGCATACGGTGCTGCTTATACCTTGCAAGAAATGCTGACTGTTAAGTCTGATGACGTTAATGGCCGTACCAAGATGTATAAAAACATCGTGGATGGTAACCATCAGATGGAACCAGGCATGCCGGAATCCTTCAACGTACTGTTGAAAGAAATCCGTTCGCTGGGTATTAACATCGAGCTGGAAGGCGAGTAATCACTCGTATCTGCTGTACTGGTTACAGGATGTCCGGGTCACACCGGACGTCTCTGAGAAGTCTCACTCCGACGGGAGCTAATCCGTGAAAGACTTACTTAAGTTTCTGAAAGCGCAAACTAAGACCGAAGAGTTTGATGCGATCAAAATTGCTCTGGCATCGCCAGACATGATCCGTTCTTGGTCGTTCGGCGAAGTTAAAAAGCCGGAAACCATTAACTATCGTACGTTCAAACCAGAACGTGACGGTCTGTTCTGTGCTCGTATTTTTGGGCCAGTAAAAGACTATGAGTGCCTGTGCGGTAAGTACAAGCGCCTGAAACACCGTGGTGTTATTTGTGAGAAGTGTGGCGTTGAAGTTACCCAAACTAAAGTGCGCCGTGAGCGCATGGGTCACATCGAGCTGGCTTCCCCAACTGCACACATTTGGTTCCTGAAGTCACTGCCGTCTCGTATCGGCTTGCTGCTGGATATGCCACTGCGTGATATCGAACGTGTACTTTACTTCGAATCATATGTGGTTATCGAAGGCGGTATGACCAACCTCGAGCGTCGTCAGATCCTGACTGAAGAGCAGTATCTGGATGCGCTGGAAGAGTTCGGTGACGAATTCGATGCGAAGATGGGTGCGGAAGCTATTCAGGCCTTGTTGAAAAACATGGATCTGGAGCAAGAGTGTGAAACTCTGCGTGAAGAGCTGAACGAAACCAACTCCGAAACCAAACGTAAAAAGCTGACCAAGCGTATCAAACTGCTGGAAGCGTTCGTTCAATCTGGTAACAAACCAGAGTGGATGATCCTGACAGTTCTGCCGGTTCTGCCGCCAGATCTGCGTCCATTAGTTCCGCTGGATGGTGGTCGTTTCGCAACGTCGGATCTGAACGATCTGTATCGTCGCGTTATCAACCGTAACAACCGTCTGAAACGTCTGCTGGATCTGGCTGCTCCTGACATCATCGTACGTAACGAAAAACGTATGCTGCAGGAAGCGGTAGATGCCCTGCTGGATAACGGCCGTCGCGGTCGTGCCATCACAGGTTCTAACAAGCGTCCTCTGAAATCTTTGGCCGATATGATCAAAGGTAAGCAGGGTCGTTTCCGTCAGAACTTGTTGGGTAAACGTGTTGACTACTCCGGTCGTTCTGTAATCACCGTAGGTCCATACCTGCGTCTGCATCAGTGCGGTCTGCCTAAGAAAATGGCACTGGAGCTGTTCAAACCGTTCATCTACGGCAAGCTGGAACTGCGTGGTCTTGCTACCACCATTAAAGCTGCGAAGAAAATGGTTGAGCGCGAAGAAGCTGTCGTTTGGGATATCCTGGACGAAGTTATCCGCGAACACCCGGTACTGCTGAACCGTGCACCAACTCTGCACCGTTTGGGTATCCAGGCATTTGAGCCAGTACTGATCGAAGGTAAAGCTATCCAGCTGCACCCGCTGGTTTGTGCGGCATATAACGCCGACTTCGATGGTGACCAGATGGCAGTACACGTTCCACTGACGCTTGAAGCTCAGTTGGAAGCGCGTGCGCTGATGATGTCTACCAACAACATCCTGTCACCAGCGAACGGCGAGCCAATCATCGTTCCTTCTCAGGACGTTGTATTGGGTCTGTACTACATGACCCGTGACTGTGTTAACGCCAAAGGCGAAGGCATGGTGCTGACCGGCCCTAAAGAAGCTGAGCGTATTTATCGCGCAGGTCTGGCCTCTCTGCATGCGCGTGTAAAAGTGCGTATCACTGAATATGAAAAAGGCGAGAACGAAGAGTTCGTTGCCAAAACCAGCATTATCGACACTACCGTAGGTCGTGCGATTTTGTGGATGATCGTACCGAAAGGTCTGCCTTACTCCATCGTCAACCAGGCGCTGGGCAAGAAGGCAATCTCCAAAATGCTGAACACTTGTTATCGTATTCTGGGCCTGAAGCCTACGGTAATCTTTGCTGACCAAACGATGTATACCGGCTTTGCTTATGCAGCGCGTTCAGGTGTATCCGTTGGTATCGATGACATGGTCATCCCTGCGAAGAAAACTGAAATCATCTCTGAAGCGGAAGCTGAAGTTGCTGAAATTCAGGAACAGTTCCAGTCTGGTCTGGTAACAGCCGGCGAACGCTATAACAAAGTAATCGATATCTGGGCTGCGGCGAACGATCGTGTATCTAAAGCGATGATGGACAACCTGCAAACCGAATCCGTTATTAACCGTGACGGCGTCGAAGAGCAGCAAGTTTCCTTCAACAGCATTTACATGATGGCCGACTCCGGTGCTCGTGGTTCTGCAGCACAGATTCGTCAGTTGGCTGGTATGCGTGGTCTGATGGCTAAGCCAGATGGCTCCATCATCGAAACGCCAATCACCGCGAACTTCCGTGAAGGTCTGAACGTACTCCAGTACTTCATCTCCACGCACGGTGCTCGTAAAGGTCTGGCGGATACCGCACTGAAAACTGCGAACTCCGGTTATCTGACGCGTCGTCTGGTTGACGTTGCACAGGATCTGGTTGTTACCGAAGACGATTGTGGCACCCTCGAAGGTATCACGATGACTCCGGTTATCGAAGGCGGTGATGTTAAAGAACCACTGCGCGACCGCGTTCTGGGCCGTGTAACGGCTGAAGATGTGATCAAGCCGGGTACTGCAGACATCCTCGTAACCCGTAACACCCTGATCGATGAGCAGTGGTGTGACGTGTTAGAACTTAACTCTGTTGATAGCGTGAAAGTACGTTCTGTTGTTGGTTGTGAAACCGACTTTGGCGTGTGTGCACACTGCTATGGTCGCGACCTGGCACGTGGTCACATCATCAACAAAGGTGAAGCTATCGGGGTTATCGCGGCACAGTCCATCGGTGAACCAGGTACTCAGCTGACGATGCGTACGTTCCACATCGGTGGTGCGGCATCTCGTTCTGCTGCTGAATCCAGCATTCAGGTTAAGAACAAAGGTAGCATCAAGCTCAGCAACGCGAAGTCGGTTGTGAACTCTGCCGGTAAACTGGTAGTGACTTCTCGTAACACTGAACTGAAACTGATTGACGAATTCGGTCGTACTAAAGAGAGCTATAAAGTTCCTTACGGTGCGGTAATGGGCAAAGGTGATGGCGAGCAGATTGCAGCGGGCGAAACCGTAGCAAACTGGGATCCGCATACAATGCCAGTCGTCTCCGAAGTAAGTGGTTTCATCCGCTTTACTGACATGGTCGACGGCCAGACCATTACTCGTCAAACTGACGAACTGACAGGCTTGTCATCTCTGGTTGTTCTGGATTCTGCAGAACGTACCGCGGGTGGTAAAGATCTGCGTCCAGCACTGAAAATTGTTGATGCTCAAGGCAACGACGTTCTGATCCCTGGTACAGATATGCCAGCTCAGTACTTCCTGCCAGGTAAAGCGATTGTTCAGCTGGAAGATGGTACTCAGATTCACTCTGGTGACGCGCTGGCGCGTATTCCGCAGGAATCCAGTGGTACCAAGGACATCACCGGTGGTCTGCCACGCGTTGCTGACCTGTTCGAAGCACGTCGTCCGAAAGAGCCAGCTATCCTTGCTGAAATCAGCGGGATCATCTCGTTCGGTAAAGAAACCAAAGGCAAACGCCGTCTGGTTATCTCTCCACTCGACGGCAGCGATGCTTACGAAGAGATGATTCCTAAGTGGCGTCAGCTGAACGTGTTCGAAGGCGAAGTTGTAGAACGCGGTGACGTTGTTTCCGATGGTCCAGAATCTCCGCACGACATTCTGCGTCTGCGTGGCGTGTATGCTGTGACTCGTTACATCACCAACGAAGTGCAGGACGTTTACCGTCTGCAAGGCGTTAAGATTAACGATAAACACATCGAAGTCATCGTGCGTCAGATGTTGCGTAAAGCAACCATCGTTAACGCTGGTAGCTCTGACTTCCTGGAAGGTGAGCAGGCTGAATACTCTCGCGTCAAGATCGCTAACCGCGAACTGGAAGCGAACGGCAAGATCAACGTGTCCTTCTCACGCGATCTGCTGGGTATCACCAAAGCCTCTCTGGCAACCGAGTCCTTCATCTCCGCGGCATCGTTCCAGGAGACAACTCGTGTGCTTACCGAAGCAGCTGTTGCGGGTAAACGTGACGAACTGCGCGGCCTGAAAGAGAACGTTATCGTCGGTCGTTTGATCCCTGCTGGTACCGGTTATGCGTACCACCAGGATCGTATGCGCCGTCGTGCAGCGGGCGAAGCGCCAGTTGTACCTCAGGTCACTGCAGCAGATGCAACTGCCAGCCTGGCAGAATTGCTGAACGCAGGTAATCTGGGCGGTAACGATAACGATTAATCGTTAGAGACGCCAAAAACAAAAACCGCTCGAAAGAGCGGTTTTTTTATGCCTGAAATCTGAAGCGTTAAAACTGAAAGGAACGAAAAATCAGTTAGCTAGCGGCAGGCGGCGATACAGTTCAATCATGTCTTCGGCCAAATCCTGAATCACCATCGCGTTCATCAGGTGGTCCTGGGAGTGTACGGTAATCAAGTTAACCGGCAGTTTGCCAGAGCCTTCATCTAACCCGATAAGTTGGGTCTGAATTTTATGCGCATGTTTCACAAACTCACGAGACTCTTCCATCGCTTGTTGAGCTGCTACGAAATCCCCCTTACGGGCCATTTGCAGAGCTGTCAGTGCCTGGCTGCGTGCGCTACCGGCATTAACCAACAATTCCATGATAATCGTTTCTAAATCATCCACGTCTTATGACTCCATCATTTTCAAAGCTTTCTCGAGCACAACATCGCCTTTCATCATGCCGTAATCCATCATGTCGATAACAGCAACCGTTTTACCCATCGGCTCTGCAATCGCTTGAAGCTTGGCGTGTTCGTATTTAACCTGTGGACCCAGCAGCACGATATCGGCGGTGTCGATATTGTCTTTAAATTCTGCAACCGGCACTGCCTTGATTGAGACTTCAATACCTTTCTTCTGAGCGGCGTCCTTCATACGTTGGACCAAAATGCTAGTCGACATACCCGCTGCACAACACAAAACGATATTCTTCATAGATCTGCTCTCAGTGTCCGTTGGATACACAGATAATTATCCGTGACGCCCCGGTACAACAACCGCTTTGCAGTGATTGTGTGTGAGGTGTCACAAAAGAAACTTAGATAGACTGAAACCGGTTACATTTTGCGTTTCCAGCCAAGTCAGCCTGATTAGCTAAAATGAACTCTCCCCAGAAAACTATCCCAATCTTTCCACACAGGTTGTAAGCCTGAGTGTGTTAATGCCTCAGCCACTTCCACCGGAGTGCGCCCGTCGTGCGGTGCAAACTGCTCAAGCTCAGGGTGATTATCGGCGTACCCTCCGGGCTGAGTTTTAGAGAACGCACTCACATTGTTAATGGCGAGTGGGATCATATGATCCCGGAACCACGGTGATTCACGGGTAGAAAGTGAAAGCTCGACATCGGGAGAAAGCAGGCGAAACGCGCATATCACCTGTACCAGTTGGCTTTCTGTCATTACCGATGCCGGTTCTACGCCGCCTGCACAGGGGCGTAATCGTGGAAATGAAATCGAATAACGGCTTTGCCAGTAGTTTTGCTGAAGCCATAGTAAGTGCTCTGCCACCATAAAACAGTCGGTTCGCCAGCTATCCGATAACCCAATCAGCGCGCCCAGGCCGATTTTGTCGATTCCCGCCCGACCGAGTCTGTCCGGCGTTTCCAGGCGCCAGAAGAAATCCTGCTTATTACCGCGCAAATGGTGCTGTGCGTAAATCGCCTGGTGATAAGTCTCCTGGTAAACCATCACACCATCCAGTCCGAGGGTTTTCAGCTCGGCATATTCATGTTCATCGAGCGGTTGCACTTCCATTTGCAGTGAACTGAACTGGCGACGAATGGCCGGAAGATGCTGGCGAAAATAATCCATGCCCACTTTGGTCTGGTGTTCGCCGGTCACCAACAGCAAATGCTCAAAGCCCAGTTTGCGAATCGCCTCGCATTCCCGCTCGATTTCTTGCTCATCAAGCGTTTTACGTTTGAGCTTGTTACTCATCGAAAAACCGCAATAAGTACAATCGTTAGCGCAGAGATTCGAGAGATAAAGCGGCACATAAAAACTCACCGTGTTACCAAAACGCTGGCGAGTCAATTGCTGGGCCTGTTGTGCCAGGGGCTCGAGGTACTGGCTAGCTGCCGGAGAGAGCAGCGCCATCAGATCATTACGGGTGATTTTGCGTGCGCTCAATGCTCGCTCCACATCGGCTCCCGTTTTGCTGTTGATGCGAAGGGTTATATCGTCCCAGTCCAGTTCACGCCAACGGTCGGTGAAGGTTTGTGCCATCACAAGACCTCCTGGCTGAATTGAAGAAACTGGGTTAACGGGCTGGAAGCTTGTGCCTGCTGGTGGCGTGCCCCTAAACCTGATTGAGCGGCAATTGCTCCTGCTTCAACGGCCATGCGGAAAGCGTGGGCCATTTGAATGGGATCTCGCGCAACTGCAATGGCGGTATTCACCAGTACCGCTGAAGCACCCAATTCCATGGCTTCAGCGGCATGGCTTGGCGCACCGATGCCTGCATCAACTACAACCGGCACGCGAGCCTGGTCGATAATAATTTCTAAAAACGCGCGGGTTTGTAAGCCCTGATTCGAACCAATTGGCGCTCCAAGCGGCATGACCGCCGCGCATCCCGCGTCCTCCAGTCGTTTGCACAAAACCGGATCGGCACCGCAATAAGGCAATACCACAAAACCCAGTTTGACGAGCTTCTCAGCCGCTTTCAGCGTTTCGATGGGATCGGGCAGCAAATAGCGGGTGTCGGGGTGGATTTCCAGTTTTACCCAATGCGTACCAAGCGCTTCACGGGCCAGTTGAGCGGCAAAAATCGCTTCTTCCGCCGTTTTGGCTCCGGATGTATTCGGTAGTAACTGCACGCCCGCTTCAAGCAATGGCGCGAGGATCGCATCGTTATGGTTACGCAAATCGACACGTTTCATTGCCATTGTCACCAGTTGGGAACCGGAGGCGCGAATGGCCTCGACCATCACCTGCGGCGAAGAGAATTTCCCGGTACCGGTGAATAATCGTGACGAGAAAGTTTTATCAGCAATCTGTAGCATGTTAACCCCCGGCTATGGCCTGAAAAAGCAAGATTTGGTCGCCATCATTCAAGAAATGTGTCTCCCATTGCTCGCGTGGAACGATAGTCTGGTTGATGGCCAGTGCGATCCCTGGCCTCATTAAACGCAACTGTTCCAACAAATTTTCCAGCGTCAGGTTATCCGGACAATGCATTGGTTCGTCGTTAAAGTGGATGTGCATCTTGCCCTCCGCATACCGGGCAATTAGCTGCTTTTTGCATTGCGAGGGAGCGCCAGCTGTGTTGGCGGGCGTCGAACAGGCGCAAAGTCCCGGTGGCGGGAAGCATGCCATTTATCACTTTTATGGCTTCAAGTGCCTGCAATGTTCCCATGACTCCAACAACCGGGCCGATAATGCCTGCGGTGCGGCAATTGCGTTCCGGTTCGTGTTCATCAGGCCAGACACAGCGATAACAGCCGCTTTCCCACGGCGGCGTAAGAACCATCAGTTGCCCGCCAAACCCCACTGCGCTGGCGGAAATCAACGGTTTGTTATGCGCAACGCACGCAGCGTTAATCCCATGCCGTGTCGCCATGTTATCGCTACAATCGAGCACCAGATCGGCGTTCTTTACCGCTATGTTCAACGTTGCTCCCGCTAAACGCTCGCTAATAACCTGGAGCGTAATATCCGGGTTAAGCTTCTGAAGATGGCGTTGGGCGGCCAGCGATTTCGGCTGTTCCAAATCCTGAGAGGTAAACAGAATCTGGCGCTGTAAATTACTGATATGCACGGTGTCATCGTCGGCGAGAATCAAAGTACCCACGCCCGCGGCAGCAAGATATAACGCGGCAGGCGAACCCAGCCCGCCAAGCCCGACGATTAAGACTTTGCTGGCGAGCAGCTTTTGCTGCCCTTCAATAGCGATGTCTTCCAGCAACAGCTGGCGGCTGTAACGCATGAAATCGGCATCATTCATCGCCAGCTCCCACAAGTTCAAGAAGCTGAGCGGTAGCCGCTCGCCAGTCGGCGGCCTGTGTGATTGCGCTGACGACCGCGACACTTCCAACGCCCGTTGCGAGTACAGCAGGAACACGCTCGATGCTTATTCCACCGATGGCGACAGTCGGGTAATCGCCCAGCGTTTTGATGTGGGCTGCGAGTTGCGAAAGCCCCTGTGGAGCGGATGGCATCTGCTTGGTATGAGTTGGAAAAACATGCCCCAACGCGATGTATGAAGGGCGCGCCATTAGTGCGCGATCCATTTCCATATTGTCGTGCGTCGAAAGCCCGAGGCGCAGGCCCGCATCGCGAATGGCGTCCAGATTCGCCACATCCATATCTTCCTGGCCCAGGTGAATACCGTATGCGTGATGCTTTATCGCCAGTTGCCAATAATCGTTAATAAACAGACGCGCTTCATAGCGTTTGCCAAGTTCGATAGCCGCCGCAATATCGGCTTCCACTGTTTCGTCGCTTTTATCCTTGATGCGCAGTTGAATGGTGCGCACGCCAGCTTCAAGCAGACGGGCAATCCACTCAACGCTATCCACCACCGGATACAAACCCAGGCGTTGGGGAACGGCTGGAAATGCAGTTGTGTTCATCACACTTCCTCCTGACGCAGATAAATTTCGCCACCTTTTGCCCGGAAGGATTGCGACATATCGTCCATGCCTACTTCTATGGCTTGCTTAGCCGCGAAATCGCGGACTTCCTGGGATATTTTCATCGAGCAGAATTTTGGTCCGCACATTGAACAGAAGTGCGCGACTTTGCCGGATTCCTGCGGTAGCGTTTCATCGTGATAGGCGCGAGCGGTGAAGGGATCGAGCGCCAGGTTAAACTGGTCTTCCCAGCGGAATTCAAAGCGGGCTTTTGACATGGCGTTATCGCGGATTTGCGCTCCAGGGTGACCTTTTGCCAGATCTGCGGCATGCGCCGCAATTTTGTAGGTAATCAGCCCCTGTTTAACATCTTCTTTGTTTGGCAGGCCGAGATGTTCTTTTGGCGTGACGTAGCACAGCATCGCGCAGCCGAACCAGCCAATCATGGCCGCGCCAATCCCTGATGTGAAATGGTCGTAACCGGGTGCAATGTCAGTGGTCAACGGGCCAAGAGTGTAGAACGGCGCTTCGTGGCAATGCTCTAGTTCTTCGGTCATGTTGCGGCGAATCATCTGCATCGGCACATGTCCCGGGCCTTCAATCATTACCTGTACATCGTATTCCCAGGCAATTTTGGTCAACTCGCCAAGCGTATGCAGCTCAGAGAATTGCGCTTCATCGTTGGCATCCTGAATGGAGCCAGGGCGCAGGCCGTCACCCAGTGAGAGTGAAACGTCATAAGCGGCACAGATTTCGCAGATTTCGCGGAAGTGCTCATACAGGAAGTTTTCCTTATGATGCGACAGGCACCATTTCGCCATAATCGATCCTCCGCGTGAAACAATTCCGGTCAGGCGTTTGGCGGTCATCGGCACATAGCGCAGCAACACTCCGGCGTGAATAGTAAAGTAATCCACACCTTGCTCGGCCTGTTCCAGAAGTGTGTCGCGGAACATTTCCCAAGTCAGGTCTTCGGCGATGCCGTTTACTTTTTCTAGTGCCTGGTAGATTGGCACGGTGCCGATTGGCACAGGGCTATTACGCAAAATCCATTCGCGGGTTTCGTGGATATAGCGGCCGGTAGAAAGATCCATCACGGTGTCTGCGCCCCAGCGCGTTGACCAGACCAGTTTTTCCACTTCTTCTTCAATGGAGGAGGTGACCGCTGAGTTGCCGATATTGGCATTCACTTTGACAAGGAAATTACGGCCGATAATCATCGGTTCCGATTCGGGGTGGTTGATGTTGGCAGGGATAATTGCCCGGCCTGCGGCGACTTCGTCACGTACAAACTCAGGGGTAATATTTTCCGGCAGGCGCGCGCCAAAACCCTGGCCTGGATGCTGGTGGCGTAACACTTCATCGCGAACGCGTTCGCGGCCCATGTTTTCACGGACGGCGATAAACTCCATTTCCGGCGTCACAATTCCCTGACGTGCATAGTGCAGTTGTGTAACGATTTTCCCAGCTTTAGCGCGCTTAGGCGTGAGTTGTGTTTCAAAACGCAATTCGTCCAGGCCGTCATCAGCCAGGCGCTCTTTGGTATATGCAGAGCTACGATCGGTCAGTGTTTCGCAATCATCACGCTCGCTAATCCAGCTTTCACGCAGTGGTGGAAGCCCGCGCAGAACGTCGATACTGATTGCCGGGTCGCCATACGGACCCGAAGTGTCATACACCGGTATCGCATCGTTAGGGGTGAACAGAGGATTTTCTTTCGTACCGCCCGTTGCTGTTGGGCTGAGTTGAATTTCGCGCATCGGTACGCGGATATCATCGCGTGAGCCAGTGAGATAAATGCGTTGGGAATTAGGGAAAGCAGTACCTTCCAGCGTATTGATAAAATGCTGGGCAGCAGCGCGTTGTTCGCGGCGGTTTGGTTTTTTTTCAGTAATAGACATAGCTCATTCCAGTAAATATCAAGGAGTGGCTTGTCAGAACAACGGAGGAGTAATGAATGTGGGGCGCCCGCGTACGGGTGAACCCAAAAGCAGAATTACTCTTGTTCCCTTCGCAGGTATTAGCCTGATCAGGTTCCGCGGATCCCGAATTAACGGTCTCAGCCGGTGTTCAATTAAACACTCGGCACTCCGACAAGATAAACCCGTATTGCTACGGGTCGTTATGTAAACTACTCGTTAACAGCGCAGAACTCAAGCCGGACGTGCAAGGCTGCCGGTATCGTTAGCACTGTCATTTATATCGTGGTCGTAAGCTAACTGAATGAGTTTATCTTCCAGTGAAAAACGTGATTCCAGCGCTTCACCGATGCCGGATAACGCTTTCTGGAACTCAATATAGTTATCATCATCGATAGCACTTTCGAGATGCGAATCGTAAAAATCCATAATGTGCTGGGTGTTGGCTTCAAGCTGCGGATAAAGATGAGTTGCGGCTAAAAGTGGGCTGCTACCTTCCATTTCGCTGATAATGCGTTCATAAATATTGAAATGACCGGCAGAAAGATAATCCACCAAATTATGGCAAAAGTTATCCAGAGCCTTTTCATTGAGCGCGGTATGGGATTCCTTGTTAGGCTTGATCCCAACCATATTGTAATAAGCCACCAATAAATGTTTGCGGGCATGTAGCCATTGGTCGATTAACTCATTACTACCACCGACGCGCTCAGTCAGATTTTCTAACTGGTTAAGCATGATTGACTCCGTGATTCCGTGAGTAAAAGATGTAACGCAAACGTACCCAAAATTGTTACGACCATTTGTTTATACCAGCGAACTCGGGGATGTGCACCAGGTTATGGAACGTGTAATTCAAAAGTTAGATCAGGGCTGGTTTATCGTCAGTCATGAACAAAAATTGTGGTTGCCGAAAGGTGAGCTACCTCACGGAGCGGCACAAGATTTTCAGCTTGATGGTGCGGTTGGGATGTCTATCGGCGAGTGGGAAAATGAGCCGGTGTGGTTAGTGCGGCAACATCGCCGTGCGGATATGGGCTCAGTGCGCCAGGTTATTGACCAGGATCCAGGGTTATTTCAACTTGCTGGTCGTGGCGTGCAGTTGGCGGAGTTCTATCGCTCGCATAAGTTTTGTGGCTACTGTGGCCATGAAATGCACGTCAGCAAAACCGAATGGGCGATGCTGTGTAACCATTGTCGTGAACGCTACTATCCACAAATTTCACCGTGCATCATCGTGGCTATCCGTCGTGACGACCATATCCTGCTTGCTCAGCACACACGCCATCGCGGTGGGGTTTATACCGTGCTGGCCGGTTTTGTCGAAGTCGGGGAAACTCTTGAGCAGGCCGTGGCTCGTGAAGTGATGGAAGAGAGCAGCATTCGCGTGAAAAACTTACGTTATGTCACCTCGCAACCCTGGCCGTTCCCGCAATCGCTGATGACCGCGTTCATGGCGGAATATCACAGCGGTGACATTAAAATCGACCCGAAAGAGTTAATTGATGCGGGCTGGTATCGCTACGATCAACTGCCGTTGTTGCCGCCGCCGGGCACCGTCGCACGGCGTTTGATCGAAGACACCGTCGCCCTGTGTCGCGCCGACTATGAATGATAAACTGGCGTGATACAGCCAAAGGAAATTGAAAATGACTGAACTGAAGAACGATCGTTACCTGCGGGCGCTGCAACGCCAGCCTGTAGATACCACGCCAGTATGGATGATGAGGCAGGCAGGTCGTTACTTGCCAGAATACAAAGCGACACGTGCGCAGGCCGGCGATTTTATGTCGCTATGCAAAAACGCTGACCTGGCTTGCGAAGTGACTTTGCAGCCGCTGCGTCGCTACAAGCTTGATGCGGCGATCCTCTTCTCCGATATTCTTACCGTGCCGGATGCGATGGGGCTTGGCCTCTATTTTGAAGCGGGTGAAGGCCCACGTTTCCGCTCGCCAATTACCAGCCGTGCTGATGTTGAAAAGTTGCCAATTCCCGATCCGGAAGATGAACTGGGCTATGTGATGAACGCGGTGCGTACTATTCGCCGTGAACTAAAAGGCGAAGTGCCGCTGATTGGTTTCACCGGCAGCCCATGGACGCTGGCAACCTACATGGTCGAAGGCGGCAGCAGCAAAGCGTTTACCGTGATCAAAAAGATGATGTATGCCGACCCGCAAGCGCTGCATCTTCTACTCGATAAGCTGGCGCAAAGCGTCACGCAGTACCTGAATGCGCAAATCAAAGCGGGCGCACAGTCGGTGATGATTTTCGATACCTGGGGCGGCGTGCTGACCGGGCGTGATTATCAGCAGTTCTCTCTCTACTACATGCATAAAATCATCGATGGCCTACTGCGTGAAAATGAAGGCCGCCGAGTGCCTGTGACGATGTTCACCAAAGGTGGTGGTCAATGGCTGGAAGCAATGGCTGAAACGGGATGCGATGCGCTGGGGTTAGACTGGACGACCGACATCGCCGATGCTCGTCGCCGTGTAGGTCATAAAGTCGCATTGCAGGGCAATATGGACCCGTCCATGTTGTATGCACAGCCGGCACGCATTGAAGAAGAAGTGGCGACTATTCTGGCTGGGTTCGGTAAAGGTGAAGGCCACGTCTTTAACCTGGGTCATGGCATTCACCAGGATGTTCCGCCAGAACACGCGGGTGCATTTGTTGAAGCAGTGCACCGTTTGTCGAAGCCGTATCACGAGTAAGGATCAGTGATGGATCTTGCAATCTTGCGCGCACAGCAGATCGAACTTGCTTCACAGGTGATCCGTGAGGATCGTCTTGAGCAGGATCCTCCCCGGTTAATCGCTGGGGCTGACGTTGGCTTTGAGCAGGGCGGTGAGGTTACACGAGCCGCCATTGTGTTATTGCAATATCCTTCCCTTGAACTGGTTGAATATCAGGTGGCGCGTGTCGCCACCTCAATGCCTTATATCCCCGGTTTCCTCTCGTTTCGCGAATATCCTGCACTGCTTGCCGCTTGGGAAATGCTGTCGCAAAAACCAGATCTGCTTTTTGTTGATGGCCATGGTATTTCGCACCCACGGCGTTTGGGCGTAGCCGCCCATTTTGGCCTGCTGGTGGATGTACCGACGATTGGCGTTGCCAAGAAACGTCTGTGTGGGAAGTTTGAACCGTTATCTGAAGAACCTGGTTCATGCCAGTTGCTGAGCGACAAAGGTGAAGCGCTTGCGTGGGTGTTACGCAGTAAAAAGCGCTGCAATCCGTTGTTTGTCTCCACAGGTCACCGTGTAAGCCTTGATACGGCCTTGCTATGGGTGAATCGCTGTCTGTTGGGTTACCGCTTACCTGAACCCACTCGCTGGGCAGATGCTGTGGCATCGGGTCGCCCGGCTTTCACGCGCTGGCAAGCAATTCAGGGGTGATTAAGGTAAACTGCCGCTAATATTCCGTCTTTGAGACATCGCTATGTTACAAAACCCAATCCATCTGCGCCTGGAGAAACTGGAAAGCTGGCAACATGTCACTTTCATGGCTTCTTTATGCGAACGTATGTATCCGAATTACGCCATGTTCTGCCAGCAGACTGAATTTGGTGATCCTCAGTTGTATCGCCGTATTCTCGACTTGATTTGGGAAACATTGACGGTCAAAGATGCGAAAGTAAACTTTGACAGCCAACTCGAGAAACTCGAAGAAGGCATTCCGTCTGCCGACGACTATGATATTTACGGTGTCTACCCGGCGATTGATGCATGCGTTGCGCTTAGCGAATTACTTCACTCACGTCTTTCAGGGGAAACTCTGGAACATGCAATTGAAGTCAGTAAGGCATCAATCACCACGGTTGCCATGCTGGAAATGACCCAGGCTGGTCGTGAAATGACCGACGAAGAGCTCAGAGCAAACCCGGCTGTTGAAGAAGAATGGGACATCCAATGGGAGATTTTCCGCCTGTTGGCTGACTGCGAAGAACGCGATGTTGAGCTGATCAAAGGGCTCCGCGCGGACTTGCGTGAAGCGGGTAGCAGCAATATTGGTATAAATTTGCAGCAGTAAGACAGCAAAACGTGACTTACAGTCCGAATTGTCACCCCTGAAGGCTTCCAATTAGCCCCCCGTCTGGTCTACATTTGTGGGGCGAAAAAAAGTGGCTATCGGTGCGTGTATGCAGGAGAGTGCTTTTTTGGCATTTCCGTCGCACTCGATGCTTAGCAAGCGATAAACACATTGTAAGGATAACTTATGAACAAGACTCAACTGATTGATGTAATTGCTGACAAGGCTGATCTGTCTAAAGTACAGGCTAAAGCTGCTCTGGAATCCACCCTGGCTGCAATTACTGAGTCTCTGAAAGAAGGTGATGCTGTCCAACTGGTTGGTTTCGGTACCTTCAAGGTAAACCACCGTGCTGAGCGCACTGGCCGCAACCCACAGACTGGTAATGAAATCAAAATCGCCGCAGCTAACGTGCCGGCATTTGTTTCAGGCAAAGCACTGAAAGACGCTGTTAAGAGCTAATAGTGTCAGTGAACAGTTTTAGCAGAGGGGCGTTTACGCCCCTTTTGTTTGTCTGCCGTCCTTTGGGCGTGCTGGCAGGCACAGTGCTGCTAATGGCATGCAGCAGCCAACCTCCTATCCCACCATTTACCGCGAGCGGTTATATTGCCGATCAGGGTGTGGTGCGCATCTGGCGTAAAGACAATAGCGATGATGGCAGCATCCATATGCTTGCGGTGTTTAGTCCGTTGCAGAAGGGGGTGACGTCTAGCAATGATTACCGTTGGCAGGGCGAGCAACTTGTCTCAATTGAGATGACGATTCAGAGCCAACCTCCAGAGCATGTAAAAGTACGTTTTGACGATCACGGTGAGCTGAGCTTCATGCAGCGTGAAGTGAATGGTCAAAAGCAGCAGCTTTCTAATGACCAAATCGCCTTATATCAGTATCAGGCGAGTCAGACTAAAGCGACCAGCGAAGCATTGCGCATTGGGCGTGTTGTGTTGCGACAGGGCCGCTGGCACAGCAATGGCACCGTGACAACCTGTGAAGGTGAGACAATCGAGCCTAAACTCGACAGCATATCGCTTACTCATATTGCGAATCGGCAGCGTCATTCATCAATGGATGTCAGTATTGCCTGGCTTGAAGCGCCGGAAGGATCACAGCTGTTACTGGTTGCGAACCAGGACTACTGTAGCTGGCAGCCTAAACCTGCTACGTTCTAAATAGAAAAACCGCCACGAGGGCGGTCTGTAATATCACTGCGAGTTTCGAGTCTTACTTCGCGTTTTCACGCTCAATAGCACGATAGCCAATATCGGAGCGGCTGAAACTGCCATCCCAATGGATATCCTTCATAAGCTCATAAGCACGCTGCTGCGCTTGTGCGACAGTGTCGCCTAAGGCGGTCACACACAGAACGCGCCCACCGTTAGTCACAACCATATCGTCTTCACGCAATTTCGTTCCGGCGTGGAACACCTTGCCGTCTGCGACTTCTTCAAGTGGCAAACCATGAATTACATCACCGTTACGGTAATCAGCAGGGTAGCCGCCAGCCGCCATCACCACACCCAGAGATGGGCGCTCATCCCACTTAGATGTCGTCACATCAAGCTTGCCATCACATGCAGCGAGGCACAGCTCAACCAGATCTGATTGCAGGCGCAGCATGATTGGCTGGGTTTCAGGGTCGCCAAAGCGGCAGTTAAACTCGATAACCTTCGGGTTACCTTGTTTGTCGATCATCAGCCCTGCATAAAGGAAACCGGTGTAGGTATTCCCTTCAGCCGCCATACCGCGCACGGTTGGCCAGATAACCAGGTCCATTGCACGCTGGTGGACTTCATTAGTCACTACCGGAGCCGGGGAGTACGCACCCATGCCGCCAGTATTCGGGCCGGTATCACCATCGCCAACCCGTTTATGATCCTGGCTGGTGGCCATCGGCAGCACATTCTTACCGTCAACCATCACAATGAAACTGGCTTCTTCACCATCAAGGAACTCTTCCACCACGATACGGTGCCCGGCGTCGCCGAATGCGTTACCCGCCAGCATATCGTTAACGGCGGCTTCGGCTTCAGCGAGCGTCATCGCCACAATCACGCCTTTGCCTGCAGCCAGACCGTCGGCCTTAATCACAATCGGCGCGCCTTTTTCACGGACGTAAGCCAGTGCAGGTTCCACTTCGGTGAAGTTCTGGTATTCAGCAGTTGGGATTTTATGGCGAGCCAGGAAATCCTTGGTGAAGGCTTTGGAGCCTTCTAACTGCGCAGCACCCTGAGTTGGGCCAAAGATTTTCAGGCCAGCCGCACGGAAGGCATCAACCACGCCAATCACCAGCGGCGCTTCTGGGCCAACAATCGTCAGGTCGATTTTTTCGTTTTGTGCAAAACTCAACAGCGCGGGAATGTCCGTCGGGCTAATCGCCACGTTCTGCAAAGCAGGTTCCAGAGCCGTGCCCGCATTGCCTGGAGCAACAAATACCGTGCGCACTAATGGTGACTGTGACGCTTTCCAGGCCAGCGCGTGTTCGCGACCGCCATTGCCTATTACTAATACTTTCATTTATAGACGCTCCAGGATTAATGGCGGAAGTGGCGCATGTCGGTAAAGATCATGGCGATCCCGTGTTCGTCAGCGGCGGCGATCACTTCGTCGTCGCGGATTGAACCGCCAGGCTGAATAACACAGCTCACACCAACTGCCGCTGCGGCATCAATACCGTCACGGAATGGGAAGAAGGCATCGGATGCCATTGCGGAGCCTTTTACGTCCAGGCCTTCATCGGCAGCTTTGATACCGGCAATTTTGGCGGAGTAAACACGGCTCATCTGACCGGCACCTATACCAATAGTCATATTCTCGCGGGCATAGACAATCGCATTGGACTTCACGAACTTCGCTACTTTCCAGCAGAACAGCGCATCACGCAGTTCTTGCTCGGTTGGCTGGCGCTTGCTGACAACACGCAGGTCTGCGGCAGTAACCATACCCAGATCGCGATCCTGTACTAACACTCCGCCGTTAACGCGCTTGAAATCCAGACCCGGAACACGTTGCTGCCACTGGCCGCAAGTCAGAACGCGAACGTTTTGCTTAGCCGCTGTGATCTTCAGCGCTTCGTCGCTGGCTGATGGCGCGATAATCACTTCGACGAACTGGCGGGAGATAATTGCCTGCGCGGTTTCAGCATCCAGTTCACGGTTGAACGCGATGATGCCGCCGAATGCAGAAGTTGGGTCAGTTTTATAGGCGCGGTCGTAGGCATCTAATAAGGAATCGCTGACAGCCACACCGCATGGGTTGGCATGCTTCACGATAACGCAGGCAGGTTCGCTAAACTCTTTCACACATTCCAGCGCGGCATCGGTATCAGCAATGTTGTTATAAGAGAGCGCTTTGCCCTGAACCTGAGTTGCGGTGGCAACGGAAGCTTCTTTAATTTCTTCTTCTATATAGAAGGCTGCTTGCTGGTGGCTGTTTTCACCGTAACGCATATCCTGCTTCTTAATGAAGTTCAGGTTTAGCGTGCGAGGGAAGCGGCCGGAAGGATCTTTGCTTTCGCCATGGTAGGCAGGAACCATGCTACCGAAGTAGTTGGCGATCATGCTGTCGTAAGCGGCGGTGTGTTCGAAAGCCTTAATAGCCAAATCGAAACGTGTCTCGAGCGTCAGAGATCCTTCATTAGCATCCAGCTCGCTAATAATCGCTTCGTAGTCGCCGCTCTTTACTACGATTGCCACATCTTTATGGTTCTTCGCCGCGGAGCGCACCATGGTTGGGCCGCCGATATCGATATTCTCTACCGCATCTTCTAAAGAGCAGCCTTCGCGGGCAACAGTCTGGGCAAACGGATAGAGGTTGACGACAACCATATCGATTGGGGAGATAGCGTGTTGTTCCATGATCGCATCATCCTGGCCGCGACGACCCAGAATGCCGCCGTGAACTTTTGGATGCAGGGTTTTGACGCGTCCATCCATCATCTCCGGAAAACCGGTGTAGTCAGAGACTTCGGTTACCGGCAGGCCAGCTTTAGCCAGCAGATGAGCGGTTCCGCCAGTGGACAGCAGCTCCACGCCACGTTGGGAGAGCGCCTGGGCGAATTCGACGATACCGGCTTTGTCAGAAACACTGAGCAGAGCGCGGCGTACAGGACGACGTTGTTGCATGGTTTGATCCCTTAGCTTTGGTTCGCATATAGAAGAGCGTTAGCTGAATTTTAGTTATTTTCCCTAAAACTCAGCTAACGCCCCAAAACGGGGCGTCCATTTATTGCGGGTGCATTGTAGCGAAAACGTTTGCGTCACGCTCGCAAAATTTAGGACTTCATCACGAATGTGGATAACTTTGTGCACAACTGCGTATAAGGCGGGGTTTTGCTGGGGATTGCAGCAGTCAGTCAAATTACTGCATATTTAGGGTTGCAGCTTCAGGATAACTCCCTATAATGCGCCTCCATCGACACGGAACATGTGAACAACATCACAGAGTAACGGCGGCGATGAGAGTCAAATATCCTGAAATTAAGGATTGACTCTGAAAGAGGAAAGCGTAATATACGCCACCTCGAGTTAGCAAGCGAAAGCGCGTAACTCACTGCTCTTTAACAATTTATCAGACAATCTGTGTGGGCACTCGCAGGATTGATATCTCAGATACCTTCGGGTATCAAAAAAATATCAAGTCTTGAAGAGTGACCAAGCAGTAATTCATTTA
>NZ_JAJSOT010000014.1:0-41084 GCF_021282435.1 Buttiauxella cochleicola | reverse complement strand
CTTCATCGGGGGCAGTGAGATTGATAATACCGAGAGCTTGTGAAAGTTCCATTTAAAAAGGGTCCATGTTGTGCATGAACCCTTTTTACACGAGCCACCGGATCGGTCAACTGATCCTTAAACGATCAGCATTAGGCCGAAGCCCTGTTTTTAAATCATCCTTGCAACAAAGTTGCTGGATAATTAGAACTGGTAAACGATACCAACTGCTGCCTGGTCGTCTGTAGCCAGACCGGTCGCTTTAGCATAATCGTTGTCATCCAGCAGGTTGAACTTATACGCTGCGTATACGTTCATGTTTTTGTTGAAGTAGTACCAGGTACCCACTTCTACGTATTTGACCAGGTCAGCATCGCCGCCGCTGAAGCCAGCGCGTGATTCCAGATCTTTACCTTTGGACTGTACGTAACCAACGGATGGACGCAGGCCGAAGTCGAATTGGTACTGAACAACCGCTTCCAGGTTTTGAGTTTTGTTAGCGAAGAAAGCTGCATCAGTATCGTTAGCACGGCTTTCTGGCGTCATGTTGTAAGTCTGGGAATACATAACTGCTGCGTACAGGTTGTTTGCATCGTACTTAGCAGAAGTTGCCCATGCTTCAGCTTTGTCACCAGTGCCGTTAGCTTTCTGATCAACGGTACGGTTAGAAGAAGCATAACCCGCAGACAGACCGAAACCTTCGCCCAGGTCATAAGATACTGAGGTGCTCACGCCGTCGCCATTCTGTTTGAACACGCTACGGGTAGAAGATTCGTTTTTGCCTTGATATTGAACAGCGAATGCCAGACCATCAACCAGACCGAAGAAATCGGAGTTACGGTAAGTTGCTACACCGTTAGTACGACCAGTCATGAAGTTGTCAGTGTAGTTCCAGCCGTCACCACCCCATTCAACCAGCATATCTGTTGCAGATTCTACGTCATAGATTGCGCCATAGTTACGGCCATAATCGAATGAACCGGCATCGCCAAATTTCAGACCAGCGAAGGCCAGACGGGTTTTAGTACCCTGGGAGCCTTCCGCATTGGAGGCGTCCATGTTGTATTCCCACTGGCCGTAACCGATCAGTTGGTCATTGATCTGAGTTTCGCCCTTGAAGCCGATACGAGCGTAAGTGGTGTCTTCGTTGCTGGTGTTACCGTTGGTAGTCCAAACATGTTCACCAACAGCCTTACCATAGAAGTCCAGTTTGTTGCCGTTTTTGTTGTAGATTTCTGCAGCGTTAGCTGCACCGGCTACCAGCAGAGCAGGGATTACCACTGCCAGAATATTGCGCTTCATCATTATTTATTACCCTCATTAGGTTTTTTTGTAACACCTGCCACTGCCGTCAATAATTCTATACGGAACTATTGATGAGAGTTTGGTGTCTTTCTGTATCTGTCAGGCATCTTTCCATCCATGAAACCGTTTCGCTAGCCTGAAAGTGCTACAAACATCGAGAGTGAGTTACAATAAGAAACTATGTGTAACTAAATGTGTATTTTATGGAACTTTGTGAACTAACTCAAACTTCTTAGCCGCTTCGTATAAAATTCGACCTTTCCATTCCTATATATATGAATTACTTATGTTTAATCCGTATAAGGATAAACTTAGTGAATTCTTCGCTTACATTTACACATTTTTCGAGTGTTTTTTGGATGTCCAGACATCTGTGTGAATTTTGGCCGAATGTGCTAAGTCAAACATCAGAATGAGGCTGCAAGGGGAAAGTAAGGTTATTTTGTGTTTGTCTGTTTCATAGACACAATTGGTAACGGGCAAGTTGCAGGAAGGGGTTGAAATTGACGTTTGTTTAACTTTCGTTGAAGAAAAAAGACGTTTGTACGACAGGCAAAAAAAAGGCCAGCGATGCTGGCCTTAGAAAAACGACGACTTAGAAGCTTGCGTTACGCGGTGTACGTGGGAATGGAATCACGTCACGAACGTTCTGAACACCGGTTACATAGGCAATCAGACGCTCAAAACCAAGACCGAAGCCCGAATGTGGAACGGTGCCGTAACGACGCAGGTCGCGGTACCACCAGTAGTCTTCTTTATTCAGACCCATCTCAGCCATGCGCGCGTCCAGCACATCCAGACGCTCTTCACGCTGAGAACCACCGATGATCTCACCAATGCCCGGCGCTAACACGTCCATCGCTGCGACGGTTTTACCGTCTTCGTTAAGGCGCATATAGAACGCTTTAATATCTTTCGGGTAATTCTTCACAACTACCGGTGCTTTGAAGTGTTGCTCAGCAAGGTAACGTTCATGCTCAGAAGAAAGGTCAACGCCCCAGTAAACTGGGTTTTCGAATTTCTGGCCACAATTCTCGAGAATTGTAACAGCGTCGGTGTAGTCAACCTGAGCGAAATCAGCATCAATGAAACGCTGTAAACGTGCGACTGCATCTTTGTCAACGCGCTCTGCGAAGAACTCCATGTCATCCATGCGCTCATCAAGCACCGCTTTGAAGACATATTTCAGCATCGCTTCTGCCAGACCTGCTACGTCGTCCAGATTTGCGAAAGCGACTTCCGGTTCTAACATCCAGAACTCAGCCAGGTGACGGCTGGTGTTAGAGTTTTCAGCACGGAAGGTTGGGCCGAAGGTATAAACCTTGGACAACGCGCACGCATAGGTTTCACCGTTCAACTGACCCGATACGGTCAGGAACGCTTCTTTACCAAAGAAGTCTTTATCGAAATCGACTTTGCCTGCGTCGGTACGTGGCAGATTTTCCATATCCAGCGTAGACACGCGGAACATCTCGCCTGCGCCTTCGGTGTCTGAGGCAGTAATCAGTGGTGTAGAAACCCAGAAATAACCTTGCTCATGGAAGAAGCGATGCAGCGCCTGGGCCAGTGTATGACGAACGCGTGCAACAGCGCCGATCATGTTGGTACGCGGACGCAAGTGAGCAACTTCACGCAGATACTCAATGCTGTGGCGTTTAGCCGCCATCGGGTAAGTATCAGGATCATCAACCCAACCAGTCACTTCAACTTCAGTGGCCTGGATTTCAAAGCTCTGGCCCTGACCGAGAGACTCTACAACTTTACCTGTGACAACGACTGAACAGCCAGTGGTCAGGCGCAGTACGTCTTCATTGTAATTAGGCAGAGTATTATTAATGACGGCCTGTACAGGAGAGAAGCAGGAACCGTCATAGACGGCGAGGAAGGAGATACCAGCTTTTGAATCTCTACGAGTACGCACCCATCCGCGCACGGTGACTTCTTGGTCAACGGCTACACGGCCCTGGAGTACGTCGGCTACAGGCACAACGCTCATATTTTTCTCTCTATTAATTGGTCAATGACAAAAATAAATTACCCACAATGGGGGGTTATCTATGTTACCTGTCGCGAGCAATCAGACAAGTAGAAAAATCATCAGAGAGCAAGAAATACAATAAAGAAGGGGGCGTGTGGGGATAAATAGGAAAACTCATGGGCTCAATGAATATCACCCATGAGTTTATCTGAATCAGCTGGCTTTTTTAACCTGTGGCAAATCGAAGGCTTTACGCAGTGCGCGGACGAACGCTTTGTCGTGGCATATGGTTTTGCCAGGGCTGTCAGAAAGTTTGGCAACCGGCTTGCCGTTACACTCTACCAACTTGATAACAATATTCAGCGGCTTCACATGTGGAATATCGCAGGTCAGGCGAGTACCGATACCAAAACTTAAATTGATGCGCGCTGCGAAGTGGCGATACAACTCAATAGCTTTTGGCAAATCCAAATTATCAGAGAACACCAATACTTTGGTTTTTGGACCAATGCCCAGCTTCTGATAATGAGCGATAGCTTTTTCGCCCCATTCGACTGGATCCCCTGAATCATGGCGCAATCCCTGGTATTGGCTGGCAAACGAGAGGTCAAAATCGCGCAAGAAGGCATCCATAGTGATGCAATCCGTTAATGCGATACCGAGTTTGTCAGGATACTCGTCAAGCCATGCCTGGAGTGCTGCACGTTGGCTGTTCGCCAGTGTAGGGCTGATTTGCTGATGTGCCTGGAACCATTCGTGGGCCTGAGTGCCCATTGGGGTTAAATTCAGTCGATGCGCCAGGTCGTAATTACTGGTACCGACAAACCACGTTTCTTGTTGCAGGCGGCTGACAATCGCCTCCTGAACTTCACGGGAGAAACGGCGGCGGGTACCAAAATCCATCAGACGGAATTTGGAAAGGTCGGTGTCTGCTGTCAGTTCTTTGAATTGAACCAGCTTACTTTCCAGACTCTCCAGCGCCATTTGCGGCGTGACGCCGGGTGAACGGTGCTGATGCACCACTTCACTGATCACGGCCAGCAGCGGCACTTCCCACATAATTACTTCCAGCCAGGTGCCGGTCAGACGAATGTCTAAATGACCATTGTTATTGCGGATATGGACTGTCGAGGGGTCGTAGCGAAAAGTACGCAGCCACGCGAGATAATCTGCTTTAAAGAACGGCAGACTTTCCAGGAAGGTAAATTCCTCGTCGCTAAGCGCGAGGTGCTGCATTAAATCAACCTGTTCACGGATGTCATCTGCATAAATGCCCAGCAGATCGTCACCGCGGCAACGGAACTCGGCCGCGACGCTCACGTCGTGATAACGGTGGAAAACCGCCTGCTGCATATGAAGCTTATAGGCGTCAGTATCCAGAAGCGTTTGCAAAATCGGGGAAGCGTATCGTGTCATGGCGCGTTGCAGCATCCTCTCACAGGAGCGTTTCCATAAGGGCTAAGCAGATAAAAGACGCAGGAGTATACCCTGATTATCTGTTTATTAAACCTGGATCACAACACACGAACCGATCCGGGTCGATGGCAATTTGTGCCGCTTGTTATATAAATGTAGCAATATGCGCCAGATGCCCAGAAAAGTTGATGATTCTGCGTGGCAACATTAGAGCAACAGGAATAGACTGAACCCCGAAAACTTACGGAAGATATATAAGGTTTTTTATGACACAACAGCCACAAGCCAAATATCGCCACGACTACCGTGCGCCAGATTACACGATTACCGATATCGATTTGACCTTTGACCTTGATGCCACAAAAACCCTGGTCACTGCGGTCAGCCAAATTACCCGCCAGGGCGCGGCTGGTGCGCCACTGCGTCTTGATGGCGAAGACCTGACGCTGGTTTCAATTTCGGTCAACGGTGCTGCCTGGGAAGATTATCGCCAGGAAGATGGCGCATTGATTATTGAATCGCTGCCAGAAGCCTTCACGCTGACCATCGCTAATGAAATCAGCCCGGCAACTAATACCGCGCTCGAAGGGCTTTATCTTTCAGGCGATGCGCTTTGCACTCAGTGTGAAGCTGAAGGTTTCCGCCACATTACCTGGTATCTCGACCGACCAGACGTTCTGGCGCGTTTCACCACCAAAATCATTGCCGATAAATCCAAATATCCATTCCTGTTATCTAACGGCAACCGCATTGCCGAAGGTGAACTGGAAAATGGCCGTCATTGGGTTCAGTGGCAGGATCCGTTCCCAAAACCTTCCTACCTGTTTGCGCTGGTGGCGGGTGATTTCGACGTCTTACGTGACACGTTCAAAACGCGTTCTGGCCGCGATGTGGCGCTGGAATTGTTCGTCGATCGTGGCAATCTCGACCGCGCAGGTTGGGCGATGACCTCTTTGAAAGCGTCGATGAAATGGGATGAAACCCGCTTCGGCCTGGAATACGACCTCGACATCTATATGATTGTCGCCGTCGATTTCTTCAACATGGGCGCGATGGAGAACAAAGGGCTTAACGTCTTTAACTCCAAATACGTGCTGGCCCGTGCGGAAACCGCGACGGACAAAGACTATCTCGATATCGAAGCCGTTATCGGCCACGAATATTTCCATAACTGGACCGGTAACCGCGTGACTTGTCGTGATTGGTTCCAGTTAAGCCTGAAAGAAGGGCTGACTGTTTTCCGCGATCAAGAATTTAGTTCAGACCTCGGTTCACGCGCAGTAAACCGCATTCAGAATGTGCGCACCATGCGTGCTGCGCAGTTCGCTGAAGACGCAAGCCCGATGGCGCATCCGATTCGCCCGGACAAAGTCATTGAAATGAACAACTTCTACACCCTGACGGTGTATGAGAAGGGTTCAGAAGTTATCCGTATGCTGCACACTTTGCTGGGTGAAGAGAACTTCCAGAAAGGGATGCTACTTTACTTTGAGCGCCATGATGGCAGCGCAGCAACCTGTGATGATTTCGTGCAGGCGATGGAAGATGCGTCGAACGTTGACCTATCGCACTTCCGCCGTTGGTACAGCCAGGCAGGTACGCCTGTAGTCACCGTGCGTGATGACTACGACCCGGAAAAAGAGCTGTATACGCTGACCATCAGCCAACACACACCGCCAACCGCCGAGCAGCAGGAAAAGCACCCGTTACATATTCCGTTCGACATCGAACTGTATGACAACGAGGGCAAAGTGATTCCTTTGCAGAAAAATGGTCATCCGATTCACCACGTGCTGAATGTGACTCAGGCCGAGCAGACGTTTGTTTTTGATAACGTTTACTTCCAGCCAGTTCCGTCTTTGCTACGTGAATTCTCTGCGCCAGTGAAACTGGAATACAAATGGAGCGACCAGCAGCTGACGTTCCTGATGCGTCATGCGCGTAACGATTTCTCTCGTTGGGATGCAGCGCAAAGTTTGCTGGCGACGTACATCAAGCTGAACGTCAACCGCAGCCAACAGGGCCAGCCGTTGTCGCTGCCGCTGCATGTTGCTGATGCGTTCCGTGCAATTTTGTTGGATGAGAAAATTGACCCGGCACTGGCGGCAGAAATTCTGACGCTGCCATCGCAGAACGAAATCGCCGAGCTGTTCCAGAAAATCGATCCACAGGCAATTGCTGCAGTGCATGAAGCACTGACTCGTACTTTGGCAAACGAGCTGGCTGATGAGTTCCTGGCGGTTTATAACGCCAACAAACTCGATGCTTATCGCGTCGAGCATGCGGATATCGGCAAACGCGCGCTGCGTAATACTTGCCTGCGTTATCTGGCCTTTGGCGAGAAGCAGCTTGCTGAGCAACTGGTGCGTAACCAGTTCGAAAGCGCTGATAACATGACGGACTCTATTGCCGCTTTATCTGCGTCAGTTGCTGCGCAATTGCCGTGCCGTGCAGAACTGCTGGCCGCGTTTGATGAGAAATGGCATCAGGACGGTCTGGTTATGGATAAATGGTTTGTGCTGCAAGCGACAAGTCCTGCGGCTGACACGCTGAGCAAAGTGCGTGAATTGCTAAACCATCGCTCGTTCAGCATGGGTAACCCGAACCGCGTGCGCTCGCTGATTGGTGCTTTTGCCTCGGCTAACCCGTCTGCATTCCACGCGCTTGATGGTAGCGGTTATCAGTTTATGGTGGAAATGCTCAGCGAGCTGAACCACCGCAACCCGCAGGTGGCGTCGCGTCTGATTGAGCCGTTGATTCGCCTCAAACGCTATGACGAGAAACGTCAGGGCATGATGCGTGCAGCGCTGGAACAGCTGAAAGGGCTGGAGAATTTGTCAGGCGATCTGTTCGAGAAAATTTCTAAAGCGTTAGCTTAATATCGCTTTTATAAGGTGGATGTCGCTTACCGCTAATCCACCCTACAAAAGTTTGACCAGGTCGGATTAGCGTAAGCGACATCCGACATAATTTAACCGGTGCGCACCACGCGTGCCGGTTCTTCTATAACCTGCCGTTTCATCACTCGTTCTAACACCTGAGATTCCAGTTCAGCCAGCCGGACAGAGCCGAGCTTACGGGGACGTGGCAAATCTACCGTCAGATCCAAACCGATCTTTCCTTCTTCAATCAGTAACACTCGATCCGCCATCGCAACGGCTTCGCTAACATCGTGCGTCACCAGCAATACCGTAAACCCATGTTCCTGCCACAAAGAGACAATCAACTCCTGCATTTCGATACGCGTCAGGGCATCCAGTGCACCCAACGGTTCATCCAGCAATAACAGGCGTGGGCGATGAATTAGAGCCCGGGCCAACGCCACGCGTTGTTTCTGGCCGCCGGACAGGGCGGCCGGCCACTCGGTAGCGCGATTGGCAAGCCCAACCGCTTCCAGCGCTTTCATCGCCGATTCTTTCCAGTTCCCTTTCAGCCCCAGGCCAACATTGTTAATCACTGATTTCCACGGCAGCAGGCGAGCATCCTGGAACATTAAGCGTGTTTCATCCTGGCTCTCGCGCAGTGGTGCGTTTCCGGCAATCAGCGAGCCACCGTTGGCATTTTCCAACCCTGCCAATAAACGCAGCAAGGTACTTTTACCGCCGCCGCTGCGCCCAACCACGGCAACAAATTGCCCGGCAGGGATATGTAATTCCAGCTCATCAAGAATCGTTTTATTACCGTAGCGTTTGGTTACGCTGTTAAGGAGCAGGGGAGTCCCCTGGTTTAAGCGAGCGGTATTCATGCGTTCTCCTCCTGCAACTGATAAGCCGGATGCCAGCGCAGCCAGACACGTTCGAGTAATTGCGCGCTGATGTCAGCGAGTTTGCCGAGCAGGGCGTAAAGAATGATGGCGACCACCACCACATCGGTTTGCAGGAATTCGCGGGCGTTCATTGCCAGATAACCAATTCCTGAGTTAGCAGAAATGGTTTCTGCCACGATTAAAGTCAACCACATCAGGCCTAAGGCGAAACGAATTCCGACCATAATCGAAGGAAGTGCACCGGGTAGAATCACCTGCGAGAACAGACTAAAGCCCGACAACCCATAGCTACGTGCCATCTCCAACAAACCCAGGTCGATATTACGGATGCCATGCCAGGTATTGATATAAATAGGGAACAGCGTACCGAGTGCGACGAGGAAAATCTTCGCAGATTCATCGATACCGAACCACAAAATCACCAACGGAATCAGCGCCAGGTGCGGGACGTTACGCAGCATCTGAATCGAACTGTCCAGCAGGCGCTCTCCCCAGCGAGACAGGCCGCTTATCAATCCGAGCACTAACCCCAGAGAACCGCCAATGCTAAAACCAATCACCGCACGCCATGAGCTGATAGCCAGGTGCTGCCATAATTCACCGCTGGCTGAGAGATTCCAGAATGCAATCACCACCCCTTCAGGAGAAGGGAGGATTCGCGACGAGAGCCAGCCTGCGCTCGAAGAGAGTTGCCAGATTGCGATAACCGCAACCGGCAAAAACCACGGTGCCAGCCTCAGTAACAGTTTGTGCGTTGAAGGGGTCATTGGCTGCTCCTTAGCTTTGCGCCACTTTGCGCGGGATAAAGTCATTTGCTACCACTTCGCCCCGTTCATGAACCAGGCGCGGCTGTGGAATTTGTGGAATCGCGACATCAAGATGTGGGAACAGCAACTCCCCAACTCGATAAGCCTCTTCCAGATGCGGGTATCCCGAAAGAATAAAACTGTCGATACCAAGCGCAGCGTATTCGTTGATGCGCTCCGCAACAGTTGGGCCATCACCTACCAACGCAGTACCCGCACCGCCACGCACCAGGCCAACGCCCGCCCACAGGTTCGGGCTAATTTCCAGGTTGTCACGTTTGCCGCCGTGCAACGCCGCCATGCGGTGCTGCCCGACGGAATCGGTGCGCGCAAATGCGGCCTGCGCTTTGGCGATGGTTTCATCATCAAGCTGAGAAATCAGGCGATTAGCGGCATCCCATGCTTCTTCGTTGGTTTCGCGCACTATCACATGCAAGCGAATGCCGAAACGTACCGTGCGGCCATGAGCTGCGGCTTTCGCTCGGACTTGCTCAATTTTTTCTTTCACTAAATGTGGTGGCTCGCCCCAGGTGAGATAGAGATCCACTTGTTCGGCGGCAAGATCCTGTGCCACATCTGAAGAGCCACCAAAATAGAGCGGGGGACGGGGCTGTTGCACTGGCGGGAACAACAGTTTTGCCCCTTTAACCTGAATGTGTTTGCCTTCGTGATCTACCGTTTCGCCTTCCAGCAAACGACGCCAGATATTGGTAAATTCCGCAGAGGCTTCATAACGCTCTTTATGATTGAGGAACACGCCGTCTGCAGCCAGCTCTTCCGGGTCGCTACCGGTCACCAGGTTAAATAAAGCACGCCCGTTGGAAAGTCGGTCGAGCGTTGCGGCCTGGCGTGCAGCCACGGTTGGCGAGGTCACGCTTGGGCGCAGCGCGACCAGAAATTTCAAACGCTGCGTCACCGGAATCATAGATGCGGCAACCAGCCAGGCATCTTCACAAGAACGGCCCGTTGGGATCAGTACGCCAGTAAAACCGAGTCTGTCAGCAGCCTGAGCAATCTGTTGCAGATAACCGTGATCAACCGGGCGTGCTGCATCGTTGCTTCCTAAGTAGTGGCCATCGCCATGGGTAGGTAAGAACCAGAACATATTTAAACTCATGACTTGTTTCCTTGTGTTGAGGGCTGCCAGATGCGGGTGCGAATATCGACTTTCTTAGGCACTAAGTGGTTGTCATAAAACAGATCTGCGGTTTGCTGTTGTTTTTTCGCAGTCTCGGCGCTGACTGGTGTAATCACCGTTGGTGGGCGATGATCGAAATAGGTGGCAATCACTTTTTCCGGTAGCCCCATGGTTTTTGCCAGCAGCGCGACGCTTGCATCACGTTGGCTACGGGTTAACGCATCGGCGTCGCTAAATGTTTTCAGAACCTGTTGCAGGAACGGACCGTTTTGTTCGGCATAAGGGCGTGAAGCAAGATAGAAAGAACCCGTCTGATTCAGCTCGCTGCCGTCGGTTAACACGCGCACACCGCCGTTTAACAAGGCCGCAGAATAGTACGGGTCCCAAATCGCCCAGGCATCAACGTTGCCCTGTTGGAATGCAGCACGCGCATCTGCTGGCGTTAAATAAGCAGGCTGGACATCGGTAAATTTCAGCCCAGCTTTTTGCAGCGCTCGTAGTACCAGGTTGTGGGAACTGGAACCTTTCTGGAAAGCAATTTTATGTCCTTTAAGATCCGCCACGGTTTTTATTGGGCTATTTTCCGGTACCAGAATCACTTCGGCTTTTGGTTTTGCAGGCTCAGACCCGACATACACAAGATCAGCGCCCGCGGCCTGCGCGAATATTGGCGGAATATCACCGGTGCTGCCAAGATCGATACTGCCGATGTTCAGCGCTTCGAGCATTTGCGGGCCCGCCGGGAATTCAATCCACTGGAATTTTGTGTTTGGATACTCTTTTTCCAGCAGCTGGTGGCTTTTCGCCAGCACCATGCTGACCGAGCCTTTTTGATAACCAATGCGTAGCTGCTCAGGACCAGTTTCAGCCGCGTGAAGTGTAGCGCTCAGGCTTAATGTTCCTGCGAGTGCAAGCCAGGGCGCGGTTCGTTTCAGAAAGTTAAACATGAGCAACTCCTTGCGTTTTAAAAGGGTAGGAGACAATGAAATCCCGGCGGTGCAGAGCCTGCCAGAAGGTTTCCAGCGAGTTATCGAGGCGTTGTTGTAAGTTGTTGCTGAACACTGGTTTGTGCTGGTAATCCGCTATCTGGCTGTCATCAGCAAACACGCCATGTAGGATTTCCTGAGCTTTTAGCGCATTAAGGACAGGCTTTAGTGCGTAATCGACTGCCAGCATGTGCGCGACCGTACCGCCAGTGGCTAAAGGCAGAACGACTTTCTTATCCAGTGCGCGCTCAGGAAGCAGGTCGAGCAGCGTTTTCAGCGCGCCAGAAAATGAAGCTTTATAAACAGGTGTTGCGATGATCACGCCATCGGCCTGCTGCAATTGCTCAATGAGCGCTAAAAGAGCGGGGCTATCGAAACGTGCGTACAGCAAATCTTCAGGCGCGAAATTCTGTAGATGCCAGTGACACACCTCGATATCCAGAGCGCTCAGTTTTTCGCGGGCATATTCCAGCAGTGCACTAGAACGGGATGGGAAGCGCGGGCTTCCAGCAAGGGTAATCACACGCATATCGTTTCCTTATAACTAATTGTTTGCTTTTAGATAACATTGATAACAATTGAGTGTGATATTCGCGCAGAACTCTTATTCCACTAAATGATTTATCTGGAAAACAATTGCTAAAAAACGCATAACATCAGGGATAGAGGGAAACGATTGCGCTGATTCAGCCTTTTTTGTCACAGGTCAATTCCATTCAATGACGTTATCGACGATAATACGGCCCCGGTTTGCATACCGGGAATCCAGGAGAGTTCATGTACTACCCCTTCGTTCGTAAAGCCCTATTCAAGCTCGATCCAGAGCGCGCTCATGAAGTGACATTCCAGCAATTGCGTCGTGTATCAGGTACACCTCTCGAATGGCTGGTGCGGCAAAACGTGCCGTCAAAACCTGTCACTTGTATGGGATTGACCTTTAAGAACCCATTAGGCCTGGCTGCAGGTCTGGACAAAAATGGTGAGTGCATTGATGCGTTGGGTGCAATGGGCTTTGGCTCCATTGAAATTGGCACGGTAACGCCTCGCCCACAGCCTGGTAATGACAAGCCAAGGATCTTTCGTCTGGTAGAGGCTGAAGGATTAATTAACCGTATGGGTTTCAATAACCACGGTGTTGATAACTTGGTTGAGAATGTCAAAAAATCCCATTTTGACGGGGTACTTGGCATCAATATTGGTAAGAATAAAGACACTCCAGTTGAACAAGGGAAAGATGACTATTTGATCTGCATGGATAAAATTTATCCTTACGCGGGTTATATAGCGATTAATATTTCATCACCAAATACCCCTGGATTACGCACGTTGCAATACGGCGATGCGCTGGATGATCTGTTATCTGCAATCAAAAATAAGCAGCAAGCGCTTCAGGAATTGCATCATAAATATGTACCTGTGGCGGTGAAAATCGCACCAGATCTTTCTGAAGAAGAATTGATCCAGGTAGCTGATAGTTTGGTACGCCATAATATTGATGGGGTAATTGCGACCAATACGACATTGGATCGCAGCCTGGTGCAGGGTATGAAATATTGCGATGAAATGGGTGGCTTAAGTGGTCGTCCGGTTCAGTTAAAAAGCACAGAAATTATTCGCCGCTTGTCGCAAGAATTAAATGGTCGTCTGCCGATTATTGGCGTAGGCGGTATTGATTCGGTGATTGCTGCTCGTGAGAAAATGGCAGCGGGTGCTTCTTTAGTACAAATATATTCCGGCTTCATATTTAAAGGCCCACCTCTGATTAAAGAAATCATTTCAGGTTTGTAATCTCTGAATGTTTTACTTTCGGACAACCGGGGCTTTATTTTGAGTCCCGGTTGTTTTATATTCCATCACTGTTGCTAATTTGAACATATTGGTCTTTTATTAATGTGTTCATTTACGAAGCGGTGATAAGGATATTTCTAATCGCAGGTATATGGGGATAAGGGCAAATAATTATGCGGATTAAACCGGACGATAATTGGCGTTGGTATTATGATGAGGAGCATGATCGTATGATGCTCGATTTAGCCAATGGTATGCTTTTCCGTTCCCGTTTCCCTCGTAAAATGCTTACTCCCGATGCCTTTGAAAACACAGGGTTTTGTGTTGATGATGCAGCTCTTTTTTTCTCTTTTGAAGAAAAATGTCGTGATCTCGTATTAAGCAAAGAGCAGCGCGCTGAACTGGTATTAAACGCACTCGTAGCGATTCGTTATCTCAAGCCGCAGATGCCAAAAAGCTGGCACTTTCTCTCTCATGGGGAATGCTGGCAGCCAATACCGGGCGATGCAGCCTGTGTGTGGTTAAGCGACGATATGCAGCAGGTGAATCTGCTGGTGGTAGAAACAGGTGATAACGCTGCACTCTGTTTATTAGCACAACCAGGCTTGCAACTTGCTGGCCGTACCATGCAGCTCGGTGATGCGATTAAAGTGATGAATGACAGATTAAGGCCGCAACCAACAAGTCACGCCCTTAACCTTGATCAGGCAGTTTAATTTCCCGCTAACTCTACATCTCCTGCAGGAATACAACTACAGCAAAGGATTGTGCCATCATCATTGATAGCATTTTTCTTCAACGCTTTGACTTCCCCACTGACTAACTTTATCCGGCAGCTGCCGCAAATCCCGGCCCGACAAGAATAGGGCACGCGAATTCCTTGTTGTTCGAGTTGTTCTAGTAAAATTTGTTGGTTGTTACCGCGAAATTGTTGACCCTGCCAGTCAATCGCCACCAAACTTTCTTGCTGCTCGAAAGGCTCAAGAGTTTCTTCGGTCACTCCTGCGCCATAAACTTTCGCAGGTTTTGTCGCCAGTACTTCGAGTTCATCACCCACGCGAATCACACCGCTATTGCGGGCAATCAGATTTTGGCCAAAATCGACATCACCATTATCCAGTGCGGTACGGAATTTTTGTAATGTTGCCAGCGGCTCGCCACTCGGATGTTTGCGGCCACGCTCCGGGCTGACGGTGGTGAAAATACAGCGGCTACATGGTTTTGCTACATCAAAGATGACGCCGCCAATCCGTACTACTTGCCAGCTATCTTCGTCCCAGGCTTGTGCGCCGGTGACCACAATATTCGGGCGAAATTGCGTCATTTTTACACTCGCTGGGCAGCGATTTTGCAAATCGCGCAGCGAAGCTTCATTAGCCAGCAAGAATGGGAAACCGTCGGCAAAAGAGAGTGGTACCTCTTCATGGCGTTTAACGCGACGCGTTAAATTTTCACCCAGCCAGCGCAACTGTACCGGGCGTGAGAAAAAACCGCTTAGCCATTGGTTAATGTCATCTGGAGCAATTTGGGCGGTGAAATGGTTTCCCCAGACTTCCGTTGGCGCAGCCTCAGGCCGGAAATCGCTAAAGCGTATTGTGGCGGAACTGCCGTCTGGCGCACTCAAAAATAGACCATCGTGAATAATGGCCGGAGTAAATAGCACCATCTGCGGGAACTGACGTGCGGTAATAAAAGTGCCGTCAGGTTCTGTCACCATAAAGATGCGGTCAAAAGCTAAGCCGCTAGTTGTTGCCTGTGCATGGGAGAGCGCAAGGCCGCGCATCGATTTCACCGGGTGAATATAAAGCTGGGATAGGGTGATCATGATACGCACGCGCTCCTTGCATAAATGAAGAAAAAGAGAATATAAGAGGCCAACTTTATGACATGCGTGGCGGATTGGCTATAATGCGCCACAATTTTCTTTTTATACCTGATTAAGTGACGATATGAATTCTCTGTTTGCCAGTACGGCGCGTGGGCTTGAAGAGCTATTAAAAACTGAACTGGAGGGCCTTGGTGCGCAAGCATGCCAGGTGGTTCAGGGCGGCGTACATTACCAGGGGGACTCACGTCTGCTCTATCAAAGCTTGATGTGGAGCCGCCTTGCGTCCCGCATTTTGCTGCCATTAAATGAATGCAGTGTTTATAGCGACCTGGATTTATATCTGGGCGTACAGACCATCGACTGGCCTGCATTGTTTGGCTCGGATGCCACATTTGCAGTGCATTTCAGTGGCCTGAATGACGTCATCCGTAACAGTCAATATGGCGCGTTAAAAGTGAAGGATGCGATTGTTGACTCCTTCACGCGTAAAAACTTGCCGCGTCCGAACGTTGAACGTGAACAGCCAGATCTGCGCATTAACGTTTGGCTGAACAAAGATACCGCCAGCATCGCGCTGGATTTAAGCGGCGAAGGTCTACATCAGCGCGGTTACCGCGATAGCACTGGTGCTGCTCCTATTAAAGAAACGCTGGCCTCCGCTATTGTTATGCGTTCAGGCTGGCAGCCGGGTACTCCGCTGCTCGATCCAATGTGCGGTTCCGGCACGCTGTTGATTGAAGCAGCGATGATCGCCACCGATCGTGCGCCTGGTTTACATCGCAAACATTGGGGTTTCCTTGGTTGGGCGAACCATGATTTCGATCTGTGGAAAGAGATCACCACCGAAGCGCAGGTTCGTGCACGTAAAGGTCTCGGCGAATACACTTCGCGTTTCTATGGTTCGGATAACGACTCACGCGTGATTGAACGCGCCCGCGCCAACACCCGTCGTGCGGGTCTGGGCGATATCATCAGCTACGAAGTCAAAGACGTGGCTAAATTGACCAATCCGCTGCCGGAAGGCCCGGTTGGTACGGTGGTCAGTAACCCGCCATACGGCGAGCGTCTGGATAGCGAACCTGCGTTGATTGCGTTGCACAGCCTGCTTGGCCGCAATATGAAAAACCATTTTGGCGGCTGGAATTTGTCGCTGTTTAGTGCATCTCCGGATTTGCTAAGCTGCCTGCAACTGCGCGCCGAACGCCAGTTTAAAGCGAAGAACGGCCCGCTGGATTGTGTGCAGAAAAACTATCAATTATCTGCCACCAGCACGGGTGCGCAATCAGGTCAGATCGCTGACGATTACGCGAACCGCCTGCGCAAAAATATCAAAAAACTCGATAAATGGGCGCGGCAGGAAGGCATCGAATGCTACCGAATTTACGATGCCGATTTGCCAGACTATAACGTTGCTGTTGACCGCTACGGCGAGTGGGTTGTGGTCCAGGAATATGCGCCGCCGAAAACGGTTGATGCTAATAAAGCACGTCAGCGTCTGTTTGATGTGATCGCTGCAACAATGTCTGTACTGGAATTACCATCCAACCGTCTGATTCTGAAAACCCGTGAGCGTCAGAAAGGGAAAAGCCAGTATCAGAAAATGGATGAGAAGGGCGACTTCATGGAAGTGAGCGAATATAACGCTCGTCTGTGGGTCAACCTGACTGACTATCTTGATACCGGTTTGTTCCTCGACCACCGTATCGCGCGCCAAATGCTGGGCAAAATGAGCAAAGGGAAAGATTTCCTTAATCTGTTTGCTTATACCGGCAGCGCGACAGTTCACGCAGGGTTAGGTGGCGCTAAAACGACGACCACCGTTGATATGTCTCGTACTTACCTTGAGTGGGCTGAGCGTAACTTGCGTCTTAACGGCTTGAGTGGCCGTGCACACCGCTTGGTTCAGGCTGATTGCCTGGGCTGGTTGCGTGAAACCGATGAACAGTTTGATCTGATTTTTATCGATCCACCGACGTTCTCAAACTCAAAACGTATGGAAGAATCTTTTGATGTCCAGCGCGACCATATCGTGCTGATGAAAGACCTTAAGCGTCTGTTGCGCCAGGGTGGCACCATTATGTTCTCCAACAATAAACGTGGCTTCAAAATGGACTTTGACGGGCTGGCTAATCTGGGCTTGAGTGCTCAGGAAATCACGCAGAAAACCTTGTCACAAGATTTTGCCCGTAATCGCCAAATTCATAACTGCTGGCTCGTTACTCACGTAGCCAAGGATTAATTGTCATGTCATTGATTAGTATGCACGGTGCCTGGTTGTCGTTTAGTGACGCACCGTTGTTAGATAACACCGAACTTCATATTGAAGAAAACGAACGCGTCTGTCTGGTTGGCCGTAACGGTGCAGGTAAATCCACACTGATGAAAATCCTCAACCGTGAAGTGCCGCTTGATGATGGGCGCATGGTTTACGAACAGGATTTGATTGTCGCGCGTTTGCAACAAGATCCTCCGCGTAATGTCGCGGGCACGGTTTACGACTTCGTTGCGGAAGGCGTGGAAGAGCAGGCCGAGTACCTCAAGGCGTATCACGATATTTCCCATAAAGTGATGACCGACCCGAGCGATAAAAACCTCAATGAAATGGCGCGTATCCAGGAGATTTTGGATCATCAGAATCTCTGGCAACTGGATAGCCGCATCAATGAAGTGCTCGAACAATTAGGCCTGGAAGCTGATACTGAACTGTCGGCACTTTCTGGCGGCTGGTTGCGTAAAGCGGCACTGGGCCGTGCGCTGGTGAGTTCTCCACGCGTTTTGTTGCTTGATGAGCCAACCAACCACCTGGATATCGAAGCTATCGACTGGCTGGAAGGTTTCCTGAAAGAGTTCCAGGGCAGCATTATTTTCATCTCGCACGACCGTTCATTTATTCGCAATATGGCGACGCGTATCGTCGATCTTGATCGCGGCAAACTGGTTTCTTACCCTGGCGATTACGATCAGTATTTGTTGGCAAAAGAAGAAGCTTTGCGTGTTGAAGATCTGCAAAATGCCGAGTTTGATCGCAAACTTGCGCAGGAAGAAGTGTGGATCCGTCAGGGCATTAAAGCACGCCGTACGCGTAACGAAGGCCGTGTGCGTGCCTTGAAAGCGATGCGTAACGAACGTAGTGCTCGTCGTGAAGTGTTGGGTAGCGCTAAAATGCAAGTTGGTGAAGCGGCGCGTTCCGGCAAGATCGTCTTTGAAATGGAAAACGTGTTTTACCAGATCGCTAACAAAAATCTGGTGTCGGATTTCTCAGCCCAGGTGCAGCGCAGCGACAAAATCGCGCTGGTGGGGCCAAACGGCTGTGGCAAAACCACATTGTTGAAACTGATGTTAGATCAGTTGAAAGCGGATAGCGGGCGTGTGCATTGCGGTACCAAGCTTGAAGTAGCGTACTTTGACCAACACCGCGCGGAGCTTGATCCTGATCGTACGGTAATGGACAACCTGGCGGAAGGTAAGCAAGAAGTGATGGTGAATGGCAAGCCACGCCATGTACTGGGTTACTTGCAGGACTTCTTGTTCCATCCGAAACGCGCCATGACTCCGGTTCGTGCGTTGTCTGGTGGTGAGCGTAACCGCCTTTTACTGGCGAAGTTATTCCTAAAACCAAGCAACTTGATGATTCTCGATGAACCGACGAATGACCTGGATGTCGAAACTCTCGAATTACTTGAAGAGTTGATTGATGGTTACCAGGGCACGGTCATGTTGGTGAGCCACGATCGTCAATTTGTGGACAACACTGTTACTGAATGCTGGATTTTTGAAGGCGAAGGTAAGATTGGTCGTTACGTCGGTGGTTATCATGACGCCAAAGGTCAACAGGCATCTGCGCAAACTTTGCGCCACGCTGTGGCAGATAAGGCGCAAAACAACCAGCCAGCAAAGGCGGAAGTTGTTAAACGTGCAAGTAGCAAGCTAAGCTATAACCTGCAACGTGAATTAGAGCAATTACCACAACGTCTTGAACAACTTGAAGCGGAACTGGAAGCTATCCAGGCTAAGGTCGGAGATGCTGAGTTTTTCAACCAACCACACGACGTCACACAAAAAACATTGAGCGACCTGACCACGGCAGAAAAAGCACTGGAAGAGGCTTTTGAACGCTGGGAATATCTTGAAGCTCTGAAAAACGGCGCGTAACACAAGGAGACACGATATGTGTGCCACGCATCATCATCGTTCACACATATTATGCTCACAATGTGATTTACTGGTCGCGCTACCGGTATTGGAGGACGGCCATAAGGCCGTCTGTCCACGTTGCGGTACAACACTTCTCACTCAGTGGTCCTCACCACGTCAACGTCCTACAGCTTATGCGCTGGCAGCTCTGTTTATGTTGCTGCTCGCCAACCTATTTCCCTTCATCAACATGAAAGTAGCAGGACTGAGTAGTGAAGTTTCGCTGCTTGAAATTCCAGGCGTCATGTTCAATGAAGACTACGCAAGCCTCGGCACTTTCTTTATGGTCTTTGTGCAGGCGGTGCCTACGTTCTGTTTAATCACGATTTTGTTATTAGTTAACCAGGTGGCATTACCACTAACTCTTAAAAAGCGCCTGGCACGAATCCTATTCCAGCTAAAGTCCTGGGGTATGGCTGAAATTTTTCTTGCTGGCGTCTTGGTGAGTTTCGTCAAATTAATGGCTTACGGCGACATTGGCGTCGGGAGCAGTTTTATTCCGTGGTGCCTGTTCTGTGTGTTGCAACTACGGGCTTTCCAGTGTGTGGACCGGCGCTGGCTTTGGGATGATATTGCGCCTGAGCCGGCGATTTCGGTACCGCTTAAAGTCGGTGTATCAGGCCTTCGCCAGGGGCTGCGTTCTTGTTCATGCTGCACAGCAATCGTGCCAGAGGATCAGGAAATTTGTCCCCGCTGCGAAACCAAAGGGTACGTTCGTCGCCGTCATAGCTTGCAATGGACACTCGCTCTGTTGCTGACTTCAATTATGCTTTACCTACCCGCAAATATATTGCCCATCATGATAACCGAAGTATTGGGCAGCAAAATCCCGTCGACGATTATTGCCGGGGTTATATTGTTGTGGAGCGAAGGCTCTTACCCGGTTGCTGGTGTTATTTTCATCGCCAGTATTTTGGTTCCGACACTGAAAATGTTAGCGATTGCCTGGTTGTGCTGGGATGCTAAAGGCCACGGTCAGCGTGATAGTGAAAGAATGCATTTGATCTACGAGGTGGTCGAATTTGTCGGGCGTTGGTCAATGATCGATGTGTTCGTTATAGCGGTATTATCGGCTCTGGTGCGTATGGGAGGATTGATGAGTATCTACCCGGCGATCGGAGCCGTGATGTTTGCATTAGTAGTGATTTTAACAATGTTTGCGGCGATGACCTTTGACCCTCGCTTGTCCTGGGATCGCGCACCGGATTCAACTCATGAGGAGTCGTCTGAGCATGGAAAATAAAAGCGGGGAAGCAAAAGTAGCAAAGGTGAAAAATTGGTCCCCGGTATGGATTTTCCCTATCGTAACCGTGCTAATCGGCGCGTGGATCTTATTTTATCACTACAGCCATCAAGGGCCTGAAGTCACGTTGATTACCACTAATGCCGAAGGCATCGAAGGTGGGAAAACCATGATTAAAAGCCGCAGTGTCAATGTGGGCGTGGTTGAAAGCGCGGTGCTGTCAGACGATTTGCTTCATGTCGAAATTACAGCCCGGCTGAATTCGGGCATGGAAAAACTTCTGCATAATGACACAGTATTTTGGGTCGTTAAGCCGCAAGTCGGGCGTGAAGGTATTTCCGGGCTTGGTACTCTGCTCTCTGGTGCATATATCGAACTGCAACCGGGCAATAAGGGGTCGCAATCCGCTAAATATGATTTGCTGGATGCTCCTCCATTGGCACCACCTGATGCTAAAGGTATCCGCATTACCCTCGACAGTAATAAAGCAGGGCAGCTTTCTCCAGGTGACCCGGTGCTGTTCCGTGGCTATAGAGTTGGTTCAGTAGAAACCAGTACCTTTGATGCGGCGAAACGTAGCATCAGTTATCAGCTATTCATCAGTGCGCCAAACGATCGCCTGGTGACCAGTAACGTACGCTTCTGGAAAGACAGCGGCATTGCCGTTGATATGTCTTCACAAGGTATGCGCGTAGAGATGGGGTCTCTTACCACGCTGTTTAGCGGCGGTGTTAGTTTTGACGTACCAGAAGGCTGGGAGCTTGGTAAACCTGCGAAACCGGGTAGCGAGTTCAATCTCTTCGACGATCAGAAAAGCATTCAGGATTCTCTGTATACAGATCACATTGACTACCTGATGTTCTTTAAAGATTCAGTGCGTGGTCTGCAGCCAGGAGCACCAGTTGAGTTCCGCGGCATTCGATTGGGAACCGTGGCTAAGGTGCCATTCTTTACCGATGGGATGCGCCAGAAGATCAATGATGACTTCCGTATTCCGGTTCTGATCCGTCTTGAACCTGAGCGTTTGCAAAATCTTGTCGGTGATGATGTCCATATCCAGGACAACATGACAGCGTTGATTAAACGTGGTTTACGAGCGTCTATGAAAACGGGCAGCATTGTTACCGGGGCACTGTTTATCGACCTGGATTTCAATCCTAAAGCGCCGCCGGTAACCGAGTTACCGACATTTGCGGGTTACCCGATAATCCCAACGATGAGTGGTGGACTGGCGCAAATCCAACAACGCTTGCTGGAGACACTGGATAAGATTAACAACTTGCCGCTCAATCCGATGATTGAACAAACCACCAATTCGCTTGCGGAAAGTCAGCGAACCATGAAGCGCTTGCAGCAGACGCTCGATAATCTTAATAAGATTACCGCGAATAAGTCGATGCAATCTTTGCCTGAAGATATGCAGTCAACGCTGCGTGAACTTAATCGCAGTATGCAGGGCTTCCAGCCGGGTTCTGCGGCCTACAACAAGATGGTGGCCGATATGCAGCGTCTTGATCAGGTTCTGCGTGAATTGCAGCCTGTACTGCGCACGTTGAACGATAAGAGCAATTCGCTGGTCTTTGAAGCGAAGGATAAAAAAGATCCCCAGCCGAAGAGGGCGAAAGAATGAAAAAATGGCTCCCACTCTTTGCTGCATTGGCTCTAACGGCCTGTAGCAGCAGCGATAATGGAAAGACCTATTACCAGCTACCTCAAAGCTCCGCACCTGCTATGCAGGCCGTGAGCCAGCCTGGAACCCATTTATTGTGGGTAGAGCAGGTTGCGGTTCCTGATTACCTCGCTGGCAATGGCGTGGTTTATCAGACCAGTGAGGTGCAGTACGTCATTGCCTCCAGCAATTTGTGGGCAAGTCCGTTGGATCAGCAATTGCGAAATACTCTTGTCAGCAATCTGAGTAGCGCGTTACCTGGTTGGGTTGTGGCATCACAACCACTAGGCAACGATCAGGATACTCTGAATGTTAACGTGACCGGTTTTCACGGACGTTATGACGGGAAAGTGATTGTAAGTGGCGAGTGGTTGCTCAAACATCAGGGGCAATTGATTAAACGTCCGTTCCACGTTGAGCTGAAGCAAGAAGCTGATGGTTATGATGCCATGGTGAAAACCTTAGCTCAGGCCTGGCAGCAAGAAGCGAAAAGTATCGCTGGTGAGCTGACTCGCTTTAACTAATCATCTCAGTAGCACAAAAAAGCTGCGTCATTCGCCTACAAAGCGGAACGCAGCTTTTCTTTTGGCATTAATTTGTTACCCATGCGTTCTCACACTTTTTGTGCAAAACAAAACTCTTGTAGCTCACATTTATGACATTGGCGTGAATTTTGCGCATTGACGATAGAGGCTTTAGGAGTTATTGCTTATATGTGGTTGCACGTTTTGTGGCCACTGTTTTCTTTCCACCAGATTATATAGAAATGAGGGAAACGAGGCATGAAGAGACAAAAACGAGATCGCCTGGAACGGGCTCATCAACGTGGTTATCAAGCAGGTATCGTCGGACGCTCCAAAGAGATGTGTCCCTATCAGACACTGAATCAAAGGTCGTACTGGATGGGAGGCTGGCGAGAAGCCATGGAAGACAGGGCGGTTACCGCGTAATCACTGTCTCTTTAGAAAAAGAAACCTCCGCATAGCGGAGGTTTCGCGTTTATACCCTTCATACTTCGAGCTGCATCTTTGTTGGCTCGTTCACGCGCCCGACAAATCTGCCTGGAGCAGATTTGAACGCTGTTACCAGCGCCCCGAAGGGGTGAGGCGCATGGATGGGCCGAATAATCACTTACTTATGTAAGTTCATCGGGACTTGCTTTCTTGCCGCCTCGATGCCACTCGAATTATTTTGGGTATAAAATCAGGCTTAGAAAGCGGTGGTGTCTTTGAAAAGACCCACTTTCAGATCGGTGGCGGTGTAAATTACACGTCCATCAACCAACACTTCACCATCTGCCAGGCCCATAATCAGGCGGCGATTGATAACGCGTTTGAAGTGAATACGGTAGCTGACTTTTTTCGCTGTCGGCAGGATCTGACCCGCGAGTTTAACTTCACCCACGCCCAGTGCACGGCCTTTACCTTCACCGCCTAACCAGCCGAGGTAAAAACCTACCAGCTGCCACATCGCATCCAGACCCAGGCAACCAGGCATTACTGGATCGCCGATAAAGTGGCAACCGAAGAACCACAGGTCAGGATTAATATCTAATTCTGCTTCAACGTAACCTTTATCGAAGTTACCACCGTCTTCGGTCATCTTGACGACGCGGTCCATCATCAGCATGGATGGCGCAGGCAAACGTGGGCCTTCAGCACCAAACAGTTCGCCACGACCAGAGGCAAGAAGATCTTCTTTTGTATAGGATTCGCGTTTATCTACCATGTTTACAGTAAGCCTTATTGTAATGAAGCACGCATGTTAGCTAACACGTGTACGCTCAACAAGTCCGATCAGTTTTGATTGAACCAATTGAGCCAACGCAGTGGCCATGGATAGCGGTGCCGAATATCTTGCGCGGATGCCTGAGCGATTCGCTCTTGTACCGCACGCATGAGCGTATTTTGCCCTTCGCCATCCCAGGGCAGATTTGTTAATAAGGGTAGTGCATCAGTGACATCATCGATGGCCCAAATGGTGAATTGCCCTTGTTCTACAGCATCCAGAACGTCCTGATGCAGGCAAAGGTGACGCACGTTGGCAACCGGGATAATCACGCCTTGCTTGCCGGTAAACTCGCGTTGTTGGCAAATTCGGAAGAAACCTTCGATCTTCTCATTCAGACCGCCAACGGGTTGCACTCGACCAAACTGGTCTACGGAACCTGTCACCGCAATATGCTGATAAATAGGTACATTTGCCAGTGCACTGATTAATGCGCAAAGTTCGGCCATTGAGGCACTGTCGCCATCCACTTCACTATAAGACTGTTCAAAAGTCAGAGATGCAGAGAAGGGGATTTGCTGGTCAAGTTGCAACTCAGACATTAAAAATGCCTGCATGATCATCATGCCTTTCGCATGAATATTGCCGCCCAGCTCCGCTTTGCGTTCAACGTCAGTAAACTCGCCATCACCGACATGCACCACACAGCTGATACGAGAAGGTTCACCAAATGCACGTGGATGCCCTGGGAACTCAATCACCGACAGGGCATTGATCTGCCCGACCATTTCACCTTCAGTTTCGATGAGGATCTGCTCAAGCAGAATTTCATCCTGCATACGTTCAGCAAGATAACCTTCACGCCATTCACGCTGTGCCAGCATTTGCGTTAGTTCGTCAGCACCGAAACTTTCTTCTTCAGTAAAGGCGGCAACTTCGCGCAGCTGACGGCTAATCCACGATGGACATAGCGGCAGTGTTTCCTGGTCGCCGGTATAACGCACGGCTTCACGGATTAACACTTGCCATGCATCAGTTGCAGGGGCAGGCAGAGATTTTGATTTGGCTACCGCGTAAATCCACTGGCACCATAACGCCATATCATCAGCAGAGGCGATCTGCAGATTTTCTTCAAATTCACTATAAATCGCCGAAGTAGCCAGTTCAGGTTCCATATCCTGGAAGTCTGCCAGCGATTCGCGCTCGCCTACCAGAATCAGTTTCAGGCTCAATGGTAATGAAGGAATATTAATTGGCAGAGGACGCGTTTCGTCAGGTGAAATCCAGTCGAAGCGACCCTGAATGACCATTTGCTTTAGGCGTAACCACAATAGCGGTTGTGCGAGCACACTGCGCAATGACAGCACCAGAATGCCACCGTTTGCACGGTGAACCAGGCCTGGAGTCAGAGTAATTTCGCCTGCAAACTGGCGCACGCAGCCAAACAGCTGGTCCGCTTCAATCCAGTCGGCAGCGACAACCTCAGACAGCCCTGCAAAATTGTCTTCTGCGGACTCGGCCGGGCGTAACGTTACGTGACTGCCTTCTACCAGATAATGACCGCCCGTCAGAGCGTTGTCATGCGACCAGCACTCGCGTGCTGCTTCGGTAATAAGATTAAGGTATTCGGCTTCTTCAGCGGCTTTTACCAGCATCAGATCGGCCGAGGCTACCGGTTGGCTGAGCTGCACCAGTCCGTAAGACAGACGGGGTTGCACAGCGGAGAAAGGGGCAGTTTCGGAATCATAAGGCTGTGCGAAAATTTCCTGATAGCTTTCGGTATCAGGTACAAGAGCACGCCATTCAAGTCGATTAGTCGTCAAAGTCGCTATTTATTAATTAGATGTCAAAGGCGCGATTATACAAGAATAGGGAAGGCAGCACACGGTTTATGCGGAGCGGCAAGTTTACTTAGCTCACAGCTTTCATTTTTCAGGTAAGCGAAAATAAAAAAAACTGTTATTCTGAAATGAGTTACACGGTCACACTGAGATCGCAATGAAATATCAACAGTTGGAAAATCTCGAGAGCGGCTGGAAGTGGAAGTATCTGGTCAAAAAACACCGCGAAGGCGAATTAATTACACGTTACATCGAAGCTAGTGCGGCGAAAGAAGCCGTTGATGAACTGTTACGCTTCGAAAATGAACCTGTGCTTGTGTTGAGTTGGATTGAGAAACATATGAATCCAGAGCTTCATAATCGTATGAAGCAAACTATCCGTGCGCGGCGTAAAAGGCACTTTAATGCCGAGCATCAACATACCCGTAAGAAGTCCATCGACCTTGAATATTTGGTTTGGCAGCGGTTAGCAGGGCTTGCTCATCGACGAGGATGCACTCTCTCAGAAACTATTGTGCAATTGATTGAAGATGCTGAGCGTAAAGAGCAATACGCCAATCAGATGTCATCGCTCAAACAGGATCTCCAGGCTTTGCTAGGCAAAGAGTAGAGGGGCGGTTGTATTGACCCAGAGTTCTATTTTTGGGTTCTGGGTATCCACCAAAGAATAAAAACAAAAAACCCCGCCTTAGCGGGGTTTTTTTATAACGGTAACTTATGCCGCAGGCTGAGTTACAACGTCTTTGATACCTTTAACTTCGATCTCTACGCGACGATCTGGAGCCAGGCAATCAATCAGTTTAGCTTTAGGAGCTACGTTATCACAGGTGTTGCCAGTAACTGGGTTAGATTCGCCCATACCGCGTGGGGAGATCTTGTTAGCTGGGATACCTTTAGAGATCAGGTAATCAACAACTGACTGTGCACGTTTTTCAGACAGTTTGTTGTTGTATTGATCGGAACCGATACGGTCGGTGAAGCCCAGAACTACAACAGAACCATCTTTCGGGTCGAGGTTGCTCAGCTGAGTATACAGCTGATCCAGTGCCTGCTGACCTTCTGGTTTCAGAGTTGCTTTGTTGAAGTTAAACAGAACATCAGACTTCAGAGTGAAGTGCTTGGTCTGTACTTCTGGAGCTGGTGCTGGAGCTGGAGCTACTACTGGAGCTGCAACTTCGCCCTGACCGAAACGGTAAGAAACACCCAGGCTCAACAAGCCGTTGTCTGGACGAGTACCAACGGTAGCAGCGTCACCAATGTTGTTAGTCCACTGGTATTCCAGACGGGTAGCGATATCGCGGGTAACAGCCCACTCGATACCACCAGCAGCCAGCGGAGATACGCCAGTGTCGTGATCGCTTACACGGTTACCAGCAGCATTCATAGCTGTAGAATCTGCACGCCATACCATACCACCCAGACGAGTGTAGATGTCCAGATCGTCAGTGATTGGGTAGCCCAGTTTAGCGGTCAGTTGAACGCCTTGCGCTTTGAAAGCACCGTTTTCTACGCTGCCTTTATATGGCATACGACCTAACCAGTCATAACCCATTTCAAAACCAACGTACGGGTTAACCTGGTAACCACCGAACGCACCAGCACCCAGTTGGCTTTCATGAGTAGGGCCATTACCGATGCCGCTATCATAGCCGTTCTGGTTAGAGAAACCGGTGTCGTGGAATTGGGACCAACCCAACTTACCACCTGCATACCAGGTGTTATCTTTCGGTGCGGCCTGCGCTACGGTAGCGAAGCCAGCCAGTGCCACTGCAATCGCGATAGCTGTCTTTTTCATTTTTTGCGCCTCATTATCATCCAAAAAGGCCATGAGCTTTAAAATCGCTCTAAAGCCCAGGGTTAAATCCTTCGCCCGAGTTTATGCTCACTTGTTACTCTACCGATCAATCGGTGTTATGAAGAGCAACCCTGGCGAGCTAAAGTCTACAACGTAGTTTAAAACTTACAAGTGTGAAGTCCGTCAGGCATATGAAAAAAAACGACTTGTATAAACATTTTCTAACATTTTTGCGCGTAATTCACACTCTAAAGATTTGCTGGAAGGCCGCCTGGAGCGGCTTGGGACGCGGATTCTTGATAATTCACAATGGATTGTCAAGAGTTCATAAAAAGTTCCAGGAATTCTCTTAAATTTACTTAATGATACAAACTAGAATGAATTTTTAGCTCACTTCGTGGTCGACACCCTGTTTCCGAGATACGGGTTGGACGCATAATGAAGCCGATCGCATTCCCTATTTCGGCGGCAGATGACAGTTGCGAATGCTCTTCATTCGTCAATTCTTCAGGTAACCAACCGATAACAACACTGTAATTTCCTGTCTGCAATGCTTTTACCATAGCATCTACTGTGAAAAGTGGATCTAACTGGCTCACTTGCATAACTTTTGCCAGCGGAAGACCTGCTGATTGTACCCACTGACGACTTAATTTCTGCTGTGGTGTTAGCCACAGCTGCCAGCGTGACTGTTGTCCCAGTTGTTGAAGCAGTGGCAATAAAACCAGCTGTGTAACCCATGGCTGATCTTCGCTGTAGATCACTTCACTGATCAACCCTTTAATTTTGTTACCCGCTGATGACTGGGCCACAGAAGGCACAGCATTTGTAACAGTGGCAACCTGAGTTCGAACGTTATGTGAATGCATAGTTAATCCCGCCTGATGGGTTACTGTATGGATATACAGTAATGCCTGTTTGGATAAAGATCAATCTAAATTTCGGAAAGTGTCTCGCAATTTCATCATGTAATTCGACGGAAAGTGAGAATGTGATTGCGGTGAGTGATTAGGTTACTTATTTTCGTACTACAGGAAGCGGTAATAAACTGTGATGATGCGTTAATACATGATATTTAGGGATATATTCATGAAAAATAAATCATATGCAAGGATTCATCAGTCCAAAGAATACTTATCACCACTAGGGGAAATAGGCTGTCGATCGCTATTTGGTGGATATAGCCTGACGGTAGAAAATGTTGTGTTTGCCATGGTTTCAGAAGGGGAGCTCTACCTGCGAGCATGTGAACAAACGGAAGTCTATTTTGTTAAACGAGCCTCGCAGCCTCTGCTCTACAATAAACGCGGACGTACTATCGAACTCAATTATTACCTCGTTGATGAGGGGTTGTGGAGCGATCGGGAAAAGCTAGTGCAACTGTCAATGGATGCTCTATTCAGTGCCCGGCGCCAAAAATCCCGGCAGCGTGCTCAGCAAAGGCTTAAAGATTTACCCAATTTAACGCACAGTCTGGAAATGATGTTGTGGGAAGTCGGTATTGCCGATGTACGTACCCTTCATGCCTACGGCGCAAAGCGCTCCTGGATAAAGCTTAGAGGCATTAAGAAAGGGCTTGGCGTACAGGTATTGCTGGCATTAGCTGGTGCTATTTGCGGAATTCATGAGGCTGCACTCCCGGCGGCAACGCGCCAGGAGTTGGTCGAGTGGGGGCATCATTACGAGAAACGCCAAAGGCGTTAATCGTGTTGTTGCGACACAAGTTGTTGAAGGCGCGATATCTCAGGTAATAGCGCAACCAGCAGACCAACCTGCTGAAGCACCAGTGGCTCTTTGGAGTCTGGTTGCGGTTCAAGTGTGGTTATACGTTCAGATAGTCCCTGAAGTGCTTTTTGTACTCGTTCTTCATCTGCTGGCAGGTGATGAAGTGCATCGTCGACGTAGCACACAGCATCATCAAGCAGGAGCAAAATATCCTCGTTGGTCAGTCTTTCACGATGTGCACCCAACGCTGAAATATAGCTGTTGAAGGTATGATTCAGGCACAATAGTCGAAATGCTGTTTCCCGCATCTCCGGTGAAACACGCGGTTCAGACGACATATTCGACACAACAGAAGCCAGTTCAGCATCTTTGTTATGTGCATCCCGGCGTGCAATACGGTACTCAAGCCTATTGTCACGACCCTGGTGATATTGCTCAAGAATCGCATCCAGATAACGGCAGTTAGCGTTAAATGCACGCTCCACCACTAATGGCAATCTGCGAAAACGCCAGTCAGGCCAGATGAAACTGACTGCGGCCCAGGCTATGGCACATCCTAATAAGGTATCGAAGATACGTGGCATTGCGACTTCAAACCCTTCGCCCAACAGGTTGAAACAGAGCAACACTAGCAAGGTGATAAACATGGTGGCGTGCGCATATTGTACGTTGCGAAAAGCAAAGAACAGCACGCCGGTAATCACAATTAAAACAAGCTGTCCTTCAATTGATGGCACAAAGAACAATACCGGAAGCCCGACAGCCACGCCTACCAAAGTGCCAATAATACGTAAAGCCAGGCGTCGGCGAGTGGCGCTGTAGTTAGGCTGGCAAACAAAAAGGCTGGTCAACAGTATCCAGTAGCCATGTTTTAACCCGGTGAATTGAATAAACGCATAGCCGACGCATAGTACAACGGACATGCGCACCGCATGGCGGAATAACGCTGATTCTGGAGTTAAATTCCGTTTTAATCGCTGCCAGATATCACCAAAGCCAGTTAAGCGATCATCCAACAGTCGGTTTTCAATATCGCTGTGCGGCGCGGCGAGGGCTTGTTCAGATTCAATAGTTGCTAACTGAGCATCAATGGCGCGCAAATTACTCACCAGGAAGCCAAGTGCTTTTAATTCACTGGCCAGAGACTGATCCGTTTTTAATCTCTCAATGGCGGCGTCAAGATGGGTAAACGCTCGCTCGAACCGTGGGTCATGTTGATATTTCACGCGTAATAAAACGGAGCGTGAAAGCTGCAAGCAGGCCTGAGATTGCATGGTTAACAGGCGTTGAAAGCGAAACATGATGTCGCTGTAGCGAAACTTATCGCGCAGTGCCTGGTACTGGATGTGGGAAGAGCTGGCGCGCTCATGAATATCCTGAGCGACAAAATAGTAGTGCAGAGTCCGCCGAGTGCCTCGCTGCCCACGATCTCCTCGTAAGCGCGTCAGCAACGAGCCTTTGGTTTGATTCAACATTGTCACAAGCTGGCTATTCGCCATCGCAAGTTCAAGCATTGGTGCCTGGCTTTCTTCTTCGATATCGGGGTCAAATAGGGTTGCTTTGACTTCGAGATAACGCGCGAGGCTTTCATAACAGCGTGCCAGGTTATCCTGAAGCGGTCGAATCGGGAATATAAGATGCCCAGCAAGTGTCAGTAAGTTGTACCAGATGGCACCTGCCAACAGCAAAATAGGTTGTTGATACCAGTGATCGTACAAAGAAATGCCGAGCATGGTATAGATGGCGATAAGCAGCGCCCCAAAAGCGATAGTGGCGTAACGCTGACCTAATCCTCCCAGAAGAATAAACCCGCTGGTGGAAACCATTAGCCCAATACCAAACAGTACAGGCCATGGATATAACAACTCCACCGATGCGGAAGCGATGAAGAAACTAACCAAAGTAATCAGAAGATTACGTATACGCCCGGTGAGACGGTCATCTAAATCTGCAAGAGCTGCGGCAACAACGCCAAGCGTTAACGGAATAGTGAGCTTGACCTCGCCCAACCACCATGGGAAGGCAGCGGTGCCCGTAAGCGCAATGAAAATACGTAAGTTATAGAGCCAGGTGCTGTTCCAGGTATAGCGGCGCAGAATTGGGCTAAGCATTAATACTCACTATTCTTGTCAAATTTACTGGAAACGACGTCGTGCATTAGCTTCACGTGCAGCCTGTGCAGTTTCTACAGAAACGACACGGCGACCCACTGGCCAAAGTGCAATCGCTGCTATCTTGAAGTTAGCGATTCCTACAGGAATACCGATAATAGTGATGCACTGTGCAATCCCGGTACAAATGTGCAGCACACATAGCCACCAGCCGAAAAATACTAGCCAGAGAATATTTAGCAGCGTGCCGCCGGTGTTCAGGATGGTGCTTTTACCCTGCGGGTTGAGCTCATCAACATGAACAGCTTCGTTGCCGTACGGAACGAACGAGAGTTTAGTTATCTCCCAGCAGGAACGAGTCAGCGGGAGAGTGAAAATAAAAATGATACTGACGAGAGTGGCCAGCAACCAAGAGAGAGTGGTGAGAAAACCACCCAGTACAAAGTTCAATACATTAAGGACTGTACGCATAATCACTCTTTGTTGGTATGAATGTAGATAAATGAATAACCACAGCAATTGTAACGCGTTTTTACTCTGGAGCGTCATTCCTTCGGCGGGTAAACTTAACCTCAACCATTTTTTGGATCAGGCAAAGCGTAATGGAATTGAAAGCGACCTCCCTTGGCAAACATTTAGCACAACATCCCTACAATCGGGTGAGATTACTGACTGCGGGTGTAGAGGTAAAGGGCGATCGTCATGAATACCTTATTCCATTCAATCAGTTAATCGCAATTAATTGCAAGCGTGGTCTGGTTTGGGGCGAGCTGGAATTTGTCTTGCCCGATGATAAAGTCGTGCGTTTGCATGGTACGGAATGGAGTGAAACGCAGCACTTTTATCATCACCTGAACGAACTGTGGCAGAACTGGAGCACTGAAATGAGCGAAGTGGCAGCTCAGGTGCTACAACAGCAATATGCCGAAATAACACGCAGGGTTCAGCAAGAGAAATGGTTCAAACGCAGTGATATGCAGGCGTTACAGCAAAATGTTCGCGCTGCGTTTTCAGCACTACCGCTGCCATTAGCACGGCTTGATGAATTCGAAAATTGCCGCGAACTTTGGTTTCATTGTAAAGCCTGGCTTGAACAAGGTGATACGCGCCGCCATCAACGCAATACCGCTTTTACCAATCACATGCTGGAAAAGTATGCTGACTTTTTCCAGCACATAGAAAGTTCTCCTCTGAATCCTTCTCAGGCTCGTGCCGTCGTCAATGGCGAAGATTCGCTATTAGTGCTCGCGGGGGCGGGGAGTGGCAAAACCTCCGTTCTTGTTGCACGTGCCGGTTGGCTATTACAACGCGGCGAAGCCAGTGAAGAACAAATCCTGCTGCTGGCATTTGGGCGCAAAGCTGCGCAGGAGATGGATCAGCGGATTGCTGAACGCTTGAATACCGATGCTATCTCTGCACGTACGTTTCATGCTCTTGCATTGCATATTATTCAGCAAGGAAGCAAAAAAGTGCCGCGTGTTAGCGAGCTGGAATCCGATACTACGGCACGCCACCAATTGCTAATTGAAAGCTGGCAACAGCAGTGTCGTGAGAAAAAAGCGCAGGCAAAAGGCTGGCGTGAGTGGTTGCGAGACGAGCTGCAATGGGAAGTGCCGGAAGGTGAATACTGGAAAGATGAACGTTTAGCTAAACGTCTGGCAAGCCGGTTAGATCGCTGGTTGGGGTTATTGCGTATGCATGGTGGTTCGCAGGCGGAAATGATTGCTGCAGCGCCTGAGGATATCCGCGATCTCTTTGCCAAACGCGTCAAGCTAATGGCCCCGTTACTGAAAAGTTGGAAAACTGCGCTGAAAGCTGAAGAAGCAGTCGATTTTTCGGGCTTAATTCATCAGGCAATTAATGTGCTGGAAAAGGGGCGGTTTATTAGCCCGTGGAAGCATATTTTAGTGGATGAATTTCAGGACATCTCACCGCAGCGTGCAGCACTGCTGGCGGCACTCAGAAAACAAAACTCGCATACTTCGCTATATGCGGTGGGTGATGACTGGCAGGCAATTTATCGATTCAGTGGCGCAGAAATGTCGCTGACCACCGCTTTTGCCCACCATTTTGGCGATGCAGACCAGTGTGCGTTAGATACCACTTATCGCTTCAACGATCGTATAGGTGAAATAGCGAATCTGTTCGTACAGCAAAATCCGCATCAGTTGGCTAAACCATTAAATAGTCTGTCTAAAGGCGATAAAAAATCCGTCACGTTATTGGCTGATGACCAGCTCGAAGCACTGCTGGATAAGATGAGCGGATATGTGAACCCGCAGCAGCGCATTCTGGTTCTGGCCCGTTACCATCATTTACGTCCGGCGATTCTGGAAAAGGCAGTAACACGCTGGCCAAAGCTCGCCATTGATTTTATGACTATTCATGCCAGTAAAGGGCAGCAGGCTGACTACGTTGTGGTGTTGGGCTTACAGCAGGGTAAAGATGGTTTCCCGGCTGTAGCACGAGAATCGGTAATGGAAAAGGCATTATTGCCGCAGCCGGAAGATTATCCTGATGCTGAAGAAAGGCGATTATTGTATGTGGCGATGACGCGGGCCCGTCATCGAGTCTGGCTTTTATTCAACAAACAGGAACCGTCCAGTTTTGTCGATATCCTGAAACATCTTGGCGTGCCCGCAGCAAACCGACCGTAATTACTTCAGTCGTTCTGCCAGATAACGTGCGTAATCGGGGATTAAAATTTCAACTGCCTGATTAAAACCCGGTGACTGAATAATAAAATCGGCGGTTGATAAGTTAGTTGCAACAGGTATGTTCCACACAGTTGCCAGACGTAGCAATGCTTTAACGTCAGGATCGTGTGGAACTGCATTAAGCGGGTCCCAGAAGAAAATCAGCACATCAATTTTCCCTTCGGAAATCAAAGCACCGACTTGCTGATCGCCACCCATCGGGCCGCTAAGCATAGCGTTGACATCAAGACCGCTGCCACGCTGGATGAGATTTCCGGTGGTGCCGGTCGCGTACAATACGTGATGTGAAAGATTAACTTTATGGCGCTCAACCCATTTCAATAAGGCATCTTTACAGTGGTCATGCGCAACCAGCGCAATATGTTTTTTTTCCCCCAGGGTGCGGGTCGTTAATTCCATTGGTTAATCCTGATTGATTTATATTGGCTACAGCTTACTGGAAGCCACTGATGCTGCAAGAGAAGGGTGTCAAAAATGCGTGATTTGGAAGTCAATTATTGCGTTGGATTATCTTTTGCCCATTGCAAGAAACGGTCGCGGGTAGGTTTATCTGCTTGTAGAAACCAATATCTGAGGCGCTGCTCGATTAACGTATCGGATTGACGAGGCGGAGCGTCGAGTTCAGATGTTTTCGAGAGTAGTTCGCTGTCGTCTGCCATCATAGTGGCGAATCCTTTTACCGCCGCCGTTTTCCCCGATTTGTTGTAGACCTGAGTATCCCGCTCGTAGTCGATTCCCTGTGATGCGTTTTTAACCGGCAAAATATCTACTTTCGATGGGATGACTCCAGCGTCACCATCGAGCAACTGAAGATGAGGTGCCAGGTCAAATTCATCGCTGTCTTTATCATTTTCAATCCGTGGGATATTGAAATTTACCTGGCTGACTTCTTTGGTATCGAAACTCACCACTAAAGGTGGGGAAATATAAAGGCGCTGTTCTCGCGTGTTGGTTCTGATATTTTTTTCTACACGAAATACTAGCTGATGCGGACCGTTGTCCAACTCAATGCTATCAGCACCTCTTAGCAAAGAACTGGAAACTTTTTTCCCATCCAGTACCAGCAAGTCGATCTCTGTGGACAGACGCAGGGTTGTCGCCCTCGATTCACCAGGCAAAAGAAGGATCCAGCATAGTGCGATTAAGAACACGGTTCTCATCAATTTCTCCTGCCTGAGGGTAAATAGGACCATCCCTTACTGAATGTTTCAAAGTTTTTCATATGGACGGTTCATTAACATATAGACATATTCTCAATAATTGCTCTACTACCTGCGTATGGGAAAGATGGTGAGTCAGTAACGGATGACATACACTTTTGATTACAGAGTCCGAGCGGAGAGAGTGATGAAACAGGCTGATATCGAAACTATTCTAAAAGATACCCGAACCATTGCGCTGGTCGGTGCCAGTGATAAGCCAGATCGCCCAAGCTATCGGGTGATGGCGTATTTGCTCGATCAAGGATATGAAGTGATCCCGGTGTCCCCAAAAGTGGCGGGTAAAACCCTGTTAGGGCAGCAGGGTTATGGCTCACTTGCAGAAATACCTAAGAAAGTTGATATGGTCGACGTGTTCAGAAATTCGGAAGCAGCATGGGAAGTGGCACGCGAAGCGATAGCCATTGGCGCCAAAACGTTATGGATGCAGTTAGGCGTGATTAATGAGCAAGCTGCTGTCCTTGCGCAAGATGCCGGTTTAAACGTGGTGATGGATAAATGTCCGGCGATTGAAATACCAAGACTAGGTCTGGCTAAATAATAAAAAACCCGCGATTGCGTAACACCATTCATTTAAGCTAATGAATTAGGGGAAACGCCGGGATTTGGTTCCCGGAGGAACGCCAAACCCGGTGGTCGCCCCGGATATCTCATTCTTAAACTAACGGTGTTACCGCAATTGCGGGATTTTTGCTAATTACGCAGGCGAGGTGCCTGAAGCTGTTGCCGTATCGAAGCCGCCAATTCATCCATCGACGGTTGTTCGGGATGCTCGTCTTGTGACTCCCCACTTAACTGGGCTTCAGCAAGATAGGTGTGCACAGCCTGGCCATCATCATCTTCCATCACTACATGATACCAGGGTGCACTACGGAGGGCATCGTTGTCGGCCAGTTCATCTTCTGCAGGTTCATCCAGAGAGTATTCCGGGTCGATATCGACCACTACCCCCAAATAACCCAACAAAGAGTGTCGTACTTGCTGGCCTATGCCGAATTTGCTGGCAATCATAGTCACCTCCTGAGAAACATTACCTGCCATTAATGTGCGGGCAAGTTTTTGTAATTCAAGTTACATGATGCGACAGGCAAACCCTTTCAGATACAGCCCTTCCGGGTAGGTGGCGATCACAGGGTGATCTGCGGCCTGGCGGAACTGCTCTATAAATTGTACATCACGCCCGGCATCTACGGCGGCATCAGCGATGATTTTCTGGAATAAATCTGTCGTCATTAAACCAGAACATGAGAACGTCATCAGAATGCCACCCGGATTCAACAGCTGAATTGCCAGCATATTGATATCTTTGTAGCCACGGCAGGCACCCATCAGTTGGTTCTTATTCTCGACGAATTTTGGTGGGTCCATAATGATAACGTCGAACTTCTCACCCTGATCGCGGTATTTGCGCAGCAGTTTGAATACATCATCACGCACGAAATCAGCTTTGCTCAGGTCGAGTTTGTTCAGCTCAACGTTTTGCTTCGCAACATCTAATGCATCCTGAGATGTATCAACACTGACAACCTGGCTGCAGCCACCCATTAATGCGGAAACCGCAAAACCGCCGGTGTAAGAGAAGCAGTTCAGCACGCGCTTATCTTTCACATACTGGCGAGTTGAAAAGCGGCTGTCGCGCTGGTCAAGGTAGTAACCCGTTTTATGGCCGCCTTTAATATCGACCAGCAACTTCATGCCGTGCTCTTCGATTGGTAACAAATCAGGTGGCAGTTCACCGCTGACCGGGCCTTGCGTCAGTTCCATTCCTTCTTTCTTACGAACCGCAACATCGGAACGATCGTAAATAGCACATTCAGGATAGAGATTTTGCAAAGCAGCAACCAGCGCAGGGCGTTGATATTCAGCGCCAGCGGAAAGTAATTGCAGCACAAGGAAGTTGCCGAAGCGGTCAATCGTCACGCCTGGCAGACCATCAGACTCGCCAGCAATCAGACGATAACTATCCAACCCGTCACGAGCGGCGAGCCATTCACGCCACACCTGTGCCTGCTGCAAACGACGAGTGAAGAAATCGATGTCGATGCTTTCATTCGCATCGAAAGTCCAGACGCGCGCACGGATTTGCGAAGATGGCGAATAAGCGGCACGTGCCAGCCATTTGCCATTGCTATCCACAACATCAATTGTTTCACCGAGATTGGCTTTGCCTTCCATGCGTGCAACAGCACCAGAAAACACCCACGGATGGCGGCGCAATAACGATTTTTCGCGCCCTTTGGTTAACACTAAACGTACACTCATAATTTGCTATGCTTTCTTGCTAAGAATTTGGCGCCATTTTCCGGGTTAGACCGGCTAAATGCAACGCAAGAACCCGAAACGGAGGAAGTTATGGCCACAGTATGCACACTTGCTTGGGTCCACGGCCTGGTTCAGGGGGTTGGGTTCCGCTACAGCACCCAGCGTGAAGGGTTAAAACTGGGGTTAACCGGTTATGCCCGTAATATGGATGATGGTAGCGTTGAGGTATTAGCCTGCGGCGAAGAGCAGCAGGTTGATAAACTTATCGCGTGGCTAAAAGCGGGAGGGCCACGCAGCGCTCGGGTCGATAAAGTGCTGACTGAGCCGCATCAACCCGATCGCCAATGGACCGATTTCAGTATTCGCTACTAAATGCACTTCACCGGCTTTGGCAGGCCTGCAATTTTGGTTGCCTGCTTAGCCGGCCCTTTTGGGAACAAACGGTACAGATAGCGGCTATTGCCTTTCTCTTCGCCAAATTTGTTAGCCATCGCTTTAACCAACATGCGAATCGCCGGGGAGGTATTAAATTCGAGGTAAAACTCGCGCACGAATCTCACTACTTCCCAGTGTTCAACTGCAAGGGTAATACCTTCATTGGCGGCAATAGCTTCGGCAAGCGGTTCACTCCACTCCTGGCTATTTTTCAGATAACCATCGGCATCTGTTTCTATTTCTCGGCCTTCAAACATCAACATAATTATTCTTTGCTCCAGACAAACTGGCGGCAGTGTAGCAAATTTTAGCGTGTCAGAAAAAACAAAGCCCCGCGATAGCGAGGCTTTGGATGGGGAACAAGCAGCGATTAGTCGCGGCTTGCGAAGCCCAGGATGCTCAACAGGCTGATAAAGATGTTGTACAGAGAAACGTACAAGCTCACCGTTGCGCGGATGTAGTTAGTTTCACCACCGCGGATAATATTGCTGGTCTCAAACAAAATCGCGCCAGAAGAGATCAGAATAAATACCGCGCTGATTGCCAGGTGCAGAGCAGGCAGTTGCAGGAATATGTTCGCAACCATACCCACCAACACCACGACTACGCCTGCCATCAGCATACCGCCGAGGAAGGACATGTCTTTTTTGGTGGTCAGCACATAAGCGGAGCAGCTAAAGAACACCAGCGCCGTGCCACCTAATGCCATACCAATCACATCACCCATACCGGCAGAGATGTAGGAGTTAAGCATTGGGCCGAGGATATACCCCAGGAACCCGGTGAACGCGAAGGCAGCAAGGATACCCGTCGGTTTATCAGCCAGGCGGTAAGTTAAAAACATCAGACCATACATACCAACCAGCGTCAGAATCAGACCTGGAGATGGCAGCATCAACACGGTGCTTGCGGTTGCGGTAATCGCAGAGAACGCCAGCGTCAGGCTGAGCAAGAAATAGGTGTTACGCAGTACCTTGTGGGTACTTAGCAGTGACGAACGGTCACGCGAGGAAGTAATTATGCGATCCATTCAGAAACTCTCTCTTATTACAGGTGTATATGGTGACTGAGAATAATAGCCTCCTTTATTGCAAGGAAGCCCTTTTACCCATCTTTACCTTGCTCTGATTTAATTCACAGATTCGATATCTGTCATAAAACTCACTTATATGTGGCTGAAAATTATTGCTTTAATCATTTCGGATGCTAAGAGTGTTAACTGTACCGTCGTTAATAACTCAAATAAGGCGTGTTTAATGAAAGCAAATAACCACATCACAATTATCAGATCGTTTGTCGCTATTGGCGTTGCTTGTGCAATTTCTGGAGCCTGGGCTGCCAATGTGCCAGCAGGAACAGAGTTGGCCGCAAAACAGGAATTAGTTCGTAACAACGGCAGCGAGCCAGCCTCGCTTGATCCTCATAAAGTCGAAAGCAGTGTTGAGTCGAGTATTATTAGTGACTTTTTTGAAGGTTTGGTAGAAGTACGCAACGATGGTTCGATTGAACCAAGGCTTGCTGAAAAATGGGAACAGAAAAGCAGTACGGTTTGGGTTTTCCATCTTCGCCCTGGCATTAAATGGTCTAATGGTGAGCCGATCACCGCTGAAGATGTGGTCTGGAGTTGGCAGCGCCTGGTTGACCCCAAAATAGGATCACCTTATGCGAGCTATCTCGGCAATATGCATGTGGAAAACGCTGCAGATATTGCAGAAGGTAAAAAATCCCCTGATACGTTAGGTGTTAAAGCGTTAGATGATGCAACGCTACAAGTTACGCTGACTCAACCTACCGCCGCATTTCTCGCAATGCTTGCACACACCTCGCTGGTGGTTGTTGATAAAGCCGTCGTAGAGAAGTTCGGCGACAAATGGACGCAGCCTGCGAATTTTGTGAGTAGTGGGCCATACACACTTTCTGATTGGGTGGTAAACGAAAAAGTCATCGGGGTGCGTAATAAAAACTATTGGGACGATAGCCACACCGTTATTAATAAAGTAACTTACTTACCCATCGCTTCCGAAACTGCCGATATCAATCGCTATAAAGCAGGTGAAATAGATATTGTTTTAACCGTCCCACAGACACAGTTTGCTTCATTAAAAAAATCCATTCCGGATCAGGTTCATGTGACACCTAAGCTTGCAACCTACTACTACCAGTTCAATACAACCAAAGCTCCATTTAATGATCCGCGCGTTCGCCGGGCGCTCAATATGGCGTTGGATAAAGACATCATCGCTGAGAAAGTATTAGGACAGGGGCAGATCCCTGCCTGGGTTATCAGTCAGAAAAACATCGGCGGTGTCGAACTAAAATCTCCTGACTATGCGTCCTGGAGCCATGAGAAGCGTGTAACTGAAGCCAAAAAACTACTGGAAGAAGCGGGATTTAATACGTCTCACCCATTGAGTTTCAATCTGTTGTACAACACCTCTGAGTCACATCAGCGCATTGCGATTGCGGCCAGTTCAATGTGGAAGAAAAATCTGGGTGTTGAAGCGAAGCTGCAAAATCAGGAATGGAAAACGATGCTTGATACCATGCACAACGGGACTTTTGACGTCGTGCGCTATGCGTGGATTGCTGATTACGACGATGCGGCGACGTTCCTGAATAACTTCCGTACAGGCGATAGTGAAAACACCTCGAAGTACAGCAATGCTGCTTTTGATGACGCACTGAAAAATGCAGCGAAGGCAGACAACGTTGCGCAGCGCGGCAAGTTCTACCAACAGGCCGAGGATAAACTGGCGGAAGATGTGCCAGCGATTCCCGTTTATCACTATGTTTTAGTCCAGTTAGTGAAACCTTATGTCGGTGGATACGCGCCAAATAATCTTGGTTTCTACTACACCAAAGATATGTTTATCAAAAAACACTAGGGCGCATTTCATTTTGGGAGGCTAAACCCACAATGATTTCTGCTATTAAACCAATCAAATTGTTGAAGTTTTGCCCAAACAATACCGAATTGGTGATTAATCAGGCGAACGAACGAAATCGTGCTTTACATGAAGTATGGGGATGTTTATAGTTCGCCTCGTTGGAAGCGTGGCCGAGTGGTTGAAGGCACCGGTCTTGAAAACCGGCGATCCGAAAGGGTTCTAGAGTTCGAATCTCTACGCTTCCACCAACATTTTAGCCCCAGCTT
>NZ_JAJSOT010000013.1:0-101269 GCF_021282435.1 Buttiauxella cochleicola | reverse complement strand
TTTCAGAGTCAAGCGTTTATTTTCGCTTTTCATCTGGCTGACAAGCCGGTTTGTAAGCCGTTGTGCCGTGTCAGTGGAGGCGCAGTATAGGGATTTTCTGGGGGCTGACAAGTGTTTATTGCAAATAGATTACCAAGCGTCTTTTTTTTCGCCAAAAGCACTACAAAACAGCTGTTACACGGGATATTTGCTGTTTTAAGCACCAGTAAAGGACACCTGGTGGCATACTACAAATAGAAACAACGCTAAAGGAATTGCATTTATGTCTCTATCTGCACAACAACTCGCGGCACAAAAGAACCTTTCCTATGTTCTTGCGGAAAAACTAGCGCAACGCATTCTTCGAGGTGAGTACGAAGCGGGCAGTATATTGCCTGGTGAAATCGAATTGGGTGAGATCTTCGGAGTTAGTCGCACAGCGGTACGAGAAGCAGTAAAGACATTAACAGCAAAAGGAATGGTTCTACCTCGCCCGCGTATTGGTACTCGAGTTATGCCTCGCAGTCACTGGAACTTCCTTGATAAGGAGTTGCTCACGTGGTGGATGACAGAGGAGAACTTTAATGATGTGGTGGATTACTTCCTTGTTATGCGTAATAGCCTGGAACCACAAGCCTGTGCCATGGCCGCTATTAATGGCACTCAAGAGCAGAAAACATTTCTCAACGAGATGATGGTAGAAATGGTAAAGCTGAAAGGCTCGTTTGACCGCCAACGCTGGATAGAAATCGATATGGCTTACCATGAACAAATCTATGCAATGAGTGGTAACCCTTTCCTTTGTTCTTTCGCTAACTTATTCCGCTCTATTTATTACAATTACTTTACCGCAATAACTAATAACGACGTTATTAAGCTCGACTTGCACCAGGCAATCGTTGATGCCATTACCCAGGGCGACAGTCAGGCCGCGTTAATCGCCGGCCAGACACTGTTAAAAGAACCCTCCGCTCAAGGGTAAAGACTCGCCTTCTCCTGGATGCGTTTAAAACATCAGGATAAAAATGACCAAAACAGCTCGCAGTATGGCCGGGTTACCGTGGATAGCGGCAATGGCTTTCTTTATGCAGGCGCTGGATGCCACAATTCTCAACACAGCCTTACCCGCCATTGCTCATAGTCTTGGGCGCTCTCCACTGGCAATGCAATCCGCGATTATCAGTTATACCTTAACCGTTGCAATGCTGATCCCCGTCAGTGGTTGGCTTGCCGACCGCTTTGGTACTCGGCGCGTGTTTATGTTTGCGGTTTCCCTCTTTACTCTCGGTTCGTTTGCCTGCGCGATGTCAAACTCGCTCGGTGAGTTGGTTGTCTTCCGTGTGATACAGGGTATCGGCGGGGCGATGATGATGCCGGTCGCCCGCTTAGCATTACTACGAGCCTATCCGCGCAGTGAACTCTTACCGGTTTTAAACTTTGTCACCATGCCCGGATTGGTCGGCCCCATCCTCGGCCCACTACTCGGCGGTGTTTTGGTTACATGGGCGAGCTGGCACTGGATTTTCCTCATTAATATACCTATTGGTATCCTTGGGCTGATTTACGCACGTAAGTACATGCCAAACTTTACGACTTCACGTCGTGGCTTTGATATGACAGGTTTTCTTCTGTTTGGCCTAAGCCTGGTGCTTTTCTCAAGCGGAGTGGAATTATTCGGCGAGCGAATTGTTTCAAGTTATATCGGCATTTTGACCATTATTGGCGGTCTGGTTCTGTTAGCCACTTATATATGGCATGCACGCCGACATCCTACGCCACTGATCGCGCTGCCGATGTTTCGTACCAGAACCTTCTCTGTCGGTATTATCGGGAATCTCGCATCGCGCCTCGGCACCGGTTGCGTCCCCTTCCTTATGCCTTTAATGCTACAGGTTGGTTTTGGCTATTCGGCGCTGATCGCTGGCTGCATGATGGCACCGACTGCAATTGGTTCTCTGCTGGCTAAATCCACCGTGACTCAGGTATTACGCCGACTGGGTTACAGGAAAACGTTAGTCTGTGTGACTGTGATCATCGGTTTGCTGATTGGACAATTTTCATTGCAGTCGCCGGGGATGGAAGTGTGGCTACTGATTCTGCCGCTATTTATTCTTGGGATGGCGATGTCCACGCAGTTCACGGCTATGAATACTATTACGCTTGCGGACCTCACCGATGAAAATGCCAGTAGCGGAAATAGTGTATTGGCGGTGACGCAACAACTGGCAATTAGCCTTGGCGTCGCGGTAAGTGCAGCTGTACTTCGTCTATATGAGAGCGTCGAGAGTATTAACACTGTCGAGCAGTTCCACTATACATTCCTGACGATGGGTGGGGTGACGCTCGTTTCGGCTCTCGTGTTCTTACTGTTACGCCCGAAAGATGGGCGCAACATGATTAAACGCTAGGCCGAACCACGCACCACCAGTTCAGGCGTCAGAAACAGGCGCTGTTGCTCCAGGGAGGGTTGTGCCATTCGGTGTATCAGCACATCAACGGCCAACTCACCCAATTCATCTTTAGGCTGATGAATAGTCGTGAGCGGTGGCGTCATATAACGCGCCAGTTCTATATCATCGTAACCAACAACCGCCATATTCTGTGGAACCGTCAATCCAGCCTGATACAAAGCCTGATATGCGCCAACCGCCATCGCATCATTGCCAGTAAATACGGCGTGCGGCGGTTGTTCCAGTGCAAGCAGGGAATTCATCGCTGTGAAACCACCCTGAAACTCAAAGTCGCCAATGATTTCATACCCTTCACGAATCTCAAGTCCTGCGCGGTTCATCGCCTTGCGATAACCTTCGAGGCGCAAACGCGCTGGCGTTTTATCCTGCGGGCCGGTAATACAAGCGATGTGGGTATAGCCATTATCAATAAGATGTTGCGTTGCAGTCTCGCCGCCGAGCAGCGAGTTGTCCTGAATCACATCGCTTTCGCCCTCGAAAGGCGACCAGTCCATCATCACGGTTGGAATAGAAGGATAGCGACTCATGATGTCAGGCGAAGGGAGATGGGTTTCAGTACATAAAAGAAGAAGACCGTCGACGCGCTTTTGCAGCAGCGTTTCCAGGTTGCGATTCATCCGCTGTTCGTCGCCTTCGGTGTTGCAGAGAACCAGGCTGTAGCCGCGCTCAAAGCAACTCCGTTCCACACCGCGTACCAGTTCCGAATAAAATGGGTTGCTACTAGCGGTGATTAGCATCCCGATAGTGTGCGTTTGATTGAGTTTGAGGCTACGCGCCAGAGCGGATGGCGCATAGTTAAGAGTCTTGATTGCCGCATCAACCTTTGCACGAACGGCATCACTCACAAAACGGTCGTTATTAATGACGTGCGAAACGGTAGAAGTCGAAACCCCCGCCAGCTTCGCGACGTCTTTCATGGTGGCCATGATTATCCTTGCTGTTGCAAAAACTCGTCGATTTCATGACGCCATGGCACGGAAGGTTGCGCACCTTTACGAGTCACGGCAATAGCGGCAGCCGCATGTGCAAAACGAATCGCTTCATTCATTGGTTTTTCTTCCAGCAAGGCCGTCACCAACGCACCATTAAAGGTGTCGCCAGCGGCGATGGTATCCACGGCTTTAACTTTAAAACCTGGTACGCGCTGACCTTTGCCGTTTTCACTAAGCCAAACGCCGCGACTGCCAAGCGTAATAATCACGGTTTGAATGCCTTTCGCATGCAGAGCTTTGGCCGCAACTGCTGCGTCGTCATCGTTTTCAACGCGCACGCCCGTCAGCTTTTCCGCTTCGGTTTCATTTGGCGTGATCATATCCACCAGCCCAAGCAGCTCGTCTGATAATTCACAGGCCGGTGCAGGATTGAGCACGACTTTAGTTTTGTTCTGATGAGCAATTTTAGCCGCCGCCAACACGCTTTCCAGCGGTGACTCAAGCTGCATTAAAAGTGCAGAAGCTTCTGCAATTTTTTGGTTCTGTTCAGCCACAAGCGCTGGCGTTAATGCCGCGTTCGCCCCGGCGTGAATGCCAATTACATTTTCCCCGGCGCCATTCACGAAGATCAGTGCCACACCTGTAGAGGCTTCTTTAATAGTGCTGACTGGGGAAGTATCGATTTTGTCGCTTGCCAGTTGCTTGCAAACACGGCTTCCGGTGTCGTCATCGCCCACACAGGCAATAAAGGCAATGTCTGCGCCGCTGCGCCCGGCAGCAACTGCCTGGTTTGCCCCTTTCCCACCGAACGCGACCTGATACTCTTGCCCGGTAACGGTTTCACCCGGCGTTGGGAAATGTTCGAGGTTCAGGATATGGTCAGCGTTGATGCTGCCCAGGACGACGAGATTGCCTTTAGTTTTCATTTTTATCCGTCCAGTTAAGTGTGCCACCCCCATTTCTGGAGTGGCACGGTGCCCTGCTTTTCTATTGTTGTCTTATTTAGTAACCAGCTTCAGGTCGACCGGGATTTTGGAGTCGACTTTTTCGCCTTTCAATACTTTGTCTGCGGTTTCTACGCCGATAACACCAATCTGGTCGGCCATCTGTGCCACGGTTGCGCCCAGCTTGCCGCCTTCAACAGCTTTCACGCCGTCAGCAGTACCGTCAAAACCAACCACCAGCACGTCGGATTTACCAGCGGTTTGCAGTGCACGCAACGCGCCCAGCGCCATTTCATCGTTCTGAGCAAACACCGCCTGCACATCTGGATGCGCAGTCAGCAAGTTTTGCATGACGTTCAGGCCCTTAGTACGGTCGAAGTCAGCAGGCTGGCTCGCAAGAACGGTAAATTTGTGCGCAGCCGTTGCTTGTTTGAAGCCTTCGCCACGTTCACGGGCAGCAGATGCACCCGCAATACCTTGCAGTTCGATAACTTTCGCGCCTTCACCCAATTTCTTAGCGATGAAGTCACCAGCCATCTTGCCGCCAGCAACGTTATCAGAAGCAATGTGGCTCACTACGGTGCCCTGATTCGCCATACGGTCGAGGGTAATCACAGGGATTTTAGCCTGGTTGGCCATTTTCACCGCATTACCTACGGCATCGGAGTCCGTTGGGTTGATAAGCATCAATTTAGTGCCGCGAACCGTGAGGTCCTGCACGTTGGCCAGCTCTTTTGCCGGGTTATTTTGCGAGTCCAGAACAATCAGGTTGTAGCCCAGTTTGTCGGCTTCTTTCTGCGCGCCGTCTTTCAGTGAAACGAAGAACGGGTTATTCAACGTGGAAACAACCAGCGCGATAGTATCTTTCGCCATCGCGTTAGCGCTAACCGTGGCGCTCAGTGCAACAGCGGAAACCAGGGTAGCTAGTTTTTTCATATTCATAGTCAGATGTCCTGTAGGGTTATGATTGTTACTGCTTTTTATTGTCCACCAGCACCGCCAGTAAAATAACCACTGCTTTGACGATCATCTGGTAATAAGAAGAAACACCTAATAAATTCAGCCCGTTGTTAAGGAAGCCCAGGATCAGCGCACCGATCAGCGTCCCAACAATTCGCCCTTTCCCGCCCGCCAGGCTTGTTCCACCCAGAACCACCGCAGCGATAGCATCCAGCTCATAGCCGGTACCCGCTGTTGGTTGTGCAGAGGAAAGACGCGCCACTTCGATGATCCCGGCCAAAGACGCCAGCAGACCGCAAAGTGAGTAAACGATAATTTTTACTTTGTTAACGCTGATACCTGACAAACGCGTCGCAGCTTCATTACCGCCCAGCGCGTAGATATAACGACCCAGGCGAGTGTGGTGCAGCATGTACCATGCAGCCAGGAAAACGATACCCATGATCCACACAGGCGTTGGGATCCCCAGTGGGCGGCCAATACCAAACCAGCCAAACAGATCCGCGTTATCAGAGAACCCAGTGTTTACCGGGCTGCCGTTGGTGTACACCATCGTCACACCACGCAACAAAAGCATCATCACCAGCGTGGCAATAAATGCCTGGACTCGCCCTTTAGCAACAATCACCCCTGTTACAGCCCCGATTGCAACACCCAACGCCAGTGCACTGGCAATAGCCACCAGAGCATTCACTTCTAAACCAACAATCGAGGCGGCCACAGCTCCGGTCAGCGCCAGTAAAGAACCGACGGAAAGGTCGATCCCGGAAGTCAAAATGACCAGCGTCATCCCAACCGCCATAATGGCGTTCACGGAGGTTTGTTGCAGGATATTGAACAGGTTATTTACAGTGAAGAAGTTAGGGCTAAGGCTCGAGACAACAGCAATCAACACCAATAGTGCGATCAGTGATTTTTGCTCCAATAGCCACGCTTTAGTGAACCAGCGACGTGTCGAAATAGACTGGGTACTCATTTTACAGACTCCTGATTCACGCGATTTAACTTGCCGACGGCCGCCGCCATGAGTATTTCCTGGGTAGCCTCTTCACGGGTAAATTCCCCGCCCAAATGGCCTTCATGCATCACCATAATTCGGTCGCTCATACCTAGGACTTCCGGCATTTCGGACGAAACGAGAATGATGCTTAACCCATCGGCTTTGAACTGATTGATTAATTGATAAATTTCTTTTTTCGCCCCAACATCAACTCCGCGCGTTGGTTCATCAAGAATCAACACTTTCGGGCGCGTCATCAGGCCACGGGCAATCGCCACTTTTTGCTGATTCCCCCCTGAAAGCAGCCCAATCGGCTGTTCCATTGATGGGGTTTTCACGTTGAACAAACGGATAAAGTCCTGCACCGCTTGCTGTTCATCTTTATGTTTCAGGCGGCCCGCGTTATGGCTGAAGTAGCGCAGTGCGGTCAGCGACATGTTCTCTTTCACCGACATGCCGAGCACCAGCCCATCACGCTTACGGTCTTCCGAGATATAAACAATGCCGTTTGCCAGGCCATCTTGCGGTGAGCGCGTCACCACTTCACGACCGTCCAGCGCAACATAACCGCCGGTACGCGGCAGTGCGCCATACAGCACTTTCATTAATTCGGTGCGGCCCGCACCCATCAAACCGGCAACGCCCAGGATTTCACCTTTGCGCAGAGTGAAACTCACGTCATGTACGCCTGGTCCGGAAAGGTTATCGACGCGCAGAAGGATTTCGCCGGGTTGCTTATCCAGCCGTGGGTATTGGTCTTCAAGTTTACGGCCGACCATCATTTCGATAAGCGTATCTTCGGTCAGCGTCACCACTTCACGTTCGGCAATAAACTGCCCGTCGCGGAACACGGTCACGTCGTCGCAAATCTCGAAGATCTCTTTCATGCGGTGGGAGATATAGACGATGCCACGCCCCTGAGCTTTCAGCTCGCGGATAACGCGGAATAAAGAATCGGTTTCGGTATCGGTCAAAGCATCGGTTGGTTCGTCCATCACAATGACTTTCGACTCGAAGCTCAGAACCTTGGCGATTTCGACCATCTGCTGATCGCCAATCGACAAATCACCCACCAGCTTCTGGCTAGTAAAGCGCAGGTTCAGTTTCGCCAGCAGTTTGTCTGCTTCGGCGTACATTTTCGTCCAGTCAATCTTGCCGAAACGGCCAACAAATTCACGACCGAGGAAGATGTTTTCCGCAATACTGAGCTGCGGAATCAGGTTGAGTTCCTGATGAATAATCCCGATGCCCGCTTCCTGTGAGGATTTTGGGCCGGTAAAGATGGTTTCTTTGCCAAGCCACAACAGCGAACCCGCATCACGCTGATAAATGCCGGTCAGCACTTTCATCATGGTGGATTTGCCTGCGCCGTTTTCACCTACCAGCGCCATCACGCGCCCCGGATAAACATTCAGCGCGGCTCCTGACAGGGCTTTTACGCCCGGGAACGCTTTATCGATCCCTTTTAATTGCAGTAACGGTTCCATGCCGGCCTCAGAAAGTTACGCCAGCACAGAGAATGATATTCGCATACGGGGAACACTCCCCGCTGCGAATAACCGCCTGGCTATCAGCGGTGTGTTGCTTGAACTGCTCATGACTAATGTAACGAATAGAAATGGTGTTTCCCTGGTGTTGTTGCAGTTGCTCGATATGGCTAAGCAACGTTTCATGGAGTTGGGGATTATGTTGTTTAATTTCCGAAGCTAAGTACGCCGCTTCAACCTGCATCTCTTGCGTTACGACTTCAACGACCTGCATAAAACCCGGTACGCCGTGAGTCAGAGCCAAATCTATACGCGGTGTATTGCGCGGGATCGGCAATCCTGCATCGCCAATCACCAGCGTGTCGGTGTGGCCAAGACGGGAAATAACAGACGAGATATCAGCGTTGAGAACTGTGCCTTTCTTCATTTTCTTACTCCACTAGCGAAACGTTTCGCTGGAGTAAAGTGTAGGAAATATAGTGATGGTAAAACAACCAGCACATTGCGGAAATGTGATCGCCATCGAAACGTTTCGCTGCATTGTTTCATTAAGAAGGAAATGAGAGCGCGTTCAATCAACAGGCAAAGAAAAACGCCCCTTCGATTGAAGAGGCGTTGGCGTTAAATCTCGACCTGGGTACCTAACTCGATAACCCGGTTTGGCGGGATTTCGAACTGGTCAGGCGCTCGCAGAGCGTTTCGTTGTAAGGCTAAGAATAGCTTGCCGCGCAGTCGCAAATACCACGGGCGTTTACCGATGATCAGCGATTCATGGGACATAAAGAACGACGTCTCCATCATTCGGCAGCTCAACCCTTCCAGGCCGCAGCGATGGAACACCTCTTCCACGTTTGGCGTTTCGCGCCAGCCGTAGCTTGCCACCACTCGCCAGAAGGTAGGCGAAAGCTGTTCTATAGAAACACGACGTACATTATGAACGTACGGTGCATCTTCAGTTCGCAGCGTCAGGAGTACCACGCGCTCATGCAGCACTTTGTTGTGCTTGAGGTTGTGAAGCATGGCAAAAGGAATCACGTTCAGCGCACGGGACATATAAACCGCTGTACCCGGCACGCGTACCGGCGGTGATTTTTCCAGGGAGGCAATCATTGCTTCCAGTGAATTTCCGTGCTCATGCATACGGCGCAGCAGACGGAAACGCTCGCTTTTCCAGGTCGTCATAATGATAAACATCACTAGCGCCAGGCACAGCGGCAGCCAACCACCGGAGAAGATTTTGACCACGTTAGCTGAGAACAACGGGATATCGATACACAGGAAAGCAAAGCCCATCAGCAGCACAGCAATTTTGTTCCAGTGCCAGTTTTTGGTGGCGACGGTACAACAAAGGATGGACGTCAGCACCATCGTACCCGTTACCGCGATACCGTAAGCTGCTGCCAGGTTGCTGGAGTGCTCGAAACTCACAATCACAATCACCACAGAGATATAAAGGAGCCAGTTAATTGCTGGCACATAAATCTGCCCGGATTCCATTTCCGAGGTGTGGATGATGCGCATTGGCGACAGGTAACCCAGGCGCACAGCCTGGCGAGTCAACGAGAACACGCCGGAAATCACCGCCTGAGAGGCGATAACTGTGGCAAGCGTTGCCAGAATCATCAACGGGATTAGCGCCCAGTCTGGAGCCAGCAAGAAGAACGGGTTCTTAATCGCTTCCGGAGATTTGAGCAGCAGCGCGCCCTGGCCGAAATAGTTCAGCACCAGAGACGGCAGCACCACGGAAAACCATGCGATACGAATCGGCAACTTACCGAAGTGGCCCATATCCGCATACAAGGCTTCAACACCGGTAATAGAAAGCACGACCGCGCCAAGTGCAAAGAATGAAACCGTTTTGTATTCGAGGAAGAAGTGCACCGCCCACGCAGGATTCAGCGCATGAAGAACTTCCGGGTTGTCGATAATACTGCGCGCACCTAACACTGCCAGAACCAGGAACCATAGCATCATGACAGGAGCAAACAGTTTACCCACCAGCCCAGTACCGTGTTTCTGAATCATAAACAGCAGAGTCAGTACTGCTATCGACAAAGGAACGATATAGGCGTCAAGCTGCGGCGCGGCTATCTCAAGCCCTTCGATGGCCGACATAACCGATATTGCCGGGGTGATGACTACCTCGCCATAGAAGAAGCTGCCGCCGATCAATCCCATGATCACCAGCACCGACGTCATTCTTGCCGAAGTATTACGCCCAGCCAAAGACATTAGCGTCAAAATACCGCCTTCACCGGCGTTATCAGCACGCATGACAAAAGTAAGATATTTAACAGAGACGACTAAGATCAATAACCAGAAAATTAACGATAGAAAGCCAAATACGGCGTCACGTTCTACGCCAAACCCAAATTGACCAGACAGACATTCACGAAGGGTATAAAGCGGGCTAGTACCGATATCACCGTATACCACCCCAATTGCAGCCAGCGTTATCGCAGGCAATGATTGTTTATTATCAGCGCTCATAGACTAATCTTTTGTTGGAATCCTGAAAGCGTGTGCTTAGTCCCTTGGCCCACAAAAAGGCGCACAGTATGCACGATAATGAAGTAAATCGTACCCCTAAATACAACAGGCTTAACTTATGTCAGGGAAAAAAGAGCCGTTCATCAATCCATTAACGATAATATAGATGAACGATATACTCGCTGTACCCAATGAGTTTTATACCGCGTAAGGATGCAATGCTAATTATGGCTCAATCACATTTATTGGCTGAAAGAATTTCACGGCTTAGCCAGGCGCTGGAAAAAGGATTGTTTGAACGCCAACACGCGGTGCGTCTTTGCCTGCTGGCAGCGCTAAGCGGAGAAAGTGTTTTCTTGCTTGGCCCTCCAGGTATAGCCAAGAGTTTGATTGCCCGCCGACTGAAGTTTGCATTCCAGCATGCGCGCGCTTTTGAATACCTGATGACGCGTTTCTCGACCCCAGAAGAGGTGTTTGGTCCGCTTTCCATTCAGGCTTTAAAAGATGAAGGCCGCTATGAACGTCTGACTGCGGGCTATTTGCCAGAAGCTGAAATCGTCTTTCTCGATGAAATCTGGAAGGCAGGCCCAGCAATTCTGAATACTCTGCTGACCGCAATAAATGAACGCCGTTTCCGTAATGGGGCAAGTGAAGAAAAAATCCCAATGCGTTTGCTGGTGGCCGCCTCCAATGAACTCCCGGAAGCAGACAGCAGCCTGGAAGCCTTATACGACCGTATGCTGATTCGCCTGTGGCTCGACAAAGTGCAGGATAAAGGCAATTTCCGCTCAATGCTGGTCAGCCAACATGATGAGAACGACAACCCGGTTCCCGAAAGCCTGCAAGTCACTGACGATGAGTATTTCCAGTGGCAGAAAGATATTGGCACGGTTTCGTTACCGGATAATGTATTTGAGCTGATCTTCACTTTGCGCCAGCAGCTAGAGAATGTGTCGGGAGCACCTTATGTATCAGACCGCCGCTGGAAGAAAGCCATTCGTCTGCTGCAAGCCAGCGCCTTCTTTAATGGCCGAAATTCCGTCGCGCCAATTGATTTAATCCTGCTGAAAGATTGCCTGTGGCACGACACCGCAGCGATGAATTTGATGCAACAACAGCTGGAAATATTGATGACAGGGCACGCGTGGCAGCAACATGCCATGCTCAGTAAATTAGCAGCCATCGTGCAGCGCCGGATTCAGTTACAACAGCAGCATAGCGACCGCGAAGCCATCACGGTGGCCAAACAGGGCGGCATGTTTGCCCGTCGCCCTCAGTATCAATTGCCTGACAATCTGATGGGCGAAACACTGACATTGCTGCTCCAGCAACCGCTAAAACTGCATGATATCGAAGTTCTCCATGTATCCATTCCCCGTGAAGCCTGCGCTCAATGGCTAATAAAAGGTGGCGAATTACGCGGTAAACTCAACGGTATTGGTTTTGCCCAGGTTCTGAATATGGAAGTCGACAGCAGCCAGCATCTGGTTTTGCGCGATATCAGTTTGCAAGGCACGCGGCTGATGATGCCGGGCAAACAGCAGGAAGGTATGCCAGAGGAGATCAAGCAGCAATTTGACTCTCTCGAAGAGACTCTCCACCAGCAACATGAACGATTTAACGATCAGCAAAAATGCCTGTTTATCCACAACGATTGGCTTGGAAAGATCGAAGCCAGTCTGCAAGATGTGGCCGAACAGATTAAACAGGCGCGGCATTAATGCTCAGCGTTGAGGCTCTTGATGTCATCCTCGCGATTAGCGAGGGTGAATTAATAGAAGGAGTGATTATCGCGCTGCTGGCAGCCCCGCAGCTGGCTATATTCTTTGAGAAATTCCCGCGCATGAAAAAGGCGGTGACCAAAGACATCCCCCGTTGGCGCGAATTGCTGAAAGCCCGCTTGCATGACACCAACATCCCTCAAGAATTAGCCCGGGAAGTGCAGTGTTATCAGGAAAGCCAGTTGCTTACCACCAGCCAGCTTTCTGCAAAACTGTCGGAAATTTTACAGTTACTGAAAAGCGTCGATTCACCCTTTTTTGAGCAAGCCCAGAAGCTGGTGGCCGAAACACCTCGACTGACACCCGCCCAACAAACGCTGTTTCTGCAACGCTGGCGTCTGAGTCTGGTGGTTCAGACCACATCACTTAACCAACAATTACTGGAAGACGAGCGTGACCTGTTGCTCGCTGAAGTGCATCAGCGTCTGGCATTAAGCGGCCAGCTAGAACCAGTTTTAGTCGATAGCGATAACGCCGCAGGGCGTCTGTGGGATATGAGTGCCGGTTCGCTTAAACGTGGGGATTATCAGCTCATCGTTCAGTACGGTGATTTTCTTGCCAGCCAGCCTGAATTGCTCAAACTGGCCGAACAGCTTGGTCGCTCTAAAGAAGCAAAAGCGGTGCCGAGAAAAGATGCTCCAACCGAAACCTGGCGCATGTTGGTGCGTGAGCCCGCAACGGTGCCAGAACAGGTTGACGGGCTTCAGCGTAGCGATGACATTTTGCGGTTATTACCCCCAGAGTTGGCAACACTTGGCATTAGTGAGCTGGAATTTGAGTTCTATCGTCGGCTGGTGGAAAAGCAGTTGCTGACTTATCGGTTACATGGTGATTCCTGGCGCGAGAAAGTTGTCGAGCGCCCTGTCGTTCACCAGAATTTTGACGAGCAGCCACGCGGGCCTTTCATTGTTTGCGTGGATACTTCAGGTTCAATGGGTGGTTTTAACGAACAATGTGCCAAAGCGTTTTGCCTCGCACTGATGCGCGTGGCGCTGGCCGATAACCGTCGCTGTTTCATCATGCTGTTTTCCAGTGAAGTGGTGCGCTACGAGGTGTGTGGTGCAGATGGTATTGAGCAAGCGATCCGTTTTCTGAGCCAGCGTTTTCGCGGTGGTACCGATCTCGCCAGTTGCTTTAGGGCAATCGCAGAAAAAATGCAGGGAAGTGAATGGTTTGATGCCGATGCGGTTGTGATTTCTGACTTTATTGCTCAACGCTTGCCAGATGATGTCGTCACACAAGTGAAGGATCTGCAGCGTAAACATTTACATCGTTTTCATGCAGTCGCGATGTCGGGGCATGGTAAGCCCGGCATCATGCGCATATTCGATCATATCTGGCGCTTCGATACCGGGATGCGTAGCCGCCTGCTGCGTCGCTGGCGGCGTTAATTCTTACAACAGTGATGCTACCTTCGTATGGACTTCAGCAGGCCACACGCCGCACTGTACCTGACCAATGTGCGGCTGTTGCAGCATCAGCATCACCAGGCGAGACTGGCCAATACCACCACCAATAGTTTGCGGCATTTCACCTTTGAGCATTGACTGGTGCCACTCAAGTTGCAGACGATCGACATCACCCGTTACGGCCAACTGGCGTTTTAAAGTTTCAGCGTCGACTCGGATCCCCATAGACGAGAGCTCAAACGCATCTTCGAGGATCGGGTTCCACACCATAATGTCACCGTTCAACCCTTTGAAATCGCCCTGACAGGCGGTTGACCAGTCATCGTAATCCGGTGCACGAACATCATGGCGTTTTCCATCTGCCAGTTTGCCACCAATACCAATCAGGAACACCGCGCCCAGCTCTTTGGCAATCGCACGCTCACGCCCTTTTGCATCAAGGTCGGGGAAACGCTGTTGTAGTTCTTCGCTATGAACAAAGTGGATTTGTTCAGGCAGGAAAGGCGTCAAACCGTACTGCTCGCTCACTGCGGCTTCCGTGGCTTTCATTGCCGCCCAGATGCTTTCTACAGTTTGCTTGAGCGTACCGAGATGACGTTCTCCTTCACCCATAACTCGTTCCCAATCCCACTGATCAACGTACACAGAGTGAATAGGGGTCAAACGGTCTTCATCGGGGCGAAGAGCTTTCATGTGCGTGTAAAGCCCTTCGCCTGCGCTGAAGTCGTGCTGGCCGAGTGTTTTTCTTTTCCATTTAGCCAGCGAATGCACCACTTCAAACTGCGCGTCAGGCAAGGTTTTCACCTTCACCTGCACCGCCTTTTCACAACCAGACAGATTGTCTTGAGTACCATCACCCACGCGGCTGAGAATCGGAGCCTGGACTTCCATCAGACCAAGCTTTTCTTCCAGTTGACGAGAGAAGTGGGACTTAACAAAACTAATCTGGCGTTGTTTAGCGATGTAGGCAGTTTTCATGGTTTTCTCTTTATTGTGTTGTTTTACTGACGATGATTAAGCAACAAACTCGGCATAACATTCAATAATCAACAATAAAAAAGCCTTACTGGTTTTCAATCGACTAATTTAAGGCTATAAAATCTGAACTATCGTTACTAATCATAGGAAAAAGTGATGGATAATTATCAGATCGACAATCTCGATCGCGGCATCCTCGACGCTTTAATGGCAAATGCGCGTACCGCTTACGCAGAACTGGCTAAACAGTTCGGTGTTAGCCCTGGCACTATTCACGTGCGCGTAGAGAAGATGAAACAGGCGGGAATTATTACCGGCGCACGCATCGATATCAGTCCCAAGCAGTTGGGATACGACGTTTGCTGCTTTATCGGCATCATTTTAAAGAGTGCGAAGGACTACCCTTCGGCACTGGCAAAACTGGAAAGCCTCGAAGAAGTCACCGAGGCGTATTACACCACCGGACACTACAGCATCTTTATTAAGGTGATGTGTCGATCTATCGATGCGCTGCAACAGGTACTTATCAACAAGATCCAAACAATTGATGAAATTCAGTCCACCGAGACACTGATCTCCCTCCAGAACCCGATCATGCGCACTATCAAGCCATAGCCGCTATTTTTAATACCCATATTATCCACAGGTAGATCGCAGGCCTTACACAGCGTACAATGCCCATCGTTTCGAAAAGGTGGGATCGCAATGACAGAAGTTACTCTGATTAGCGGCAGTACCCTGGGCAGTGCTGAATATGTGGCTGAACATTTAGCGCAGAAGCTAGATGAGGCGGGTTTTACGACCCAAACGCTGCATGGGCCACTGTTTGAAGATCTACAAACCAGTGGGATATGGCTGATTGTCTCTTCTACTCATGGAGCAGGTGATCTTCCTGACAATCTGCAACCGTTGTTCGATGCTATAAATGAAGAACGTCCGGATCTGAGTTCTCTTCATTATGGTGCAATCGGAATTGGTAGTCGTGAATACGACACTTTTTGCGGCGCAATTGAAAAATTGGACACCCTTCTGACGGAGTGCGGAGCTAAAAGAGTGGGCTCTTTACTCAAAGTGAACATCCTTGATCACGATATTCCGGAGGATCCGGCAGAGATTTGGGTCGGATCATGGAAGAATTTACTCCTGGATTTGTAAAGATCTAACTTTTATCTGTGTATAAGTATGCTTAAAACCTTGGGTTAAGCAGTAGTTATCCCAATAACAACTCCTGTTCACTTTTTGAGTTGTGCATAACTAGTGATTTTGATCCCAGCTTATACGTACTGGGATCACCGATCATTCACAGCTAATGATCCTTCTTAATCACTTGATCTCTTTAGCATAAAAACGGTTATCCACAGAACATGCCGATCCTAATAAGAGATCATAATAAAGAGATCTTTAAATAAAAAAGATCTTCTTTTAATTACCTACGATCCCAATACTTTCTCGAAAGGCTAAAGTTAAGTAGAATCGCCAACCTCGGGAATCAGTCATCCCCCCATTTGCAAAACCGTGAGGCAGTACCATGTTTTATCCAGATCCTTTTGACGTCATCATCATTGGCGGGGGTCATGCAGGCACTGAGGCTGCAATGGCCGCTGCACGGATGGGCCAACAAACCCTTCTTTTGACTCACAATATCGACACTCTGGGACAGATGTCTTGTAACCCAGCAATCGGTGGTATTGGCAAGGGACATCTGGTTAAAGAAGTGGATGCTTTAGGCGGTTTGATGGCAAAAGCTATCGACCATGCCGGTATCCAGTTTAGGATACTAAACGCGAGTAAAGGCCCTGCAGTACGGGCTACTCGTGCTCAGGCAGACCGAGTGCTGTATCGCCAGGCGGTACGCACTGCACTGGAAAACCAGCCGAACCTGATGATCTTCCAACAAGCTGTTGAAGATCTGATTGTTGAGAACGATCGCGTTGTCGGTGCTGTCACACAAATGGGTCTGAAGTTCCGCGCTAAATCCGTGGTACTGACTGTCGGTACGTTCCTGGACGGCAAAATTCATATCGGACTGGATAACTACAGCGGTGGCCGTGCGGGCGATCCGCCATCCATTTCGCTTTCACGTCGTCTGCGTGAACTGCCACTTCGTGTCAGTCGCCTGAAAACAGGCACACCACCACGTATCGATGCACGCACCATCGATTTCAGCGTACTTGCCCAGCAACATGGCGATAGCCCAATGCCGGTGTTCTCGTTCATGGGAAATGTGAACCAGCATCCTGCGCAAGTACCTTGTTACATCACGCATACCAACGAAAAAACGCATGACGTTATTCGTAATAACCTCGATCGCAGCCCGATGTATGCAGGTGTTATCGAAGGGATTGGCCCGCGTTACTGCCCATCAATCGAAGACAAAGTGATGCGTTTTGCTGATCGCAATCAGCACCAAATCTTCCTTGAACCTGAAGGGCTAACCAGCAACGAAATCTACCCGAACGGCATCTCCACCAGCCTCCCGTTTGATGTTCAGATGCAGATCGTCCGTTCGATGGAAGGTATGGAAAATGCGAAGATCGTGCGACCTGGCTATGCTATCGAATACGACTTCTTCGATCCTCGCGATCTGAAACCAACGCTGGAAAGCAAATATATCCAGGGCCTGTTCTTTGCCGGACAAATTAACGGCACCACCGGTTACGAAGAAGCTGCGGCGCAAGGTTTACTGGCTGGTTTGAACGCAGCACGCTTCTCTGCAGAGAAAGAGGGTTGGGCACCAGCTCGCTCCCAGGCATACCTCGGCGTACTGGTAGACGACCTTTGCACCCTTGGCACGAAAGAACCGTACCGCATGTTTACCTCACGTGCTGAATACCGCCTGATGCTGCGTGAAGATAACGCCGATCTGCGTTTAACCGCCGTTGGCCGTGAAATGGGTCTGGTGGATGACGAACGTTGGGCACGCTTTAACGAAAAACTGGAAAGCATTGAGCTTGAGCGTCAGCGTCTGAAAGACATCTGGCTGCATCCTCACTCTGAAAGTGTTGAAGAAGTGAACGCCAAACTAAGTGCTCCACTATCGCGTGAAGCAAATGGCGAAGATCTGCTGCGTCGTCCAGAAATGACCTATGCTGAGATGATGCAACTGTCAGTATTTGCGCCAGGCCTTCAAGATCCACAGTCTGCTGAACAGGTAGAAATTCAGGTCAAATACGAAGGCTACATCGTGCGTCAGCAAGAAGAGATTGAAAAACAACAACGTAACGAAAATACGTTGCTTCCTGCAACGCTGGACTACCGGCAGGTGAGTGGTCTTTCTAACGAAGTGATCGCTAAGCTTAACGATCACAAACCAGTCTCAATAGGCCAGGCATCACGCATTTCAGGGGTAACCCCGGCGGCGATCTCCATTTTGCTTGTCTGGCTAAAAAAACAAGGCCTGCTACGCCGTAGCGCCTGATTTATAAATTTTCAGGGCCAGGAATTCCTGGCCCGTTTTTTTGATGGGTATTGACCACAGTGCTTAACAAACTGAATCGCCTGCTGGAAAGCGCAGGCATTACGCTGCCAGAAAACCAGAAACAACAATTGGTTGGCTATGTTGAACTGCTCCACAAGTGGAACAAAGCGTATAACCTAACCTCTGTTCGTCTTCCTGAAGACATGTTGGTACGCCATATTCTGGATAGTATCGTTGTAGAGCCGTACTTGCAGGGCTCACGTTTTATCGATGTGGGAACAGGTCCTGGTTTACCAGGGATCCCGCTGGCCATTGTGCGCCCGGATTCGCATTTTACGCTGCTCGACAGCCTCGGTAAGCGCGTACGCTTCCTGCGGCAGGTCCAGCATGAGCTTCACCTTGATAACATCACGCCAGTACAAAGCCGTGTAGAAGAGTTCCCGGCCGAGCCACCTTTTGATGGGGTTATCAGCCGTGCTTTTGCCTCAATGACTGACATGGTGACCTGGTGTAAACATCTGCCTGCTGAGCATGGTCGCTTCTATGCTCTCAAAGGATTGCGCCCGGATGATGAAATTGCAGCCTTACCCGCAAGCTTCACGGTTGAAGAAGTGATTCGTTTGCAGGTGCCAGAGCTTGATGGTGAACGTCATCTGGTGATGATTAAGCCAAACAAAAATTAATATTTATCAAAAAAAGGCGAAAAAGGATTGTTTCTTTTTGGTTAAAAAATCAAGAGAAAAGGCCTGAAATCTCTGGTTACATTTAACGTGAGTTTAACTTTCCTCTATCACTTTTTTAACGCGAAATGCAGAGTTAGGTTTAAAAGTAGTTAAGCATGAAAATATAACCCTGCTAAATATTACGTAAGTATCAAACGCGGATAATTGTTAAAATATAAATAAAAATGTCAATGAAATGTTTTAATGATGTTTCAGGCTATTTTAAATAGAGTAGACAGTAATCAGCTTATTTATCAGACATCTGTGTTTCGCACTTAATGAGACAGACAAATGCATAATGGCTGTGACATGTTTGATTTGTGATCTTGTGCACGCTTTATTAGGCGACTATTTCGGTTGTTTGCCCTTTTAGGGAAAATAACCAGTATTTAGAAAAAGTTGAAAAATAACTGCGTTGGAAAATATTTAAACATTTGTTCACCTTTTTGCTACTTATTGTTTGAAATCACGGGGCCGCACCGTATAATTTGCTCGCTTTTTGAGGCTTGACTCAAAGACGTAAAGGCAGTTTTATACCAGCGCGACATACCCCGAAGGGAGCAGGAGTTAGGATACGCCATGTCTGTGTCGCTATTGAGTAGAAACGTTGCTCGTAAGCTTCTGTTCCTTCAGCTTCTTGCAGTGATAGCAATTGGATTGCTGTTTTGCCTCAAAGACCCCGTGTGGGGTGCTTCTGCTTTTGGCGGGGGCCTGGCAGCCTGGTTGCCAAATGCTGTATTTATGAATTTTGCCTGGCGTCACCAGGTGCATACACCGTCAAAGGGCCGTTTGGCCTGGACCTTCGCTATCGGCGAAGTATTAAAGGTGATAGCGAGCTTTACCATACTGGTGGTGGCGTTAGCTGGTTTTAAGGCGGTCTTGTTGCCGCTTATTGTGACGTGGGTTTCGGTGCTGGTTGTGCAGATACTCGCACCAGCTGTAATTAACAACAAAGGGTAAGAGGCATCATGTCTGCAGGAGAAATCTCTACACCGCAGGAGTATATAGGCCACCATCTGAATAACCTTCAGTTGGACCTGCGTACTTTCTCGCTGGTTGATCCGTATCACCCCCCAGCTACCTTCTGGACACTCAATATTGACTCCATGTTCTTCTCCGTGGTTCTGGGTTTCTTGTTCCTGGTGTTATTCCGCAAAGTAGCAAAAAACGCTACTAGTGGTGTCCCAGGGAAATTCCAGACAGCAGTTGAGTTGGTCATCGGTTTTGTTAATAGCAGTGTCAAAGACATGTACCATGGCAAGAGTAAGGTCATTGCACCGCTTGCTCTGACGGTCTTTGTCTGGGTATTCCTGATGAACCTGATGGACCTGCTGCCAATCGATTTCCTGCCGTTCATCGGCGAGCATATCTTTGGCCTGCCAGCCCTGCGTGTGGTGCCGTCTGCGGACGTGAACATCACCCTGTCTATGGCGCTTGGCGTGTTTATCCTGATTCTTTTCTACAGCATCAAAATGAAAGGCATTGGCGGCTTCACGAAAGAGCTGACGCTGCAGCCGTTCAATCACTGGGCATTTATACCGTTCAACTTAATCCTTGAAGGTGTGAGCCTGCTTTCCAAACCTATTTCTCTTGGTCTGCGACTGTTCGGCAACATGTATGCCGGTGAATTGATTTTCATTCTGATTGCTGGTCTGTTGCCGTGGTGGTCACAGTGGATTCTGAGTGTGCCTTGGGCCATTTTCCACATCCTGATCATTACGCTGCAAGCCTTCATTTTCATGGTTCTGACGATCGTCTATCTGTCGATGGCATCTGAAGAGCATTGATTTTACTTACCACTACTGCGTTTTAACTGAAACAAACTGGAGACTGTCATGGAAAACCTGAATATGGATCTGCTGTACATGGCTGCCGCAATTATGATGGGCCTTGCGGCAATCGGTGCGGCGATCGGTATCGGCATCCTCGGTGGAAAATTCCTGGAAGGCGCAGCGCGTCAACCTGATTTGATTCCTCTGCTGCGTACTCAGTTCTTTATCGTTATGGGTCTGGTGGATGCTATCCCGATGATCGCTGTTGGTCTGGGTCTGTACGTGATGTTCGCCGTCGCGTAGTAAGCATTGCTTAATACACCAAGCAATATCAGAACGTTAACTAACAAAGAGGCATTGTGCTGTGAATCTTAACGCAACAATCCTCGGCCAGGCCATCGCGTTTGTCCTGTTTGTTCTGTTCTGCATGAAGTACGTATGGCCGCCAATCATGGCTGCCATCGAGAAGCGTCAACAAGAAATTGCTGACGGTCTCTCTTCTGCAGAACGTGCCAAAAAGGACCTTGACCTTGCACAGGCCAACGCGACCGACCAGCTGAAAAAAGCCAAAGGTGAAGCTCAGGTGATTATTGAGCAGGCGAACAAACGCCGTGCTCAGATCCTTGAAGAAGCTAAAACCGAGGCAGAGCAGGAACGTGACAAAATCGTTGCACAGGCTCAGGCAGAAATCGACGCAGAACGTAAACGCGCTCGTGAAGAACTGCGTAAGCAAGTGGCTCTGCTGGCTATCGCCGGTGCCGAGAAGATCATTGAACGTTCCGTGGATGAAGCTGCTAACAGCGACATCGTTGATAAACTGGTCGCTGAACTGTAAGGAGGGAGGGGCTGATGTCTGAATTTGTAACTGTAGCTCGCCCCTACGCCAAAGCAGCTTTTGACTTTGCCGTCGAGCACCAAAGCGTTGATAACTGGCAGCATATGCTGGGTTTCGCCGCTGAGGTGTCTAAAAACGAACAAATAGCAGAGCTTCTTTCCGGCGCATTAGCTCCGGATACGCTCTCTGCGTCGTTTATCTCCATCTGTGGTGACCAGCTAGACGCCAATGGCCAGAACCTGATTAAGGTGATGGCTGAAAATGGGCGTCTGAAAGTTCTTCCTGATGTTCTTGAGCAATTCGTTCAACTGCGTGCAGCCCAAGAGGCTACCGTTGAAGTCGAAGTGACTTCTGCCAGCGCATTAAACGAAGACCAGCTTTCGAAAATCAGCGCCGCGATGGAAAAACGTCTGTCACGCAAAGTTAAGCTGAATTGCAAAATTGACAAGTCTGTAATGGCGGGTGTCATTATCCGCGCAGGTGATATGGTTATTGATGGTAGCGTACGCGGCCGTCTTGATCGCCTGACAGACGTCTTGCAGTCTTAAGGGGACTGGAGCATGCAACTGAATTCCACCGAAATCAGCGAACTGATCAAGCAGCGCATTGCTCAGTTCAGTGTTGTGAGCGAGGCTCACAACGAAGGTACAATCGTTTCTGTAAGTGACGGTATCATCCGCGTACACGGCCTGGCCGATGTAATGCAGGGTGAGATGATTTCCCTTCCGGGAAACCGTTACGCCATTGCACTGAACCTCGAGCGCGACTCTGTAGGTGCAGTAGTAATGGGTCCGTACGCTGACCTTGCCGAAGGCATGAAAGTTAAGTGTACTGGCCGTATTCTTGAAGTACCGGTAGGCCGTGGCCTGCTGGGTCGTGTGGTGAACACCCTGGGTGCACCTATCGATGGTAAAGGTCCGCTTGAGCATGACGGTTTTGCTGCCGTTGAAGCGATCGCACCTGGTGTAATCGAACGTCAATCCGTAGACCAGCCTGTACAGACTGGTTATAAGTCCGTCGATGCCATGATCCCAATCGGTCGTGGTCAGCGTGAACTTATCATCGGTGACCGTCAGACAGGTAAAACTGCTCTGGCAATCGATGCCATCATCAACCAGCGTGATTCCGGCATCAAATGTATCTACGTTGCTATCGGCCAGAAAGCGTCCACTATCTCTAACGTGGTTCGTAAACTGGAAGAGCACGGCGCACTGGCTAACACTATCGTTGTTGTTGCAACTGCATCAGAATCTGCTGCACTGCAATACCTGGCACCGTACTCCGGTTGCGCGATGGGTGAATACTTCCGTGACCGCGGTGAAGATGCACTGATCATTTATGATGACCTGTCTAAACAGGCTGTTGCTTATCGTCAGATTTCCCTGCTGCTTCGTCGTCCACCAGGTCGTGAAGCTTACCCAGGCGACGTATTCTATCTCCACTCCCGTTTGCTGGAACGTGCTGCGCGTGTAAACGCTGAATACGTTGAAGCATTCACTAAGGGTGAAGTAACAGGCAAAACAGGTTCCCTTACTGCGCTTCCGATTATCGAAACGCAAGCGGGTGACGTTTCCGCGTTCGTTCCGACCAACGTAATTTCTATTACCGATGGTCAGATCTTCCTGGAATCAACACTGTTTAACGCCGGTATTCGTCCTGCGGTTAACCCGGGTATCTCCGTATCTCGTGTTGGTGGTGCTGCTCAGACCAAGATCATGAAAAAACTGTCCGGTGGTATCCGTACCGCTCTGGCACAGTATCGTGAACTGGCTGCGTTCTCTCAGTTTGCATCAGACCTTGACGATGCGACCCGTAAGCAGTTGAGCCATGGTCAGAAAGTGACCGAGCTCCTGAAACAGAAACAATATGCGCCGATGTCTGTTGCGCAGCAGTCTCTGGTTCTGTTCGCTGCTGAACGTGGTTACCTCGAAGATGTGGAACTGGCTAAAATCGGTAGCTTCGAAGCCGCTCTGCTGGCTTACGTTGACCGTGACCATGCTCCACTGATGCAAGAAATCAACCAATCTGGTGGCTATAACGACGAAATCGAAGGCAAGCTGAAAGGCATCCTCGATTCCTTCAAAGCAACTCAGTCCTGGTAAAGTCTGGCGGCTTGTCTTAGGGCAAGCCGCAAGGCATTGAGGAGAAGCTCATGGCCGGCGCAAAAGAGATACGTAGTAAGATCGCAAGCGTCCAGAACACGCAGAAGATCACCAAAGCAATGGAAATGGTCGCCGCGTCCAAAATGCGTAAAACGCAGGAACGCATGGCTGCCAGCCGTCCTTACGCAGAAACTATGCGTAAAGTGATCGGCCACCTGGCTTTGGGTAATCTTGAATACAAACACCCTTACCTGGATGAACGCGAAGTCAAACGCGTGGGCTACCTGGTGGTGTCCACTGACCGTGGTCTGTGTGGTGGCTTGAACACTAACCTGTTCAAAAAGCTGCTGGCTGACATGAAAGAGTGGTCCGATAAAGGCGTTCAAAGCGAAATCGCAATGATCGGCTCTAAAGGCGTCTCTTTCTTCAACTCTGTAGGCGGCAATATTGTTGCTCAGGTGACTGGTATGGGTGATAACCCTTCCCTGTCCGAGTTGATTGGCCCGGTGAAAGTGATGTTGCAGGCCTACGATGAAGGCCGTCTGGACAAGCTGTATGTTGTCAGCAACAAATTTATTAACACAATGTCTCAGGTTCCTACCCTTACCCAACTGCTGCCGTTACCGCCAGCAGAAGACGGCGAGTTGAAGAAGAAATCCTGGGATTATCTGTATGAACCTGATCCTAAAGCGCTGCTGGACACCTTGTTGCGCCGTTATGTGGAATCTCAGGTTTATCAGGGCGTCGTAGAAAACCTGGCCAGCGAGCAGGCCGCACGTATGGTGGCGATGAAAGCCGCTACCGACAATGGCGGCAGCCTGATTAAAGAGCTGCAGTTGGTTTACAACAAAGCTCGTCAGGCCAGCATTACTCAGGAACTCACCGAAATCGTCGGTGGCGCTTCCGCGGTATAACCAGGTTTACGTATTTAGAGGATTCGAGATGGCTACTGGAAAGATTATCCAGGTAATCGGCGCCGTGGTGGACGTCGAGTTCCCTCAGGATGCCGTACCAAAAGTGTACGACGCTCTTGAGGTTACAAATGGTAAAGACCGTCTGGTGCTGGAAGTTCAGCAACAGTTAGGTGGTGGCGTAGTTCGTACTATCGCCATGGGTACTTCTGATGGTTTGCGTCGTGGTCTGGAAGTTTCTAACCTCGATCACCCAATTGAAGTGCCGGTAGGTAAAGCAACTCTGGGTCGTATCATGAACGTCCTGGGTGAGCCTATCGACATGAAAGGCGATATCGGCGAAGAAGAGCGTTGGGCTATTCACCGTTCTGCTCCAAGCTACGAAGAGCTGTCAAGCTCTCAGGATCTGCTGGAAACCGGCATCAAAGTAATGGACCTGATTTGCCCGTTCGCTAAGGGCGGTAAAGTTGGTCTGTTCGGTGGTGCGGGTGTTGGTAAAACTGTAAACATGATGGAGCTGATCCGTAACATCGCGATCGAGCACTCCGGTTACTCTGTGTTTGCAGGTGTGGGTGAGCGTACTCGTGAGGGTAACGACTTCTACCACGAAATGACCGACTCCAACGTTCTGGACAAAGTATCACTGGTTTATGGCCAGATGAACGAGCCACCAGGTAACCGTCTGCGCGTTGCGCTGACCGGTCTGACCATGGCTGAGAAGTTCCGTGACGAAGGTCGTGACGTTCTGCTGTTCGTTGATAACATTTACCGTTATACCCTGGCCGGTACAGAAGTATCTGCACTGCTGGGTCGTATGCCATCTGCGGTAGGTTACCAGCCAACTCTGGCAGAAGAGATGGGTGTTTTGCAGGAGCGTATTACCTCCACCAAAACTGGCTCAATCACTTCTGTTCAAGCGGTATACGTACCTGCGGATGACTTGACTGACCCATCTCCAGCAACCACCTTTGCTCACTTGGATGCAACCGTGGTACTGAGCCGTAACATCGCGTCTCTGGGTATCTACCCTGCGGTAGATCCACTGGATTCCACCAGCCGTCAGTTAGATCCACTGGTTGTTGGCCAGGAACACTACGACACCGCGCGTGGCGTGCAGTCTATTCTGCAACGTTACCAGGAACTGAAAGACATCATCGCCATTCTTGGTATGGATGAACTTTCTGAAGAAGATAAATTGGTTGTAGCACGTGCGCGTAAGATTCAGCGCTTCCTGTCTCAGCCATTCTTCGTAGCAGAAGTCTTTACCGGTTCTCCGGGCAAGTTCGTATCGCTGAAAGATACTATCCGTGGCTTTAAAGGCATCATGGACGGCGAATATGACCATCTGCCAGAGCAGGCGTTCTACATGGTTGGTACTATCGACGAAGCCGTTGAGAAAGCTAAAAAACTTTAACGCCTTAATCGGAGGGTGACATGGCAATGACTTATCACCTGGACGTCGTCAGCGCGGAGAGCCAAATGTTCTCCGGTCTGGTTGAGAAGATCCAGGTAACGGGTAGCGAAGGTGAGCTGGGGATTTATCCTGGCCACGCCCCGCTGCTCACCGCCATTAAGCCTGGTATGATCCGCATCGTTAAACAGCACGGACATGAAGAGTATATCTACTTGTCTGGTGGTGTGATGGAAGTGCAGCCTGGCACGGTAACCGTGCTGGCCGATACCGCAATTCGTGGTCAGGACCTCGACGAAGCTCGAGCCCTGGAAGCGAAGCGTAAAGCGGAAGAGCGCATCCATAGTTCCCACGGTGATGTGGACTACGCTCAGGCTTCTGCTGAACTGGCTAAGGCGATCGCGAAACTTCGCGTTATCGAGTTGACCAGAAAAGCGATGTAACTACCTGCTTGAAAAGACAAATGCCAGCCAGGTTTCCCTGACTGGCATTTTTTTCGTCTGAACCTTTTACTGCTTCGTTAAAAACTCACCTGTTTTGAACGAACCATCAGCATTGCGTTGCAACGGGACTGGCAGCGTCAAAGACTGATAATCTTTTATGCTCAGTTGCTTACCTTCGCTGTTTTCCGTTTTACCATCCCGAATGAAATAGTTGCTGTTATCTACATTTCCGGAGATAGCGTCATCATATTTCCCCTCAACGCTACGCAATGAAATGTTATCGGTGAATTTACCCTGAGTTTCTGCGCGCCCATAAGGGCTTGGGCGGAAGATGTAGTTAAAGCGTTGGTTATCCACTGCGACGTTGTTCGCCACCACCAGTGCACCAGGGTTGAAGTTATCAGTAAAGCCATCGAGGTGGTTACCAATCGCAATGCTGTTATGGATTTCATGCGCGACAGGCTGCCCTTCCCCGCCCAATTTGAAACCGTTGCTGGTGTTGTTGCGGGCAATAGAGTTCTCGATCACCACAACGCCATTGGCACCGTCTTCAATCTTGTTGAACAGGTCATAGCCATCATCAATATTGTCGTGCGCATAGCATCCTTCAAGACGGTTGCCATCACCCACACGCATCTTCACCGCAAAGCCATCAGCATTGATTTTGCCTGGATCTTCATTACTGAAGGATTCAGCGTTAACAACCTTGTTGTAGCTTGCCCACAACGGGCGGCCTACATCAGAAGGAGATGAAATCTGGATGCCTGTGTCGTCATTTTTATAGGCGACTACACTTTCGATAAGGTTATGACTGCCCTGAACTCGCAAGCTCTTATCGGTAACTTCAATGCCTTTGACATGCCAGTAGTTGCCATCCAAAGCCAGGCCGCGAATCACGACTTTGCCATCGGCCTCGAGGGTCTTCAGTTTGCCTTTTAAGCCACTGTCAGCTGTCGAAATGGTAGTAAGTGGGTACTCACCGCTGCTTAAGATGAGTTTTCCACCAGGAGAGACGAGAGAGATGGCACTGGCCAAATCAAGCGGTGCGGATTTAGAACCATTGTTACTTGATGCACCATCTGGCGCTACGTAAAGCGTATTACCCTCCATGTTTTTGACTTGCTCAACCATGAAGTTTTGGGTGACAGGGGTTTTGTCTTTACCGCTGGTCGGGGTAAACGTCACGGTGAAACGTGCTTGCTCTTTAAGTGTGGTTGGCAGAGTGAACATTTCTCCGGCCTTGGCCACTTTTTCCTGACCGATTACAACTTCATCCTGACGTACGGTGAAGTTGCCGTCATAGTTAGCGCGAGCCTGTACCACGTACTCGCTGGTGGTGCTTTTTGCTGGAGAGGCAATTTGCATCACAACAGGCCATGCTTTCGGCACGAAAGGTGTGGAAGCAACAGTATTTGCCGCACTGGTTTCTAATGACGCATCACTGACGGTGATTTTTGCATTACGTGAAGCAAAGAAACCAACGTAGTACTGGCTTTTGTCCTGTACGGTGATGATATCAGCGCGTTTAACATTTTCAGAAACCCATGCATCGCTTCCGGCTGGAGCCCATGAAGTGACAAAACCCTCGTTGGTTCGCTCGAGCTTCATGCGGAAAGTCGGTGCTTTGCTCAGATCAATGGCTTCCTGATAGCTTTTACGAGAAATAGTTGAGCCGGTATTTCCCCATGGCTGAGTAATACCATCACGCGCAATGGCCTGCATTTTCACGCGTGATGCGTCCTTTTTATCCTGCGTCATGATGGCATTCATTACCATATTGGAAGCTGCAGGGAACTCTTCGTAGCCTTCCTTCAGCGGCTCCTGGCGTGGATTACCTAATACATCCCTTACCAGCATCCCGGCACCTTCCTGCGCCGCCGGTTTCGCACCATTTTCAGGGCCAAACTGATCGACAGTGACTGTTGCCTGTAAGACAAAATTCTCACTGGCGGGTAATGCGGTATAGAAGAACGTTAATCCATCGTGAGAGTTAGCGATTTTACCGCCACGGCTTTCGATGGTGATGGGTTTCGAAAGGTCGACGGAATCTGCTGTCGCCAGCTTTTTGCCATCGATCGTTACGTTGTTCACACCCACTTTTTCAGGTAAGACATTAGATGAAAAGTTAACATCTGTTGATTGCCCGAAAGCAATCGCGTGCCAGATGGGTTGTTGCTCTGCAGTTGCAGGCAGGGATAAAGCCGCGCCGCAAAGCGTAAGAGCCAGAGGTATTTTTGACGCCATTATTATTCTCCTTATAAATGTCCAAGCCATTATCTATAAAAATGAAACGTTGTTTCTTTTATGCTTGTCACAAAGGGTGATTTTTAAAACACTAACATTTCAAATATGTGGAGTAGCTTTGTTTCCGGCCGAAAAGAAGTCTTAATCCACAGAGATCTATGGCTTTTGTTATTTCAGAAGTACTTTTTACGTGCTTATCCACCTACAATTGAGCACATGAGCAACTCAAATGCGCATCAAGAGCCTGTTTTTTAGGCATCGCGTTTTTTGTTGCAAAATATGTAGAATTTTCAACGTGAAATCGTTTTACTTCCCTCTCAAATTAAAGTCAGGACGCGTATGTCAAACAATGCGATGAGCGTGGTTATCCTAGCCGCAGGCAAAGGAACCCGCATGTATTCAGACCTCCCGAAGGTATTACATACTCTTGCTGGGAAACCGATGGTTCAACATGTTATTGATGCGGCTAATAATTTAGGCGCGCAGCGTGTACATCTGGTTTACGGCCATGGCGGCGATCTACTCAAAAATACACTCAGCGATAGCTCTCTTAATTGGGTATTGCAGGCTGAACAGCTTGGGACCGGCCACGCCATGCAGCAAGCCGCACCTTTCTTTGCTGACGACGAAGACATTCTGATGCTTTACGGCGATGTGCCGCTTATTTCCGTCGAATCTCTACAGCGCCTGCGTGATGCCAAACCACAGGGCGGCATTGGTTTACTGACGGTAAAACTCGACGATCCAACCGGTTATGGCCGTATCGCTCGTGAGAAAGGCAAGGTCGTTGGTATTGTTGAGCATAAAGACGCGACTGAAGAACAACGCAAAATTGACGAAATCAACACCGGGATTCTGGTGGCGAATGGCGCGGATCTGAAACGCTGGCTAGCGAAGCTCGATAACAACAATGCTCAGGGTGAGTTCTATATCACTGACATTATCGCGCTGGCTCACCACGAAGGTCATGAAATCACCGCCGTTCACCCGGACCGTTTAAGTGAAGTGGAAGGCGTGAACAACCGTCTGCAACTGTCACGTCTTGAGCGCGTCTACCAAAGTGAGCAAGCTGAGAAACTACTGCTGGCAGGTGTGATGCTGCGCGATCCGGCGCGTTTCGACCTGCGGGGTGAACTGACGCACGGGCGTGATGTAGAAATTGATACTAATGTCATTATTGAAGGTTCGGTGACCCTGGGTCATCGCGTCAAAATTGGCACCGGCTGCGTTATCAAAAACAGCGTGATTGGCGATGATTGTGAAATCAGTCCATACACCGTTGTAGATGATTCGACCCTTGCGGCAGCTTGCACCATTGGGCCATTCACTCGTTTGCGCCCTGGTGCGGAACTGGCGGAAGGCGCACACGTTGGCAACTTCGTGGAAATGAAGAAAGCGCGCCTGGGCAAAGGCTCAAAAGCTGGGCATCTGAGTTACCTGGGTGATGCTGAAATTGGCGACAACGTGAATATTGGCGCTGGCACCATCACCTGTAATTACGACGGCGCGAACAAATTCAAAACTATCATCGGCGATGATGTTTTTGTCGGTTCTGATAGCCAACTGGTGGCACCGGTCACCGTTGCACGCGGTGCGACGATTGGCGCAGGCACGACGGTCACACGTAATGTTGGTGAAGATGAACTGGTTATTAGTCGCGTAAAGCAGACTCATATCCAGGGTTGGCAGCGTCCGGTTAAGAAAAAATAATTTTTAACCCTCTCCCAAGGGAGAGGGTTGGAGTGAAGGTTGTTCTCGAAAATAACCCGCTCCGTAGCAGTACTAAAACTATAACCCCACTCTCTACAAGGCTCGGGGCCCCGGAATACGGGATATTTACCCAAAGAATTTCGTGCGGCAGAAAGGTGGCAAACTTGAGAAACCCAGGGAGCTTACATCAGTAAGTGACTTGGTTGAGCAAGTGCAGCCAACGCATCTGCAGTGCGAAAGACAACGGGTAAAACAGGTCAGCGACAACACATGGCGTAATGCCATTATCAGGAATCTAATCTTATGTGTGGAATTGTTGGCGCGGTCGCGCAACGTGATATCGCTGAAATCCTTCTCGAAGGACTACGTCGTCTGGAATACCGTGGTTATGACTCTGCGGGCCTGGCTGTAGTAGACGAAAAAGGTCAAATGACCCGTCTGCGCCGTCTGGGTAAAGTGAACAAACTGGCCGAAGCTGCCGCAGAAACTGCGCTGCATGGCGGTACCGGTATTGCACACACTCGCTGGGCGACTCACGGCGAACCATCAGAAGTTAACGCTCACCCACATGTTTCCGAACATATTGTGGTGGTTCATAACGGCATTATCGAAAACTATGAACCGCTGCGCGAAGCCCTACAGGGTCGCGGTTACATCTTCGTTTCACAAACCGATACCGAAGTTATTGCTCACCTGGTTCACTGGGAACTGGAGCAAGGCGGTAGTCTGCGTGAAGCTGTGCTGCGTACCATCCCACAACTGCGTGGCGCTTACGGCACCGTTATCATGGACACCCGTAACCCAGACGTGCTGCTGGCAGCTCGTTCAGGTAGCCCGATGGTTATCGGCCTTGGCATGGGTGAAAACTTTATCGCATCCGACCAACTGGCATTGCTGCCGGTAACGCGTCGTTTCATCTTCCTTGAAGAAGGCGATATCGCGGAAGTGACTCGTCGCTCCGTAACCGTATTCGATACCAAAGGTGAGCAGGTTAAACGCCCGGATATCGAATCCAGTCTGCAATATGACGCGGGCGACAAAGGCATTTATCGCCACTATATGCAGAAAGAGATCTACGAACAGCCGAACGCGATTAAAAATACCCTGACTGGCCGCATCAGTCATGGCGCTATCGATCTTTCTGAGCTTGGCCCGCAAGCCAACGAAATGCTGTCTCAGGTTGAGCACATTCAAATTGTCGCGTGTGGCACTTCCTATAATTCAGGCATGGTGTCGCGCTATTGGTTTGAATCACTGGCAGGCGTGCCGTGCGATGTCGAAATCGCTTCTGAGTTCCGCTACCGTAAATCAGCGGTGCGTCGTAACAGCCTGATGATCACCCTTTCCCAGTCTGGCGAAACGGCAGATACACTTGCGGCGCTGCGTTTGTCTAAAGAGTTGGGCTATCTGGGTTCGCTGGCGATTTGTAATGTTCCGGGTTCTTCCCTGGTGCGTGAATCCGACCTCGCGCTGATGACCAACGCGGGCACTGAAATCGGCGTGGCATCCACCAAAGCGTTTACCACTCAGCTTACCGTTCTGCTGATGCTGGTGGCGAAACTGAGCCGCCTGAAAGGCGGGGATGCTGCGATTGAGCAAGACATCGTTCATGGCCTGCAGGCGCTGCCAAGCCGTATTGAGCAGATGCTGTCTCAGGACAAACGCATTGAAGCGCTGGCTGAAGATTTCTCAGACAAGCATCATGCGCTGTTCTTAGGCCGTGGCGATCAATACCCAATCGCAATGGAAGGCGCGCTGAAGCTTAAAGAAATCTCTTACATTCACGCTGAAGCGTATGCGGCAGGCGAGCTGAAACACGGCCCGCTGGCGCTGATTGATGCAGATATGCCGGTTATCGTTGTGGCTCCAAACAACGAACTGCTTGAAAAGCTGAAATCGAATATCGAAGAAGTGCGCGCGCGTGGCGGCCATCTGTATGTATTTGCAGATAAAGATGCAGGTTTTGCCAGCAGCGATAACATGCACATCATTGAGATGCCGCATGTAGAAGAAGTTATCGCACCTATCTTCTACACCGTACCGTTGCAGTTGCTGTCTTATCACGTTGCGCTAATTAAAGGCACCGACGTTGACCAGCCACGTAACCTGGCAAAATCAGTTACGGTTGAGTAATTGCTCTGATCGGTAATACAAAATAAAAAAGGCCGGTTGCGCTAAGCACAACCGGCCTTTTTACTGCTAAATCAATTCTCTTCCTGCGTCACCAGTTTTGGTTCTTCAGGGGATTTCAGCAGAACCCACAAGACAATCGCCCCGATTACATCAAACACCGAAAGCACAGCGAACAGCGGGCTGAAGCCAACCGTGTCGGCCAGAGCCCCCACAACCAGTGCAAACATGGTGCTGGCGGTCCAGGCTGCCATGCCGGTAAAACCGTTGGCGGTGGCAACTTCGTTTGAATCAAACATGTCGGAAGACAGTGTAATCAACGCACCAGACAGTGACTGGTGAGCGAAGCCACCAACGCATAGCAATGCAATTGCCACCATTGGGCTGCCAAACAAACCGACCATGCCTGGCAGAATCATCAGCGCGGCACCCATTGTGACCACTAGTTTGCGGGAAACCACAATATTCACGCCGAAGACTTTCTGGAACATACCAGGCAAATAACCACCAATAATGCAGCCAAAATCGGCGAACAGCATCGGGATCCAGGCAAACATAGCGATATCTTTGAGGTTAAAGCCGTAGGTGTGCACCATAAACAGTGGGATCCACGCGTTAAACGTCCCCCATGCAGGTTCAGCCAGGAAACGCGGCAGAGCGATACCCCAAAACTTGCGCTGTTTCAGCAGGTGGCCAATGCGAACCTTTTCAACCTTTGGTTTTTCAGGTTGGCCGCCAGTGATATACAGATATTCTTCTTTCGATAGTGATTTGGTTTTTGACGGGCGGTTATAAGTGAAATACCAGCCAGCGGCCCACAGCACGCTGAAAACACCGACGATAATAAACGCCAGTCTCCAGTCCCTGATATAGATTGCCCATGCGACCAGTGGAGGGGCAATCACCGCGCCAATAGAGGAACCAACGTTGAAATAGCCGACGGCGACTGAACGTTCAGTATCCGGGAACCATTCAGTTACTGATTTCAAACCAGCAGGTATCATCGCACTTTCGGCGAAACCGCCGAGGCCGCGGAACATTGCCAGGCCTTTCCAGCCAGTCGCGAATGACGCACCAATGCAGAACACGCCCCACATCAGGCCGAAAATGGTGTAACCCACTTTTGTACCCAATGTATCAAGCAGATAACCGGCAATAGGTTGTGCAATGGTGTAGCACGCTGAGAATGTCGCAATAATGTAAGAATATTGCTGGGTGGTAATGTGCAGATCGCTCTGTAATGTTGGCGCTGCGGCAGAAATAGTATTTCGGGTTAAATAGCAAAGAATGGTGCCTAATGTCACCAGTGACAGCATAAACCAGCGCTTGTGGCCTGTTTTGCGCATAATGAATCCCCGTTTTTCAAGCAATAAGTGGCCTGACCGCTGCAAGGCAGCAGGCAAATAAATAATTCAGAGGAGATAAAAATCAGCGGCGCTTCAGAAGACGTCGAGGATTCTGGTTTGGCCCATCCTGGACTTGTTTTTGTTATGCAGATCACACTATGTGTTGATAATGAACCTGTGTTTCACTTTTATTTGTGATTAATCTCAATTTTTTGTGGGTAATCTACCCCTAACGGGTAGCGTATGTGACGTGTGTCACATTTTTTTAAGTGATGGGTTAATGGTAATTATGCAAAATTTGAATAAAACGCATCGCAAAATGCCCACTGATTCACCCATACGAATTAATAAATACATTAGCGATTGCGGTATCTGCTCCCGCCGTGAGGCCGATCGTTACGTTGAGCAGGGCGAAGTGTTTATTAACGACAGCCTGGCTAGTTTTGGCGCTCAGGTATTTTCCGGTGATGTGGTGAAGGTAAACGGTCAGCTTATTGTGCCGCGTGATGACAACGATCTCGTGCTGATGGTTTTGAATAAGCCTGTGGGCATCATCACTACAATGGAAAAGAGTGTGCGCGATAACATCAGCGGTCTCATTCATAGCGACAAACGCGTTTCCCCTATCGGGCGTCTGGATAAAGATTCGCAGGGGCTCATTTTACTGACCAACCACGGTGATGTAGTTAATAAAATTCTGCGTGCCGGTAACAATCATGAAAAAGAGTATGTGGTCACCGTCGATAAGCCGATAACTGACGAGTTTATTATTGGAATGGGCGCGGGCGTTCCGATACTTGGCACGGTAACCAAACACTGTAATGTGACGAAAGAATCTGAGCTGATATTTCGTGTTATTTTGGTGCAAGGGCTGAACCGCCAGATCCGCCGGATGTGTAAATATTTCGGTTATGAAGTGACCCGGCTTGAACGTGTCCGCATCATGAATATCCACCTGCAAGGCCTGGCATTAGGGGAATCACGCCATTTGAGCTGCGAGGAAAAACGCGAATTATTGAGACGGATTGAGGGCTCAGAATCTGCAATGTGACAGGCGTAACTTGGTTGCAAAATCGCCTGTCATAAAACTGTCATAATTCGTACATTTAACTGTCACCAAACTGTCCTATTTTCTATCCTGCATCCACTAAACAATGAATTACGTTAATACCCAAATAATTCGAGTTGCAGGAAGGCGGCAAAAGAACGAATCCCGATGAGCTTAGTGAACTAAGTGATTCGGGTGAGAGAGTGCAGCCAACGCATCTGCAATTTGAAGTATGAGGGGTATATCACCTCTGCAGGAGACACTATGAAAGCTATGCGTACCACTGTCGCAACTGTTGTCGCCGCGACCTTATCCCTGACTGCTTTTGGCGCAAACGCCGCTGCAAGCCTGACTGGTGCCGGTGCAACATTCCCTGCGCCGGTGTATGCCAAATGGGCAGATACCTACAATAAATCAACTGGTAACAAAGTAAATTACCAGGGTATCGGCTCCTCCGGTGGCGTTAAACAAATCATTGCTAACACTGTAGATTTCGGCGCATCTGATGCTCCGCTGTCTGACGATAAACTGCAACAAGAAGGGCTGTTTCAGTTCCCAACTGTTATCGGCGGTGTCGTTCTGGCAGTTAACCTGCCGGGCGTGAAATCTGGTGAGCTGGTGCTCGATGGTAAAACTCTGGGTGACATCTACCTGGGCAAAATCAAAAAATGGGATGACGAAGCAATTGCTAAACTCAACCCAGGCATGAAACTGCCACAGCAGAATATCGCAGTTGTGCGTCGTGCTGATGGTTCCGGTACTTCCTTCGTCTTCACCAGCTACCTGGCGAAAGTAAACGAAGAGTGGAAAACCAAAATCGGTGCGGGCTCAACGGTAAACTGGCCAACGGGTCTGGGCGGTAAAGGTAACGACGGTATCGCAGCCTTCGTTCAACGTCTGCCTGGTTCAATTGGCTATGTTGAATACGCTTACGCTAAGCAAAACAACCTCGCTTATACCAAACTGGTATCTGCTGATGGTAAACCAGTAGCGCCTTCTGAAGAGAACTTTGCCAATGCGGCGAAGGGTGCAGACTGGAGCAAATCATTTGCTCAGGATCTGACTAACCAGAAAGGTGACGCTGCGTGGCCAATCACGTCCACAACCTTCATCCTGGTTCACAAAGAGCAGAAAAACCCAGAGCAAGGTGCTGAAGTACTGAAGTTCTTCGACTGGGCTTATAAAGACGGTGCAAAACAGGCGAGTGACCTGGATTACGCCGCCCTGCCAGACGCTGTGGTTGAGCAGGTTCGTGCGGCATGGAAGACCAACGTGAAAGACAGCTCCGGTAAGGCGCTTTATTAATTAACGAAAAAGGCGGATGGCACTTATGCTTATCCGCCCTACAACTGATTTCATAGGTCGGATTAGTGTTAGCGACATCCGACATGTTGTAAGAAATATATTTAACTTAAAGAGTAAGCTATGGCGGTAAGTAAGCCGACGTTCAAGTCCCCTGGTAAACAAGGTGATGTCATTTTCAGTGCGCTGGTAAAACTGGCTGCGCTGATTGTGCTATTTCTGCTGGGCGGCATCATCATCTCCCTGATCATCTCCTCCTGGCCGAGTATTCAGAAGTTTGGCTTCTCGTTCTTATGGACCAAAGAGTGGGATGCTCCTAACGATATTTACGGTGCACTGGTTCCGATTTACGGCACGCTGGTGACTTCGTTTATTGCCCTGTTGATTGCTGTGCCTGTGAGTTTTGGTATTGCTCTGTTCCTTACGGAGCTGGCGCCAAACTGGCTGCGCCGCCCGCTGGGTATCGCCATCGAACTATTGGCTGCGATCCCAAGTATCGTATACGGCATGTGGGGCCTGTTTATCTTTGCTCCGCTGTTTGCGAAATACTTCCAGGAACCTGTCGGTAACGTGCTCTCTTCGGTGCCGATTGTTGGTGAGCTGTTCTCAGGCCCGGCGTTCGGTATCGGTATTCTCGCCGCAGGCGTAATACTGGCCATCATGATCATTCCGTACATTGCCGCTGTTATGCGTGATGTATTCGAACAAACCCCAGTGATGATGAAAGAGTCAGCCTATGGCATTGGCTGCACCACATGGGAAGTTATCTGGCGTATCGTTTTGCCGTTTACCAAAAACGGTGTGATTGGTGGTGTGATGTTGGGTCTGGGCCGTGCTCTGGGTGAAACCATGGCGGTAACCTTTATCATCGGTAACACCTACCAGCTCGATAACGCCTCGCTGTATATGCCGGGCAACAGTATTACTTCTGCACTGGCGAACGAATTTGCTGAAGCGGAATCTGGCCTACACACCGCAGCGCTGATGGAGCTTGGACTGATTCTGTTTGTGATCACCTTTATCGTACTGGCTATCTCTAAGTTCATGGTTATGCGTCTGGCGAAGAATGAAGGAGCGCGTTCATGACGACAATGGAAATGCAAAGCCGCGCGGCGCTCGCAGAATCTCGCCGCAAAATGCAGGCTCGTCGTCGGTTTAAAAACCGCATTGCTCTGACACTTTCAATGGGAACCATGGCGTTTGGCCTGTTCTGGTTGGTGTGGATCCTATTCTCTACGGTGACTCGCGGTATCGACGGTATGTCGATTGCGCTGTTTACCGAAATGACGCCACCGCCAAACACCGAAGGTGGTGGTTTAGCCAACGCCCTTGCAGGTAGCGGCCTGTTAATCCTGTGGGCGACCGTGTTTGGTACGCCGCTGGGCATCATGGCGGGTATCTACCTGGCGGAGTATGGCCGCAAATCAGCGCTGGCTGAGGTGATTCGTTTTATCAACGACATCCTGCTTTCTGCGCCATCCATTGTTGTCGGCCTGTTTGTTTACACCATTGTGGTTGCGAAAATGCAGCACTTTTCCGGCTGGGCTGGGGTGATTGCGCTGGCGCTGTTGCAGGTGCCAATCGTTATTCGTACCACTGAAAACATGCTGAAACTGGTGCCAGACAGCCTGCGCGAAGCGGCTTACGCACTGGGCACGCCAAAATGGAAAATGATTTCTGCGATTACGCTCAAAGCGTCTGTTTCCGGGATTATTACCGGGGTGTTGCTGGCGATTGCTCGTATCGCGGGTGAAACGGCCCCGCTGCTGTTCACGTCGCTCTCCAACCAGTTCTGGAGCACTGACATGATGCAGCCGATTGCCAACTTGCCAGTGACGATATTCAAATTTGCGATGAGCCCGTTTGCCGAATGGCAACAGTTAGCCTGGGCTGGTGTTCTGATTATTACCCTTTGTGTGCTGCTGCTAAATATTCTGGCGCGCGTGATTTTCTCAAAGAGTAAACACGGTTAAATTTTGCGACGCGGCAAAGGCGGCGTCGGATGGAGATTAAGAAACAGATGAGTATGGTCGATACTACCCCAGACAAAATTCAGGTTCGTGATTTGAACTTCTATTACGGTAAGTTCCATGCCCTGAAAAACATCAATCTGGATATCGCTAAGAACCAGGTTACCGCATTCATTGGCCCGTCAGGCTGTGGGAAATCCACCCTGCTGCGTACATTCAACAAAATGTACTCGCTCTATCCAGAGCAGCGTGCCGAAGGTGAGATTCTGCTGGATGGGGAAAATATCCTCACCCAGAGCCAGGATATCGCCCTGCTGCGTGCCAAAGTCGGCATGGTGTTCCAGAAGCCGACGCCATTCCCGATGTCGATTTATGACAACATCGCGTTCGGCGTGCGTCTGTTTGAAAAGCTGTCACGCAGCGACATGGACGAGCGTGTGCAGTGGGCTTTGACCAAAGCCGCATTGTGGAATGAAACCAAAGATAAATTACATCAGAGCGGATACAGTCTCTCCGGTGGCCAACAGCAGCGTCTGTGCATTGCGCGTGGTATTGCGATTCGCCCGGAAGTGTTGCTGCTTGATGAGCCGTGTTCAGCGCTTGACCCAATTTCTACTGGTCGCATCGAAGAGCTGATCACTGAGCTGAAAGAAGATTACACCGTGGTAATCGTGACCCACAACATGCAGCAAGCGGCGCGTTGTTCCGACCACACCGCGTTTATGTACTTGGGTGAGCTGATTGAATTTAGCGAAACCGACACGCTGTTTACCACACCAGCTAAAAAGCAAACCGAAGATTACATTACTGGCCGCTACGGCTGATCCGGGAGAACAAAATGGATAGCCTCAATCTCAACAAACACATTTCCGGCCAGTTTAACGCCGAGCTGGAATATATCCGCACTCAGGTGATGACCATGGGTGGGCTGGTGGAACAACAGCTTTCTGATGCGATCACCGCCATGCACAATCAAGATGGTGAGCTGGCTAAGCGCGTTATCGAAGGCGACCAGAAAGTTAACATGATGGAAGTGGCAATCGATGAAGCCTGTGTGCGCATCATCGCTAAGCGCCAGCCAACAGCCAGTGACTTACGCCTGGTGATGGCCATCATCAAAACGATATCTGAGCTGGAACGTATCGGCGACGTCGCAGACAAAATCTGCCGCACGGCGCTGGAGAAATTCTCTCAGCAACACCAGCCGTTACTGGTTAGCCTGGAATCATTGGGCCGCCACACCGTGCAAATGCTGCATGACGTTCTGGATGCATTTGCGCGTATGGATCTCGACGAAGCGGTGCGTATCTATCGCGAAGATAAGAAAGTTGACCAGGAATATGAAGGCATCGTGCGCCAACTGATGACTTATATGATGGAAGACTCACGCACCATTCCAAGCGTGCTGACCGCACTCTTCTGTGCGCGTTCTATCGAGCGTATCGGTGACCGTTGCCAGAATATCTGCGAGTTCATCTTCTACTTCGTCAAAGGACAGGACTTCCGTCATGTCGGTGGCGACGAACTGGATAAGCTGCTGGCGGGTAAAGATCCGAAAGAGTGATCAAAAAAACGTCAATAAAAACGCCAGCGAATCGCTGGCGTTTTTATTGGTGCATCGTTCAACGATTAGCGAACGATAATGCCTAACAGAATACCCAGCGCACCAAAGTCAGCATCACTAAACGTGGTGTTAGCAAAGCCTATATCGCCCAGTACTGGCAGCAGGAACACTGGCAGGAAGGTAATCAGCAAGCCCTGCGCAAAAGCACCCAGAATTGCTCCACGACGTCCACCCGTTGCATTACCGAATACGCCAGCGGCTGCACCTACGAAGAAGTGTGGCACCACGCCTGGGATAATCACGGTCATGTTCAGCAGGTAGAGCGCGAACATACCGATTAACCCTGCGGCAAAGCTGCTCAGGAAACCAACCAGTACGGCGTTAGGCGCATAAGGGAAGACGACCGGGCAATCGAGTGCAGGCTTCGCGTTCGGCACCAGCTTGTCGGAAATACCTTTGAACGCTGGAACGATCTCCGCGATCACCATGCGCACACCTTGCAGAATGATGTACACACCCGCCGCAAAGGTAATGGATTGCATGATGGAGAACATGAACCAGTTCTTACCACCGCTCAGTTCTTTCACCACATCTGCGCCCGCAAATAGGCACGTCACCAGGAAGATAATGCTCATGGTAAAGGAGATGGCTACCGGCGTATCGCGCAAGAACAGCAGACTTTTCGGCACATTCATGTCTTCAGTCGAGTGTTCTTTATTACCAAATTTGCTGCCGATAAACCCGGCCAGCACGTAAGACAATGTTGAGAAGTGGCCGATTGCCACGTCGTCAGAACCGGTAACTTTTTTCATGTAAGGGTGCGCAATGGCCGGGAAGAACACCATCGCCACACCTACAACCAGAGAGCCTACAGCGATTAATGTAACACCGCTCATACCAGCTGTTGCCAGAATCACCGCTACCATCATCGACATAAATAACGTGTGATGACCGGTCAGGAAGATGAATTTCCACGGCGTAAAACGGGCAATCAGAATGTTGATAACCATCGCGAAGAACATGATCATCGCCATTTCTTTACCGAAGCTCTTCTGCGCCACGGAAACAATCGCTTCGTTGTTCGGCACCACGCCCTGAATACCAAAGGCGTGCTGGAAGATGTTCGCAAAGTCACCTAACGATGACACTACCAGACCTGCACCCGCACCTAAAATCACAAAACCCATAATGGTTTTGACGGTGCCTTTAATACATTCGGTGACTGGTTTTTTCTGTGCAATCAAGCCAATCAAAGCGATTAAACCGACCAGCACCGCTGGTTCGGAAAGCACATCGCTCATCAAAAAACGAAAGAAATCCATATCGACCCCTGCTTACAGTGCGCCTAACTCGGTTAATGCCACGGACAAACGTTCTTTCATGGCTTTCTTATCGATCATGTTATCCAGTGCGACGATTTTTCCACCGACGGACTGGGCGACTAACTGCTCAGCGATGTCTTTGGTACCTACAAAAATATCGCTCGGCGTACCTTTGGCTGAACCAAGATCAACATGGTCAACATCCGCACTGACACCCAGATCTTTCACGATGGTTTTAATGCTCATTTCCATCATCAGGCTGGTGCCTAAACCGTTACCGCAAACCACTGTGATTTTCATAATTTTCCCCTGGATTAAGAGCCTATCCCATTAGGCTATTTTATTTGTTCGTTTGGTCTTGGGCTGTGCTCAAAATCCTCACGTACTACGTGTACGCTACGGTTTTTCCGCGCAGTCCGATCCCAAACGGTCTGCAACAATTACGCCTACTGGGCCAGGCTCTAATAGCGCGCAATGACGGACAAAATGTCCTGCGTTGTTTTGGCCGTCAAAATGGCCTGAATGTCTTGTTCGTTATCGAATAATTGGGCGAGTTGAGAAATCGCTTCAATGTGGCTGGTGCTGTCGGGTGCGGCCAACACGATCAATAACTTCACCGGATCATTTTCATCGGCATCAAAATTCACACCAGAAGTAATCAGCGTTAGCGCCAGTGCCAGTTTATTTGCACCTTCTTCTGGTCGTGCGTGTGGCATCGCAATGCCGGGGCCGACTACATAGTACGGGCCGATGGCTTCATGCGAGCGGTATATAGCATCGACATAACGAGGCTCGATTGAACCATTTTCAATCAGCGGACAACATGAAATAGCCACGGCATCGCGCCAGTCTTTAGCCTGCGTGACGACCTGAATGACCTCTGTGGTTAGTAGATTCTTTAACATGCGACTGATAACTCCCGATGATAATTAACAGGAGGGTAGATTTTTTGCGCAGACATTAATGTGATGAATATCCCATTTGATAGCGCTACCTGATAGCGCTATCAAGGATTGTGATAGCGCTATCATTTCTCGTGGGTCCGACTTTGGCTATATCGAGTTCCTGCATATACAATGCGTTAGGGTTTTTGCTAACGTGTTCAATTGTCTGACGGATAGTCGGTGAAATAAAAATAATGAAAACAGTGAGTTGTCGTTGTCCGGAGAGGCCTGATGGAAAAGCCGCGTAAGCGCCGTAGTACCGGGCGAGTCACACTGCAAGAAGTTGCCAATTATGCGGGTGTCGGAACCATGACCGTTTCCCGCGCGTTAAGAACCCCGGAGCAGGTCTCTGACAAACTGCGAGAGAAGATTGAGCAGGCAGTGGAGGAGTTGGGTTATATCCCCAATCGGGCTGCGGGAGCACTGGCTTCCGGCCATAGCGATACGGTCGCCGTTCTGATTCCTTCTTTAACCGACAAAGCCAGTTCGCGCTTTATGCAGTCGCTACAGCAGGTGCTAAATAAAAATGAATTCCAGCTCCTGCTAGGTTGCCACGAACATAATCAGCATAAAGAAGCTGAAATATTAATGACATTGCTGCAAAGCAACCCGGCCGCGTTGGTGATTTTTGGCTCGCAGCTGGCGGAAAAAACCTATCAGATTCTCGAAAGAACAAACATTCCAACGATAAACGTTGTGGGTTCCCCGTTTAGCCAGGCGAAGATTTCCCTCGAAACGGCATTTTTTGAGGCGGCGCATAAGCTGACCGAACACCTGCTGGATCAGGGTTACAAAAATATCGGTTTTATTGGTGCGCACATGGACAATCGCCTGCAACGCCAGCAGCTGAATGGCTGGCATAAAGCGATGCTCAGCCGCTACCAGAACTCTGATCAGGTGATTACCACTCCGGAAGCCGCAAGCCTACAGTTCGGGCGTTATGCGTTGACCGAAATACTGCAACGCCAGCCGGAACTCGATGCTGTTATTTGCAGCCATGAAGACATTGCCCTTGGGATTATGTTTGAGTGCCAGCGCCGCTTGCTAAAAATTCCAGGTAACATTGCTGTCGCTTGTCTCGATGGCTCAGACAGTTGCGATCAAACGCACCCTACGCTGACTTCCATACGTATAGATTATAAAAAAATGGGCAAAGAGGCGGGTAAGATGCTGATTGAGTTGCTCAATAACGATGATGACGACGAGTTAGATGAAGCGCGCGTTGAACTATTCAGTTATCAGATTGAATTACGCCAAAGTACCTGAGTCATTGGGCGGATAAGCGTAATCGCTATCCGCCATCTTCGCTAACCCGTAATATTCCAGCCTCGCGCGCGCCATAACTCCGGCAACTGCGCTAAATCGGTAAAGGTTGTCACTTTCGGGTGGTTAATCGGCTTGTTATGCGGGTCGGCACAGAAATAGAAAACTTCCATACCTGCGGCAATACCTGATTGTGCACCAGCCATTGAATCATCCACCAGCACGCAATTTTTCGCCTCGACACGCATGGCATCGGCTGCGTGGAACATCAGCGCCGGGTCCGGTTTCCACATCTGAATATCGTAGCCGCTAAACAGTTTGTCTTCGAAATGGTGGAGCATGCCGGTTTTGCCCAGCGAGTGCTGCATTTTGCTGACCGGGCCGTTGGAAACGATACACATCGGCACGGTGACTTGCGCAATCAGCGCGGCGGCACCGTCAATCTCAACTAGTTCGCTGTCGAACAGGCGTGAAACTTCGGCGCGATAAATCGGCTCAAGTTCCTCTTTCGCCAGGTTCACTCCATATTCGGCATTGATCGTGTCGATTATTTCGTAGAGCTTGATCCCCTTAAAGGTCTTGTGAACCTCCTCGAGCGCAAGTTCGATGCCGTATTGCGCAAACATATGCACGTAGGCCTGGGAGCAAATCACTTCACTATCAACTAGCGTGCCATCGCAGTCGAAGAACACCGCATCTATCCGGGACATACTTCTTCCTTTTATTAAAGTGAAGGGCCATCTTACCCAATTTGCGCAATTTTTGCGGCACGCAATCGTTGCCGTATAAGAAAATTCAATGAAAAAAATCTGCGTTGGACATCATGTTTTGTCATTTTTGGTATAGGATAGCGACGGATTTTCCCTCTCAATGTTCGGAATTAAGACTAATGAGCCAACCACAATCTACTCCGGCCGCAAATCCGGGGCTGCTCGAGCGCGTGTTTAAACTGCGCGAACACGGCACCACGGCACGCACTGAAGTGATCGCCGGTCTTACGACCTTCCTGACGATGGTGTATATCGTTTTCGTCAACCCGCAGATCCTTGGCGCCGCTGGTATGGATACCCAGGCCGTTTTTGTCACCACCTGTTTGATTGCCGCATTAGGTAGCATCCTGATGGGTATTTTCGCCAACCTGCCAGTGGCACTGGCTCCGGCAATGGGCCTGAACGCGTTCTTCGCCTTCGTGGTGGTTGGCGCGATGGGGATCTCCTGGCAAATCGGGATGGGCGCCATTTTCTGGGGTGCTGTAGGCCTGCTGTTGCTGACCATTTTCCGCGTGCGCTACTGGATGATTGCCAATATCCCAATGAGCCTGCGCGTAGGGATCACCAGCGGTATTGGGCTATTCATCGGGATGATGGGCCTGAAAAACGCCGGTATTATCGTGGCGAACAAAGACACCCTGGTGACCATTGGTAACCTGACTTCGCACAGCGTACTGCTGGGCGCGCTGGGCTTCTTTATCATCGCTATTCTGGCATCACGTAACATTCATGCAGCTGTGCTGGTCTCAATCGTGGTGACTACGCTGCTGGGTTGGATGTTGGGCGATGTTCAATATAACGGCATTGTTTCTGCACCACCAAGCGTGCTTTCGGTTGTTGGTCAGGTTGATTTAGCCGGTTCGCTGAACATCGGTCTGGCGGGCGTTATCTTCTCCTTTATGCTGGTTAACCTGTTTGACTCATCCGGCACGCTGATTGGTGTGACAGATAAAGCAGGTCTTGCCGACGAAAAAGGGAAATTCCCACGCATGAAGCAGGCGCTGTACGTTGATAGCGTGTCTTCCGTGGCGGGTGCGTTTATCGGAACATCTTCCGTTACTGCGTATATCGAAAGTTCTTCTGGCGTGTCGGTTGGCGGGCGTACTGGTCTGACGGCGGTGATTGTTGGTCTGCTGTTCCTGCTGGTAATCTTCCTGTCACCATTAGCGGGTATGGTTCCTGCGTATGCAGCAGCAGGCGCTCTGATTTACGTTGGCGTGTTGATGACATCCAGCCTGTCGCGCGTGAAATGGGATGACCTGACAGAAGCGGTTCCGGCGTTTATTACTGCGGTAATGATGCCATTTAGCTTCTCAATCACCGAAGGCATCGCATTGGGCTTTATCTCTTACTGCGTGATGAAGCTCGGCACCGGTCGCTGGCGTGAAATCAGCCCATGCGTGATTGTTGTGGCGCTGTTGTTCATTCTGAAGATCGTGTTTATCGACGCACACTAATACCCGTCATACTTCAAGTTGCAGGTGCGTTGGCTGCGGCCGCGCGCGCCAGTCACATAGTTATCTATGTTCCTGGGGACTTACGGCCTGGCCGCCTTCCTGCAGCTCGAATTATTTTGGGTATTGGATGTACTATAAAATAGCCAGTTATTGCGACTGGCTATGATTCTCTCTGCGATACCTGCCCGGCGGCTGATTAAACGTACGCGTAAATATCCGCGTAAACGTCTGCTGCGAATCAAAACCATACTTCAAACTAATATCGTAAACCTTGTTATCGGTATCGCGTAAATCACGCGCCGCCAGCAGCAATTTGCGGTCGCGAATGTACTTCCCGAGACTCTCGCCTTTGTACTGCATAAACAAACGCTGCAAGTGCCACTTCGAATAACCCGCATGACCGGCAATATCGTCAATGCGTAATGGCTGGTGCAAATTGTCGTCAATCCATTCAACGATGGTGTCGATAACTTGAGCGGAAATCGTCATACATCCCCCTGCGCGGTTCGCTTACATGGCACTGGTCGGTTCCCACCAGGTGCTAAATTGTTGTGCGTTGTCATTCACCAGTACGGGTTCGCCCTGCTTTGGTGTTAACAGGCGGAATGGTTCGCCGGAACTTGCTTCGGTCAGGCTTTTATAGGGTGCATCCCAGGTATGTTTTGCCAGCACAAAACGGCCTGCATGGCCCGGCAAAATAGCGCGCGCGTTCAAATCTACGGCAGCCTGCGCGGTTTCTTTCGGCATCATATGAATATTGTTCCAGTCATCGTCGTACTGGCCGTTTTCCATAATCGCCAAATCCACTGATCCAAATTGCTCGCCGATAGCTTTGAAATGCGGCCCGTAGCCGGTATCGCCGCTGTAATAGATTTTGTGATCATTAGTCACGAACATAAAACTCGCCCAAAGCGTCTGGTTTCTTTTCAGGCCACGGCCTGAAAAATGACGCGCAGGCAAAACGTGAACGGTCAGTACGTTCGAGACTTTTACGGCCTGATTCCAGTCTTTTTCATGAATGATGTCGTTATTTATTCCCCAGTAACGCAGGTGCGAACCGACACCGAGCGGCGTGATCACCTGGCGGATTTTAGGTTTCAGCGCTTTGATGGTGGCGTAATCCAGATGATCGTAATGGTCATGGGAAATAATCAGCAGATCGATTTCAGGCATCGACTCCGCCGTCCACGGGTAATCCCCTGGGAAGGCTTTATTCAGAAACGGAAAGGGCGCGGCGTAATGACTGAACACCGGATCGATAAGAATGCGTTTTCCCGCCAGTTGCAGATACCACGAAGAGTGGCCGAGCCAAACCATAGTGTCTTGTTCCAGCGGCAAGCTGGCCAGATCGGTTTTCACTAACGGCAACGGCTGCTGCGGGCGCGCGTTTTCAGTGCGCGTGGTTAAAAATTCCCACGATGCCGCGAGGATACTTTTCTTCCCAGTATAACTTTGGGTTGGCACCTGGTTGCGGAATTGGCCGTCAACGTAATGGGCAGAACGTTCGACTAAACTTAAACCTTCTCCCTGCGGAGCCTGACCAAATCCGGCATTCAGGACAAAAGGCAAACTGGCTGCTGTAGCAATCAACATAATAATAACCGCGCAAAAGGAGAGACGTTTCATATCCTGGCCTGCATGTACGCCCCATCCTTTGGAACGTTGCGAACAAAACTTGATAATGAGTGAGTAAGCACTCATTATAGATGGCAAGTGACTTGCGTCAAGATGCTTTTCAAACGCTGACATTCAGCGTTGCAGTGGCGTAGCTCGCGTGATTCAATTCGGTTTCGTAAATTTAGAGGGTTAAACGTTGTGGCTCGTCCGAAGAGTGAAGATAAAAAACTAGCGTTACTGGAAGCGGCGACCATCGCTATTGGTCAGTCGGGTATCGTTGCGTCCACGGCGCAGATTGCCCGTGCCGCAGGGGTTGCAGAAGGCACGCTGTTTCGCTATTTCGCCACTAAGGATGATTTGCTCAACGAGCTTTATCTCCATTTGAAGCAGGGTTTGCTGCTTGCGATGCAGGCGAATCTCGACCGCACGTTGAAGGAACCCAAGGAATACACCCGCTATATCTGGAACAGCTACATCGACTGGGCGATTGCCAATCCGCAGGCGCATCGCGCGATTCGCCAGCTCGCAGTGAGCGATAAAATTGATGAAGAAACTAAGCAGAAAGTGGCTGAGTTGTTCCCGGAATTACACGAAATTTGCTCGCAATCGATCTTAAAAGCCTTCAGCAGCGGGCCGTATCGCGCGTTTAGCGATGCTATTTTTTCTTCACTGGCAGAAACGACGATGGAGTTCGCCAGCCGCGAACCGGAACGAGCTGGCGATTTTAAAGCGCTTGGTTTTGAAACGATGTGGCGCGCTTTGGCTAACTAGCGTTTAACGCGCTGAATATAGTCGCCAAATGCGGTGAGTTGCCCAGCCAGATGGTCGAGCGTGCTTTGATCGACCACTTCACCTGTTTGCGTATCGACTTTATTCTGAATCACGCCGCCCATAAATTCTGGCTTGTTCATGACCATCGCGTCGAGGAACACCAGAATCTGGCGTAGATGGTACTGACAACGTGCGCCGCCAATGGCGCCCATTGAACTGGTTTGAATCAGCACAGGCTTACCCGCCAGAGGCTGCTCAGGCAAACGAGATAGCCAGTCGATGGCATTCTTTAGCCCGCCCGGTACCGAGTAGTTATATTCCGGGGTGACAATCACCACGCCGTCAGCGGCGCGAATTTGCTCGGCAATGGCTTCAACTGTCGCCGGGAAACCCTCTTCTTGTTGCATATCCGCGTCATACAATGGAATGTCTTTAATCGACGGCAACGCATCGATGCTCATTCCCGCAGGAGCGATTCCGGGCAAAGTACGAGCAACCATGGCATTGAATGAGCCATGACGCAGGCTACCTAATAGCGTCACAATCTTTAACGTGTCGGACATGAGTACTCCTTGGTGTCAGTACGTTCGGAAACGATCAGTTTTGATATAACACTTTTTCTGATGGCATGCTGGTTAAGCGAATAATGCTGCCATTGGGATCCCGATAGCGAGATTTTACATCCCCCAGACTATGCCAGTTCTGCGGAGCTTCAAATTCCCACAAACTGAGCTTTTCAATGGCTGGTGACACCACGCATCCCCAGATCAATAGTCCTTCCACATCGCTGATCGCTTCAATTTCTGATTGGTCGTTAGCGCGTATTCGCCCAGCGCCTGGCAGAAGTTGCAAACTTTCTTCGCGGCCTGTCAGTTTAAAAGTGCTTTGATGCAATGTGCGTAGCTGTGCGCGGGCTTCAGCTGGGTTTTTTTGATTGTTTATCCAGATGGATTCATTGCTGCGAAAAGTGGAGCCTGAAGCGACAGAGGGGAGATGGCCAAAAGACTGATTAATCTCAATATCTAATCCACACCGGCCTTCTGTTGTTATCAAAACGGCGACATTGTTTCCGGCATAGGCAATGCTGAAGTCCATCAATGAAGGATCGGCAAAGTGCGGGCGTCCAGCTGCCGTGGCGATTATTCTCGGTAGTTGTTGAATGCCATAAAGCATATGTAGCAATTCAGCTAGCAGGCTACGAGAGGCTAAATACCGTGTTCGGCGATGCTCGGGCATTTGCAGAGCTTCAGCCTGGCACTCTTTATTCAGTCGGCTCGAAAAGGGGTATTTCTGGTTGATCGTCCATCTTGCGAAGTGCGTTGCCATTTGTCTCTCCTTGATAATGGGCACTGTACTTAGCGATAGATTGTAGGTTTTTTAAAGCGGAAACGCACGGACAGGTGTGTGTAAAAAAGCGTCAATAGATCGACCCTATGAATATTTAGCTTTTAATGCACCAGACAAAAGGGCAAAAAAATCCCGCAATACTGGATATATTGCGGGATGAATGAAAAGTAAGCGCCTGCTTACTTTTTCACTTATTTACCGATACAGAAACTCGAGAAGATACGTCCGAGCAAATCATCCGAAGTAAATTCCCCGGTGATTTCGCTCAGGCTCTGCTGAGAAAGACGCAACTCTTCGGCGAGTAATTCCCCGGCCCATGCGCCCAGAAGCTGCGCTTTGCCTTGCTCCAGGTGCGTTGCCGCCTGTTCGAGCGCCTGCAAGTGGCGACGACGCGCCAGGAAGCCGCCTTCCATATTGGTTTCAAAGCCCATGCTCTGTTTTAGATGATCGCGCAGCACATCTACACCTTCACCGGTACGCGCAGACAGGCGTACAAGTGAGTGACCATTCACATCGCTCAGGCCCAGCGTTTCGCCGGTGACGTCTGCTTTGTTACGCACCACGGTAATCGGCAGGCGTGTTGGTAAGCGCGCAATAAAGTCTGGCCAAATATCTGCCGGGTCTGTGGCTTCGGTGGTGGTTCCATCAACCATAAACAGCACGCGGTCTGCTTGTTCGATCTCATTCCACGCACGTTCGATACCGATACGCTCAACTTCGTCACTTGCTTCGCGAAGACCTGCGGTATCGATGATATGCAGCGGCATACCGTCGATGTGGATATGTTCGCGTAATACGTCACGGGTTGTCCCGGCAATATCCGTCACAATTGCCGCTTCGCGGCCAGCAAGGGCGTTCAGCAGGCTCGATTTCCCGGCGTTTGGACGGCCGGCAATCACCACCTTCATCCCTTCGCGCAGCAGACTCCCCTGGCGTGCTTCGGCGCGAACCGCGTCCAGATCGCCGATCACCTGGTTTAGCTGCGCTTCAATTTTGCCGTCAGAGAGAAAATCGATCTCTTCATCCGGGAAATCAATCGCCGCTTCAACGTAAATTCGCAGATGGGTCAACGCTTCAACCAGATGGTTTACGCGAGCCGAGAAAGCGCCCTGCAAAGAATTTAGCGCGGAACGAGCGGCCTGTTCTGAGCTGGCGTCAATCAGGTCGGCAATTGCCTCGGCCTGAGCCAAATCCAGCTTATCGTTAAGGAATGCACGTTCAGAGAACTCGCCAGGCCTTGCGATGCGCAGCCCTGGGAGCGCCAGGATGCGTTTTAATAGCAGATCGAGGATAACCGGGCCACCGTGCCCCTGAAGTTCCAGCACGTCTTCGCCAGTGAAGGAATTCGGGCCGGGGAACCACAGCGCGATGCCTTGATCGAGCACGCTGCCGTCCGCATCACGGAATGGCAAGTAATCGGCATAGCGTGGCTTGGGGAGTTTACCCAGAATCGCTTGCGCGACTTCACGCGCCTGAAGGCCGGAGACGCGCAGAATACCGACCCCACCACGTCCCGGCGGTGTCGCCTGGGCAACGATTGTCTCGTTATGGCTCATGATTTTCCCTTTCGAGATTGAAGGTGGATAGCGCTTCGCTTATCCACCCTACGAAATAAAAAAGGCGGTCAATTGACCGCCTTTCGTAAGCTACTCGCTAATTTTTATCAGGTCTTTTTCTTATCGCGGCTGTGTAAGCCACGTTTCTCAAGACCGCGATAAATCAGCTGCTGCTGGATGATGGTCACTGTGTTACTGACGATATAGTACAGTACCAGGCCTGACGGGAACCACAGGAAGAACACCGTGAAGATGACCGGCATAAAGGTCATGATCTTCTGCTGCATCGGGTCGGTCACAGTGGTCGGCGACATCTTCTGAATGAAGAACATCGTCAAGCCCATCAGGATCGGCAGGATGTAGTACGGGTCTTGTGCAGACAGGTCATGAATCCACAGTGCGAACGGCGCATGGCGCAGTTCCACAGAACCCATCAGCATGTAGTACAACGCCAGGAAGATTGGCATCTGGATAACCAGCGGGAGACAACCACCCAACGGGTTAACCTTCTCAGCTTTATACAACGCCATCATTTCCTGGCTCTGGCGCTGCTTATCGTCACCAATACGCTCACGCATGGCCGCCAGTTTTGGCTGCAACATACGCATTTTCGCCATGGAGGTGTACTGCGCTTTAGTCAGCGGGTACATGATGCCACGAACGATAAAGGTGATAACGATAATGGAGAAGCCCCAGTTACCGATGAAGCTGTGCAGGAATTTCAACAGCTTGAACAGCGGCTGAGAAATAAACCACAACCAACCATAATCCACTGTCAGGTCAAGATGCGGCGCAACGGCTGCCATTTTGTCCTGAATTTCCGGGCCGACCCACAGGGTGCTACCCAGTTTAGCGGTCTGACCTGGCTGAACCAGTTGCGGCGAAGATTTATAACCAATCGCTGCCACATCGTTGTTCAGTTTGGTGGTATAGAAGTTGTTGGTACCCTGATTATTTGGAACCCACGCTGTTGCGAAATACTGCTGCAACATCGCAACCCAACCATTGCTGGCGTTAACGTTCAGGTTTTCACCATCAGCGATTTTATCGAATTTATATTTTTCGTATTTCGCATCTGGAGTCGAGTACGCAGCACCACGGAAGGTATGCAACGCAAAGTTGTTGCTTCCTGTATCGCGGTGAGTCGGCAGATTGATGGACTGCTTCAACTGACCAAAAGTAGCCAGCTCCAGCGGTTTCTCACCGGCGTTCTTCACATCGTAATTCACGCTTACCGCGAACTCGCCGCGTTTCAGGGTGAAGGATTTAGTGAAGGTATTGCCCGCCGCATCGGTATACGTCATTGGGATAACGATTTCGTTCTGGCCTTCTGGCAGCACGAAAGTATCGCTAGCAACGTTATACAGAGGACGCTCACCATTAGCCGGGTTATCCGGGCCATCGCGACCGGTCAGGCCACTTTGTGCCTGGTAGACAAACTCTGGCGTAGTTTCCAGTAACTGGAACGGCTCATTAGATTTGAGCTCTTTCGGGTAGGTCAATAACAGCGCCTGCTCAACATCACCACCACGGGTGTTGATGGAAAGCTCAAGAACGTCAGTTTTAACCGTGATGATTTTACCCTGGCCACTGGTCGGCACACCCTGGTTTGCGGCGTTACCTGCTGCGGTGGTCGTAGTCTGCGTGGTCTGTTGCACCTGAGGTTGTGGAGCGTGGTCCTGCTCCCAGGCTTGCCAGATCATGAAAGACACGAACAACAAAGCGATGAGAAAGAGATTGCGTTGCGAATCCATCGTTAGTGTTCTCTGGTATCAAAAGGTCCAGGTGGGACGGGATCGTCTCCACCGGGGTTCAAAGGGTGGCATTTTAATACGCGTTTCACTGTCAACCAACTGCCTTTTAACACCCCAAACCTGCGCAATGCCTCAATTCCGTAGTGAGAACAGGTTGGAGTAAAACGGCAATGCGGCCCGAGAAGCGGACTTATCAGGCGCTGATAGACCCTAATCAGGCCTATCAAGAGCCGGGAGAAAGGCGACAATGACGGCGCCATAACTTTTCCAATGCTTCCGATAAAGCCCGGTTATCCAGGTCTGCAACCCCTTTCTTAGCCACTACCACGAAATCCATTGGAGGAAGTTCGTGCTGACGCAAACGGAAACTCTCACGCGTCAGACGTTTAATCCGATTGCGTTCGTGTGCACGTTTAACATTTTTCTTAGCGACTGTAAGACCGATGCGGGGATGCCCCAGCGAATTTAGGCGGCCGAGGATGGTGATTTGCGGCGTGCCAGCCCGTTGAGGCTGCTGGAAGACGAAAGTGAAATGAGTGGGAGTTAACAAGCGTAACTCCCTGGGAAATGCGAGCTTAACCACTCAGGGGTTAGCTTTTATTACTTAGAAACGGTCAGACGGGAACGGCCTTTAGCACGACGACGTGCCAAAACCTGACGACCATTTTTAGTTGCCATACGAGCACGGAAACCGTGTGAACGGTTACGCTTCAGTACGGACGGTTGAAAAGTGCGTTTCATGGCGATTTCTACCTAAACTTGGATAAATTTCACTGGGTTAGCGAAGAGCCTTGCAGAAACTGCAAACGACTTACGCCTCAGTGTGGCTGATTAAAGAGGCCGGATTGTAATAATTGTACACTCCGGAGTCAATTCTCTTTCCTTATTCCCGTGCCTTAATTCGCTTTTTGACCCCTGAAACGACCAGGATCTGACCAAAATAAAGCCGTGGTGACACGCGACGGGTGGGGAATTATACGGCGTCCCCACTAAAGCGCAAGGATCGTTGGGGATCTTCCTTAGATCAGATAAGTCGATTTTGTGCACTAGTCATTAAATTTTCCAATATAGGAAGGTAAAGCGCTGCGCGTCTGACAGGATCGTTTACACTTAGACTCCACAAAACAGCCCTGTGGATAAATCGGGAAGAAACTGTGAGAAACAGAAGATCTCTGGCGTACTTTAGGCTATGATCCGCGGTCCCGATCGTGATCCTTTAGCGTTCACCCTGGGGTATACCCGAGTGACTTCAGGATGTAGGTAGGCGGCAATCGAATGACAAATTCGTCGGGAACGAATTTGACCAGCCAAAGGCTGGCCTTCGGTGAGAGACAGGAGTCTCTCATTAATCCCGATGAGCTTACTTCAGTAAGTGATTTGGGTGAACGAGAGCAGCCAACAACCCTACATCTTGAAGGGCGATGGGTATAAACCGCAGATAGCGGTTCGCACGCTTCCCGAATCGGGGTTCCGTTGTGGAAGAGTCGGCGTGTGTCAACAATCATGAATATAAACTTTCAGTCTTCGTCATTTTATCGACTTTGTTCGAGTGGAGTCCGCCGTGTCACTTTCGCTTTGGCAGCAGTGTCTTGCCCGATTGCAGGATGAGTTACCAGCCACAGAATTTAGTATGTGGATACGCCCCCTACAGGCGGAACTAAGCGATAACACGCTGGCCCTGTATGCGCCAAACCGTTTTGTTCTCGATTGGGTGAGAGACAAGTACCTCAATAACATCAATGGCTTGCTCAATGATTTTTGTGGTACTGATGCGCCCGTATTGCGTTTTGAAGTAGGCAGCAAACCGGTCAGCCAAACGCTGAATCAGCAGACTGTTACTACTGCTCCGGCGCATGTACACATTGCACGCCCTACTGCTCATCTTCGCCCAAGCTGGGATAACTCTCCGGCTCCGGCTGAACACTCCTATCGCTCTAACGTTAACGTAAAACATACTTTCGATAACTTCGTTGAAGGTAAGTCGAACCAACTGGCTCGCGCGGCAGCACGTCAGGTGGCAGACAACCCTGGTGGCGCTTATAACCCTTTATTCCTTTATGGCGGCACCGGCCTGGGTAAAACGCACCTTTTGCATGCTGTTGGCAACGGTATTATTGCGCGCAAACCGAATGCAAAAGTGGTGTACATGCACTCTGAACGTTTCGTTCAGGACATGGTAAAAGCACTGCAAAATAACGCTATTGAAGAGTTCAAACGTTACTACCGTTCTGTTGATGCACTGCTAATTGATGACATTCAATTCTTTGCTAATAAAGAACGTTCACAAGAAGAATTCTTCCACACCTTCAACGCCCTGCTTGAAGGCAACCAACAGATCATTCTGACTTCGGATCGTTATCCAAAAGAGATCAACGGTGTTGAAGATCGTCTGAAGTCCCGCTTCGGTTGGGGGTTAACGGTTGCCATCGAACCACCAGAACTGGAAACGCGTGTTGCGATCCTGATGAAAAAAGCAGACGAGAACGATATCCGTCTGCCAGGTGAAGTGGCCTTCTTTATTGCCAAGCGTTTACGTTCAAACGTGCGTGAGCTTGAAGGGGCATTGAACCGTGTTATCGCTAACGCCAACTTTACTGGCCGGGCGATTACTATCGACTTCGTGCGTGAAGCGCTGCGCGATCTGCTAGCGCTGCAAGAGAAGCTTGTCACCATCGACAATATTCAGAAGACGGTGGCAGAGTACTATAAAATAAAGATTGCTGACCTGTTGTCCAAGCGTCGTTCCCGCTCTGTTGCCCGTCCACGTCAAATGGCAATGGCTCTGGCGAAGGAACTGACTAACCATAGCTTGCCAGAAATCGGCGATGCCTTTGGTGGCCGCGACCATACTACGGTTCTGCACGCCTGCCGTAAGATTGAGCAGTTGCGTGAAGAAAGCCACGACATCAAAGAAGATTTCTCTAACCTAATCAGAACATTATCTTCGTGACGCTATGAAATTTACCGTTGAACGTGAAACTTTATTAAAACCGCTGCAACAGGTGAGTGGCCCGTTAGGTGGCCGTCCGACGTTACCGATTCTCGGCAACCTGCTGTTGCAAGTCGCACAAGGAACTCTTTCATTAACAGGTACTGACCTGGAAATGGAGATGGTGGCGCGTGTCGCGTTGGTGCAACCGCATGAGCCGGGTGCCACAACGGTTCCAGCACGTAAATTTTTTGATATCTGCCGTGGTTTGCCGGAAGGTGCAGAAATCGCTGTTACGCTTGAGGGTGACCGCATGTTGGTGCGCTCCGGGCGTAGCCGTTTCTCGCTTTCAACGCTGCCTGCTGCTGATTTCCCGAACCTGGACGACTGGCAGAGCGAAGTAGAATTCACGCTCCCGCAAGCGACCATGAAACGCCTGATTGAAGCCACGCAGTTTTCTATGGCGCATCAGGACGTTCGTTACTATTTGAACGGTATGTTGTTTGAAACCGAAGGCGAAGAACTGCGCACCGTGGCGACCGATGGTCACCGCCTGGCTGTGTGTTCTATGCCGGTCGGTCAGTCTCTGCCAAACCATTCGGTGATCGTGCCGCGTAAAGGCGTGATTGAGCTGATGCGTATGTTGGATGGCGGCGATTCACCGTTGCGTATCCAGATCGGCAGCAACAACATCCGCGCTCACGTCGGCGACTTTATCTTCACTTCCAAGCTGGTTGATGGCCGTTTCCCGGATTATCGCCGCGTATTGCCGAAGAACCCGGATAAACATCTCGATGCCAGTTGCGATTTGCTGAAACAAGCATTTTCACGCGCGGCAATTTTGTCGAATGAGAAATTCCGTGGCGTTCGTCTGCAAGTGATTGCCAATCAGTTGAAAATCACCGCTAACAACCCGGAGCAGGAAGAAGCCGAAGAGATTCTGGACGTCACTTATGACGGCACAGATATGGAAATCGGCTTTAACGTCAGTTACGTGCTGGATGTTCTGAATGCACTCAAATGCGAGAACGTGCGCATTTTGCTGACCGACTCTGTTTCCAGCGTGCAGATTGAAGATGCAGCCTCTCAAGCGGCGGCTTACGTCGTTATGCCAATGCGTCTTTAGTATCGGGCTATCTTACTTGTTATTCTGGTTCCGGGCAGTGTTCACAATCCTCACGTACTTCAGTACGCTCCGGTTGTTGCGCGCTGGCCGTAATCAGACTAACTGCGCCGATAACGCCCTGGTTGTGAGTTAAATATGTCGCTGTCGCGTTTGTTGATTAAAGACTTTCGAAATATCGAAGATGCGGATCTGGCTCTATCTCCAGGGTTTAATTTCCTGGTGGGGGCCAACGGAAGCGGCAAAACCAGCGTGCTTGAGGCGATTTATACCCTCGGGCACGGGCGTGCTTTCCGTAGTCTGAAAATTGAGCGCGTGATCCGCCATGAAACAGAATCCTTTGTACTGCATGGGCGTATACAGAACGGCGAGCGGGAAACCTCTGTTGGCCTGACCAAAGACCGTGCAGGCGACAGCAAAGTGCGTATCGACGGCAGCGACGGCCACAAAGTGGCTGAACTTGCTCTCTTGATGCCAATGCAACTTATCACCCCTGAAGGATTTACATTGCTCAACGGTGGCCCTAAATACCGTAGAGCTTTCCTCGATTGGGGATGCTTCCATAACGAACCAGGTTTTTTTGTTGCCTGGAGCAATCTCAAGCGCCTGCTTAAGCAACGCAACGCTGCGTTGCGACAGGTAACGCGCTATGCGCAACTACGGCCATGGGATCAAGAGCTTATCCCACTTGCGGAGCAAATTAGCCGCTGGCGTGCCGAGTACAGCGCAGCCATTGCTGATGATATGGCTGACACCTGTGCACAATTTCTGCCGGAGTTCTCGCTGAACTTCTCTTTCCAGCGCGGCTGGGAAAAAGAGAGTGACTACGGCGAGCTACTGGAACGCAACTTCGAACGCGATCGTATGCTGACCTACACCGCCCACGGCCCCCACAAAGCTGATTTTCGGATTCGTGCAGACGGTGCGCCGGTAGAAGATACGTTGTCGCGTGGGCAGCTTAAATTACTGATGTGCGCCTTACGACTGGCGCAGGGTGAGTTTCTCACCCGACAGAACGGGCGACGTTGCCTGTATCTGATAGATGATTTTGCCTCTGAACTAGATGATGCACGCCGTGGTCTATTAGCCAGCCGGTTAAAGGCGACGGAATCACAGGTTTTTGTTAGCGCGATAAGCGCAGAACATGTGATGGATATGGCGGACAAAAATTCGAAGATGTTCGCCGTGGATCAGGGTAAAATAACGGATTAACCCAAGAATAAATGAGCGAGAAACGTTGATGTCGAATTCTTATGACTCCTCCAGTATCAAAGTCCTTAAAGGGCTGGATGCGGTACGTAAGCGCCCGGGAATGTATATCGGTGATACGGATGACGGCACCGGTCTGCACCATATGGTATTTGAGGTCGTAGATAACGCTATCGACGAAGCACTTGCCGGTCATTGTAAAGACATCGTTGTCACCATTCATGCTGATAACTCTGTCTCAGTAACCGATGATGGTCGTGGTATTCCTACTGGTATTCACCCGGAAGAAGGTGTGTCTGCTGCCGAAGTTATTATGACCGTGCTTCACGCCGGCGGTAAGTTCGATGACAACTCCTATAAAGTTTCTGGTGGTCTGCACGGTGTTGGTGTTTCTGTCGTTAACGCCCTGTCCCAGAAGCTGGAACTGCTGATTCGCCGCGAAGGCAAAGTGCACCAGCAAACTTACATTCACGGCGTGCCACAGGCACCGCTGGCGGCGACTGGCGATACTGATGCGACCGGTACTCAGGTTCGTTTCTGGCCAAGCCACGAAACCTTCACCAACGTGATTGAGTTTGAATACGACATTCTGGCCAAACGCCTGCGTGAGTTGTCGTTCCTGAACTCCGGTGTTTCTATCCGTTTGATTGATAAGCGTGATGGCCGCCAGGACCACTTCCACTATGAAGGTGGTATCCGCGCGTTTGTTGAGTATCTCAACAAAAACAAAACCCCAATTCACCCAACCGTGTTCTATTTCAGCACTGAAAAAGACGGCATTGGCGTGGAAGTGGCGTTGCAGTGGAACGATGGTTTCCAGGAAAACATCTACTGCTTTACCAACAACATCCCCCAGCGCGATGGTGGTACTCACCTGGCAGGTTTCCGCTCGGCGATGACACGTACGCTGAATGCGTATATGGAAAAAGAAGGCTACAGCAAAAAAGCGAAAGTTAGCGCCACCGGTGACGATGCCCGTGAAGGCCTGATTGCTGTTGTCTCCGTAAAAGTTCCAGACCCTAAATTCTCTTCTCAGACCAAAGACAAACTGGTCTCTTCTGAGGTGAAAACAGCGGTTGAGCAGCAGATGAACGAACTGCTGTCTGAATACCTGTTGGAACACCCGTCTGACGCGAAAATCGTCGTCGGCAAAATTATTGATGCCGCTCGTGCTCGTGAAGCAGCACGTCGTGCACGTGAAATGACTCGTCGTAAAGGCGCGCTGGATTTGGCTGGCTTGCCAGGCAAACTGGCTGACTGCCAGGAACGCGACCCGGCTCACTCCGAACTGTACCTTGTGGAAGGGGACTCTGCGGGCGGCTCTGCAAAACAGGGGCGTAACCGTAAGAACCAGGCGATCCTGCCGCTGAAAGGTAAAATTCTGAACGTTGAGAAAGCGCGCTTTGACAAAATGCTCGCTTCTCAAGAAGTTGCCACGCTGATTACCGCGTTGGGCTGCGGCATTGGCCGTGACGAATACAACCCGGACAAACTGCGTTACCACAGCATCATCATCATGACGGATGCGGACGTCGATGGTTCGCACATCCGTACCTTGTTGCTGACCTTCTTCTACCGTCAGATGCCTGAAATCGTTGAGCGCGGCCATGTGTATATCGCACAGCCACCGCTGTACAAAGTGAAGAAAGGCAAGCAAGAGCAGTACATTAAAGATGATGAAGCGATGGACCAATACCAGATTGCAATCGCTCTGGATGGCGCTACGCTGCACACCAATGCCAACGCACCAGCTATCGCTGGCGAAGCGCTGGAAAAACTGGTGTCTGAGTTTAAAGCCTGCCAGAAAATGATTGGCCGCATGGAGCGCCGTTATCCGCGCAATTTGCTAAACAACCTGGTGTATCACCCAACGCTTGAAGATGCCGATCTGACTGACGAAAGCAAAGTGACTGCCTGGGTTTCTGCTCTGGTTACTCAGCTTAACGAAAAAGAACAGCACGGCAGCACCTGGAATTCCCTGGTTCGTCATAACCGTGAACTGAATCTTTTCGAGCCGGTGATTCGTGTGCGTACCCACGGTGTGGATACTGACTATCCGCTGGAGCAAGAGTTTATCGTCGGTGGCGAATACCGTCGTATTTGCACGCTGGGCGAGAAACTGCGTGGCCTTATCGAAGAAGACGCGTTTATCGAACGTGGCGAACGCCGTCAGCCAGTTGACAGCTTCGAAGAGGCGCTGGAATGGCTGGGTAAAGAATCCCGTCGTGGCCTATCTATTCAGCGTTACAAAGGCTTGGGCGAAATGAACCCGGATCAGCTGTGGGAAACCACAATGGATCCACAAAGCCGCCGTATGCTGCGCGTGACTGTTAAAGACGCGATTGCAGCGGATCAGCTGTTCACTACTCTGATGGGCGATGCGGTTGAACCACGTCGTGCATTTATCGAAGAAAACGCCCTGAAAGCGGCGAACATCGATATCTAAGTTAGTTGATGCTGGTGGGCAATCTGCTCACCAGCTTCACCCTACCACTGAGGTGCTTTACAATAGCTTGTGCTTTTAGTTTTGGGGTAGGTTGTTTTATAACCCTTGTTACCAATATAAAAACTTGTCAGAGAATCTGATAATTTTTTATTATTTAAATAAGGGCGTTCATGATTTTTGCAAAATGCCTCATGATCTTTCTTGGAACATATACCAACAACACAAAGAGTTTGCGTGATAATATATCCGCCGTTATTTGCTTCTAACGCCAGATATAATTTATTTCTCTCCTGCTTACCATTTGTGGTCCATGTCCATGGATATACAGCTCCTGACTTAATGTATTTATTTGATGTGTTGAGTAATGTTTGATATTGCTCTGTTGTTAATCCATCATTTGCACATAGCGTTTCAGCAGCGTTATATGTGTCATTTATAATTTTTGCAGAAAACAGATCGGCTGATTTCAAAAGAGATTTCTGTTCTCCTCGAGAGATTTTATCATTGTTAGCATCAATGATTATTGGAGCGCTGTAATCTGTTTCTTGACTGCTTCTTTTCCCAAATGGACAAAATTTATTCTGATCAAGAGAGTAGCATCCGGACAAAAGTGACATGCTGCTAATCAGGGTGATTAATCTAATCATGCATTTCCAGTTAACCTTAAACATTCAAATTCCTTTTTATTTAATAGTCGGCAATACATCAAGTTAGTAGAATTAAGTATTTATTATTGATTGAATGCGCCATTATTTTTTCGCACCGCAAACTTCCCCGATCCGTTGCGTGCCGTTGCGCATTAAATACCCATCATCCTCCTTAAGGAAATTAGACAACGCTTCCCGGAGTTGCGTACAGGTTATACCCGCGCTATGTAATGCGCTGACCACATGCGAACCTTCCTCATCGGTATAAAACCCGTGAGCAAGCTGTGATGGCGACCATGGTGCACTGTGCTCTAATATGTCACGCATCACGATTGTCAGTACCTGCGGGTCGTCACTATTATATTTTCCTGCTCGACCGATAGCCGCTTCCAGCACCGGATTATTCCCATCTTTGTCTTTATAATCCGCCCACTGCACCACGTTTCGCTCAAGAATGGCCTGGAGCACTGGACGCGGAGTATACTGAACCAGGTACTCCCACAGCGATTTAGAGTATTCAGCGGCAGGCTTCTCCTTAAGAATTTCTGGAGTGGCGGCGATTTTATCCGCGACAATTACCATACCCAACATAGCTTCGGCCTGAATACGGTAGACTGATTTTTCAGGAGGATGGTACCCCCATAAAAACTGAATAAGCTCCGCATTTGCTTCCGGTAGAATTCTGGCATAAACCCCATCACTCAGTAGCTCTGGCATCTTATCGAGGATTACTTTTACGGTGGTTTTATACTGTTGTTTTTGTTCTTCCGTTGGTGTAACCGAGAAGTAGAAATGCTGCTCTAACGGATTGTTCTTGAGCAGAAAAGCTCGGTTGTTTTCAGCCTGTTCATTATCGCCATCCAGTTGCTCGATAAACACGCGAAGCGCATTAAGATTATGATGTTCTACCGCAGTTGAGAAGATGGAGCCATTAAAGGCATAGGTCTGAAATGGATTCGCGCCTCTGGCCAGCAATCCCCGAAATGTTGCTTCAGGCATATCCGGGCGATCCACGGCTTCAACCAACATATCCTGCCGAAATTCCGTATCCTCAAGCTGCCGATTAAATGCCTTGCTACTCTGGGCGATATCACGTAGCTGGTGCATATCTCTGCCAGTCTGCACTTCGGTAAACAAATTGGGATTGAAGCTATTAAAGACGCCGAAAAACAATGCTAGTGCGACGAGATGGCCTATTGCTAGTCCGGCAACGGTTGATTGAAGAGCATTGAAGAGGAGAGCATAAACCACGATCCCCCCCAATATTGTTATACAAGCAGGGAGTAAAATGCTGAAGGTCGTGCCGGCTTCATAGAAATTTAACCCCCACCATAAGATTAGCGTGACCAGAATTTGGGGTAAAACGAGCCATAGCAAAATCTTACGGCTGTCTGAATATGTTAGGGATCTTATAACCAAAAATAGAATCACAGCCCCCAGAATATAAGGGCTCGCTATAAGCACTAATATTTTAAGAACATCAAACCAAGTCAAACTGATGGAACTAAGCATTACCAACACTCCTTGTATGGGTATTCTAGGATACGGGTATAATTGGCAAGAGCAATCGCTTGAGCATCTCGACCGTGGCGCGTTCGGCAAAATCGTCGTAACAGGCTCGTGATTGACTACACTTCTTATTGCACACTTCGTGATTACAAGAGGACACGGCCATGGGTTTATTCGATCAATTGACTGGCCTGATGGGTGATGCGGTTGAACCACGTCGTGCATTTATCGAAGAAAACGCCCTGAAAGCGGCGAACATCGATATCTAATCGTATTAGCCTCTTCTCCCCTTGTGGGGGGAAGAGGTTTTCCTCCCAATCTGCGCTTCTTCTCTTTTTTAAATATACTGTGAAATAAAAAACTTATTCGTACCAAGATATTTGTTTAGGGAATATTGTTTACACTGTTTTCCTAAAGACAAATAATTTCATATGCCTTAAATATGACTCGGTGGTATGATATTTGTCAAGGCGTAATCTAATTAATATAACTCGCGCGTAATTAGATGGATTTTTTATTCTAAATGCATTCGAGAACCATTCATAATAAATAATGTTGTTATTAGGTTAACTACTAATATATTTACTTCATCAATTACCACTATCAAATTATACCGTGATTTTTGTTGCAAGCTTATGAAAAATATTTAAAGGGCAGAGTTATGAGTAATTTAAAATATTTGCTGTTATTCATCTGTCTCTTATGTTGTTTTTCAGCCTCTGCGACGACCGTCAACTGTACGAATCAAACTGGCGCAACACCCATAGTAAACCAGTTGCTGCCCTATAGCAGCTAGCTTGATTCCCTCACGGCGCCCGGCAATCCATCTCAGTACAAGGCTCTTTATACCTGGACTGCATTTATATGGGGGTGGACCTATACTACCGTGACATGTTCCCCCAATGCGCAGGTTAATTATCTTCAATATGTCGTCCCGCCTGCGGGTTCAGTGCCTGTTAAAGATACCGCAAGTGGTAACTGGATATTCCCCATACCGGGCACTGGGTTTGGTTTGTCATTTTATAATTTAGATCAGGTAACTGGCCCTATGGGCAATTTTCAAAACCCTGTGAAGAGCTATACGGGGACCACAACTTCGGGCGGCAGGTTCATGATTAGAGTTATTCTGTGGAAACTACCGGGGGCAGAAAACCCTGGTAACGTTATAAATTTTGATGGCTTCCAGGTGGTGAACGCTTTGCAGCCTGTAAGCGGATCGGATAACTGGGGAAGCCTTCCCAATAATGGCCCTAGTTTGATTAGCAATACCTTCACCACAAACACGGCAGTTGTTTCAGGGAATATCACTCTTTCAACCGGTACTTGCGAATTTGATAATAAAAACGTTCCAATGGGGAGTTATGATGTTTCCTTACAGGGAGCTGACAGAGGAGCGCCTTCGCCATGGAAGGATGCCAGTTTTACTTTGAAATGCCCGCCGGCTATGGGCTATGGCCGAACGGGTTCGGTAAATACCAGCAACAATACCGTATCATCGCGAACCGCGGTTACGACCAGTAACCGGAACCTCAACATTAAAGTCGTACCACGTTCGGAAGTAATTGATAACACGCAGGGAATTATGGCACTTAACAGCGGTGGTGCGGAAGGATATGGCATTCAGCTTGCCTGGGGAAGTTCCGCGCAACCAGCAGTACTTAACCCGGCTCAACCCGTTATATTCAATACCCCTATTCAACGGGCCACGGCAGCTATCGCGATTGGCTCAACGTATACTTCATTCGTGTATATGTCAGCTCGTTACGTTCGCACCGAGGGTGACGTACAGGCTGGACCGGCAAATGCTGTCGTTGAAATTATCGCTAATTATAATTAGTGAACCTGAAAAGATGACATCCTGCGGAAAAACCGTTTTGACCCGTCAATGATTTTTTAGGTTTAAAAGGCGGTTAGTGGTCGGAATTGACTACACTTCTTATTGCACACTTCGTGATTGCAAGAGGACACGGTCATGGGTTTATTCGATCAAGTTACTGGCATGATGGGGGGTGGCGATGCAGGTAAATTCAAAGTCATCCTTACATGGATTAATGAACAAGGCGGCATTCAGGCAATTCTTGAACGGTTTCGGGAAAAGGGATTCTCAGATGTCGTCACCTCCTGGCTGAGCGGCGCGCATAACCAAAGCGTTAGCCCAGAGCAAATGCAAGACGTGCTGGGCACACCAGCAATCAGCGGTCTGGCTGAAAAACTTGGGATTGATGTAGGAAGTGCATCTCAACTGCTGGCAGAGCAGTTCCCGAAAATCGTCGATACTTTATCACCTGCAGGTGAAGTCGCTCACGATGAAGATTTGCTGACTAAAGGCTTCCATATGCTGAAGGATAAATTCTTCAGCTAGTGCCCGTCATTCTTCAAGCCGCAGATGCGTTGGCTGCACATGCTCACCCAAATCACTTAGTTGAGTAAGCTCATTGGGATTCCCGTGTTTGCCGCCTTTCTGCAACTCGAATTATTTTGGGTATCAACGCCACTTTCTTCGGGGGGGCGTTTTTTCATCCAAAAAACGGACCTTTTTCACCCGTAACGTAGCGCTATTTTTGCGAGCTTAATCGCGTTAGCATGAGATAAACTCATTACCTCAGAAAATCCTATGCCTATAAAACTCATTGCTATTGATATGGACGGCACATTGTTGCTACCTGACCACACCATTTCTCCAGCCGTTAAAGCCGCTATCGCCAGCGCGCGCGAACGCGGTGTAAATGTTGTTTTGTGTACCGGACGCCCTTTTGCAGGTGTTGAGAGCTATCTCCGCGAGCTGCACATGGATAAGCCGAATGACTACTGCATCACCTATAACGGTGCGTTAGTGCAGAAGGCCAGCGACGGCAGCACCGTGGCACAAACCGCGCTGAGTTACGACGACTACCGCTATCTGGAACAGCTTTCCCGTGAAGTCGGTTCCCACTTCCATGCGCTGGACAGGCACACCCTGTACACCGCTAACCGTGATATCAGCTACTACACCGTTCATGAATCCTTTATTGCCAATATCCCGCTGGTGTTCAGCGAGCCAGAAAACATGGATAAAAACGGTGCATACCTGAAAGTGATGATGATCGATGAGCCGGCTATTCTGGACAAAGCGATCGCCAAAATTCCAGCCGATGTTTATGAGCGTTATACGCTGCTGAAAAGCTCGCCATATTTCCTTGAGATTCTCGATAAGCGAGTCAACAAAGGTACTGGCGTAAAAGCGCTGGCTGAATCTCTCGGCATCAAACAAGAAGAAGTGATGACGCTGGGCGACCAGGAAAATGACATCGCGATGCTGGAATACGCAGGCATCGGTGTTGCGATGGATAACGCTATCGATAAAGTGAAAGAAGTCAGCAACTTTGTTACTAAATCAAACCTTGAAGATGGCGTTGCGTACGCGATTGAGAAGTTTGTTTTGAATTAATGACGTTGTGGTGGTTTCTGTCAGTCTGGTTGCCTCTGCGGGAGTCAACCAGACTCAATGGCTGAACCGCTGCATTACACGTCCGGTATCACTGGCACATCGGCAAATCGGCTTTTCATGACTAATTTTCTCGACCATGCCGAGGTCAGGATTTTGGCTTTTATCACCTTTGCGAACAGTTTCCTTCTGATTTTCCCCGTTCGTTTCTGATAGACAGCATTTGGTCGTGAATGCTGTTCATTGAAGATATTTCCCAGTATCTCGGCGCTATCAAGCGCATAACTTATCCCTTCGAGCGAACTTGCACTAATAAATACCGCCGCTTCACCAATCAGAAATGCATTGTCTTTCCCGCAAACAAAGTCACGCCACTTTGACGGGCAAAGCACGATACATTTTTCTTCCTTTTCAGGGGTGCTAAAGACAAAACCGCGTTCGGTCATTTTCTCTTTTAGGTGGAAGAACCGCTTTTTGCCTTCTTTCATTGGAAAGGCACCACCAAAAATAAAGTAGCCATCCTTCGACATACTCCATGAATAACAGTCCGTTACCTGATTATCGAAAATGCAGGAATAGAAAGGACGGGCATGCAGCTCCTTAAACCACTGCTGAATGGCCTGATATTTTCGAATATTGAGCTGCGGATAAAGCGTCCGGCGCAGCAATGAATTTGCACCATCGGCACCGACAATATATTGCGCAGTGATTTCCTTAGTTACTCCGTTGTCCTCAAATATGAGGCGATAGCTATCACCCTCTTTTTCAATGCGTTTGCACAGTGTGTCATGGCGAACATCTACCGTTTGCGGGATAAGCGTTTTACGCCATAAATCGAAAGCATGGCGATTGATATTAATGTATGACCGCTGGTAGTTGCAGGTGATATTTGATTGTAAATCAATGGTTTTTACGCTGAATATTTGTGGGTTTGCCAGCACGTGCACGGGCAGGTTTATACCGGAACGGATAAACGAACGTTGAGCATCAGGCGCCAGTAACCCGCCGCAGGGCTTCTGAAACCCATCTTCTCCTTCCCGCCGCTTCTTATCCAAAGCAATTATTTTGAATTGTGGTTCGAGGATCCGCGCAAGCGTAGCCCCTGCGGGGCCGAGGCCAATAATCGCGATATCGTAATGTTCCATTTGAGCGTTCCGTTGGCTGGGGGTTGGAACGGAAACGTAATCTGCTTGTGTGAAGTTGCGATGAAGTGGCGGGTAAGTTTTCTGCGCGTCGGTTTTTTTTCGCCATTTTTTGCTATCAACTGTCCGTTTTGTGATCCAAATTGTAGTACAACATATAATGTTTGTACTACATTAACCCCATCAGAAGCGCTATCAGATTCACATTTGTACTTCAAAATAGCGGTGTTTTTCAGCGCTCGCGGTAAAGTGTGGTTAATACCTAAATTGAACAGGGCAAACCATGACTAAGACCGATCGCATCATCGTGACGCTGGGTAAACAGATTGTCGGCGGCAAATACACTCCGGGCGCAGCATTGCCGTCAGAAGCCGACTTATGTGAGGAGTTCGAAACGTCGCGCAACATTATCCGCGAAGTTTTTCGTTCTCTTATGGCGAAGCGGTTAGTTGAAATGAAGCGTTATCGCGGAGCCTTTGTGCAGTCGCGTAACCAGTGGAATTACCTCGATACCGAAGTGTTGCAGTGGGTGCTGGAAAACGATTATGACCCGCGCCTGATTAGCGCCATGAGCGAAGTGCGAAACCTGGTCGAGCCTGCCATCGCGCGCTGGGCCGCAGAACGGGCTACATCAAGTGACCTGGCGCGAATCGAAGACGCACTCAACGACATGGTGGCAAACAATCAGGATCGGGATGCTTTTAATGAAGCCGATATTCGCTATCACGAAGCGGTGCTGGATTCGGTTCATAACCCGGTGCTACAGCAGTTGAGTATTGCCATCAGTTCACTTCAACGTGCGGTTTTCGAGCGCACCTGGATGGGTGATGAAGCCAACATGCCGCAAACGCTTCAGGAACATAAGCAGCTGTTCGATGCGATTCGTCACCAGGACAGCACGGCTGCAGAAAGAGCGGCGCTGACAATGATTGCCAGCTCCACCAAACGACTAAAGGAAATCACATGACATCACGCTACATCGCTATTGATTGGGGTTCGACTAACCTGCGTGCCTGGCATTACCAGGATGGAATTTGCATTGATAGTCGGCAAACCACAGCGGGCGTTACCCGTCTGAATGGTAAAACCCCAAAAGCGGTGTTCGATGAAGTCACTCAAGGTTGGCGTGAAAAAACCACGCCAGTTTTGATGGCCGGGATGGTGGGCAGCAATGCCGGGTGGAAAATCGCCCCTTATCTCCCATGCCCGGCGCGTTTCTCTGATTTAAGCCAGCAACTGACTCCAGTGCTTGATAACGTCTGGATTATTCCCGGCCTCAGCGTAAAAAGTGACGACAACTGCAACGTGATGCGTGGTGAAGAAACCCAGCTTCTCGGTGCAAAAACGCTTGGCCCGGCTTCGCTTTACATAATGCCGGGTACGCACTGCAAATGGGTGCATGCCGATGAACACACGGTGCAGGATTTCCGTACGGTGATGACCGGTGAACTGCACCATATCCTGCTCAACCACTCCTTAATTGGCGCAGGCCTGCCTGAGCAACAAAGCAGCCATCAAGCATTTTTGGCTGGGCTGGATCGCGGCATTAATGACAGTGCTTTGTTGCCACGACTTTTCGAAATACGTGCAGCCCATGTGCTGGGCGAATTGCCGCGTAGCGAAGTCAGCGAATTTCTTTCCGGGTTGTTGATTGGTAACGAAGTGGCGGCGATGACTCGCCAGTACGCTCCGGACACTCAACAGCCTGTCACCATTGTTGCTAATCCATCCCTGAGCCAGCGTTATAGCAACGCGCTCGAGTTATTGGGCTACCAGGCAAAAGTGTTGGATGGCGACAATGCATTCCAGGCAGGAATAAGGAGTATTGCAAATGCAGTGGCAAACTAATCTTCCGCTCATCGCCATTTTGCGCGGTATCACGCCAGGCGAAGCGCACGCACACGTTGCGGCGTTGCTGGATGCGGGATTTGATGCGATAGAAATCCCAATGAACTCACCAGACTGGCAGCAAAGTATCGCGGCGATGGTGACCGAGTTTGGCCATCGGGCGTTGATAGGCGCGGGTACCGTTTTGAAAACCGATCAGGTTAATGAACTGGCCGCCATGGGTGGCAAACTGGTGGTAACGCCGAATACGCAGCCTGAAGTTATCCGCCGTGCGGTCGCCAGCGGAATGACAGTATGCGCGGGCTGTGCAACGGCAAGCGAAGCCTTTACCGCATTGGATGCCGGTGCTCAGGCGCTGAAAATTTTCCCTTCTTCCTCTTTTGGCCCGGATTACATCAAAGCGCTGAAAGCCGTATTACCGCCAGAAGTGCCGGTCTTTGCGGTCGGTGGTGTGACGCCTGAAAACCTGGCTATTTGGCTAAAAGCCGGATGTGTCGGTGCCGGGCTCGGTGGCGATTTATATCGGGCGGGGCAATCTGTGGAATGCACCGCTGAGAAGGCAAAAGCATTTGTTAAAGCGTATGAAGAGGCTGTGAAGCAATGAAAATCACTAAACTGACGACCTACCGTTTACCACCACGTTGGATGTTCCTGAAAATTGAAACCGATGAAGGTATTGTCGGCTGGGGTGAGCCGGTAATTGAAGGGCGAGCAAAAAGCGTTGAAGCTGCGGTACATGAGCTGAGTGAATTATTAATCGGCCAGGACCCGGCGCGTATAAATGATTTATGGCAAGTGATGTATCGCGGCGGTTTTTATCGTGGTGGGCCTATTTTAATGAGCGCAATTTCCGGTATTGACCAGGCATTGTGGGATATTAAAGGAAAAGTATTAAATGCACCTGTCTGGCAATTAATGGGCGGCCTGGTTCGCGATAAAATAAAAGCCTACAGCTGGGTTGGTGGCGATCGTCCGTCAGATGTGATCGACGGTATTAAATCACTGCGTAACATCGGCTTTGATACGTTTAAATTAAATGGCTGCGAAGAAATGGGGATTATTGATAATTCCCGTAAAATTGATGAAGCCGTGAATACCGTAGCACAAATTCGTGAAGCATTCGGTAATGAAATTGAATTTGGCCTTGATTTCCATGGCCGTGTTAGCGCGCCAATGGCAAAAGTATTAATTAAAGAGCTTGAGCAATATCGCCCGCTGTTTATTGAAGAACCGGTGCTGGCGGAACAGGCTGAATACTATCCGCGTCTTGCGGCTCAAACGCATATTCCTATCGCTGCGGGTGAGCGTATGTTCTCGCGCTTTGAGTTCAAGCGTGTGCTGGAAGCGGGCGGACTGGCGATTCTCCAGCCTGATTTGTCACACGCAGGCGGTATTACCGAATGCTATAAAATTGCCGGAATGGCAGAGGCCTATGACGTGGCGCTGGCTCCGCATTGTCCGCTCGGGCCGATTGCGCTGGCTGCCTGCCTGCATATCGATTTTGTCTCCCGCAATGCCGTGTTCCAGGAGCAAAGCATGGGCATCCATTATAACAAGGGCGCTGAATTGCTCGATTTCGTTAAAAATAAAGAAGACTTCAAAATGGATGGCGGCCACTTTATGCCATTAATGAAGCCAGGCCTTGGCGTTGAAATAGACGAAGAACTGGTTATCGAGCGCAGTAAAAATGTGACTGATTGGCGTAATCCTTTATGGCGCTATCCAGACGGGTCTGTAGCCGAATGGTGATAGTTATTTTATAAAAAACTAGTCATACCCAAATAAATATAAAACACCCTCTGTATATAACAGGGCATGGTGGCCGGTATTGCCATGCTCAAATTCTGGAGACAGAACACGATGGATATTTCTGTAACCGCTACAAAACCTACGCGTCGCCGTTATGTGACGCTCATTATGATCTTTATTACCGTGGTTATTTGTTATGTCGACCGCGCGAATCTGGCCGTCGCCTCTGCCCATATTCAGGAAGAGTTTGGCATTACAAAAACTCAAATGGGTTATATCTTCTCGGCTTTTGCCTGGCTCTATACTTTATGCCAGATTCCTGGCGGCTGGTTCCTTGACCGCGTCGGCTCGCGCATGACCTATTTCATCGCTATTTTTGGCTGGTCGGTGGCAACGCTATTCCAGGGTTTTGCCACCGGTTTAATGTCGCTGATTGGTTTGCGTGCAATTACCGGTATTTTCGAAGCACCCGCATTCCCGACCAACAACCGTATGGTCACGAGCTGGTTCCCGGAACATGAGCGTGCGTCTGCAGTAGGCTTTTATACCTCCGGCCAGTTTGTCGGGCTGGCGTTCCTCACGCCACTGCTTATCTGGATTCAAGAAATGTTGAGCTGGCACTGGGTGTTTATTATCACCGGTGGTATCGGCATCATCTGGTCGTTTATCTGGATTAAGGTTTATCAGCCACCGCGTGCCAGCAAAGGCATCAATCAGGCTGAACTGGATTACATTCGTGATGGTGGTGGTCTGGTTGATGGCGATGCGCCAGCCGAGAAAAAATCCCGCATTCCAATGACGGCTGCCGACTGGAAACTAGTCTTCCACCGCAAACTGGTTGGCGTGTATCTCGGCCAGTTCGCGGTTACGTCCACGCTGTGGTTCTTCCTGACCTGGTTCCCGAACTACCTGACGCAAGAAAAAGGCATTACCGCCCTGAAAGCCGGGTTTATGACTACCGTTCCATTCCTTGCCGCGTTTGTGGGTGTGCTGCTTTCTGGTTGGGTAGCAGACCGTCTGGTGCGTAAAGGATATTCGCTGGGTATCGCGCGTAAAACGCCAATCATCTGCGGTTTGCTGATCTCGACCTGCATTATGGGCGCGAACTACACCAACGATCCGGTCTGGATTATGACATTAATGGCTATCGCCTTCTTTGGTAACGGCTTTGCCTCGATCACATGGTCGCTGGTCTCTTCGTTGGCACCAATGCGTCTGATTGGCTTGACCGGTGGAGTGTTTAACTTTGTTGGCGGCTTGGGTGGGATCACCGTTCCACTGGTTGTAGGTTACCTTGCTCAGGGATATGGTTTTGCACCTGCGCTGGTTTATATCTCAGCCGTGGCACTGCTTGGCGCACTCTCCTACCTCCTGCTGGTCGGCAAAGTAGAAAGGGTGGGATAAAAACCATCAATGATTTACCCTGAGGCGTCCAATATCTCGGGGTAAATCATGACCAAACAACTCACCTTTGCACCACGTAACCACCAACTCACTAACATCAATACCTGGACACCAGATAGCCAGTGGTTGGTGTTTGATGTTCGCCCTTCTGGCGCCTCGTTTACCAGTGAAACGATTGAAAGGGTTAACGTGATGACTGGCGAAGTGGAACTGATCTATCAGGCATCGCATGGCGCGCATGTCGGTGTGGTGACCGTGAACCCGCAGCAACCCGAGCGCTATATCTTCATTCACGGCCCGGAAAACCCCGACGAAAGCTGGCATTACGATTTCCATCACCGCCGTGGTGTGGTGGTCGAAAACGGTATCGCAACCAATCTCGATACAATGGATATTACCCCACCGTTTACCCCCGGAGCTTTGCGTGGCGGCAGCCATGTCCACGTCTGGAGCCCAGATGGTGCGCGCGTGAGCTTCACCTATAACGACCATGTGATGCATGAATATGATGCGGCAAAAGATCTGCGTAACGTCGGTATTGCGCTACCATTCGGCCTGGTGACGCCTGTTAAACAGCATCCTCGTGAATATGATGGTAGCCATTATTGCGTGCTGGTAAGCCGTACTACGCCATTACCACAACCTGGAAGTGATGAAATAAACCGTGCCTATGAAGAAGGTTGGGTGGGCAACCATGGCTATTTAAAACCTGATGGGAGCCAACAGCGTTGGGCACTGGTGTTTATTGGCGACACGCTTTCAGCCAAAGGCGAGAAAGTGCCCGAGCTGTTTATCGTTGATTTGCCTGAAAAAAAAGAAGCTTATTTCCAGGCGGGTTCTGAGCCAATTGAAGGGACGCTAACCGCGCTGCCTGCACCACCTGCGGGTATTGCGCAAACACGCCTGACTTTCACTCATCAGCACCGTTACCCAGGATTAGCTACCCAGCCAAGGCATTGGGTGCGAAGCAGCCCGGACGGCAGCTTACTGGCGTTCTTGATGCGCGATGATGCAGGTATTGTGCAAATGTATCTGATTTCACCAAACGGTGGGCAGCCACGCCAACTTACGCATGGGCAAGATGATATCCAGTCGGCATTTAACTGGCATCCGTCAGGGCAAGCGTTGGGCTTTGTGAGGAAGGAGCAGATTGTCTTGTGTGATTTAAACGATGGTGAAATCACGACGCTTACAGCAACCGATGGTTGTGCGCCTTCAGCGGATGCGGTGGTGTTTTCACCTGATGGCAAATACATCGCCTGGATGCAGGATGTAGACGGATTCCGTCAGTTATTTATGACGCAAACAGGGCTTTAATTACTGAACAGGCGGGATCACAGAATTGGTTGCCAGGTTCTGCTTCTCGCTTGCTTCTACTTTGGATTTTATAGACTTGTCGGTGCGGAACATATCCCACGGTAACAGAACGGTATCCATTACTGCCGTAAACGGCATATCCAGCGCGACAAAAGGTTTGTATCCCCAGCTTGTCTCGCCATCGGCCAGCATTTCGTAACTGGCACGTGTGCCGGGATAGTATCCCTCTTGCCCACCAGTGTGAGTCATCACACTTGAACATCCGCTGACTGTTAGCAATCCGCTGCCGAGAATTAATGTTGGAAGATAGCTTTTCATCATTAGTGTTGCTTATCGTTTCTGGGGGGCCATTTCCGGCCAGGCTGCTCTGGTTTATATCACCCATGCAGATAATTAATATATTGCTCTTGCCACTCTGTGGCGGCTATCGCAGATAAATCCTGTTTACTACCAGGACAGTCTATGTACTGACAGCAGAAGCCGCAAAAAATTTCTTTCTGTGGCCTTGAAAAGTGCGAATAAGGACCGATTTTAGAGATGTAGTCAGAAAAAGTACGCCGTAAGGGTACTTGGTTTTAGAAGCCTGTCCATGATGGAAGGCAATGTTTGATTCTCGCTGATTTCAGGAGTTTTTATATATGCGTAATTTCGACCTATCCCCGCTTTATCGTTCAGCTATTGGTTTTGACCGTTTGTTTAACCTGCTGGAAAACAACCAAAGCCAGAGCAACGGCGGCTATCCTCCATACAATGTTGAATTAGTTGACGAAAATAACTATCGCATTGCGATTGCTGTTGCCGGTTTCGCAGAAAGCGAACTGGACATTACAGCCCAGGATAACCTGCTCGTTATTAAGGGCGCGCATGCAGATCCGCAACCAGAGCGCACTTATCTCTATCAGGGGATAGCTGAGCGCAACTTCGAACGCAAATTCCAGTTAGCGGAAAACATCCACATCCGTGGTGCTAACCTGGTTAACGGCCTGCTGTATATCGACCTGGAACGCGTGATTCCGGAAGCGATGAAACCGCGCCGTATCGAAATCAATTAATTCAGTGGGTCGCATTGTGCGGCCCAGGCAATAAAGGCTGGCTTGCCGATAGGGAGCCAATACCAGTTCGCATACTGGTAAGACTTAACTCGCTTCAAAGAAGGAGAAAACTTATGCGTAACCACGATTTATCACCTCTGCTGCGTCAATGGATCGGTTTTGACAAACTGGCTAATGCTTTACAAACAAGCACTGAAGGCCAGTCATTCCCGCCTTACAACATTGAAAAAGGCGATGACAATCATTACCGCATTACGCTTGCGCTGGCAGGGTTCCGCCAGGAAGATCTCGAAATTGAACTCGAAGGTACGCGTCTGCATGTGAAAGGGACGCCGGTTAAACCCGAGAAAGAGCCAACCTGGCTGCATCAAGGATTAGTGACTCAGCCATTTAGCCTGAGCTTCACCCTTGCTGAATATATGAAAGTATCTGGCGCGACCTTTACTAACGGTCTGCTGCATATAGATCTGGTGCGTGAAATCCCTGAAGCCGTTGCGCCAAAACGCATTGCTATCAGCGAACGTCCGGCACTCAACAGCTAAACTGAGTATCCCCTTTGAGGCCCCATTTTATGGGGCCTTTTTTTGTGCTCTGTACCCCATTAACTCCTTCTCCTCTCTGCCAGAATCCCTTGTAACGATGATGTTATTCACAGGGAAATCTTCGATGAGTGGAATAGCGTTAACTGTCAGTATGTTGGCTCTGGTCGCAGTTGTCGGTTTATGGATTGGAAATATCAAAATCCGCGGCGTCGGATTTGGTATCGGTGGCGTGCTGTTCGGGGGGATTATTGTTGGCCATTTCGTCAGTGAGGCTGGGGTAAGCCTGAATGGAGATATGCTTCATTTCATTCAGGAATTCGGCTTGATCCTCTTCGTCTACACCATTGGTATTCAGGTTGGGCCAGGCTTCTTTTCCTCGCTACGCGTTTCCGGTTTACGCCTTAATCTATTTGCTCTTCTGATTGTAGTGATTGGTGCGCTGGTCACGGCACTCGTCCATAAAATCTTCGATGTTCCGCTTCCCGTGGTGCTGGGTGTTTTCTCTGGAGCGGTAACTAACACTCCAGCGTTAGGTGCAGGTCAGCAAATTTTGACCGACCTCGGCACACCTTCAGAGTTGGTCGATAAAATGGGGATGAGCTACGCGATGGCTTATCCGTTCGGTATTTGCGGGATTCTTCTGACCATGTGGTTAATTCGCATGGCATTTAGAATTAATGTCGATCAAGAAGCACAACGCTTTGATAACAGTAGTGGGCAAAACCACGCGCAACTCCAGACCATGAATATCTGTGTTGCCAACCCTAACCTTAACGGATTACCTATTCAGGAAGTGCCGGTCCTTAATAGCGACACTATTATTTGTTCGCGTTTGAAACGTGGGGAATTGCTGATGGTGCCAGCGCCTGGCACGGTTATTCAAACCGGAGATTTACTACACCTCGTCGGCCAGGAAAAAGATCTGCACTCTGCATTGCTGGTGATCGGCCAGCAGGTGGATACCTCGCTTTCGACTCGTGGCACAGACCTGCGCGTTGAACGTGTGGTGGTGACCAACGAGAAAGTGCTCGGCAAGAAAATTCGCGATCTGCATTTAAAACAAAAGTATGACGTGGTGATTTCGCGCCTGAATCGTGCAGGTATTGAACTGGTCGCAAGCAGCAATGCCAGCCTGCAATTTGGTGACATCCTGAACCTGGTGGGCCGCCCAGAATCAATAGAAGCGGTAGCCGCTGAAGTCGGTAACGCGCAACAGAAACTCCAACAGGTACAAATGCTTCCGGTATTTATCGGCATTGGTCTTGGAGTGTTGCTTGGTTCTATCCCGCTTTTCATCCCTGGTTTCCCTGTGGCTCTACGTCTTGGGCTGGCAGGTGGGCCGCTTATTATGGCGATCATTCTTGGGCGAATTGGCAGCATCGGCAAGCTGTATTGGTTTATGCCACCGAGTGCGAATCTGGCGCTGCGTGAATTGGGGATTGTGCTGTTTCTGGCGGTCGTCGGTTTAAAATCTGGCGGTGATTTTGTCAGTACTTTGCTGCACGGAGACGGAGTGAGTTGGATTGGCTACGGAATTCTGATTACGGGAATTCCATTGCTGGTTACTGCATTGTTGGCAAGATTGCTCGCCAAAATGAATTATCTGACACTGTGCGGAATGTTGGCAGGCTCAATGACCGATCCCCCTGCACTGGCTTTTGCCAACGGCTTGCACGCAACCAGTGGAGCTGCAGCGCTCTCTTATGCCACTGTTTATCCACTGGTCATGTTCCTGCGCATTATTACGCCGCAGCTACTGGCTGTATTGTTTTGGATGTGAATTTAACTCGTTGCGATAGCCATTTCTCCATGACGTTTTTTTGCTGGAAGATGGCTATCGCCGATTACGCATTTGCTGTTACAGGGTGATAAACAAAATCATTGAGGGTGTGATTTTTATGTAATCAATTGAACTACATGATTTTTTTATTTTCAATTTTGCAAATAATAGGACGAAATAGCGATTGTAGTGCCATCGATTTTTTTGCTATAACCGACAAGTGTTCTCATCATCGTTATCGTCACCGCTTACTTTTGTTAGCGGTTTTTTTTGCGTCCAGGAGCTATCATGTTGACCCCCCAAGTTATCAGGGAGGCGACTTCTTTCGCCTTCAATAATGCCATTCTAAAAAATGAAAAAATAATTGCATATAATCTAATTGGTACTTCCATTATTAATAAGTGCAATTTGAATAACTGTCTGATTGATACATATAGAGACCATGGTAGCTATTCGGGGATAGAGGTACTTAATGGTAAGGTAGTAAACTCATTGTTTAAAATAGATGGTGACCTCTTACTATTTGAGAACTTCATCGAAAACTCAGTGTTAAATTCAAAAGGAAAATTGCATATTAAAAATGGAGTATTACAAGATTCTTTTATAAGGCTAAATTCAGGTATTTCATTGCAATTGGAAGGAGTTGAGTCTCGGTCGATTGATATTGATAATACAGGAGAGCGCTTGTCGGAATTTTCTATTAAGGGATTGCTTGTTGATTGCGTCTTACGTGGTCTGGTTACTTTCTCTGGTATTGTTAATGCGATCATCTATTCATCTGTTCTACGAAGTTGCTTTTTTGAAAACACCTCATTCGAAAGCACGGTTATAAATAAGTGTAATTTACAACGCGTAGTCTTTATGAATTGCAATCTAAAAAATACCACTTTTTCACATTGCAACATTGTTGAACGCTCATTGGTATTGGAGGGTTGTGATGTTACAGGTGCTCGTTTTCTTAACATACCTAAGGGTGCCGTTAATTTTATAAACTGTTATGGTGCTGAAAAAGTACATTTCATCAAATAGCTGAATCCATTTTATGTATTAATTTCTAAAGAAAAATCACGCACGGTCGATAATGATACACAACACGTAGAATTCTGTTGCATATCGATCTACCCTATATAAGGAAGTGTATTGTGGAAAAGAATAATATCAGCTTTAATAAAATCTCTCCATCCAGACTTGCAGTAATTGTTGAAACAAGTGGCGCCAATTTTCATATGGAAGGAAAAGATGGGCACTCCGGAAAATGGGTTATTGGTAAAGGTAAAGTTCCGGAGGTTATTATTATTCGCAAGGAAGATGATGTAAATAAATCTCAATTCGATATTATAGTTGCAGATATAGTCAAGATTCATGAAGTTGAAGGCGTAAAAGTAAATAAGAAAGTAGTGTATTTTACAAATGCTCATATTCATGGGAAAACAACTTTGAATTGGGAAGAGTTCACAGGTAACCGTTCATATGGTTCAAAAATAAAATATATTAATGTTCCAGCAGGAATTCCCACGGATATTATTGCGTCAACGTTAACTGCTAAAAGACACGCGCCAAACAGAGACATTTATACAACTGTTATGACGAGTATATATGCTCCGGAAGTTGAGGACGTTGAAGAAATCCTTACTGATGTATCTCTGAGTGAAACAGAGAAACTGACGTACATTGAAGCGCGTCGGGGTCAGGGGATGTTCCGGGTGGAATGTTTGAAAATTTATCCAGCATGCCCTGTGACTGGTGTTTCTTTCCTTCCCCTACTTAAAGCAAGTCATATCAAACCCTGGCGCGCTTGTGAGACTGGTTCAGAACGGTTGAATCCTTATAACGGGATTATGCTCGCTGCTCATATAGACGTGCTTTTCGATAATGGTTACTTGTCGTTTACCAACGATGGCTTAGTAATGCTAAGCCCATGCTTTGACAGTAAAATATGGCAAGATTTAAACATCAAAATCCAACGGGTTCGCGAATTTCATCCAAAGGCTTACACATTTCTTGAATGGCATAGAGAAAATGTATTTAAGAAGTAAAAACGAATTCAGAGCTTTTAACGAAATTGCTGCCCATTAGGGCAGCAATTATCTTATTGTTATTAAATTAGTTATCAGCAAGCTATGTTTATTCCTCATCTCTTATTCTATTCATATGCACCCGCCGCAAATGGTAATCCACCTGGTATTCGCTGGCATTTCGGAACATCACTGAATAATTCACATAGTCACCGCTGTCGCTGTATGACAGTGACGTGATGCGCAGAATGGGTGTTAGCTCATCGATATTGAGCAGTTTTGCCATTTTCTTGTCGGCCAGCACGGGTGTGAGGCTTTCGTAGTTACCACAGACGATGATGTGGCACTCATCTTCGATATAACTGAATTTAGAACCTTCCAGATGTGCGACGGACAAATTACGGAATAATTTCACCGGCATATAGCTGTCTTCTACCATTAACGGCTTGCCATCTACCGAGCGAACCCGGCGCGAGAAATAGATCCGTTCATCAATATTAATGCGTAATTGGCTGGCGATTGCTGGCGGGGCGGGCATCACATTGAACTCCAGCACGTTGCTCACCACCTCTTTGCCCTGGTTGCGCATCACCTCAATAAACCCGGTCAGATTCGTGGTTTCATGGTGAACATCTTTCTTCGCTACATAAGTGCCACTGCCATGGCGGCGTACGACCAACCCCCAGCCCACCAACAAATCGATGGCTTTACGAATCGTCATACGTGAAACACCAAACTCGCCTGCCAGGCGAACTTCAGAAGGTAGCGGGCTGCCAATATTGTAATCAGCAGAATTTAGCCGGATGCGTAACCGATCGGCGATAGATTTGTAGATCACCTGTAGACCTCTTAGCCGCTTCGAATGGGGTTTATAGAACCGTCATTTCATTAATCAAATTCATAATTTAAATGGTTTTTATTTCATATTTTCATGATGAATAAGAAATTAAAAATCATCGTGTCTATTTAACTATAAAAAAGTAGACAACTTACCCCAAATAAAAACTATGAAAGCGATCACGAATCGGTGCGACGGGCAACGATAAGTCACCTGTGTCTCCCTACTCTCAGTCGCAGGCCAGCGTTAAAAAATAAGGCCATTTACCCTACAGGTTGTTACGTGAGGATTTAAAAATGCTCAGTCAAATACAACGTTTTGGTGGCGCAATGTTTACCCCGGTTTTGTTGTTTCCGTTCGCCGGGATTGTCGTAGGCATCGCCATTATGTTGCGCAATCCGATGTTCGTCGGCGAAGCGCTAACCGCACCCGATAATTTATTCGCGCAAATTGTTCACATTATTGAAGAAGGTGGCTGGACGGTATTCCGCAATATGCCGCTGATTTTTGCCGTCGGCTTACCGATTGGCCTCGCTAAGCAAGCGCAGGGCCGTGCTTGCTTAGCCGTACTGGTTAGCTTTATGACCTGGAACTACTTCATTAACGCCATGGGGATGACCTGGGGCCATTACTTCGGTGTTGATTTCAGCGCCGATCCGGTGGCGGGAACCGGGCTAACCATGATTGCCGGGATCAAAACGCTTGATACCAGCATCATTGGCGCGATTGTTATCTCCGGTTTTGTCACGGCTATCCATAACCGCTATTTCGAAAAACAACTCCCCGTCTTTCTTGGCATCTTCCAGGGCAGTTCATTTGTCGTGATTGTCGCCTTCTTTGCCATGATTCCTTGCGCCTGGCTCACCCTTTATGGCTGGCCAAAAGTGCAAATGGGCATTGAATCCCTACAGGAATTCTTGCGTAGCGCCGGTTCGCTTGGCGTCTGGGTTTATACCTTCCTGGAACGCATTCTGATTCCAACCGGCTTGCATCACTTCATCTACGGTCCGTTTATCTTTGGCCCGGCGGTAGTTGAAGGCGGTATTCAGGTTTACTGGGCGCAGCATTTGCAGGAGTTCAGCCAGAGCACGCTGCCGCTGAAAACTCTGTTCCCGGAAGGCGGGTTTGCACTGCACGGCAACTCTAAGATCTTTGGCTGCCTGGGGATTGCGCTTGCTCTGTACGCCACCTCAGCACCTGAAAATCGCGTAAAAGTTGCTGGCCTGCTGATACCTGCAACACTCACCGCGATGCTGGTAGGTATTACCGAGCCACTTGAATTTACCTTCCTGTTTATCTCGCCAGTCTTGTTTGCCGTCCACGCCTTCCTTGCCGCAACCATGGCGACCGTGATGTACATGTGTGGCGTGGTGGGCAACATGGGTGGCGGGCTTCTCGACCAGTTCCTGCCGCAAAACTGGATACCGATGTTCCACAACCATGCATCAATGATGTTTATCCAGATTGGTATTGGCCTCGTCTTCACCGGCATCTACTTCTTGGTGTTCCGCACCCTCATCTTGCGCTTCAACCTGAAAACACCAGGACGTGAAGACAGTGAGGTCAAGCTGTACAGCAAGGCGGATTACCAGGCATCACGCAAGCAAACCACCGCTGCTGCGACCAAAGAGACCAAACAAGGTCAGGCCGCAGGCTTCCTCGAAGCGCTCGGCGGTACCGGCAACATTCTTAGCGTCAATAACTGTGCGACTCGCTTGCGTATCACCCTCGCAGATATGGCCCTGACGCACAGTGACGACATTTTCAAAGCGCTGGGCGCCCACGGTGTGGTGCGACGCGGCAACGGTATTCAGGTGATTGTGGGCCTGCATGTCCCGCAAGTCCGAGACCAACTTGAAACTCTGATGAAAGACACTTCTTCGACCGAACTTAAATCCATGACGGAGGCAGTATCATGAAAAAATTCTCTGTAGTAGTAGCCGGTGGCGGCAGCACATTCACTCCTGGTATCGTATTGATGTTACTGGCAAACCAGCACCGATTCCCGCTGCGCGCCCTGAAGTTTTATGACAATGACGGCGCGCGCCAGGAAACGATTGCAGAAGCTTGCAAAGTTATCCTCAAAGAGCAGGCTCCTGAAATCGAGTTCAGCTATACCACCGACCCGAAAGAAGCCTTTACCGATGTGGACTTCGTGATGGCACACATCCGCGTGGGTAAATACCCGATGCGTGAACAAGATGAGAAAATCCCACTGCGCCATGGCGTTCTGGGCCAGGAAACCTGTGGACCAGGCGGGATTGCCTACGGTATGCGCTCCATCGGTGGTGTATTAGAGCTGGTTGATTTCATGGAGAAATACTCGCCAAACGCCTGGATGCTTAACTACTCCAACCCGGCAGCGATTGTGGCTGAAGCGACTCGTAAACTGCGCCCGAACGCGAAGATTCTCAACATTTGCGATATGCCAATCGGTATTGAAAGCCGCATGGCGCAAATTGCTGGCCTGAAAGATCGTAAAGAGATGCGCGTACGTTATTACGGCCTTAACCACTTTGGCTGGTGGACATCAATCGAGGATAAAAATGGCAACGATTTGATGCCGAAGATCCGCGAACATGTAGCTAAATTTGGTTATGTTCCGCCATCAGATGAGCATGGAACCGAAGCCAGCTGGAACGATACATTCTCTAAAGCAAAAGATGTGTGGGCCCTGGACCCGAGCACCTTCCCTAATACTTACCTGAAATATTACCTGTTCCCGGATTATGTGGTTGAGCACTCCAACCCGGAACACACCCGCGCCAACGAAGTGATGGAACACCGTGAAAAACACGTGTTTGGTTCGTGTAATGCCATCATTCAGGCAGGGAAATCATCAGCAGGGGAGCTGGAGATTGACGAACATGCGTCGTACATCGTCGATCTGGCGGCGGCAATTGCCTTTAATACACAAGAACGCATGCTTTTGATTGTGCCAAACAACGGCGCGATTAATAACTTTGACCCGGAAGCGATGGTTGAAATTCCATGTCTGGTTGGGAAAAGTGGGCCGGAGCCGCTGGTTGTCGGCAATATTCCACAGTTCCAGAAAGGGTTGATGAGCCAACAGGTGGCGGTAGAAAAACTGGTGGTTGAAGCCTGGGAAGAGCGCTCATACGTGAAGTTATGGCAGGCGATCACGCTGTCGAAAACCGTGCCAAGTGCATCGGTTGCCAAAGCGATTCTTGATGATTTGATTGTAGCGAACAAAGAGTACTGGCCTGAACTGAAATAGCGGCGAACTGGAGTAAGGGGCTGCCCCTTACTCCAGATTTTTTCGTAGGTTGGATTAGCGTTAGCGACATCCGACAACTTCGCCGTAAACGGGTTACTTCGCTTTCGCCAGATATTGCGCCATCTCCGCTTCTGGCACCATGCCGCCGCCTGTCGCCCAAACGATATGAGTAGCATTTTGCAGTTGCTGCGCGGTGAAGCCATGCATCTGCTGGTAAGCCGTATCTGCACTTACGTGCAGCGGGCCTGGCATTCCTGCTAATGCTGAAGGCTCAAGACGAATATTTTCTTCTTCCGCAAGCCAGCCGAGCAACCGGTACATGGTCTGGTCTTCAAGAGTATAAAAACCATCGAGTAACCGTTGCATTGCGCGCCCAACAAACCCGGATGCACGCCCCACCGCCAGGCCATCAGCGGCAGTAACATTATCAATACCCAAATCTTGCACGGATATCTCATCATGCAGGCCGGTATAAACCCCCAGCAGCATACAAGGCGAATGCGTCGGTTCTGCAAAGAAGCAGTGAACGTTATCACCGAACGCCATTTTCAGACCAAATGCCACACCACCAGGCCCACCGCCCACGCCGCACGGCAGGTAAACAAACAGCGGGTGTTCTTTATCCACAACGCGACCTTGCTGGGTAAACTGGTCTTTTAAGCGCTGACCGGCAACTGAGTAGCCGAGGAAAAGCGTGCGGGAATTCTCATCGTCGATAAAGAAACAGTTAGGGTCGGATTCAGCCGCTTTGCGACCTTGTTCAACGGCAACACCGTAATCTTGCTCGTATTCCACAACCGTCACGCCATGGCTACGCAGTTTGGCTTTTTTCCACGCTCGGGCATCGGCAGACATATGCACGGTGACATTAAAGCCAATGCGCGCGCTCATGATGCCGATGGATAACCCCAGGTTGCCGGTTGAGCCAACCGCGATGCTGTACTGGCTAAAGAAAGCTTTAAATTCAGGTGATAGCAGTCTGGTGTAATCATCTTCGGTGGTCAGTAAACCGGCTTCGATTGCCAGTTTTTCGGCATGAGTCAGGACTTCATAAATCCCGCCACGCGCTTTGATGGAACCTGAAATTGGCAGATGGCTGTCCTTTTTCAGCAGCAACTGGCCGCAGATTTTCTGATCAAACTCTTGTTCCAGGCGTTTTTGCATTGCTGGAATGGCGACCAGTTCGGACTCGATAATGCCGTTAGTCGCAGCGGTTTCCGGGAATGCCTGCGCCAGATAAGGCGCAAAACGCGTCAGGCGTGCATGGGCATCCTGCACATCTTCGGCGGTCAGCCCCACGTACGGTAAGCCTTCGGCGAATGTTGTGGTTTCCGGGTTAAACCAACGGGTTTCTTGCAAATCAATCAGATCGCGAACCAGCGGAAACTGTTGAATCAATGTGTTTATTTCAGCGTTTTTCATAAGACAATCTCTTTGCGCTTAGATGATAAAGGAAAGCAGGAACGTCGCGCCCAGTGCTAACAGAGAGGCGATAAAAGTCGCCGTTGTATAGTATTTGAATGTTTCGTTAAGCGTTGCGCCGCAATATTGCTTCACCAGCCAGAACAGTGAGTCTGTGACGATGGTGCAGCCAATTGCGCCGGAGCCAATAGCAATGGTGATAATTTCCGGGCTGACGTTGGGATAAAGCGGCAGCATCGGTGCCACAATCGCGGTTGCGCCCATCATAGCCACTGTTGCAGAGCCTACAGCCGCATGCAAAATCAGGGCGACCAGCCATGCCAGCAAAATCGGGTGCATATGCAAATTGGAGAGCAACACCGCCAGCGAATCTGCCAGGCCACTGGTTTTCAGAATGGCGTTAAACGCACCGCCCGCACCGATAATCAGCAAAATGTTGGCGATAGAACCAAAGCCATTCTCGGTATGGGTTAACAGTTGGCTCATGCCGATATGCTGGCGTAATCCAAGCACGTAATAGGCGACAAACACCGCAATAAACATGGCTGTGATTGGGTTGCCGATAAACTCCAGCAGTGTATATAACGCCCCTCCTTTCGCCATATTCAGCTCGGCGAGGGTTTTGATCAGCATCAGGCCAATCGGCAGTAAAATCGTAAACAGCGTCGCGCCCAATGAAGGCAGCGTTTCTTCGTTACGCACTTTCAGGTCAGAAAATTCAGCAGGGACCGCTTTAAACGGCAGACGATTTCCAACGATTTTCAGGAACAGCGGCCCGCCGACTAACGATGCGGTTAAACCCACCAGTAAACCATACACAATCACTGTGCCGACATCCGCACCCAGTTTGTTGGTGACAAACATCGCCGCTGGGTGTGGCGGAACCACGCAATGCACTGCCATTAACGCAGTACACAATGGAATAGCCAGTTTCAGCAAAGAGGTATTGGTCTTTTTGGCGATAGAAAATGCCAGCGGAATCAGCAACACCACACCGACCTCCACAAATAGCGTGATACCGCAAATCAAGCCAACCAACACCATTATCACATCAGCCGATAACCATCGGCAGCGCTGTAACGCCAGGCCAATCCGCTCGGCGCCGCCTGACACTTCCATCATCTTGCCCAGAATCGTGCCAAGGCCAATGACTGCTGCGAGGAAGCCCAACGTACTGCCAATGCCGTTTTCAATGGCGTTCACCATATCCAGCGGGCTCATACTCATCATGGTGCCGACAAAAAAACTGGCCAGCAACAAAGCGAGGAAAGGGTGAAACTTCAGTTTTACGATAGTAAAGACGATTAAAATTATGCTGCTAAGCAGCGTTCCCACAACCCAAATCTGAGATTCCATACCCACCTCACTCTGCGATTTATCTGCCGCTATTGGATAAAAATTGCTCCTGGCTGACAAACGATATAAATAGCATCTCAGATGAGCCAGATTGAGGCAAAAGAGTGATTCAGGTCGAAATCAGGGGTGTTAAATTGATGTTGGTTCGATTTTTCACATCTTAAAACGACGTTTTCGAGGGCGTATTTTACAATGTCGCCATGATTTATCTTTCAGGAAAGCGCTATGGACCCGATTCGTGAAGTCAGAAACCGCCTGCTCAACGGCTGGCAGCTATCAAAACTCTACACATTTGAAGTCGCAGCTCGGCATCAATCCTTCGCGCTGGCAGCGGCAGAGCTTTCGCTAAGTTCGAGCGCGGTCAGCCATCGGATTAATCAGCTTGAGCAGGAGTTGGGGATCCAGCTGTTTGTGCGTTCACACCGTAAAGTTGAGTTAACACATGAAGGAAAACGAGTTTTTTGGGCGCTGAAATCATCGCTGGATACGTTAAATCAGGAGATCCTGGATATCAAAAACCAGGAGCTGTCGGGCTTACTGACTATTTATTCGCGTCCTTCAATTGCTCAGTGTTGGCTGGTGCCGATTTTGGGCGATTTTACGCGGCGCTACCCTTCCATTTCACTGACCATTCTCACTGGCAACGACAACGTGAATCTGCAACGTGCTGGAGTCGACCTGGCGCTTTATTTTGACGATGCCCCTTCATCACAGCTAACCCATCATTTTCTGATGGATGAAGACATCTTGCCGGTTTGCAGTCCGGAATACGCACAGCGATTCGAATTGCATAATAAACCAGAGTTCTTACGAAACTGTACGCTGCTACATGACCGCCAGGCGTGGAGTAACGATTCGGGCACGGACGAATGGCATAGCTGGGCGCAACATTTTTCCATCGATTTACCTTCATCTTCAGGCATTGGATTTGATCGTTCAGACTTAGCTGTTATTGCCGCCGTAAACCAGATAGGTGTGGCAATGGGGCGCAAAAGGCTGGTGCAAAAGCGCCTGGATCGCGGCGAGTTAGTTGCTCCATTTGGTGATATGACGTTGAAATGTCATCAACATTATTACGCAACCACGCTACCCGGGCGGCAATGGCCAAAAATTGAAGCATTTATTCACTGGCTGCAATCACAAGTTTAATTTGGTGCTGTCACAGCGTTGTTTCATGTGCGGGACGAACTCCGAAAAATGAGTCTGTTGTAACTTTCAGTTGATGCCTTCCGTCAATTTATGTATTTTTATGCAAATTAAATGCATAACTAAATAACTTTTCGGAGTGCAAAATGTTCAGGAAATTAGTTAAATCAGTTGTTTTCGCCGGGTGCATGTTGTCCTCCGTTGTCTCTTCCGCTTATGCCGCGCAGCAGACTTATGTTGTGGGCTCTGGCGGTACATACCGCCCATTTGAATTTGAAAACAGCCAGAAACAGCTGGAAGGTTTTGATATCGATATCATCAAAGCTATCGCCAAAGCAGAAGGTTTTGATATCAAACTGGTTAATACTCCGTGGGAAGGTATTTTTGCCACGCTGAACTCCGGCGACCGTGACATTATTATTTCTGGCATCACTATCACCGATAAACGCAAAGCGATGGTTGATTTCTCCGCGCCATATTTCCCGGCGGAGCAGTCCATCGTGGTACCTAATGACTCCAAAGTGGATTCCGTTAACGCGCTCAAAGGTAAGAAAGTCGGCGTGGTGAACTCTAGCGCAGGCGATACTGTCGTGTCCGATACGCTGGGTAAAAACAGCACTGATATCAAACGCTTTGATAATACGCCGCTGATGCTGCAAGAACTTGCTGAAGACGGCATAGACGCGGCAGTTGGCGATGTGGGTGTGGTGAAGTACTACATCAAATCTCACCCGGAAAAAGCGTTGAAAGCGGTTAAAGATGACAAATTCGAACGCCAGTATTTCGGCATTGCCGTAGCGAAAGATAACCAGGAACTGCTGGGTAAAATCAACGCAGGCCTGAAGAAAATCGTCGCCGACGGGACCTACGCAAAAATCTATTCCACGTGGTTTGATAGCAACGTTCCAACTCTCCCCGCTGAATAATTTGCGATACCCGTTAGCATTTGAGTTGCAGCCAACACCCCTGCAGCTTGAAGGATAATGGGTATATGACTTGGGGCCGTTTTGGCCCCAACAAGGACAGGTATGACCGGATTTCGCTGGGAGATAATCTCAGAATACGCGCCGCTATTTATGCAAGGCGCGATCATGACCATCAAGTGCACCATCATCTGCGTTATTTTAGGCACTACATGGGGTTTGCTGCTTGGTCTGGGCCGCATGGCGCATGCCGAAGATGGCCCGTGGAAACACGTGCTGCGTTATGCGGTGCAGTGGCCGGTGCGCGTTTACGTGAGTGCGTTCCGTGGCACACCACTGTTTGTGCAAATCATGGTGGTTCACTTTGCGCTGGTGCCGCTGTTTATCAACCCGCGTGATGGCATGTTGGTGACCAGTGGGCTGATGTCGGTGGATTTTGCCCGTGCACTGCGCTCTGAATATGGCGCATTTCTCTCGTGCGTGGTGGCGATTACGCTCAACGCCGGGGCTTATGTCTCTGAGATTTTCCGTGCGGGTATTCAGTCTATCGATAAAGGCCAGATGGAAGCTTCCCGCGCTTTAGGTATGGGCTGGGGCAAAACGATGCGCAAAGTGATTTTGCCGCAGGCATTCCGCCGGATTCTGCCGCCGCTAGGTAATAACGCTATCGCCATTGTGAAAGATTCTTCCCTGGCTTCAGCGATTGGCCTTGCAGATTTGGCCTACGCCGCACGTACCGTCTCTGGCGCTTATGCGACTTATTGGGAACCGTACCTGACGATCTCGCTGGTGTATTGGGTGCTGACGTTCATGCTCTCGCTGATGGTGCAACACATGGAAAAGAGGTTTGGCAAAAGTGATTCACGTTAAGGATTTACAGAAACAATTTGGCAAAACCCATGTGCTGCGTGGCATTTCCTGTGATATCGCGCCACAGGAAGTGGTGTGTGTGATTGGTCCGTCCGGTTCCGGTAAGAGTACCTTTCTACGCTGCCTGAATGCGCTGGAAAAGCCGGATGGTGGTGAGGTTATGGTGAACGGTTTTGCCGTACACGACCCAAAAACTAACCTCAACACGCTGCGCGAAAGTATTGGCATGGTATTCCAGCGTTTTAACCTGTTCCCACATATGACAGTGCTGGAAAACCTGACGATGGCGCCGATGTCGCTTAAAGGTTTATCGAAGGCTGAAGCCGTGTCGCGTGCGGAAAAACTGCTGCAAAAGGTTGGGTTGATAGACAAAATCGACGCCTGGCCGTCAAGCCTTTCCGGTGGGCAGCAGCAGCGTGTGGCGATTGCCCGTGCGCTGGCAATGGAGCCGTCGATCATTCTGTTTGATGAGCCAACTTCAGCACTCGACCCGGAACTGGTAGGTGAAGTGCTAGCCGTGATGAAACAGCTGGCTCTGGAAGGAATGACGATGGTTATCGTCACTCACGAAATGGGGTTTGCCCGTGAAGTGGCAGATCGCGTGGTGTTTATTGATCAGGGTGTGATTCAGGAGCAGGGGCCACCGTCGCAACTGTTTAGCAACCCGACTAACCCACGTACCAAAGAGTTTTTGAGTAAAGTGCTTTAAGTTGGATAGTGTCGGGTAGCGCTACGCTTACCCGACCTACGCTTGCGTTTCACCTTCTCGGGTTGAGCGGAAATTACACCGCTTCACCATGCCGCTGAAACTTATGCGACAACGGAAGCCAGCAAAACAAAATCATCACACCCATCGCGGTCATCAACATGCCGAGGCTGAATTGCCCGGTTTGTGGCAGCAACGCAGAAAACCACGCCATTGCACCAGAACCGATATTTTGTAGCCCCCCAACCAGCGCGCCCGCGGTGCCAGCGAGGAATGGGAACGGCTCCATTGCGCCGCTGGTCGCCAATGGGAATAACATCCCTGCACCGAAGAAGAACAGCGCGGCTGGCACCAGTAATGTCCAGATGTTCATAATTCCAAGCCAGCCTGGAATCCACATTAAAATGCCGGCAAACAGGCAGCTCAATACGGCTTGCCACATCAATGAAGAGAAGCGCGCATTCTCCCGGCCAGCATACCAGGAGCCAAAGAAGGCTGCTGGGATAGGGAGAATAAACAGAATACTCACTACTACGCCATTGAGCCCAAGAACGCCGCCCATCAATACACCGGAACAGGCTTCAAATACGGCTACGCCTGCCAGTCCACCGACCAGCATCAGCAGATAACAATTAAACGAACCGCTGCCTAGTAAGGCTTTATAGCTCGTAACCAGTCGTTGAGGTTTAGCCTGAACCGGGCGCGTTTCAGGTAACCAGCGCAACATGCAGAAGGTGACAATGGTGCAAAGCACCAGCAAGAAGCCGTAGCAAGCACGCCAGCCCCATACGGAATCAAGCATCCCCCCAATGACCGGAGCCAATAGCGGGCTGACCAGAATCCCCATATTCAGCAGACTGTTGGCTGAACGGAGCGATGCACCTTCGTAAAGGTCACGCGGCATGGTTCGTGCCATCACACCTGCAACGCCTGTCCCCATTCCCTGCAACGCACTGGCAATCACCAGAGCCGTTAAATTAGTGGTGAACAGAGCCCAAAGTGTGGCGAGGATGAAAATACTCATCCCGGTGAGAATGACCGGGCGGCGGCCGATGCGGTCTGAGATCGGCCCGTAGACAAGTTGCGACACGCCATAGGTCAGCAAATACGCCGCCATCACTTGCTGAATTGCCCCACTGCGCACGCCGAAGTCGTGAGCCATATCGGGAATTGAAGGGATATAAATGGTTTGCGTCATTTGCCCGACAGCAACCAGCAGAATCAACATCATCAGCAGGTGAATATTGGCTAACTTTTTCATTTTCTCAGGTGTTATTTGTGGTGTTGATGCCAATCGTCAGTTTATAAAACTGACTACGCCAAAAAATCGAGAGGAATCTACCACACAAAGACGATGAAACCCTATGGCCTGGCACCTTTTGAATGAGAGATAAATTGGCAGCATGTAAAGCCTGAACGGCAATTTATGTTGCCAGCGAAACGGCAACAGAGGTTTATTAAAAGGAGGCGGTTTCCCGCCTCCTTTTGGTGCGACTTGAAGACGATGAATTACTTGAAGTATTTCATGGCGACCTCAAGCAGTTGCAGTAACGCAACCATGAGTTTCAGAAACGCAATAGCCAGTCCCATCAAGCCCATACGCTTTCTCCTGTTACCAGGAGCACTTTCAGCAGACGAGCCTTTCCGCTGCCTGTAGCCTGCTGAATTTGTTGAGGTGATCCGATGTGCTCCACTGAGGTTAAGGCACTGACGGCACCACCCGTTTCAGCCAGGACTTAAATTGCGCGGCGGTTTGCGGCCTCAGAGCACATCACATTCAACACAATCAGTATACCCATTGTACTGTATAAATAAACAGTAAAAAGATGAAAATGCGAACAGCTTCGCAAGCCATAGATTTATGCGTTGTTCACATTAGCAGCAAGTATTTGCACCACGGTGGGTTTCGTCGTATATTTTGGAGGTTGATGTGATCTGGTGTGCGAAGCAGTAAAAGCACTAGTAGCAAAAACAAAAAACCTCGCCTCACCAGCGGGGTTTTTTGTTTTTGTAGGTTCTGAAATTGACGGAGTTCTAAAACCCGTGGGGAACGGATTGCCCGAAGCCATCGCCGCTGTCAGTGCTGTTATCCTGCCGTCCTCGTGCTTCCAGCCTGTCTGCACGCATTTTCTCGCTTATTTCTCTGCGCTGCTCAGTGGTTAAATTTTCACGGCCATAATACTGATCCGGATATTGCGAGCGCATGATTAATGCCTCGTTAGTCTCTGCCGGGCTAATGGTTTTATGCCCGTCATAGCCTGAGGTATCAGTCGATGAACAGCCAATCACGGCAAGTGGGATAAGCACTATCAGAGCAAATTTGTAAGCCATATCTCTTCCTGAAGCAGCACGATGGTAAGCGTATTCACGCAGCGTATCATGGTTAGTTTAGCTGCGACTGCCTGGCGTCACACGATTTGGCGAAATGTTTAAACACACTCTTTCAAACGACTTTCCTCACCGGTTTTCATTTGCGAATTACCCTTAATAAGCTTGCTAATGATTCATAAACTGAATACTGGAGAGAAAAATGACTAAGCATTGTTTTTCCGCTTTGCTGCTCAGCGCATTGCTGCTGAGTGCTGGTTCTATGGCGACGGCAGCTGAAAATGTTATCAGACCGGTGCGTGGCATTATCGATGCTATGAATGGTAATACGCTCAAAATCACCACGCGGCAGGGGGAGAAGCTCGATGCCGCACTGACCGATCAAACTAAAGTGAATAGCGTCAGCGAGGCAAAAGTAAGTGATATCAAACCTGATAGTTTTATTGGCACAGCGGCGGTGCAGCAGGCTGATGGCACGCTGAAAGCGTTAGAAGTACATGTATTCGCGCCGAGCTTGCGGGGATCGGGTGAAGGGTTTAACCCTTTTGAGTCTGCCGACGGCAATGTAAACACCATGACCAACGGTACGGTCGGAAAACTGGTTAATAGTCATGGCCGTACGATGACGGTGAAGGTTAAAGATCAGGAAAAAACAGTCATTGTTCCGGATGACGCACCGGTCGTGCTGATTACCCCAGCGGATAAATCACTGTTGAAACCAGGTACTAAAGTCGTTTTACATACCACGAAAGATGACAAAGGTCAGTTGGTTGCACGCGGTATATCCGCTGGTACAGATGGCCTGACACCGCCGATGTAAATGCAGAGTTTTTCGCCCTGGCAATGAGCCAGGGCGAGATACAGCCAAATCCAATGCTTAAGACAGTGGGCTCAGCGTAATTTCTACGCGGCGGTTCTGCGCTTTGCCTTCAGCCGTGCTGTTGCTGGCGATTGGATTCGCCGGGCCTGCACCTGAGGTACGCACACGGTTTGCTGCCACACCTTGTGTGATCAGCGCGCTACCCACACCATCTGCACGCTGCTGGGAAAGTTTCATGTTCAGCTCCTGGCTGCCGGTGCTGTCAGTGTAACCAACGATATTAACCGCAGTTTTTGGGTATTCTTTTAATACCATTGCCACGCCGGTCAGGGTATTCGCACCAGCCGGTTTCAGTGTTGCGCTGCTGCTGTCGAAGGTGACATTGTTTGGCATGTTAAGCACGATGTTGTCGCCACTACGCGTCACACTCACGCCTGTTCCCTGCATTTTTTCGCGAAGTTTCGCTTCCTGCACATCCATGTAATAACCGACGCCACCACCTAATGCAGCACCTGCTGCGGCACCAATCAAAGCGCCTTTGCCGCGATCTTTTTTCGATGAGGAGAGAGCGCCAACGCCTGCGCCTACCAGCGAGCCAATACCGGCTCCAATGCCTGATTTCCCTGCTTCACGTTCGCCGGTGTAAGGGTTGGTAGTACAACCAGAAACTGCTAACGTGCCGCAAACAATGGCGGCAATCATCATGACGCGTTTTTTCATCTCATTTCCTTTGTGAATTTAATAACTCAACCGCGACTTCAGCGGCGGTTGATTATGCCGTGTGAATGTGTAGAAATTTCTATAGAGTCGTCTGAATTTGTAAACAAAATATTGAGTGGCCATCAGGCCGCCACCTGCACAACACCTGCAAATAAGGGAGCCCGAATTGGCTAACGCATTCTCATCAAACAAGAAAATTCTAACTGCCGCACACTGGGGCCCGATGATCGTTGAAACTGACGGAGAGCGAGTTCTCGCTTCCAGAGGGGCATTGGAAACCGGGCATGAGAATTCATTGCAAAGCGCAGTTCCGGACCAGGTACACAGTAAAGCTCGTGTGCAGTATCCCATGGCCAGGAAAGGTTTTCTTGTCTCACCCGAGGCACCACAAGGTGTGCGGGGTGAAGATGAGTATGTGCGTATCAGCTGGGATGAAGCGCTCCAGTTGATTCACCAGCAGCACCAACGCATTCGCAAGACTTATGGAGCAGCGTCTATTTTCGCGGGTTCCTACGGCTGGCGCTCCAATGGGGTGCTTCATAAAGCGTCTACGTTATTACAGCGTTATATGAATCTGGCGGGCGGCTATACCGGGCATTTGGGGGATTATTCCACCGGTGCGGCACAAGTCATTATGCCGTATGTGGTTGGCTCAAATGAGGTTTATCAGCAGCAAACCAGCTGGCCGTTGGTGCTTGAGCATAGCGATGTGGTGGTGCTGTGGAGCGCCAACCCATTGAACACACTAAAGATTGCCTGGAACGCCAGCGACGAACAGGGCGTGAAGTTTTTTGAGCAACTGAAAAACAGCGGTAAAACCGTGATCGCCATTGATCCGATGCGATCGGAAACGGTGGATTTCTTTGGTGAAAATGCCCAGTGGATTGCTCCAAATATGGGAACTGATGTCGCGCTGATGTTGGGTATCGCGCATACGCTGGTTAAACACGGCTGGCACGACACAGACTTCCTGGTGCGCTGTACTCATGGCTACGAAAAATTCGCCGCTTATCTGACGGGTGAAACCGATGGCCAGCCGAAAAACGCCGAATGGGCGGCGAAGATTTGTGGTGTGCCGGTGCAAACCATTGAATATCTGGCGCAGGTGTTTAGCCGCAATCGCACCATGCTGATGTCGGGCTGGGGGATGCAGCGCCAGCAGTATGGCGAGCAAAAGCACTGGATGCTGGTCACGCTTGCAGCGATGCTGGGGCAAATTGGTACGCCGGGCGGCGGTTTTGGTTTGTCTTATCACTTTGCGAACGGCGGCAACCCGACGCGACGCGCGGCGGTGCTGGGTTCAATGCAGGGAACGGTGGCAAACGGTACAGATGCTGTCGAGAAAATCCCGGTGGCACGCATTGTTGAGGCGCTGGAAAACCCAGGTGGCGAGTATCAGCACAATGGGCAGCAAAAAATATTCCCGGATATTCGCATGCTCTGGTGGGCGGGTGGCGGCAATTTTACCCACCATCAAGATACCAATCGTCTAATAAAAGCCTGGCAGAAACCGGAGTTGGTCGTTATTTCCGAATGCTTCTGGACGGCGGCCGCAAAACACGCAGATATTGTGTTGCCGATCACCACATCGTTTGAGCGCAATGATTTAACGATGACCGGTGATTACAGTAACCAGCATTTAGTGCCGATGAAGCAGGTCGTTTCCCCACAAGGGGAGGCGCGCAATGATTTCGATGTTTTTGCCCAACTCAGTGCATTGTGGGAAGAGGGCGGTGAAGCCCGTTTTACGGAAGGAAAAACCGAGCTGCAATGGCTGGAAGAGTTCTATGACATTGCGCGCAAGCGCGGTGCGACACAGCAGGTCGAACTGCCGGAATTTAAACAGTTCTGGGAAGCTAACCAACTGATAGAAATGCCGGAAAGTGAAAAGAACGCCGGATTTATCCGTTTCGCTGATTTCCGCCATGATCCGCAGGCTAATCCATTAAAAACACCAAGCGGAAAAATCGAAATTTATTCTGAGCGTATTGCCAGTTTTGGTTACGCTGATTGCCCTCCGCATCCGACCTGGCTTGCGCCAGACGAATGGCAAGGCAATGCGCAGTCCGGCCAGCTTCAACTGCTTTCATCTCATCCGGCACACCGCCTGCACAGCCAACTCAACTATGCGGCATTGCGTGACAAATATGCCATTGCCGGGCGTGAGCCGTTAACGTTGCATCCAAAAGATGCGGCTGAACGTGGCATTGCGGATGGTGATTTAGTGCGTGTCTGGAATGCGCGTGGGCAGGTGCTGGTGGGTGCGCTGGTAACAGAAGGCATCAAGCCCGGAGTAGTCTGTATTCACCAGGGGGCGTGGCCGGATTTAGACGATGAAAAGCTGTGTAAAAACGGTGCGGTGAATGTGCTGACGCTCGATATTCCGACTTCGCGGTTGGCAAATGGCTGTGCTGCAAATTCGTCTCTGGTGTGGGCCGAAAAGTATCTCGGCCCGGTACCGGACGTTACGGCATTTGTTCCGCCTGCCAGCTCATAATCCAGGTCGGGTGGTGCGTTTCGTTTTGCCAGGCGCTTTCTTCAATGCGAAAGCCCTGGTGATGGTAGAAATGTACTGCCCGATGATTCTTCTGGTAAACCTCAAGGCTCAGTGCGGGATAAAGCGCTTTGACGTGCTCCATTAACGCTTGCCCGATTCCTTTGCCAATAAAAGGTTCGCTAACAAAGAGTGCGCCAATAAATAGCGAATCCAGCACGCTAATAAATCCCACCATTTTGTCCTGGTGCAGATAAACCCAGGTCGCAGATTGCGGAATATAAACATTCCGTACAATGGACTCACTTTCGTGCCAGTAATTTTCGCTAATAAATGGATGAGCCTGAATCGTGCTGGCAAGCCAGATTTCAATCAGTTCATCCATTTCACCAGGCTGTAGGCGGCGAATCATTTGAGATTATCGGGATGGCAGAAGCAAGTGGTGACGTGGTCATTGACCAGCCCGCAGGCCTGCATAAACGAGTAGCAAATGGTTGACCCCACAAACTTAAAACCGCGTTTTTTCAGTGCTTTTGATAACGCGTCGGAAGCGGGGGTGGTGGTAGGGATTTCTGCAAGCGTTGCCGCCTGTGTAATCTGCGCCTGGTTATCGACAAACGACCAGACAAACTCCGGGAATTTCTCACCGTTGGCTTCCATCGCCAGATACGCTTTCGCGTTATTGATGATGGCTTCTATTTTCCCGCGATGGCGGATAATACCGGCATCCTGTACCAGTTCGTCGACATCTTCCGGTTGCAGTAAAGCCACGGCTTGAGGATCGAAATTTTTAAAGCAGCGACGGTAGTTTTCGCGTTTTTTCAGCACGGTTATCCATGATAAACCGGCCTGTTGTCCTTCAAGGCAAATCATCTCAAACAGGTGTTGCCCGTCAGTCATCGGCACACCCCATTCCTTATCGTGGTACTCCATATAGAGCGGGTCATTGGATACCCATCCACAACGCAGCATACGTTTCTCCTTTGATGAAATTTCTCGTGCCAACTTGACGTGCGAAATAAAGCGACAATAGTTAATTCAGGGCCATCTTGATACACCATGAGTTATTTAGGGGTTATCCGCAAGCCCGACAAAAAGACTAATAATATCGCCGGATTTGGCTCTTTTCTGGAGTCGTTTTGATGATCAAAATTATACGCAGTGGTCGCCGTGTCACTTTCTCCACGGTGCTGGCTTTGTGTTGCCTGTCACACGCTACGAATGTATTTGCCTGGCAACAAGAATATGTCGCCGAAGAAACTTCGGGCGAAGCGCAGGATCGTTACACTTGGGACAGTAATCGCCAACCAAGCTACAACGATATTCTCGCAGAAAGGATTAATTCTTCTTTTACCTCCCAAAACCAGGAGGGGCTGATGCTCGTTTCTGGTAACGATAATATTAGCGCTGATACCTCACGTTTGGGCATCGGCTGGAATATCTCTTTGCCTGGCAATATCACAACCGGCCCGACAGCAAAATACAGTTGGGATGGCTCATCCACGAGTATTTACAACGAATATGGTGACTCTGCTGTTGCCACGCAATTTACCGATCAACTCTGGCATGCCAGTGTCTCTACTGTGGGTTGGCGTCTGGATTCGTCGGTCGGCTATCTGCGCCCGTGGGCCCAGGTTAGCTATAACCATCAATATGGTGAAAATCTTTGGAAGGCACAGTCAGGACTGCGAACAAATGTCGTGACGAGTCAGGATGCGAGCTGGATGGATGTGACCGTGGGTGCCGATATGCCAATTGGTAAAAATATGGCAGCTTTTGCTTCTATGTCACAAGCCGAAGGATTAACGACGGGTGAGGCATATATATATAACGTTGGCGTCAGTGCGCGTTTTTGATCATTAACGTAACCTTCAATTGATATATTTAACATTTAATAATCAGTGTTTACGCACCTTATATTGATAGTAATTACTAACGTTATTCATTTTTGAATCAACGTCCAGGCCATTCATACCCTCTCAGGTGCATTTCATTCCGGCCTGAGTGCACTTCATGCCTTTTTCTCCTGGAATAAAATGCACTTCGTTACTCTTGGCAGCAGAAGATTTCTCTTAAATTTTGCGGACATCTGCCATGAATAATTCTACCTACAACCGTACTCGTTGGTTAACTCTGATCGGCACCATCATTACCCAGTTTGCATTGGGTTCCGTTTATACCTGGAGCTTGTTCAACAGCGCACTGTCGCAAAAGCTGGGTGAGCCAATCAGCCAGGTGGCATTCTCCTTCGGTTTACTCAGCCTTGGCCTTGCGATTTCTTCCTCTGTTGCGGGTAAATTGCAGGAACGTTTTGGTGTACGAAAAGTAACGATGGCGGCAGGTGTGCTGCTGGGTGTTGGTTTCTTCCTTACCGCCCACTCCAACAATCTGCTGATGTTGTGGTTGAGTGCGGGTGTGCTGGTGGGCCTGGCAGATGGTGCAGGTTACCTGTTAACGCTTTCCAACTGCGTGAAATGGTTCCCTGAGCGTAAAGGTCTGATTTCCGCATTTGCCATTGGCTCTTACGGCCTCGGCAGCCTGGGCTTCAAATATATCGACAGCCATTTGCTGGCGACCGTCGGCCTGGAAAGCACCTTCATGATCTGGGGTGGCCTGGCGATGGTGATGATTCTGTTCGGTTCAATGCTGATGAAAGATGCGCCATTGCAGGAAGTTAAAACCGCAAATGGTGTGGCTGAAAAAGATTACACCCTGGCTGAATCCATGCGTAAACCGCAGTATTGGATGCTGGCAGTAATGTTCCTGACAGCTTGCATGAGTGGCCTGTACGTGATTGGTGTGGCGAAAGATATCGCACAAGGCATGGTGCATTTAACTGCTGAATCTGCGGCGAATGCGGTAACCGTTATCGCCATTGCTAACCTGAGTGGCCGCCTGGTGCTGGGTATTCTGTCCGATAAGATTGCTCGTATCCGCGTTATCACTATCGGTCAGGTCATTTCTTTAGTCGGTATGGCTGCACTGCTATTCGCTCCACTTAATGAAGTGACTTTCTTTGCCGCGATTGCCTGCGTAGCGTTTAACTTCGGCGGCACCATCACCGTTTACCCATCACTGGTGAGCGAGTTCTTTGGTCTGAATAACCTGACTAAAAACTACGGTGTGATTTACTTAGGATTCGGTATTGGCAGTATTTGTGGTTCGATTATCGCTTCCATCTTCGGCGGCTTCTACGTGACCTTCTGCGTCATCTTTGCCCTGCTGATTTTGTCTCTGGCGATTTCAACTACCATCCGCACTCCAGCGCGCGAAGTTTATCAAGAAGCTCACGCTTGATAGCGAGCCATTAACGCCGCAAACCATGCCGCCGGGACGTTATACGGCGGCATCATTAATTGTGAAATCCCCTGCTCTATAATGCCTTCAGCTTGTGCTTTTAAAATCTCATTTCCCCGCTGTAACCCTGCCAACTGAATACGTTTTTCTATCAAATAGACTCGAGCAAAGTGCGGGTCGTAGAGCAAAATTTCACGCGTGTTATCGATGATGTCAGCCAGTTTGATGGTTTGCGCTTCCTGGCTTGCGTTGGCGGTATGCAGGAAGTGAGCACGTTTACGATGCATGCGATTGGTGCCGGGGAGTTGTTCAGGGTTGGTAACCATTGCCACCAAAGTCGCCACATCCGGGCCAAAGTGCTCCTGAATGTCGATAAGCGTGGTGCCGGTGTCCTCAACAGTGTCGTGCAACCAGGCTGCCGCGAGCACTTCCTCAATGGGAGAAACGCTCCTGACTATCTCCACCACGGCTGCTGGATGGACGATATATGGCTCAAGAGTATATTTGCGGCGCTGATCGCAAGCTGCATGAGCTTTCGTTGCATATCGGCGTGCGCGTTCTTCTAAAGACAGCATGACTACCTCTCTGCATCACCAATATTGCCTGATATGTTCCATAACCCACCTGCGTTGAGCCAGCATGAGATATGTAAACAAGCGTGTGAATCACGAATTTTGCCGATACTTTTTACTCTCCCTATGTTCTACTAATCCGCGCCAAAAATTGGCTAAGAATCATCCTGATTCGGACTCTATTTTTTATTGCTCAGAATTTTCTTCACCAGGGGGAGTCTGAGTGATGTTTATAACATCTCCTTTTTGCTTTATTTTTTCGGACAACCTGCATGAATTACATTAAATCGATGACCCAGCAGAAACTCTGTTTTCTGTTAGCGGTATACATCGGCATATTTTTAAACCTCTCGGTTTTTTATAATCGTTTCATGGGATTTGCTCAGGACTTTAGTCGCCTGAAAGGTTTCTCCATGGTTGCTGAGGTTGTGGCTTGCGTTCTGGTCACTTTCTTTTTATTCCGCGTGTTATCCCTGTTCGGTCGTACCGTCTGGCGCATCCTCGCTACATTAATCGTGTTGTGCTCCGTCGGTGCCAGCTATTACATGACGTTGCTTAACGTCGTTATTGGCTACGGTATTATCGCCTCGGTGATGACCACAGATATCGACCTCTCGAAAGAAATTGTCGGGTATCAATTCGTCTTGTGGATGGTTTTGGTCAGTGCTATTCCGTTGGTACTAATCTGGGGAAGCAAAACACGCGATACCCTCCTCAACCAATTGAAAACCCCAGGTCAACGCATCAAAAACGTGGCCATTGTGCTGTTGGCTGGACTGATGGTTTGGGCACCACTGCGTTTACTCGATAAACAACAAAATCGCACAGAAAAACGCTCCACGGTAGATATGCCAAGCTACGGCGGCGTGGTGGCTAACTCTTATCTGCCATCAAACTGGGTCTCAGCGTTGGGTCTTTTTGCCTGGGCTCAGGCTGATGAGTCCAACGATAATAGTTCGTTGCTCAACCCAGCGAAGAAGTTTACTTATGTCGCGCCAAAAGAGCTCGATGATACCTATGTTGTGTTTGTGATTGGCGAAACCACTCGCTGGGATCACATGGGTATTCTGGGCTATGACCGTGACACCACACCAAAACTCGCCCAGGAGAAAAATCTGGTCGCGTTCAGAGGTGAATCTTGCGATACCGCGACTAAGCTTTCGCTGCGTTGTATGTTCGTGCGTGAAGGCGGCGCGGAAGAGAATCCGCAGCGTACTCTGAAAGAGCAGAACGTCTTTGCGGTACTTAAACAGCTTGGTTTCAGCTCAAACCTTTTTGCGATGCAAAGTGAAGTCTGGTTCTACGGCAACACCATGGCAGATAACTTCTCTTACCGTGAGCAGATTGCCGCTGAACCGCGTAACCGTGGCAAGCAGGTCGATGATATGTTGCTGGTTGAAGAGATGAGACGCTCTGTTGACGAGCATCCAAAGGGTAAGCATTTGATTGTGCTGCACACCAAAGGCTCGCACTTCTCTTACGTACAACGTTACCCGCGCAGCTATGCGAAATGGACTCCAGAGTGCGTCAGCATTGATAAAGAGTGCAGCAAAGAGCAGCTGATTAACGCTTTTGATAACTCAGTGCTGTATACCGACAGTGTGCTTGAACAAGTGATTTCTGAGCTGCGTGATAAGCGTGCGATTATTTTCTATGCCTCTGATCACGGTGAGTCTATCGACGAGCACAAACACTTGCATGGTACGCCACGTAAAATGGCTCCACCTGAGCAGTTCCGTGTGCCGTTACTGGTTTGGGCATCTGATAAATATTTGGAAAACCCGGATCGCGCACGTGAGTTTGCACATATGCAGGAACAGGCAAAAATGAAGGTGCCGCATCGCCATGTTGAACTGTATGACACCATCATGGGTTGCTTGGGTTACACGTCTCCAGACGGTGGTATCAACCAGAACAACAACTGGTGCCATGTGCCGGAAAAGAAAGCCGCACAGTAACTTTTTAGCCACATGTGCTGGAATTTAAAGCAAACAGACAGGATTTTGAATTTCAGGGATTGACGGGTAAAACGGTGCGCAGTAAGATGCGCTCCGCATTCGGCGAGTAGCGCAGCTTGGTAGCGCAACTGGTTTGGGACCAGTGGGTCGGAGGTTCGAATCCTCTCTCGCCGACCAAATTTAGAAAAGACCAACCTTCGGGTTGGTCTTTTTGCATCTGGAGTTTGAAGAGGATGAGAACCTCCGAAGGAGGTTTGAGCCGAGCGAAGCGAGACAACGTTGCTT
>NZ_JAJSOT010000012.1:0-103326 GCF_021282435.1 Buttiauxella cochleicola | reverse complement strand
GAGGTGGCGTATATTACGCTTTCCTCTTTCAGAGTCAAGCGTTTATTTTCGCTTTTCATCTGGCTGACAAGCCGGTTTGTAAGCCGTTGTGCCGTGTCAGTGGAGGCGCAGTATAGGGATTTTCTGGGGGCTGACAAGTGTTTATTGCAAATAAATGACTGAGCGCATCTTTTTTCATCAAAACGGGTGTTTTGGACACTATTTGATGTTTAAGCGAGCTATCTCGCGGGCGAAACGCGCCACCTGAGGCCAATCTGTATAAACAACTTCTTTGCTAATATCCGTTTCACCGCCTGTCATCTTCATAATCAAACGAATCATCATGCGATCGTACCAGCTATAACGCGGGTAACGCAGCGCACCAGCAAACACTGCACAGTGTTTTGGTTGCCACGGCGAGGTCAGCAAGAACTTACGCATATAAGAGTTGGTTTGTGGTGAACGCTTCTCTGGTTTGCGTGCAACCAGGTTTACGGAAAAGAAAGCGCTTGGGATGTTGTTCAGCACTTGCTGATGCTTCTTCACAAACGCCGCAACTGATGAATGAAAGTGTCCGTACCGAATAGACGCGCCAATAACGACGCGCTCATAGTTATCCCAGGCAATATCTTTGGTGCGATGCAGATTAACCACATCGCTCTCTACGCCCAGCTCTTTCAGCTCAGATGCTATATAAGAAGCAATCTCGCGAGTTTGACCATCACGGGTCGAAAACAGAATCAAAGTTCTCACTGCAGGCTCCGGTTACTCTCGCCAGAAAGTTGGCGTGAACAGTACGAGTAAGGTAAACACTTCAAGACGGCCAAACAGCATGTTGGCAATCAGTATCCATTTCGCCACTGGGTTCATGCTGGCAAAATTGTCCGCCACAACCCCCAACCCTGGGCCAAGGTTATTTAATGTTGCTGCGACGGAAGCAAAGGCCGAGAAGTCATCCACGCCAGTCGCGATGATGGCGAGCATGCTGACGATAAAGACCAGTGCATAAGCAGAGAAGAATCCCCATACCGCTTCAAGGATACGTTCTGGTAACGCACGGTTCCCAAGCTTAATGCTATACACCGCATTTGGGTGCACCAGGCGTTTAAGCTCGCGGTTACCCTGCTTGAATAACAGCAGGATACGAATGACCTTGAGGCCACCACCCGTTGAACCAGCACAGCCGCCTATAAAAGCAGAGCACAGTAACAACACAGGTAAGAACAGAGGCCAGCGTGCAATGCTGTCTGTAGTAAATCCCGCAGTTGTCGCCATTGAGACAACCTGGAAGAATGCCTGATTCAGCGTTAACAGTGCCGTCTGGTAAGTATTATGGAACCACAATACGAGGGTACAGATAGCCACCAGCGTCAGTTGCACGCCAATGAACATGCGGAACTCAGGGTCGCGCCAATAGACTTTTAAATTACGCCCGCTTAATAAAGAGAAGTGCAGGCCATAGTTACAACCGGAGATCAGTAAGAAGATGGCAATAATAGTGTTAATCGTTGGGCTATCGAAATAGCCGATACTGGCATCGTGAGTAGAAAATCCACCAATGGCGATCGTCGCAAAACTGTGGCCTATCGCGTCAAACGCAGGCATACCCGCAAACCAAAGCGCCAGTGCACAAGCAACCGTTAGCAAGACATAAATGAGCCACAGTGTTTTTGCGGTGTCAGCAATACGCGGGCGCATTTTGTTATCTTTAAGCGGCCCCGGCATTTCCGCGCGATATAACTGCATCCCACCGACGCCCAAGATTGGCAGGATTGCCACTGCCAACACGATAATCCCCATACCGCCAAACCATTGCAGCATTTGCCGATAAAACAAAATCGCGTGTGGGAGCGTATCCAGCCCAACAAGTGTCGTCGCCCCGGTGGTGGTTAAGCCCGAGAATGATTCAAAGAACGCATCGGTAATAGTGAGATTAGGCTGTTCCGCAAAAATAAAGGGCAACGCCCCCACACTCCCCAGCACCGTCCAGAACAATACGACGATCAGGAACCCTTCTCGAGGTTTGAGCTCGCTTTTCTGTCGCCTGTTAGGCCACCACAAAAAAGAACCAATGAGTAACGCTGCGAAGAAAGTCTGGGTGAAAGCTCGACCAGCACCATCGCGATAAATTAAAGCTACCAACCCTGGAATAATCATGGTCACGGAAAAAAGAATAACTAACAGACCAACGATTCGGGTTATGGCGCGAAAATGCATTTCAGCCGCTTCCTTAACTATCAAAAAATAACGAGAGGGAATTATTATTCAGCCGGCAATAAATGCAATGCACCGCGGCTAAAATCAGCAAGTCTGACTGAAAAATCAGCAAATTTTGCTTGTGGCAATGCCACACGTAATAATACAGATGCTTGAAAATCACTTTGCATCACAATGCCGTCGTACTGCTTGAGCAGAGTTTCGATTCCGGCAAGCTGTGCGTAGTCACATTGCAAAGTATATTCGGTTAACGGAACTTTGAGCACAGTAGGCAATTGGTTTAATGCCGCCTGCACACCGCCACCATAAGCTTTCACCAAACCGCCTGTTCCGAGTTTGATTCCGCCAGAGTAGCGAACGACTACAGCTGTAATTTCACCAATACCACTTCCCATAAGCTGGGCAAGCATTGGTTTTCCAGCAGTGCCTGCGGGTTCGCCATCATCAGAAAAGCCTAACTGCTGCGAGTCATTCGGGGCACCAGCCACCCAGGCCCAGCAATGATGCCGGGCATCCGGGTGTTCAGAACGTGTTTTTTCAAGAAACGCTTTCGCCGCTATTACGCCAGTCGTATGCGCGACCAGCGTAATAAAGCGACTTTTCTTGATTTCCTCACTGAACGTGACGGACTCAGCAGGAATCAGCCAGCTATCCATTACGCCAGTTTCAAATCACGCGTCATGTTTTCAACACTGTTTTCGTAAACAATCACGTTGTCTTCAATGCGAACGCCACCGAAAGGTTTCATTGCTTCAATACGCTGCCAGTCAAAGTGTTTGCTGTACTGGCCTTCTCGCCACGGCGCGAGTAAAGATTCAATGAAGTAAATGCCCGGCTCGATAGTCAGAACCATACGCGGTTCCAGAATACGCGTGCAGCGCAGATACGGATATTGAGAAGGGGCAGCAAGGTGCGTACCGGTGTCATCCTGCATGAAACCAGCGACATCATGAACCTGCAGGCCCAATGGGTGGCCTAAACCGTGTGGCATAAATGGCCCAGTAATACCGGTTTCTACCATCGCTTCTTCGCTAATGCCCGTTACTAGCTTATGGCGGTTCAGCAGCTTCGCGATACGTTGATGGAACTGAATATGGTAATCGGTGTAACGCACACCCGCTTTCAGGGTGTCAATTAACGCAAGTTGCTCGGTGTTAACGTCTTTCACCAATTGAGCATAATCATTGTCGCTATTTGCCGACCAGGTACGCGTTAAATCAGCCGCATAACCGTTGTATTCCGCGCCAGCATCTAAAAGGAAGCTACGCATTTCCGCAGGAGCTCGATTATCTAATTTGGTGTAATGCAAAACTGCTGCGTGTTCGTTGAGTGCCACGATATTGCCATATGGCACATCGGTATCGCGGTGTCCTGTGGCAGTCAAATAAGCCTGGTTGATATCGAACTCACTCATTCCAGACAGGAAGGCTTCATGAGCTGCCTGATGGCCAACCACTGCGGTTTTCTGCGCTTCACGCATGCACGCCAATTCATAATCTGTTTTATAAGAGCGATAGTAATGCAGGTAATCAATCACCCCTTTAGGGTTGACGTTAGCACCCTGAATTTCAAGCTGCACAGCACGCTCTGGTACTGGGCCGATGTAACCGATATTGCCACGTGCAGCAGGCAATTGGCTGCCAATGCCATCTGCTTTTGGCAAAGCAATCACTTCAATTTCGTCAGTCCAGAAGGATTCTGGCAGCGGCTCAACGTTGTGCCAGTAATCAACCGGCAAGTAGAACCACAGTTTCGGTTTGTTAACGCCATCCACCAGCAGCCAGCAGTTTGGCACTTGTGTCACCGGAACCCAGGCTTTGAATTGTGGGTTAACTTTGAACGGATACGGATGATCATCCAGGAAGACGTTAACCAGCTCGCCCGAGTGAATCAACAGCGCGTCGAGATTAAAACGCGCCAGAACATTGCGGGTACGTTCCTGCAAAGTTGCCACATGATCTTTATAAAGTGAGGCCAGTGAATCCATGATTTACCCTTCTGTTTGTTTCATAAACTGAACGCCACGCATCTTAGCACACCGTAAAGTTTGCGAACTTATTTCCAGTGGCTGTGATCATCTTTGCAAATATTTAAAGAGTTATTTGCATTTCATTAACATCAATTCCACACTCCTCTCCATCTGGTACGACCAGATCCCATTGCTGGATTCAGGAGACTGACATGCTCTACCAAGGTGAAACCTTACATCTCGACTGGCTGGAAGATGGCATCGCAGAATTGGTATTCGATGCGCCCGGCTCAGTGAATAAACTCGACACCGCGACCGTTGCGAGCCTCGGGCACGCGCTGGATGTGCTGGAAAAGCAGCCGCAGTTAAAAGGCCTGCTGCTCAGTTCCAATAAAGCAGCGTTTATTGTCGGTGCAGATATTACCGAATTCCTGTCGCTGTTCCTGGTTCCTGCGGAACAACTGACTCACTGGCTGCAATTCGCCAACAGCGTTTTCAATCGCCTGGAAGATTTACCGGTCCCGACCATTTCGGCAGTTAATGGTTATGCCCTTGGCGGCGGCTGTGAATGTGTGCTGGCAACAGATTACCGTCTGGCCACACCTGATACCCGCATCGGCCTGCCAGAAACCAAACTGGGCATCATGCCAGGCTTCGGTGGTTCTGTACGTCTGCCACGTTTACTGGGTGCTGACAGCGCGCTGGAAATTATCACCGCCGGGAAAGATGTCGGCGCGGTTGAAGCGCAAAAACTCGGTTTAGTTGATGGTGTCGTTAAAACTGAAAAACTGCGCGATGGCGCACTGGCAATACTGCGCCAGGCAATTAGTGGCGATCTGGACTGGAAAGCCAAACGCGCACCGAAGCTGCAACCGCTGAAACTGAGCAAGATCGAAGCCACTATGAGCTTCACCATTGCCAAGAGCATGGTGATGCAGATTGCCGGTAAGCATTACCCGGCACCAATGACCGCCGTAAAAACAATTGAAGCCGCAGCCCGTCTGAGCCGTGATGAAGCATTAAAACTGGAGACTCAAAGTTTCGTGCCGTTGGCGCGTTCTAATGAGGCCCGTGCGCTGGTCGGGATTTTCCTTAACGACCAATACATAAAAGGTCAGGCGAAAAAGCTGACCAAAAATACCGAAACCCCGAAACAGGCCGCCGTTCTTGGCGCCGGAATTATGGGCGGCGGCATTGCTTACCAGTCTGCCTGGAAAGGCGTACCGGTATTAATGAAGGATATTAACGAAAAGTCACTGGAGCTGGGCATTAACGAAGCCAGCAAACTGCTAAACAAACAGCTGGAACGTGGAAAAATCGACGGCATGAAACTGGCGGGCGTGATTGCAACCATTCATCCGACGCTCGATTACGCAGGTTTTGAGCGTGTCGATGTGGTCGTTGAAGCGGTTGTTGAAAACCCGAAAGTGAAAAAAGCGGTTCTGGCGGAAGTGGAAGACAAAGTGCGTCCGGACACCGTGCTGGCGTCGAACACCTCGACTATTCCGATTGGCGAACTGGCAAACAGCCTGAAGCGCCCGGAAAACTTCTGCGGTATGCACTTCTTCAACCCGGTGCATCGCATGCCATTAGTGGAAGTGATTCGCGGCGAGAAAACGTCTGAGCAAACCATCGCGAAAGTCGTGGCGTGGGCCAGCAAAATGGGCAAAACGCCAATCGTGGTGAACGACTGCCCGGGCTTCTTCGTCAACCGCGTTCTGTTCCCATACTTTGCAGGCTTTAGCCAGTTGATGCGCGACGGTGCCGATTTCCGTCAAATCGACAAAGTGATGGAAAAACAGTTCGGCTGGCCAATGGGTCCGGCGTATCTGTTGGATGTGGTCGGTATTGATACCGCGCACCACGCGCAGGCGGTCATGGCGGCCGGTTTCCCACAGCGCATGCAGAAAGATTATCGCGATGCCGTTGATGCGATGTTTGATGCAGGCCGTTATGGCCAGAAAACCCAGCAGGGTTTCTATCGCTACAAACAAGACAGCAAAGACAAACCACGTAAAGAGCAGGATGAAGCAACCGTCAGCCTGCTGGCTGATGTCAGCAAACCACGCCACGACTTCAGCGACGAAGAGATCATCGCTCGCATGATGATCCCAATGGTCAACGAAGTGGTACGTTGCCTGGAAGAAGGCATTATCGCAAGCCCGGCCGAAGCCGATATGGCACTGGTTTATGGGCTCGGATTCCCTCCTTTCCACGGCGGTGCCTTCCGCTGGTTGGACACCATTGGCAGCGCCAAATATCTCGATATGGCTCAGCAGTATGAGCATCTCGGCCCGCTATACCAAGTGCCAGATGGTTTACGTATAAAAGCGTCCCGTAACGAGCCGTACTATCCACCGGTTGAAGCCGCGCGCCCAGCCAGTGACCTGAAAAGTGCCTGAGGAGTGATCATGGAAAAGGTTGTAATTGTTGATGCCATCCGCACCCCGATGGGCCGTTCAAAAGGCGGTGCGTTCCGTAACCTGCGTGCAGAAGATCTTTCCGCCCATTTGATGCGTGGGATTCTCTCACGTAACCCGGCACTTGAAGCCGCAGCACTTGATGACATTTATTGGGGCTGCGTGCAGCAGACGCTGGAGCAAGGTTTTAATATCGCGCGTAATGCGTCATTGCTGGCAGAAATCCCACATTCGGTCCCGGCTGTAACCGTAAACCGCCTGTGTGGTTCTTCGATGCAAGCGCTGCACGATGCTGCTCGTATGATTCAAACCGGGGATGCACATGCTTGTCTGATTGGTGGCGTGGAACACATGGGCCACGTGCCGATGAGCCACGGTGTTGATTTCCATCCGGGTCTGAGTCGTAACGTGGCTAAAGCGGCAGGCATGATGGGTTTAACCGCCGAAATGCTGTCGCGCATGCACGGTATCAGCCGTGAGATGCAGGACCAGTTTGCTGCTCGTTCACACCAACGAGCATGGGCTGCGACAGAAGCTGGTCATTTCAAAAATGAAATTCTGCCGATCAGCGGTCATGACGCAGACGGCGTGCTCAAACGTTTTGATTATGACGAAGTGATTCGCCCGGAAACTACCGTTGAAGGTCTGGCCGCTCTGAAACCCGCATTTGACCCGGTCAACGGAACCGTCACGGCGGGCAGCTCTTCTGCTCTTTCCGATGGTGCTTCAGCCATGTTGCTGATGAGCGAATCACGCGCCAAAGAGCTTGGCCTGAAGATTCGCGCTTATGTTCGCTCTATGGCGGTCGTTGGCTGTGATCCTTCCATTATGGGTTACGGACCTGTTCCGGCATCACAACTGGCATTGAAAAAAGCGGGCCTGACTGCCGCCGATATTGACCTGTTTGAGATGAACGAAGCATTCGCTGCACAGATCCTGCCATGTATTAAAGATCTGGGTCTGATGGATAAGATCGACGAGAAGATTAACCTGAACGGCGGTGCGATTGCGTTGGGTCACCCGCTCGGTTGTTCCGGTACGCGCATTAGCACCACGTTATTGAATCTGATGGAACGTCGTGATGCGCAGTTTGGCCTCGCCACCATGTGCATCGGATTGGGTCAGGGTATTGCCACTGTTATTGAACGAGTTTAAGGAATTAATACCCTAAATTAAGAGGTCATCCCATAAATAATTCGAGTTGCATCGCGGCGGCAACTGAGTGAATCCCCGGGAGCATAGATAACTATGTGACCGGGGTGAACGAAGACAACCAACAAAGAGGCAGCACGAATTATGACGGGGAAGGTTTAGTTGCTGTTGTTCCCGCCTGTCAGGGGCGGGTTTTTTCTTCTCCTCGAACCTCCCTCGCTGTACATATATTGCTCTGAACATCTCAACGTTCTATATTTCGCCTGGCTATGACGCCATTCTAATTAAGGGAATAAGATGAAGATTGTTCCGGCTTTACTGATGACCAGCCTATGTCTGGCCTCAATCGGGGCCAATGCAGCGGAATCGGGTGATATCAAAACGGCTAAAGATTGCCTGGCTTATGGAAAGCGGGTCATGAAAAACAACCCAGATATGATGGTTGTGCTAAATCAGGCAAAAATAAAAAACGAAGGGATTCAGATTAACAGATACGAAGAAAAGGTAGGCAAGCAGCCTGTATCTAGCGAGGTTGTGGCATCTATAAGCAGTTCGCAAGAAATACGCGGCTCCATTCTGTGTCTGTATGAATCAGACAAAAAACCGCTCTATTTCCATTACACACCGTTTGAATAAACGTTGTTAACACTTGGCCACCGCTTAAAACGGTGGCCTTTATGCATCAGATAAACGAGAACGCATCACCAAACATGCGATCAACCTGCGCACTACGTTCATTGCAGAACAAGTCGCGGGCAATTTTCGCCATCTCAAAACGCCCGGCAATATAGATATCGTGCCCGGCAAGCGTTCCGTAATCCTGCATCACCGCAGTCAGCACAGTGCCAGTACGCCCACGCCAACCTGCTTCAGGTTGTTCAACAACCGCTTCAACACGCAGATTTGGATGAACCACGGACAGCGCTTCCAGCTCAGACAGGTCATAAAGATGTTTATCTTCACGGCCGCCCCAGTAAATCGCGATTTCACGTTGTGGATTACGCGCCAGCGCCGTCAGCAAAATTGAACGCACATAAGAGAAGCCGGTACCGCCAGCAATCAGAATCAACGGACGATCTTCATCGTCGCGCAGCCAGGCATCGCCGTGTGGAATATCAACAACGATCTCTTTTTCTTTCAAAATACGGTCCATCACGGCCATGGCGTACAGATTAATCTCTGACGCGCCAATGTGCAGCTCGATAAACTCGTGGTCGCTCGGCGTGGATGCCATGGAGAACGGACGTTTGTCGCGCTCATCCATCACCACCATCAAATACTGCCCGGCCTGAAAGGAGAACTTCGCTTCCGGCAGTAATCGAACGCGATATACCGTGTCGGTTATCGCTTCTACCGAGGTCACTTTACAGCTTAAGGTTGTCATGCTTCCCCTCTGTCGGGTCAATAATGCAAAACCGTAAAATCCGCCACTCAGGCGTTTTTACTGTCGTCGAAAATAGCCAGCTCATCCCAGATTGCATCAATACGCGCGCATACTTCTGCATCTTTCTTAATAGGACGACCCCATTCACGTTGGGTTTCCCCAGGCCATTTATTGGTGGCATCCAGTCCCATTTTTGAACCAAGACCGGAAACCGGCGAGGCAAAATCCAGGTAATCAATTGGCGTGTTTTCTACCAGTACGGTATCACGCGCCGGATCCATACGCGTGGTGATGGCCCAAATTACATCGTTCCAGTCACGCGCGTTGACATCATCATCACAAACGATGACAAACTTGGTGTACATAAACTGTCGCAGGAAAGACCAGACTCCCATCATCACGCGCTTCGCATGGCCAGCGTATTGCTTCTTGATGGTGACAACCGCAAGGCGATAAGAGCAGCCTTCCGGCGGCAGATAAAAATCGACAATTTCCGGGAATTGTTTCTGCAAAATCGGCACAAACACTTCGTTAAGTGCCACACCCAGAACCGCAGGTTCATCCGGTGGACGTCCGGTGTAAGTTGAGTGATAAATCGCATTCTGCCGCTGGGTAATATGCGTCACGGTAAATACCGGGAAGTCATCTACTTCATTGTAGTAACCCGTGTGGTCACCATATGGCCCTTCCGGTGCCATTTCACCTGGCTCGATATAACCTTCAAGCACAATTTCCGCACTGGCAGGCACTTCGAGATCGTTGGAAATACACTTCACGACTTCCGTTTTTGTGCCGCGCAGCAAACCAGCAAACGCATATTCGGAAAGCGTATCAGGCACCGGCGTTACCGCGCCAAGAATAGTGGCAGGATCTGCGCCTAAGGCTACAGAAACAGGGAAACGCTCACCCGGATGTTCCGCACACCACTCCTGGAAATCAAGTGCGCCGCCGCGATGCGACAACCAACGCATAATCAGTTTGTTTTTACCAATAAGCTGCTGACGATAAATGCCCAGATTCTGGCGCTCTTTATGCGGGCCACGCGTTACCGTCAAACCCCAGGTAATCAGAGGTGCTGCATCTTCCGGCCAGCATTGCATGATAGGGATGCGCGTCAAATCGACTTCATCACCCTCAAAGATTTGTTCCTGACAAGGGGCGTTACGCAGGCGCTTAGTCGGCATATTCAGAACTTGTTTAAACTGTGGCAGCTTATCGAACAAGTCGCGGAAACCTTTCGGTGGCTCCGGCTCTTTCAGAAAGGCAAGTAATTTACCCACTTCGCGCAGCGCCGACACATCTTCCTGCCCCATCCCCATCGCGACACGTTTTGGCGTGCCAAACAGGTTGCACAGCACTGGCATGTCATACCCTTTAGGGTTCTCAAATAGCAGCGCAGGGCCATTGGCGCGCAAAGTACGATCGGCAATTTCAGTCATTTCCAGGTACGGATCGACTGGCATTGCGATACGCTTTAGCTCACCGCGTTGTTCGAGTAGTTCCAGAAAGTCGCGTAGGTCGTGGTATTTCATGCAATTAATCGTAGTCAGGATTTGGCGGTCATTATACGGGCTTCATGCACAGCATGCTGTATTTTTGTTAATAACGCGTAAATGCTTATCTGATAACCAATCAGTGATTGGTTATACCTGAGCCGTCTATCCCTGATAACGGCCTTTTGCTATTCTTCCTCGGTTAATGAGGAAAAGAGACACTATGGAATCCTGGTATTTGTTGTACTGCAAACGAGGTCAATTACTACGGGCGCAAGAGCATCTCGAGCGTCAGGACGTGAATTGCCTTACCCCGATGATCAAAATTGAAAAGATCGTTCGAGGCAAACGCACTGCGGTCGATGAACCATTGTTCCCAAACTATATGTTTGTCCGGTTTGACCCTGAAAATATTCATACCACAACCATAAACTCTACGCGTGGCGTCAGCCATTTCGTGCGTTTCGGCAGCCTGCCGGCTACTGTACCGAGTGATGTGATTGAGCAGCTCATCAGCCACACCCCGGAGAACGTTCTGGACCCGGATACGCCGTACGAAGGCGATCGCGTGGTGATAACCGAAGGGGCATTCGAAGGTCTGGAGGCGATTTTTAGCGAACCAGACGGAGAAGCCCGCTCTATGCTGCTGCTCAACTTGTTGAATAAACAAGTGATGCAAAGTGTGAAGAATACGGATTTCAAAAAGACGTAAAAAAGGGCCAGCGATTGCTGGCCCTATATTTTGACTCTAGCGCTGCATTTGCTCGTCATGCAACCATTGCGCGACACGCTTCGAGAAGTACGTCAGCACACCATCAGCACCTGCGCGTTTAAAGCACAGTAACGACTCCATGATAGCCGGCTTTTCTGCCAACCAGCCGTTCTGAATCGCCGCCATATGCATCGCATATTCACCGGAAACCTGGTAGGCAAAAGTTGGCACGCCAAAGGTGTCTTTCACGCGGCGAACCACATCCAGATACGGCATACCTGGTTTTACCATCACCATATCTGCGCCTTCTTGCAGATCCTGAGCGACTTCCTGCAAAGCTTCATCGCTATTGGCCGGGTCCATCTGATAGGTCTTTTTATTGCCACCTTTCAGGTTGCCGGATGAGCCAATTGCGTCACGGAACGGGCCGTAATAGCACGATGCGTATTTCGCGGCATAAGACATAATCTGGGTATTCACGAAACCATCCAGCTCAAGCTGGTCGCGAATCGCCCCGATACGACCATCCATCATGTCACTTGGCGCGATGATTTCAGCCCCTGCTTCTGCATGAGACAGCGCCTGGCGCACCAGAATTTCACGCGTAATATCGTTGATAACGTAACCGTCTGCATCAATCACGCCGTCCTGACCGTGAGTAGTGTATGGATCAAGCGCAACGTCGGTCAGCAGACCCAGTTCTGGCACGGCATCTTTCAGTGCGCGAACCGCACGCTGAACCAGCCCGTTCGGGTTATAAGCTTCTTCAGCATGCAGCGACTTCCCTGCGCTCTCGATGACCGGGAACAGGGACAGCACCGGCACACCCAGCTTCGCAACGGCTTCCGCTTCTTTGAGCAGCAAATCGATAGTCATGCGGTAAACGCCCGGCATTGACGCCACTTCTTCCTGACGGTTCTGACCTTCCATCACAAACACAGGGTAGATAAGGTCATTAACCGTTAATTGATTTTCGCTCACCAGGCGGCGGCTGAAATCGTGACGACGGACGCGGCGCATACGGCGGCCAGGAAACGTACCGGGAAATGCATAGCTCATTTACTTTCTCCTGATTTAAGCCAACCGGAAAAGACGGCGGGCATTGTCATCTGTTACTTGCGCAAGCCAGGCGGGATCTTCTCCACGCCATTGAGCCACCTTGTTCAGGATATGCGGCAAGTAACAGGGTTCGTTCCGGCGGGAAGCAGGTTTTGGTTTTAGATCCCGCGGTAACAAATAGGGGGCATCGGTTTCCAGCAGCAGTTGATGTGCTGGGATCACCGGTAGCAATTCACGTAATTCTTGGCCACGGCGCTCATCGCACACCCAACCGGTCACGCCGATGAAAAGCCCACGCGCCAGACACTCACGCGCTTCATTTTCTGTACCGGTAAAGCAATGCAGCACCACACCTGGTAATTTATCGAGCCATGGGTCGAGCAGAGCAATAAAACGTTCGTGTGCCTCACGGCAGTGTAAAAATACCGGCATCATCAGGTCAGCCGCAAGGGCCAGTTGTGCGGTAAAAGCACGCTCTTGTTCAGCTGGTGTTGAGAAATTACGATTGAAATCCAGGCCACACTCGCCGATCGCGACCACTTCAGAAGCACCAGCAAGTTTGCGAATAGCCTCTGCCGTTTCGTCTTGCCACTGGCTGGCATCATGAGGGTGAACACCGGCGGTAGACCAGCACCCTTGATACTGTTGTGCCAGTAACAAAGCTTGCTCGCTTTCATGCAGATTCGTGCCGGTCAGCAACATGCCGCTGACTCCCGCTGAATGCGCGCGAGCAACAACTTCTGCATGATCTTTCGCAAACTGTGAGCTGGTAAGATTTACACCGATATCAAACATAGCGCCTTCCAAACGACGACCGCCCTGATGGGCGGCCTGAAATTATGACTATTTATTAGAGTGTTGGTCTTCTGCTTCTGGAGCATCTTCCGGGTCTTCTTCACCTCTTCTACGCCCTTTACCGACATAGAAACGAGAAAAGAACACACCGACTTCAAACAGGCAGTACATCGGAATTGCCAGTAGTGTTTGCGAAAATACATCCGGCGGAGTCAACAGCATACCAACCACGAATGCACCAACCAGAATATACGGGCGCTTTTTCTTTAACGCTTCCGGGCTGGTTACACCCATCCAGCACAGCAGAATAATCGCTACCGGTACTTCAAAAGCCACACCAAATGCCATAAACAATGCCATGACAAAATCGAGGTATTTCGTTATGTCAGTAGACATCACGACCCCTATTGGTGCGGTTTTCGTAAGGAACCCAAACGCTAAAGGGAACACCACGAAATAGGCAAAAGCGATGCCGATATAAAACAGCATTGTGCTGGAGAACAGCAGTGGCATAACCAGTTTGCGCTCGTGTTTATAAAGCGCAGGCGCAATAAATGCCCAAATTTGATAAAGAATGACCGGTGCTGACAAGAACACCGAGACATAAATCGTCAGTTTAATAGGCGCAAAAAACGGTGATGCGACATCGGTAGCAATCATCGTTGAGCCTACCGGCATCTGGCTGATAAGCGGGGCGGAGACAATTTGGTAAATGTCGTTCGCAAAATAAACCAGTGCCAGGAAAATCACCAGCACAGCGATAATGCTATTTAATAGTCGCTTGCGTAGCTCAATCAGATGGCTGATAAGCGGTTGGGTATCTTCTACGGCCATGTTTACTGTTTATCACTCGAAGGTTGAGAAGACGCTGGTATTTTGGCTGGTTCTGCCACGGGTTTAATCTGAGGCTGGATCAACTCGTCCGAAACTGCCGCAGGTGCAGGAACTGTTTCAGACTCAACGGCAGGAGCCTGATCGGGCGCACTGGCCTGGTGTGCTGCGGTGGCAGGAGTCACGCCGTCGTGGCTATCCTCGGCATCTTTTATCAATGGGTTATGGATGGTATGAGCCTCGTCACTCCCCTTTTCAGGTTCCTGAGTGTACGAGCGTTTCATTGACTCTGCAGCCTGACGCAGCTCATCCATTGATGCCTTTAGCTCTGGAGTGAGATTATCCATGCTCGCCTTTTCAACCTTCTTCAGGCTGTCTTGCAGCTCCTGGATTTTCAGTTCCTGAACCAGTTCATTTTGCACAGTTGCCGCGAGCGAACGCAAAGCACGAACCCACCCGACAACCGTTTTAACTGCCACAGGCAAACGTTGTGGCCCGAGAACAATCAGGCCAATCACGAACACCAGTAGCAACTCACTGAAACCAATATCGAACACGGTTTACACCTGCTCTTTATCGTTGCTCTTTGCTTCGTCTTTCTTCACTTCGCCAGGCTGCTTATCAGCGAGTGTTTTCGCCGTGAAATCAGCATCCTGAACGGATTTATCTTTCTCTTTGTCTTCATCGTCACCCATCGCTTTTTTAAAGCCTTTGATGGATGCGCCCAAATCAGAACCGATAGAACCCAGTTTCTTGGTACCAAACAGCAGAACGACGATCACGGCAATGATCAACAATTGCCAAATACTGATACCACCCATAGTGTTGCCTCAGAGTCATAATGATAAAAAGAATAACGGTGCATATTGTACCGCACGTTGTCTGTTAAAAACGATTAAAAACAACTCAGGTTGAGCGCCGCCAGCCAATCAGCCAGGTCACAATCCCCCCGGCCATCAACCAGGCGGGCATAAATTCCCATTCTGGTTTGTTAATCAATAATAAAGTCCCGCTTAGCATTAGCGTAGCGCCAATGCCAAACAGATAGCGCGATTGCGACTGACGTACCTGATTGCGTTGTAAATCTCGCGTTATTTTATCAACGCTGTGCTGTAATTGTTTACCCTGGCGCAAACTGTCGTACATCAGTTCTGGCAGTTCTGGCATTTTTTCTATCCAGAACGGTGCTTTTTCTTTAAACGAACGGATAAGCGCAGGAATACCCACCTGATCTTTGATCCAATCTTCCAGGAAAGGCTTGGCTGTTTTCCACAAATCCAGTTGCGGATAAAGCTGCCTTCCAAGCCCTTCAACGTAAAGTAGCGTCTTTTGCAATAAAACCAGCTGCGGCTGCACTTCCATATTAAAGCGGCGTGCCGTATTGAACAGGTTCAGCAGCACATGGCCAAAGGAAATTTCCGCTAATGGCTTTTCAAAGATAGGCTCGCAAACTGTACGAATGGCAAACTCGAAGTCTTCAACATTCGTGTCTGGCGGAACCCAGCCTGAATCCACATGCAGTTCAGCAACTTTGCGGTAATCACGGTTAAAGAAGGCGATAAAGTTCTCAGCCAGATAGCGCTTATCTTCTTTATTGAGCGAACCCACAATACCGCAGTCGATACCAATGTATTGCGGGTCTTCAGGGTGTTCATAGCTGACGAAAATATTGCCTGGATGCATATCCGCGTGGAAGAAGCTGTCACGGAAAACCTGGGTGAAGAACACCTGCACGCCACGCTCTGCCAACAGTTTCATGTTGGTGCCCTGCTTATGAAGCATCGCAATATCAGAAACGGGAATACCGTAAATTCGCTCCATCACCATCATGTCCTGACTGCAATAGTCAGAGAACACTTCCGGTACATACAGCATCGAGCTACCTTCAAAATTGCGGCGCAACTGAATGGCGTTTGCCGATTCGCGCAGCAAATTTAGTTCATCAATTAAGGTCTTCTCATATTCGCGCACAACTTCAAGCGGGCGCAAACGGCGGCCATCAGGCAGCAAACGCGGTACCCATCGTGCGAGACGATAGATTAGTTTCATATCCGCTTTGATGATCGGCAAAATATCCGGACGAATAACTTTGATAACCACTTCTCGCCCATTCTCTTTCAGGCGAGCGGTATGGACCTGGGCAATGGAAGCTGACGCGAGCGGTTTGATTTCAAAATCGTCAAACCAGGCCTCTACGGGAAGCCCTCCCATCGCTTGTTCGATTTGTTTTTTTGCCAGTGCGCCGTCAAACGGTGCAACGCGGTCCTGCAACATCGCCAGTTGATCGGCAATTTGCGGTGGGAACAAGTCACGACGTGTAGAAAGCATCTGGCCAAACTTGATCCATACCGGGCCAAGCTCTTGTAAAGCCAGACGCAAACGCTCACCGAGAGGTTTTTCTTTATGGCGGTTTGGCATCCAGAAAAGCATGCGCCGCCAGATACGTAATGGCAGCGTAATTCGGACACGAGGAATCAGTTCATCCAGACCATAACTAAGAAAAGTGCGGACAATGAAATACAGGCGACGAATTTCTCCAGGCGTCATTTGTTCTCCAGTTTGTTCAGTCGCGCGATAAGTGCGTCAACATTTCGTTCGACTGCTGCCGTTTCCTCAGCAAACCATGCAACCTCAAGCGATCCAGGTGCCATCTTCCACTCTTCCGTAATGGCTTCTGACAGGTATTGCTGGTTACGGGTAAATCCTTTTTTGAATAACTTACCGCCACCACGGATAACTTTACTGATACCTTCGGCGGCAATATCACCAATGTAAGGTGCTAATAATTCAGCAGGATCGAACTCGGCAAGATCCATCAGAGAAACCCAATTCTGGACAACCTGAAGATCGCCTTGTACCTCTAATTCACCGCTGCGAATCAGTGCAGTAAGTTGCTGCCTGTCACGTAGTTTAGGCAAGGTGCCAAGCCCGGTCAGCACCATGCAATCAGCTTCATCTTCCCACTGGCCCAGTACATCAATTTGCTGTTCGCTAAAGACCAGAACAATTGGCGAAGAGAACTCTTTAAGCTCAACGCGTAATACCTTACCCACTAAGCGCTGACGTGCCGCTTTCAGTCCCCGATCGCGCCAGAGAAAAGTATTGAGGATATTTTCAATTCCGGCAGTCATTAGCGGTGTAAAAGGCATCACGAGTTCCCTGTCAGAATTTATAGCCACGGTGCAGAGCAACTACGCCAGCGGTCAGATTGAAATAGGTAGTATTTTCAAAGCCCGCATCTTCCATCATCGCTTTCAATGTTTCTTGATCAGGATGCATGCGAATAGACTCAGCCAGATAACGGTAGCTTTCTGCATCCTGCGCAACAATTTCACCGATTCGTGGCAAAATGTGGAAGGAGTACGCATCGTAAGCTTTGCTCAGTGGTTCAATAATCGGTTTAGAGAATTCCAGAACCAACAGGCGGCCACCTGGTTTTAATACGCGATACATTGAACGCAGCGCTTTCTCTTTGTCTGTCACATTACGCAGACCGAAAGAGATGGTGATGCAATCAAAAAAGTTATCCGGGAATGGCAGGGCTTCAGCGTTAGCCTGAACATAGTTCACGTTGCCAACCACACCGATGTTGCGCAGTTTTTCGCGCCCCATTTTCAGCATTGAGTCATTGATATCAGCCAGAACCACTTCGCCTGTTTCGCCAACCAGTCGAGAGAACTTAGCGGTTAAATCGCCGGTTCCACCTGCTAAGTCCAGTACGCGCTGACCACGACGAACACCACTGCAATCAATGGTGAAACGCTTCCATATACGATGGATGCCAAATGACATTAAGTCATTCATTACGTCGTATTTTGCGGCCACAGAGTGGAACACATTAGCGACCATATCGGCCTTCTGTTCCTTCGCTACAGTGCGAAAGCCAAAGTGTGTTGTTTCCTGGGATTCTTCAACCATCTCAATGCCTGCTTGTCCAAAAAATGTTTGTGAAGTGTAACAGAATGGGGCCTAAAGCCCTATGCTTCAAGCTGCAGGGTTTAACCGAAGCTCAACGCTAACCGACGATTCGTCGGTTCTCTAAACTGTTGTCCGTGTTCTTTTCTTCGTCGTTTTCATGCTCATGGCGCTCGGTGTTATCGCCGTCTTCAAGTCTGGCCTGCTCGACTAAATCTGGATTAATCTCACGTTTAACCTCAACACCCAGACCACGAAACGCATCAGCCTGGAGCAGAATATTTCCGCGCCCGGTAGAGAGTTTTTTCATCGCCTGTCGATAGTTATCCTGCGCTTTATCCAGGCTTTGACCAATCGCCGACATATCATCAACAAAGAGGCGCATTTTGTCATACAGGCGGCCTGCGCGTTCGGCAATTTGTTGCGCATTCCGGCTTTGATGCTCATAACGCCACAAATTGGCAACCGTTCTTAACGCCACAAGCAGCGTGGTCGGGCTAACCAGCATGATGTTATTCTTGAGTGCTTCACTGATAAGTTCCGGCTGGCGATCAATCGCCAGTAAAAAAGCGGGCTCTACCGGGATAAACATCAGTACATAATCCAGCGAACGTAGACCAGGCAACTGCTGATAGTCCTTACGGCCCAGCATGCGAATGTGGTTACGCACCGCTGCAATATGCTCGTTGAGGGCGATTTCACGAGTTACGTCGTCGTCGCCGTTGTAGTAACGCTCATAGGCCACCAGCGTCATTTTGGCGTCGATAACCACATCTTTGCCCTGCGGCAAACGCACGATGACATCCGGCTGCATGCGGCTGTTATTTTCTAGCTGAATGTTTACCTGGGTTTCGTATTCATACCCTTCGCGTAAGCCAGAGGCTTCCAGCACACGTGTTAGTACAACCTCACCCCAGTTTCCCTGGGTTTTATTGTCCCCTTTCAGGGCTTTGGTGAGGTTCAGTGCCTCTTGTGCCATCTGAGCATTAAGCTGCTGAAGGTTACGAATTTCGTGGGTTAGCGTGTGGCGTTCGCGAGCTTCCTGGCCAAAACTTTCCTGAACCTGGCGGCGGAAACCATCCAGTTGTTCGCGCAGTGGCGAGAGCAAGCCATTCAAACTTTGGCGGTTTTGCTCTTCAACTTTACGGCCACTGTGTTCAAAAATCCGGTTGGCGAGGTTTTCAAATTGTTCGCTGAGGCGCTGCTCGCTGTTGAGCATCTGCCGATGTTTGTCATCAGCATTTAGACGGGTTTGTTCCAGAAGTGTGGAAAGTTCGCGGATATCGGCTTCCTGCGCACTGTTAATTTCAAGCTGAGTGCGCAGCTCACGGTTGAGTTGCTCGCATTCTTCTTTCCAGTGCTGGTTTTGCTGTAACTCCTGCCGTGCAGCAGTCAGTTCGCCGTAGATTTCTCTTTGTTCTTCGTGCAGTTCGGATTGCCGCCCAGCCGCCCGCAAACTTGCCAGCAACCAGCCAGTCAGAACTCCAACCAGCGCAATACCCAGCCCGAATAAAATAGAAATATCCACAGTCACTCCCACAAAGTCATACCAGGCATCAGCAAAATAAAATTGTGCTGTATAAATGTCCAGATGAAAAGGAGTTTACTGCGAGACGTTACGCAAAGCGTAAAAATTAAGCCGGCTTGCACCGGCTGGGGGACTAGATCAGGCGACGAGCTGCTTCCACAACGATTTTAACCGCATGGCTTTCGGTTTTCTTCATCGTTTCAGCGTTAGGAATTTCTTGCTGAGTACGGTTCACAATCACACCTGCAACCATACCTGCACGCAGACCCTGGCTTGCACACATGGTCAGCAGTGTTGCGGATTCCATCTCGTAGTTCATCACGCCCATCTGCTGCCACTCTTCCATGGAGCCTTTGTAGCGGTTAACTACGCGGCCTGAGAAGGTGTCGTAACGCTCCTGGCCTGGGTAGAAGGTATCGGAAGATGCAGTCACACCAATGTGTGTGGTCGCGCCAATAGATTTCGCAGCTTCAACCAGTGCGGTAGTACACGCAAAATCGGCCACTGCCGGGTATTCCATTGGAGCAAAGTGCAAGCTGGCACCGTCAAGGCGCACAGAAGCAGTTGTCACCAGAACATCACCAACATTGATATGCGGCTGAATTGCACCGGTAGTCCCGATACGCAGGAAAGTACGAATACCCAACTGCGCCAGTTCTTCCACCGCGATAGAGGTTGATGGACCACCGATACCGGTGGAACAAACGATTACTGGCTTGCCGTCTAACTCAGCACGCCAGGTAGTAAATTCACGGTGGGCAGCCAATTTGACCGGCTTGTCCATCAGCACAGCGATTTTTTCAACTCGCTCAGGATCGCCCGGGACGATGGCAAGTGTTGCCCCTTGCAGATCGCTTTTAGTGAGGCCGAGGTGAAAAACATCAGACTTGGACATAACAAACTCCTGCGTTGAATAGGTTGGCTTACATTGCTATGGGGGTACTGTACAGAACCCTCACAAATAATTTCGTGACGCATTTCACTTTGAATCAAACAAGTTACATTATTTTCAACTGCAATAGTGATGAAAATCACATTTAAAGGGGTGGCGCTCATAGTTCTGATATTGAGATGAGTGCGACTAAACAATCCACCAGCAACTCGAAGAATAACGGGGAAAAGCTATAGTTATCGCACTGCGCTAATTCTGGTAAGGAGAATGCCAATGAAAGAAGAACATACAGGTAAATCACCGGGCGGGCATTTTGCGCCAGCGGCCTGCCCTCTTGCGTCAACCGCATTGCATACCCCAGATGATGCTATTCATGCAGGGGAAACCTCAATTCCTACGCAGGGCGAAAACATGCCTGCTTATCACGCCAGGCCAAAAGATGCCGCAGGCCCTTTACCCATCGTGATTGTAGTGCAGGAAATTTTCGGCGTGCATGAGCATATTCGCGATGTCTGCCGTCGCCTGGCGCTGGAAGGGTATCTGGCTATCGCGCCAGAGCTCTATTTCCGCCAGGGTGATCCCAATGATTATGCCGATATCCCTACCCTGTTCAGCGGGCTGGTTTCAAAAGTACCCGATGCACAGGTGCTCGCGGATCTTGATCACGTCGCCAATTGGGCGGCAAGAAACGGTGGTGATGCACATCGTTTGATGATGACAGGGTTTTGTTGGGGTGGCCGTATAACGTGGCTGTATGCCGCACACAATCCACAGTTGAAAGCAGCTGTGGCCTGGTATGGCAAATTAGTAGGCGAGAAGACATTAAACTCCCCGCATCACCCAGTCGACATCGCAGTCAATTTGAATGCGCCCGTACTTGGCCTCTATGGCGGGCAGGACACGGGAATTCCACAGGATACAGTCGAAACAATGCGCCATGCTTTGCGTGCCGCTAATGCCAACGCAGAAATCATCGTCTACCCGGAAGCGGGCCATGCTTTTAATGCGGACTACCGCCCGAGCTATCATGCTGAATCGGCAAAGGATGGCTGGGTACGGATGCTGGCGTGGTTTGAACGATTTAGTGCAAGCAGGTAACCCATTTAACTCAAAGCCCGTCAGGCTCACATTATCGCGACAATTTTTTAGTGTCTGGCGGGTTTTTACATCAATTTTTTTGCAGCATTCTCCCACAATTTGAACCCTCTCACACTTCCTCTCCAGCACTTGTTAATCCATTTCGTTGATACAAATTATTCGTTGCAGCTACGGAAACTATTTCGCTGTTTTAAGCAGCATATCTTCTGAATACTCGTCTACAGACAATGTAATTACTCACCTGGTGAACTGGAGATTTTAAGATGACTCATGCTTTTGAAGCTCAACCTTTTGCTCTGCCCTTTGATCCAAAAACGACCGCGCTGGTGATGATTGATATGCAGCGTGATTTCGTAGAAGCCGGTGGTTTTGGCGAAGCGCTGGGTAATGATGTTTCGCTGGTTCGCAGCGCAATCGAGCCGTGCAAACGCGTGCTCGAGGTCGCTCGCCAGAAAAATATGCTGGTGATTCACACCCGTGAAGGCCATCGCCCGGATCTGACCGATTGCCCTCCAGCTAAACTGACTCGTGGCGGCAAAACCTTTATCGGCGAACCAGGTCCGATGGGTCGTACTCTGGTGCGTGGTGAAGCGGGCCACGACATCATCCCTGAACTCTACCCAGTTGCTGGCGAGCCAATTATTGATAAGCCAGGCAAAGGGGCGTTCTACCAAACTGATTTGCACCTCATTCTGCAAAATAGCGGCGTTAAAACCTTGATCGTCTGCGGCGTCACCACTGAAGTTTGCGTCAACACCACCGTACGCGAAGCAAATGACCGTGGCTACGAGTGCATTATTCCAGAAGACTGCGTAGGTTCTTACTTCCCGGAATTCCAGAAATACGCACTGGAGATGATCAAAGCCCAGGGCGCAATTTTCGGCTGGGTCAGCGATGCAAACTCCGTGATTAAAGGCCTGAAAGGCTAATCAGCATGGCTATCGTCACGCTTGCAGCGCAGTCCATTGGTTATCTGGCCGCCACCCGGCTACCAAAGAGTGCGCATATTCACAGCTGTTTTGCACACGCAATCAACCTGATCGCTGACGATGGCCATCTTTTTACTCTTTTAGCGGCAGATATTTACCAGAATTTGCCCGATGCAGTGCGAGTGACATTACCCGCAGGCTGGGACTGGCGGCAGCAGGCAATGCGCGGCGAAGCGGTTCAATTGATCGCCAGGCAATGGCAAGCTCCGCGCTGGCAGGTGGATTTAAGCAAAGCAGTCGTCTGGCAACCCAGACTTAACGGTTCATCATTGAGCCTGAATGCGCTGCCAGAGGCTTTGCAACACTACGAAACGCTGGCCTCACAATTGCTGCTTTACTGCCTGGAACACCAGGTGGAAAGCGATTTGCTCTGGGCATCAAGCCCAATGAGCAAAGACGAAAGCAAGCACCGGCTGGCACCATATGAACTGCCAGAACAGCTCGAAAACCAGGTGGTGAAGCTCATCGGTTACGGCAAAGGTTTAACTCCGGACGGCGATGATTACCTGTTGGGTTATCTGGCGGCACTCAGCCCGTGGCAACTCACCCCTGAGTTGCAAGCACACCAGACGCGGCTGCAACTGTTAATTGAACAACATCTGCCGCGTACCACGGACATCAGCCGCCATTATCTGTGCCGGGCGCTGGAAGGCCACTTTTCCCAGCCCATCTGCGCGATGCAGGAACAACTCACCTCGCAAGCGCCAACCACGATGGTTATCCGCGCCGCAGAACAGATCATGCAATTTGGCGCGTCTTCGGGTGTCGATTGCCTCGCCGGAATGCTGCACGGGTTGCGTAGCTTAAAAGCAACCCTCTGACATCACCCAATCCCCCCATGCAGAGCCACAAAAACTCTGCAAGGGACAGCTTTGCCCAAATTTCACTATTGGGCAGTAAGAAACAGGCATAAACCGATGAAATCAGAATATAAAGTTTTCAAAAATCTCTATCAGGATTCCGTTTCTCTGATGCAGATATCCGCTCAAATCAGCAAATTGCCAGGCATTCAACAGGCATCCGTGGTGATGGGAACGGCAACTAACCTCGAGCAACTGCACGACGCAGGACTTGGGGACAACATCAGCGCCGGGCCGAACGACCTGATTATCGCGGTGATGGGTGCTGAAGATGCTTGCGAGGAAGCGCTGGAACTGGCTCATCAACGCCTGAACAGTAAACCCGAAGATAGTAGCAACGACGGTGTGCGCACTCCGGATCTGGTGAGCATGGAGATGGCGCTGGAAAAAGAGCCTGCTGCAAATCTGGCACTGATTTCCGTGCCTGGCGATTACGCCGCTGCCGAAGCGATGAAAGCCCTGAATTTGGGTATGAACGTAATGATGTTCAGCGATAACGTCAGCGTCGTGCAGGAAAAAGCGATTAAAGTGCACGCCCGCGAACGTAACCTGATTGTCATGGGGCCAGACTGTGGCACAGCCGTTATTAACGGTATTCCGCTGGGTTTTGCCAACGTCGTTAATCGCGGCGCGATTGGTGTGGTCGGCGCATCCGGTACCGGCGTGCAGGAAGTTACATGCCGTATCGACCAGCTTGGCGCGGGGATTTCTCAGGCACTCGGCACCGGCGGTCATGATTTAAGTGAAGAAATTGGCGGCATTTCCATGCTGTTCGGCCTGCAAGCGCTGGCAGAAGATGAAGCCACAAAAGTCATCGTTTTAATTTCTAAGCCCCCTTCAAAAGCGGTTGCCGAACGTATTCTCAAGCAGGCACAGGCGGCAGGCAAACCCGTGGTAGTGAACTTCCTCGGAGCAATTCCTGCAGAGATTACCCGCCCAAATGTCACCGCAGCGACAACCCTTGCCAGCGCCGCCGACCTTGCTGTCGCGCTGCTGAATAACACTCCGCTGATTCAGCACGCTTTACAGCCAGACGCGGCCCAAATAACCATGCTGCAAACTGCAGCACAGGCGCTACCTGCCAGCCGTCAGTTGATTCGTGGCGTCTTTGCGGGCGGCACTTTCTGTTATGAAGCACAGCTTTTGTGCCAACAACATGGCTTTACAGCCTCCTCTAACACGCCAGTTTATGGCAACCGCAAACTGACTGATATCTGGAAAAGTGAAGGCCACACCCTGATCGACATGGGTGATGACGATTTCACCCGTGGCAAACCGCACCCGATGATCGACCCGACGCTGCGCAACCAGCGCCTGCTGGTTGAACTGAGCGATCCACAAACCGCCATCGTGCTGTTTGACCTGGTGCTGGGCTATGGCGCAGCCGAAGAACCTGCCGCTGAATTGCTGGAACTGCTGGCCAAAATCGACAAAGCCAACGCCCCGCTATTGGTCGCTCACGTCTGCGGCACACAAGCAGACCCGCAACAGCGCAGCCGACAGATTGAATCCCTGCGCAACGCAGGAGTGATTGTCGCTGATTGCAACGCGCAGGCAGCCATTTGGGCGAGCATCGTGGCGCAGACTCAGGCTAAGAAAAACGGAGTAACCGCATGAATACCTTATTTAATCAGCCACTAAAAGTGGTGAATGCGGGGCTTGCGGGCTTCGCCAACAACATTCAAAAAGTCGGCGGCGATGCCATTGCACTGAGCTGGCAGCCACCTGCGCTGGGTAATATCGAAGCGGGTTTAGATCTGGCGGATTTGCTGCGCCACCCGCTGGTTGAGCACGCAAACCAAGTCGCAATGGAGCATTACCTGAACGCACAGCCAGTATTGGTTGACGTGATGATGGCTGACGAAGCGATTCCGGCAATGGCAGAACGCAAACTTATCCTGCATTCCGGCCCGCCAATCAGCTGGGAAAATATGTGCGGCCCGGTAAAAGGGGCGATTGTGGGTGCCATTCTGTTTGAAGGTTGGGCCACCAGCCACGAAGAAGCCGAACTGCTGGCAAAAAGCGGAAAAGTTGACCTTGAACCTTGCCATCATTACAACGCCGTCGGCCCAATGGCGGGGATTATTAGCCCATCCATGCCGCTGTGGGTGATTGAAAACAAAACCAACGGCAAGCTGGCTTTCTGTAACTTCAATGAAGGTCTTGGCAAAGTGTTGCGCTTTGGCGCGAATAACGACGAAGTTCTACAACGTCTGCACTGGATGCGCAACGAACTGGCTCCGGCACTGAAAGTGGCCGTGCGCCACATCGGCGAACTGGAATTAAAACCGCTGATGGCACAAGCGCTGCACATGGGTGACGAAGTTCATAACCGTAATGCCGCTGCAACGGGCCTGCTGATCAAGCGCCTGGTCCCTGCGCTGTTGGCCAGCAACATGCCGCTGGAAACCCTGCAACGGGTGGTGGAATTTATCACTGGCAACGACCACTTCTTCCTTAACCTTTCTATGGCCGCCTGCAAAGCGATGATGGATGCCGCAGCCAATGTGCCTTTCAGCTCGATGGTGACCGTAATGGCGCGTAACGGCGTAAACTTCGGCATTCGCTTGTCCGGCACTGGTGACCAGTGGTATCAGGCTCCGGCAAACCCAGTCGAAGGCTTGTTCTTCCCGGGCTACGGTGTTGATGACGCAGCAGCGGATTTGGGCGACAGCGCTATTACCGAAACCGCAGGTGTTGGCGGCTTTGCGATGGCTTCTTCCCCGGCCATCGTGAAATTTGTCGGCGGCACACCAGCCGATGCCACTAACAACAGCCGCCGCATGCAGTTCATCACCCTTGGCTCAAACCCGGCATTCACCTTGCCTGCACTGAATTTCGCGCCAACGGCGGCGGGTATCGACGCACGTAAAGTGGCTGACCGCGGCATTCTGCCGGTTATCAATACCGGTATCGCCCATAAGCAAGCGGGGGTCGGTCAGATAGGTGCCGGGATCACCACCGCACCGATGTCCTGCTTTGTTGATGCCATTCAGGCACTAGCCAAGGTCGTTTCCCAGGGAGAGAACACATGAGCAAACCTTTAGCAATAGTCGCCGTAGGCGGCAATGCGCTGATCCAGGACGATCGCCACAACAGCATTCCAGACCAATACGAAGCGGTAATGGAAAGCGTTAAACACATCACCGATATGGTCGAAGCCGGATGGGATCTGGTGCTCACTCACGGTAACGGCCCGCAGGTTGGCTTTATTCTGCGCCGCTCTGAGCTGGCGAGCCCTGAAGTAGCTCCGGTGCCACTGGATTACGCCGTCGGCGACACCCAGGGCGCGATTGGCTACATGTTCCAGAAAGCACTGCACAACGCACTGGCTCGCCGCGGCATTTCTAAGCCTGTTGTGGCTCTCGTTACCCAAACACTGGTCAATCAAAACGACAGCGCTTTTGCTAACCCAAACAAACCGATCGGTGCGTTTATGGACGAGCAAACCGCTATTCAGCGCCAGCAGGAACTCGGCTGGACGATGATGGAAGATGCTGGCCGCGGCTGGCGTCGTACCGTGCCGTCACCGGCTCCCCTCGAAATTATTGAACGCGACACTATCGCGCAGTTGGTTAAACAGGGTTACATCGTCATCGCCTGCGGCGGCGGTGGTATTCCTGTGATTCGCGACGAGAAGCAGCAACTGAGCGGCGTTGAAGCGGTGATCGACAAGGATCTGGCTTCTGCCCTGCTAGCTCAGCAACTCGGTGCCGATCTGCTGCTCATCCCAACGGGCGTGGAGAAAGTGGCGATTAACTTCGGCACGCCGCAACAACAATGGCTGGACACGCTGACCATCGCGCAGGCACAGAAACTGCTCGACGAAGGTCAGTTTGGCGTTGGCAGCATGCAGCCAAAAGTTGAAGCGATTCTTGGTTTTGTGAAAGCAAGCGTCCAGGCGGGGAATGCCGCAAGCGGCCTTATCACTAGTCCACAAGCAATTAAGGCCGCACTGAATCACCAAAGCGGCACGTGGATCGCACCTTAATCAAATTTATCTGGGGAGGACATCCTTCCCATTAGCAATTTCTGGAGAATTATCATGACAGCAACCACTTTACTCGCCGTTAACGGCACCCTGATGCGCGGGCTGAAACTTAACCCCAATATGCAGAAAGCGGGAGGTACTTTTGTCCGTGAAGATCGCACCGACGCGCACTACCGCATCTGGAGCATTAACGATGACCATCCAGGCATGATCCGCGTGGAGCACGACGGTACCAGCGTTGAGCTCGAAATCTGGGAGCTGCCATTGGTGAGCTTCGCGGCATTGCTGGAAAGCGAACCTGCGGGGTTGTCTATCGGCAAAGTCAAACTGCAAGACGGCAGCATCGTGCTGGGTGTGTTAGCTGAAAACTGGCTGACTGAAGGCCAGCGCGAAATTACCGAACTCGGAAGCTGGCGTAAATACACCGGCCATTTCCATACTGCTTAACAGCGCAATTCAGAGGGAACAAGATATGCGTAAGACCCAAGAGAGTCTCAACACGGCGTCAGGATTACGTATTGCCATGATTTTGCTGGGGATCGCCGTAACGCCGGTCCTGTTGTCATCTTCGAGCCTGGGAAATCAGCTTTCCAGCTCTGGTCTGATTAGCGTTGTGCTGCTGGGTGGGTTGATTTTGACCATCTTGTCTGCCATCACTATCAGCGTCGGCGAAAAAGCCCGCCTACCCACTTACGGGATTGTGAAATATCCCTTTGGTGAAAAAGGCGCAATTGCGATCAACATCCTGATGGCGATCAGCCTGTTTGGCTGGATTGCCGTAACGGCCAATATGTTTGGCCATTCGGTACACGATTTGCTGGCGCAACATGGACTGGAGTTACCGGTACAGCTATTGGTGGCTACGGGCTGCGTGATTTTTGTCGCGTCTACCGCGTTTGGTTTTGCGGTATTGGGGAAGGTCGCGCAAATCGCCGTACCCGTCATCGCCGCCATGCTTTGCTATATCCTTTATATTGCGACTCATACTGCTGTTGCCGCACCCGCTGCTGCAATCAGCATGAATACGGGTGTCGCAGTATCAACTGTGGTGGGTACTATTATTGTGTTGGTCGCCACATTGCCCGATTTCGGCAGCTTTGTGCATAACCGTAAACACGCGCTGATTGCGGCGGGAGCCACCTTCCTGATTGCTTATCCGCTGCTGTACTGGGCTGGTGCAACACCAAGTGCGATTAGCGGCCAGGGTTCTTTGCTTGGCGCAATGGCGGTGTTCGGTGCGGTTATGCCTGCGGCTCTGCTGCTGATTTTTGCCTGTGTAACGGGTAATGCCGGGAACATGTTCCAGGGCACGCTGGTAGTTTCAACGCTGTTGACTCGCTTCCCGAAATGGCAGATTACTGTGGCACTCGGCGTGTTGTCTGCGATTGTGGGCAGCATGGACATTATGGCGTGGTTCATTCCATTCCTGCTGTTCCTCGGTATTGCCACACCACCCGTTGCAGGGATTTATATCGCTGACTTCTTCCTTTATCGCCGCAACGGCTATGAAGAATCAGTGCTGTCCCGCGAGCCGCAAATCAAGGTGCTCACCTTTGTGGCGTGGATCCTCGGTGCTGCGGTCGGCTTTATGACAGTGAAAGGTTTGTTCACTCTGACGACCATTCCTTCGGTTGATTCCATTCTTGTGGCCTGCATCGCTTATACAGTACTAAGCAAGATAGGTAACCGCCGCTAATTCCTGGGTATAATTGGTGTAATCAAGTGGCCGGAACGAGGAACGATCTGGCCCTTCAACGCATTCAGGGATCCTGCCATGTTCATCTCCGACGAAACTATCCGTGTTGTCCATTTGGTTGCTAAATATCAGAGCATCACAACCGCTGCCGAACAGTTGAACAAAGTCCCTTCTGCGATTAGCTACACCATTAAAAAAGCCGAAGAGAGCATTGGCGCGGAGTTGTTTATCCGCAAAGGTCGTTATATCGAGCTGACCTCTGCCGGGGAATACTTCATCCAGCACAGCAAAAATATCCTTCACGACCTGGAAGCCCTAAAGCGTAATACCGTGCTGATTCAGGACGGTGTGGAACAAGAGTTGGTGGTAGCGGTGAATAACATTATCCCCACACCAGTGTTGGTGGACTTTATTTGGGATTTTGAGCGGCAGTTCCCATCGACTATGCTGAGAGTAAATCTCGAGGTATATAACGGTTGTTGGGATGCGCTTTACAGTAAACGAGCTGATTTAGTGATTGGTGCGCCACATGCTGTTCCCAGCAGCGAAGGGATTATCAGCGAACCGATTGGCCAACTGGAGTGGGATTTTGTTGTCGGCCCGCAACATCCATTAGCGGTCCAGGTGCAGCCATTGCAAAATGCCGAACTACGCCAGTATTCCGCGATTTGCATCCGCGATACCGCAGTGAATTTCATTCCCCAGCAAGCCTGGCTACTGGAAGGGCAAAAGCCGCTCTTTGTGCCCGATTTCCCTACGGCAATTTCGCTTATAGAGAAAAACGTCGGCATCGGTTATATCCCCCATCATCTGGCACAGCCGTTACTCAATAACGGGCAACTGGTGAAAAAGCCGATGCAGGAACATAAACACGCCACCAAACTATTTCTCGCTGCACGTTCAGACGGCATGGGGAAAGTGTGCCAATGGTGTATGGATTATTTGCAGCATCCGGTAGTTGCGGGGAGATTGAGTAGGGGGTGAGTGTGCTGAAAGTCGTTTTACAAGCACCGCTACCGGACCACATGATTAAGAGCCTGACCGTGCAATAACACAGCCCGATAATTACCGCTGTGCACTGACTACCGACTCAGAAACACTGCGCGAATATTGTGCATCGCTAACCATTGTGTTGCTGAATCAACTGGAATCACCAGAGCAGCAAGAACACATCATCGGAATACTCTTCGAACTGGTGAATCTACTGGCCGAAGATTTAAAAGCGCCGCGTTTTGTGAACACGGCGAAAGGCCTGGTGATGACGAGTGGTGAGGCTGTATCAGTCGTCCACTAAGTAAACAGATTTATCCTGTGTAGCGAATCACTACACACCATGTTATTGTGCGTGTAGTGATTAGATACACACCCCATATTGGGAGAAGGCCATGAAACCCCAGGCAAAGGAAGCCCCGATTAATATTCGGGCAAAAGCAGAACAGCGTGATCTTATCGATCGCGCGGCACAGTTGGTTCATAAATCCCGAACAGATTTTATGCTGGAGGTTGCCTGCCGCGAAGCAGAGGATATCCTTCTTGACCAGCGCCTGTTTACACTCAACGATGAGCAATATCAGGAGTTTCTGGACGTCATTGACTCACCGGTTAGCGACAATCCAAAACTTGCCAGGCTGCTGAGTAGCAAATCAGTATGGGAATAACGCCGCCTGAACCACTCAATTCAGAACATATTCTGGCTGAGTTTTGTTGCGGAGAGAAAACGCTGGATGACTGGTTGAAACTAAAAGCATTAAAGAACCAGGCTTTCGGTGCTTCCCGAACGTTTGTTGTCTGCCAGGCTGGGACTAAACGCGTTATTGGATTCTATGCACTGGCAGCCGGGGGGATCAGCCATAGCGATGCAACCAGTAGTATTCGTCGCAACATGCCAGACCCTATACCTGTCATTATCCTTGGCCGCCTGGCTGTTGATTATACTTTTCAAAAAAAGAAGATTGGCAGGGATTTAGTGAAGGATGCTTTTGCGCGCGCGATGGCCATTTCTGAAAGCCTTGGCGTCCGTGCACTCGTTGTGCGTGCGTTGACGGATAACGCAGCTAAGTTCTATGAGGACTTCGGTTTTACCGCATCGCACTCAATTCCAGACACGTTATTCCTGAAACTCTGATAGCAAAACGCCTTCTCCCGAAAGAGAGAAGGCGTTTATTTTTAAGCTTTACGCAAATTCTGCGCAGCCTTCACCATATTCGCCAGTGCCTGGCGAGTCTCCGGCCAGCCACGGGTTTTCAGGCCACAGTCCGGGTTCACCCACAAGCGCTCTGCCGGGACGCTTTCCGCCGCTTTCTTCAGCAATGCTTCAATCCATTCCACGCTCGGTACGTTCGGTGAGTGGATGTCATACACGCCCGGTCCGATTTCATTCGGGTATTCGAACTCTTTAAATGACTCCAACAGGTCCATATCGGAACGCGAGGTTTCGATGGTGATCACGTCTGCATCCAGCGCGGCAATGGAGTCCATGATGTCGTTGAACTCGCAGTAACACATGTGCGTGTGGATCTGCGTGTCATCACGCACCACGGCAGCGTTCAGGCAGAAGGCTTCCACACCCCATTCCAGATACGCCTGCCAGTCGGAACGGCGCAGCGGTAAACCTTCGCGCAGAGCGGGTTCATCAATCTGGATGATCCCAATACCTGCCGCCTCCAGATCTGCCACTTCATCACGCAGTGCCAGGGCGATTTGTTTGGCGATGGTTTCACGGCTTACGTCTTCGCGTGGGAATGACCAGCAAAGAATCGTCACCGGGCCAGTCAGCATGCCTTTAACGGGTTTGTCGGTCAGGGATTGCGCGTACTTCGCCCATTCCACAGTAATCGCTTCCGGGCGGCTGATGTCACCAATCACAACTGGTGGTTTCACACAGCGTGAACCGTAACTCTGCACCCAGCCGTTTTGGGTGAACACGAAGCCGTCGAGGTGCTCGCCGAAGTATTCCACCATATCGTTACGCTCGGCTTCACCATGAACCAGCACGTCCAGCCCTAAACGCTCCTGCTCGGCAACGGCCTGTTTGATATGTTCTGCAATACCGGTGCGATAGTTGTTGGCGTCAAGATTTCCCTTTTTGAAGTCGAGGCGCAGGCCACGGATTTCGGTTGTTTGCGGGAATGAACCGATGGTGGTGGTCGGCCACGCTGGCAGGTTAAAGCGCTGACGCTGAGCCTGCGCGCGAACGGTGTAGTTGTTCTGGCGTTGGCTGTCTTGCACTGTAATAGTCGCCAGACGTTTGCCGACTGCCGCATTATGGACACGTTGTGAATGGCGACGGGCCTGAATCGGCGCACTCCACTCAACCAGTTTTTCTGTGTTACCGCTGTTCAGCGCGTCGGTCAGCAAAGACAACTCGGCACATTTTTGCAGCGCGAAGGCAAACCAGCTCTTCACTTCTGCATCCAGTCGCGTTTCCACACTTAGATCGATTGGGCTGTGCAGCAGTGAACACGATGACGCGACCCATAAATCACGTTTGCCGACAATCGCTTGCAACTGCTGATATTTCTCAGTCAGATCGGCACGCCAGACGTTACGGCCATTAATCACACCGGCCGATAACAGCCAGTCGGCTGGCAGTTGCTGATGCAATGCGTTGATATCATCTTTTCCATGCACGAAGTCCACATGCAGGCCCTGCACCGGAAGCTGGGTAATGGTATTCAGGTTTGGCGTCACGCCTTCAAAGTAAGTGGTCAGCAACAGTTTAACGTTACCAGCCAGCGCGTCGTAAGCCGGTTTGAACGCATCCAGCCACTCTTGTGGTAACTCCAGCACCAGCGCCGGTTCGTCGATCTGCACCCATTCGATGCCACGTTTTGCCAGTTCCACCAGCACCTGCTGGTAAACCGGCAGAATATCTTGCAGCAGGCTCAGGTGGTCAAACGGCTCGCCTTTCACTTTGCCAAGCCACAAGTAAGTGACTGGCCCAAGCAGCACAGGTTTCACGTTGTGGCCCAGCGCCAGTGCTTCATCTACTTCATCCAGCAGCTGTGTCCAGGTCAATTTGAACTGCTGGCCTTTAGTGAACTCCGGCACCATGTAGTGGTAGTTAGTGTTGAACCATTTGGTCATTTCAGCGGCTGCGGCTGGCTCACCAGTGGGTGCCCGGCCACGGCCCAAGCGGAATAAGGTGTCGATATCGACGCTGCCGTCCGCGTTCTGATGACGAGCCGGCACGTTGCCAAGCAGCAAGCTGGTTGTCAGAACGTGGTCGTACCAGGCGAAATCGCCCACCGGTAGCAATTCGACGCCAGCCTGTTTTTGCTGGTCCCAGTGGCGGGCACGCAGTTCGCGGCCTACCGCCAGTAATTCTTCCTGAGTGGAGTTGCCCGCCCAGTAACTTTCTTGTGCTTTTTTCAGTTCGCGACGCAGGCCAACACGAGGGAAGCCGAGGGTGTGATTTTTTATCGTCATGTTCTTTCCTCAATATTCATTATTCGACGCATTTAGCCGTCCAGATGTTTACACATCTATAATCAACAGGTACTGTATATTCCTCAAGCGCAATTTGCTCATGCCGAAGTGAAGGACTTTCATGATCGAGATCAAACATCTGCGGACGCTACAGGCGTTACGAAATTGCGGCTCTTTAGCCGCTGCTGCCGCCGCGTTGCATCAAACCCAATCGGCACTCTCCCATCAATTCAGCGATCTGGAGCAGCGCCTGGGTTTCCGCCTGTTTGTCCGTAAAAGTCAGCCACTACGGTTTACGCCGCAGGGCGAGGTGCTATTGCAACTGGCTGAACAAGTTTTGCCGCAGATAAGCCGTGCGCTTCAGGCTTGCAATGAACCGCACCAGACCCGGCTTCGCATCGCCATCGAATGCCATAGCTGCATTCAGTGGCTGACGCCCGCGCTGGAAAACTTCCACAAAACCTGGCCGCAGGTGGATCTGGATTTCAAATCTGGCGTGACGTTCGACCCGCAGCCTGCTCTGCAACAAAGCGAGCTGGATATCGTATTAACGTCCGACATCCTGCCGCGCAGCGGTCTGCATTATTCGCCAATGTTTGATTATGAAGTGCGCCTGGTGCTGGCAACGGATCACCCGCTGGCAAGCAAAACGCGTATTGAACCGGAAGATTTGAGCAGCGAAACGTTGTTGATTTACCCGGTGCAGCGCCAACGACTCGATATCTGGCGCCATTTCCTGCAACCCGCGGGCATCAGCCCATCGCTGAAAAGTGTCGATAACACGCTGTTGCTGATTCAGATGGTGTCAGCCCGCATGGGGATTGCTGCGTTGCCACATTGGGTAGTGGAAAATGTTGAGCGCCAGGGTCTGGTCGTAACCAAAACCCTGGGCGAAGGACTGTGGAGCCGGTTGTATGCCGCAGTGCGCGATGGCGAGCAGCGTCAACCGGTGACGGAAGCGTTTATTCGCTCGACGCGTTCACACGCTTGCGAGCATCTGCCGTTTGTGAAGAACGCGGAGCGACCCAATGGCGATGTACCCATAGCGAAGCCATTATCACCGACCCACCAATAATAAAACTCGGCCAGTGAGGCTGTTCTTGCCAGATGGCAAGGTTAACCAGCAGCCCCGCCGGAACATGTACGTTGTTCATGATACCAAGCGTGCCCGCATCCACCTGAGTCGCACCATAGTTCCACATAAAGTAGCCCAGCCCGGAAGCCACCACGCCAAGCCACACCAGAATGCCCCATTGCAGGTTGGTGGTTGGGAGTTTTTGCGGATTTCCCAGCGCAAACCAGGCTGTTACAGCCACGACTGCCGCCCCGAGGTAGAACCACGAAAATGCGCAACGTTGCGGCATAGGACGTGTTTCCATCAGCCGTTTGTAGCCCACCATACCGATGGCGAAGCAGATATTTGCCGCCTGGACCAGCATCAGGCCAATCCAGAAGTGATCGCTCACTTTGTCGTAGCGAATAATCGCCGCACCAATCACCGCAAGTCCGGCACTAAGCGCATATCCCCAGCGCAGCTTATTGCCACTGATCAGGTCATAAATCAGCGTAACGTAAAGCGGCGTCATTACCGTAAATAGCAGGAATTCTGAAACGGTGAGGTAGAGATACGCCTGGAAACTAAACAGGTACATCACGCCGAGTTGCAGTGCGCCCACCAGCATATACAGCAACAGAGTTTTCGCGCTGTAGCCTTTAAAGCGCAGGAATGGCAGGAACACTATCGCCGCCAGCCCGACGCGCATCAGCACTGAAAAGTAGCTGTCGACATGCCCGGCAAGGTATTCGCCAATCAGGCTAAAAGAGAAGGCCCACAGAATAGTGGTGATGATCAGTAACGGCACGATGAAGTCTCTACTACGGGAGATTAATGCTTCATTGTAGCGAAGGGAATGTGCAGAAGTTGAACTATTTGGTTGACGAGTGGTGATTAATCCACCACTCGTTTATTACGAATCAGTCTTTGCCGAGGAACATCTTGCGCAGGTAATGCGGAACCGCGTTATCACCGTTGGTGCCAATGACTTCAAGCTCTGGCAGCAAGTCTTTCAGGCGCTGGTGAGCGTTGCCCATGATGCAGCCTTTACCCGCCATGCTCAGCATTTCCGCGTCATTCATGCCGTCACCAAAGGAAATGCAGTCTTTCAGGCCGTAGCCCATCGCTTTGGATACCGCTTCCAGCGCGTGACCTTTCGACACGCCACCCGCCATCACTTCCAGGCAAGTCAGCGTCGAGAAACTCACATTCACGCGGTCGCCCCAGCGAGCGAGCAATGCTTGCTCAAGCGGCAGCAGTTTTTCATGTGAATCACAGGTGAAGAACACTTTGCTGACGCCATCAGCTTCCAGCAAGCCTGGTTCAAACAGGGTGTAATTGAACACCGCTTCTTTAAAATATTTCATCTCTTCCGGGCGGTGGCGGTTCATAAACCACTGGTCGCCACGGTAGACGTTGGTCACGATATCTTGATTAGTATGCACCACACCAAACAAGTCCTGCGCGATGTCGTGGTCGAGATCGTGGCTGAACACCAGGTTGCCGTCAGTATCATGCACACGCGCACCGTTTGAGGTGATCATGTAGGCTTTGATTTCGAGGTTATCGCGAATCTGCCCCACGTCGATATGGTGGCGGCCCGTTGCGAAGACGAAATGAACACCTTCAGCGGTGAGCAATTTCAGCGTTTCTTTAGCATACGGGGAGAGAGTGTGATCAGGGGACAGCAACGTGCCATCTAAGTCAGACGCAACGACATGGTACATAGGATTTGGAACCTCTGGTGTTAAATTCAGATTAATTATGCCTGTCAAAAAACGCGATGACGGCATTCAGCGCTTCGGTCCGCATATCGTCCTTTTCAAACAGGATCTCATGATACGCACCGTTTATGACGTAAGGTGTTTCCCCCTCACAAGGGTGGCCCGCCGCGGCGCGAATCTCACAGAATTGGTCATGCGCACGGTTATCTACGACGCGTTCCTCTTCTGCCTGCAGGATAAAAATCGGCGTGGTGATAGCGGTGGCTCCTGCTAAAACCTGTTCTCCTGCGAGTATCCCTTCTCTTACCCAGTGATTCGTTGGCCCACCCAACCGCAATGCTGGCTCATCAGCATAAAAACGCAGGTTACGGCGGTAACGTTCACGGCTATGGGTCAGGACATTAACGCTAAATGGTAATGCACGCCAGCGGCCTGTTCCGATTGCATAACCCTCACGAATACGCTGATGGCCTTCCGCCCAATCAAGAATATGGCGCACCATCCAGTCAGGCCAGCGCAAGGCGATACCAAACATCGGCGCACACAGCGCAACTGCATCAAAGCATTGTGAGTTTTTCTCAAGCCACAGCGTAATTATCGCGCCGCCCATGGAATGCGCTAACGCGTAGCGTTTTCTCCAGGGGCCGTTGGCGACTTCATGCTGATAAAAGCGGTCAAAGTCGTCGACATAGTCGCTAAATTTCGCCACATGGCCGCGATGCGAGTCCGAAAGCATGCGTCCGGAACGCCCTTGCCCACGGTGGTCGATAATTAAAATATCGAACCCGCAATGGAAAAGGTCATATGCCAGTTCGGCATATTTGACGTAACTTTCGATACGGCCAGGGCAAACGACAATGACCCTGTCGTGATCCTGCGCGCGAAAGCGTACGTAGCGTACCGGCACTTCGTCGACGCCTGAAAATTCACACTCTTCGCGCTGCCGCCAGAAGTCCATCAGTGGACCCGTGGTGAAAGCCGCAAAGGCGTTTTCCCTGTTTGACCATCCATTTTTATGCTGAGTCATATCGCTTTTTTGTGATTCGTAGCACGCTCATCAACAATAGCGTATTGTGGCATAAAAGTGTTCGATCAGGGAATTTCACATGAGCGTTGAGTGGTGGTTTACCTATCTCGTAACCACATTAATTCTGAGTCTGTCACCCGGTTCCGGGGCAATTAATACCATGACCACCGCCATTAGCCACGGCTATCGGGGGGCTGCCGCGTCGATTGCCGGGCTGCAAACGGGGCTTGCGATTCATATTGTGCTGGTTGGGATTGGGCTTGGTGCGCTGTTCTCACACTCGTTGCTGGCTTTTGAAATTTTGAAATGGGCGGGTGCCGCTTATCTTGTCTGGCTTGGTATTCAGCAATGGCGTGCCGCGGGTGCGCTGGACTTGAATACTCTGGCGACGACCCAACCACGCAGTCGTCTGTTTAAGCGCGCGGTTTTTGTGAACCTGACGAACCCAAAAAGCATCGTCTTTCTTGCTGCACTTTTCCCACAGTTTATCTCTCCACACGAGCCACAGGCGGTACAGTATTTAGTGCTCGGCGTGACCACGGTAGTAGTCGATATTATTGTGATGATTGGCTATGCGACGCTTGCGACACGTATTGCAGGCTGGATTAAAGGACCAAAGCAGATGAAAGCGTTGAACCGCGTATTTGGTTCGCTGTTTATGTTGGTTGGCGCACTCCTTGCGGGAGCGCGCCAGGCCTAATTTTCAGCGGAAGATTAGCGGGAGATGATCAGGTGGATGCCGAATCCGGCAAACAACGCACCGGCTGTTCCATCAATCCACTTCGCAAGGCGCTGATAACCGCGGCGCATTTTCGGCAGTGCGAACAAGCTAGCCACGACCGTAAACCACACGAAGGTTTCCAGCGCGATCATTACAAATAAACCCCAACGTTCGGCGCTTCCCACATCATTGCCCACGAACAGCGAGAACACGCTGCCGAAGTAAATAATGGCTTTAGGGTTCGACAAGTTAGTGAGCAGCCCTTTCAGGAAACTGCGTCCACCATGTGCCAGCTCTACCGCAGGTACTTCCTCGGAAGGCTTCTCTTTTTTCAGCGCACTACGCAGCATCTGGTAGCCCATCCAGCACAGATACAAACCACCGCCGACCATAATAATGCTGTGTAGCCACGCCATTTTTTCAAGGATCAGATTCAGGCCGAGCAGCGCCACACCTGACCAGACCATCACGCCACCAGTAATGCCCAGCACGCCCATCATAGCTTCTTTGCGGGAACGGCTAACGGCGGTCTGCGAAACGAAGAAGAAGTCGGGACCGGGAGTGACCAACGCAACGATGTGTAATACCGCTACGGTCAAAAAAAGCGTCAACATAGGAATAGCTCGCTGGATAATTAATTGGACAATAACTATACCCTAAATACTTCGAGTTGCAGGTAGGCGGCCAGGGAACTTATCCCCAGGAGCTTACATAAGTAAGTGACTGGGGTAAGTGAGTGCAGCCAACACCCCTGCAGCTTGAAGAATGAAGGGTATTGGCTACTACTCATCTTCGCCGTCGACATGACTGCGGATAAGTGCCATAAACTCACGCCCAAAGCGTTCAAGTTTACGCGTACCTACACCGTTAACTCCTAGCATTTCACCAGGCGTAATCGGCATTTGTTCGGCCATTTCGATAAGCGTGGCGTCGTTAAACACCACATACGGCGGGATATTCTCCTCGTCGGCAATGGCTTTACGCAGCTTGCGCAGTTTGGCGAACAGCTTACGATCGTAGTTTCCGCCAAACACTTTCGGGCTGGATTTCGATTTGATTGCTACGATTCGCGGCACCGCCAGCATTAGCGGTTCTTCGCCGCGTAAATATGGACGTGCCGCAGAGGTGAGTTGCAGCGCGGAGTGCTGCGCGATGTTTTGCGTCACTACGCCGAGGTGGATCAACTGGCGAATCACGCTCACCCAGTGTTCGTGCGTCTGGTCGCGACCAATGCCGTAGACCGGAAGTTTGTCATGCTGAAACTCGCGGATGCGCTGGTTATTGGCACCGCGCAGGACTTCCACGACATAGCCCATACCAAAGCGCTGATTGACGCGATAAATACAGGACAGTGCTTTTTGCGCATCCACCAGCCCGTCGTAACGGCGCGGTGGATCGAGGCAAACATCGCAGTTGCCACAAGATTGCTGGCGACCTTCACCAAAGTAATTCAGCAACACCAAACGGCGGCAGGTTTGCGCTTCGGCAAATGCGCCCATGGCGTTGAGTTTGTGGCGCTCGATATCTTGTAACTGCCCAACCGGTTTTTCTTCGAGGCATTTACGCAGCCAGGCCATATCCGCCGGATCGTAAAACAGCATCGCTTCCGCAGGCAGGCCGTCACGCCCGGCACGGCCCGTTTCCTGGTAATAGGATTCGATATTGCGTGGGATGTCGAAGTGCGCGACAAAACGGACGTTGGGTTTATTGATGCCCATACCGAAGGCGACGGTCGCCACGACGATTTGCAGGTCATCACGTTGGAATTTTTCCTGCACTTCCGCACGCACATGGTGTTCAAGCCCGGCATGATAAGCCCCGGCGCTGATACCTTTGCTTTGCAAACGCGCAGCTGTGTCTTCCACTTTGGCGCGGCTGCCACAGTAAATAATGCCGGATTTCCCGCGCTGTTCTTGCACGTAGCGCATCAGCTGATCGAGAGGTTTAAACTTCTCCATCAGCATGTAGCGAATGTTCGGGCGGTCAAAGCTACTGATTTGAATTAGCGGGTCATGCAGGCCTAACAGGCGAACAATGTCCGCGCGCGTTGTGTCATCAGCCGTAGCAGTTAAGGCAATGAATGGCACCGAAGGCAGGCGCTGGCGCAATTGGCCAAGCGCTGCATATTCCGGGCGGAAATCGTGTCCCCACTGCGAAATACAGTGCGCCTCATCAACCGCAACCATCGACAAGTGCCACTGGCTGATTTGGTCGATGAAGTTATCCATCATCAACCGTTCAGGCGCGATGTATAACAGGCGAATCTGCCCGGAACGGCAGCCCGCCATCACTTCTTGTTGCTGTTCGCGATTTTGAGTGGAGTTAAGACACGCTGCCGCAACACCGTTTGCCAGCAACTGATCAACCTGGTCTTTCATCAGGGAAATCAGCGGCGAAACCACGACAGTCAGCCCGCCAAATACCAGCGCCGGAATCTGATAGCACAGAGATTTTCCACCGCCGGTCGGCATGACAACCAGGCAATCGCGCCCTTCCAGCACCGTTTCGATGATGGCTTCCTGACCCGGGCGGAACTGTTGATAGCCAAAGGTATCTTGCAAAACCTGTCTGGCCAGTACTGCCTGATTAATTACTTCCGCCTGTGTCACGCTTTCCACACCACTAAAACCGCCAAATTTTTAGAACAGATCGTTAAGCATAACGCCGACACCGAAGCGTGTCTGGTTAAAGTTGTAATCAATTAATGACTCGCCGTAACCGCTGTAAAGCTGGGTATATAGACGTACGTGCTTAGTGACCGGATAACTAAAGCCTAATTCACCGCCGCCGTAGCCGGTATTCCAGTTGTACTGCCCTTTCATACTCAGAATCGCATCGCCAAACTGGTAGCCCACGCGTAATTGGTAGTAGCCCAGGTATTTGGTGATATCCGGATTATCGTCGGTGCTGCCAATCACATACCACGGCTTCACTTCAACCATCCAGTTACCGTGCTCAGCCATCAGACGCGTGTATAAACGGTTCCAGCTACGGGATGTTGGGTCTGAACGGCCGTTGGAGTCGTGGTTATAACCAAACTCGACATCGCGTAATGTCCAACCGGCAAAAGATTCATCGGTCGCAAAACCGAGGAAAAGCTGCGGTTCATAGTTGGTTTCACGGAAAGGAGAAGACTCTCCACTGTTGGACAACTGCCACCAGGATTTTTGGGTATATGAGCCACCTAACACTGAGTTAGGCCCCAGAATACCGCGCCAGATAGGGAACGCGAGGCTAAGCTGAAATTTTACTTCGTCTTTCCGGGCATTATCAGACCAGTTATAACTGCTAATCGCCTCTTTGTTGAGGTCATCAGTCACCGTATAGATCAGATAGTTAGTTTCATACGGGTAAAGTGTGAATGGATTGTCATGTTCCAGAAGCATATTCGCAATGATGCTGCCACGCACAGCCGGTTTATCATGCACTTGCTTTATGGTCGCTTCAGCTGCGTTAGCCATAGAAGGAAGCAGGCATGCCGCCATCAGCCATCCTAGATACTTGCGCATCAATGGTGTTCTCCTGAAAGAAAAGGTTTCAAATTATTATCAGGGACACATTCTACATAGTTCTTAATCTGGACGCTCGGTCTACAGTTCTTAAAGTGGCAATCAACGGTTGTGAAGCATAAAATACACAATTAATTAACATTGTGATTTTATTTTGGTCGAGGAACGATCCATGTCTACCCCATTTTTGACCCCGGAAGCCGCTTTACAATTGGTCGGTGAAATTTTTGTCTATCACATGCCATTTAACCGTGCGCTGGGGCTGGAGCTTGTCCGTTACGAGAAAGATTACGCCGAGCTTTGTTTTAATAACCAGCCGATGATGGTGGGCAACTGGGCGCAGAGTATTTTGCACGGCGGTGTGATTGCGTCATCGCTGGATGTCGCGGCAGGCCTGGTGTGCGTGGGCAGCACATTGACTCGCCATGACAGTATTAGCGAGGAAGAACTGCGCCAGCGACTGTCGAAAATGGGCACCATCGACCTGCGGGTCGATTACCTGCGTCCGGGGCGCGGGCAACGTTTCACCGCCAGCAGCACCCTTCTACGTGCAGGCCGTAAAGTGGCCGTGGCACGCGTGGAATTACACAACGAAGATCAATTGCATATCGCCAGTGCGACCGCTACCTACATGGTGGGGTGATGTAATTATTGCTGATACAATTAGGACACTATTGATCAACGAGTTCTTTTCATGGATGCGAAACAAACCCGTCAGGGCGTATTACTAGCACTGGCGGCGTACTTTATGTGGGGCATCGCGCCTGCTTACTTCAAATTAATCCACTATGTTCCGGCTGATGAAATCCTGACGCACCGCGTGATTTGGTCATTCTTCTTTATGGTGGTGTTAATTAGCCTTAGTCGCCAGTGGCCTCAGGTAAAGAGATCCTGTCAGAACCGCAAAAAGGTATTCGCCATGGCACTCTCTGCGGTGCTCATCGGCGGTAACTGGCTGCTCTTCATCTGGGCGGTGAATAACAACCACATGCTCGAGGCAAGCCTGGGTTATTTTATCAACCCGCTGGTTAACGTGCTATTGGGGATGATTTTCCTCGGTGAGCGCTTCCGCAGAATGCAGTGGGTCGCCGTTGGCCTTGCCGCTTGTGGTGTTCTGGTTCAGCTTTGGACATTCGGCTCGCTGCCAATCATCGCTCTGGGCCTTGCATTTAGCTTCGCGTTTTACGGGCTGGTGCGTAAGAAAATTGCCGTGGATGCGCAAACCGGCATGCTGGTTGAAACGCTGTGGCTGCTGCCAATTGCCGCGATTTACCTGTTTGGCATCGCGGACAGTTCAACCAGCCATATGGGGCAAAACTCGATATCGCTGAATTTACTGCTGATTGCGGCGGGCGTGGTCACCACGATTCCATTGCTGTGCTTCACCGCAGCGGCGACGCGTTTGCGCCTCTCGACGCTGGGCTTCTTCCAGTACATCGGCCCGACGTTAATGTTCCTGTTGGCGGTGACGTTCTACGGTGAAGTCGTCGGTAAAGACAAGCTCCTGACCTTCGGTTTTATCTGGGCGGCGCTGGCGCTGTTTATTCTGGATGCTATTTATACGCAACGAAACTCGCGGATAGCAGCGCGCGCGGTCGCGCAGAAGTAAAAAAGAGAGCCAATCGGCTCCCTTCTCATTTTCATCTCACAACCAGTTTTTGCGCTTGAAGTAGAGATACGGTGCCAGGCCCGCGAGGATCATGACGATAATCGCCGCCGGGTAACCGAAGCTCAGTTTCAACTCGGGCATAAACTCAAAGTTCATCCCGTAGCTGGATGCAACAAGCGTTGGCGGTAGGAATACGACGGATACCACCGAGAAGATCTTGATGATGCGGTTCTGCTCGATGTTGATAAAGCCCATCGCCGCCTGCATCAGGAAGTTCACTTTCTGGAACAGGGATTCATTGTGCGGCAGCAGGGATTCGATATCTCGCAGAATTTCACGGGCCTGCTCAAGCTGCCCGCTCGGCAAACGCGCTTTACGCACCAGGAAGTTCAGGGCGCGTTGCGTATCCATCAGACACAAACGGACTTTCCAGCCGATATCTTCCAACTCAGCGAGAGTGGAAAGTGCGGCGTCGTATTCATCACCCTGGTGCCCTTCCATAATCACGCGGCTGAGTTTTTCCAGATCGCTATAGATGTTTTCGATTTCGTCTGCCAACTGTTCGATTTTGGTTTCGAATAAGTCGAGCAGTAATTCGTAAGCGTTGCCATCAACCATATTCTGGCTACGAGCACGCATGCGATAGAGGCGAAAAGCTGGTAATTCACGTTCGCGCAGCGTAAACAGACGGCCTTCACGAATAGTAAATGCCACGGTGCTGTTGCCCGCGTGATCGTCGGCATCTTCGTAAAAGAAAAATGAGTGGATGTGCAAACCGTCTTCGTCTTCAAAAAAACGCGCGGATGCTTCGATGTCTTCCAGTTCCGGGCGCGTTGCCAGGCTTTGACCAAGTTCCGTTTGCACGCGCTGACGCTCGCTCTCTTCAGGCTCGACCAAATCAACCCAAACAGAATTGCTCAGGTTATCGGCCTCATCTAATTCAAGACGGGACAGACGATTGTTTTCCAGTTGAAATGCGCTCAGCATGACCGGTACTCCCAATGCAAAAAATATCAGGGACAGTTCGGTTGGCACACAGACAGAAACTAACTAGGTTTCAGACCATTAAAAAGTCTGACTCATTGCGACGGGATATACGAGATATGAGGTCGCCGACAACCACTAAGGCTATCAGCATTCGAGGATAGCCTTAGAAGTTGTACCTGGATGACAGGTTATTGAGCCAGTATTTACTGGGTGTGTCCAAGGCGAGTGTCCTCTTAGCGTAATCGTGCGCGCATGTTACGCCACCATAAATATGGCGTCAACACGCAACGGGACACCATGGAGTAATAAACTATGGTGATATTTATAAGCTAGCAAAAGCGTGAAAGACTATGAGTTAACCCGCTAATTTATACCGATTCAAGGCGTGCATAAGCAGCAACTAACCACTTAATTCCCTGGCCAGGAAATGCCACTTGAATACGGCTGTGTTCACCACTCCCTTCCAGGTTAACGACCGTGCCTTCACCAAATTTTGCATGGCGTACACGCTGCCCGAGTTTAAAGCCTGAATCATTCTCAGAGATTGGCGTGCCCATGCGTTGGTGGCTGACCGGTCGGCTGATACTGGCACGCAGGCGAACTTCTTCCACGCAGTTTTCTGGCAGTTCACCAATGAAACGTGACGGGCGGTGATAAACTTCTTTGCCATACAGACGACGGGTTTCAGCGTAGGTCAGTGTCAGTTTTTGCATCGCACGCGTCACACCCACATAGGCAAGGCGGCGTTCTTCTTCCAGGCGGCCACCTTCATCGAGCGACATCTGGCTTGGGAACATGCCCTCTTCCATGCCGACGATAAACACCTGCGGGAACTCCAGACCTTTCGCCGAGTGCAGCGTCATCAATTGCACCGCATCTTGCCAGGTATCGGCTTGCCCTTCACCCGCTTCAAGCGCCGCATGGGACAAGAACGCTTGCAAAGGCATCAAGTCTTCGTCTTCATCCTGATAGCTGAACTGGCGTGTTGCCGTGACCAGTTCTTCTAAGTTTTCAATACGCGTCTGGCCCTTCTCACCCTTTTCCTGCTCGTACATCATCATCAGGCCCGAATCTTTGATAACCCGGTCAGTTTGTACGTGCAGCGGCATGTCGATGGTTTCATGTGCCAGCGCGTCGATAAGTTCCATGAAGCGTTGCAACGCAGAAGCGGCACGGCCTGCTAATGCTTTTTCCTGGAGTAACAAGCGGCAGGCTTGCCACATTGTCAGTTGCTGGTCACGCGATGTCTGGCGCACCACGTCTAATGTGCGGTCGCCGATGCCACGCGTTGGCGTGTTAACCACGCGCTCAAACGCTGCGTCATCATTGCGGTTGGCAATCAGGCGCAGATACGAGAGCGCATCTTTGATTTCCTGACGTTCGAAGAAGCGCATGCCGCCATAGATGCGGTACGGCATGCCGACCTGCAATAACGCCTCTTCCAGCACTCGCGATTGGGCGTTGCTGCGATAAAGAATGGCGCATTGCTCGAGTGCTCCACCCGCTTCCTGCCACGTTTTGATACGGTTAACCACGAAACGCGCTTCATCTAATTCGTTAAATGCGCAATACAGTGAGATCGGCTCGCCGTCGCTGCCATCCGTCCACAGCTCTTTGCCTAAACGACCTGAGTTGTTCGCAATCAGGGCGTTGGCGGCATTCAGAATGTTGTTGGTTGAGCGGTAGTTCTGCTCAAGGCGAATGGTTTGTGCGCCAGGGAAATCGGTCAGGAAGCGTTGGATATTCTCAACTTGCGCGCCGCGCCAGCCGTAGATTGACTGGTCATCATCACCAACAATCATCACTTTGCCTGTATCACCTGCCAACATGCGAATCCATGCGTACTGGATGCTGTTGGTATCCTGGAATTCGTCCACCAGAATATTGGTGAAGCGTTCGCGGTAGTGATTAAGAATGTGTGGCTTGTTCAGCCAGAGTTCATGAGCACGCAGCAATAGTTCGGCAAAGTCCAGAAGCCCAGCGCGATCGCAGGCTTCCTGATACGCCTGATACACTTTTTGCCAGGTTTGCTCGACCGGGTTGCCATAACTTTCAATGTGATGTGGGCGTAGGCCTTCATCTTTTTTGCCGTTGATAAACCACATTGCCTGCCGTGCAGGCCACTGTTTATCGTCGAGATTCATGGCTTTAATCAGGCGCTTTAACAAACGCAGCTGATCTTCGCTGTCCAGTATTTGGAAATCCTGCGGCAGGTTGGCGTCCATGTGATGTGCACGCAGCAAGCGGTGCGCGAGACCATGGAAAGTACCTACCCACATGCCGCCCTGGCTGGTTCCCATCAACTGACTGATACGGTGGCGCATTTCAGCCGCCGCTTTGTTGGTAAACGTCACCGCCATAATCGAATATGGCGAGCAGTTTTCCACGCTAATTAACCACGCAATACGGTGCACCAATACACGCGTCTTACCGCTTCCTGCACCAGCCAGTACCAGCATGTTGCTACGCGTGGCCGCGACGGCTTCGCGCTGTTTGTCATTGAGGCTGTCGAGCAGGTAAGAAACGTCCATTGGCACCGCCGTTGAGGAGATAAAAATATACTGTGATTTTATACAGAATTAATCAGATTATATCAGCGCGGTGAGGGATGCCAACTGCGAAATTTCCAGATGTGGCAATAAGCGGCTGTCATCAATCTGCATTAGGTCGCCATCGCGCAGATTTATCCAACAAGCCTGCATACCACAGCGAACAGCCCCTGCAACATCAGTAGTCAGGTCATCACCTACGTGCAGAATATGGCCGAGCGGAACATTGAGCTTTTCTGCTGCGAGATGATACATATCATTAAATGGTTTGGATCGCCCATGAGGGCCGGCGCGCAGCACAAACTTAAAGTATTGATCGAGGCCGAAAAGATGTGGCTCAGCGTTACCGTTGGTAATCGCCACCAGCGGCCATTTTTCGGCGAGTTTCGCTAACGTGTCGTGCGTTTCTTGCGGCACGTCGATTTGGCTGCGCCAATGGGCAAAGTTCTCCATCGAAGCTTGTGCGCCTGCGGCGGCTTCTTCCGCTGATAATCCGACATCTAACATGGCTTGCTCTACAGCACGACGACGCCATTCGGTGACATCGTGGTAAATATCCGGTTCTTCAAGGCGCAACGCATGGCGAATGCGCAAAAAATCAGGGCGTTGCAGATGGTTAAGCTTCGGATGGTAGTTCTGCACGAAGCTCATTGACTCACGCTCGGTGCGCATAATCACTTCGCGGTTGTCGTAGAGCGTGTCGTCGAGATCAAAAGTGAGCGCGGCGATAGTCCCTAATGGGCGATAAAAATGCATTACGATTTCCCTCGTTTAGCGCGTGGATGCGCAGCATCATACACTGAGGCTAAGTGTTGGAAGTCGAGATGGGTATAGATTTGCGTCGTGGAAAGGTTAGCGTGGCCTAATAACTCCTGCACACCGCGCAGATCCCCGCTCGACTCCAGCATATGCGTGGCAAATGAATGGCGCAATTTGTGAGGATGTACATGGCTGTTTAGCCCCTGTTTTATGCCCCACTCGCTAAAGCGTTTTTGAACGTTGCGCGTCGAGATACGCTTCCCCTGTTTGGAGAGAAATAACGCATCGTCGTCCGGACCAAAAAGCTCGCGCAGATCAAGCCAGTGCTCAACCCAGGTAACAGCAGATTTCCCCACCGGCACCCGGCGCTCTTTGCTACCTTTACCTATCACCCACACTTCACCTGTCGTCAGATCAATGTGGCGGCAATCCATATTAACCAGTTCGGAAAGACGCAGCCCAGCACCGTACATCACCTCCAGCATCGCGCGATCACGCACGGCAAGTGGGTCGTTGATGTCGATATCCAGCAGGCGACTAACGTCATCGACGTCGATATTTTTTGGTAGATGGCGGCCCGTTTTCGGCGTAGTAATGCCTTTTGCGGGGTTAGCTTTGAGCTCACCCTGGCTGACACACCAGTCGAAGAAACTACGGAGCGCGGAAAGACGTAATGCCAGGCTTGATGACCCGAGGCCCGCTTTGCGGCTGCGAACCGTGATTGAACGAACCGCGGCGGCATCACACTGCTGCCAGGTGCTCATGTTCATCTCGCCCGCCAGGGTGATTATTGCGGTCAGTTGGCGGCCATAGTTGAGCAGTGTCAGCGGGCTTAACTGGCGCTCTACTTTCAGGTAGCGCAGAAAGCCATCGACTAAAGGTTGCAGTGGGGAGGCCGTCATACTCGCTCGACCCAGCGCTCCAGCAAGTCTGGCAACATCAGCGCCAGTTCATGAAGTAATTGTGTGCCTTGCCCTTCCTGGTAATGCTGAGGATCGCGGCTACTAAAAACCAGCACGCCTAAATCTGCGTCACTACCCATCAGAGACACGGCCACTGAACCAATGGCTTTCGCCTGAGGTAAAACCACCAGTAATTCAGGGCCATTTAACGGCCCCAAATAATGCTGACGATCCCCAAGACGTTGAATACGCAACGACTCGAAAGCCTGCCGATTCAGTGCCAAATGGGTAAAATCGGAAGGAGCACCAATCCGCCAACGGTCCGCAAAAAGACGCACATTTGCGCCAGCCAGACCCATTTCGCGCGCCCAACGGTGCAAGCGGTTAAGCATTTCCTGCAAACTAGTGGCAGAAGCCAGACGGCCCTGCAACTTCAGTAAGCGATAAAACAAACCTTCGTTGGCACTCGCCTGCTCCATCAGCAAGGTCATGTTTTCTTCAAGGAAATTGATATGGTTACGGCTACGTGCCATATGCCACTCAACCAACGAAACAGTGCCGCGTACCGGATGCGGCACCTGCATCTGTTCTACATGCTGGGCGTTACGAATAAAGAAATCGGGATGACGTAGCAGATATTCCGCCACCATTCGGTCATCCAGTTCCAGTACGGCTTCTTGCTGTTCCTCGGCATTCTTCATAGATGTATAAATCCATCATAGACGTGGGCCGCTGGACCGGTCATAAACAACGGCGTTCCCGGCCCTTTCCAGGCGATATCAAGGCGGCCACCAGGTAGCTCAACGCGAACCTGTTCCGCAAGTATCCCTTGCAAGATGCCCACAGCAACTGCGCCGCAAGCACCGCTGCCACAAGCTTGTGTTTCCCCGGCGCCACGTTCATAAACGCGCAGACGGATATGTTCTTTGGTTACAACCTGCATAAAGCCGATGTTTGCACGCTCAGGAAAACGTTCATGGTTTTCCATGACTGGCCCCAGCGTTTCCACAGCGGCCGTAGTCAAGTCATCAACCTGAATCACGCAATGCGGGTTACCCATCGACACGACGCCACACATAATGGTTTGTTCGGCGGCACGCATAATATAGGTCTTTTCCGCTTTGTTTGCGCGGAACGGCACAGCGGAAGGCTCGAAATTAGGCTCGCCCATATTCACGCGTACCAGCTCATCTTCCGTCACGCTGAGAACCATGCGGCCATTGGCGGTGCTGACGCGAATATCGCGTTTGTTGGTAAGCCCCTTCAGACGCACAAAACGTGCAAAGCAACGCGCGCCGTTACCACATTGTGAGACTTCGCTACCATCAGCGTTAAAAATACGATAATGGAAATCAAGGTCAGGATCGTATGGCGGTTCAACCACCAATAACTGATCAAAACCCACTCCCAAATGCCTGTCGGCCAGACGGCGGATAAGCTCAGGGGAGAAATAGACGTTTTGAGTCACCGCGTCGACGACCATAAAGTCATTGCCAAGGCCATGCATCTTCGAAAACTGCATCTTCTGCTCCATATACGCGGCTACTTATTAATAATGTGCTAGTAGACAACCTGAGTCGGCGCGTTATCAGTACCACGATTATTACGATCTGGCGTGGTTGATTGCGGCTGTGGCTTAGGAGTGACCTGAGATGTAGGCTTGGTTTTACCGTCCGCAGGAGGGAAGTACAGCGGCCCCTTAAGGCCACAGCCAGAAAGGCTAAAAAGTGCCAGCACGAGTGCTAATGGGCAGAAAATTTTCTTCATTATTGAGATGCCTGTAATCCACTATTCTGCCTTCTATCATCGCAGGTGATCCCTGAAAAGCAATACTCTTTTCTATTCGCGAGTGTTGCTATACTGCCGTGAAGAAGAACAACTGAGAAACGAAAATGAACGACAGTGAATTTCATCGCCTGGCTGACGGCCTGTGGTCAACAATTGAAGAACGTCTGGATGACTGGGATGGTGATAGCGATATCGACTGCGAAATCAATGGCGGCGTGCTGACCCTGAGTTTTGAGAATCGCAGCAAGATTATTATCAATCGCCAGGAGCCTCTCCATCAGGTATGGCTTGCCACCAAAAGCGGCGGTTACCATTTTAACTTGAAAGACGACAAATGGATTTGTGACCGTAGCGGCGCAGAGTTTTGGACATTACTTGAAGAAGCTTGCACACAGCAGGCGGGTGAACCCGTTAGCTTTAGCTAGCTGTTGCTGTACTGCTGAAGTAGCGGCGCATTGCTATCGTCATGATTAGTCGGCGTCGCTGCTGTAATAGTCTGGGTGCGGAACGGAATTACCTGCGAGCGCCCATCGACTTTCACAATCTGATAGAACTGTGGCAAGTTGAAGTTAATGAAGCTTGAGCCGTAAGTGAAACGGTCGTGCGAAGACGAATAGAAACGGCTGACATCACGCACTAAATCTTCTTTACTGCCCTCACAGTGGTGATACACCTCTGCGCGGTTGGTCTCATCGAGGATATAGATATTGAACCCGTGGTCCTCACTCGCTTCTTCAAAGAAGAATTGAATGATCCCTTCACTGGCAAACCCATCTACGACTGACGGCAACTGAACCTGATTAGTCTCAACCTGCACCGATAAACCATGCAATTTGTTATGCGAAATTGCACCGTAGAACTCGACCGCATTCTCCAGTTTTTGCACTGAAACGCTCAGGCGTTCGAAGAATAGCCCCCACGTCTGGCCAGAAATACGCAGCGCTTTAAAGCGACCAGGTTCCTGGCGCGTGCTGGACAAGCGGAAGTCGATACATTCGGAAACCAGTTGCTGAACACGCGTGCGGATAAGCCCACGCAAATGCTGGCTGTAACAGAACACTTCCACGCTATCTGGCGGTGCGGCATCCTGGTGCATTTTGCCCAGAATGGTTTTCAGCGCCTCAATCATCGACTGTTCGCCGTTGAAATGCAGAGTACGCACTTCATTCCAGGAGTTGCGGTAAAGCAGGTCAACGCTTCCCACCAGGCACTGTTGCTGCTGCCCGAAGCTGAACACATCCAGCTTACGGAAATCGAAATGAACAACCTGATTACGGAATGCCGCTGTCGGGTCATATTCGAGGTTAACTATGATAGACAGATGGCGAATTTCGCATGGGCTATACAACGCTTTCGCAGTTGGCGCAGGCAAACGCAGCGGGAAGTGGTGCGAAACATCGGCCACCATTTCCTGCAATTTTGGCAAATCACAGATTCCGTTGCCCTTAATAAACAGGCGGGTGCGCGAAGTCAGCAGGCCGTTGAAGTAGGCCCAAGCCACCAGCTTATTAAGATAACGGTTATATTCCAGCGGTTGATGGCTGATGATGGAATCCATGTTTGGTGCACGGTTGTAGAGATACCAACCTGAACGGTTTGCTCGACCCGGCGGAACATGAATAAAGGTCAGATTAGGCTCTGACAAATCAGGGGAAATTTGCGGATTAACCAGCGTGACTTTACCCGGTAGCGCTTCAAACGCGGCATACAATTTACGGGTCAATACACCGATATCTTGCGGGCTTGCACTGACGCTGAGGTTGTTACGGCGAGCGAAACGAATCAGGTTGCGATAGCTTTGCATCATCGCGTCAAGGAGTTCGTTGTGCGCATCACGAACCTGGTCGATTTTCCAGTTAGCGCGGTTATCGAGCATCGCCAGACGTGGCTCATCCCAGCCCCAGTCTTTGACCAGTTGGCTTAAAACTTCACGACGCCAACCTACACAGGCACGCTCACGGGACAGTTTTTCGCACACTTTGAGATAGAAGCAGCGACGTACTAAGTCCAGACGCGCAGTGTCTTCGATTTGTGTGAGGTAGTGAGTCACACGCTCCAGCATCATGCAGTACGGATCAAGCCCAAAAGAGACTATCTCGCCATCATGCAGTCGCTGCTTAATGTCTTTTGCAAGCAGACGCGTGTTTGGATATTCCCAGGAATAGGCTTCCAGCAGCAGCGTCTTGAGCACGGCTTTATAAGGAGAATCGATACTCTTATAGAGCTGCCACAGGCTGGCTCCAAAATATTCTTCCGCGGAAAGAGAGCTTAAACCACCGAGATCCAGCCATTCGTTTGGTGTCAGCACACCCTGCGAGTAGAGGCTCATTACGTAATCGTCGTAATGATCTTCTTCGTCGCCTGGAACCATACTCCACAGAATACGTTTCCCGGCCAGGCGCACAGCGGTGCGGTAGAACTCGTCGAGCAACAAGATGTGTTGTGTTGAACCACAGTCTTCACCGCCCAGGCTGCCACTTTCGTTGTGGCGGAAGCGGTTTTCGTCAATCAGGAAGAAGCTGACTTCAACACCTAAAGAGGCGGCCCAGCTTTCCAGCACGCTGCATTTACGTTGCAGCAACTGGCGCTCGTCATTATCGAGCCATGACTGGTGACAAACCCAAATATCCAGATCGGATGAACAACTCTGCCCAACGGACGATGTGCTGCCCATGGTATAGAGGCCCGTGATAGGCAATTCACCAGATTCTGTTTTCTGCGGCGGCATGCCGCGCATCAATTCGAGTTCGTTGAGGTAGTGGCGTTGGGTTTCATCAGGCGTGTAGATGCAAATGCCATGTGGAACGTTACCCTCAAGGTAACCTGGCATCAGCGGGTGATGATAATGTAACAATGTTGGCAGAAGACTGTAGACCTGTTGAAAAGCAGGGCCCATTGCCGCAAGTGCGCGATCTACACGCAGTTGGTTAATGGCATCCAGTCTCTGTTTAAGAGTCTCAATATAGAGGTACAAGACATATCGCCTGATGGTTTCAGTATTACGAAAAAACCCGTTTCCCGGTTGTTGCCTCTATTATAAACGACAAGGCAAAGAATTGCTGGAAACGTGATCAATTTAACACCTTGCTGGTTGACCGTAAAGAAAGATGCGCTACGCGCCAACTTCCGCTCCGCCTACCGGCTTTATCTTCCATAATACGAAATATGTCCCTCTTTTCCGCAAACCCGTTGAAACTGACAGCCTTCCTTGAAGAGTGGTAGGATGGTCAGGGACGATAATTACGGTAACTAGCAATGTTAGACAATGTATTAAGAATTGCCACTCGCCAAAGTCCATTAGCACTCTGGCAAGCACATTATGTCAAACAACGCCTGGAAGCGTGCCATCCCCAGCTCACGGTTGAACTGGTGCCTATGGTTACGCGTGGCGACATCATTCTTGATACACCGCTGGCGAAAGTCGGCGGCAAGGGATTGTTTGTCAAAGAGTTAGAACTTGCACTCCTTGAAAGCCGTGCGGATATCGCCGTACATTCCATGAAAGATGTGCCAGTCGAGTTTCCTGAAGGCTTAGGGTTAGTGACGATTTGCGAACGTGACGATCCGCGTGACGCTTTTGTCTCCAATCATTTCGACAGCCTGGACGCACTCCCGGCAGGCAGCGTAGTAGGCACTTCCAGCCTCCGCCGCCAATGCCAGATCGCCGAGCGCCGCCCGGACCTTGTCATTCGTTCTTTGCGCGGCAATGTCGGTACCCGCCTGGGTAAACTCGATAACGGTGACTACGACGCAATTATTCTGGCGGTCGCCGGGCTGAACCGTCTTGGTTTGCAATCACGTATCCGCTACGCATTGCCCGCAGAAGTCTCTTTGCCTGCGGTAGGCCAGGGCGCGGTGGGAATCGAATGCCGTCTTGATGATGAACACACACAAGCGCTGCTCGCGTCACTTAATCATGAAGAGACTGCGATTCGCGTTCGTGCGGAGCGCGCCATGAACATGCGCCTTGAGGGCGGATGCCAGGTGCCGATTGGCAGTTATGCCGAGCTTAATAATGGTGAGTTATGGTTGCGGGCATTAGTGGGCGCACCTGATGGCTCGATTCTGGTGCGTGGCGAACGCCGCGGTAAGCCAGAAGATGCCGAAGTTATGGGCGTTTCGCTTGCGGAGGAGCTTCTCGATAAAGGCGCACGTGAGATTCTTGCCGCCGTTTATGACGGAGATGCTCCGGCATGACAATACTTGTCACCCGCCCTTCCCCCGCTGCGGACGAGTTAGTGAGCAGACTGCGCGCACTGGGGCAGGTGGCGTATAGCTTCCCACTTATCGAGTTTTCCCCCGGCCGGCAGTTGGACAAACTGCCTGCCATGCTGGCGAGCCTGAACGAAGGCGACCTGGTGTTCGTATTATCGCAGCACGTCATAAACTATGCCCACCCGCAATTACGCCAAAACGGCATCTCCTGGCCTTCACATCTTGCCTGGTTTGCCATTGGGCGTACGACTGCCTTAGCGTTTCACACGGTTAGCCATTTGCCGATTCGTTATCCGCAAGACAGGGAAACAACGGAAGTCTTGCTACAATTACCTGAATTACAGAATGTTGCCGGGAAACGGGCACTCATTTTACGTGGAAATGGGGGGCGTGAACTGTTAGGTGAAACACTGGCCGAACGCGGCGCAGAAGTGACTTTCTGCGAATGCTACCAAAGAAGTGCCAGAATTTATGACGGAACGGAAGAAGCCTTTCGCTGGCGCGAACGTGGGGTTTCAACGCTGGTCGTGACAAGCGGTGAAATGCTACAACAACTTTATGCGCTCATTCCGGAATGGTATCGAAAAAACTGGTTACTACACTGCCGACTGTTAGTTGTCAGTGAGCGTTTGGCAGACCTTGCCCGGGATTTGGGCTGGCAAGATATTCGGGTCGCCGATAACGCAGACAATGACGCGCTGCTTCGCGCGTTACAATAAATCAACCCCCAAAATAATTCGAGTTGCACCAAGGCAGCTTGAAGAATGAAGGGTATACAATATGGGACGCCACAATGACGGAACAACAGAATAACTCCGCCATGGTTGAAGAGACCACACCTGCGGTAGAAAGCGCTCCGCTTTCAGAACAGCCACCACAAAAAAATCGTAGTGGTATTGCCGGAATTGCGTTGGGTGCGATCGCCATTGCTATTGCCCTTGCGTTAGGTGGCGGTCTTTACAGTTATGGTAAGCATCAGGCAGCGGCGCAAAATGCCAACACCGATGCATTGGCAACGCAGCTCACCGCTTTACAAAAGCAACAAGAACAGCAGCAAGCTTCTCTGGAAACTACCATCAAGCAGCAGGCAACTGCACTCCAGGAGTCGGATCGCCAGCAGGCAAATCTGGCGCGCGAGCTTGACGAAGTTCAGCAAAAAGTGGCCACTATTTCCGGCAGCGATGCAAAAACCTGGTTGTTAGCACAATCCGATTTCCTGGTGAAACTGGCCGGACGGAAATTGTGGAGCGATCAGGATGTCACGACCGCCGCCGCATTGCTGAAGAGTGCTGATGCCAGCCTGGCCGATATGAACGATCCGAGCCTGATTGCCGTGCGTCGCGCGCTGACAGACGATATTTCCGCACTCTCCGCGATTACTCAGGTTGATTACGACGGGATTATCCTCAAGCTCAATCAGCTTTCTAACCAGGTCGATAATCTGCGTCTGGCAGACAACAATACCGACGACACGCCTATGGATTCCGACGGTAGCGAGCTTTCTTCTACAGTGACGGAATGGCGTCAAAATCTAACTAAAAGCTGGCACAACTTTATGGATAGTTTCATTACTATTCGCCGCCGCGATGAAACTGCCGTTCCGCTTCTGGCACCAAACCAGGATGTTTACCTGCGTGAAAATATCCGCTCGCGTTTGTTAGTTGCAGCACAAGCGGTTCCTCGCCACCAGGACGAAACGTATAAGCAGTCGCTGGAGAATGTTTCCACATGGGTTCGTGCTTATTACGACACCAACGACAGCGTGACAAAATCCTTCCTTGATGAGCTGGATTCTCTCAGCCAGCAAAGCATCAACATGGATGTACCGCAAACGCTGGAAAGCCAGCCTCTACTGGAAAAGCTGATGCAGACCCGGGTGCGTAATTTGCTTGCCCAGCCTGCAGCGAGCGCAACCGCTCCTGCTGAACAACCTGCCGCGCCTGAACAAGCGCCTGCACCGACTCAGGGAGAATAAGCATGATTAAAGTCTTATTACTCTTCCTACTGTTGATCGCCGGGATCGTCCTTGGACCAATGCTGGCCGGACATCAGGGTTATGTGTTGATTCAGACCGATAATTACAACGTGGAAACCAGCGTCACTGGCCTGGTGATCATATTGATCCTGACCATGGTCGTGTTGTTTGCTATTGAATGGATACTGCGCCGTGTTTTCCGCACCGGGGCTCGTACCCGTGGCTGGTTTGTTGGGCGTAAAAGCAGTCGCGCGCGCAAGCAAACCAAAGCGGCATTACTGAAACTGGCTGAAGGTGATTATCAGCAAGTTGAGAAGCTGATGCTGAAAAATGCCGATCATGCCGAACAGCCAGTCGTAAACTATTTACTGGCAGCAGAAGCCGCACAACAGCGTGGCGATGAAATTCGTGCCAATCAGCATCTGGAACGCGCAGCCGAACTGGCAGACAGCGACCAACTCCCGGTAGAAATTACCCGTGTGCGTCTGCAACTGGCGCGTAACGAAAACCATGCTGCCCGCCATGGCGTTGATAAGTTACTGGAGACGGCACCACGTCACCCTGAAGTGCTACGTCTTGCGGAAATGGCATATGTCCGCACTGGTGCATGGGGATCGCTGCTCGACATTTTACCTGCAATGGACAAAGTACAGGTTGGTGATGAAGTCCACCGCACCGCATTGCAACAACAGGCCTGGATTGGCTTGATGGATCAAGCAATGGCGGATCAGGGTAACGATGGGCTGAAGGCCTGGTGGAAAAATCAAAGCCGTAAGACGCGCCATGAAACCGTGCTACAGGTCGCGATGGCGGAGCATCTTATTGAGTGTGACGATCATGATGCGGCACAGGAAATCATTCTTGATGGCCTGAAACGCCAGTACGACGAGCGTTTGATATTACTGATGCCACGTCTGAAATCAGGCAACCCGGAGCAACTTGAAAAAGCCCTTCGCCAGCAGATCAAGACACAAGGCGATCGTCCATTGCTTAATAGCACACTCGGTCAGTTACTGATGAAACACGGCGAATGGCAACAAGCGAGCGATGCTTTCCGTGAAGCACTCAAACAGCGTCCTGATGCCTTTGATTATGCATGGTTGGCTGATTGCCTGGATCGTCTGCATAACCCAGAAGAGGCGGCCTTGATGCGCCGTGATGGCCTGCTGTTAACCCTGCAAAACAACCCCAATTCATAACACCCCAAGGGCGATAACTGTCGCCCTTCCCCATTTCCTTTATGCAAAAAAAAACACCTGCCAATTGGCAGGTGTCAAAACAGGTCTTTAAGACAACTAAGTGGTGCTTCACTCAACGTTATGTCCATGGTGTTGGATGAGGTCTGAAAGACGACATCTGTCGGTGGACGATAAGCACCGTAATCGGCTCTGCGTCATTCCTTGGTTTATGAAGCCGAAGCAAACATAAGAAGTGGAATGAGCATCTACAGATATATTATTGCACGATGCATGCCAGGTTTGAATTCATAATTACCCTTAGCCTGGAATCATTTTATATTCATGATGTTACCTCAGATGCCTTAAGCAATAGATGGGCTATTTTTGTGCCAGGGTAGTGCTGCGATAGTGTCTCTTTTTAGAGACACTTAAATTGAAGTTTGTAATTATTATTTTTTATCAATGAGTTAAGAGTCACCAAACAGCGACAATAAAAATCGCGATGTCGTGATTTTGAGACGAAGGTTTGCGATTGGCGGTTTTGTCGGCCTCGCTGAACTAATCCGATCGACGAAACGATAAACTACAGACGTAAAAAAGCCCAACCTTGCGGTTGGGCTTTCTTGAAATTGGTCGGCGAGAAAGGATTATTCCCCTACGGGCCGTTGCTAAAGCAACGTTGTCTCGCTTCGCTCGGCTCAAACCTCCTTCGGAGATTCTCATCCTCATAAACTACAGATGCAAAAAGACCAACCCGAAGGTTGGTCTTTTCTAAATTTGGTCGGCGAGAGAGGATTATTCCCCTACGGGCCGTTGCTAAAGCAACGTTGTCTCGCTTCGCTCGGCTCAAACCTCCTTCGGAGGTTCTCATCCTCATAAACTCCAGACGTAAAAAAACCCAATCTTTCGATTGGGTTTTCTTGAAATTGGTCGGCGAGAGAGGATTCGAACCTCCGACCCACTGGTCCCAAACCAGTTGCGCTACCAAGCTGCGCTACTCGCCGAAATACTGCATTTACTTCTTACTGCTTTCAACTTAGAGATGGTGCGAAGAGAGGGACTTGAACCCTCACGTCCGTAAGAACACTAACACCTGAAGCTAGCGCGTCTACCAATTCCGCCACCTTCGCAATATCACTAAATTAAATGGGGTGGCTAATGGGACTCGAACCCACGACAACTGGAATCACAATCCAGGGCTCTACCAACTGAGCTATAGCCACCACTGTAAATCTTTTCGCGCGGTCCACCTTCTTAACAAGAAGTACCGCCGCAGCTCTGGCCCCATTCAATCAATGGTGCGCCCGACAGGATTCGAACCTGAGACCTCTGCCTCCGGAGGGCAGCGCTCTATCCAGCTGAGCTACGGGCGCATAGCGCCGTTGCGGGGTCGGATATTACGGGCTTCATGGTCAGCTGTCTAGTGCTTATTTAAATAAAATGCGCATTTGGTTACGCTTTGCACATTCTGATGATTATCCAGCCAAATTCAGCCGTAATACTCACTTTAACGCGATACCTGGCTGCGTTTTATAGGCGGCCGGTGTAATGCCAGGCCAGATAACGCAGCAACTTTATTTGCCGTGTGATGCGGCTCGGTTGCGACAATAAGCGATACAACCACTCAAGACCCAGATTCTGCCAAACTTTTGGTGCGCGTTTCACATGCCCGGTAAAGACATCGTATGTTCCACCCACTCCCATATACAGAGCATCAGGGTAAACCTTGCGGCAATCGCGCATAAAGATTTCCTGCCGCGGCGATCCCATCGCTACAGTGACAATAGCGGCACCGCTTTCCCGAATACGCTCAAACAGAGCCTGCTGTTGCTCGGCTTTGAAGTATCCATCCTGGCTACCAACAATATTAACGTTCCACTGCTTACGCAGTTTGGCTTCGGTTTGCGCCAGTATTTCAGGTTTTCCACCGATCAGGAAAACGGGAGTGCCTTCTCCGCCTGCCCGTTGCATTAATGCCTCCCAGAGGTCGGCTCCCGGAACGCGAGACACAGCAGCACCTGGAAACTTTTTGCGAATCGAGCGCACCACACTAATACCGTCAGCGTATTTGTATTCTGCGTTATCGATTAACACTCTCACTTGCTGGTCACGTTCTGCGGAAAGGATTTTCTCCGCATTAATCGCTACCAGCGTACCGCTACGCAGCGAGCCTCCTGCGTAGAGATAATCCAATGCATGCTGCATATCGCGCCAACCCAGTAGGCTCAAGCCACGAATCGTATAAGAAGGGGCAGTCGTGAGTTCTGTCATGATATTCCCTGCGATACATTTTGAGAGCCAGAAACAACTTGCGGTGAACGGCGTAGGCGTTGATGTATCAGCCCCGCGCTATCAAATAGCCAGTAAAGCAGCTTCGCAAATAGCAGACAGACACCAAAGATAACCATGAAAAACACCACTCGGGAGACAAAAGAGTCCAATCCCTCACGTGCCAATACAATCATGTTAAAAATCGCTCCAAAGCAGAAACTATGCAAAATGGCGGCTTTGTACTTGTTGGTTTCACGATTACCCAGGTCATACAACCAGTCGAACCATTTAATAATCAGCCCGACTACAACTGCGCCTAATGGGATAAACCACACGCCCCCCATAACCACCAGTGAACCGATTATGGTCGGTGAAATTGCCAGGCCAGAGTGGTTGTTAAGAACTTCCCAAGTAAAGTAGTTCGCACTATTCAGGACAATCCCCGGACGGCCAGGCCATAACCAGGTAGGAATAAAGACATAGAAATCACGTATGATTGGTGCCAGACCCTGGAACTCAATTTTGTCGTAATTCTGCAGCAGTAATCCCAAATTTTCCCACGGCGAAAAGGTATCGCGAGTCAGGTACAAGAAGGTGTAAAACGCTTCCTCCCCATTGACGTTTAGCCCATATCGCTTCAATGCCAGCCAGAACATACCGACGATGCCAAATACACCCGCCGCCGCCAGCATCCACAGCGAGATCCAGCCGCGAATAATACCGATGAACAAAAAGATGGCGAACGCGATGATAATATTGGCTCGAGTCCCACCAACAATCATGTAAGTCAGTAGACCAAACGCCACAGTGCTCACCAGGAAAAACATCCAGGCTCGGCCATCTTGCTTAAGAAAATAGACAACCAGCATCGCAGGGATGAAAAAGTAGAAGAAACGTTTTAACGCAACACCCGATACTTCGCTGGAGAAGATCTGACTATATGAATGCAACTTAAACAGTAAGAAACCGTTATGCATAAAGAAGATGCCGACACTCACCAACGCCACCACCATCAGCATGACCCACGTCAGATGAGTTTCAACACGGTTCATAGTAAACAACTGACGCCGAACCTTTGTAGTTCGTTTCTCCCGCAGCCGGGTTTTGTAGGCGACATAGTAAATACCATAGAAGCAGACGGCAGCGAGTTGCGCTTGCAGAAGCACATCTGCCGGTACAACCGAGACCCCAAAACGAAATACCAGCGTACAGGTGAAGGGGAAGCCAAAGAAAAACGTCAGCAGAAATAGTAATGAGAAGAACACATTAAAATTGAAACGCACCCGGCGGAATTCCTGGTACGTTAAAATACCAATGAACATCACTGATAAAAACCAGACCGCAAATAAACCGCCAAACTCTAGCAAACTCATGCGGCTTCTCCTGATGCTACGTCCAGCGCCCGCTTCCAGCCGTCGATATAATTAGGGTTAAAGAAAGCAATCTGTTGCTTATCCAGTAAGCGTAGCTGACGCTGCGCTTCGCGAACGATCTGCTCGTTTAACGTATCGCCAGCAAACAGCACGGGAATATGCTGTTCAGTCATATCCTGCCAGAACGGATTTTTACGGCTCAGCACGCAAGGAATACCCGCCTGAATCAGCAAGCAAAGCGTGCCAATACCTTGCTGGCGGTCGAAAATGAAATAGCCCAGTGAGCACTGACGCAAAAGAGCCAGATAATCATCAAAGGCCAAGCTTTCCTTCAGGATATGGAGATTTTCTTTACTAAATAGCGCGCGTCCAGCCTGCTGAACTTCATTGATATAAGCGTCATTGTTTGTTGGATAGCCCATCGGTACTACCACGCGTACCGAGTCACCAAACTGTGCATGAATCGCTTTTAATGCTGCAATATGTTGGTTGCTATGATCGCCGGAGTTACCTACCAGAAACGTCATTTTGCCAACTTTCTCTTCACTGTTGGCCAGAGTATTTAGAGATGGGTCCATACGCGTCGGAAAGTAAATTAACTCACCTGGAACCTGTGGGTGGCGCTCATGGAAATAATTCAGGTCACCTCGTGTAGCAAACACTCTCCCCACTCGCCCCTGCGCAATGCGGCGCAACAAATAAAACGCCCGAAACTTGAAGCTTTTTGAGGCCTCATAAAGGTCAGCGCCCCAAATGTGCCAGTTCATCTGAGCCGGTTTCAAGCCGCCAGTTAGCAACGCAATCCACAGTGAGCTATTAAACTGGCCATGGAAGAAAAAGCGTTGCTGGCGATTAGCACGAGCTGCTGCTACAACGGCCTGCGCCAACGCTTTTTTCGTTGGATAGAGTGTCACGGCAAGCGCCGGAAAAGAGGACAAAATTGAGTCGTCCTTCGAAACCACCATAAACTGGCGCGCATGCGGATTTGAGGCAGCCAGAGCATCATTGAAGAAGCGCAGCACCGTTTGGTTATGATGCGGGATATCCGATCCCAAAACGTGAATCAGTGTTGTCATGCTCGTCTACGATAAATGAGGAAAACGCTGCAACAGAGCGTGAAATAAATAATATACGTTGCCATATAAGCCTGAGCAGCCCCTAAAGCACCGTGCGCAGGTATAAGCCAATGTGAAAAACCAGTCAACAACGCAAACTGGCTGATTTCAGTCAAAACATAGAAGCGTAGTGATGCTTTCGCTATCACCAGATAACCAAACACATATGAGCCGACTTTCAGCACATCGCCTACCAACTGCCAGGCGAAGAGATCGCGCATCGCAATAAATTTATGCGAGAAAAGCAGCCAAATCGCGAAGTCGCGTAACAGCCAGACGGTGAAACTTGCCAGAGCAACCGCGGGCAGAACGAACTTCAGGGAGCGAACAATCTCACGGCTGATGTCATGTTTGCTGGTTAAGCGCGAAAGCGTTGGCAAAAGATAAACGCTAAACGAGGCAGTGATGAATTGCAGATAAGCATCGGAAATGCTGCTCACCCCTTGCCAAATACCGACATCATCCCAGCTATAGTGGGCCGCCAGCAAATTTCGCATCATCACGTAAGCCACTGGCAGTGTCACCGACGTGATTAGCGCCATGATGGTGAATTTGCCAAGGCTGCTGGCATACACTTTATCCCACTGCGGTTTCAGGTAACTAAGCGGCACATGTTCGCGGCGAACCAGCATAACTCCCGCAGGAATGATCACCAGTGCAGGCACTAATGCCAGACCCAACAACGCGCCTTGATAGCCGCCGAGGCGATAGCAGAGGTAATAGGCAATCACGCCAATGATACTGCCACCAATCAGTGCCAGCGCATTACCGGCAGCATCACGAAACCCTTTCATGATGGCTAAAGACAAGTTTGCCCAGGCGATGCCCATCTGCACTAACGCCACCAGGCGTACTAATCCCTGGTAATTTTCATGCCCGAACAGGCCCAGACTGATTGGCTTCGCGGCAACAACAAAGATGATCGCCAATAGCGTTGAGAAGCCCAATACCATGGCCGATGAAGTACCGATGACTTTGCGTAACTGCTCGGGCTGATCGTGATACTGCGCGACGTATTTGGTCACGCCGTTGAAGATTCCCGCCCCGGCAAGTACGCCTAATACGGTAACCATCTGGCGGAAGTTTCCCGCCTGCCCGACTCCGCTCGGCCCGTATGCCACCGCAAGCAACTTCACTACCAGCAAACCGGCAGCAATTTTTACCAGTGTGGACCCGGCGGTCCACACTGAGGCTTTAGCGAGCGACATATCAGGAGAAGAAGCTTAACAACGTATTAATGACAGTACGTTGGTTCGCAGGAGATAAGTTATAGAACAGCGGCAAGCGCAGCAGGCGCTCACTTTCTTGAGTAGTGAAACGATCTTCGCCATAGAAGTAACCAAACTTCTCACCAGCTGGGCAGCCATGCAGTGGGATGTAGTGGAACACTGCCAGAATTTCTGCCTCTTTCAAATACGCAATCAAAGCGCTGCGGTCTTCAATATCACGCAATTTGATATAAAACATATGCGCATTCTGCACACAGTCTTTTGGAACAGACGGCAGTTCGATACGCCCTGCTTTTGCCAACGGAGCCAGGGCATCATGATAGGTATGCCACAGCTTCAGACGCTGCTGGTTAATCTTTTCTGCCGCTTCCAACTGCGCCCAGAGATAAGCAGCCTGGAGATCAGCCATCAAGTAACTTGAACCGATATCACGCCAGGTATATTTGTCCACCTGACCACGGAAGAACTGGCTACGATTGGTACCTTTCTCACGAATGATTTCTGCACGCTCAATCAACGACGGATCGTTAATCAGGGTCGCGCCACCTTCACCACCTGCCGTGTAGTTTTTGGTTTCATGGAAGCTGAAGCAACCGATATGACCAATTGAACCCAGTGCGCGGCCTTTGTAGGTCGACATCACGCCTTGTGCGGCATCTTCAACCACAAACAGATTATGTTTGTCCGCAATGGCCATGATGGTGTCCATTTCGCAGGCTACACCGGCGTAGTGAACGGGCACAATCACGCGAGTTTTCTCAGTAATTGCCGCTTCAATCAGCTTTTCATCAATATTCATGGTGTCCGGGCGCACATCGACAAAGACGATTTTTGCACCACGCAACACAAAGGCGTTGGCAGTAGAAACAAAGGTATAACTCGGCATAATCACTTCATCGCCGGGCTCAATATTCAACAGTAACGCGGCCATTTCCAGCGATGCAGTACAGGAAGGGGTGAGCAGTACTTTTTTGCTGCCGAAACGATGCTCCATCCATTGCTGGCAACGACGGGTGAAACCGCCATCACCACAGAGCTTGCCGCTACCCATCGCAGCCTGCATGTATTCGATTTCCGTACCTACTACTGGAGGAGCATTAAATGGGATCATTTTTTCACCTGTATAACCAGAAGGCGGTGCTATCAATATTGGCACCGCTTTGAATATAACGTCGCAGGGCTGCGGTATTACTGGTTTGCGTTGCCACGCGCAGCGTTTCTACTCCGCGTTGCTGGCACCAAAAACGCGCGGCATCCATTAACGGACCACCCACGCCTCGTCCTGCCAGCAAACCAATACGCGCCTCGCTCTCATTAAGTTGGCGCATGCTCACAAAGCCCTGAATCGCGCCACTGTTCTTCAACAACAGACATTCATGGTCAAAGGTGCCTAGCACAGCGTTTTCAACCCATTGTGCGTAAAAACGGCCGCTGTCAGCAGATTGATACCAGGGTGCACGAAACCGACTTTGTGTGAAAATTCTTGCCGCTAAATCCCGCAATACAGGAATGTCAGCGCTTGTGGCTAACTCGACAGAAGGTGCTGCATTTTGTATGCCAGGCTGCAGAGCAAGATCGATTTCCCCTTCAACCAGCTGAAAACCAAGCTGCTGTAAACCGTCAAGCCAATCGGTCCGCTGAGCAGGGATTTTCGCCTGCACGCGGGAATACGCATCAAGGCTTTGCGGGGTAAGCAAGGAGGCTGCATCGTCAAAACGAACGATAGCGCTGTTCACCGCAAAGAACTGATTCTCCCAGTTTAGAGATTCAATTCTTGCGTGAACAGGAACAGAGCAAGTCGTCATTGGCTTCACCAACCTCGGGCAGAACCTAGCGCCAGACTCCTTTGGTGTCAACAATCCAGCTTTGCTGAACTTGCTCACCCGGAATGGCTTTGAATGCCTGGTGATCAACCAGCATCACCAACACATCAGCCTGTTGAAGAGCGTCATCAATAGAGGCTAATTCACAACTACCGATCAGTTTTTTCGGCAACTGGTGAATGTTTGGCTCAACAGCCAGCGTTTTACCATTATGCCAGGTGCTGAGAAGCTCAGCGATTTCCATGGCTGGGCTTTCACGCAGGTCATCAATATTCGGTTTAAACGCAAGGCCAAAGCAGGCAATGGTAATTTCACTGGCACGCTTGCCGGTTTCAGCAAGACAATCAGCGACAGCAGCTTTCACCTGGTTTACTACCCAGTGTGGTTTGCCATCGTTGACTTCACGCGCAGTGCGAATCAGCTGTGCTTGCTCAGGGTTTTGAGCAACGATAAACCATGGATCAACTGCAATACAGTGACCACCCACTCCCGGGCCCGGCTGCAGAATATTGACTCGCGGATGGCGATTAGCCAGACGAATCAATTCCCATACGTTGATCTCTTGAGCCGCACAAATCAGCGATAGCTCGTTGGCGAATGCGATATTCACATCACGGAAGCTATTCTCGGTTAGTTTGCACATTTCAGCAGTGCGGGAATTCGTCACCACGCACTCGCCTTCAAGGAAGATTTTGTAGAGTTCGCTGGCACGAGCAGAGCAAACTGGGGTCATACCGCCAATTACGCGATCGTTTTTGATAAGCTCAACCATCACCTGGCCTGGCAGTACACGCTCAGGGCAATAGGCAACATTGATATCTGCCGCTTCACCAGCCTGGTGAGGGAAAGTCAGGTCAGGACGCAGATCCGCTAACCAACCCGCCATTTGCTCGGTGGAGCCGACAGGGGAAGTTGATTCCAGAATCACAAGAGCGCCTTTTTTTAGCACAGGAGCGATGGACTCTGCAGCTGCTTTAACAAAAACCATGTCAGGTTCATGATCGCCTTTAAAAGGCGTTGGCACTGCAATCAAATAAGCATCTGCCTCAACCGGCTGTGTACTGGCGCGTAAGAAACTACCCTCTACAGCCGTTTTAACCACCTTATCCAGGTCTGGTTCAACAATATGAATAGAACCACGATTAATGGTATCTACAGCATGCTGGTTAATATCGATACCGACAACGTTTCGCTGTTTTGAAGCAAATGCAGCCGCAGTTGGTAAACCGATATAACCAAGACCAATCACAGAGATGGTTGCAAAACTCATTGTTGTGTCACCTGATTCTTTTTCAATGCAGCCAAAATTTGCTCACAAGCCTTGCCATCACCATAAGGATTATGCGCCCGACTCATAACTTGATATTCATCTTCGTCTTTCAACAACCGCGTAACCTGGCGAACAATTTCTTGTGTATCCGTACCGACCAGACGAACGGTGCCTGCATCAACAGCTTCAGGGCGCTCAGTGGTATCACGCATAACCAGCACCGGTTTACCCAGTGACGGTGCTTCTTCCTGAATGCCACCTGAGTCAGTCAGAATCAGGTACGCATGGTTCATCAAATAGACAAATGGCAAATATTCTTGTGGGTCAATCAGCACCACATTTTTGACATCGCCAAGAATGCGCGTCACAGGCTCGCTGACATTCGGGTTCAGGTGCACAGGGTAAACAATCTGGACGTCACTGTTTTCTTTGGCAATCTGCGCCAGTGCGTGGCAAATGCGCTCAAAACCATCACCAAAGCTTTCACGACGGTGGCCAGTGACCAAAATCAGCTTTTTGCTGCTATCCAGGAACGGATAACACTGCGCCAGAGAGCTATGCAAAGCATCATCCGCAAGTACACGATCGCGAACAGAAATCAGCGCATCAATCACAGTGTTACCGGTGACGAAAATCTTATTGTCGCTGATATTTTCGCGTAATAAGTTTTGTCGAGAATTCTCGGTCGGGGCGAAGTGATACATAGCCAGGTGACCGGTCAGAGTTCTGTTCGCCTCTTCCGGCCACGGAGAATACAGATCACCAGTGCGCAAACCTGCTTCAACATGTCCTACAGGAATCCGCTGATAAAATGCGGCAAGACTAGTGGCAACTGTAGTCGTAGTATCACCATGAACCAGAACAACATCGGGCTTGAATGACTCAAGTATCGGTTTCAATCCTTCGAGAATGCGACAGGTAATTTCCGTAAGCCCCTGCCCCGGTTTCATGATGTTTAAATCATAATCCGTCTCGATAGAAAATAAATTCAGCACCTGATCCAACATCTCGCGATGCTGCGCGGTCACGCATACTCTTGCGTCAAAAAACGCGTCTTTTGCCAACGCATCAACCAGAGGAGCCATTTTGATAGCTTCCGGGCGCGTGCCAAAAACAGTTAACACTTTCACAGCAATTCTCTTTTGTTAAAAAAGGTGAAGGCCGTCCATCGAGCCTTCACCGGGTAAGGGCGTTACAAATATTTTGGACGGCGAGCTAATGCCACACCCGCGCCAATCAGGGCCCCAACCATACCCCACATAATCATCAAGAATGCCCGGCGTGGACTATCACGCTTCACAGGTTCCTCAGGGGTACGTAAATAGCGATATGTCTGGAAGCGTGCGTCAAGCGTTGGCCCAACGTTCAAAGTCGCCAGCATGGCTCGATTCTGGTCGTAGTCGATGCTGTAACTCGGACCGACAGCTTGCAGGCTTTCAAGACGAGTTTGCAGCATAGGGCGTCCTAACATAAACATTTCAGAATCAGGCAACTCGTCGGCGGGAACTTCTGTTTCACTCTTTGCAATATTTTGCTGCTGCGCAATCTTTAGCGCTTGTTCCACACTGTGCACTTTGCGGTCGAAAATTGACTGAGCCACCGCTTCCTGGCGCTTAACTTGTGCTTTCATCTGGATTGTACGAGCAGCCCAGGCGCCCGTCAGTTCTTCGTTAAGATGACTCGCAGCACGCTGGCTGGCAAAAGCGACGTACTGGCGCAGCAAGTTATTCGCATCAGCAGCTGTTTCTGCAATGAGTTTCACGCTATCGCTGATATTGCGTGTGGCATCGCCAGCTGAAAATTGAATATTATCAATTAGTTCATCTAGCAGCGCGGCATCAATTTTACTGTTGCCAACCTGACGCTGTTTGTAATAGTCGGTCTGAAGCCAAAAATCACGACGAGTATCATATGCAGATAACTGCATGATGAACTCTTTATAGGCTTCATCCATCACCGAAGGCTGATCGACGGAAACCATATTAGCTTTAGCATCAAGATTGCGCAGGAATTGCTGTTGCGAATAATACCCACCCATCATGTTAACTGTTGGGCGATCGGTTATCGCGTTAGCACTCCACTCCTGCTTGGCAAAGAAGGTGTAGATAAATGCAATGGCCGCAAATAACACAGCCAGACCAACAATCCACAGCTTTCCTTGCCACAGTGTCCGGAATAAACCACGAATGTCCAACTCGTTGTCCACCATTCCCGGATTACTTCCTGGCACGTTTTGTTTCATCACTTCCCCGACTACTTTCAGAATTAAGAAATACTGCTGGTATTTCTACGTTGCCGACGCTTATGACGTCTTATAAAACGAGCAACTTTCCAGGCTCGTTTGATACAGTAATCATAGAGAACAAATGCAAGCAAGAATAATGCCAACATGACCCATTCTGGAATGAAATGCATGTATTCAGCCGCTACGCCAATTGAAGCAAGCAGAGCTGCTGCTGCTGTGATGAGTACGAATGCCTGCCGAGAAGTAAAACCGGCTCGCATAATCAGATGGTGAATATGCTGGCGATCTGGTGAGAATGGACTCATACCTTTGCGTAGTCGGCGATACATGATGGCAATCATGTCCATCAATGGAATGGCAATAATCCATAATGCGGTGACAGGGCTAATAGGATGAGTTTTGCCCTGCGTAGTTTCAAGCAAGATCCAGATGACGGTAAAACCAATAAGAGTACTCCCCGCATCGCCCATAAAGACTTTATAGCGACGACCAAGTATCCCAAGGTTTAAAAGAATATAAGGCAGGATGGCAGCAATCATTGCGAAGCACCACATAGCCAAACTCAATTGCCCATCGAAATAAAGAATAATCCCCATTGCCGCAAAGGATACGCAAGAAAGCCCACCCAGCAGACCGTCGATACCGTCAACCATGTTGAAAGCATTTATTGCGGCCCAAACCGCAAATAAGGTTAAAAAATAACCGAACGGGCCGAGAACCATTTCCCACGAGCCAAAAATATAGCCGAGGCTGAGCAGGTACAATTTTCCGACCACCATCATCACAATGCCGATTAAAGCCTGAACCGAAGCCCTAATTTTTACACTGATATCAAAACGGTCATCCAGGGCGCCGACAAATACCAGCACTCCAGCACATATCAAATAAAGCCATGCATGCGGGATATAGTAGTTAGCAATCAGAAAAGTAAAACAGATCCCAGCATAAACCGAGATACCGCCGACCAAAGGAATGAGTCCTTGGTGGCGTTTACGGAAGTTGGGTTTATCTACCAGACCAATTTTTTTTGCCGCTTTGCGCGCAAAAAAAAGAAAGATGGTGGTGAATAAAAAAATACAAACCAGGTCAGTTCCAGCGGTGATTAAATTCACAGTGCAAGCTCTCTGCAAAATAAAAGGTCAAGGACAACTTCTTTGAAGTCTACCCCGTCCAATGGTTATATACATCTAATCCTTGAACAACCTGGTTATTATTCAAACAACATCATCCAGCATTGCTGTAAATAACATAATGGCATTCCTTGCCACAATTATGTGCTTAGCTGCGATCATTACAGCTATATCGTATATACCAGAAATGAAAAACGCCACGTCTAAGCGTGGCGTTCCCCGAGTTTTTGTTACTTACGAGCGCTTCATCATATCAAAGAAGTCTTCGTTGGTTTTCGTCATCGCTAACTTGTTGATGAGGAATTCCATTGCATCAATCTCACCCATTGGGTGGATGATTTTACGCAGGATCCACATTTTCTGCAGTTCTTCCTGGGTAGTAAGCAACTCTTCTTTACGTGTACCTGAACGATTGTAGTCAATAGCAGGGAACACACGCTTCTCAGCGATTTTACGCGCCAGATGTAGTTCCATGTTGCCGGTACCTTTAAATTCTTCGTAGATAACTTCATCCATTTTAGAACCGGTATCAACCAACGCTGTAGCGATGATAGTCAGACTACCACCCTCTTCTACGTTACGTGCAGCACCGAAGAAGCGTTTTGGACGATGCAGGGCGTTAGCATCCACACCACCGGTCAATACTTTGCCGGATGCCGGTACAACGGTGTTGTACGCACGCGCCAGACGAGTGATGGAGTCGAGAAGAATGATGACGTCTTTCTTATGCTCAACCAGACGTTTCGCTTTCTCGATAACCATTTCGGCAACCTGAACGTGGCGTGATGCTGGCTCATCAAAGGTAGAAGCAATCACTTCGCCTTTAACCAGACGCTGCATCTCGGTTACTTCTTCAGGACGTTCGTCGATCAGCAGAACCATCAACACGCAGTCTGGGTGGTTGTACGCAATGCTGGTTGCGATGTTTTGCAGCAGCATAGTTTTACCGGCTTTCGGCGGAGCCACAATCAGGCCACGCTGACCGCGACCGATTGGCGATGCCAGATCCAGTACACGTGCAGTTAAGTCTTCGGTAGAACCGTTACCACGTTCCATGCGTAAACGAGAGTTAGCATGCAGCGGGGTTAAGTTTTCAAACAGGATTTTGCTACGCGCGTTTTCCGGCTTGTCGTAGTTGACTTCGTTAACTTTCAGCAGTGCAAAGTAACGCTCACCTTCTTTCGGCGGGCGAATCTTACCGGAGATGGTATCCCCTGTGCGGAGGTTGAAACGGCGGATTTGGCTGGGAGAAACGTAGATATCATCAGGACCGGCGAGGTAGGAGCTGTCTGCAGAGCGGAGGAAACCAAATCCGTCCTGCAATATCTCCAGTACACCGTCACCAAAGATATCTTCACCACTCTTCGCATGTTGCTTCAGGATGGAGAAAATAATGTCTTGCTTGCGCATACGGGCTTGGTTTTCCAGCCCCATATTTTCGCCGAGAGTAATCAGCTCAGAAACCGGCGTATTCTTTAATTCGGTAAGATTCATAATGGTGGGTTCTTAAACTCGGGGTAAATCTCGAACATGTATCGTGAATGGTATGGCAGGATCATCCATGCCTGTTTAATGGCCACCACCACATGTCTTATCGCTGCCTGGTCATAGGAAAAACGCAGAACTGAAACGACACGACGGAATGGGTGATACGCCCGAAATCGATTATGCGACCGTATGTTCACTGTAAAACAGCGTCTTAGTGAAGAGAAACTGGAAGCATTGGGTATTACAAAGATTCAAACTACAAGACAAGTTCTAAATGCAGTAAAAGTAACTTAGCATGACTGACGCCGGGCGTCCAGCGGCTCACAAAAAATTGCGAACCACGCACGCACCGGCTGAGATTCCATTATGCCAGATTAGCGTCGAGGAACTCTTTTAACTGGCCTTTGGACAGTGCGCCAACTTTGGTCGCAGCCACTTCACCGTTCTTGAACAGCAACAGAGTTGGGATACCACGGATACCATATTTTGGTGCCGTGCCCGGGTTCTGATCGATGTTCAGTTTAGCAACGGTCAGATTGCCCTGATATTCATCAGCGATTTCATCAAGAATCGGGGCGATCATCTTGCATGGACCACACCACTCTGCCCAGAAATCAACCAGGATCAACCCATCAGCTTTTAGCACGTCCGTGTCGAAACTGTCGTCAGTCAGGTGAATAATTTTATCGCTCATGTTCTACTCCGCAGGATTATGTCTACCTTGTTGGTGTAGCATTAACCAACTTAAGGTTGACTTTATTTCACCGGATACGCTTTCGTAAAGCAATAGTTAGCTGATATTCTACCACACTATGAGCAAAACACATTTGACCGAACAGAAGTTTTCCGACTTCGCACTGCACCCTAAGGTGATTGAAGCCCTTGAAAATAAAGGGTTCCATAACTGCACCCCTATTCAGGCACTGGCACTACCGCTGACACTAGCGAATCGTGACGTTGCAGGGCAGGCGCAAACCGGTACTGGCAAAACGATGGCGTTTTTAACGTCAACGTTCCATTATTTACTCTCTCACCCGGTTCCAGAGAATCGCCAGGTGAACCAGCCGCGTGCCTTAATTATGGCGCCGACTCGTGAACTGGCAGTCCAAATTCACTCTGATGCAGAGCCACTAGCACAATCGACCGGCCTTAAACTCGGCCTGGCGTACGGTGGCGACGGCTACGATAAACAGCTTAAAGTGCTGGAAAGCGGTGTTGATATTCTTATCGGCACAACTGGTCGTTTGATTGATTATGCCAAGCAAAACCACATTAACTTAGGCGCAATTCAGGTTGTGGTGCTGGATGAAGCCGATCGCATGTACGATCTGGGCTTTATTAAAGATATTCGCTGGTTGTTCCGCCGTATGCCGCCAGTCACTCAACGCCTGAACATGCTGTTCTCCGCCACACTCTCTTACCGTGTGCGTGAACTGGCATTCGAGCAAATGAACAACGCGGAATACGTGGAAGTCGAGCCGGAGCAAAAAACCGGTCACCGCATTCAGGAAGAGCTGTTCTACCCTTCTAACGAAGAGAAAATGCGTTTGCTGCAGACTCTCATCGAAGAAGAGTGGCCAGATCGCGCCATCATCTTTGCCAATACAAAACACCGTTGTGAAGATATCTGGGGCCACCTTGCGGCTGACGGGCATCGTGTTGGTCTGTTAACCGGTGATGTTGCTCAGAAGAAACGTCTGCGCATTCTTGAAGAATTTACCCGTGGCGACCTCGATATTCTGGTTGCAACCGACGTTGCAGCGCGTGGCTTGCATATCCCGTTAGTGACACACGTTTTCAACTACGATCTTCCTGATGACTGCGAAGATTACGTTCACCGTATTGGCCGTACCGGTCGTGCTGGCGAAAGTGGTCATTCCATTAGCCTTGCGTGTGAAGATTATGCGTTGAACCTGTCTGCGATTGAGACTTACATTGGTCACTCAATTCCAGTCAGCAAATACAAAACTGAAGCACTGTTAAGCGAACTTCCTCCACCGAAGCGTCTGACTCGCGCCCGTCCGGGTAACGGTCCTCGCCGTAATGGTGGCGCTCCTCGCGGTAATCGCCGTCGCACAGGTTAAAAATTTATGCTCAGCTCCACCTCGCTGTATGCTGCAATAGATTTAGGCTCTAATAGCTTTCATATGTTGGTTGTACGTGAGGTGGCAGGGAGCATACAAACCCTTGCCCGGATTAAGCGAAAAGTACGCCTTGCTGCTGGTTTAAGCAGCGACAATACGCTTTCACGTGAAGCAATGGAGCGCGGGTGGCAATGCCTGCGCTTGTTCGCTGAACGTCTTCAAGATATTCCTCAAACCCAAATTCGCGTTGTCGCAACCGCGACACTCCGCCTTGCCACGAATGCCAGTGAATTCATCCAGCAGGCTGAAAAAATCCTCGGCTGCCCGGTGCAAATTATTCATGGTGAAGAAGAAGCACGTCTGATTTATCAGGGTGTTGCCCATACGACAGGCGGTGCCGATCAACGCTTAGTAGTTGATATCGGCGGTGCCAGCACAGAACTGGTTACCGGCTCGGGGGCGCAAACCACCGCACTCTTTAGCTTATCGATGGGTTGCGTGACCTGGCTTGAGCGTTTTTTCAGTGACCGAAATCTTGCCAAAGAAAACTTCGATGCTGCCGAAAGCGCTGCAAAAGAGGTTCTCAGGCCAATTTGCGACCGGTTAAAACACCACGGTTGGAAAGTGTGTGTCGGTGCGTCAGGCACCGTGCAAGCACTGCAAGAAATCATGATGGCGCAAGGCATGGATGAACGCATTACGCTCGCAAAACTTCAACAACTGAAGCAACGAGCCATTCAATGCGGGCGTCTTGAAGAGCTGGAAATCGAAGGCTTAACGCTGGAAAGAGCGCTGGTTTTTCCAAGCGGGCTGGCAATTTTGATCGCTATCTTTGAAGAGTTATCAATAGAATGTATGACACTTGCAGGTGGCGCATTGCGCGAAGGCCTGGTTTACGGAATGCTTCATTTGACGGTGAATCAGGAAATCCGCAGCCGCACAGTGCGGAATATTCAGCGCCGTTTTATGGTTGATACCAGCCAGGCAGAACGTGTCCAACAGTTGGCTCAAGCTCTTGCAAACCAGGTCGCGGATGCATGGAATCTCACTCCACTCAGCATAGAAATGCTCAGCAGTGCAGCATTGCTGCATGAAATTGGCCTGAGTGTTGATTTCAAACAGGCGCCACAGCATGCGGCTTATCTGGTGAAGAACCTTGATCTCCCTGGATACACTCCCGCGCAGAAAAAGCTGCTGGCGACGTTAATGCTAAACCAGACAAACCCGGTCGATCTCTCTTCACTCCACCAGCAAAATGCCGTGCCGCCGCGCATTGCAGAACATCTTTGCCGCCTGTTACGGTTGGCGATTATTTTTGCCAGCCGTCGTCGTGATGACATCCTGCCGGAAATTACGCTGAATGTTGAAGATGAAACACTGATTCTTGAGCTACCTAAGAAGTGGCTTGAGTGCCACCCCCTCGGCGCAGAATTGCTGGAGCAAGAAAGCCTGTGGCAAAGTTATGTCCACTGGCCTTTGATAATTAAATAACTCAGCTTTTACGCGCTTTTGCCAGCATTTCACGGATGTTGGCGACATTACTCTGCCCTTTCGTCATACGTTCTTCCGCCGATACCACTTTACGTTCAGTCTCCCACTGCAAATCATCCTGTGGCAATTCCAGCAAGAAACGACTCGGTTCCGGGCGGATCAGTTCACCATACTGACGTCGCTCTTTGCAAAGCGTGAAGGTTAGCTCTTTCTGCGCACGAGTAATCCCCACATAAGCCAGGCGGCGCTCTTCATCAATATTATCTTCGTCGATGCTACTCTGATGCGGCAGAATGCCCTCTTCCATCCCGACTAAAAATACGTACGGGAACTCCAACCCTTTCGAGGCATGAAGGGTCATTAATTGCACCTGGTCTGTGTCTTCATCACTCTCGCCACGTTCCATCATATCGCGCAGGGTAAAGCGTGTGACGACCTGAGTCAGCGTCATCGGCTCATCAATTTCTGAACCCTCAAGCATTTCCGTCATCCAGCTGAAAAGCAGGTTAACGTTCTTCATGCGCATTTCGGCAGCTTTCTGACTGGGGGAGGTTTCATACAGCCAGCTTTCGTAGTCGATGCCGTGAATCAAATCACGTACCGCTGCGATAGGTTCACGCTCAGCAAGCGTTGCCACATCGCGTAACCAATGAGTAAAACGCTGCAACGACTCAAGACCACGACCATTTAGCGTTTGGCTCAAACCCATATCAAAGCTTGCGCCAAATAAACCTTTATTACGCTGAGTTGCCCAGGTACCGAGTTTTTGCATCGTAACCGGACCAATTTCACGTTTCGGCGTATTCACAATCCGCATGAATGCGCTGTCGTCATCCGGGTTGGTCAGCACACGCAGATAGGCCAGCAGATCTTTGATTTCAGGACGTGAGAAGAATGAAGTTCCACCAGAAATACGATAAGGAATGCGGTTTTGCATCAACATTTTTTCAAACACGCGCGACTGGTGATTCCCGCGATAGAGAATGGCGTAATCTTTGTAGTTGGTCTTATTGATGAAGTGATGGGCAATAAGCTCGCCAGTTACGCGTTCGGCCTCATGATCTTCACTGTTCGCGGTCAGCACTTTTAATTCGGTGCCGTAACCCAGCTCCGAAAACAGCCGCTTTTCGAACACGTGAGGGTTATTGGCGATCAAAATGTTTGCCGCTTTCAGAATGCGCCCGGAAGAACGGTAATTCTGCTCAAGCTTAATGACCTGAAGCGCCGGGAAATCCTGGCTTAGCAAAACAAGGTTTTGTGGTCGTGCGCCACGCCAGGAGTAAATCGACTGGTCGTCATCGCCCACTACGGTAAACCTTGCTCGCGCGCCCACCAGCAGCTTCACCAGTTCGTACTGGCTGGTGTTGGTATCCTGGTATTCATCCACCAGCAAATAGCGGATGCGGTTTTGCCAACGCTCGCGCACTTCTTCATTGCGCTGTAAAAGCAGCGTTGGCAGCAAAATCAGATCGTCAAAATCCAGTACGTTGCACGATTTCAGATGCGTATCGTAAAGCTCATAACAGTGGGCAAAGATTCGGTCGCGTTCTCCTTTCGCCTGCGCTGCGGCCTGCGACGGGGTCAGCAGATCGTTTTTCCAGTTTGAGATCGTCGAGATCAATTGTTGCAATAACGTTTTATCGTCTTCGAGCAAACCCTCCGTCAGCTCTTTTAGCAACGCCATCTGGTCGGTGTCGTCAAACAGCGAGAAGTTAGACTTCATGCCGAGAGCGGCGAATTCACGTTTGATTATCTCAAGCCCTAACGTGTGGAACGTGGAGATCAGCAGACCGCGCGCTTCTTTGCGCCCCAGCGTTTGCGCCACACGCTCTTTCATCTCACGCGCTGCTTTGTTGGTAAAAGTCACGGCGGCGATATGGCGAGCCTGATAACCGCATTCGCGGATCAGATACGCCATTTTATTGGTGATAACACGCGTTTTGCCGGAACCAGCGCCCGCCAGGACCAGGCAGGGTCCTGTGACAAATTCGACGGCTTGTTGTTGGCCAGGGTTTAAACGCATGATGTATTGCTCAATCTTCGAACGGGGGAAGGATTGTAGCAGAAGTGGTGCAGATGGTGCAGCGGGCAGCCCAATCGAGCTGCCCGAAAAATCAGGAGGAGGCAGAAGCCAGAGGCGCATAGCCATTACGTTTTGCACGGGCGACCCAGCTACAGGAACCCATCACCGCAATTGCCGTCAGCAAAACATATTCAAGCGACATCGCGTAAACACCTTGAATGGCATAAATAACCACGCTTATCACGTCAATCACGACCCACAGCAGCCAGTTTTCCACATATTTACGGGTCATTAGCGCCATTGCCACTATCGAAAGTACCAGCATGGTTGAGTCCCAGAACGGCATCGCATCAGGTTGCAGCTCTGGCATCACTACGGAAATACCCACAGCCTGCAAGACGGAAATCATCATGTGGGTTAGCGCCGCAAACACCGGGTCGATAAATAACGTCATCAACAAAATTGCCACAATACAAATCGCACCCAGTACGGCGGTTTGCTGACGAGATAACCAACGAACCTTGAGCGTGGCCTCATTATTTTCGGTCTGCCGACTCCACGCGTACCATCCATAAATATTGGCGGCAAAGAAGAACACTTGCAGCAGCAAGCTGGCATAAAGCTGAATCTGAAAGAAGATAGCCGCAAACAGCGTGACGTTAATCAACCCAAACAAATAGTTGATGATTTTTTCCTTGCTGGCAAACCAGATACATAGCAAACCAAACAGCGTACCAATCGCTTCAATCCACGATAATGCATAGCCACCTTCACCCAAAGGGATCGAGACCATCACATTGTTAATACTGAAAAAATCCATTATTTTTCTCCTTGCTGACTATCAGCATAGATTGCGCGTAGTGCCAGCAGGATTTGGCGTTCTTCACCCTCCAGACACAAAGTTTCCTGCTGCACGTAGTCGTTGATACTGCTATCAAGGCAACCGTTATGTTCGACAACGACATTCAACAGTGACGCTGTGCGCAGCCCGCGTAATGCTCCAACAACCATCAGCGCGGCACTCTCCATATCCGCGCCCAGGATTCCCCGAGCTGACCATTCCGCATCCAGCAGCACTTCTCGATCAGTGTAAAAACTGTCATGGCTACGCACCAACCCATGAACGGCGGGGATGCCCATCTGCTTTGCCTGCTGAACTAGTGTTGCGGTTAACAGCGGATCGGCACAGGCCGGGTAACAAGCTGGTGCATAGGTTCTGCTGGTGCCGTCATCCGCGACGGCTCCGTGAGCGATAACGATATCCCCCAGTGCCAGGCTATCTTGCAACGCACCGCAACTGCCAATACGAATCATCGTTTTCACACCAATCTGGCACAGTTCCTCAATAGCTATCGCCGTCGATGGGCCACCGATCCCCGTGGATAGCACCAAAATTTCAATACCCTGATACCAGCCGCTCATGGCCCGAAACTCACGGTTTTGCCCCAGTTTTTTAGGGTTATCCAGAAAACTGGCAATACGATCTACGCGATCTGGATCACCGGGTAACAAAGCGTACTTCGCACTCGTCATATTATGATCAAGCCGAATATGTGGCTGAAGCGACATCATCCCTCTCCTTATCTTTTCCTTTATTTAGATATCAGCCTCCTGCCTGAGTTGCTCAGGGGCCAGCAATACAACTCTTTCTCCTTCAGTATCAATAATCCGAAGCGATTTCAGGTCATGTAAAATGCGATTAACACTGCGCGTTGTGGCCGCAAACTCCTGACTGATATTTTGTTTATCAATAAATATTTCAGTCGTTTTCTGCTGTTGAAACTGCAGCCAGAGCGCCTGACATACCCGCTGATGAAGTGAATAAAGATTGTCGCTGCTGGCCTTCCTGGACAGCTGGTAATATTGCTGGCTGAAAAATCGTAGCATCCGCTGGTTAAAATAATTATCGAGCTCCAACCAACGGCAAAAATGTGTCTGAGATAAGCTCAATATTTGCGTATTAGTGACAGCAGAAACGGAACAGATGTAATGCCGTGATTCAAATATTTCCAGCTCACCTAACATGTCACCTTTGTAGTAACGAGCCTGCCGATAACGGCGGCCATCCTCAGCTTCAAAGAAGACATCAACTTCACCTGCAACAATTAATGAAAAACGCTGGCATTTATCCCCCTGTCGGCAAAGCATTGCTCCACGAGGCACTTCTTCAAAAATCCAGCGCTGCATAATCTCCAGTGGGCAATTTTTTAATAGTTCATACAGCACTGGATCACGCACAACCTGTGTCAGCCCTGATAACCAACCATCTGAAAATTCAGTCTCTTTCATTATATTTATGATAGCGCTCTCCATAACGGGAAAGACAGGACGGGCGTCCTGCGTAATGAGGAGAAGGCCATTAAAAAAGGTTGCCTACCTCCCGGTTCCTTCAATCGGATGGGACATCTGTCCTGCTACGCCAAAGTGCATATGCCCGATGGCTGAAAGACTGGTACTGGTAAAGAAGGGATTATTGCAAAGTAAAAGGCAAGTAAACCAAATTTGGCTATCACATGACGCATGCTATTATTGCGGCCAGATTTATATTCACCCAATCAAGGCACTATCATGGCAAAAACCGCGGCAGCATTGCATATCCTTGTTAAGGAAGAAAAACTGGCTCAGGAAATTTTGGCGCAGCTTCAAGCTGGCGGCGACTTTGAGAAACTGGCTAAAAAGCACTCCACTTGCCCGTCAGGCAAAAAAGGTGGGCACTTAGGTGAATTCCGTCAGGGCCAGATGGTTCCGGCGTTCGATAAAGTGGTGTTCTCCTGCCCGCTGCTGGAGCCATATGGCCCGCTGCATACTCAGTTTGGTTACCACATTATCAAAGTGTTATACCGCAATTAAAAAAAGCCCAGTAGCGTTAAGCTTACCGGGCCTGTATCAATGCTATACCCCTATGGATTTCGATTTGCAGCCAGGCGGCAAGTAAGTACAGTCCCGGAAGCATAGACAACTATGTGAATGGGGTGTACGAGCGCCGCCAACACAGCGGCGAATCGAAAGACGACGGGGTATTATCCTGCTACTGCAATACGCTTCATATCTTTCATATAGCCGCGCAGTTTCTTGCCAACGGTTTCGATTTCGTGGTTACGAATCGCTTCGTTAACATCACGAAGTTGCGCGTTATCAACCGCACCAGCCGGGATTTCTTTACCCAAGTCACCCGCTTGCAAAGTTGTCATGAACTCTTTCAGCAATGGAACTGCTGCGTAAGAGAACAGGTAGTTGCCGTATTCAGCGGTGTCAGAGATAACCACGTTCATTTCGTACAGGCGCTTACGTGCGATGGTGTTGGCAATCAGCGGCAGCTCGTGCAGAGATTCGTAGTAAGCTGATTCTTCGATGATGCCCGCATCAACCATGGTTTCGAATGCCAGCTCAACGCCCGCTTTAACCATTGCGATCATCAGAACGCCTTTATCGAAGTATTCCTGCTCAGAAATCTTACCGTCAAACTGTGCAGCGGTTTCGAAGGCAGTTTTGCCGGTCTCTTCACGCCAGGTCAGCAAGTTCTTATCATCATTTGCCCAGTCAGCCATCATGCCGGAAGAGAATTCGCCGGAGATGATGTCGTCCATGTGTTTCTGGAATAATGGAGCCATGATGGTTTTCAATTGTTCAGACAACGCATAAGCACGGACTTTCGCCGGGTTGGACAAACGGTCCATCATCAGAGTAATACCGCCTTGTTTCAGCGCTTCGGTGATGGTTTCCCAGCCGAACTGAATCAGTTTTTCAGCGTATGCCGGGTCGGTGCCCTCTTCCACCAGCTTATCGAAGCACAGCAGAGAACCCGCTTGCAGCATTCCACACAGAATGGTTTGCTCACCCATCAGGTCAGATTTAACTTCTGCCACGAAGGAAGACTCCAGAACGCCCGCACGGTGGCCGCCAGTTGCTGCAGCCCAGGCTTTAGCGATGGCCATGCCTTCGCCTTTCGGATCGTTTTCCGGGTGAACCGCAATCAGCGTCGGAACACCGAAACCACGTTTGTATTCTTCACGAACTTCAGTACCCGGGCATTTTGGCGCAACCATCACCACGGTGATGTCCTTACGGATTTGCTCGCCCACTTCAACCACGTTGAAACCGTGGGAGTAACCCAATGCTGCACCGTCTTTCATCATCGGCTGAACAGCCTTAACAACCGCAGAGTGCTGTTTGTCTGGCGTCAGGTTAACAACCAGATCCGCTTGCGGGATCAGTTCTTCGTAAGTACCCACTTTAAAACCGTTTTCGGTCGCTTTACGCCATGAAGCACGTTTCTCAGCGATAGCTTCTGCACGCAGAGCGTAAGCCACGTCCAGACCGGAATCGCGCATGTTCAGACCCTGGTTCAGACCTTGTGCGCCACAACCGACGATGACGACTTTTTTGCCTTTGAGGTAGCTTGCTTCATCGGCGAATTCATCACGCCCCATGAAACGACATTTACCCAGTTGCGCCAACTGCTGACGCAGGTTCAAAGTATTGAAATAGTTAGCCATCGTGGTGGTACTCCGTAATTGTTGTGTTGTGCTTTGTAAGGTTCGCCAGCCGTGTCTTGCTTGCGATAATGAACTCACTATATGACAGGAAATGCGTTGCTGAAATTGATATATTAACAACGTGACGTTGCAGTTTTTGCAACGTGAAAACGAGGGCTGATGACCATGGATTTACGCGATCTGAAAACGTTTCTTCATCTTGCGGAAAGCCGCCATTTTGGCAGGAGCGCGCGCGCCATGCACGTTAGCCCTTCTACGCTTTCGCGCCAGATCCAGCGCCTTGAAGACGATTTAGGCCAGCCTTTGTTTTTACGTGATAACCGCACCGTGACGCTGACTGAGGCCGGGGAACAACTCAAACAGTTCGCCCAGCACACGCTGTTGCAGTATCAGCAAATGCGCCACACCATCGGTCAGGAAGGGCCATCGCTGACCGGCGAACTGCATCTGTTTTGCTCAGTTACCGCCGCCTACAGCCATTTACCCCCGATTCTCGACCGATTCCGTGCGGAACATCCCAATGTAGAGATCAAGCTGACGACCGGCGATGCAGCGGATGCGGTAGAAAAAGTCGATTCAGACGAAGCAGATCTTGCGATTGCCGGTAAGCCAGAAACATTACCTCCCGGCGTCGCATTCTCTATTCTGGATAATTTATCCGTGGCACTTATCGCCCCAGCGCTACCGTGTCCGGTGCGGGCGCAGGTGAACCAGCCAGATCCCGACTGGGCAAAAGTGCCGTTTATTTTGCCGGATCAAGGCCCGGTGCGCCGCCGTATTGAGCTATGGTTCCGCCGCCAGAAAATCAGCAATCCGTCGATTTATGCCACCGTCGGCGGCCATGAGGCGATGGTCTCTATGGTAGCGCTGGGCTGCGGCGTGGCGCTGCTGCCGGAAATCGTGCTGGAAAATAGTCCCGAGCCGGTGCGTAACCGCGTGATGATCCTTGAACGTAGCGATGAGAAAACACCGTTTGAACTGGGTGTTTGCGTACAGAAAAAGCGGTTGCATGAACCGTTGGTGGATGCCTTCTGGAAGATTGTTCTGGAGCGCAAAATCGCCGAATAGTGTTAACGCATTCAGCCCCCAGTCATGCCCCTGGTTCGGGAGATTAATTGGTATCAAAGGTGCCAGGTGTAAACGGGCTCCGCAGGTAAAATCGTCACTAAAGAAACAGGACCTTACGAGAGGGAGTGACGATGCAAAAACCCAAAAAGATCTTCAATAACACCGATAATATTCGTAGCGAAATCATGGAAGGGCTGGTGTACGCGGGGCGCGGTAAGATCCACGCCCTGCCGGAGTATTGCGCGGTTTATCGTACGCTGGCGCAAAACGGCCAGACCGTTATCGTCAGCGGCGGTGGCAGCGGCCATGAGCCGACGTTTGCCGGGTTCGTCGGCGAAGGCGGCATCGATGCCTGCGCGCTGGGCGAAGTCTTCACATCCCCCTCTCCCGACCAAATCATTGAAGCCAGCCGTGCCGTTCATCAGGGCAACGGCGTGCTGTTCCTCTACGGCAACTACTCCGGCGATGGCATGAACTTTGATATCGCTGCTGAAATCCTTGCTGAAGAAGGGATCGAGTGCCGCACCGTGCGCGCCACGGATGATATTGCCTCGGCACCGCCGGAAAGAATGTCCGACCGCCGCGGCGTGGGTGGGCTAGCGTTTTTGTACAAGCTGACCGGCGCCGCAGCCCAGTTTGAGCACTACGCCCTGCCAGAGTTGGAAGCGCTGGCAAAAAAAGCCAACCATAACACCCGCACCATTGGTGTCGCGCTCAGCGGTTGCGCGCTGCCGCAGGCCGATGCCTTTAACTTCACGCTGGCCGATAACGAAATCGAGCTGGGCATTGGCATCCACGGTGAACCTGGGCTGTGTCGTATTCCGATGCCACAGAGCGATGAGCTGGTCGAGATGATGATTGAACGCCTGTGCAACGACCTGCCTTTCGCGAAGGGCGACAGCGTGTGCGTGTGCGTCAACAACCTCGGTGCACTAAGCAACACCGAACTAATGGTGGTCACCCGTAAAGTCGGCATGGCGCTGACGGCGCGGGGAATCAAAACCTACGACGTGCAGGTTGGCCATTTCTGTACCTCGCTGGAAATGTCCGGTTTTTCCCTGAGCATGCTGCGGCTGGACGACGAAATGCAGCGCCTGTATGACCACCCAATCCGCACCCTCGGCTGGAGAAACTAAGATGAACACCACACAATTTATCGCCTGCCTGCGGTACGTCTCTGAGGGAATGATCGCCAGTGAACCACGACTGACCGTGCTCGATCAGGTCATTGGCGATGGCGACCACGGTATCGGCATTAAACGCGGCTTTATCGCGCTTAACGCACTGCTCGCCGCACCAGAATTTACCGCCACTGATATTGGTGACGCTCTGCTGCAAAGCGGTACTCGCCTGATGACCAGCATGGGCGGCGCGTCCGGGGCCATTTTCGGTACCCTTTTCCGCGCTGGGGGTAAAGGCCTGACTGGGCGCACTGAGCTGGATGCTGCCACCCTCGCCGAGTGGTTGGCGATCGGCATGCAGGCCATCCACCAGCGCGGCGGCGCCGAGCCGGGGGATAAAACGATGGTCGATGCGTTGGCCGCCGCCGCCGAGTGCGCCAAAGCGGACGTAGCGCTAGCGCTGCCGGAAGCGCTTACCCACTGCGCGCAGGCGGCAATGGCGGGCGCAGAGGGCACCAGCGCGATGGTTGCGCGCTTTGGGCGCGCCAAAAATCTGGGTGAGCGGACCATTGGCCACTGCGACCCAGGCGCGGTGTCGATGGCGTTGATCCTGCAGTTTATGGCGGAATTTGCCCATCAGAACTAACCTGCAATAGCGCTCAACGTCCACAGGGGCCATGTTTACGCATGGCCTTTTCTGGCCTGCGGTCCGACGTCTGACGGCTAAAATCAGTGGTAGATTCAGTATTGGTGCTCCTTTTCTGTATAATGTTGCGATCCATTGTAGTGGGGGGATTGTTAACCATGTCGTTAAACAAGCCAGAACAGACGGTGTCATTGCGTGCTTGACAGCGAAAATACAAACTTAATTAGCCATCATTATGATAATCAAACCAAAAATTCGTGGATTCATCTGTACAACGACCCATCCGACTGGCTGTAAAGTCAATGTGGAAAAACAGATCGAGTACGTTAAGCAAAACGGCAAAATCGAGAACGGCCCTTCCCGCGTGCTGGTGATCGGTGCTTCCACCGGTTACGGCCTTGCTTCCAGAATTTCCGCCGCCTTTGGCAGTGGTGCCGCCACTATCGGCGTATTTTTCGAAAAACCAGGCACGGACACCAAGCCAGGTTCCGCAGGTTGGTATAACTCTGCCGCCTTCGACGAAGCGGCCAAGCGTGAAGGTCTGTATTCCAAAAGCATCAACGGCGACGCGTTCTCTGACGAATGCCGCGATGAAGTGATCAAACTCATCAAAGAAGACCTGGGTCAGATTGATCTGGTGGTTTACTCACTGGCTTCCCCAGTGCGTAAAATGCCGAAAACCGGTGAAGTCGTCCGTTCTGCGTTGAAGCCAATCGGCGAGGTTTACACCTCTAAAGCGATTGATACCAACAAAGATCAGATCATAACCGCCAGCATTGAGCCGGCAACCGAAGAAGAAGTTCAGAACACCGTTACCGTTATGGGCGGCGAAGACTGGGAACTGTGGATGGGCGCGCTGAGCGAAGCTGGCGTGCTGGCTGAAGGCGTGAAAACCGTGGCCTACTCCTACATCGGTACCGACCTGACCTGGCCAATCTACTGGCACGGTGCGCTGGGTAAAGCGAAAGAAGACCTCGACCGTGCGGCGGTTGAACTGCGCAACCAACTGGCTCCGCTGAACGGTTCTGCCAACGTTGCGGTACTGAAGTCCGTCATCACCCAAGCGTCTTCCGCCATTCCAGTGATGCCGCTGTACATCTCTATGGTCTTCAAGCTGATGAAAGCACAGGGGATTCACGAAGGTTGTATCGAGCAGATCAACCGTCTGATAACCACCAGCCTGTACGGTGACAAAGTGGCGCTTGATGACAACCAGCGTATCCGTATGGATGACTGGGAACTGCGTGAAGACATTCAGCAGGCATGCCGCGACCTGTGGCCGCTGATCACCACTGAAAACCTGGCGCAAGAAACCGACTATGCAGGCTACAAGCAGGAATTCCTGAACCTGTTCGGTTTTGGCCTCGACGGTGTGGACTACGACGCTGACGTGAACACCGAAGTTGAATTCGACGTGATCACGCTGTAATTTTTTGATGCTGCCGTAAAAAGGGTTCATGCTTGCGCATGAACCCTTTTTTATTCGGCCTGAGATGCCTGGCTAATCGAAACCAAAGCCTTCAGCGAACAGCACCTTCAACTTCGCCATCGCCTCCTGCTCGTCGCTGCCGCTGCAGATGATCTCAAGCGATCCTCGGCCTTTGATCCCGGCCCCCAGGATACTCATGATGCTTTTTCCCTTGATGGTTTTGCCATCGTAGATCATCTCGATCCGCGACTGGTACTGCGCGCACGCCTTTGCCAGTACGCCCGCCGGGCGGGCATGAATACCGTGCAGGTTGCTGATTTTCACCACTTCTTTCAACATAATTTCGGTTCCTTACTTACTGCCCGTTTGCCGGGTACATAGTCTGAACGAGGTTAAAATAGCCCTGAATCAGAAGCTGGGCGACCATCGCGCCTGGGTCGACGAACGCACGGGATCGCTCGCCGTGGATAGCCGCACGCCCGTGCTTCGCCACCATCGTGGTAGTCTGCTGCACACCCTGCTGTGCCGCTAACAACGCTTCCCGCGCCACGCTCAGCGAGTCGCCCTGACCACGCAGCACCACCAGCGCCGGAGCCATCCCATCAAGAAAGGTTTTTTCGCCCGGCTGCGCTTTGCCGCGCTGCTGCACGCCATCAAACCAGGACTGGAAAAAGTCGCCCACGTCCGGCAGCGTCATCGTCTCTCGCCCCTTAAAGACTTTTCCCGCCTGCATCAGGCCGGAAGCCATCAGCGTACCCATCGTTGAGGGCACTGCCGAGGCCATGGCTTTACCCGCCAGATAGAAAAACCGTCCCAGATCTGGTTCATCGCTATGCTGCGCATAGTCCGACGCCGCGGCAAAACCATCACTCATGGTGAGGCCCAGATCGCCGTCGCCCACTACGCTGTCCAGTTCAGTCAGTACCGTTTTGTTGCCCTGCATCACCCGCGCCCATTCGGCAAAGAGCGGGCGTAAGCTCTCGCTGTTTAACGTCATAGCGCCTCCTTAGGCGGGAAACTGCCGGAACATCGGCGTGTCGGCCTGCGCGTTCAGCAGTGCCTTAAGCTCATCGTCTACCGGCATCAAGCTGATGGACATGCCGGTCATCTCCATCGCCGTGGCGAATTCCCCCACCCATACGCGGAAGACGCGGATGTTGCTCTGCGCCAGAATCTGGTGCACGTGGCGATACATCAGGTACAGCTCTTCCAGCGGCGTCGCACCGAGGCCGTTAATCAGCACCGCCACTTCATCGCCCTGCTGGCAGGGAGAGTCGGCAATCAGCCAGGACATCATCTCTTCAGCAATATTTTCAGCTCTCAGCTGCGGCCCGCGGCGGATACCGCTTTCGCCATGGATACCCATGCCGATTTCCATCTCGTTGTCGCCAATATGGAATCCCGGCTTACCGATACGCGGTACGATGCACGGCGACAGCGCTACGCCCAGTGTCCGCACGCGTTCCCCGGCCTTCTGCGCGATACGCTGGACGGTGTCGAGGTCATCCATCCTGCCGGCCGATGCGCCAGCACATTTGTAGACGAAGAAAATCCCCGCCACGCCGCGTCGTGTGGTGGCACCGCCACCCGGCACGGAACCGGCAGAATCATCGGCGGCAACGACCGTGCAGGTCCGAATGTCGCTCTCCATGTCGGCCATTTCCGCCGCCATGTCAAAATTGAAGATATCGCCGTTGTAGTTGCCGTACAGGTACAGCACACCCGCACCGCTGTCTACCGCCTGCGTGACGGCCAGAATTTGCTCCGGCGACGGTGACTGGAACACATCGCCAATGGCGCAGCCGTCCAGCATGCCCTGCCCAACGTAGCCGAGGAACAGCGGCAGGTGCCCGGAGCCGCCACCGGTGACAATCCCCACCTTGCCGGGCACCGGGCGCGCCGTGGCAAGGCAGTGCAGATCCTCATTCACAAAGCGGAACTCATCGGGGTGCGCCAGATAGATACCTTCCAGCATCTCTGGGATAAAATCCTCCGCCTGATTCAGAAATTTTTTCATGCGTTCTCTCCATGAATATCCCGCCCGAACGGACGGGCGCGTCAATTAGCGGGCAAATTTGATCTGTGACGGGTAGGCCCAGCGCTGCAGCTCTTCCGGCGCAAAGGATTCAGGCTCCTTACCGCCGTTAATCACCAGCGCGTGGTAGTAAATCTGCGCCATCTCCTCCAGGTAAGCGGATTTCAGCACCGCTTCATACGGGTCTTTATCCACGCCGATTGCGCCATGTTTTTCCATCAGGATGGCATCGGCACGCTTGATAGGTTCGATCACGCTATCGGAAAGCGCCCGGGTGCCGGGGCGGCCATACGGCGCGACCGGGATCACCCCATCCTTGAGGTTGAGAATGGCGCACTCGTACACCACCGCCGGGATGGGTTTATTCAGCACGGCAAAGGAGGTCGCGTAGAGAGAGTGCGTGTGGGAAATCGCGAACACGTCGGGACGCGCTTTATAAATCTCGATATGCATCAGGCATTCGCTGGTTGGGCGCAATCCCGCTTCGCTTTCAATCACGTTGGCTTCAACGTCCATCACCACGATGTCGCGCGGCGTTAAATGCATTTTGTCGATAGTGGTTGGGGTCACCAGAATAAGCCCCGTCTCTTTATCCCGTACGCTGGAATTACCCGCTTTATGTTTACAGAGTCCCCATTGCTGAGCGGTTCTGGCCATTTCAACGACGTGTTTTTTCTGAATTTCTAACATAATATTTATCCTGTATACGGTTATAGGGGCGAGCGATGTCGCGACAATGATTGCCGGGAAATAACGTTGCAGTTTTTAAGCTGCAACGGCGTTTAATTAATGATTACGAATGACGGGCAAATTCATTTATCAGTGCATATTCATCCTGTGCGCGGCGAATAACATTTCCGCCATCATAGAATTCGAGAAATTCATTTAATTGCGCGAGCGCCTTAAGATGCTTTTGCGGATTATTCGTTGCCAGGACGATAATAATATCGGCCTGCATATAACCGGCGAAATCAATCTTAGAGGGCAGGCGTAATAACGTCATCCCCGTTTCCAGCGCGCCATCATCGACACCCGCGTGGGCGATAATTACGCCATCAGCCAGCATGATATAGGGCTGCTCATCGGCGATTTTATTCAGCATAATTTGCAGGTAGCGCGGTTCAATCACCCCGTTTTCCAGCAGCGATGCTGAAGCTTCGGTAATCGCCTGCTGCCAGTCACCGGGCAGCGAAGTAGCAAACTGAACGTGTTCGCGCTGCAGCAAGTCCGTTAGCGATGGCGTCGGCGGGTCAAAGCTACCCGCCGCGCTCGCGGCGCTGTTCTCATCATAGATGTAGCTGGCGAGCGCGCGCTGTAGCCCTTTGTGATCGATGATATTGCCGAAGCGTTCGAAGATAAGCAGCAACTGCTCAATCTGAATGATGTTCGGATCTACGCCCTGTAGCGCGCTGATCACATGATTACGGAACGCGCTTTTATGAATGCTGCTGATGGACGGATTCACCACAAATACCATCTTGCTGGTGTTCAGGTGCGTGGTCGAAAAGACCACGTCGTAGTGCCCGGTATAGCGTTCAAACTCGCGCCGTGACATCACTTCAGTAAAGTGCAGTTCCGGGAAAAGCACCTGCAACGTCAGGAACAGATAGGTAGAAATCGTGGCGCTGTTTTCGCACACCACCACCGCGGTTTTCTGTAGTTTAATCTGATGGATAACCCCTTCGCGGGTCAGCCAACCGCCAAAGAGCACCGTCAAAAACGCCATCTCTTCATCGGGGATTTCGCAGTGCAGCACCGTCTCGAACGGCACGGCCGCACGGCGAACCATCTCGTGCAGATGGCTGAACTCTTTCACCACCAGATCGTAAACGCTGCTGGTATTGGTCAGATGATAGCGAATACGGTAATAGGCCGGCTTCCAGTGCTGATAGATTTTTTCAATCAGCTCATTTTTCTCTTTGATAGTGACGCAGCTTATTTTCTCAAAGTTGTCGACTACCGCCACCACGCTTTCAAGCAGCAGCGTATCCAGGTGGAAATATTTATCGGCAATACTTTGAATATTGGAACTTTGGATCAGTGCCGTCAGGAAAACCAGTTCATTTTCACTATTGATATTGATTTTACTGATAACGCTCTGCATCAGGGTAAATTCTCTGCTGTCAATAATATCGGCATAGCTACTCGGAATATTGACCAGACCTTTCCCTGAATCAATACGGTGCAGGACAAAGCAGATAAAATAAATAAGCTCCTGAAGCTGACGGTCGGTAAACTGAATTTTAAAACGCTTTTCAATTTCGCTAAAAACGTTGCCGACCTTTTCCAGATAGTCGCTCATCACGTTGTTGTAGTGGGCGAGGATATTTTTTGCGACCGGAATTTCCAGCACCCGACGTAAACAGTTAAGCAGCAGGTAGCGTTTTTCCAGCTCCCCACCAAGAATATGGTAGCCGTTGCTCCGGTCGTAGCTTATCTCCAGCCCGTGCTCGATAACCTCAGCTCGTACCTTTTTCAGGTCATTGACAATCGTATTCTGGCTAACGCTCAGCGAAGAGTAGAGATGCAGCAATGACAGTCGTTCACTGCGGGTCAGCAACATAAAGATAATCATCTGCCCACGTTCTTCTTCCGAGTAGAGATAGCGATGCTCGGTTTCAGAGGTCTGATTCTGGCGAAAATGCTCAATCACATGGCGCGGGATATGCAGCTTCCCGGTTTTCAGGCGGTTGATCCGGTCGAAGTGGTTCGACTCCAGGTAGTCATTCACCTTTTTCAGCGTATAGCTCAGCTGTTTGCGCGTCAGGCAAAACTGCTCTTCAAGCTTCGTCCCCGTGATGCCGGAATCGTTCACAATGGCATCCAGCACTGCAACCACGCGTTTATCCATAGCCATGCCGACTCTCCTGCAATGAAAAGCCTGGCGGCGGCGCCTGCCGCCAGACACGAACATGAAACCCAGAATTACGCCTGCTGAACCTTTTCCTGCTGCTCGGCTTCTTGCTGTGCCAGATTGCTTTCACGACGCAGTTCGCGGGAGTAGAAGAAGTAGCCGCAGCCCCACCACAGCGCGAAGATCAGCGGGATAAAGTTGCCTTCCAGGAATTTGAACAGGAAAGAGAAGGCATAGGTGAAGACAGGCGCATCAATCGAGCTGTTCGAAATCAGCTGCCCTGCCGGGATGGTGATCGCTTTAGTGGCCAGACCGAGGTCGGTAATCATTGGCGCAAACTGCGTGCCAACGAACAGGAAAAACGGTACGCCAATAATGCTCAGGATAACCATGCGCAGCGTGTTACCGCGCGTCACCAGATAGGCCGGAACAATCAGCGCAATATTAATGATGCCAGCAAACGGCAGGATCTTATTTCCCGGCAGAATCAGCGCCCACAGCAGGGTGAACGGGATGGCAACGATAATGGCAAACCAGATCTCGCTTGCACCGCCCATAAACGGCCAGTCGATACCCACGAACAGCTTACGACCGGAGAATTTCTTATTCATATAGTCGCTGATGGCCTCAGAGATCGGCGACAGCGCCTGCATGAAGAGCTTTGAAATCATCGGGAACAGCACCAGCGCCGTTGAGGCCTGCACACCCAGCATCAGCGTTTTCGCAACGCTGTAGCCCGCAATCACCCCAAACAGGATCCCCAGAATAAAACCAATGATGTGGTTTTCAGCAAAGACCCCGACTTTAGCGCGCAGCGCGCTGGCATCCATCGGCTTATTGCAGACCGGAATTTTGCGCAGCAGCAGATCGAACGGGTAATAGATGGCACCAAAGAAAACCATACGGTGCGTACAGGTCACCCCCGGGATCCCCGTGAGCTTCTCGATACGATGCTGGTGAATATCCCCCGCGTTCAGTTCCATAATGATCTGGAAAGCGGCAACGAGGAACGCCAGTACCAGACTCCAGACCGGGCCAAACAATGGGGTGGTGACGCTCACCACGATAAACGCGGTAAAGATTTTCCCCCACACGTTCCAGAGGTCGGCGTTGAAGGTATTGGTCTTGTTCAGCATCAACATCACAATGTTTACGCCAACCTGAAGCGGGAACATGGCGAACGCATAAGGCCAGGCCCAGGAGATATTCGCCATCGTCGTCCAGCCGCCGTCGACGATACTTAGCTCAAGGCCAGTACGGTTCATCATGGTCTGCGCGGCAACACCGATGGCATCAACCATAAAGCCAATCAGCATGCTCATCCCAACGAAGGCGACGCCCAGCGTGATGGCCGCCGAGGCCGCATCGCGGAATTTCATCCGCACCACCAGCCCGGCTAATAGCATAATAAAGGGCACAAAAACCGGCGCGCCTAAATTCAGAATATAATTTATGACTACACCAAGAAAGTCCATAGCACTTCTCCACTAAAATAATTATACGGATTAAAGAGCTACACCTTATTTGCAGGCATCAATAATTTTTTGTAATTCCTGCTCCATTCCCATGCCGGTAAGAAAAGCAATCCCATTAATTACCGGGATAGGATATTGCTTATCAACTTTGGTAATGGCGATATAAGCCGCGCTGTCTTTTATATGGCTATCAAGCGATTTCAGGTCGATGACTTCAACTTTGATATGAGACTGCTGACGTTCATTCAATAAGCGGGTCACTTTACTGGCAACAGTTTGTGAGGTAGCAACGCCGCTTCCACATGCAACAATGACTTTTTTCATCTTATATATCCTTATCTAATTGCAGTCTTGATGTGAGGGTACAGAGAAAGGTTTCTACATCGTCTATTTCGCGTAGGGCCTGGACAACCTCTTCATCCGCAAGGCAGTCCATGAGCTTTTGCAGCGCGGTTAGGTGGCTGCTGTGGTCAATAAAACCAAGTAAAACAATAAAATGAACGTAAAGCGTGTTGTCATCATTACCCATTTCCTGCCAGGCAATGGGCGTAGACAGCCGCGTCACGGAGATAAAGGGGCGAATAACGTGCTGAGGATCGGTATGAGGAAGCGCGATGGCCACCGGCAGCGTTGGCAGCGCGGTAGGGTACGACTTTTCACGGGCGATGATGGCGTCAAGAAAAGAGTCCCGGACGTAGCCTTGCTCTTTAAGCAGCAAAAATATCGAAGAAAAAAAGTCAGTGGAATTATTATAATGTTTATCCAGAAATGTGAGCTGAGGTGTAAAATATTCACATCCTTGCGCACTTTCATTCGGGGCATCAATTATATCCGTTCTCATCCGAATATCCTCTCTAACCGCTAAGAATTAACTAGAGATAATGTTAATTCAGGAGCAGAAAGCGGGCGACAAATATTGCCCCCAAAAGATGTACTCAGGCTGGCGCAATGCGGTGAGCATTTTATTATTAATTACGTCACATTTTTATCGTTGAGATTCGTTGACAGAGAAATAATTCGGCGGATTATGAAAAATAAAGCGGAAAAAGGAAAGCGGGAGATAACCCAGACAGGTTATCTCCCGCTTTAAGCGGCACTTAGCCCGCGAGGAAAAAGCGGAACGCGGGGTTATTTGTCTCGTTATGACAATCGTAACCCAGCTCATTGATTCGTGTTTCGAAATCGGGCTCATTGTCGCCCAGTTCGAATGCCGCCAGTACGCGGCCATAATCCGTGCCGTGGCTGCGGTAATGGAACAGCGAAATATTCCAGTGCGTGCCGAGCGTTTGCAGGAATTTCAGCAAAGCACCCGGTGATTCTGGGAATTCAAAACTGTACAACCGTTCAAGCAGTGGTTTAGACGGACGCCCGCCCACCATGTAGCGCACGTGCAGTTTCGCCATTTCGTCATCAGAAAGATCGACAACGCCGTAACCACCTTCGTTAAGCAGTGCGATAATTTCTTGTCGTTCCTCAACACCACGAGTCAGGCGCACACCCACAAAGATGCAGGCTTCTGCCGAGCTAGAATAACGATAGTTAAACTCAGTGACAGAGCGCCCTCCCAGCACCTGGCAGAATTTCAGGAAGCTGCCTTGCTGCTCAGGAATGGTGACCGCCAGCAATGCCTCACGTTGTTCACCCAGCTCGCAACGCTCGGAAACGTAACGCAGGCCATGGAAGTTAACGTTCGCACCAGATAGAACATGCGCGAGGCGTTCACCACGGATCTGGTGCTGCTGGATGTACTTTTTCATCCCTGCCAGCGCCAGAGCGCCAGACGGTTCAGCGACCGCACGAACATCTTCGAACAAATCTTTCATCGCAGCGCAGATAGCATCGCTATCCACCGTGATGATGTCGTCGAGATATTCCTGACACAAACGGAATGTTTCATCGCCGATACGCTTAACCGCAACACCTTCAGCAAACAAACCGACGCGCGCCAAATCAACCGGCTTGCCCGCATCAAGTGCCGCTTTCAGGCAGGCTGAATCCTCCGCTTCAACAGCAATCACTTTGATTTGTGGCATCAGCTGTTTGATAAGCACCGCCACACCTGCTGCCAGACCACCGCCGCCAACCGGTACAAATATGCGGTCGATATGGGCGTCTTGTTGCAGCAGTTCAAGCGCCAGCGTGCCCTGCCCGGCGATGACTGCCGGGTGGTCGAACGGAGGTACATAGGTGAACCCCTGCTGCTGCGAAAGCTCGATGGCACGCCCTTTCGCCTCATCAAAGTTCGCGCCGTACAGCAATACTTCTCCACCAAACGCCCTGACCGCATCCACTTTGATATCCGCCGTAGTCACGGGCATGACAATCAGAGACTTGATACCTAAACGTGTTGAAGAAAGCGCAACACCTTGAGCGTGGTTTCCCGCAGAAGCGGTAATCACACCACTGGCTTTTTGTTCGCTGTTCAGCCCGGCAATCATCGCGTATGCGCCACGCAGTTTGAAACTGTGCACTGGCTGGCGGTCTTCACGTTTCACCAGAATGACGTTATCCAGCCGTGATGACAGCTTTTCCATCTTCTGCAACGGTGTAACCTGCGCGACTTCATAAACCGGGGCACGCAGAATGGCTCGCAGATATTCCGCCCCACAAGGGGCGTCAGGTAGTGGTTGTGACTCGGCCATCATTAGCCTCCAAGCTTACTTTTATCGCGCACCGCGCCCTTATCGGCACTGGTAGCGAGCATTGCGTAAGCGCGCAGAGCGAAGGAAACCTGGCGTTCACGTGCGCGTGGAGTCCAGGCTTTGTCGCCGCGAGCTTCTTGTGCTTCACGGCGAGCGGCCATTTCCTGATCGCTCAATTGCAGTTGGATCCCACGGTTCGGGATATCAATGGCAATCATGTCGCCATCTTCAATCAGCGCGATATTGCCACCGCTTGCTGCTTCCGGAGAAACGTGGCCGATAGAAAGACCGGAAGTACCGCCGGAGAAACGACCATCAGTGACCAGTGCGCACGCTTTACCAAGCCCCATAGATTTCAGGAAGGTTGTTGGGTAAAGCATTTCTTGCATGCCCGGCCCGCCTTTTGGCCCTTCGTAACGAATAACAACCACATCGCCCGCGACGACTTTGCCACCAAGGATTGCCTCAACAGCATCATCCTGGCTTTCGTAAACTTTTGCAGGCCCGCGGAATACCAGGCTTTCATCGTCTACACCAGCCGTTTTCACGATACAGCCGTTTTCTGCGAAGTTACCGTACAGCACAGCCAAACCACCTTCCTGGCTGTAAGCATGTTCTTTCGAACGGATACAACCGTTTTGACGGTCAACATCCAGAGAATCCCAGCGGCAAGATTGTGAGAATGCTTTCGTGGTACGAATACCGGCCGGGCCTGCGGAGAACATGCTTTTCACACTTTCGTCTTTAGTCAGCATGACATCGTACTGTTCCAGCGTTTGCGTCAACGTCAGACCCAGCACGTTTTTCACATTGCGATGCAGTAAGCCACCGCGATCCAGCTCGCCCAAAATACCGATTACGCCACCAGCACGGTGCACATCTTCCATATGGTATTTCTGGGTACTTGGTGCGACTTTACACAGCTGTGGGACTTTACGAGAAAGCTGGTCGATATCGGTCATGGTGAAATCGAGTTCTGCTTCCTGAGCTGCTGCCAGTAAGTGCAGAACGGTATTCGTTGAGCCACCCATGGCGACATCAAGCGTCATGGCATTCTCAAACGCTTCTTTGCTGGCGATGCTACGTGGCAGAGCACTTTCATCATCCTGCTCGTAATAACGTTTGGTCAGAGCGACGATACGTTTACCGGCATTGAGGAACAACTCTTTACGGTCTGAGTGTGTTGCCAGCAGAGAACCGTTACCCGGCTGAGATAAACCCAGCGCTTCGGTCAGGCAGTTCATGGAGTTAGCCGTGAACATACCGGAGCAAGAGCCACAAGTTGGGCATGCAGAGCGTTCTACCTGCTCGCTTTGCTCGTCGCTCACTTTCGGGTCTGCGCCCTGAATCATTGCATCAACCAGGTCGAGCTTGATGATTTGGTCAGAGAGCTTGGTTTTCCCGGCTTCCATCGGGCCGCCGGAAACGAAAATAACCGGAATGTTCAGGCGCAAAGAGGCCATCAGCATCCCTGGGGTGATTTTGTCGCAGTTGGAGATACAAACCATCGCGTCGGCGCAGTGCGCGTTGACCATATATTCCACGGAGTCAGCGATAAGCTCACGTGACGGCAGAGAATAAAGCATGCCGCCGTGGCCCATGGCGATACCATCATCCACCGCGATGGTGTTGAACTCTTTCGCCACACCGCCCGATGCTTCGATTTGCTCTGCAACCAGTTTACCCAAATCGCGCAGGTGAACGTGGCCTGGCACGAACTGAGTAAAGGAGTTAACTACCGCAATAATTGGCTTGCCGAAATCGTCATCGGTCATCCCGGTTGCGCGCCACAATGCGCGGGCACCCGCCATATTGCGGCCATGGGTGGTAGTGGCTGAACGGTACTTAGGCATGCTTATTTACTCCAGTCTGTTTCCCATCATAATTCGCACCACAGATGCGTTGGCAGCCTTACTCCCTCCAGTCACTTACTGCAGTAAGCTCCTGGCGATTCGCTGCGTTGTCGCCTTCCTGTCGCACGAATTATTTCGGTAAAAATTTGTCGTTAATTATTGGTTAACTGGATCTAACCAGCCCCATTTGTCTTCGGTTTCGCCGGTGAACAGGCCAAAGAATGCTTGCTGAATACGCTTGGTAATCGGGCCACAGCGGCCTTCGCCTACCTGAATACGGTCAACGCTACGAACCGGCGTGATTTCTGCCGCCGTGCCTGACATAAACACTTCGTCGGCCAGGTAGAGGGACTCGCGGGACAGCACTTGTTCACGTACTTCGATACCCAGGTCTTTCGCCAGCGTAATGATGGCGTCACGGGTAATGCCCGGCAGCGCGGAAGAGGTAAATGGCGGGGTAAACAGGATGCCGTCTTTTACTTCAAACAGGTTTTCACCCGCACCTTCAGACAGGTAGCCGTTCACGTCCAGCGCGATGCCTTCCTGATAACCATGACGACGAGCTTCGCTGCCAACCAGCAAGGAAGAAAGGTAGTTACCACCGGCTTTCGCCGCAGTAGGAATAGTGTTTGGCGCCACTCGGTTCCATGAGGAAACCATTGCGTCGATCCCTTGATCCAGCGCTTCTGCGCCGAGGTATGCACCCCATGGGAAGGCTGCGATGATCACATCAGTGGTGTAACCGTCTGGCGGGTTCACGCCCATACCGACGTCACCCACAAAAACTAACGGGCGGATATACGCGCTGGTCAGGTTGTTTTTACGGATAACAGAACGGCAAGCCTCCATCAGCTCATCAACACTTTGTGATACAGGGAAACGATAGATTTTTGCGGAATCACGCAAACGCTGCATGTGTTCACGATGGCGGAACACCACTGGACCAATGTGAGATTCATAGCAACGGATGCCTTCAAAGACCGATGTGCCGTAATGCAGCGCATGGGACATTACATGGACCTTTGCTTCGCCCCACGGCGTCATCTCACCATTGAACCAGATGTAATCAGCTTTCTTCGTTGTCATTGTTCTCTTCCTTCTGCGCTCAGGCGCGGATTTGTTGTGTTGTTTGTTGCTGGATTTCGACGCGTCCAACGTCAACCAGTTTGCTTAATTGACTAAACAGTAATTCGACTGGGCGCAGGCTGGCAACGGTCAATTCAATATTAATATCGTCAGTGTTCCCCACCGTGACCATGTTCATAGAACAGACCTGAAAACCACGATGACGCACCACGCGTAACACGCGTTCCAGCGTTTCTGGACGAAAACGGGCCGTTACTGCGAGCTGATGTTGCATCATGATAATTTCTCCAGCATTTGAGAGTTACTGGCACCTGGTGGCACCAACGGCCAGACATTTTCGTACTCATCTATCGAGACGTGAAGCATGTATGGGCCATCACTGTTGAGCATCGTATCGATGGCGGCTTCTACCTGGTCCTTACGAGTAATGTGTTGACCTGGGATACCGAAGGCACTGGCTAGCGTGAGGAAATCGGGGTTATCGGAGAGATTGGTTTCACTATATCGTTCTGAGAAAAACATCTGCTGCCACTGGCGTACCATTCCTAAACGTTGGTTATCCAGTAAAACGATTTTGAGCGGCAGCTGTTTTCGTTTTACGGTGCCCAGCTCCTGAACGTTCATCATGAAAGAGCCGTCACCCGAGATACAGATAACCGTATCGTTCGGCCGGGCTACCTGTGCGCCTACGGCTGCGGGCAGACCAAAACCCATCGTTCCCAGGCCACTGGAAGTGATGAAATTCTCCGGACGTGTGAATGACATATGCTGAGCCGTCCACATCTGGTGCTGGCCCACGTCAGTGGTCACCACGCATTCCTGCGGCTTGCGGTCAGAGATTTGTTTCAGTAATAACGGGGCAAAAATGGCTTCGCCAGGATGATCGTAGCGCCATGGGTTATTAGCGCGCAAAGTGGCTACTTCTTGCTGCCAGTCCGCGATATCCAGCGGTTGCTGCAGCGCCTGTAATAACTGGACCAAATCCCCCTGCAACCCAACATGTGCCTGGCGCAATTTACTTAATTCAGCCGGGTCGATGTCCATATGGATCACTTTCGCGTGAGGGGCAAAGGTATTCAATTTTCCGGTAACACGGTCGTCAAAACGGGCGCCGACGGCAATCAGCAAGTCGCATTCTTGCACCGCGAAGTTAGCTGCTTTGGTGCCGTGCATACCTAACATGCCGGTATAAAACGGATGCTCTGCTGGAACGGCACCCAAACCTTTCAAGGTGACCGTAGAAGGCATATTGGTAACCGCAATGAATTCGCGCAGCGCAGGAACCGCCTGAGCCATGCCGACGCCACCGCCGACATACAGCATAGGTTTGCGGGCACTGGCTATCATTTCGCGAGCCTGTTGCAGCTCGGCATGCGGCATTGCAAAATCATCTTCAACTGTCGATAACCACGGCTCCAGATCGCCTTGTGCTAATTGAATATCCTTAGGGATATCCACTAACACGGGGCCCGGACGACCAGAGTTTGCAATTTCAAAGGCTTCTGCAAGGACGCGAGGTAAATCATCGAATGATTCAACGAGGAAACTGTGTTTGGTGCACGCGAGGGATAATCCTAAAACATCCACTTCCTGGAACGCATCGGTACCGATGAATGGGGCGGCGACCTGGCCTGTGATGGCAACGACTGGAACGGAGTCTAACAGCGCATCGGCAAGGCCAGTGATTAGGTTGGTAGCGCCAGGCCCGGAAGTGGCGATGCAAACGCCTGTTTTTCCAGTAGAACGTGCATACCCAATGGCTGCCATTGCAGCGCCTTGTTCATGGCGACAGAGCAAGTGTTCGACCCCGCCGTCATACAACGCATCATAGACGGGCATGATTGCGCCACCCGGATAGCCGAAAACTGTCTCTACACCCTGCGCTCGCAACGCATGTACCACCCACTGCGCACCATTCATAGTTAGTTCCCCGTCTCATTATCGGAGAAACAGCATTTTATTCTGCAACGCATCATCTGTTCCTCTCCGTATTTCTTTGCCCAACAAAAAACCCCCGGACCTTTCGGTGCGGGGGTTCTTTTCGATTCAGGCTTGATTTTTAAGCCTTTCTTTCTCCAAGTGCAGCCCCGCACGGTGGGATAATAATCACCACCACGCTAATCACGACCAGGCTAATCACTTGTAGGAGGGCTTTCATGTTTGTTTATTCTGTCTACTTGTTCGAAGTAATGCCTACAGAGTTATCACAGAGTCAGAGACAAGCACAAGATTTTTTTATGGCGAGAAAGGGGATACAAAAATCAGTCAACAAAAAAACTTTTTGTTTTCAGCACATAAGTAGATAGTGAAAATATTTCATATAGAGCGAATTCTTATTCCTCTCCTCAAAATTTCTTCCAAAAATAAATCTTTTGCGAAGCGCATCGCAGAATAATTTTCAAAAAAGAAATCTTACTCGAAAGTCTGGAAGGCGTTGCGAGGAACATTATTTCGCCTCTTTCAGCATCATTAGCAAGCTGACAGGATGAAAGTTCACCCAGAGGAAAGAGCTATGTCACTGGCAGTTGTTAATACAAGAGCAGCATTAGGCATTGCCGCCCCATTGGTAACCGTTGAGGTTCATATCAGTCAAGGGTTGCCAGGTTTGACGCTTGTGGGCTTACCGGAAACGACAGTCCGTGAAGCGCGAGACAGAGTGCGAAGTGCCATCATCAATAGTGGCTATACTTTCCCGGCCCGGAAAATCACGATAAATCTCGCGCCGGCAGATCTTCCTAAGGAAGGCGGCAGGTATGACTTACCTATTGCTCTGGCATTGCTGGCAGCGTCTGAGCAGCTCTCTATTGATAAGTTAAGTCAATATGAGTTCGTTGGTGAGCTCGCACTTACCGGGGCGTTACGAGGCGTCCCAGGCGCAATTTCATCTGCTATGGAGGCTTTAAAATCAGGGAAGAAAATAATCGTTGCCGATGAAAACTCCGCTGAACTTAGTTTGATAACACAAGCTGGCTGCCTTATTGCAAACCATCTCACTGAAGTCTGCGCATTCCTTGAAGGCAGAGCCGAATTATCTGCTCCAGAAAAACAACCGCAGCAACACATTGAATATCGGCAAGACCTTAATGAAATTTTTGGTCAGTCTCAGGGGAAGCGAGCGCTAGAGATCACCGCAGCTGGTGGGCATAACCTATTACTCATTGGCCCTCCAGGAACGGGTAAAACCATGCTGGTCAGCCGACTGAATACTTTACTCCCCCCTTTAAGCGACAGTGAAGCGCTGGAGAGTGCTGCCATTCTAAGCCTGGTCAATCCACATTCGTTACAGCAACAGTGGCGTCAGCGCCCATTCAGAGCGCCTCATCATAGCGCTTCACTGAGTGCAATGGTTGGTGGAGGTTCAATACCAAGACCCGGTGAAATATCTCTGGCACATAACGGTGTGTTATTTCTCGATGAACTCCCGGAATTTGAACGCCGTGTGCTTGATGCATTACGCGAGCCTATAGAATCAGGGGAAATTCATATTTCCCGTACCCGTGCAAAAATTAGCTACCCTGCCAATTTTCAACTTCTGGCTGCGATGAACCCAAGTCCAACAGGTCACTATCAAGGTAAGCATAATCGCTGCACACCCGAACAAACGCTGCGCTACCTTAGCCGTCTTTCAGGGCCTTTTCTTGATAGATTTGATTTATCCGCAGAGATCCCACTTCCGCCACCTGGAATGCTAAGTAATCCAGGTGTGAGCAGCGAAAGTAGCGCAGACGTAAGAGCAAGAGTCATCGCTACACAACAGCGGCAGTATGAGAGACAGCAAAAGTTAAATGCGAGACTGGATAACCATGAAATCAGAAAACATTGTGTCATTGAGCACAATGATGCCATGTGGCTTGAAGAGACATTGGCAAAGTTGGGGTTGTCGGTACGTGCATGGCATCGATTATTAAAAGTTGCACGAACAATTGCAGATATTCAGGAACATAAACAGATACAGAGGGAACATCTTCTAGAAGCATTGAGCTATCGGGCGATTGACCGCTTACTCATTCATCTACAACAGTTAACAGGATAAAAAATGGGGCTTTCGCCCCATTTTTATTAATCATCACTGTCGGTATAGTCTTCAACCGCATCCGCCTGCGGCTTGCCACCTGAGAGGGTATGGAAACGTTTAGGGCGCTTAATTCGCGCCATGTATTTGCTCCACACACGTTCTGCATCTGTCACCGGCTCACGTTCACCACGGCATACAGCTACAAACAGAACTTCCTCTTCAGTACCAGGTTCACGCTTGCCAAGATCCAGCTCATTGAACGCATAACCATGACGCTCTAATAACTGGGCTTCTTTGATGGTGAAATCACCATGGCGAGCGAACCCGCGTGGATAATGTTTATTGTCGAAAAACCGATTAGTCGTCGTAAAGCTTTCCGCCATCCTGCACGCTCCTAATTCTCTTGGTCGAGCTATTTATGGCGCGGAGTATTAGTTACGCTTGACAGAGCGTCAAACAAAACATTTAAATCATAACGACAAATTTTTTTTGGGAGAGAGTTGTGGATACTGAATTATTAAAAACGTTTCTAGAAGTGAGCCGAACGCGGCATTTTGGGCGGGCTGCAGAGGCTCTTTATCTAACGCAATCAGCAGTTAGCTTCAGAATTCGTCAATTAGAGAATCAACTCGGCGTGAATCTTTTTACTCGTCATCGTAATAATATTCGCCTGACGACAGCAGGTGAGCGTTTGTTGCCTTATGCAGAAAACCTCATGAATACCTGGCTCGCTGCCAAAAAAGAAGTTTCCAACACATCTCAGCACAATGAGCTAACGATTGGTGCTAGTTCTTCACTTTGGGAATGCATGCTTTCTGAATGGCTTGTTGCTCTGTATCAACAGCACAAAGGACTTCAATTTGAAGCCCGTATTTCCCAACGCCAGTCGCTAGTTAAACAATTGCATGAACGTCAACTTGATCTGCTGATCACGACGGAATCGCCAAAGATGGACGAGTTTTCATGCCAGTTATTAGGGCATTTTAACCTGGCACTATTTTCTTCTTCACAACAAAGCTCAAAAACAGGGTTAACGTATTTACGTCTGGAGTGGGGTCCTGATTTTCAACAACATGAAGCGGGCCTTATCAACAATGATAGCATTCCAGTTCTAACGACTAGCTCAGCACAAATAGCCTATAAATTGTTGGCACCGCTCAATGGTTGTTCATTTTTACCCATCGAATGGGCCAAAGAATGCGAAGGAATTTACCAGGTACCCGATACAAATACACTTTCGCGCCCTTTGTATGCGATCTGGTTACAAAATAGTGATAAACAAAGCACAATCAAAGAGTTATTAAAGACACCACTTATGGCGCAGTAATGCGCTTTTGTAGATTTGAGGGATAACTTGAGGAATTTTAGGCAAAAAAAATCCTTTGCCGAAGCAAAGGATCATTATATGGCAGGGGCGGAGAGACTCGAACTCGCGACACCCGGTTTTGGAGACCGGTGCTCTACCAACTGAGCTACGCCCCTAAATAACGCTTATTATTAAGCCCGCTGATTAAGCAGGCATAATTTTTTTATAAGTGGCGGAACGGACGGGACTCGAACCCGCGACCCCCTGCGTGACAGGCAGGTATTCTAACCGACTGAACTACCGCTCCACCGAATTTCTTTCTTATTACCACCAGATGTCACATTCTGGCTTTT
>NZ_JAJSOT010000011.1:0-125948 GCF_021282435.1 Buttiauxella cochleicola | reverse complement strand
AGGTGGCGTATATTACGCTTTCCTCTTTCAGAGTCAAGCGTTTATTTTCGCTTTTCATCTGGCTGACAAGCCGGTTTGTAAGCCGTTGTGCCGTGTCAGTGGAGGCGCAGTATAGGGATTTTCTGGACGCTGACAACCCCTATTTTCAATTTTTATTTCAACCGTCTCTTTTTTATTCAAATTCGCTGCAAACAGCTAGTTTTTCAAGCCTTGGGAAGCCATAACGCTGCAAAACGGGTGCTAATTGAGCAATCTCTGGCGTGAGCCCCATACAGAACGCAATGTTCTCATCTGCAGATAATGCATTTGGAGATTCATGTTCTAAAAGCCATACCGTACGGCGAGCAATTGCAGCGCCTGAATCTATCAACCGAGTTCCTTCCGGCAGAACTTCCAGCAACTCTTCTTCTAATAGAGGGAAATGAGTGCAGCCTAATACAACTGTATCCGGTGGCTCTTTCATTCTTAGCCACGGACGAAGGATCTTACGCAGTTCTTCAAGGTCGACAGGGTGCCCGTGTAACTTGGCCTCTGCTAACTCCACCAGCTCTGCCGAACCGAGCATTTCGATTTTGCATTCTGACGCAAAGCGCGCAACCAGTTCGTGAGTATAAGGACGGCGAACCGTACCGCGAGTCGCCAGCAACCCGACAACACCATTAGTCGTCAGACGCGCAGCAGGTTTAATAGCAGGGACAACGCCTACGACAGGGAAAGCGAATTTTTCACGTAGCGCAGGAAGCGAAACGGTACTCGCCGTATTACAGGCGATGATGGCGAGTGCGAGCGGGTAACGTTCCTGAACCGCAGTAACAATTTCAACTACGCGCTCAACAATGAACGCTTCGCTTTTCTCGCCGTAGGGAAATGCTACGTTATCGAAAGCATATATATAGTGCAGGTCAGGCAAAAGCTGCCGGACTTCGTCATACACAGAAAGCCCACCGACACCGGAGTCAAAAACCAGTACGGTGGGACGTGTATTAGAAGGTATAGCTGCCAGTGAGGTAGTATTCCCGTCCTGGGGTTTGATAGCCATAGACCGTCTCGTAATCTTTATCGAACAGGTTGGCGATTCTACCACGAACGGTGAGATGAGAGGTTACTGGATATGAAGCTGCAATATCGACCAAGCTGTAACTCGGCATCCGACGCTGAGTTGAAGCGAATTGGTTGGTATTATTGTTATAGCTCTTACTAAAATATTGGTAAGCCACATCCATATCAAAACCAAACATATTCCAGTCCAGTTGATATTTATACTGTTGCTTAGAGCGATGTGCCAGGACCTCATTATCTTGATCGCGACGCGGGTCCAAATACCCTAAGGTTATTTGGTGGCTGAAAATACCCGTATCGAAGCTACCAGTCCATTCTATGCCTTTAATTGTCGCTGACTGAATGTTGTAGTAGGTACCCTGCCAAGTATCATAATCGTAATAATAGGTAATAAGGTTATCAATTTTGTTCCGATAGGCTGACAACTGCCAATTAAGTGGTCCAGATTGTCCCTCAAACCCAATTTCCCATTGTTGCGATTTTTCTGGGTCTAAATCAGGGTTAGGTATAATACTCAGGCGTTTTTGCCCATACATTTGCCCTAACGTTGGGGCCTGGAATCCAGTGCCATAAGATAAAGTCACTCGATAATCGGGAACAAACTCCCAACCTGCCGCCGTTTGCCACGTGCCATTCCAGCCAAATTGATCGTTATCGTCACCACGGACCGAAGCCTCGAGAGTTACAGTTTTAACTTGCTGCTGTGCTGTAAGATAGTATCCGGTATTGTCGCGCTTATAAGTATCAGAGGTAATAGTGTCTGAAGAAGTAAGTTCCTGCCGCTGCCAGTCAATGCCAGCACTGATAGTACCTTGACCAACAACAAAACTATTTCCCCATTGCAGGTTCCTCTGGGTCATATCGTCGAGAGAGGTACCAACGTTATATAACCCCAGCGTACTGGCGTAGTTGTAATCCTTATAACGCTGATAGCTACCAGTCAGTACGGAAGAGTAAATGCCATTAGTGAAGTTCAGGCCGGTCTCATAAGTGTGGTTATACAACTGCCGCTCATCACCACCATCCGTATAACCTGCGTCATAGCCCGTCTTATTGCTATAACCATAGCCACGTGCAAATCCGCTGAACTGATCGTTAAAGGTGTGATTTACACCAGCCCAGAAGGTTTTATTGCGAAAACCATCACGATCACTATCAACACTGTAGGGAGAATCAGGACGGACGTTAAATCCTTTGGTGTCTTCAAAAGCACCCGCTACCGTCACCAAAGTCTTATCGCCAACCTGCTGACGAACACTTCCGTCATATTGTTGAAAATGATTGGAGCCGATACCCGCTTGAATTTGACCGCCGGGAGTATTGTTTTGGGTAATGACATTAATAACACCACCGATAGCATCAGCGCCATAAACCGCAGAGCGTGGGCCACGGATCAATTCAATACGCTGCACAAGCGATAAAGGAATCTGGCTGAAATCAGCTGTCCCAGCAATACCCGATTTGGCGAGGGGAATACCATCTATCAACACCAAAGTATGGCGTGACTCTGCACCACGAATATAGATATCGCTATTTTGTCCGATACCACCGCTAACAGCGACATCAACACCAGGTAAACGTCGCATAACATCAACAAGAGATTTAGCCTGCCACTTGTCGATATCCTCACGCGTTACAATCGAAGTCGGAGCCAGCACCGTATTAACCGGTTGCTGAAAACGATTTGCCGTCACCACCAGGTTTTCTTCGGAATTGCTGTCTTGCGCCCAGCCAGAAAAAGCCGTTACGGACAACGCCGTAAGCAGCGAAAGTTTTTTTAACTTCATTTATATAAGCATCCGCTTTTAAATCAAGGATGCCGCAGACATAACCGATAGCACGCGATAGTTATGCAGATTGCGACGTATACCGGCAGGTCTTCGGGCTTGGAGGCGTTCACTTCTGGATGATGACTTCCCACTTATATAAGCAGTGTCTGCACCTGGCACTCATCCCGCTCTTCCTTACCGCTGCGCGTCAGCCCCAGAATTACACTGGGTTCCCTTTTATACCCGTCGCCCTTCAAAATGCAGGGGTGTTGGCTACACTCACTCACCCGAATCACTTACTTCAGTAAGCTCATCGGGATTTGCTCGTTTGCCGCCTACCTGCATCTCGAAGTTTCTCGGGTATAACTTATAAAAAGGCCGGAAGCGCTATGCTACGATTTTGTTAATAAGCTTGTCTATAAGCATCAAAATGCAACAGCGCTGGACATCACGAGCCTAATCCCTACAATCGCCGCGTAGTTTGACTTTACTAACAGGTAGCAACTCATGACTCCAGAACATCTCCCGATAGAACTTTACGACGCGCAACTGGCCGAAAAAGTCGCCCGCTTGCAAAGCATGATGGCCCCTTTTGCAGCTCCCGCGCCGGAGGTGTTCCGTTCACCGGTCAGCCATTACCGGATGCGCGCTGAATTCCGCATCTGGCACGATGAAGACGACCTGTACCACATCATGTTTGACCAGGAAACCAAGCAACGTATTCGGGTCAATAGTTTCCCGGCAGCAAGTGAACTTATCAACGCACTAATGCCGGCAATGCTCGATGGTGTGCGCGATATTCCCGCTCTGCGTTTTAAGCTTTTCCAGATTGATTATCTGACTACCATGAGCAATCAGGCTGTGGTTTCGTTGCTTTATCATCGCAAGTTGGGTGAAGAGTGGCAGCAACACGCTGAAGCATTGCGCGATAATCTGCGTGCTCAGGGTTTCAACGTTCATTTAATTGGCCGTGCTACAAAGACCAAAATCGAGTTAGATCAGGATTTCATCGATGAGCGTTTAACCGTTGCTGGTAAAGAGATGATTTATCGCCAGGTTGAGAACAGTTTTACTCAGCCGAATGCCGCGATGAATGTTCATATGCTGGAATGGGCACTGGATGCAACTCAGGGTTCAAGGGGCGATCTGCTGGAATTGTACTGTGGTAACGGTAACTTCTCGCTGGCACTAGCGCGTAACTTTAACCGCGTACTGGCGACTGAAATCGCCAAACCATCTGTTGCTGCTGCGCAGTACAACATTGCGGCGAATGAAATTGAAAACGTGCAAATTATACGTATGGCGGCTGAAGATTTTACTCAGGCAATGAATGGCGTGCGCGAGTTCAGGCGTCTGGAAGGTATCGACCTTAAAAGTTATCAGTGCGAAACCATTTTCGTCGATCCACCGCGTAGCGGCCTGGATGCAGACACAGTGAAGATGGTGCAGGCATACCCACGTATTCTCTATATTTCCTGCAACCCGCAGACCCTATGCGAGAATCTGGAAGTATTAAGCGAAACCCATAATGTTTCGCGCCTGGCGCTCTTCGACCAGTTCCCGTATACGCATCATATGGAATGCGGTGTGTGGCTGACACGCAAATAGCAAAACGGACGCCTCGGCGTCCGTTTTGATTTCTGGCTAAGAATACTATTCAGTTACCTGCGCTTTACGGGCGCGAACTTTGAAACCAATCCAGAACAACAATGCGACTGAAAGCACCGCAGGCAAGAAGTTAGAGCCAATCGCCGGATACTCAGCACGCACAACCGCGCTATATAACAAGACACCCAGCACAAAGCACGCCGCAGCAATACTTGGTAGGCCAACTGGCATCGTGCGGTTCAGGTAACGTTGATGCAAACAGTACACCGTCAGCACCAGCGTGATCATCGGGAAAATGGAAAACGGCACAACCGAGCTAAATAGCGCGGCAAACGTTCCGTTAATTGCCAGGCCTGCAATAAACGCCAGCCCGAGCGTACCTCTCTCTTGTAACTGTTTCATTGCTCTTCCTTTACTCACTCTGCAGATATTTGAGCTAATGCTACTTTCTCTTGCTCCCGGCGATACCAGTAGTACGCACCTTTTGAAATCATGCGTAACTGAAGTACCAGGCGCTCTTCAAGCTGACGACGCTGATCGGCATCAACGTCCAGCGCTTCGGCACCAGCACTAAAGACAATCGTAACCATCGCTTCTGCCTGCGCTTCAGTAAAACTGCGCGGCATGCGATTTTCGAGTTCCAGATAGTCAGCAAGTTCCGCAATAAAGTGCTGAATTTCACGGGCAACAGCGGCACGAAATGCGGCAGACGTTCCAGAACGCTCACGTAACAACAAACGAAATGCGTTGGGATTATTACCGATAAATTCCATAAATGTTGAGACAGAAGTACGAATTACGCTCCCGCCTTTGGCAATTCGCTGGCGAGCCTGGCGCATTAACTGGCGCAGCATCAGGCCGCTTTCATCAACCATTGTTAAACCCAGTTCGTCAACATCACGAAAGTGGCGATAAAACGATGTTGGCGCTATACCAGCCTCACGGGCGACTTCGCGCAAACTCAGGCTGGCAAAACTTCGTTCAGCACTTAACTGGCTAAACGCGGCTTCGACCAGAGAACGCCTGGTTCTTTCTTTTTGTTGCGCTCTTACACCCATCATATTGCCTGAATCTCTTAATCGAACTCGCACTATACCAGAGAATAACTTAACTGGTTTTATACAGGATTGTGAATGATTGTTTACGCGAGCCGCCTCGCGTAACGCAGCAAAAAGCACAAGGATAATTGGGTTATCCCGCTGTTGATGTTACCATTGTGTTGCTTTTATGTATAAGAACAGGTAAGCCTTACCATGTCACACACCTACGATTATGACGCAATAGTAATTGGTTCCGGTCCTGGCGGCGAAGGTGCCGCAATGGGGCTGGTGAAACTCGGAGCAAGGGTAGCCGTTGTTGAGCGCTACCATAACGTGGGTGGCGGTTGCACTCACTGGGGAACCATCCCCTCAAAAGCGCTGCGCCACGCAGTCAGCCGCATTATCGAATTTAACCAAAATCCTTTATATAGCGACCACACACATCTCCTCCGTTCTTCCTTCGCCGATATTCTTAATCACGCTGATAGCGTCATTAACCAACAAACTCGCATGCGCCAGAGCTTTTATGAGCGTAACCGCTGCGAGATGTTGCAGGGCGATGCACGCTTTGTAGATGCACATACTATCTCGCTGGAATGTCACGATGGCTCGGTGGAGATGATCACCGCCGAGAAGTTCATTATTGCTTGCGGCTCGCGCCCTTATCGTCCACCAGAAGTCGATTTCAGCCATCCGCGTGTGTACGACAGCGATTCCATTCTTAACCTGCATCACGAACCCCGCCACGTCATTATTTATGGCGCAGGGGTGATTGGTTGCGAGTATGCGTCGATTTTCCGTGGCATGAACGTCAAGGTCGATTTGATTAATACTCGCGATCGCCTATTGGCGTTTCTCGATCAGGAGATGTCCGACTCGCTCTCTTACCACTTCTGGAATAGCGGCGTCGTTATTCGCCACAACGAAGAGTTTGAGAACATCGAAGGCGTGGAAGATGGCGTCATTGTCTCGCTAAAATCTGGCAAAAAAGTGAAAGCTGACTGCCTGCTTTATGCGAACGGGCGCACGGGTAATACCGATTCGCTGTCACTGGAAAATGTAGGACTGGAAGCCGATGGCCGTGGTCTGTTGAAGGTCAACAGCATGTACCAGACCGCACAGCCGCACATTTATGCCGTTGGTGATGTGATTGGTTACCCGAGCCTGGCATCGGCGGCTTACGATCAGGGCAGAATCGCGGCCCAAGCCCTGGTGAAAGGCGAAGCAACGGCGCATCTGATTGAAGATATTCCAACCGGTATTTATACCATTCCGGAAATCAGTTCCGTCGGGAAAACCGAACAGCAGTTAACGTCGATGAAGGTACCGTATGAAGTGGGTCGCGCACAGTTCAAGCATCTCGCTCGAGCGCAAATTGTCGGTATGAACGTGGGCACGCTAAAAATTCTCTTCCATCGTGAGACGAAAGAGATTTTAGGGATCCACTGCTTTGGTGAACGCGCGGCCGAAATTATTCACATCGGCCAGGCGATTATGGAGCAGAAAGGTGGCGGCAACACCATTGAGTACTTTGTTAACACCACCTTCAACTACCCGACCATGGCGGAAGCCTATCGGGTAGCGGCTTTAAACGGCTTGAACCGCTTGTTTTAACTCTGGCTCAAAATGGCCATCCATATGTGTACGGATGGCCTCTGCGAGTTGCTCATAGCGACCACGCAGTGGAGAACCCGGACGATAAACCAGGCCGATAGTACGACGCGGCTCTGGTTTATAACATGGCAGGTAAACCACGCCGTCACGGCAACGCTCGTTTGGAACTGCCAGCGCAGGTAACAATGTTATCCCACTTCCGGCTGCCACCATGTTACGCAGCGTTTCAAGGCTGGTTGCACGGAAATGCGTGTCTTCTTCAGCGCCCGCTTCAAAGCAGAAACCCAGCGCCTGATCGCGCAGACAGTGCCCGTCTTCCAGCATCAGCAGCTTTTCACCCGCAAGATCCGATAATGGCACGCGATCACGGTCCGTCCACGGGTGGTCCTGGTAAATCGCCAGCATCATTGGCTCATCAAACAGCGGCACTTCAATAAAGGCTTCGCTCTCTTTCACCAAAGCGAGAATCGCACAGTCGAGTTTCCCACTATCAAGCTGCGCTAATAGCTGATGGGTCTGCGCCTCGTGCAGGTACATTTCTAGTTTGGGAAAAGTTTTATGCAGCATCGGGATAATCTGCGGCAGCAGATAAGGCCCAACGGTTGGGATCAAGCCAATGTGCAGCGGCCCGGACATCGCCTCGCCCTGCTGGCTCGCCATCTCTTTTAGGACTTTAACTTCTCGCAGCACTGTGCGAGCCTGGTCCACCAGCAACAAACCCGCCTGAGTGAACAACACTTTACGGCTGGTGCGTTCAAGCAACATCACGCCGAGTTCATCTTCAAGTTTACGTATTTGACCGCTCAGTGTTGGCTGACTGACATGGCAGGCATCCGCTGCCCGACGAAAGTGACGATGCTCAGCCAGCGCCACCAGGTATTCTAGATCACGAATATTCATTCTCTATCCTCCGTCGCCATGATAGCCCATGGCGATAGAAATCATAGCAACGAACGATTATCCCTATCAACCATTCATATTGAATAATAGCCATCAACAGCACAAACCATCCATGGATCGCGGTTGTGTTGTAGGGAAATCCCCTGTTCTCCGAACAAAGTACTGAAGCCCACGTGAATCATTTAGCGGACATTATGTCCGCTCTTTTTTTATCCGTTAGATACAAAAAAAGCCCGGCACAAGGCCAGGCTCATTTTATCCTGCAAAACGTTTACACCAGGCGCTGCTTCGCATCGCTAATCGCCAATGCTACCTGCTGAGGAGAAACGCCGCCTTTGGCTGAGCGCTTATTCAGGCATGATTGCAATGACAAAATGGGATAAACATCATCGCCGATAGTGGCGCTGAATTTCTGCAAATCTCCCAGCGGCAACGCTTCCAGCGCTTTGCCCTGACGGATCGCCTCGACCACCGCTTCGCCCACAATATGGTGCGCTTCACGGAACGGCACACCTTTGGCGACCAGATAATCAGCCAGCTCAGTGGCGTTAGCGTAACCTTGCTCAGCCGCCTCTTTGCAGCGCGGGCGTTTCACCTGAATACCATCAAGCACCAACACGGACATATGCAGGCAATCCAACCAGGTATCGAGCGCGTCGAACAGGCCTTCTTTGTCTTCCTGCATATCTTTGTTGTACGCCAGCGGCAAGCCTTTCAGCGTCATCATCATGCCGGTCAATGCACCCTGAACACGGCCGCATTTGCCACGAATCAGCTCCAGCGCGTCCGGGTTTTTCTTCTGTGGCATCAAGGAAGAGCCAGAGGTCACGCGGTCAGACAACTCAACAAACCCAGCTTCCCCGGTATTGAAGAAAATCAGGTCTTCTGCGAAACGGGACAGGTGAACCATACCGATGGACGCGTCAGAAAGCAGTTCCAGCACATGGTCACGGTCAGAGACGCTATCCAGGCTATTGCGCGTCGCAGATGCAAAACCTAACCAGCCAGCAAGTTGCTCACGGTCGATTTCATAGGCTGTACCAGCCAATGCGCCGCTGCCCAGCGGGCTAACGTCGAGGCGCTCCAGCGTGCTCTGCAAACGGCTTTCATCACGCGCCAGCATTTCAACGTAAGCCAGGCACCAGTGTGCAAAAGTCACCGGCTGTGCACGTTGCAGGTGCGTATAACCCGGCATGACTGCATCCTGGTTATTCTCAGCGGTTTCAACCAGCGCATGTTGCAGTTGGCGAGTCGCCCCCAACAATTCACTGATTTGCATTTTGCACCACAGTTTAAGGTCAGTGGCGACCTGGTCATTACGGCTACGGCCAGTGTGGAGTTTTTTACCCAGCGCACCGACTTTATCAATCAGTTTGCCTTCCACCCAACTGTGAATATCTTCCGCATCGCTCTCAAGGATCGCTTGCGGATTGGCCTGCACTTCTTCCAACAGGAAATTCAGTGCCTGCTCAAGCTCCTGCTGCTCAGCAACAGTCAGAACACCAACGGTAACCAGCGCTTTGGACCAGGCGACAGAACCCACAATATCTTGCTCAGCCAGTCGGTAATCAAAGCGCAATGAATCATTGAACGATTTGAAACGTTGGTCTGCTGCCTGAGTAAAACGTCCACCCCAAAGTGCCATAGTGATGCTCCATTGATTAAATGATTCGACTACCGTCAGGCGTTATCGTCGAAGGCAGTTTGGACACGGCCAGCGCACAGGAACCGGAGCGTACATGAAGTACGTGAGGATTCCGAGCACTGCCCGGGTTCAAAATGACAAGTAAGATAGCCTGATTACTTCTTAAGTTCGTTTAAAGCACGAATACGTGATGACAACGAGAACAGACGGATAAAGCCGCCCGCGTGGCTATGGTCATACACTTCATCTTCGCCGAACGTTGCGAACTCTTCGCTATACAGGCTGTTCGGAGATTTTTTCTGCTTCGCAGTGACATGGCCTTTATACAACTCCAGCACCACTTCGCCGTTAACTTCTTCTGCCAGTGATTCCGCAGATGCCTGCAGAGATTTACGCAGTGGTGCGAACCAGCGACCGTCGTAAACCACGTAAGACATTTCCAGGCCCAACTGCTCGCGCCATTTGAAGCTATCGCGGTCCAGAACCAACTGCTCAACACCACGCAGTGCCGCCATCATGATGGTGCCTCCTGGGGTTTCGTAGCAGCCGCGGGATTTAATCCCAACCAGACGGTTTTCGACGATATCGATACGCCCGATGCCATGCTTAGAACCGATTTTGTTCAGCGTTTCCAGGCACTGGAACGGGCTCATGGTTTCGCCGTTAACGGCAACGACTTTGCCTTTTTTAACCGTAACCGTCACTTCTTCTGCCTGATCTGGCGCTTCTTTAGGATCAACAGTCCAGACCCAGCAATCTTTGTTCGGAGCATTCCATGGGCTTTCCAGCACGCCGCCTTCAGTTGAGATGTGCCATGCGTTTTCGTCACGGCTGTAGATTTTCTCAAGAGAAGCGGTAGTTGGAATGTCACGCTCTTTCAAGTAATCAAGCAGTGCTTCACGGGAACGCAGGTTCCACTCACGCCATGGCGCAACCACTTTCAGATGTGGAGCCAGTGCCGCCCATGCGGATTCGAAACGCACCTGGTCGTTGCCTTTGCCGGTCGCACCGTGGCACAGCGCATCTGCGCCCACTTTGTTTGCCACATCCACCAGCGCTTTGGCGATCAAAGGACGCGCCATTGATGTACCTAGCAGATAGGTGCCTTCGTACAGTGCGCCAGTTTGCAGAACCGGGTAAACGTAATCGCTGATGAACTCTTCACGCGCATCAACGACGTAGCATTCAGTTGCACCGGAACGCAGTGCTTTTTGCTCAACGCCTTTCAGGTCTTCACGGTCCTGGCCGATATCCACCACACATGCGACCACTTCACAGCCGCCGTAGTTTTCTTTCAACCAAGGAATAATGGCAGAAGTATCCAGGCCGCCAGAGTATGCGAGAACGATTTTTTTGATGCCGTGATTTTGCATTGTCTTATCCTTCAAATCTTTTTCTAATTTAAGCGAGAATACGGGTGCCAATAGCCACACCGTTAAACAAAGAAGGTAACTGCTCCGCATGACGCCAGGATGCAATATCCACCGGGCGACCCAGCGTGCGTGCTGCATCCAGCGCCGCGTTAACTTTAACTATCATGCCGTCGGTAATAATGCCCTGAGCGATTAGCTGCTCAGCTTTCGCCGCCGTCATTTCTGCAATACGTTGACCTTTGCCATCCAGAATACCGCTAACGTCTGACAGCAGAATCAGGTCTGCACCGAGTGTTGCCGCCAGCGCTGTTGCGGCCTGGTCGGCATTCACATTCATCAACTCACCTTCAGCAGTGACGCCAATAGAGCTGACAATCGGCAGAAAACCAGAATCCAAAAGAGTGGTAATCAGCTTAGCGGAACCCGGTTTCGCCAGGCCTACGTGGCCCAACTCTTCGTCGAGTTTGGTCACGGTGACGCTGTCGCCATCGCCGAGGCAAAGACCGACACCATTGATGCCATGCTTTTTCGCCCACGCCAACAAGGTTTTGTTCGCCGTTCCCGCCAGCGCACCGGTAATAATGTCAATCTGGTCGGCAGGCGTCACACGCAGGCCGTTTTTCTTGGTCACCGGCAGAGAGAGTTTTTTCATTAGTTCGTCTACCAGGCAGCCGCCGCCGTGCACAATCACCAGCGGGCGTTGATGGGATTCGCGGTAATTGACAAGCGCGGTAAACAGACGCTCCAGCGCTTCTTCGCTATCAAGCAGTACGCCGCCTAATTTGATAATTAATGGATTCATCATGTCACCCGGCATCAATTAAATAAGAGACTGCGTTTCGGCAAAGCCAAAACGAATATTAAGGCATTGCACAGCCTGAGCTGATGCGCCTTTCAGAAGATTGTCTTCCGTGGCGACGACAATCAGATGCTCACCCTGTACTGCAAAACCGATATCGCAGAATGGTAACCCAACCACATTTTTCAGTGCCGGCACGCCTTTGTCATACAGGCGCACTAACGGTTTATTCTGGTACGCCTGATTAAAAACATCGGCGATTTGTTGCTGCGTCACACCCGCGTTCAGGCGGCAGGTGATGGTTTCCAGAATCCCACGCGGGAAATTGCCCAGGTGAGGTGTGAAAATCACCGGAGTACCAAGATGCGTCGAAATTTCTGGATGATGGCGATGATTAAAAATGCCATACGGTTGCAAGCTGACTTCGCAGAAACTGTTGGAAATCGCGGCCTTACGCCCTGCTCCACTGACCCCGCTGGTTGCGTTAATCACTGGCCACTGCGTCAAATCCAGCAACCCGGCATCAATCAGCGGTTTTAACGCCAGTTGCGCCGCAGTCGGATAGCAGCCAGGGACTGAGATCAAACTGGTTTCTTTCAGTTTGTCGCTCTGCCATTCAGCAAGGCCATACACCGCCTGCTCCAGCAGTTCCGGATGTTGATGGGTAAAACCGTAATAGCGCTGATAGAACTCAGCATCGTTAACGCGGAATGCACCAGAAAGGTCGATAACGACACAGCCTTTTGCCAGGAATTGTGGCGCCAGATCGTGGCTCACTTCATGGGCAGTTGCGAGGAACACAACATCGACACCGTCAGTAAATTCGCTGATATCCGACATCGCCTGTAACGGCATGTCGACAATACCTTTTAATTGCGGATGCAATTCAGATATCAATTTTCCTGCGTCATTACTTTGCGCTGAAACCGTCAATGCGGTTATGTTCATATGAGGATGGCGATTCAAATAGTTCACAAGCTCTGCGCCTGCATAACCGCTGGCACCAACAATCAGCGTATTCAACATCTCGGCTGTACACCTTCTTAGGTTGTGTCTGCTAAAGGTGTCAGCTGGTAAGCCATCACCCAACGTGCAATTACGTGGTTAAATCCACCGGAACCTGGGGTTCCCTTACGGCAGTTAATATTGTATTTTTATTCAATATAATTGCATGATTATGTATACCAACCCGAGCTAAGGCCTGTCAACAGTGAAGATGAAATTACCTCCTTTTATCGAGATTTACCGCGCGTTGATCGCGACTCCTTCCATCAGCGCCACCGACAGCGCGTTGGATCAGAGCAATGAGTCTTTAATCAATTTATTGGCTGGATGGTTCCGCGACCTGGGCTTCAATGTAGAAGTACAACCGGTTCCTGGTACGCGCAATAAATTCAATATGCTGGCGAGTACCGGAAACGGTGCTGGTGGCTTACTGCTGGCAGGGCATACCGATACGGTGCCGTTTGATGATGGCCGCTGGACACGCGACCCGTTCACGCTGACTGAGCACGAAAACAAGCTGTACGGTCTCGGCACCGCCGATATGAAAGGGTTCTTTGCCTTTATTCTTGATTCATTGCGTGATGTCGATGTGACGAAGCTTAAAAAGCCACTCTATATTCTGGCGACGGCTGATGAAGAAACGACGATGACGGGCGCTCGCTATTTCTCTGAGACCACCCATATTCGCCCGGACTGCGCCATCATTGGTGAACCGACATCATTGCAGCCAGTCCGCGCACATAAAGGTCATATCTCTAATGCGATTCGGATTCTTGGCCAGTCCGGCCACTCCAGCGATCCTGCCCGCGGCGTAAATGCTATCGAGCTGATGCACGATGCAATTGGCCATATTATGTCGCTGAAAAACACCCTGAAAGACCGCTATCACCACGATGCATTTACCGTGCCGTATCCAACGCTGAACCTCGGCCACATTAGCGGTGGCGATGCCGCCAACCGTATTTGTGCCTGTTGCGAACTGCATATGGATATTCGCCCGCTGCCGGGGCTGACATTAAACGATCTGAACGGTTTGCTGAACGAAGCGCTGGAACCGGTGAGCCAGAAATGGCCGGGTCGCCTGACGATTTCTGAACTGCACCCGCCAATTCCTGGCTATGAATGCGCCAAAGATCATCAGTTGGTGCAAGTGGTTGAGAAATTACTCGGCGCACAAACCGAAGTGGTGAACTACTGCACCGAAGCGCCATTTATTCAGACTCTTTGCCCGACATTGGTACTTGGCCCTGGTTCCATCAACCAGGCGCACCAGCCGGATGAATACATCGAAACACGTTTTATCGAGCCAACTCGCAAACTGATTACTCAGGTAGTGCATCATTTTTGCTGGCATTGAAAAATAGCGTGTATGGGGGTTTTGCCCCCTTTTTAAGCTACTTTTTAGCGGATCCTCATAAGAAACGCTTATCTACGAAGTTAGTAATTAAATTTCATGAATTAGCGCAATTTATTCGTTTGCTGAAACGATTTCGTAGCAATTGACGAAATCAGACTTACGTGGCTTTATAAAGACGGTGTTGAACCTTCACGGGTGAAATTAAATTACATATTAGATTGGATAGGGTGTCTGGGGTCATATGAACGAACAGTATTCCGCTTTGCGAAGTAATGTCAGTATGCTCGGCAAGTTGCTCGGGGATACCATCAAGGATGCGTTAGGTGAAAACATTCTTGACCGCGTAGAAACAATCCGCAAATTGTCGAAGTCCTCCCGGGCTGGCAATGAAGCTAATCGTCAGGAGCTGCTAACCACATTGCAGAACCTGTCTAACGATGAACTACTCCCTGTAGCCCGTGCATTCAGCCAATTCTTGAATCTGGCCAACACCGCCGAGCAATATCACAGCATTTCAGCCAATGGCGAAGCCGCCAGCAATCCCGAAGTTATCGCTAAGACTCTCCAAAAATTAAAAAACCAGCCGGACCTTAGTGAAGCCGCCATTCGTGATGCTGTTGAGTCTTTGTCACTGGAATTAGTGCTGACCGCACACCCAACCGAAATCACCCGTCGCACCCTGATTCACAAACTGGTTGAAGTAAACAGTTGCCTGAAGCAACTCGACCACAGCGACATCGCCGATTACGAGCGTAACCAGATTATGCGCCGTCTGCGCCAACTGGTCGCTCAGGCGTGGCACACCGATGAAATCCGTAAGCACCGCCCTTCCCCTGTAGATGAAGCAAAATGGGGCTTTGCGGTAGTAGAAAACAGCCTGTGGGAAGGGGTTCCAAACTACCTGCGTGAGCTGAACGAGCAACTTGAAGACAATCTGAATTACAAACTGCCGGTCGATTTTGTTCCGGTACGTTTCACTTCATGGATGGGCGGCGACCGCGACGGCAACCCGAACGTAACTGCTGATATTACCCGTCACGTTCTGCTGCTAAGCCGCTGGAAAGCAACCGACCTGTTCCTGCGCGATATTCAGGTACTGATTTCCGAACTGTCGATGGTGGAATGTACGCCAGAGCTGAGTGAACTGGCAGGCCCAGACGCTGCACAAGAACCATATCGCTGCATCATGAAAGGCATTCGTCAGCAATTACTGGCGACACAAGCCTGGCTGGAAGCTCGCCTGAAAGGCCAGCGTCTGCCAAAACCTGAAGGTTTGTTAACACAAAACGAACAGCTTTGGGACCCGCTTTATGCGTGTTACCAATCGCTGCAAGCATGTGGAATGGGCATTATCGCCAACGGTCAGTTGCTTGATACCCTGCGCCGCGTGAAAAGCTTCGGCGTGCCATTAGTACGCATTGATGTGCGCCAGGAAAGTACTCGTCATACCGAAGCACTCGGTGAGATGACGCGTTACCTGGGTATTGGCGATTACGAAAGCTGGTCTGAAGCCGACAAACAAGCCTTCCTTATCCGCGAGCTGAATTCAAAACGCCCTCTGCTGCCACGCCAGTGGGAGCCGAGCGATGACACCCGCGAAGTGCTGGAAACCTGCAAAGTGGTTGCCGAAGCACCGCGTGGCTCTATCGCTGCGTATGTTATCTCCATGGCGAAAACGCCTTCTGACGTACTGGCCGTTCATCTGCTACTAAAAGAAGCTGGCTGCACCTTCGCTCTGCCGGTTGCACCACTGTTTGAAACACTCGACGACCTGAACAACGCCGACGACGTCATGACTCAGTTGCTAAACATCGACTGGTATCGCGGCTTTATTCAGGGCAAACAGATGGTCATGATTGGCTATTCTGATTCCGCAAAAGATGCAGGCGTGATGGCAGCATCCTGGGCGCAATACCAGGCTCAGGACGCACTGATCAAAACCTGCGAGAAAGCCGGAATTACCCTGACGCTGTTCCACGGACGTGGTGGTTCTATCGGCCGCGGCGGTGCGCCTGCGCACGCAGCTCTGCTTTCTCAACCGCCGGGCAGCCTGAAAGGTGGCCTGCGTGTGACCGAGCAAGGCGAGATGATTCGCTTTAAATACGGTCTGCCGGAAATCACCATCAGCAGCCTGTCGCTCTACACCAGCGCGATTCTGGAAGCCAACCTGTTGCCGCCGCCAGAGCCGAAAAAAGAGTGGAAACATATCATGGAGGATCTGTCAGTGACCTCCTGTGATATGTACCGTGGATATATCCGCGAAAATGAAGACTTCGTGCCGTACTTCCGCTCGGCAACACCAGAGTTGGAACTGGGTAAACTGCCGCTGGGCTCACGCCCTGCGAAGCGTAAACCTAACGGTGGCGTTGAATCCCTGCGTGCCATTCCGTGGATCTTCGCCTGGACGCAGAACCGCCTGATGTTGCCAGCCTGGCTGGGTGCCGGTGCTGCGCTACAAAAAGTGGTCGAAGATGGCAAACAAGATGTGCTGGAAACGATGTGCCGCGACTGGCCATTCTTCTCCACACGCCTCGGCATGCTGGAAATGGTGTTTGCAAAAGCTGACCTGTGGCTTGCGGAATACTACGATCAGCGCCTGGTGAAACCTGAACTGTGGGGCCTGGGCACACAGTTGCGTGACCAACTGGAAGCCGATATCAAAGTGGTTCTGGATATCGCCAACGATTCACACCTGATGGCTGACCTGCCATGGATTGCCGAGTCCATCCAGTTGCGTAACATCTATACCGACCCACTGAACGTCTTGCAGGCCGAATTGCTGCATCGTTCACGTCAGTTGGAAGATAAAGGTGAAGAGCCAAATGCGCAGGTAGAACAAGCATTGATGGTGACGATTGCAGGTGTTGCAGCAGGTATGCGTAACACAGGCTAACGACTTCATTCCTCATTCAAACCTCGCTGCGGCGAGGTTTTTTGTTTTTACGCATACGCACTTATCCGGCGTTATGGCACGATGAACATCCCTGTTTAGCCTGGTGTGAACTGTTATGAACTACGATATTAATCAAATCATTTCCCGGCTACTAAACAACACGCCGGGCATTCAACAGGTTTGGCTGGCCGATAACCAGACCCCGCCGCCATCGCTGGCGTATCAGGTTGATTTTCCACGTATAGAGATAATCCTCGATGGCATAGTGGTAGATACTTGCCATGCAGGGCAAACGGTCTGCATGAAAGAACATGATGTGCTCTATATCCCCGCGAAATGCTGGAACAGCCCGCAGTGGAAAACACCGGTCACCACGTTGAATATTTTATTCGGCAAACAGCAATTGGGTTTCAGCGTGATGCACTGGGATGGCGAGAAATTTCACATGCTCGGCAAGCAAAATGTTGCACGCCGCGGCCCGCGGATTGGCTCATTTTTGCTACAGGCACTTAATGAATTGATGATGCAAGCGTACGACCAACAAACCACACGCTTTATTATCAGCAGCATCCTCAGCCACTGCACAGACCTGCTCGGCAGCCAAATCCAGACATCATCACGCAGCCAGGCCTTATTTGAAGCGATACGTGAATACATAGATACCAAATACCCGGAACCCCTAACCCGTGAATCCGTAGCACAGGCATTCTATATTTCACCGAATTATCTCTCGCACCTGTTCCAGAAAACCGGGGCCGTTGGTTTTAACGAATACCTAAATTACACTCGCCTGGAACATGCCAAAACGCTGCTTAAACGTTACGATCTGAAAGTTAAGGAAGTGGCTCACGCCTGCGGATTCATCGACAGTAACTATTTTTGCCGCCTGTTTAGAAAGAATACGGACAGGTCACCGTCTGAATATCGACGCCAATATCATAGCCAGTTGACCGAAAAATCCATCAACTCAGAATGATGTGCGTGTGTTGCGGAGTACCAAAGATTCGTCGCACTGCGGACATCGTTTTTTGCGGCTCCCGAAGGAATGCATTAATACCGGTTTGTACGCAACGGCAATGATTGAAGCGTGTTGCTCCCGCCAGTTCAATATCAGTAATTAGCAATACAACATCGGCTTGCTCAATATCCATTTGGGTCAGTTCGTTTTCAATTCCCAGCGCTCCCTGAGTCTCTATTTTTACTGACCATTTTTCTTGCTGGCAGAGTTTTTCGAGCCGTTCGGCAGCCATATAGGTGTGAGCGACACCGCTAACACATGCCGTTACTGCAACCAGATGTCGAGTCATCCTCACGCTCCTCCATTAAGGCTAGCCACCCATTGTCACACGGAAACCGGCATTTTCTGCCATCTGTTGCAACGGGGCGATATCTGATACGCCAGGTGGCGCAATACCCTCCATATTCCATGACCGACCCAGTAACTGATATTTCGGCTCACCGTACTGATGGAATGGAAGTAAATGAAGATCGGTAAGTTTTAATGGAGCCAGGAACTGCAGGATCTCCACCATATTACCTCTTTCAAGAGTGTAGCCGGGTATCAGCGGAACCCGTGGAATTACATGAATTCCAGACTCCACCAGCATCTTTAGGTTCTGCAGAACTCTGGGCTGGTTGATGTTCAGCACTGATTTTGCCTTTTCACTGTCCATAATCTTCACATCGAACAACACTTCATCACACTGCTTTGCCAGAGCGAGAATTTTCTCAGGAGCGGCATCACCGGCCGTCTCAATTGCGGTATGAATACCTAACAATTTTAGACGTTTTAAAAATCGCGTAGCAAAAGCCGCCTGCATCAAAACTTCCCCGCCAGAAAGCGTCACTCCACCACCTGAAGAACGGAAGAAAACGTCGTCTTTAAGAACCTCTTTTTCCAGCTGAGCCAGAGAGTAATCGCGACCGATTCTTTCCATTGCTCCAGAAGGGCATTCATCTGCATCATTCAGACAGGCTGAGCAATGCAGGCACTTTGACAATCGTCTTACGGTTTCAATTTTCCCGGAAATAGACTCCGGGTTAGCGCACCATGGACAGTAATGTGGGCAACCTTTAAAGAAAACTACTGTACGGATCCCATGACCATCATTTAGAGAGTAGCGCTGAATATTGAAGATCCGTGCTTTTATTGCATCGTCTTCAATAACCTCACAGTTGATGCGCTGTACGGCGGATAATGTCATCCTGAATCTCCTTCGACAGCTCAACAAAGAAGGCGCTGTATCCCGCAACCCGAACTACCAATCCAGCGAAATCCTGCGGGCGTAGTTGAGCCTCACGAAGGGTTTCGGCATTGACGACGTTGAATTGAATATGCTGCAATTTAAGCTTCGTGAACGCGCCAATGAAATCTGCCAGTTTATGAAGCCCAGCATCACCTTCCAGCGTGCTGGGAGTGAATTTGACGTTCAACAACGTACCGTTGGAGAGTAAATAATTATCCAATTTACTGACCGATTTCAGCACCGCCGTTGGCCCCTGACAGTCCTGGCCCAACATTGGAGATAAACCACCATCAGCCAATTGCTCACCCGCATAACGCCCGTCAGGAGTGGCACCGACGACTGCCCCCAATGGCACATGGGCTGAAACGGTGTAAGAGCCTGGAGTAAAATATCCACCGCGTGGATTACGATACTTCTCGACCTCTTTACAGTAGAAACGCAGCAGATCAGCACTAATGTTGTCTACTTCATCAATATCGTTGCCGTACTTCTCGAAGCGGTTCATCAACCGTGCGCGTATTTTTTCCCCTTCTGGGGTAGCAAAGTTCTCTTTCAATACCGCCAGAAGTTCATCAAAACTTAAGCGTTGCTGTTCAAACACCATGCCATTTAGGGCATATAGCGAATCACTCAAGTTAGCGATACCTATCCCTTGAACACCAGAGAAGTTATAACGGGCACCACCCTCAGTAATGTCTTTACCATGGGAAAGACAATCATCGATAAACGATGAAAGCAGCGGAACAGGCGCCCAATCACGGTGGCCGATATCACAAATGTTACTACCCTCAACCATCAGCTTGATGTAGTGGCGAATTTTGTCACGGATTTGCTGCAACAAATTCTGATAATCCAGTTCGCTATTCCCTTCGTTTTCAAGCAGCACAATTTCCATGACCTTCAAAAGATTGAACATGGCAATATCATGCAAACCGTAGGTTCTCCCAGGAATTGATAGCTCCACACATCCAACAACGGCGTAATCACGAGCATCCTCAAGCGACACTCCCCGATTAAGGAAAGCAGGCACCACAACTTCGTCATTAAAAATTTGTGGAATCCCAGTTCCCAGCCGCACAGTTTCAGCTGTTTTTAGCAAGAAGGGGCGGTCAATCAGTTCATTCACGCGCACCCCAAGATTCGGCTGCGGCAGTTGAATACTCTGGTAGGCATCCAGACACAAGAAGGAGAGTACATTTACCGCGCTGCGCCCATTTTCTGTCAGACCACCAAGCAAAATGGTGTATCCCGTTGGGAAGCCGGCGAAATAACGGGCGCTACTGGTGGAGCGCAGCAGGACGATGTCATTACATTTCACCCACAGCGATTCCAACAGTTCGCGCAGGAATGCTGGACTTTCGCCGCGATTAAGCGACGCCTGATAAAATGGCAGCATGTACTGATCAAATCGGCCAAGCGATAGCGAACTGGCGTTGGATTCGTACTGCAAAATGATATTCATGTACCAAAACAGCTGACATGCCTGCCAGAAATCTTCTGGTCTGGAAGCTGCGTTATGGCGGGAAATCTCGGCGATTTTCTGTAACTCATCGCGACGACAGGTGTCTGTGCATTCTGCAGCCAACGTCTCAGCCAGCTCGGCATAGCGCAAGATATGTCGCTGTGAAGCCTCCAGTAAAATCAATGCCGCTTGATAGAAGTGATTTCCTGGTGCTTGCTGGCAATGCTCTCGCAATTCCACCACCAACTTACCCAACCCATTCTGCAGCAGCCGCGGGTAATCAATAATGATATGCCCCTGCCCTTTATCGGTCTGGTTGACGCTAAAAATTTGCGTTTTTACTGCCGCTTTGACTTCATCCGTCATCTGACTATTGATGAAATCTTTCATTGAGCGTTTTTCCCAGTAAGGATAAAGCTGTTCGCGGTAAAGCTCTTTATCCTGCTCACTGATCTCAAAACGGTCTTGTGGGCGAGTCGAAAACTGCTCCAACTCTTTAAGCAGCCAGTAAGGGTCCATCTCCGGTGACATAATTCCGGCACGCGGTTTCACGGTTCGATTACCCGCGATCAACTCATCATTACGAATCGCTATTTGCACATTATCCAGAATGTACGCTGTTGCCTTAGCGCGACGTAACAACACATGTTCACCTTCTGTTGTACGGTGGCTAGCGGTATACAACATGGCGCGTTCCAGCGAAATTTCTCGCGGCTGGGCAAACAGTGCTAATTTCAGGCGTTCGATACGATGAGTCATGATGTGTTCCTTACTGGTCATTCAAAGGCTCAGGCTGTTTGCGCCAGATGGGCTTCAATTTTGCTCATGATGGCGTCAGCACGTTTCACCGCATCGCTAATGTTGACACGCACAATGGTTTTACCGGCAAAGCGCTCTTCCATTTTGATGCCAATATCTTTGGTCAAAATCACCATATCAGCACTGGCAACATCTGCAGCACTCAGTTCATTTTCAAGACCAATAGAACCCTGGGTTTCCACCTTCACTTCCCATCCTTTTGCTTTGGCTGCACTTTCCAGTGCTTCGGCAGCCATATAAGTATGTGCAACACCTGACGGGCAAGCGGTAACAGCAATAATCTTAGTCATGGTTAATTCCTTTTCGGCTCAATCAGTTAATTTCAAAATCCAGATCCAAATCATCTTCCGCTTTCGCTGGCATATCAGTCTGTTTTTTACGGGCAAAGGTTTTCAACAGGTTCACGCTAACTGCCGTGACGACCGCTCCTACCAATAACGCCACGATAAAACCAAGCTTGCCGTCAACAACCGGTAACACGATTAACCCACCCCAACCTGCGTAGCATTGTGCTCCCATCAACGCAGCGGTAACCGTTCCGCATACAGAACCCAGCATGATGGAAGGAATAACGCGTAATGGGTCAGCAGCAGCGAATGGAATAGCCCCTTCAGTCACACCAACACAGCCCATAACCACCGCCGCTTTACCCGCTTCACGCTCTTCTCCGGTAAAGTTTTTACGATTCATTAGCGTTGCCAGGCCAAGACCCAGAGGTGGAACAGCAATACCGACAGCAGCAATGGCCACTACGCTATACACACCCTGCGCTACGCAAATCAGCATAAAAGCATAAGCAACTTTGTTAACCGGGCCGCCCATATCAAACGCCAACATCAGCCCCATAATCACCGCCAGAACAACGATGCTGCCTTGCTGCATCCCTTGTAACCAATGGGTTAGATTGCTGGTTAATGTACCGACAGGCTCGCCCAGACCCCACATCATGATGCCCGCAGTAATAAAAGTGCCGATAATAGGAATGACAAAGATAGGCATCACCGAGCGCAGTATTTTTGGTACGGGGATTCTCTTGAGATAGAAGACAACAATGCCACCGATGATCCCCGCAATAATCGCCCCGAAGAAACCAGCGCCGAAACTGTTACCGACCCAGGCACCAATCGCACAAGGCGCCAGCGCCGCGCGTTCTGCAATGGAATAACCGATGTAAGCCGCAAGGAAAGGCACCATCAGCGTTAAACCAGCCACGCCAATATCGAATAGTTTTTTCAGGTTGGGATCGTTGAGCGCATCTGGTACCGCGCCTTTGCCATACAGCATGACGGAAACAGCCAGCAAAATACCGCCTGCAACCACGAATGGAATCATATGCGACACGCCTGTCATTAGATGCTGCCGCGTATTTTTGAGGATCTGGACCAACTCTTTCATAAAGCACTCCTGGCCTAAGCGGCTCATGTCCTAAATATTGGGGACACAATAGGCAATCCCGTCGTTGGCAGACAGTGGACAAAAATGCCATTTACTGGATTTTTGTAATGCTTAAGGAAAAATGAGATCCGTCTCAAAAGTTAGAGTTAATGGCCTCACCATTAACTAAGGCTGGTTTTGTGAGATATCTCGCAAATAAAACCAGACAATACATTTGTCCAGCTTTTGACAGTTTTGTCCCGTGGCGACTCCCGATGCAGGGCTCTTATCCTGTAGCCATTGTTTAGAGTTAGCTCAGGAGAACGTCTATGGCACTGGTTATCAATTTTCGTTGTGACTTACCCAACGGGGTACATGCCCGCCCAGCCAGTCATGTTGAAACACTGTGCAATCAGTTTTCTTCGACTGTTGAATGGATTAACTTGCGCACAGAGCGCCGTGGAAATGCCAAGAGTGCATTGGCACTTATTGGTACGGGGACGTTAAAAGGAGACGACTGCCAGTTACTGATCGCAGGCAGTGATGAAGAAGGAGCCTTCAACAGGCTTTCCGTTTTCATGCAGGACGAATTCCCTCACTGTGATGCTCCTCTACCAGAAACGCACAATAGTGAAGCTGCCCCGATTCCTGAATCCCTTGCACGCCTGAATCCCACGCTGTTTCATGCAAATCCGGTTTGTGGCGGAAGTGCCAGTGGCACACTGATACAACTCGCTTCCCTCGATTTAAACAAACTGGGGGAATTACCTGCGGCAGGAAATATAGATGAAGAGCAGGAGAAACTTGAGAGCGGGCTCGAAAAATTACTGAAAACCATCAACCTCCAGTTACTAGGAAATGACGGCACAGCGAGCGCCATTCTTGAGGCTCACCGTTCTTTGGCAAGCGATGCTTCATTGCGCACACTGCTTCTGGAACATGTCCATAATGGTGCCAGCAGTGCCACTGCTGTGGTAAAAACAGCAGAACACTTTTGTAATCAATTTTCCCAGTCAGGCAGTGCTTATCTGGAAGAGCGTGTGCTTGATGTTCGGGATGTCTGTTTTCAACTACTACAACATATCTATGGGGAACAGCGCTTCCCAGCACCTGGCAAGCTTCAGCAAGCCGCTATCTGTTTAGCTGATGAAATTACGCCAAGCCAGTTTCTTGAGCTGGATAAAACCCTACTCAAAGGTCTCCTGTTACGTAGTGGCGGAACCACCTCTCACACTGTCATTCTTGCTCGATCATTTAATATTCCAACTTTGGTGGGCGTTGATATCGACGCACTCACGCCGTGGTTGCAACAAACAGTGCAGATTGACGGTGATCTTGGTTTGGTCGTGGTAAATCTTAGCGAAGCGGTAAAACGCTATTACCAGCAAGAGGCTTATGTGCAGCAAGTCCTGCGCGATCAGCAAAAAGTCTGGCTCAACCAACCAGGACGTACTGCTGATGGTCTTCGTCTGGAAGTGGCAGCAAACATTGCTCATTGCGTTGAATCAGCTCCGGCATTTAATAACGGAGCAGAGGCTGTGGGCCTGTTTCGGACTGAAATGCTCTACATGGACCGCGCTCATGCCCCTTCCGAAGATGAGCTTTACAACATTTATTGTCAGGCGTTGGAAGGTGCAAACGGGCGCAGCATTATTGTGCGCACAATAGATATCGGCGGCGACAAGCCGGTGGATTACCTGAATATTCCTGCAGAAAACAATCCATTCCTCGGCTATCGCGCCGTACGTATTTATCAGGAATACCTGTCACTTTTCCACATTCAGTTACGCTCAATTTTGCGGGCATCTGCACATGGATCGTTAAAAATCATGATCCCGATGATCTCCTCAATGGAAGAGATCTTGTGGGTTAAAGATCAACTCGCGGAAGTGAAGCAGTCACTACGTAGCGAACATATCCCATTTGATGAAAAAATCCCCTTAGGCATCATGCTTGAAGTGCCATCGGTAATGTTCATTATCGACCAATGCTGCGAAGAAATTGATTTCTTTAGTATTGGCAGCAACGACCTGACGCAATATCTACTGGCCGTTGACCGCGACAATGCGAAGGTCACCCGTCATTACAACAGCCTGAACCCTGCTTTCTTACGAGCTCTGGATTACGCCGTGCAGGCAGTGCATCGCCAGGGGAAATGGATTGGGCTATGTGGCGAGCTGGGAGCAAAAGGCTCAGTTCTCCCGCTGCTTGTAGGTCTGGGGCTTGATGAAATCAGCATGAGTGCACCATCCATACCCGCAACAAAGGCACGTCTGGCCCAGCTTGACAGCCGAGCCTGTCGCCAGTTGCTTAATCAGGCGATGGCGTGTCGCACTTCTCTTGAAGTCGAACACTTATTGGCGCAATTCCGTATGACTCAGCAGGATGCACCGTTGATCACAACTCAGTGCATCTCCCTTGATAACAACTGGGGCAGCAAAGAAGAGGTCATTAAGGGAATGACCGATAACCTACTTATCGCTGGGCGCTGCCGTTACCCACGCAAACTTGAGGCCGATTTATGGGCGCGGGAAGCGGTGTTCTCTACGGGGCTGGGCTTTAGCTTCGCTATTCCGCACAGTAAATCAGAACATATCGAACAATCGACGATTAGCGTCGCCCGGCTCCCTGCCCCCGTTCAGTGGGGAGACGATGAGGCACAATTTATCATTATGTTGACGCTAAATAAGCATGCGGCAGGCGACCAGCATATGCGAATTTTCTCCCGCCTTGCGCGCCGCATCATGCATGCAGAATTCCGTGACTCCTTGGTAAATGCCACAAATGGCGAAGCCATCGCGGTTCTGCTAGCCCGTGAACTGGAACTGTAACTCACCCAAGAGGAAAAATTGATGGAGCTTTATCTCGATACAGCAAACGTTGCGGAAGTAGAACGTCTGGCGCGAATCTTCCCATTACAGGGAGTGACAACCAATCCGAGTATTATCGCCGCCAATGGCGAATCTATATGGGACGTACTGCCGCGTCTGCAAAATGCAGTGGGTAAAGAAGGTCGTCTGTTTGCACAGGTGATGAGCCGCAGCGCAGATGGAATGGTTGCAGAGGCGCAGAAACTCAGAGAGTGCGTTCCGGGTCTGGTGGTAAAAATTCCCGTTACTTTTGAGGGTCTGGCGGCGATTAAGCAGCTAACTGCTTTGGGTATTCCTACGCTGGGAACAGCTGTTTATAGCGCTGCTCAGGGATTGTTAGCTGCTCTCGCCGGAGCTGAGTACGTTGCTCCATATGTTAACCGCGTTGATGCGCAAGGCGGGGATGGCATTCGTATGGTTCAGGAGCTGCAAGCTTTGCTTGAGCTTCACGCTCCTGATAGCAAAGTTCTGGCAGCCAGTTTTAAAACTCCGCGTCAGGCACTGGATTGTTTACTGGCAGGATGCGAATCCATCACGCTTCCCCTTGATGTCGCCCAACAATTTTTGGCTGCGCCAGCAGTAGAATCGGCTGTGGTGAAGTTTGAAGAAGACTGGCAGAAAGCGTTTGGTCGCCTGAGCCTGTAACGGACACAAAAGGAGGCAGTGAATGGATCGCATAATACAGTCACCGGGTAAGTATATTCAGGGCGCTGAGGTTATTTGCCGCCTCGGCAACTATCTCAAACCACTGGCTGAGCGCTGGCTAGTGGTCGGAGACAAATTTGTCTTAGGGTTTGCCGAGTCCACACTAGAAAAAAGCTTCAAAGAGGCCGGACTGGGATTCGAAATCACACCTTTTGGCGGCGAATGCTCGCAAAATGAGATCGACCGTCTACGTAGCGTAGCTGAGAAAGCACGATGCGGCGCCGTGCTCGGTATCGGCGGCGGTAAAACGCTGGATACCGCCAAAGCACTGGCCCACTTTATGGGCGTGCCGGTTGCCGTAGCGCCTACGATTGCTTCTACTGATGCACCTTGCAGCGCATTGTCCGTGATTTATACCGATGAAGGTGAGTTTGACCGCTACCTGATGCTACCGAACAACCCAAATATGGTGATTGTAGATACTCAAATCGTGGCGAATGCACCGGCACGCCTTTTAGCCGCGGGCATCGGCGATGCGCTTGCCACCTGGTTTGAGGCTCGCGCCTGCTCTCGCAGTGGTGCCACCACCATGGCGGGTGGTAAGTGTACTCAGGCAGCACTTGCGCTGGCAGAGCTTTGCTACAACACGCTGATTGAAGAAGGTGAAAAAGCGATGTTGGCCGCCGAGCTGCATGTCGTGACCCCTGCCCTTGAACGCGTGATTGAAGCCAACACATATCTGAGTGGCGTCGGCTTTGAAAGTGGTGGCCTGGCCGCAGCCCATGCGGTGCATAACGGTCTGACGGCAATCCCAGATGCACACCATTACTATCACGGTGAAAAAGTCGCATTCGGTACACTGACGCAACTGGTGCTGGAAAACGCGCCGGTAGAAGAGATTGAAACGGTCGCAGCACTTTGCCACTCCGTTGGCTTACCGATAACGCTGGCGCAACTGGATATCAAACAGGACGTTCAGGAAAAAATGCGCATCGTGGCAAAGGTGTCTTGTGCGGAAGGTGAAACTATTCACAACATGCCAGGCGGTGTCACTTCCGATCAGATTTACGCAGCACTGCTGGTCGCCGACCAGTACGGGCAACGTTTCTTGCAAGAGTGGGAATAATACCGATAAAAAAATCCCCGCTTTTTTGCGGGGATTTTCACGATTAAAGCAAGCTTACTTCAGGTCGAAGCGATCCAGATTCATCACTTTCACCCATGCCGCCACGAAGTCTTTCACAAACTTCTCTTTAGCATCACCGCAGGCATAAACTTCCGCCAGTGCACGCAGCACAGAGTTGGAACCGAAGACCAGATCCGCGCGTGTCGCTGTCTGCTTCACTTCGCCAGTTTGACGGCAGCGGCCTTCAAACAGTTCTGAAGAGTCATCAGTCGCCTTCCATTCCGTGCCCATATCCAGCAGATTGACAAAGAAATCGTTACTGAGCACACCTAAACGCTCGGTGAATACGCCATGCTTGCCGCCATCAAAATTCGCACCCAGCACACGCATACCACCAACCAACACGGTGAGTTCCGGTGCGGTCAGAGTCAGTTGCTGTGCTTTATCAATCAGCAGGGATTCTGTTGTCGCCGCATCCACACGAGCACGGTAGTTACGGAACCCATCGGCTGCAGGCTCCATCAGGTTGAACATCTCGATATCGGTCTGATCCTGGCTGGCATCAACACGCCCAGGAATAAACGGCACGCGAACGCTGATACCAGCCGCTTCCGCCGCCTGTTCAACACCCACAACACCCGCCAGCACGATGATATCGGCCAGCGACGCTTTACCAGACGCTTTCTGAATGGCTTCCAGCGCAGGCAATGCACGAACCGCTAAAGCATTCACATCCCAGTTGCGCTGAGGTGCCAGTGCCAGGCGCGCACCATTGGCTCCGCCACGTTTATCGCCGCCACGGAAAGTCGACGCCGACGCCCAGGCTACAGAAATCAATTCACTGACAGAAAGGCCAGAATGGGCAATTTCTGCTTTCAGGTGATCAATATCAGCAGGCGTTGGGCTGAATGTCGCTTTCGGCAACGGGTCCTGCCAAATCAGTTCTTCTTTTGGCACTTCCGGGCCGATGTAACGCGCAATTGGCCCCATATCGCGGTGGGTCAATTTGAACCATGCGCGAGCAAAAGCTTCATTGAAAGCTTGTGGATCATTGAGGAAGCGACGGGAAATTTTCTCGAATTCCGGATCGAAACGCAGCGTCAGGTCGGTGACCAACATTGTCGGTTTACGTTTTTTCGATGGATCAAACGGATCGGGAATAATTTCAGGTGCATCGATCGCTTCAAACTGAATTGCACCAGCAGGGCTGCGTGTCTGTACCCATTCAAATTTGAACAAGTTCTCGAAGAAGTAATTACTCCACTGGGTTGGCGTTTGTGACCAGACAACTTCCAGGCCAGATGTAATTGCATCAGCACCTGCACCACTGCCGTAGCTGCTCGTCCAGCCTAAGCCTTGGGCTTCAATCGGTGCAGCTTCTGGATCAACACCCACATGGGTTGCCTCCGCCGCACCATGGGTTTTGCCCAACGTATGACCGCCAGCGATAAGCGCTACAGTCTCTTCGTCGTTCATACCCATATTGCCGAAAGTAGCACGAATGGCAGCAGCGGCAGAGAGTGGTTCACCGCTGGCGTTTGGCCCTTCAGGGTTAACATAAATCAGCCCCATCTCGGTCGCGGCCAATGGACGTTTAGCAAGTGCCTCCGGGTCGCGATGTTCCAACCAGGCTTTTTCATTACCCCAGTTCACATCCAGATCTGGCTCCCAAACATCTTCACGTCCGGCACCAAAACCAAAGGTGCGGAAGCCGGAGTTTTCCAGTGCTACGTTCCCCGCCAGTATAAACAGGTCAGCCCAGGATATTTTCTGGCCGTATTTTTGTTTGATAGGCCATAGCAGGCGGCGAGCTTTATCAAGGCTTACGTTATCTGGCCAGGAGTTAAGTGGAGCAAAGCGTTGCTGACCACGACCTGCACCACCACGTCCGTCCAGGGAACGGTAAGTGCCGGCACCATGCCAGGCCATACGAATAAATAGCCCGGCGTAGCTGCCCCAATCGGCAGGCCACCATGGCTGGGAATCAGTTAGTAATGCTTTTAGGTCGCCTTTCAGCGCGGAATAATCGAGTTTGCTGAATTCTTTGCGGTAATCAAAATCTTCGCCGAGGGGGTTAGAGCGGTTTGAATGCTGATTGAGGAGATCAACACGGAGTTGTTTCGGCCACCAGTCCCGCGTGCTTGTTCCGGCTCCTGCACTCACATCATGACTGCCCTGATGAAACGGGCACTTCCCTGCGGACAACGTATTATGATCGTTTTCGTTTGTGCTCATCTTCCTGCTCCCTTCACTATTTTAATACCAGGATATACAGCTCTGTAGATAAGTTATAGATGAAAAAAACTACAGATTTGATAGTTATTTCCTGCTGGCTAATGAGCAACATAGCAAAAGTCTTCCGAAGAAACGTCGACAGCAACATAAACTTTCAAAACTTAACATTAGAAATGAAAGGGGTATTTGGAGGAGGAGTGGAACCAGGGGGGATGTAACGGCCCTTGCGGGCCATTGATTGCATTAAACTAACGGGCGAACACCCAGCGTGTGGCAAATTGCATAGCTCATTTCAGCACGGTTAAGCGTATAGAAATGGAAGTCTTTCACGCCTTCACGGCTGAGGATTTTCACCATATCCATCGCAATATTGGCACCGACCATTTTGCGAGTTTCTGCGTCGTTATCCAACCCTTCAAACATTTGTGCCATCCAGTGCGGAACACGCACGTTGGTCATGGTCGCGAACTTATGCGCCTGTTTGTAGTTACTCACTGGCAAAATGCCTGGCACGATTTCGACATCGATACCCGCAGCGGCGCAACGGTCACGGAAGCGCAGGTAACTTTCCACATCGAAGAAGAACTGTGTGATTGCGCGGTTTGCACCAGCATCAATCTTGCGCTTCAGGTTAATCAAATCAGCCTGTGCACTTTTCGCTTCCGGGTGAACTTCCGGGTAAGCCGCGACGGAAATATCAAAGTCACCAACATCTTTAAGCAGTGTGACCAGATCAGAAGCATACATATCTGGCTTGCCACCACCTGGAGGTAAGTCACCGCGCAGAGCGACGATATGACGGATACCGCTATTCCAGTAATCCTGCGCAATAGTACGTAACTCATCGGGAGTGGCATCAATACAAGTCAGATGCGGCGCAGCTTCCAGACCTGTACGGTCTTTAATACCTTTGATGATGCTATGGGTACGGTCACGCTCACCGGAGTTTGCGCCGTAAGTTACGGAGACAAATTTAGGTTTCAGGCTACTCAGTCGATCAATTGAGCTCCACAGGGCCTGTTCCATTTCACTGGTGCGCGGCGGGAAAAACTCAAAGGAAACGTTAATTTGCCCGGCGACTTCGGCCAGACTCTGATTTAGTGCTTCCCGCTGGTTGGCGTGAAAAAAGCTCATACCCTTACCTCATTAATCGCATTTTATTATGTGATGTTGTGTTTTGTTGCTATCCAGACGTTTAGACGTCCAGATAGCAAGATGAATGAAAAGCATGATTCCGTCAACTGAAAATTCAACACAAGAAATGAGGAATTCTCACCCAAATTGAATTTTCCTCATATTCGATTAAAAAGAATAAAAAAAGGCCAGCAATAGCTGGCCTCGATATTTTTGTGTTTCAGCGAGTTATAGCAATTGCGCCAGGCGATTGAGATCCGACTGGATAGCGCCAGCTGTTACGTCACGACCAGCACCTGGCCCACGGATAACCAGCGGGTTATCGCGATACCAACGGCTTTCGATAGCGAACACGTTGTCGCACGGTAGCAGCGAAGCCAGTGGATGCTCGGTGCGCACAGCTTCCACACCGACACGCGCTTTACCATTCGCATCGAAACGTGCCACGTAACGCAGAACCAGACCCATTTCCTGAGCGGCTTCAAAACGCTGAAGCATCTGCTCATTCAACTCATCGCCATTTTCAAAGAAATGATCAATTGAGCCCGTTTCACTACCGTTTGTTACCAGCGACTCAACACGAACCTGATCCGGTTCGATGTCGTAACCCGCTTCGCGAGCAAGGATCACCAGTTTGCGCATCACGTCTTTCCCGGAGAGATCGACGCGTGGATCGGGTTCCGTTAGCCCTTGCTGCCAGGCCTGGTCCACCAGCTCGGTAAATGGCACGGTGCCATCGAATTGCAGGAACAGCCATGAAAGCGTACCGGAGAAAATACCGCTGATAGCCAGAATGGAGTCGCCGCTCTCGCGTAGATCACGAACGGTATGGTTTACCGGCAAGCCAGCGCCCACGGTGGCGTTATACAGCCAGTGGCGACCTGTTTTGGTAAAAGCATTACGAATTTCACGGTACTTCTGGCCATTACTGGCGCCCGCAAGTTTATTGGCGCTGATAACGTGGAAACCGTGGCTGGCAAAATCGAGGTATTGATCGGCCAGTTGTTCACTCGCAGTCACATCCAGAACCACCAAATCATCATAAGGATGCGCGCGCATCCATTGGAATAGTGATTCTTCATCTTGCTCGACGGCTTCGTCGTTAAAGAAAGCGAGAGCACGGCTGGCATCCAGACCTTCATAATTCAACAAGCTGCGGCTGCTATCTACAACGCCTGAAAGCACGAATTCAAAACCGGTTCGTGCAGAGATAGTTTCTTGCTCGCGTGCAAACAGCTCCAGCCAGCGTGAACCAATGTTACCTTTGCCGAACAGAACCAGACCAATACGTTTTTCAGCACGGAACAGTGACTTATGCAGACCCTTAATGAGGTTTTCTGTTGGGCCAACACGTAGTACCGCAACCAGGCTGATACCATCTTCGGACTGCCAGATAAACTCAACAGGCTGATCTTTCAGCTGCTGCCAGAAACGGTGGCTGTGCAGTGGGTTACGGCAAACGCCCGCGCCGACCATCGCCACCAGCGCCAGCCCTTCGCGCAGGCGTAATTCGCCCGGCAGGCCAGCGTTCTGCAGCGTTTGCAGCACGCTGCCAGCCACTTCTGAGGTATAGCAAAGCTGGAGCAGGTTGCGGTCGGGATGCACACCAACCGACAGCGGGCGAATCTGGGCGCGGTTTAAAAACGTATCCAGTTCTTTGTGCGCCAGTTTGAAATCTTGCTGCGGGGAAACGTCGAGTTCAATCAGGCAAACATCATCGTGGCTGGTAACGATACGTGCACCGGTGCCGGAAGCCAGCACGCGCTCAATGCGCGTTGAGCCTTGCTCCGGTGAATAGCTACAACGCAGTTGCAGATCGATATCGCTACCGGAAACAGGCTGCAAAGTACGAGCGTGCAGCACTGGGGCGGCAAGACGGGCCAGTTCGCTGGCTTCATCCAGACGCAGCAGCGGCAGCAAGCAAGCATCTTTCACTTTACGTGGGTCAGCGCTGTAAACCCCGGCAACGTCACTCCAGATCGTCACGCGGGAAACCCCAGCCAGTGCACCAATTTGAGTTGCGGAATAGTCAGAACCGTTGCGGCCCAGCAGAACCGTTTCGCCCGCGTCGTTACGGCAGATAAAACCGGTAACCACGAGGCGTTTGTTCGGGTGCTGCGCCATCAGCTCTTGCAGCAGTGGCCAGGATAAACCTTCATTAACTTGTGGCTGGGCTGCACGTTCTGCGCGCATAAACTCGCGTGCATCCAACCATGCAGCCGGGTGACCTAACTGATTCAGCACCGCAGACATCAGGCGTGCAGACCAAATTTCACCATGGCCTACAACTTCGGAATATACTGCGTCGGTCATTTTGCCATCCAGCAAACCCGCCAGACGCTCAAGATCGTGAATAAATTGACCGATTAAAGCATCAGCAACATCAGGCGTAACCAGGCCACTAATCAACTCGCTCTGATAACGGCGCAGTGCTTGCTGAACCTGATGGGCAGAAAGGCGATCGCTTTGGCTTAATTTTAACCAGTTAATCAACTGGTTAGTTGTGCTACCCGCAGCGGAAACAACCATCATGTCGCCAGGTTTTGAATACTCGGCCATGATCCCCGCAACGCGCAGATAGCACTTCACATCTGCCAGACTACTGCCACCAAATTTATGCAGCTGACGACCCGACGCCCCTGCTGGTGCTGAAACACTCATGCTTACCCCTCGGCTGCAACCCGGAACGCATTTTCCAGGTCAGCAATTAAATCTTCGCTATCTTCAATGCCAGTCGAAATACGCAACAAGGTTTCAGAGATCCCCGCTGCAGCACGCGCTTCTGGCGCCATGCCCGCGTGGGTCATCGTCGCCGCGTGTGAAATCAAACTTTCTACTCCACCCAGCGATTCTGCCAGTGTGAAGAGAGTCAGGCTACTCAGGAAACGACGCAGCGTTTGCTCGTCGCCATTAAATTCAAAACTTAGCATCGCGCCAAAACCTTTTTGCTGACGAGCAGCAATTTCATGGCCCTGGTTTTCAGGCAGCGAAGGATGATACAGCTTTTTCACCAGCGGCTGAGTTTGCAGGAAATCAACAATCGCCTGTGCATTGCGTTGTGCCACTTCCATACGTGGTGAAAGCGTGCGCAAACCGCGCAATAGCAAATAACTATCAAAAGCACCGCCAGTCACGCCAATGTTATTTGCCCACCAGGCAAGCTCAGTGACAGTTTCGGCATCTTTCGCAATCACGACACCCGCAACAACATCTGAGTGACCATTCAGGTATTTAGTACATGAGTGCAGAACTAAATCCGCACCCAATGCCAGCGGGTTTTGCAAAGCCGGGCTCAAGAAGGTGTTATCCACCACACTAATTGCCCCTACTTCACGCGCGGCGGCGCAGATTTTCGCAATATCTACCACTCGTAACAAGGGATTACTTGGGCTTTCGACCAGCACGAGTTTTGGTTTTTCGTTAAGTGCCGCAGTTAAAGCCGCTTCATCTCCTTGATCGACAAACAAAACGCGATATGCGCCGCGCTTTGCCAGGCTATCAAACAAACGGTAGCTACCGCCGTAACAGTCATGCGGAGCCACTAACAGGTCTCCAGGCTTAAGGTAAACGGTGGTTACCAGATGGATTGCCGACATACCGGTATTCGTCAGCACTGCGCCCGCTCCGCCTTCCAGCTCTGCCAGTGCGCGCTGAACAACATCACGCGTAGGATTGCCACGACGCGAATAGTCATGCGCGCGCGGTTCGTTAAACCCGGTGAAATTATAAGTACTGGAGAGATGGATTGGCGGTACAACGCAGCCGTATTGCTCGTCATCGTTCAAACCGCTACGTACTGCGATAGTTGCCTGTTTGCGCGTCATGGCTCTCGAATCCTTGCTGGTCGAATAAAGGTCAGGTACCAGAGTAAACACTGCCGAGTTAGACGTCAATACATCTGGACATCTAAACTTCTTTGCGTATAGATTGAGCAAACACGCAATAGCCGTTAAAATTATACGCTTTAGGGTGATAGCGTCGCAGACCGCGAATCAATAAACGCTTACACTACGACCAGATAATCGCTTCTGCCGCGCATATTACCGGTGGAGGCCTAAATACATTGATTAAGAGGATTAAGTATCTCATGGCTGAATGGAGCGGCGAATATATCAGCCCTTACGCTGAGCACGGGAAGAAGAGTGAGCAAGTAAAAAAAATTACGGTGTCCATTCCTCTGAAGGTGTTAAAAATCCTCACCGATGAGCGTACCCGTCGCCAGGTGAATAACCTGCGTCACGCAACAAACAGTGAGCTCCTGTGTGAAGCATTCCTACATGCGTTTACCGGCCAGCCACTGCCAAATGATGCAGATCTGCGCAAAGAGCGTAGTGATGAAATTCCTGAAGCGGCGAAAGTGATTATGCGCGAGCTGGGGATCGATCCAGAGACGTGGGAATACTAATTACAGGAATTATCCTTATTCCCTATAGCATTCGAGTCGTAGGTAGGCGGCAAGGGAGCAAATCCCCGGGAGCTTACTGAAATAAGTGACTGGGGTGAGTGAGTGCAGCCAACACCCCTACGGCTTGAATGATGACGGGAATAACAAAAAAGGCGCCGTTAGGCGCCTTTCTCTTACTACCGTGCAGCGAATTACTTCTTCGCGCCTGGAACGCTGAAACGCTTGTTGAAGCGGTCAACGCGGCCACCGGTAGCAACATCACGCTGCTTGCCAGTGTAGAACGGGTGGCATTCGCCACAAACGTCCAGGTTCAGATCATGACCCACGGTAGAGCGAATCTTGATAGAATTACCGCAAGAGCAGTTTGCAGTAACTTCTGCGTAGTTCGGGTGAATATTCTTTTTCATGGAAAACCTCAGTATAAGGCCGCGTCGCTCTTCCAGCCCTAACGCCAGACACCACGCGAAGTTGATAGATTAGGTTTTTTGATACCAAAAACTGCGCATCAAAGGCGGCGAATCATACAGAACCCCGCCAGCGTATGCAAACTGATCCGCATTTTCTGGAACACACAGTGTACACTATCTCGTCATTTTTATCAGTTCGGAAATATTAATGCCTGTCGCCCACGTTGCTTTACCGGTTCCCCTTGCCCGTACTTTTGACTATCTCATTCCCGCTGGAATGCAGGTGGCATTAGGCTGTCGCGTCACGGTGCCGTTTGGTAAACGCCAGGCTGTCGGGATCGTTGTCTCGGTTAGCGAGCACAGCGAATTGCCGCTAAAAGATCTAAAACCGGTGGCAGACGTTCTGGATGGCGCTTCGTTGTTTCCAGATTCGCTATGGCGCGTTCTGCTGTGGGCGGCCGAGTATTATCATCATCCCATCGGCGATGTGCTTTTCCATGCGCTGCCTGGTTTGCTGCGCGAAGGAAAACCCGCGCACCACGCGCCGTTGTGGTACTGGTTTGCCACCGAAGAAGGCAAAGCGGTTGATCTCAACAGCCTGAAACGCGCCCCTAAACAACAACAAGCGCTGGCAGCGGTACGGCAAAATATCATCTGGCGTCACCAGGTGAGCGAAATGGAAATCAGCGAGCCTGGGTTACAAGCGCTGCGGGCCAAAGGTTTATGTGACCTGAAAAGTGCCGCCCCTGCGACGACGGACTGGCGCGATAGCTATTCCGTTGAAGGCGAGCGTTTACGCCTGAACACCGAGCAGGCCACCGCCATTGGGGCCATTCATAGTTCTGTCGACAATTTCGCCGTCTGGCTGCTGGCGGGGATTACCGGCTCGGGCAAAACGGAAGTTTATCTTAGCGTGTTGGAAAACGTGCTGGCACAAGGCAAACAAGCGCTGGTTCTGGTACCTGAAATTGGCCTGACGCCGCAAACCATCGCCCGTTTCCGTGAGCGTTTTAACGCGCCGGTCGAAGTGCTGCACTCCGGACTTAATGACAGTGAACGTCTTGCTGTGTGGTTAAAAGCCCGCAGCGGCGAAGCCGCGATTGTGATTGGCACCCGCTCGTCTCTGTTCACACCGTTTTGCCGACTTGGCGTCATTGTTATAGATGAAGAGCACGACAGCTCTTACAAGCAGCATGAAGGCTGGCGTTATCACGCTCGTGATTTAGCCGTGTACCGCGCACATGCGGAAGATATTCCCATCATCCTCGGCTCAGCAACCCCCGCCCTTGAAACATTGCACAATGTTCAACTGGGGAAATATCGCCAGCTACGCCTGACAAAACGCGCCGGTAATGCGCGCCCGGCAACACAGCAAGTGGTGGACTTAAAAGGCCAGCCACTGAAATCCGGCCTGGCGCCTGCGCTTATCAAAAAAATTGGCCAGCATCTTAAAGCTGACAACCAGGTGATCCTGTTTCTTAACCGCCGCGGGTTTGCTCCCGCTCTGCTGTGCCATGAATGCGGCTGGATAGCGGAGTGCCCGCGCTGCGACCACTACTACACCTATCATCAGGGCCAGCGTCATTTACGTTGCCACCATTGCGACAGCCAAAGAGCGATTCCCCAGCAATGTCCGCATTGTGGTTCCACCAACCTGGTTCCGGTTGGTATGGGAACAGAGCAGCTTGAGCACAGCCTTGAGCCTGAATTTCCGGGTGTGCCGATTTCGCGTATTGACCGCGACACCACCAGCCGTAAAGGCGCGCTTGAGCAGCAACTGGCGGAAGTCCATCGCGGCGGTGCTCGGATTCTGATTGGTACGCAGATGCTCGCAAAAGGGCATCACTTCCCGGATGTGACTCTGGTGGCTTTGCTGGATGTTGATGGCGCACTATTTTCTGCCGATTTCCGTGCAGCGGAGCGTTTTGCACAGCTTTATGTCCAGGTGTCTGGCCGCGCAGGGCGCGCCGGTAAACAAGGCGAAGTTATGCTGCAAACTCACCATCCTGACCATCCTTTATTACAAACGCTGCTCACCAAAGGTTATGACGACTTCGCAAGCCAGGCACTGAAAGAGCGCCAGACGGTGTTCTTACCACCGTTTACCAGCCACATCATGTTCCGTGCAGAAGACCAAAATAACCATCAGGCGCCGCTCTTCTTGCAGCAGTTACGAAACCTGCTTGAGTCCAGCCCGTTACGAGATGATCAGCTCTGGGTTATGGGTCCGGTGCCATGCTTACAGCCTAAACGCGGTGGGCGTTTCCGTTGGCAAATTCTGCTGCAACACCCTTCGCGCGCACGCCTGCAACGACTGGTCAGTCATTCGTTGAAGCTGGTCAATACTTTACCGGAATCACGCAAAGTGAAGTGGACGCTGGATGTTGATCCAATTGACGGCTAGCACAAAGTCCTGTGGTTATGCGAAGCGGATCGAAAATTTCAACAACCATCACACTTTTAATGAAATAACTGTAACCAACGAACATCAATTTCTGCTAAGAATGTGGACATGGTCAGACACCACGGACGTTGTCAGCACCTGTACAGTGCACGCGAGGAGAAGAAGTTGAAGCCGAAGAATCAGGTTGCCAATGCAACCATGAAAGATGTTGCCGTTCAGGCGAAAGTCTCAACTGCAACGGTGTCCAGAGCATTAATGAACCCGGACAAAGTATCGCAAAGCACTCGTAATCGTGTGGAACAAGCGGCAATAGCCGTAGGTTATTTGCCCCACTCCCTGGGGCGAAATTTAAAGCGTAATGAATCACGCACCATTCTGGTTATTGTCCCGGATATCTGCGACCCCTTCTTTAGCGAAATCATCCGCGGTATCGAAGTGACGGCTGCCGAACAGGGCTACCTGGTGCTGATTGGCGATTGCGCCCACCAAAATCAGCAGGAAAAAACCTTCATTAATCTGATTATCACCAAGCAGATTGATGGCATGTTGTTGCTAGGCTCACGCCTTCCCTTTGATGCCAGTATTGAAGAACAACGCAATTTGCCGCCGATGGTAATGGCAAACGAATTTGCTCCTGAGCTGGAATTGCCTACGGTTCATATCGATAACCTGACTGCAGCGTTTAACGCCGTTTATTATTTACAGCAGCTCGGCCATCAAAAAATTGCCTGTATTGCTGGCCCGGAAGAGATGCCGCTTTGTCACTATCGCTTGCAGGGGTATGTCCAGGCATTACGTCGTACGGGGGCAGTAATCGATCCGCACTACATTGCGCGTGGTAACTTCACTTATGAAGCCGGTGCCGCTGCATTGTCGCAGCTGATGGCACTACCCAATCCGCCGACTGCGGTGTTCTGCCATAGCGATGTGATGGCGCTGGGCGCACTGTCTCAGGCCAGGCGAAATGGCTTACGAGTGCCGGAAGACTTATCGATTATGGGCTTTGATGACATCGCACTTTCACAGTTCTGTGACCCACCGCTCACCACCGTAGCGCAACCCCGTTTTGATATCGGGAGGGAAGCTATGCTGTTGTTATTGGATCAACTTAACGGGCACACCGTGAGTAGTGGTTCGCGTTTGCTGGACTGTGAACTCATTGAACGAGGCTCCACCAGCGCACCTGGCAGTAGAAAATGACCCGCTTTAGGACACTGGATTCTGGTCAAAGGGATATCCATTAAGTAACATGGCGGGCTGATAAACGAATAAAATATAGCGAATCAATAGTGGCACAACGAGATTATGTACGCCGCGGGCAATCGGCAGGTACGCGGCGTAAGAAAAGTAACACCCGCAGCAAGCAACGCAGCCTACCATCTGTCTCGCCGACAATGGTCGCAATTGCGGCCGCCGTTCTGGTGACCTTTATTGGTGCTCTCTACTTCATTACTCATCATAAAAAAGATGAAAGCGAAACCCTGCCTGGCCACAAAGTCACAGGAAATGGTCTGCCACCTAAACCGGAAGAGCGCTGGCGTTATATCAAAGAACTGGAAAATCGCCAGACGGGTGTGCGTGCCCCAACCGAACCTTCTGCCGGTGGTGAAGTGCAGAATAAAGATCAGCTCACCAGCGAACAGCGCCAGTTACTGGAACAGATGCAGGCCGATATGCGCCAGCAACCTACTCAGTTGAACGAAGTACCGTGGAATGAGCAAACGCCAGAACAGCGTCAGAGCACCTTACAGCGCCAAAAAATTATTCAGCAGCAAACGCAACAGCAGCAGTTCACCGCTCAACAAGTTGCCCCACAACCGCGTGCCGTTCAGCAGCAGTCGCAGCCTGTAACACAGCCACGTACCGTGCAGCAGCAACCGCGTACAACGACATCAAACGCGCAGCCTTATCAGGATTTGTTGCAAACGCCGCCGCATAATACTCAGCAGCGTGCAGCACAGCCTGAGACGCAGCCGAAAGCAGCGCCGATTACCCGTGAAGAAGTAGTCAAACAGGCTCCGGCACCTCAGGATAAGCCAAAGGATGAGAAACGCTGGATGGTACAGTGTGGCTCCTTCAAGGGTGCCGAACAGGCAGAAACTGTCCGTGCACAGCTTGCTTTCGAAGGTTTTGATTCACGCATCACGACCAACAATGGCTGGAACCGAGTCGTCATTGGCCCAATCAAGGGCAAAGAGAAAGCTGACGGTACGATCAATCAGCTGAAGATGGCAGGCCACTCTAACTGTATCCGTCTTGGCGCTGGGGGTTGAAACCCCCAAAATCCCCCCCATCTATAATTGCATTCGACCCCGATATAATGTCGGGGTACTTATTTAGCTGATGCAATAAGGGGTCTGCTCGTGACAACAATAGTAAGTGTGCGCCGTAACGGCCATGTCGTAATCGGTGGTGATGGTCAGGCCACGCTCGGCAACACCGTAATGAAAGGCAACGTCAAAAAAGTACGTCGTTTGTATAACGATAAAGTGATTGCTGGTTTTGCCGGCGGTACTGCGGATGCCTTTACCCTTTTCGAACTGTTTGAGCGCAAGCTAGAAATGCACCAGGGCCACCTGGTGAAAGCTGCGGTTGAACTGGCAAAAGACTGGCGTACCGATCGTATGCTGCGCAAACTCGAAGCGCTGCTTGCCGTCGCCGATGAAAATTCATCTCTTATCATCACCGGTAATGGTGACGTTATTCAGCCAGAAGATGACCTGATTGCAATTGGTTCCGGTGGCCCGTATGCCCAGGCAGCGGCACGCGCCCTTCTTGAAAATACCGAACTGGGTGCTCGTGACATCGTAGAGAAATCGCTGGGGATTGCCGGTGATATCTGCATCTACACCAACCATTTCCACACTATTGAAGAATTAGCGTCTAAGGCGTAAGGAATCCCCATGTCTGAAATGACTCCACGCGAAATTGTCAGCGAACTGAACAAACACATCATTGGCCAGGACAATGCCAAGCGTTCCGTGGCGATTGCGCTGCGTAACCGCTGGCGCCGTATGCAGCTTGATGAAGAGCTGCGTCATGAAGTTACGCCAAAAAACATTCTGATGATCGGCCCAACTGGCGTGGGTAAAACCGAAATCGCCCGTCGTCTGGCAAAACTTGCCAACGCACCGTTCATCAAAGTCGAAGCCACCAAATTCACCGAAGTGGGTTATGTTGGTAAAGAAGTTGATTCTATCATCCGCGATCTGACCGATTCTGCGATGAAAATGGTTCGCCTGCAATCCATCGAGAAAAACCGCTACCGTGCCGAAGAAATGGCCGAAGAGCGCATTCTTGATGTGCTGATCCCTCCTGCTAAGAACAACTGGGGTCAAAACGAAACGGCACCTGAGCCATCTACAGCGCGTCAGTCTTTCCGTAAAAAATTGCGTGAAGGCCAGTTAGACGATAAAGAAATTGAAATCGATCTGGCTGCGGCACCGATGGGCGTTGAGATCATGGCTCCTCCTGGCATGGAAGAAATGACCAGCCAGTTGCAGTCTATGTTCCAGAACCTGGGCGGCCAGAAGCAAAAACCACGCAAGCTGAAAATCAAAGAGGCGATGAAACTTCTGATTGAAGAAGAAGCCGCCAAGCTTGTGAACCCGGAAGAGTTGAAGCAAGACGCCATTGATGCCGTCGAGCAACACGGCATCGTGTTTATCGATGAGATCGACAAAATCTGTAAGCGTGGTGGCAACAGTTCCGGCCCGGACGTTTCCCGTGAAGGCGTTCAGCGTGACTTACTGCCGCTGGTTGAAGGCTGCACCGTTTCGACTAAACACGGTATGGTCAAAACTGACCACATCCTGTTTATCGCATCTGGCGCATTCCAGGTCGCAAGTCCGTCAGACCTGATCCCAGAATTGCAGGGTCGTCTGCCAATTCGTGTGGAACTTCAGGCACTGACTGTTGAAGATTTCGAGCGCATTCTGACTGAGCCAAACGCGTCTATCACCGTGCAGTACAAAGCGCTGCTAGGCACCGAAGGCGTGAATATCGACTTTACCGAAGACGGTATTCGCCGCATTGCTCAGGCCGCATGGCAAGTGAACGAGTCCACCGAAAACATCGGGGCGCGTCGTCTGCACACTGTGTTAGAACGCCTGGTTGAAGATATCTCTTACGATGCCAGCGAAATGAACGGCCAATCCATCCTGATTGACGGCGAATATGTCAGCAAACATCTGGATGAGTTGGTAGCAGATGAAGACTTGAGCCGTTTTATCCTATAATCCCGCTCAACGTATTTTCTTCATTTGAAATGGAGGGCTTATGCCCTCCATTTTTTTATATCTAACAGAGAGAACTATGAGCGAATCGCACTCTGTAAGCACGACTCAAGCCTGGCTTGAAAGCTTGCGCCCACGCACATTACCACTGGCATTTGCCTCTATCGTCTGTGGATCCGCGCTGGCTTTCTGGCAAGGCGTGTTCAACCCCGCTATTGCATTGCTGGCACTGCTGACTGCCGGGTTACTACAAATCCTCTCAAACCTGGCGAATGACTACGGTGATGCGGTAAAAGGCAGCGACAAAGAAGACAGAATCGGGCCATTGCGCGGCATGCAAAAAGGCGTGATTACCCAGGCGCAGATGAAAAAGGCGCTGATTATCACAGTGGTATTAATCTGCGTTTCTGGCCTGGCGCTGGTCGCGGTTGCTTGCCGTACGCTGGCAGATTTTCTCGGTTTCCTGGTGCTCGGTTTGCTGGCTATCATCGCGGCTATTACTTACACCGTCGGAACTCGTCCGTATGGTTACATGGGGCTTGGGGACATTTCAGTACTGGTCTTCTTTGGTTGGTTAAGTGTGGCTGGTACCTGGTATCTGCAGGCTCACGCTCTAGCACCGTTAGTGTTTTTACCCGCGACAGCTTGCGGATTACTGGCAACAGCTGTGCTGAACATCAATAACTTGCGCGATATCGACAGCGACCGTGAGAACGGTAAAAACACGCTGGCTGTGCGCCTGGGCCCAGTGCTTGCCCGTCGCTATCATGCTTGCCTGTTAATGGGGGCGCTGGCGTGCCTGGCGGTATTTAACCTGGTGTGGCTGCAAAGCCTCTGGGGATGGCTGTTTGTGCTTGCAGCACCACTACTGATTAAGCAGGCTCGTTTCGTACTGCGTGAGATGGAACCGGTCGCCATGCGCCCAATGCTCGAACGAACTGTTAAAGCTGCATTGCTGACTAACTTGTTGTTTGCGGTAGGAGTTGTGCTCAGTACGGTGTCGTTTTAGCTGACAAATATCAATTAACAATTGATGATTTTGCCAACAGTTGGGATTAAGCGATATACTGACAACTCATGCAGCAACAGAACCTTAATCCTATGAAATATGATACTTCCGAGCTTTGCGACATCTATCAGGAAGATGTCAACGTCGTTGAACCGCTGTTTTCCAACTTCGGTGGGCGGTCGTCCTTTGGCGGGCAAATCATCACGGTGAAATGTTTCGAGGACAACGGATTGTTGTATGATCTGCTCGAAAAAAATGGCCGTGGCCGAGTGCTGGTGATTGATGGTGGTGGTTCAGTTCGCCGTGCGTTGATTGACGCAGAACTTGCCCAACTGGCGACTCAAAACGAGTGGGAAGGCATTGTGGTATACGGTGCCGTGCGTCAGGTTGATGACCTGGAAGAACTGGATATTGGTATTCAGGCGATTGCCGCTATTCCTGTTGGTTCCGCAGGTGTTGGCGTTGGCGAAAGTGACGTGCGCGTTAACTTTGGCGGCGTGACATTCTTCTCCGGCGACCATCTGTATGCGGACAATACCGGCATTATCCTTTCCGAAGATCCCCTCGATATCGAATAACAAAACGGGCGCCCTGGGGCGCCCGTTCTTTTTCTAGCTTAAGTCTTACACTTCTTCCATCTTACCCAGCAGCGCATGCAGACGATCCTGCCAAACGTGCTGCTGTTCTTTCAGAGAATTGTTTTCGCGCACTAGTTCTTCATGGTTGCTCTGAGACTGCTGAACTTGCTGAGACAAATTATTGTTGGTCTCTTTCAGCTCTTCAATTTCCATTTGCAGCAGGGTAATGGTATCAATCGCCTGCTGTACTTTTGCTTCCAGTTTCTCAAACACTTCAAATGACATTTCTGAACCTCTTCTGAATTGCAAGGCGTTGATGGATTTCTAAATCCCCGTCCCGGATGTTCCCCGATGACACCTTATGAATATATGCGCTCCACGCAGCGTGTCTCGATTGTAAGTAGCGTGAGTAGCCGTGTCCAGCGAGTTCAAGCGCTCTTTGCATAACATAACGTTTTTCAGCATATGCCGAATGACCATGAGCGCTAAAATCACTATTTGTTAACCCATTGATTACTTCCATGAGCGTTTGCGTTGTCTTTTCTGGGTGATAATGCGCACACTTCAGCGCGAAATCGCTCATTTTTATGACGAACAACACAAATTTAAAGTTCGATATTTCTCGTTTATGTTCGTTAACGATAAATTAACACTATGCCTACATGGCACCTGCGCGGCAGGGAAGCCCGAACAAACAATAATCATTAATTTTGCCTTCAGGACCCTACTATGAGTCAGACAGCTCCATCAACCTTGAAAGGTCAGTGCATCGCCGAGTTCATGGGTACCGCGTTGTTGATTTTCTTTGGTGTCGGATGTGTCGCCGCCTTAAAAGTCGCGGGCGCAAGCTTCGGGCAGTGGGAAATCAGTATCATCTGGGGTTTGGGAGTAGCGATGGCTATCTACCTGACTGCAGGAGTTTCCGGTGCACATCTTAACCCGGCGGTGACTATCGCACTTTGCCTGTTCGCCTGCTTCGATAAACGTAAAGTGGTGCCGTTTATTCTTTCGCAAGTTGCAGGTGCGTTCTGTGCCGCAGCTTTGGTCTATGGCCTGTATTACAATTTATTCCTGGATTACGAGCAGACGCACCACATGGTACGCGGCAGTGTGGAAAGCCTGGATTTGGCAGGTATCTTCTCAACCTACCCTAACCCACACATCAATCTGGTGCAGGCTTTTGCCGTAGAGATGGTGATCACAGCCATTCTGATGGGGGTTATTCTGGCGCTGACTGACGATGGCAATGGCATCCCGCGTGGCCCATTAGCACCATTGCTGATTGGCTTACTGATTGCGGTAATCGGTGCTTCAATGGGGCCGTTGACCGGATTTGCGATGAATCCAGCACGTGACTTTGGCCCGAAACTTTTCGCCTGGTTAGCTGGCTGGGGCGACGTCGCCTTCACCGGTGGCCGCGATATTCCTTACTTCCTGGTGCCAGTATTTGGCCCGATTGTAGGCGCGGCGTTAGGTGCCTTTGGTTACCGTAAACTTATTGGCCACCATTTACCTTGTGATGTTTGTGTTGAAGATGAAGAAAAATCCAGCGCATCCACACAACAAAATGCTTCTTTGTAAGACTGACTTCAGGACAAAATTATGACCCACGAAAAAAAATATATTGTCGCACTCGATCAGGGTACAACCAGCTCCCGCGCCGTCGTCCTGGATCATGATGCCAACGTTGTTAGCGTTTCACAGCGCGAGTTTCAGCAAATCTATCCAAAAGCAGGATGGGTTGAACATGACCCAATGGAGATCTGGGCAACACAAAGCTCCACACTTGTAGAAGTGCTGGCTAAAGCGGACATTAACTCCGACCAAATCGCCGCCATTGGTATCACTAACCAGCGTGAAACCGCGATTGTCTGGGAAAAAGAGACCGGCAAACCAATTTATAACGCCATCGTCTGGCAGTGCCGTCGTACCGCAGAGATCTGCGAACAACTCAAACGCGACGGCCTGGAAGAGTACATCAAATCAGCAACCGGCCTGGTCGTTGACCCGTATTTCTCTGGTACCAAAGTGAAGTGGATTCTTGACCACGTTGAAGGCTCACGTGAGCGTGCTCGCCGTGGCGAATTGCTGTTTGGTACAGTCGATACCTGGCTTATCTGGAAAATGACTCAAGGGCGCGTGCACGTTACTGACTACACCAACGCCTCCCGTACCATGTTGTTTAACATCCACGATCTCACCTGGGATGACCGCATGCTCGAAGCGCTGGATATCCCACGTGAGATGCTGCCAGAAGTGCGTAAATCCTCCGAAGTTTACGGTCAGACTAACATCGGTGGTAAAGGCGGTACGCGTATTCCTATCGCTGGGATCGCCGGTGACCAGCAGGCGGCACTCTTCGGCCAGCTGTGCGTGAAGGAAGGGATGGCGAAAAACACTTACGGTACCGGCTGCTTTATGCTGATGAACACCGGTACGCAGGCGGTGAAATCGACTCACGGGTTGTTGACGACGATTGCTTGCGGCCCACGCGGTGAAGTGAACTATGCGCTGGAAGGTGCAGTATTCATGGGTGGCGCCTCTATCCAGTGGCTACGCGATGAGATGAAACTGATTAGCGACGCGACTGATTCCGAGTACTTTGCAACGAAAGTGAAAGACACCAACGGAGTATATGTCGTCCCTGCGTTTACCGGTCTGGGCGCTCCTTACTGGGACCCGTATGCCCGTGGCGCAATCTTCGGTCTGACTCGTGGCGTCAATGCAAACCATATTATCCGCGCAACACTTGAATCCATCGCTTACCAAACGCGTGATGTGCTGGAAGCGATGCAGGCTGACGCTGATATTCGCCTGCACGCTCTGCGCGTAGACGGCGGAGCTGTCGCAAATAACTTCCTGATGCAATTCCAGGCGGATATTTTAGGCACCCGCGTTGAGCGCCCGGAAGTGCGTGAAGTCACAGCGTTAGGTGCTGCTTATCTTGCAGGCCTGGCCGTTGGTTTCTGGCAGAATCTGGATGAAGTAAGCGAGAAAGCAGTTATCGAGAAAGAGTTCCGTCCGGGTATCGAAACAACCGAACGTAACGTCCGTTACGCTGGCTGGAAAAAAGCCGTTAAGCGTGCACTTGCGTGGGAAGACCACGACGAAAGTTAATTGCCTCCCCCTTCCCCTCTCCATGCCGAGAGGGGATCCCCCCTCCCCGCCTGTGCTAAACTCGGTCGCAATTCTGCTTCTTAAATGAGTGTGTGATGAGACGAGAACTTGCGATTGAATTTTCCCGCGTAACCGAAGCTGCAGCACTGGCTGGTTATAAATGGTTGGGCCGTGGCGATAAAAATACGGCGGATGGCGCAGCCGTTCACGCCATGCGTATCATGCTTAATCAGGTCAATATTGACGGCCAGATTGTGATTGGTGAAGGGGAAATCGACGAAGCGCCGATGCTCTACATTGGCGAAAAAGTCGGGACCGGCCAGGGCGACGCTGTAGATATCGCCGTTGACCCGATTGAAGGCACGCGCATGACGGCAATGGGCCAGGCCAACGCGCTGGCCGTTTTAGCAGTTGGCGATAAAGGCAGTTTCCTGAACGCACCTGACATGTACATGGAAAAACTGATTGTTGGCCCTGGTGCTAAAGGCATTATCGACCTCAATCTGCCGTTGGCTGAAAACCTCTATAACATTGCTGTTGCACTCAACAAACCGCTGAGTGAACTCACTGTGACCATTCTCGCCAAACCGCGCCACGACGCCACCATTGCTGAACTGCAAAAACTTGGCGTGCGTGTTTTCGCCATCCCTGATGGTGATGTTGCGGCATCCATTCTGACCTGCATGCCAGATAGCGAAGTCGATGTAATGTACGGTATCGGCGGCGCACCTGAGGGCGTGATTTCCGCAGCCGTTATTCGCGCGTTGGATGGCGACATGCAAGGCCGCCTGTTGGCCCGCCACCACGTTAAAGGCGATAGCGAAGAAAACCGTGTGATGGGTGAGAAAGAGCTTGAGCGCTGCAAAGCGATGGGCATTGAAGCGGGTGTGGTATTGAAACTCGACGATATGGCGCGTAACGACAACGTGATTTTCTCCGCGACCGGTATCACCAAAGGTGATTTGCTGGACGGCATTACCCGTAAAGGGAATATGGCGACCACTGAAACACTGCTGATTCGTGGTAAATCGCGCACCATTCGCCGCATCAAATCTATTCACTATCTCGACCGCAAAGATCCAGACGTACAAACACATATTCTGTAAGACTGCCGTTTGTCTGAATGAGCTTTCCAGCTTTAACCGGCTGGAAATCTCACAGTTTTCTGGTGAAGATAGGGCAATAGACACAGAGGGGAATGAACATCATGGCGGAATGGGTCAAAGGTAAAGTCATCCAGATTGAAAACTGGACGGACGCTCTATTTAGTCTCACTGTGCATGCGCCTGTCGCCCCTTTCACCGCCGGGCAATTCACCAAGCTTGGGATGGAAATTGATGGCGAACGCGTGCAGCGCGCCTATTCCTACGTCAACGCGCCGAGCGACCCTAATCTTGAGTTTTATCTAGTCACGGTGCCTGAGGGCAAACTCAGCCCACGCCTGCATGCTCTGCAACCCGGTGACGAAATTATGCTGGTGAGCGAAGCCGCGGGGTTCTTTGTCCTGGATGAAGTCCCGGATTGTCAGACTTTATGGATGCTGGCAACGGGTACCGCATTAGGCCCCTATCTTTCGATTTTGCAGGAAGGCAAAGACCTGGATCGTTTCGAGAATATCGTTTTGCTGCATGCCGTGCGTTATGCGCAAGACTTGAGTTATTTGCCATTGATGCAAAAACTTCAGCAGCAGTACGAAGGGAAATTGCGGATTCAGACCGTGGTGAGCCGGGAATCAATTCCGGGTTCATTGACCGGACGCGTGCCTGCACTTATCGAGAGCGGTGAACTGGAAGCGGCTGTAGGTCTGCCGATGAATACCGAAACTAGCCATGTGATGTTGTGCGGCAACCCGCAGATGGTACGTGATACGCAGCAGCTGCTGAAAGATACCCGGCAGATGACCAAACATTTGCGCCGCCGACCGGGCCATATGACAGCTGAACACTACTGGTAGTGTTAGCGGTACTTCACTTCGCTTGTATCTTTACCAAAGCGATTCTCACCCTGGGTGCCAACAAATGCACCCAGGTCCATAATGACCATCACAAGAATCAAGGTTGGGATAAAACGCCCAAGTCCCCACTGCGCTAATGTGCCGAATGTTTCCCAATTTCCGGCAAGCAACAGCCATGCCGGAATAAACAGTAGCGCCCACCAGCCTTTCTTATTGCGATCGTGCAGACGTTTCACAATCACAGCAGCAGTCGGGATCAAAGAACCCGATAAGAAGAAACCGGCGGTGGAATAAGGCATAATTTCAGCACCCGCGAGGGTGAAGAGAATGATCAGCGCGACTAACCAAACGCCAATCCAAATCCAGAAGTCACGGCGTCCAATACGTCCGTTAAAAGAGAACAGCCATTGCTGTATGGTCATGGTAAGGTCCATTTTATTGTTTAGCGCCGTAGTGTACCCTGGCTATGCCGGGTTTTGACAAGCCAACGGAATGCCGATTTAATCGGGAAGCAGAATTCACAGGAGAATTTGTCAATGAGACATCTGTTTGCAGCTCTGGCTTTACTGATGCTACCCGCCGCGGTGGTTTGGGCCGACCCGCCTTCAGATTCCGCTTCGACGCTACAAGCCGCGCCGTATTTACTGGCGGGTGCGCCAACGTTCGATATGAATATCACGCAGTTTCGGGAAAAGTTCACCGCAGAAAACCCGTCTTTGCCGATCAATGAATTCCGCGCTATCGACTCCAGCGCCGATGAAGTAAACCTGATGCGTGCTGCCAGCAAAATAAACGAAAATCTCTACGCATCTACTGCACTTGAGCGCGGTACGTTGAAAATAAAGTCGATGCAGATAACGTGGTTGCCGATTCAGGGCCCGGAGCAAAAAGCGGCGCGAGCGAAAGCTTCTGAATACATGTCAGCGCTGATTCGCACTTTTACCCCGTCGCTTTCAAAACCGCAAAGCGTGGCAAAACTCACCAAATTACTCAGCGATGGAAAGAACAAACGTTATTACGCGCAAACTGATGGCGCTATTCGCTATGTTGTTGCGGATAACGGTGAAAAGGGGCTTACCTTCGCAGTTGAACCGATTAAGCTAACGCTATCAGAGACACTGAACAACGGCGAATAAATGACAAAAAGCAAAGCCTTTAGTCTGTTGAGTCTCTATACTGTTTCACAGACCATGCTGCCTGAACGGCAGCGATTCTTTTATTAGTTTGACCTTGTGGAGAATTAAGATGCGACATCCTTTGGTGATGGGTAACTGGAAACTGAACGGCAGCAAGCACATGGTACACGAGCTGATTGCTGGCTTACGCAAAGAACTGGCTGGCGTTGCTGGCTGTGGCGTTGCTATCGCTCCTCCTACTATGTATCTGGATCTGGCTAAACATGCCGCTTCTGGCAGCCACATCATTCTTGGTGCTCAGAACGTTGACCTGAACCTGTCTGGCGCATTTACCGGTGAAGTTTCTGCTGAAATGCTGAAAGATGTTGGTGCTAAATACATCATCATCGGTCACTCAGAGCGTCGTACTTACCACGCAGAGTCTGACGAACTGATCGCTAAGAAATTCGCCATTCTGAAAGAAGTTGGCCTGATTCCGGTTCTTTGCATTGGCGAAACCGAAGCAGAAAACGAAGCGGGCAAAACTGAAGAAGTTTGTGCACGTCAGATTGACGCTGTTCTGAAAACTCAGGGCGCGGCTGCATTCGAAGGCGTGGTAATCGCTTACGAACCAGTATGGGCAATCGGTACGGGCAAATCAGCAACTCCAGCTCAGGCTCAGGCTGTTCACAAATTCATTCGTGACCACATCGCTAAAGCTGATGCTAAAGTCGCTGAACAAGTGATCATCCAGTACGGCGGTTCCGTAAACGACAAAAACGCAGCAGAGCTGTTTGCTCAGCCGGACATCGATGGTGCCCTGGTTGGCGGCGCATCTCTGAAAGCTGACGCTTTCGCCGTTATCGTTAAAGCTGCTGCAAAAGCGAAACAAGCGTAAGTATTCTCGCTTAGAAATATTAAGGCTCTGCTCCGGCAGGGCCTTTATTTTTTCAGCAATCCGCAATCGTGATCTTGTATTTGCTCCGCAGATGCGAGGTTCAAACGCAGTAAGTTCCGCTCTGTAGCCAAAATGACCCAATCCCCGTCAGCCAGTTTCGCCATCGCCAGACTGTAACGCCCCATATGTTCGCGAGCTTGGGGAACCTGGTTTGCCAGCATGATGAACGGGCCACGTTGCGAAAACTCCGCCGCACTCACTTTTCTGGCGATGTACTGGTTTCCCGCCAGTGATTCCGGAAACGCCTGCCATTGGTTGCTCAGCGTATTTGCATACTGATTCAACTGCCCACGCACATCTGCCCGCAGACAAGAAATATGAATATGAAGCTGGTTTTGAGTTCGCCCGCTTGTGGAATTAATCGTGAGCGAAATTACATCATCAGGCACATGCGACCCACGGCGAACACTCATCATTTCGCGCTGCTGCCACGCCAGCCAGAAGAAATTGGGGGTTTGCGCCTGCAATAGTTCAGGGCTTTCCATCCCTTTCATTTTCGCGGTAGGCATCAGCAAATATTGAAGCGGGCCATGAATATCTTTCAGCAACACGTATCCAGAAGTTAATTCCACTTTGGCGCAGGGTTCAGGGTTTTGGTTTTTTTGCTGATTGGGAACGCATTGCTGGCTGACGATACGCCAGAGCGCATCAGGGTGATGCAGATATTGCCGCAGACTAAACCAAGCGATAGCGGCAACAATCAACAGGAATATAGTGACAACTACCGTGCGTCGACACCGCAGCATTGAAACCTCAGGGGCTGGAGAGAGTTGCTCAGCGTAACGCAAACGGCGGGAACTCAAAAGCAAAACGGCCCCAAGCGGGGCCGTCTTTAAACTTAACGCTGACTAATCTGGTCGAAGGTTCCGCCATTCGAGAAGTGTTCTTTCTGCGCTTTTGTCCAGCCGCCAAACTCTTCATCAATGGTGTACAACTTCAGTTTAGGGAAGGCGTTTTCATATTTCTTCGCCACATCCGCATTACGTGGGCGGTAGTAATTCTTCGCTGCAATTTCCTGGCCTTCCGGCGAGTAGAGATACTTCAGGTAAGCTGCGGCAACTTCCTGAGTTCCTTTCTTCGCCACCACTTTATCCACTACGGAAACTGTCGGCTCAGCAAGAATAGACTCACTCGGAGTGACAATTTCAAACTTGTCTTTACCCAACTCTTTGGTTGCCAGCAGCGCTTCGTTTTCCCAGGCAATCAACACATCACCAATATTACGCTCAACGAAGGTATTGGTTGAACCACGCGCGCCAGAATCCAGCACTTCAACGTTCTTGTACAGTGCCTTCACGAAATCCTGCGCTTTGGCCTGGTCGTTGTTGTTGTGATGCAGGGCGTAACCCCACGCTGCCAGATAATTCCAGCGCGCACCGCCTGAGCTTTTCGGGTTCGGGGTAATAACTGAAACGCCCGGTTTAATCAGATCGTTCCAGTCATGAATTTGTTTCGGGTTACCTTTGCGTACCAGGAAAACGATGGTTGAAGTGTAAGGTGCGGAGTTATCCGGCAGGCGTTTGATCCAGTTTTTGTCGATACGGCCACGCTCGGCAATAGCATCCACATCGTAGGCCAGCGCCAAGGTTACGACATCAGCTTCAATACCATTGATTACCGATGTGGCTTGTTTACCGGAACCACCATGAGACTGGCGGATAACAACGTTATCGCCGGTTTGTTGTTTCCAGTGTGCACTGAACGCCTTGTTGTACTCGTCATAAAGTTCGCGAGTGGGATCGTATGAGACGTTAAGTAACTGAATATCTTTTGCCAGTACGCTGGTTGACGCCAACAGCAATGTAAGTCCAACTCCCCACTTATTCATCGTTCGCTCTCTTTAATCAGATTTGATGAAAGCAGCGTGCCAGATTTTTAACCATTCATTAAAGAATAAAAAAAGATTGGCTATAACTATCGAGCATATAACAAACGATAAAAAGCCGGGTTTCCCCGGCTTCAATTTTCACTGTTAGTGAATTAGTAGAGTTTCTTCGCGCAATCCAACCAGTCACCTTTGAACGGACGCTTCATACTTTCGATAGCGTCGATGATGTCGTGGTGAACCAGTTTCTCATTCTGAATGCCTACGCAACGGCCGCCGTGGCCTTGCAGCAGCAGTTCGATGGAGTAAGCGCCCATGCGGGAAGCCAGAATACGGTCGTAAGCAACCGGTGAACCGCCGCGCTGAATGTGGCCCAGAACGGTGGCGCGAGTTTCGCGTTTGGTTTCTGTCTCGATATATTGAGCCAGCTCGTCGATATCGCAGATGTGCTCGGTAATCGCCACGATAGCGTGTTTTTTACCTTTCGCGATGCCCGCTTTGATTTCTTCAACCAGGTCTTCGCGATTGAACTCAACTTCTGGCAGGACAACAAACTCACAACCACCCGCAATTGACGCAGCTAAGGTCAGGTCGCCACAGTAACGGCCCATCACTTCCACGATAGAAATACGCTGGTGTGAAGAAGAGGTGTCACGCAGACGGTCGATTGCTTCTACAACTGTTTCCAGCGCGGTGAAGAAACCGATAGTGTAATCGGTACCTTTAATGTCGTTATCAATGGTGCCTGGCAGACCAATGCATGGGAAGCCCATTTCGGTCAGGCGCATTGCACCCATATAGGAGCCATCACCACCGATAACAACCAGTGCATCGATACCGCGTTTTTTCAAATTCTCGATAGCCACTTCACGGATTTTCTCATCACGAAACTCCGGGAAACGAGCGGAACCCAGGAAGGTACCACCGCGGTTAATCATATCGGACACGCTATAACGGTCCAGATTCACCATGCGGTCTTCATACAGACCCAGATAGCCGTCATAAACACCTACGACTTCCAGACCTTCCGACAATGCTGCACGAACAACACCACGAATCGCGGCGTTCATACCCGGCGCATCACCGCCACTCGTCAACACACCAATTTTTTTGATCATGACTACCTCTGAACTTTTGAATGCAAATTAATCCTGTTGCCGGAAACGGCCTGCGGCATGCCGAGGCGTCGACTCTGCTACAAATAGTATAACAACCGCTTCTTGCTGAATTGATTCAGGTCAGGCCATATGCCGGTATCTTAACCACAAAACGTCGGTTCAGCCTGACCTTACAACGAAAAATTAAAGCTCAAAATGCCCTTGTTGCTGCGTCGGAACAACCGAGCAGGGGTCCTGGTGAATAATCACATCTGACCCAGGGAAGCGACGCAATATCGCTTGCTCCACTTGTTCGGCGATAACATGCGCCTGAACCAGTGGTAGATTGTCTTCCATTTCAATATGGACTTGAATAAAGCGAGTCGGCCCTGACTGCCGCGTACGTAAGTCATGCGCCCCTTTGACCCCTGGCCATGCATTGATGATATCAATAATTGCCTGACGTTCATCATCCGGTAAAGCACGGTCCAAAAGAGATTGTACGGCTTCATGCCCCATTCGAATCGCGTTATATAAAATATAGACGCCAATACCTAAAGCAAAGATCGAATCCGCACGGTGCCAGCCATACCAGGACAGCGCCAATGCAACGAGAATTGCTCCGTTCATCATAACATCAGACTGATAATGAAGCATATCTGCCCGAACGGCCTGACTTTGCGTCTTTCTCACAACCCAGCGCTGGAAGGTCACAAGTATTAACGTGCTGAATAATGCAATGACCGTGACTACGACGCCAACTAAAGGTTGTTTCATCTGTGACGGTTCAGCTAAATGTTGGATCCCCGTCAAAAAAAGGAATAACGCAGAACCTGAAATAAACATACTTTGCGCGAGTGCTGCCAGCGATTCCGCTTTGCCATGGCCAAAGGTATGCTCTTCATCCGCCGGTTGCAGTGAGTAACGTACGACAAGAAGGTTAGTCAGCGACGCAGCAATGTCCACCAGCGAATCCACCAATGCCGCCAGAATACTGACCGAACCGGTATACCACCAGGCGAAAATCTTGATCAAAAGTAACAATGATGCCATTACCGTTGCGGCGATTGCTGCACGGCTGACCAGTTTCCCATATTGTTGATTCATAGGGGCTCCAGCAAATGATTGCTGGCTAGTATAGCGGATTCATCTGAACCTTCAGGCAAAAAAAACCCGCCTGTTAAGGCGGGGAAGACAGGGATGGTGTCTATGGCAAGGAAAACAGGGTTTGTTACTGGTTACTATGCTTACTGCTACTACTCAGTGCCTGCATCGAAGACATCTGTTGCAGGTCCGCCAGTTCACGGAATTGATCCATGCGCTGTTGGTGTTTGTCATTTAAAACGGCCTGTTGCTCAGGGCTTAACAAGCGGTACATTTGGTTGCGTACTTTCGCCATTTCAACCTGGCGAGTCACTTGTTCTTGTGCCATTTTTTCAGCCTGGACACGCACTGCCGTTTCATCAAAATTGTCTGCGGTGACCAGATTATGCATGGTCTCCATTTCGCTTACATTCACGGGTGGGCTATCATGCCGTGCCCGTTGCATAAGATCGCGCATTTGTTGGCGCTGTTGTTCGGTAAGGTTTATCCCATCGAACATATGGCTCTGGAGGTGATTACGCTTTACTAAACCTTCACCGCCCTGGTACCAGTTATCGCTGGCCGGTAACTCTTTGGCTTGGCTCGCCAGGGTTATCAGAGTCAATGTAGAGGCCATGACGGCAGCGGTAACATTGCGCATCACTTGCTCCTGAAATCATCTGTGCTGCGATTCAACGAGATTCAGTCTACGATTCCCGCTGCAAACTAGCGTCAGGGGGTGTAAAACAACGTAAAGTCATAGATTAGCGCGCCTTGATGACGTAATTTCTGCCTCGGAGGTAATTTAACAATGAATAAAATTCTGCTAGTTGATGATGACCGAGAGCTTACTTCCCTGTTAAAGGAACTGCTCGACATGGAAGGTTTTAACGTAATTGTTGCCCACGACGGCGAACAAGCGTTGGAACTTCTTGATGACACCATTGACCTTTTATTGCTCGACGTGATGATGCCAAAGAAAAATGGCATTGATACTTTGAAAGAGTTGCGCCAGTCACACCAGACCCCAGTCATTATGCTAACAGCGCGAGGAAGTGAGCTGGATCGCGTTCTCGGCCTCGAGCTGGGTGCCGATGACTATCTGCCTAAACCATTCAACGATCGTGAGCTGGTGGCTCGTATACGCGCTATTTTGCGTCGTTCACACTGGAGTGAGCAGCAACAAAACAGTGACAGTGGCTCACCGACTGTCGAAGTTGACGGTTTAAGCCTTAACCCAGGCCGCCAGGAAGCCAGCTTTGATGGACAAGCGCTGGATTTGACCGGTACTGAATTCACCCTGCTCTATTTGCTGGCACAGCATCTGGGCCAGGTGGTTTCGCGCGAACATTTAAGCCAGGAAGTTCTGGGTAAACGCCTGACACCTTTCGACCGTGCAATCGACATGCATATTTCCAATTTGCGTCGTAAATTGCCGGATCGCAAAGATGGTCATCCGTGGTTTAAAACATTACGTGGCCGCGGCTACCTGATGGTGTCTGCTTCATGATAAGTAGCCTTACCGCGCGTATTTTTGCCATCTTCTGGTTGACGCTGGCCTTAGTGCTGATGCTAGTGCTGATGCTGCCGAAGCTGGATTCGCGTCAAATGACCGAATTGATGGAGAATGAGCAACGTCAAGGCATCATGATTGAACAGCATGTCGAAGCGGAACTTGAAAACGACCCACCAAACGACTTGATGTGGTGGCGTCGCTTGTTCCGGGCCATTGATAAATGGGCACCGCCGGGCCAGCGTTTGTTACTCGTGACCAGCGAAGGGCGAGTTATTGGCGCCCAGCGCAATGAAATGCAGATCATTCGTAACTTTATCGGCCAGTCTGATAACGCCGATCATCCGCAAAAGAAAAAATACGGCCGCGTAGAATTGGTGGGGCCATTCGCTGTACGTGATGGTGAGGATAACTACCAGCTCTACCTGATTCGCCCTGCAAGTAATTCCCAGTCTGATTTTATTAACCTGCTGTTTGATAGACCTTTACTGTTACTCATTGTCACGATGCTGGTCAGTTCACCGCTGCTGTTATGGCTGGCGTGGAGCCTGGCAAAACCGGCACGTAAGTTGAAAAACGCGGCGGATGAAGTGGCTCAGGGGAATTTGCGTCAGCATCCTGAACTTGAATCCGGGCCGCAAGAGTTTCTCGCCGCCGGAGCCAGTTTTAACCAGATGATTACCGCACTGGAAAGGATGATGACAAGCCAACAAAGGTTGTTGTCTGATATCTCTCACGAACTGCGTACCCCGTTAACCCGTTTGCAATTAGGCACAGCTTTGTTGCGCCGCAAAACGGGTGAAAGCAAGGAGCTGGAGCGCATCGAAACGGAAGCTCAGCGTCTTGATGGCATGATCAACGACTTGTTAGTGATGTCCCGCAACCAGCAGAAAAACGCGCTGGCGAGCGAGACGATGAAAGCCAATCAAATTTGGTCCGAAGTGCTGGATAACGCCGCCTTTGAAGCCGAACAGATGGGCAAATCGCTGGAAGTGACTTATCCGCCAGGCCCGTGGTTGATGTACGGTAACCCTAACGCACTGGAAAGCGCGTTAGAAAATATCGTCCGCAACGCATTACGTTATTCGCACACGAAAATTGCAGTCAACTTCTCCGTTGATAATAAAGGGATTACTGTCACGGTGGATGATGATGGCCCAGGCGTCAGCCCGGAAGATCGTGAACAAATATTCCGTCCGTTCTATCGCACAGACGAAGCGCGCGATCGCGAATCTGGTGGAACTGGGTTGGGGCTTGCGATTGTAGAAACTGCCGTTCAGCAACATCGTGGTTGGGTGAAAGCCGATGACAGCCCGTTGGGCGGATTGCGGTTAGTGCTTTGGCTGCCGCTGTATCATCGTTAATTTTTAGCCATAAAGAACAGGTCCTTCGGGGCCTGTTTTCCTTCCTGCCATAAATTGATATTCTGCGCGCCAGGTCTTATGGGGGCAGTATGCTAAATATCGTTTTGTTTGAACCAGAAATCCCACCCAATACCGGGAATATTATTCGTCTATGCGCCAATACCGGCTTCCGGTTGCATATCATCGAGCCGACAGGCTTTGGCTGGGACGATAAGCGTCTACGCCGCGCAGGGCTGGATTATCATGAGTTTGCAGCCGTTAATCGCCATCACAACTATGACGCATTTTTAGCGGCGGAAAACCCACAACGAATTTTTGCATTAACCACAAAGGGTACGCCTGCGCACAGCGCAGTAAGCTATCAGGATGGGGATTATTTGGTGTTTGGCCCGGAAACGCGCGGCCTGCCAGCAACGATTCTTGATGCTTTGCCTGCTGAGCAAAAAATCCGTATTCCGATGATGCCGGATAGCCGCAGCATGAATTTGTCGAACGCAGTATCGGTGGTGGTGTATGAAGCGTGGCGCCAGCTTGGGTATCCCGGCGCCGTTCTGAGAAGTTAGATTCCGTCGCCGTACTCGAAGCCGTTGTTGGCTCCGTTGAAATGCTGATCCATATCGATGGCAGGCATATCACTTTCAGGCTTGCCAACAATTCGCGCAGGAACGCCAGCCGCCGTAGTATGAGGCGGCACTGGTTGTAACACCACAGAACCCGCACCAATTTTCGCCCCGCGCCCAATTTCAATGTTGCCGAGGATTTTTGCCCCGGCACCAATCATCACGCCTTCACGAATTTTCGGGTGTCGATCACCGCTGGTTTTGCCGGTACCGCCCAGCGTTACCGACTGCAAAATAGACACGTCGTTTTCGACGATGGCCGTTTCACCGATCACAATGCCGGTGGCGTGATCGAGCATGATCCCACAGCCAATTTTCGCCGCTGGGTGAATATCTACCTGAAATGAAACCGAAACCTGATTTTGCAGGAATATCGCCAAAGCCCTGCGCCCCTCCTTCCACAGCCAATGGCCGATACGGTAGGACTGCAAAGCATGAAAACCTTTCAGGTATAACAGCGGGGTAGAATATTTATCGACTGCCGGGTCACGGGTGCGCACGGCCTGAATATCACAGGCAGCGGAGGCAATCATTTGTGGCTCTGCCGCATATGCTTCTTCGACAACTTCACGAATCGCAATGGCTGGCATAATTGGTGAGGCAAGTTTATTGGCGAGCATATAGCTCAGCGCACTGCCCAGGTTTTCGTGCTTGAGGAGAGTTGCGTGGTAAAAACTGGCCAACATCGGTTCACAATCGGCAAGCGCTCGCGCTTCGGCTTTAATGTTGCTCCACACCAGATCCAGTTCTTCAGACGACATTGCTCTCTCCAGACAGAAAAACAGCGCCCGGCACAAAGTACCGGAACGCTTCAGTTATTGCGGTTGTGTTGTTCCATCAAGTCGTAGCTATTTTTTAGCCTGAGTTCCGTTCATCCTTGCGCGTTCGACCCAGCAACGTCAATGCTGCCTCGCGCGCGTTTTTTCCGCAATATAATACCTGATAAATTTCCTCGGTTATTGGCATTTCAACGCCAAAACGCGCCGCCAACTCCCGCACTTCTTTGGTGTTGCGATAACCTTCAACCACCTGGCCGATTTTCTGCTGTGCCGAATCCACATCCGCACCCTGCCCCAGCGCCATGCCAAAGCGACGGTTACGTGACTGGTTATCGGTACACGTCAGGACCAAATCACCCAAACCAGCCATTCCCATAAATGTTTCCGGGTCGGCACCTAAAGCACTACCAAGACGTGTCATTTCCGCAAGACCGCGAGTGATTAGCGCCGTACGAGCATTCGCGCCGAAGCCAATACCGTCAGACATGCCCGCGCCAATCGCAATCACGTTCTTCACCGCACCGCCCAACTGCACGCCGATGAAATCCGGGTTGCTGTAGACACGGAAGCTTTTGCCGCAGTGCAGCAACTGCTGGAGATCCTGAGCGAAGGTTTCATCGGTTGCTGCCAGCGCAATTGCCGTTGGTAAACCCGCTGCCAGCTCTTTGGCAAACGTAGGGCCGGAGATCACCGCCAGAGGAATATCATCCCCTAACGCTTCACGCGCCACGTCTTGCAACAGACGTCCGGTTTCCGCTTCCAGACCTTTTGTTGCCCAGACGATACGCGCGTCTTTGCGCATCAGCGGTTTAATTTGACGCAGCACTTCGCCAAATACATGGCTCGGTACGACTACCAGAATATTACGGCTGGCCGCCAAAGCTTTCGCTAAGTCGCTTTCAAGGTGAAGAGTGTCAGGGAAAGGTACGTCAGGAAGAAACGCAGCATTACAGCGATCGGCCTGCAATACAGCAAGGTGTTTAGGGTCATGGCCCCACAGAACAACGTGGTGACCATTACGCGCCAGTGTGATGGCAAGAGCGGTGCCGTACGAGCCGGCACCGATCACAGTCATTGAAGCATTAAGGCTGTTCATCAGGCATCCTGATGGTTTTCAGCACCTTCGCCTTCGCCAGATTGCTGCTGCAGGTAGCTCATGAACAGCGCATCGAAGTTAACCGGTGCAAGGTTCAGCTGCGGGAAGGTGCCACGAGAAACCAGGCTAGTGATTGCTTCACGTGCATAAGGGAACAGAATGTTCGGGCAGTACGCACCCAGGCAATGGGCCATCTGCGGACCTTCGATCCCACCGATGGAGAAGATACCAGCCTGCTGAACTTCACACAGGAACGCAGTGTCTTCACCCAGTGTTGCGGTCACGGTTACACGCAACACAACTTCATAAACGTCGTCTGCCAGTTGGCTTGAAGCAGTATCGAGATCCAGCTTCACTTCAGGCTGCCAGTCTTTCTGGAATACGTGTGGTGCATTTGGTGCTTCGAAAGAGATGTCCTTGGTGTAGACACGCTGAATCTGGAAAGCCATTTCTGTGTTGTTTTGTTCTGACATTGTTAAACCCTTAAAAAATTAATACGTCCTTTAAACGGCAGTAAGCGACAAAGGAACTGCACTAGCGCAGCAGGGGATCGAGTCCACCACGAGCGTCGAGTGCATACAAGTCATCGCAACCACCAATGTGCTGTGCATCAATAAAAATCTGCGGCACTGTGGTGCGCCCACTGCGTTTAATCATCTCTTCACGCTTAACAGCATCGCCATCAATCGCTAATTCCTGAAACTTGACCCCTTTGCTTTGCAGCAGGTCTTTTGCACGGTGGCAAAATGGACAGGTTGCTTTAGTGTAGATTTCAATATTCGCCATGGTTTTACCTCAGTGTGCGTAGCATTATTTACCGCGAACTAATGGCAGGTTTTCCCCGCTCCAGCCAGCAATACCTTCTTTCAGCAAAGTCACCTTTTCAAAACCAGCTTTCGTCAATAACGCCGCTGATTCCTGAGAGGAAATACCATTACCACAAACGACGATCACAGGCTGCGCTTTATGTTTTTCCAGCTCACCGAAGTTGCCACTTTTAATATCAGTGGTCAGTACATTCAATGAGTTAGCGATATGACCTTTACGGTAATCATCACGCGAACGCACGTCGACAACAACGGCATCTTCTTTGTTGATAAGGCGTGTTGCTTCACCACGGGTGATGACCTTAACTTTAGAGGTTAAACCTTTAAAGGTCATGAAAAGTACGGCGGCCAGTAAGCCAACCCACGCCAGACTAAGTATGGGATGGCGACTAACGAATTGCATAATTTCTTGCATGGGGGGGTGTAACTCCCGACTAAGTAATATGAAAAAACCAGGTGAGGAGTATACATTTGCGTTGTGCCAAATACAGCCAGTCTGCGCCAGGTAATGTAGATTCTGCGGACTGTTACGAAAAAAATTACCGCAACGACGTAAAACCGATCACAATCCAGCCTCTTTCTTTGATCTTCTGCGGCTATTTACCCCGCAGCCTGTAGTAAAATTACGCAAATTTTGTCTTTGACTTAGAGGTTGTCGCAATGTCAGTTACTAAAAAACCTATGGTTCTGGTGATTCTGGATGGTTATGGTCACCGCGAAGAGCAGCAGGATAACGCTATTCTGAATGCTAAAACCCCGGTTATGGATAGCCTGTGGGCCCAGCGTCCGCATACTTTGATCAACGCATCTGGCCTGGAAGTCGGTCTGCCAGAAGGCCAAATGGGTAACTCCGAAGTTGGCCACGTAAACCTCGGCGCAGGCCGCATTGTTTACCAGGACTTGACTCGTCTGGATGTTGAAATTAAAGAACGTACTTTCTTTGCCAACCCAACGCTGACTGCAGCTGTAGACAAAGCCGTTGCCGCTGGCAAAGCGGTTCACATCATGGGCCTGGCATCAGCCGGTGGCGTTCACAGCCACGAAGAACATATTCTGGCGATGATTGAACTGGCAGCAGAACGAGGTGCTGAAGCAATCTACCTGCACGCATTCCTGGATGGTCGCGATACCCCGCCACGCAGCGCTGAATCCTCTCTGAAGAAGTTTGCCGACAAGTTTGCCGCGCTGGGCAAAGGCCGCGTTGCGTCCCTGATTGGCCGTTACTACGCTATGGACCGCGACAACCGTTGGGATCGCGTTGAACTGGCTTACGACCTGCTGACTCTGGCTCAAGGCGAATACCAGGCAGAAACCGCTGTTGCGGGTCTGGAAGCAGCTTACGCTCGCGATGAGAACGACGAATTCGTTAAACCGACTGTGATTCGTGCAGAAGGTGAAGCAGATGCAGCCATGAACGACGGCGATGCACTGATCTTCATGAACTTCCGTGCGGACCGTGCTCGTCAAATCACCCGTACTTTCGTTAATGCTGACTTCGACGGTTTCGTGCGTAAGAAAGTGGTTAACTTCGGCGATTTCGTGATGCTGACCGAATATGCAGCAGACATCAAAGCCGCTTGCGCTTATCCACCAGCTTCACTGACCAATACCTTTGGCGAGTGGATGGCGAAGCACGATAAAACTCAGTTGCGCATCTCCGAAACTGAAAAATATGCTCACGTTACCTTCTTCTATAACGGTGGCGTTGAAGAGCCATTCGCTGGCGAAGACCGCATTCTGATTAACTCTCCGAAAGTTGCGACTTATGACATGCAACCGGAAATGAGTTCCGCAGAACTGACCGAAAAACTGCTGGCAGCGATTAACAGCGGCAAGTACGACACCATCATTTGTAACTATCCAAATGGCGATATGGTGGGTCACACCGGTGTTTACGAAGCGGCGATTGCAGCCATTGAAGCGCTGGATAACTGTATCGCGCAGGTTGTTACTGCGGTTGAAAACGTCGGTGGGCAATTGCTGATCACCGCTGACCACGGTAACGCAGAGCAGATGGCTGACCCGGCAACTGGCCAGGCGCACACCGCGCACACCAGCCTGCCTGTTCCATTGATTTATGTGGGTGACCGTAGTGTGAAAGCGGTAGAAGGCGGCAAGCTTTCTGATATCGCACCAACTATGTTGAGCCTGATGGGTATGGAAATCCCGCAAGAGATGACTGGCAAGCCGCTGTTCATCGTGGAATAATCCCTCCCCATGAGGGGAAAGGCGATTTTTTCAATAACATGGGCCGTGAAAACGAAGCTGTTTTCAGTCAGGCCTATGATGTACGCCAGCGTGTTAAGCGCTGGCGTATTGTTATGCCCCATGATCAGCCACGCCGACGATCGCGCCGAGTTAAAATCTATCCAGCAGGATATTGCTACTCAAGAACGTGCGGTACGCCAGCAACAGCAACAACGCTCTACATTACTCGCTCAACTCCAGGCACAAGAAAAAGCTATCGCCGAGGCCAGCCGCAAACTGCGCGATACGCAAAACACGCTTGCCGAACTCAACCGCCAAATCGACACCATGAATGCTTCCCTCGCGAAACTGCAAAAGCAGCAGGCCTCGCAGGAACGCAATCTGGCCGCACAACTCGACGCTTCTTTCCGTCAGGGTCAACACACCGGCATTCAGCTGATTTTAAGCGGTGAAGAAAGCCAGCGCGGGCAACGCTTGCAGGCCTATTTTGGTTACCTGAACGCAGCGCGTCAGGAAACTATCGAGAACCTTAAGCAAACCAAAGCGGAAGTTGACGAGCAAAAAGCGAGTCTTGAGTCGAAGCAAACCGAACAACAGACATTGCTCTACGAACAGCAAGCCCAGCAAACCAGGCTGGAAAGTGCCCGTAACGAGCGCAAAAAGACGCTATCCACTCTCGAATCTTCTTTGCAGCAAGATCAGCAAAAGCTGAGCGAAATGCGCCAGAACCAATCCCGCTTGCAGGGGCAAATTGCCCGTGCAGAAGCCGCAGCTAAGGCTCGAGCAGAAAAAGAAGCTCGCGAAGCTGAACAGGTTCGCGATCGCCAAAAAGAAGCGAGCAGCAAAGGCAGTACTTACAAACCGACCGAAAGTGAACGCTCGCTGATTTCACGTACAGGTGGTTTGGGTGCCGCTCGTGGGCAAGCTTTCTGGCCGGTCCGCGGTTCAATCCTTCATCGTTATGGCGAACAGCTCCAGGGTGAACTACGTTGGAAAGGGATTGTTATCGCCGCCGGTGAAGGCACTGAAGTTAAAGCCATTGCCGATGGACGCGTAATTCTTGCCGACTGGTTGCAAGGTTACGGCCTCGTTGTCGTGGTTGAACACGGCAAAGGCGATATGAGTTTGTACGGTTACAACCAAAGCGCGTTGGTTAATGTTGGAACACAAGTTCGCGCCGGCCAGGCTATTGCTCTGGTGGGTAACAGTGGTGGTCAGGGCCGCCCGTCACTTTATTTCGAAATTCGCCGCCAGGGCCAGGCAGTCAATCCACAACCGTGGTTGGGAAGATAAGTTTTGCTTCAATTCCGTCGTGTGTTTTTCTCTCTCGTCAGCACACTCATGCTGACAACCCCTGTTTACGCCGGAAAGCTGGCAATCGTTATAGATGACTTCGGTTATCGCCCCGCGCAAGAAAATCAGGTTATCGCACTCCCCTCTAATATTTCCGTGGCTGTTTTACCCAACGCTCCTCACGCCCGCGAAATGGCGACCAAAGCACATAATGCCGGGCATGAAGTGCTAATCCATTTACCGATGGCTCCGCTCAGCAAACAGCCGCTGGAAAAAGATACTTTGCGCCCGGATATGAGCAGCGGTGAAATCGAACGCATTATTCGCGAAGCGGTTAATGATGTTCCATATGCTGTGGGGTTGAATAACCACATGGGTAGCGCGATGACATCCAGCCTGTTTGGCATGCAAAAAGTGATGCAGGCGCTGGGGCAATATAATCTCTATTTCCTCGACAGCATGACGATTGGCAATAGCCAGTCAATGCGGGCGGCAGCGGGAACTAACGTCAAGGTTATCAAACGCAAAGTCTTCCTCGACGATACGCAAAATGAAGCCGATATCCGTTTCCAGTTTAATCGTGCAGTAGAGTTAGCACGCCGAAATGGCTCTGCGATAGCCATCGGCCACCCGCATCCAACAACCGTGCGCGTATTGCAACAGATGGTGTACAACTTGCCTTCAGATATTACGTTGGTCCGCCCGAGCAGCTTGTTGAACGAACCGCAGGTTGATACCTCGAAACCAAACAATACTCGCCCTGTAGTGCCCGGCAAACCGACGGAGCAACCGCGTAATCCATTTAAAGGCATTAGTTTGTGCAAACCGAAACAACCTTTGCAACCTGTCTATGCCACCACGTTCTTTACTGTGTTGAGTGAAAGCATCAGCCAGAGCCAATTAATGCAATATATGCAGCATCAGTGGCAGGGCTGGGGAAAAAGCACATCCACAGTTGGAAATGTCGCGGGATAGTTATCACGGTTGATAGCCCTTATAATGCCGCGTTGAATAAAGCTACAGGAGTCGGTCTACGATGACGCAACAGCGGCATAAAATTCTCTTGCTGGATAACGGTAAAGAGTGGGGCGGCGGTACCAACAGTATGTTGGAACTGCTCAAACGTATTGACCGCCAACGGTTTGATATCACGTGCTGCTTTTACTACAACTATGCGCGCGGTGAAGGTGAAACCATTGAGAAAGTGCTGAAGAGCATTCAGATTCCTGTCATTTTTATTCCACAACGCAAGCAACCTGGCTGGGCAAAAATCTGCAAGGAAGTTGCTCGCTCATTTTTGTTTTTCAGCAAGTCAGGGCGCAAAAAAGTCACCGCATATATTGATGAGCAATGGCGCATCAAACCTAACGCGATGGCATTGCGTGAGCGGTTGCAGAAAGATGGCTACGAAATTCTCTATATGAATAACCAGCCTGGCTCTAACCTGGAAGGATATCTGGCCGCCGAGCCGCTCAATGTTGCGGTAGTACAGCACTGCCGTATCGAACCGGTAATGAGTCAGGCGATTACAAAAATCGTCAACCGCACAGGCGACGCTATAATCGCCGTCTCTCATGGCGTGGAAAGCGTGCTGCTTAACCACGGCGTGAAAAGATCTCTCTGCACGACTGTTCCTAACGCCATTGATATTCACCAGCCCTTACCTTCGGGCGAGGCGGTACGCCGCTCGTTGGGCATTGGCGACGATACATTTTTGTTTGGTAGTATCGGGTCACTTATCCCAAGAAAATCCTGCCACCATACGTTGGAAGCTTTGCACCGTTTTCAGCAGCAACATCCCGACGCAAAATGGAAATTTGTTCTGGTAGGCGAAGGGGCCGATCGCGAAAAACTACAGCGCCAGGCCGCTGATTATGGATTTGCCGATCGGGTTATCTTTACCGGCTTTCGTAACAACCCCCTGGATTATCTGGCCGCATTTGATGTCTTTATTCTGGCATCGAAAAGCGAAGGGTTACCGCGTGTGGTGCTCGAATCCATGCTGCTTAAAACAGTGGTGATCGGTTCAAATGTGACGGGGACGGCAGAGTTAATCGACTCCGGACGTACCGGTCTGCTTTATCCTTATGGCGATACCGTCATGCTCGCTTCGCATCTTCAGCAAGTATGGCAAGATAGCGCATTACGTGATGCCCTCACACAAGCCGCCTACCAACGCGTGATTGATAACTATGCGATCGAACACTATGTTGCCGGTGTCGAAGCCGTACTTGGCGCAGTAAAACCAACCCGGAATGAATATGTTTAAATTTCTGAACCCAAAATATCGCCATATTACGGCGCGACATAATATCCCTTATCAGGAACCTGCGGCCGGAAGTGTGGCAGTGCCAGTGACATCGATTGTCATTCCTTGCGCAGGTGCGGATTACATCGAAGAAGGCTTACTTTCTGCACAATTCGCGGCACGTTTCGCCCCGGATGTGGAGGAAATTGTGATTGTTTCCGATCGCCCGGCGCACGAATTTGGTGAGCTTCCACCGAAAACCCGTATCGCGACTCTTGAGCTCCCACAGCGCGAGGAAGGGTACCGTTACAAGCAAATTTATCTCAGCCGTTTAATCAAACTGAATGCGCCGTTGCAGGCACGCACAGACGGTATTTTGATGATCGATTCCGATCTCAACTTGCTGCAAATGCCGCGCTTTAAAATTGAAGAGCACCACATTTACTCCAGTTTCCGTCAGGGCAAAATGATCGCCAAACTGGACAAAGCACCGGTTGATAAAGTCCCGGCATATTATAAAGACACCGTGCGCCCGTATATTGTGGATCACGTTAACGGGGCATTCCTGGCGGCAACGCGTAAAACCTGGCGTCGAATTTGCCCGTTATGGCTCACGCTATTCCAGGACACCTGGGAGTTGATGGACGATAGCCAGCCACCAACCGATCAGCTGCCACTAGCCGCTTTGCTGGATATGCTCGATATCAAAACCGTGAATTTAGGTGACTGGATGAACTGGCCGGTATCCAAGAAAATTGGCGGCACACCATCGGTGATTCCAAAACAAGTTGTGGGCGCGCATGGCGGTTTCCCACTTTCTGAATGGCAAAAATATCTGGTTTCGCCGGATAGTGAATTGCTGTTTAAAGGGCAGGATTACACGCGAAAAGTACGTTATCTGACGGATGCTGAAAAGCAGACGGCAAGCGAGTAAAGATGTTAAAAAGGCCGGTTTCCCGGCCTTTTTTAATCAACTCAGCAAGAATTAATCCCAGCTAAGAATGACTTTACCAGACTGCCCGGAACGCATGGCATCAAAACCTTTCTGGAAATCATCGATACCAAAACGGTGAGTGATGATTGGTGACAGATCCAGGCCAGACTGAATCAGCGCCGCCATTTTGTACCAGGTTTCGAACATTTCGCGCCCGTAAATACCTTTGATGAACAAGCCCTTGAAGATGACTTTCGTCCAGTCGATAGACATATCTGACGGAGGAATACCCAGCATCGCAATACGGCCACCGTGATTCATGGTATCGAGCATGGTACGGAATGCCGGTGGAGCACCTGACATTTCCAGACCCACATCAAAACCTTCAGTCATGCCCAACTCTTTCATTACGTCGGTCAGGTTTTCTTTGCTGACGTTCACCGCGCGGGTCACGCCCATTTCACGCGCCAGCTCAAGGCGATATTCGTTCACATCGGTGATCACGACATTACGCGCACCAACGTGTTTAGCGACAGCCGCCGCCATAATACCGATTGGGCCAGCGCCTGAAACCAGCACATCCTCCCCAACCAGATCGAAGGACAGCGCTGTGTGAACAGCGTTGCCGAACGGGTCAAAGATAGAGGCTAAATCGTCTGAGATGTTGTCAGGGATTTTGAAAGCATTGAAAGCAGGCAGCACCAGGTATTCTGCGAAACAACCCGGACGGTTTACACCAACACCTGTCGTGTTACGGCACAAGTGAGTACGGCCGGCACGGCAGTTACGGCAGTGACCACAAGTGATATGGCCCTCACCGGAGACGCGGTCGCCAATTTTAAAGCCTTTAACTTCCTGCCCGATGCCAACCACTTCACCCACATATTCGTGACCGACAACCATCGGAACCGGAATAGTTTTCTGCGACCATTCGTCCCAGTTATAAATATGCACATCGGTGCCGCAGATTGCGGTTTTACGGATTTTGATCAGCAGATCGTTATGACCCATTTCAGGCGTGGGTGCATCCGTCATCCAGATGCCTTCTTCTGCTTTCAGTTTCGCTAATGCTTTCATGACCGCTCCCTCAGGCGATAACGCCCAACTGTTTACCGATACGCGTAAATGCGTCAACCGCACGTTCAATTTGTTCAGTCGTGTGGGCCGCTGACATCTGAGTACGGATGCGCGCCTGACCTTTTGGTACTACCGGGAAGAAGAACCCAGTGACATAAATGCCTTCTTTTTGCAGTTCACGCGCAAAGTTCTGCGCCACAACCGCTTCACCTAACATCACAGGGATGATGGCGTGATCCGCACCCGCCAGGGTAAAACCTGCTGCGGACATTTTCTCGCGGAACAAACTCGCGTTTGCCCACAGACGAGCACGAATTTCAGCGCCGGTTTCCAGCATTTCCAGAACTTTGATGGATGCTGAAACGATAGCCGGTGCCAAAGAGTTAGAGAAAAGATATGGGCGAGAGCGCTGGCGCAGCCACTCAATCACTTCTTTACGACCCGCGGTATAGCCGCCGGATGCGCCGCCGAGCGCTTTGCCCAACGTGCCGGTAATGATGTCTACACGATCCATCACATCGCAATATTCATGCGTGCCACGACCATTTTCACCGACAAAACCAACCGCGTGAGAATCATCAACCATCACTAGCGCGTCATACTTATCAGCCAGATCGCAAACGCCATTCAGGTTCGCAATCACGCCATCCATAGAGAACACACCGTCGGTGGCAATCATGATATGACGAGCCCCTGCCGCACGCGCTTCTTTCAGGCGAGCCTCAAGCTCTTGCATATCGTTGTTTGCATAGCGATAACGCTGCGCTTTGCACAGACGCACGCCATCAATAATAGACGCGTGGTTCAGGGCATCAGAAATAATCGCATCTTCTGGGCCGAGCAGCGTTTCAAACAGGCCGCCGTTGGCATCGAAGCAGGAAGAGTAAAGAATCGCATCTTCCATTCCGAGGAAGCCCGCAAGTTTACCTTCCAGCTCTTTATGGCTGTCTTGTGTTCCACAAATGAAACGCACAGATGCCATCCCAAAACCATGTGTATCCATGCCCTGCTTTGCGGCATCGATCAGTTGCGGGTGGTTAGCGAGCCCCAGATAGTTATTGGCGCAGAAGTTAATGACATGGCTGCCATCAGCAACGGTAATATCGGCTTGTTGAGCAGAAGTAATGATACGTTCTTCTTTAAACAACCCTTCCGCTCGTGCGGTTTCAAGTTGGGTTGTTAACTGTTGGTAAAAATCTCCGCGCATTGCGATTCTCCAGGCATGGCTAATTTCGGCACATATTACCCAAACCTATACCAGGACACGAGATTACGCTTCAATGAAATTGAAATTTGCAGCATAAATCACGAGGCGTAGAAACTTCCTCATATTAGGCGGGTCCATGAATGTAATGGTATGATAAGAGCCATTAGCGCGTGAGGTATTGTGCCTTACGGCCCTCTTTTTTTAAGGTTTTCGCTTATGATTATTGTCACCGGCGGTGCTGGCCTTATTGGCAGCAACATCATTAAGTCACTGAATGATATCGGCCATACTGATATCCTGGTGGTCGACAACCTGAAGGATGGCACCAAGTTCGCCAACCTCGTAGATTTGAATATTGCCGACTACATGGATAAAGAAGACTTCTTAATCCAGATTATGGCAGGTGAAGAATTCGGCGATATAGAAGCAATTTTCCATGAAGGTGCTTGTTCTTCCACCACCGAGTGGGATGGCAAGTACATGATGGATAATAACTATCAGTACTCAAAAGAAGTTCTGCATTACTGCCTTGAACGCGAAATTCCATTCCTGTATGCCTCATCAGCTGCAACCTATGGCGGCCGCAACAGCGATTTTATCGAGTCTCGTGAATTTGAGCAGCCGCTGAATGTTTACGGTTACTCCAAATTCCTGTTCGACGAGTACGTGCGCCAAATTCTGCCTGAAGCTAACTCCCAGATTACTGGCTTCCGTTACTTCAACGTCTACGGGCCGCGCGAAGGCCATAAAGGCAGTATGGCAAGCGTTGCATTCCATCTGAACACTCAGTTGAACAACGGCGAAAATCCAAAACTGTTTGAAGGCAGCGATAGCTTTAAGCGTGACTTCATTTACGTGGGTGATGTTGCAGCGGTTAACCTGTGGTTCTGGCAGAACGGCGTATCCGGTATTTATAACTGCGGTACCGGTCGTGCGGAATCCTTCCAGGCCGTTGCTGACGCAGCCCTGGCATTCCATAAAAAAGGCAGCATTGAGTACATTCCTTTCCCGGAAAAACTCAAGGGCCGCTATCAGGCATTTACTCAGGCCGACTTAACCAATCTGCGTGCCGCAGGTTACGACAAGCCATTCAAAACTGTTGCCGAAGGCGTAACAGAATATATGGCCTGGCTGAACCGTGACGCATAAGCAGGTAGCCTGACGCATGAAAATACTGGTGATTGGCCCGTCATGGGTGGGCGACATGATGATGTCGCAAAGTCTCTATCGCACGCTCAAGGCGCGCTATCCCCAGGCAATCATTGATGTGATGGCACCGGCATGGTGCCGTCCATTACTGTCACGTATGCCAGAAGTTAACGAAGCGTTGGCGATGCCACTTGGGCATGGCGCTCTGGAGATTGGCGAACGTCGCCGTCTTGGACACGCCCTGCGTGCTAAACGTTACGATCAAGCCTATGTGCTGCCAAACTCATTCAAATCTGCACTGGTTCCTTTCTTTGCCAATATCCCACAACGTACCGGCTGGCGCGGTGAAATGCGCTACGGATTGCTCAACGACGCTCGCGTGCTGGATAAGCAAGCCTGGCCATTAATGGTCGAGCGTTACGTTGCGTTAGCCTATGAGAAAGGGGTAATGCAGTCGGCTAAAGATCTCCCCCATCCGTTGCTATGGCCTAAGTTGCAAGTTAACGAAAGCGAAAAGCTCCAGACGACTGCTGCATTTAGCCTCGATGCCAAACGTCCGATTATTGGTTTCTGCCCTGGTGCTGAATTTGGTCCGGCGAAACGCTGGCCGCATTATCACTACGCAACCCTTGCTGGCAAACTCATTGATGATGGCTATCAAGTTGTGTTGTTTGGTTCGGCAAAAGATAAAGAAGCCGGGAATGATATTGTTGCCGCATTAACCACGCAGCAGCAGGCTTATTGCCGTAATCTGGCGGGAGATACTGAACTCGAGCAAGCCGTCATTTTGATTGCCGCTTGCCAGGCTGTGGTCACCAACGATTCCGGTTTAATGCACGTTGCCGCAGCGCTCAATCGCCCACTTGTTGCGTTGTATGGCCCAAGCAGCCCAGACTTTACCCCACCGTTATCGCATAAAGCGCGAGTCATTCGCCTGATTAGCGGCTATCACAAAGTGCGTAAAGGTGACGCCGCAGAAGGCTACCATCAAAGTTTGATTGATATTACTCCTGAGCGAGTGATGGAAGAGCTTGCAGCCTTGCTGCTAGCGGAGAACGAAGCGTAATGCGGGTATTAATCGTCAAAACATCGTCAATGGGCGATGTGCTGCATACTTTGCCTGCGCTGACTGACGCAATGAACGCCATTCCTGGTATCCGCTTCGATTGGGTAGTAGAAGAAGGCTTTGCACAAATCCCCACCTGGCATCCGGCTGTCGATAAAGTTCTTCCAGTGGCGATTCGTCGCTGGCGTAAAAGCTGGTTTTCAACTGCAGTGAAAGCCGAGCGTGCGGCATTCTCTCAAGCGCTACGTGTTGAGAATTACGATCTCATCGTTGATGCTCAGGGACTAATAAAGAGCGCAGCTCTGGTGACTCGTAAAGCCCGCGGGACAAAACATGGTATGGACTGGAATAGCGCCCGTGAACCGTTAGCCAGCCTCTTCTACAATCACCGGCATTCAATCGCGAAACAGCAACATGCTGTGGAACGTACACGTGAGTTATTTGCCAAAAGTATTGGTTATCAGAAGCCTGAAAAACAAGGCGACTATGCAATAGCCCGGCATTTTCTGGCTACCGCGCCGTCAGATATGGGGGAATATATGATTTTCCTTCATGCCACCACACGCGATGAAAAACACTGGCCGGAATCACACTGGCGAGATCTTATTCAATTAATGCACAATACTGGCTTACGTATTAAACTCCCGTGGGGCGCAAATCACGAGCACGAACGGGCAATTCGTTTAGCTGAAGGATTTGATAATGTTGAAGTGTTGCCACGTCTGTCCCTTGAACAGGTAGCCAAACAACTTGCCGGAGCCAGAGCTGTTGTCTCCGTCGATACCGGATTAAGTCATCTGACCGCCGCATTAGGTCAGCCAAACATCACATTGTATGGTCCAACCGATCCGGGTTTAATTGGTGGCTACGGTGAAAATCAACATGAAATCAGGGGCGCAGGAAAAAGTATGGCTAACATCTCCGCTGTAGACACATTTACCGCACTCCAGAAAATTAGCCACTTAAAGACAGAATAACGATTAATGAGCTATCTAATCCTCTTTATCCTCTTTCTTCCGTTCAAATTGATCGGAAAACTGTTTTATAAAAAAACAGGCCGGAACTTACTCATTCAAACGGCAAAAATAGGCGATTTCGTCAACGTAACGCCCTTGCTCGCCCATCTGAAGCATAGTGATGTTTTGATCAGCAAAACCGTTCTTCCTTTGGCTAAGCATGATGAAACTATCGATACCATTTTCTTGATTGAAGAACATAAAAAGAGCCTATGGCGCAAGTTTCGCCTGGCTTTCAAATTTATGAATCGCTACGAAAATGTTTACTTGTTACATCCAAATAGTACGAATCTTTTCTTTGCATCCGTCTGCAATGCGAAGAACAAACAGTACCTGTCGACTTACACGCGTCGCTGGTATCAAGCTCCGCTTTACTTTACAGCTACTGGTACTGTTGAACACAGAAAAGACCAATTAACTGTCGACGATTACCTTAAGCTCGCTGAGCGTAACCTGAGCTGGCGTAATGTTCCTAAGCATGCAACCCGGCCATTAAGAAAGCCTGAATCCTACCCAATATCGCTTGATAAACAAAACGTTATCAAAATTGGCCTGAGTATATCTGCAGGAAACAAGTCAAAAACTATTCCTGCCGTAGTATGGAAAAAAGTATTTGATGCGTTAGGTGACCTAAATTGTATTTACTATGTTTTCGGTCCTCAAAGCGAACAAGTATGGCTCGATGACTTGCATCGTGAAGTCGGAGTACGACAAAATATTGTGAGTCTGATTGGCGAATTACCTTTGGAAGACGTCCCTTTTGCCATCAGTAAAATGGATTTCTATATTGCATCAGACTCTGGAAATGTTTATATAGCAGATGCAGTTGGTGTCCCTATTGTTCTCATTTATGGCCCGTGCTGCATTGAAGAGCAACGTCCATTAGGTAACGTTCTGTTGATTGGTCACAAAGAGTATGAAAAATCATATATCTTTGAAGCCCCTTACTATTTTGATCGCTCAAGAGAAGAGATGTTTGCGTTGAGTGATGATGATCTTGAAACAATAAATAATTTCATCCGTAACAATGTCAATGAAACTACCAGAAGATAACTCAATTCTGCTTTTTGCTATTAATGAGTAGGTATATGGCCACCCTCCCTTTTCTAAGCATAATTATTGCAGCACATAATTGTGAAAAAACCATCGATGCTACATTTGATAGCCTTATCAACGCGCTAGGCCCTGCGATAAGTGAATCTGAGATAATTATCATTGACGATGGTTCAGAAGACTCCACTGCCAAGAAAATTTCGGCTTTCGCCGAAAAATTCTCCCAAGTTATCATCTCTTCAGTAAATTATAAAAATATTGGGAAAGTTCGCCAACATGGTGTTTCCTTGTCACAAGGTAAATACATCACAATGTTGGATAGTGATGATATCATCAAGGCCAAAACTTTAACGCCCATCTTTAATTTTTTAAATGATGTCAAACCTGACATGCTTCTCACTCGTTTACACGAAATTCGTGATCTTAATAAAATAAATCACCAGTGGTCGGGTTTAAATCCTGAAAAAATATCTCAGAATGAAGCTATAACTCGTTTTCTTATTCATAAAGATCTTCAAGCTCATCTTATTGGTCAATTTATTAAACGTGATATTTATCTTGAAAATGAAATTCCTCCGATGACATGCTATGAGGATTTTTATATTTTCCCTAAAATGTTGACGCAAGCGATAAACATTTATTTTCAGTTTGACAGCCATTATTACTATATAAAAAGGCAAGGTAGTTTATCTACCTCATTGGATCAGGATAAAATAAAAAATCTACTCATATGTACGATTAAGATGGAAGATGATTTACCAGTGAAATTCCGTCATCTTATATTGTGCCACTGGCTAGATATCTATCTGAAATACTATGATTCTTTGATAGAAAATGATCATCGAGCTATTGTTAAAAAACATGTAGTTATGACTCATTCATTTGGTTTTTTCCTAAACCGCCATGTTCGATTCAGTTATAAGAGAAAAGCTTTGAGTACATTATGGTAAAATTAAAATCTCGCATTTACGTTTCGGTTTTTATTTTTGCAGCTCTTTCGGTCGCATTCGCATTACTCAGTAACGGAAGGCAAAAGGATTTTTACTACATAGCAGTCTATTTGAGCATCATTGGCATAATCATTGAGCGGAAAAACCTCACCTTTAACAAATTTAACATTGCCTATCCGATAATGCTAATCGGTGTTGTAAAATTAATCTGGTTCTTATGGCTTGGTAAAGATGCAAATGGCTACAATACTTACAGCGATCAGTTTGGAGCAGGCAAAAAATTATTACTTGGCGGTGTGTTAGTTTTTTATATCACTCAATTCAGCCATTATATTCGAGCGATAAATTATAAAAACGTCATGCTTGCCATAATTGGCATTGCTTTTGTTTCAGCATCTTGCTATGCATTTTGGCAATCCTGGAACGGGATGGGACGGGCTGAAATGGCAATTAACAGAGCAACGATTTCTGCATATGTTTATTCAACGCTGAGCATTATTTTTGTTTATCTATTATATATTCAGAAAAAACCTTCATGCTATATTATAGCCGCATTAAGCATTGTTTTATCATTTATAGTTGTCATTTTAACCGGCACTCGTGCAGCAATTATTCTTCATTTGCTAATCATCGCAATGATGACGGTTTATTACTTTAAAAAACTTCACTTTAAGTCAACATTAATTGTATTAGTTATCGCACTACTTGCCAGTGTTGCTCTCTACAAAAACTACATTCACCCGAAAATACAACAAACATATAATGAAGTAACACTCTACCAGGAAGGTAAGGATAACACTTCTCTCGGTGCCCGCTTCTCTATGTGGACGGTTGGTTTAAACAACTTTGTTAACGCCCCATTTGGGCAATCTATGGAATCTCGATTTAATTACTCAGCGCAATATGTCTCAAAAAACCCTCAATATAAATCCACAATGGAATTTATCAACGTACATCTTCACGATGAAACGATTGAAACATTATCGCTGCAAGGGATATTTGGTGGGTTAACATTGTTGTGGTTCTATGTGAGTATATCCTGGGTAGCAATCCGCGACCGCAATACACCATTGTTATTTACAATGAACTGTTTAGCGGCATACGGTTTAAGTGATGTTTTACTTTTAAGCTCAGAAGCTGTTTTATTTTACATCGCTCTAATTGGAATCTGTGGAATTAAACTTCCCGAAAAACGCATTTAGAGAGAACGAAAAAGCCGGATTTTATCCGGCTTTTTTTGCGTCATAATACTCAGCCAGCGTCATCCCCACCGTTCTTTCAGCAAGCAAGGAAAATAACGTCTCTAAATCCTGATATAACTGCTCGATATCAGCTTCATTTTTAAATGTAGGGCTACCACCCGGCATAAACTCCGAGGAATGGAGCATAAACTCCACGTAGTCATTACCCTCAGCTAATGTTTTCTCCGCAACCGCTATCATTTGCGCGGCGTTACCACCCGATGGGCGCAACCAATTAACGGAAGGACTACGATATTTCCCACGAAGCCGGTCATAGCTTTGTTTAAAGCTATTCATTAACGGGCTGTGCTTATATTGAATGCTCATTGGGACTTCGAGCAGCGTAGAGTTACCGGACTGGCTAATATTTTCCAGATCCATGAAATAAGCCTGGGTCGGGAAATGTTGATAATCCGTTCCACCATTGCCTGTTGGGGCCCCCTTAGCATTTCGCCAGTTAACCCTTGGGGTCACTGAACAATCCACCTTATAACCCAGCTCCACCAAAAGTTTGGCGTAACGACTATCAAATGCCCAACGACCTGCACGATGGCTGATCATTTTTGTGCCGAAAGTTTCTTCCAATAGAGTGGTCATATAAACCACCTTCTCGCGTAGGACCTCATCAGGATACTCAATAAGATAAGGCTGCCAGCGCCAGTCATCACCAGTTAAATCATAATCCGGTGGGCTATTCCATGCATGCAAGTGCATGCCAACTTCACCCTGGCCACGAGCAATTACATCCTTAGCAAATTCGATGTAATCAGGGTCGATAGCCATTTCATAATTTGTCAGCCAAACCGGTTTAAAACCATATTTCTCACACAATGCCTGGAAACGAGGTAAAAAACGGGCATTCTCAGTTTTGATTTGCCGGTGGTTTTGCCACAGATTATCGCCTTCGGTATCAATAGTAATGATGAATGCTGGTTTAGTCATTTCCGTCTCTGAGCTAACACGAGGTTTACATCATGTTACGCAGCCTGTCTGATTAGGGCAAACCGCTTACGTTCAAATTTCTGACTTCTGAGCACAAATGTAGCAACCATACTCAAGGTCTATTAGAATCACCCTCTGGTTGATCACCTAAAGATGATAATGAATAACGCCTTGAATTCTCTCGCAAGCGAGCCACCTGCTCGCATTCTACTGATAAAGTTGCGCCATCATGGTGACATGCTGCTCACCACCCCAGTGATCAACTCATTACATCAGGCATGGCCACAGGCAGAAATTGATGTCCTGCTGTATGAAGAAACACGCGATATGCTAGCGGCTCATCCATTCATTCATCGTATTTATGGCATTGACCGTAAGTGGCGAAAACTCGGTACTCGCCAGCATTTATGCAAAGAATGGCAGTTACTCAAAACGCTGCGCGAGCAAAAATATAATCTGGTTATCAACCTTGCCGATCAGTGGCGTAGCGCCATTGTGACTCGTTTCACTGGCGCCCCTTCACGTATCGGTTTCGATTTCAATAAACGTCGCGGGTGGTTCTGGCGCAATTGCCATACGCAGCTTGCATCGGTAGCCCACCATCAGACTCTGCATACCGTTGAACAAAACTTATCCATCCTTGCTCCGCTTGGTATCTCTGAATGTCGCAGTGTGACAATGAGTTACCAGCCTGAAGACTGGCAAACCGTGCAAACTACGTTGCAAAGCAAAGGTGTGGAAGGTTCATTTATCGTGGTGCAGCCTACATCCCGCTGGTTCTTCAAATGCTGGGATGAGAGCAAAATGGCGCAAACTATCACAGCGCTACAAAATGACGGCCATACTCTTATTTTGACTTCCGGTCCCGATAAGAATGAAAAAGCGATGATTGAGAAAATCCGCGCATTATGCCCGCCAGAACGCATTCATTCCCTCGCAGGCGAATTAACCCTGCGACAATTAGCGGCGCTCATCGATCATGCTCGCCTGTTTATTGGCGTAGATTCGGTGCCCATGCATATGGCTGCCGCGTTAAGAACGCCCTGCATCGCATTATTTGGCCCGTCAAAATTGACGTTCTGGAGCCCGTGGGATGTCGTCGGCGATGTTATCTGGGCTGGAAATTTTGGTGAGCTTCCCGATCCAGACAAGATTGATACCAATACGAAAGAACGTTATCTCGATGCCATTCCGGTTGATGTCGTTGTTGCTGCCGCAAGGAAACAGTTGTTATGAAGCGCTGCCGTCTGGCAATCGTCCGCCAAAAATATCGCCCGGATGGAGGTGCCGAGCGTTTCGTTTCACGTGCACTTGAAGCATTAAGTGCCCATGACATGGAACTCAACGTTATCACCCGGCAGTGGGAAGGCGAACGCCAGGATAACTGGCATATTCATATATGTGACCCAATGAAGCTTGGTCGAATCAGCCGTGAAAAAGGCTTTGCTGATGCGGCCAGGAAACTTTGGCAACGTGAAAATTTCGATATTGTTCAGAGCCATGAACGCATCGCAGGGTGTGATATTTATCGGGCTGGTGATGGCGTTCATCGCCGCTGGTTAATGCAGCGAGCCAGAATTTTACCGGCATGGCGTGGAAAGTGGTTGTTTATGGACAGATACCACCGCTATGTCATGCAAGCTGAAAGGGCTATGTACCAGGCTCCTGAGCTAAAAGCCGTAATCTGCAATGCGGAAATGGTGAAGCAAGAAATCATCGAAGATTTCTCTATACCTGCTAACAAGATACATGTCATCTATAATGCCATTGACTCCTCCCGCTTCGTTCCAGCAAATGAAGAATTGAGAGCTAAGTTACGTAATGAAATGACCATCCCACAAAATGCGGTGGCGCTGGTTTTTGTAGGATCGGGATTTGAGCGCAAAGGACTTGCCAGTGCGATAAGAGCCATCGCGGGCACAGATCGCTATCTTGTCGTTGTCGGACAGGATAAAGCCGATAAACAGTACCAAGAACTGGCACAATCGTTGGGATGCCAGAACCGAGTGCGGTTTATGGGGATGCAGAAAAACACACTACCTTTCTATCAAGCTGTTGATGGACTATTACTGCCAACGCTATATGATCCATTCCCTAATGTGATACTTGAAGCAATGGCATGTGGTTTACCGGTTATTACTTCACACACCTGTGGTGGTGCTGAATTTATTACAACCGGACAAAATGGATACGTTTGTGATGCACTCGATATCCCACGATTGTCAGAAGCGGTAATGGCGATACCATCGCGCTTTGTTGATGAAAGTATGGGGATATTTGCTCGTGAACGAGTCAAGGATGCGACACCGGAAAAACTTTCACAGCAACTTATTTCGCTGTATCAAAACATACTGGATTAGATGATGCGTATCCTAATGGTTATTGATGGTTTACCTGGCGGCGGTGCTGAAAAAACCGTTCTAACCCTATCGCAAGGTTTGGTGGGCATGGGCCATCAGGTTTCCGTATTTTCTCTGCGCCGTGTCTGTGACTATGACATCCCTGAAGGCGTTGATTATCAAGTCATTCTGGATACCTGCAAAAAACCCTGGCGCAAGCTAACTGAACTCTCTCGCCGTGCAGCTCTGCTCGATAGCGCAGTTGAACAAGCGCAGAAAAAAGGGAAATTTGACCTCATCTTTTCGCATCTGCATAAAACCGATCGCATTGTTGCCCACACAAAATCTATACCGCGTGAAAAGCTCTGGTATTGCGTGCATGGCATGTTCTCCTTCTCGTATCTCCAACATCGCCATGGCTTCTCCCGTTGGTTAAAACGTAAAAAAATTCAAAGTGTTTACCAGAACAGTAACGTCGTCGCCGTCTCTAAAGCGGTGCTGCAAGATATTACTCAGGGTTTCGACATCACGCTTTCCCGCAGCTCCGTGATACATAACCCATTCGACATTGACGGGATTCATTTACGAGCGAAAGAGCCATGTGAGATGGCGGGGCAGGACTATCTCATTCATGTTGGGCGTTTCCATGAGCATAAGCGCCATGATCGACTCATCAATGCCTATGCACTTAGTAAGATTCAGATTCCATTAGTCTTGATGGGTAGCGGTAGTGAAGAACGCATTGCCGAAATTAAAGCAATGGCTTCTGCCGCGGGCGTTGCCGACCGCGTCATTATCAAATCATTCGTTCCCAATCCTTATCCGTGGATTGCCAATGCACGCATGCTGCTGTTGAGCTCAGATTGCGAAGGGTTTGGTAACGTATTAGTGGAAGCTCTGATTTGCCAGACACCAGCAGTCAGTACTCGCTGCCCGGGTGGGCCTGCAGAAATTCTCACAGAGGGACTGGCACGTGGCCTTTCGGGTATGACTGCTCAGGAACTTGCGAATACCATGCTGGATATTTATAGCAATCCACCGATTATCGATTCCACGAAGATTGAGTCTTATAGCATTGGTGCCATCTGCCAGCAGTACTTGTCGCTGGCGGCAGAAGAAAGATAACGAAATTTTCAGGTAATTTTATGCCACAAAACCTACGTCCACTTCTTAGCGTTGTCGTTGCTGTTTATAACGGCGAACTTTTCTTGGCGAAATTTTTTGCCTGCCTTGAAGCTCAGAATATCAGCAGCATGGAAGTCATTATGGTGAACGATGGTTCAACCGATGGCTCGATGGCGATAATTGAAGCATGGCGCAGCAAATTCCCCGGCATGAAAGTTCTGGAGCAGGAAAACCAAGGCGTTTCTATTGCACGTAATACAGGACTTGCAGTGGCTACAGGCCAATACCTTTCCTTCCCGGATATTGATGACGACTTTAAACCTGGTATGTACCGCCATCTTCTTGATTTAGCGCTGAAAAACAACCTGGATGTTGTCACGTGCAATGGTAATTACGTCTATGAAAATAATAAGAAACCTTCACGCCCAATTTTCCCGCAGGACAAACTTCAGTCTACTGATGTACTGACCGGCCCACAGTGGCTAAAGCGCGCTCTCGATTCACGCAAGTTTCTGCATGTCACGTGGCTGAATCTTTATCGCCATGATTTTATTCGTGAACATGGATTTACGTTTGAACCTGGTTTGCGCCATCAGGACATTCCGTGGACAACTGAAGTGTTACTAGCCGCAGAACGTGTTCAATATACTGACGAGCAATACTACGATTACTACATTCATTCAGCCTCGGTTTCCCACAAACCCGATACTGATGACACACTCATCCGCTCCGCTCGCCACTACATGAAAATTCTGGAGATGCTGGATGCTATTAACCAGCGCTATCCTGAAGCCGTCAAAAACATTCCAGCCTGCAATTGGCAAATTGCAAAAGAAGGCCTTGGAATACTGCATACTTTCAACAGTATGAAAGATCCGCATAAAAAGAAGATGATCATCCAGGAGTTTTTTGATCGCGGTATCTGGCGCCTTATCTGGAAAAATGCCCGCGGCTTCCGCCTGCGCTGGCGCTTGGGGCGTCGTTATCTAAAACTAAAGAAAGCAACACGAGTACCTGGTTGAGAAGCATTTCTTTTACGGGTAGTGCTTACTACCCGTCATTTTTGCAACACGACACAAACTGCTCCGAATACTAAGCAATGCCTTCGTGAAGTTACCAAAACAATAGCTTTAAGCTTCCCGAATGCTTAGAATTTGCCCGCCGATAATGAAAATACGGAAAATTCGCTTGGAATCGTTGTATACCGCACTGTTCTATCTTATTCAGCCAATTGTATGGCTGCGACTATTACTCCGTAGCCGTAAAGCTCCCGCGTATCGTAAACGCTGGGCGGAACGCTACGGTTATTGCCGTGGAAAAGTGGAGCCCGATGGTATTCTTCTGCATTCAGTTTCCGTAGGTGAGACACTGGCGGCAATTCCGTTAGTGCGAGCCCTACGCCATCGTTACCCAACGATTCCGATTACCGTCACCACGATGACCCCTACTGGCTCTGAACGTGCTCAGTCGGCGTTTGGGCAAAACGTACATCACGTCTATTTGCCTTACGATCTCCCCTGCGCCATGAAGCGCTTTTTCAACACCGTGCGTCCGAAATTAGTCATCGTGATGGAAACCGAGCTATGGCCAAACATGATCAACGAATTACATAAACGTAAAATCCCGTTGGTCATTGCCAATGCCCGTCTCTCTGCCCGTTCGGCAAATGGATATAAAAAGCTGGGTAATTTCACTCGTCGCCTGATGAGCAAAATCACGCTTATTGCTGCGCAAAATGAAGAAGATGGCGGCCGTTTCATCGAACTAGGATTGAAACGCTCGCAACTGACTGTTACCGGCAGCCTGAAATTTGATATCTCTGTGACTCCAGAGCTTGCCGCACGCGCGATTACGCTACGCCGCCAATGGGCTCCACATCGCAAAGTCTGGATTGCTACCAGCACCCATGATGGCGAAGAGAGCATTATTCTTGATGCGCACCGCCAGTTACTGGCCAAATTCCCTGATTTATTACTCATTCTTGTCCCACGCCACCCGGAACGTTTTAAAGACGCACGGGATATGGCTCAGAAAGCTGGTTTCAGTTACATCATGCGCAGCAGCGGAGAAAAACCGTCCAACAGCACGCAAGTGGTGATTGGCGATACGATGGGTGAACTGATGATGCTGTACGGAATTGCCGATCTCGCCTTTGTTGGTGGCAGCCTGGTTGAGCGTGGAGGTCATAACCCACTGGAACCTTCTGCTCATGCAATTCCGGTCTTAATGGGCCCGCACACCTTCAATTTCAAAGACATATGTGCCAGATTGCAGAATGCTGATGGGCTGATTACCGTCACCGATGCCAACTCACTGGTCAATGAAATCACCACTTTGCTGACTGATGAAGATTATCGTCTTTACTACGGTCGCCATGCAGTTGAAGTGCTTCACCAGAATCAAGGCGCACTGCAACGCTTGCTACAATTACTGCAACCGTATCTGCCACAACGGAGCCATTAATGCCCAATCGTTTGTCCGTCGTGATGATCGCTAAAAATGCGGCAGACGTATTGCCAGAATGCCTGGCTTCAGTCTCATGGGCAGATGAGGTGGTGTTGCTGGATTCAGGAAGTACCGATTCTACCGTCGAGATAGCCCTTCAGGCAGGTGCGAAAGTTTTCATTAATGAAGACTGGCAGGGTTTTGGCAAACAACGTCAGTTCGCACAGAGCTATGCCAGCCACGATTATATTTTGATGATCGATACCGATGAGCGCGTCACACCCGAACTGGCCAGCGCCCTCAAAGCGGTACTAGAAAATCCTCAGCCAGATACTGTTTACAGCATTGCACGCCGCAACCTGTTCCTCGGACGCTTTATGCGCCACAGCGGCTGGTATCCCGATCGTGTGACTCGCCTCTATGCCCGTTCGCGCTATAGCTATAATGACAATCAGGTTCATGAATCTCTCGAAGCACCCGGAGCAAAAGTTGTCCCACTTAAAGGGGATTTGCTCCATTTGACCTGCCGTGATTTCGCAAGCTTCCAACGCAAACAGTTAAATTATGCGACCGCGTGGGCGCAAGAGCGTCATCAACGCGGCAAACGAGTCTCCATTGCAGGTATTTTCGGTCACACCTTCGGGGCATTTTGTAAAACTCTGTTGTTGCGTGCTGGTTTTCTCGATGGGAAGCAGGGCTGGTTACTTGCGGTCGTCAATGCACAATATACGTTTAACAAGTACGCTGAACTCTGGGCACTGAATCAAAGCTACACGGAAAACAAACCACTATGACCACCCGAGCGATTTACCCAGGCACATTTGATCCCATTACCAATGGTCATCTGGACATAGTGACTCGCGGTGCGATGATGTTCGATACCTTAATTCTGGCTATCGCTAACAGCCCGCATAAAAAAACCCTCTTCACACTGGAAGAAAGAGTTCAGCTCGCTCAGGGGGTTACGGCGCATTTGCCTAATGTAGAAGTTGTCGGATTTAGCGACCTGATGGCGAATTTTGCGAAGACCCAGCAGGCGAATGTCCTGGTCCGCGGGCTACGCACAGCAGCAGATTTTGAATATGAGATGCAGCTGGCTCATATGAACCGTCATTTAATGCCAGAGCTTGAAAGCGTATTCCTGATGCCCTCGAAAGAGTGGTCTTTTGTCTCTTCATCGCTGGTAAAAGAAGTCGCCCGCCATCATGGTGATGTCGCTCATTTCCTGCCGAAAGCAGTTTGCAAAGCGTTACTGAAAAAAATGAACCAGCCCCAATAGCATTCGAGTTGTAGGTAGGCGGCAAGGAAGCTAATCCCCAGGAGCTTACTCTAGTAAGTGACTGGGGTTAGCGAGCGCAGCAAACACCCCTGCGGCTTGAAGGATGATGGGGATAATTAATTTTGGCAATGGCGGCAATAAAAAGTGCTGCGTTGCCCATGCTTGCTGATAATAATTGGCGCACCACAAACCCTGCATGATTCACCTGCCCGTCCGTAAACCTGTAATTCCTGAGCGAAATAGCCCGGTTTACCATCAGACTGAAGGAAATCTTTTAGCGTCGTCCCGCCTTGTTCTATCGAACGAAGCAGCACCGCTTTTATCGTTTTAACCAGTAAATCACATTCTATTTGAGACAATGACTGCGCAGCTCTGTCCGGATGGATCCCCGCAGCAAACAGCGATTCACTGGCGTAAATGTTACCCACTCCCACCACCAGCTTGTTATCCATTAGCCACGGCTTAATGGCGATTTTCTTTTTCGCGGATTTTTCACGCAGATAATCAGCCGAAAACTCGTCGCTCAGTGGTTCTGGGCCAAGATGCGCCAGCACATTGCTACCTTCCAGCTCCTTCGCCCACAGCCATGCACCGAAACGGCGCGGATCGGTATAACGCAGGACTTTGCCATTGCTCATCACCAAATCGACATGGTCATGTTTTTCAGCGGGATAATCTTCAGGAAGAATGCGCAGGCTACCCGACATGCCAAGATGGATAATAATCCAGCCATCGGGAAGTTCGAGCAGCAGGTACTTAGCGCGACGCTGCACACTTAAAACGGGTTTATCACTCAGAGCATGGATTTCATCGGAGACAGGCCAACGCAGTCGACCATTACGCACGACAGCATGCAAGATGGTTTCACCAACCAGATGCGGCTCTATACCACGTCGGCTGGTTTCTACTTCAGGTAACTCAGGCATCAATCCTCCACACTCAAAGTCCTAAAACAAAAAAACCCCGCCGAAGCGAGGTTTTCATCAAAGATACTAAAATTATTTAATTTTAGCTTCTTTGTACAGTACGTGTTGACGGACAACTGGATCGAATTTTTTCAATTCCAATTTTTCCGGCTTAGTACGCTTGTTCTTCGTGGTGGTATAGAAGTGACCAGTACCAGCAGAAGAAACCAGCTTGATCTTCTCGCGAACACCTTTAGCCATGACTTAGTTCCTCTTAGTACTTCTCGCCACGGGTACGCATATCGGCCAAGACCGTTTCGATACCCTTCTTATCAATTACACGCATACCTTTAGCAGATACACGCAGTGTGACAAAACGCTTCTCGCTCTCAACCCAAAAACGGTGAGAGTGCAGGTTCGGCAGGAAACGGCGTTTGGTCGCGTTCATTGCGTGGGAACGGTTATTACCGGTCACCGGACGCTTGCCAGTAACTTGGCAGACTCGGGACATGTCTATTCTCCAAAAATCAAATTAGCTCGAGCTTCGTATAGGGTTATGGCGCCTCGTCAGGCCGCAAGCCTGGTCCCTGGCGGTTCAATGTGAACCACAGTGCCAGGCGCATAATGCCAAAACCCGAGATTCTCAAAGGTGGCGTAGTATACGCTGCCTAACGCATGTGCTCAAGTCCCGAACAGACAAAGATCCCCAAGGATCGCGCAATTCGTCTTAAATCCACCCACGTTCGGCAAAAGAAACGTACTCTCCACGGCCAATAACAAGATGATCGAGCACTCGAATTTCCATAAACAGGCAAGCTTTTACGATACGTTCAGTAATAACACGATCAGCTTTACTCGGTTCTGCTCGACCAGACGGGTGATTATGCGCGAGTATTAGCGCCGCTGCATTGGATTTCATCGCTTCACGCACAATTTCTCTCGGATGAACCTCAACATGGTTCAATGTTCCCGAAAACATAGGGCAATGTTTAATCACCCGATGCTGATTATCTAAAAAAATAACCATAAAGATCTCACGCTCTGCTGTGGTCAGTTGGCTTTGGATGAAATCCCTTACGGAATCAGGCCCCTTGAGCGTTAATTCCTCAACACCACGAGAATAGTAATAACGCCTCGCAAGCTCAGCAATGGCATTCAACTGGGTGTATTTCGCGATCCCAATACCTTTCACATCTTTGAATTGCGAATAATCAGCCGACAGCAGCCGACTTAACGAGCCAAACTGATGTAGCAAACTTTGCGCAAATGCCATGACATTCATATTCCTGCATCCAGTGCGTAAGAAAAGCGCCAGTAACTCCACATCAGATAATGCGCTAGCCCCAAACTTTAAAAGCTTTTCCCGCGGCATATCCGCTTTGTCTTGCCTCAATGACTCATCCATCAGAACCTCCCTGCCCTTCGTTATCACTATTTAGCACAACTCAAGCAACGCATACGACACGCAGATATTCTCCATGCGGGATGTCTCGCAAACTGCAAAAAGTCGATACCGAATGAGTGTGGTAAAATATTCAGATGACTGTGACTTCTGGTGGAAAAATCATGATTGGGCTTGCTGGCAAAAAAATTGTTCTGGGTGTGAGTGGTGGTATCGCTGCTTACAAAACGCCAGAACTGGTACGCCGTCTGCGCGAACGCGGCGCTGAGGTGCGGGTAGTAATGACTGAGGCCGCCAAAGCCTTTATTACGCCACTGAGTTTACAAGCCGTGTCAGGTTATCCTGTGTCAGATAGCTTGTTAGATCCCGCAGCAGAAGCGGCTATGGGGCATATCGAATTAGGCAAATGGGCTGATTTAGTTATTCTTGCGCCGGCGACAGCTGATTTAATTGCCCGCATTACCGCAGGGATGGCAAATGACCTGGTGAGCACGATTTGCCTTGCGACACCCGCACCCGTTGCCGTTTTGCCAGCCATGAACCAACAAATGTATCGGGCAACAGCAACTCAGCACAATCTTGAGGTTTTATCTACGCGCGGCCTATTGATCTGGGGGCCCGATAGCGGCAGCCAGGCCTGTGGCGATATAGGTCCTGGCCGTATGCTTGACCCCTTAGCGATTGTTGAGATGGCAGCGCAACATTTTACTGTCATCAAAGATCTGCAACATCTTAATGTCATGATTACCGCAGGCCCAACTCGTGAACGCCTGGACCCGGTGCGTTACATCACCAACGATAGCTCAGGGAAAATGGGCTACGCAATTGCAGCTGCTGCTGCTGCACGTGGTGCAAATGTGACATTAATTTCCGGCCCTGTTTCTTTGCCAACTCCACCATGGGTAAAACGCATTGATGTCACCACGGCCCTCGAAATGGAAGCCACGGTTCAACAACATGTCCAGGGGCAGCAAATTTTTGTTGGCTGTGCGGCTGTTGCAGACTATCGTGCCGCCGCCGTTGCTGAAGAAAAAATCAAAAAGCAAGGCGATGAAATCACAATAAAAATGATAAAAAACCCGGATATTGTCGCCGGTGTCGCAGCACTTTTAACTCATCGTCCTTATGTTGTTGGGTTTGCCGCCGAAACAAATAATGTGGAAGAATACGCCAGGCAAAAACGCGTGAGTAAAAACCTCGATCTGATTTGTGCGAACGATGTTTCACAAGAAGGTCAGGGATTTAACAGCGAAAACAATGCATTGCACCTTTTCTGGCAGGATGGAGATAAAGTCTTACCTCTTGAGCGTAAGGAACTCCTTGGCCATCTTTTACTGAACGAGATAGTTACCCGTTATGATGAAAAAAATCGACGTTAAGATTCTGGACCCACGCGTTGGCCAACAGTTCCCACTGCCGACTTATGCAACTTCCGGCTCCGCAGGTCTTGACCTACGAGCCTGTCTGGATGAGGCCGTAGAGCTTGCTCCTGGTGTCACCAAGCTTATTCCAACCGGGCTGGCTATCCATATCGCCGATCCATCTCTGGCGGCAGTCATTCTGCCTCGTTCAGGACTTGGTCATAAGCATGGCGTAGTGTTAGGCAACCTTGTCGGGCTGATAGACTCCGATTACCAGGGTCAGTTAATGGTTTCCGTGTGGAACCGTGGACAAGACCACTTCACCATCGAACCCGGCGAACGCATTGCACAAATGGTGTTTGTGCCTGTCGTTCAGGCTGAATTCAATTTGGTAGAAGATTTCGACTCTAGTGACCGAGGCGAAGGCGGTTTCGGCCATTCTGGTCGCCAGTAACTTCGTTTATAAACGTAACCCCACAGCGTAAAAAATGTGAAAAAACCGCAAACTTTAAGTTTGCGAGCGCTGTGTGGCTACTTGCCTGACAAGTGTGTTATTTCAGGGGTATTTTAGAACATGGCAGAAAAACAAACCGCGAAACGGAATCGTCGCGAAGAAATACTTCAGTCTCTGGCCCAAATGCTTGAATCCAGTGATGGAAGCCAACGAATCACAACTGCCAAGCTCGCGGCGGCTGTTGGCGTTTCCGAAGCTGCACTTTATCGACATTTTCCTAGTAAAACGAAAATGTTCGATAGTCTTATCGAGTTTATTGAAGACAGCCTAATTACCCGTATCAATCTCATTTTGAAAGATGAGAAAGACACACACTCTCGGTTACGTTTGATTGTTCTACTGATTCTCGGGTTTGGCGAACGCAACCCTGGGCTTACACGTATTCTCACCGGCCATGCGCTGATGTTTGAACAAGACCGCCTGCAAGGCCGCATCAACCAGCTCTTTGAACGTATTGAAGTACAATTGCGTCAGGTGATGCGAGAAAAGAAGATGCGTGAAGGCGAAGGGTTTGTTACCGATGAATCGCTGCTGGCAAGCCAACTTCTGGCATTTTGCGAAGGGACATTGTCGCGTTTTGTACGTAGCGAATTCCGCTATCTGCCTACCGATGATTTTGATACCCGATGGCCACTGGTTGCCTCCCAGCTTCAGTAATTGAAAAGGGCCTTTTAAAGGCCCTTTTTCTTACACACCGTACTGAGTACGGTATTCCTGCACAGCCGCTAAATGCACAGCCATCTCAGGTTTTTCTTCAAGGTATTCAACCAAGTCTTTCAGAGTGATGATTGAAATCACTTTGCACTGGTAATCACGCTCAACTTCCTGAATCGCTGATATCTCACCACGGCCACGTTCCTGGCGGTCCAGAGAAATTAGCACGCCAGCCAGTGATGCATTATTAGCGGCAATAATTTCCATGGACTCACGGATTGCGGTACCTGCGGTGATTACATCATCCACCAGCATTACACGCCCTTGCAGCGCGCTACCAACCAGATTGCCACCTTCACCATGGTCTTTGGCTTCTTTGCGATTAAAGCAATATGGCAGATCAAGCTCATGATGTTCGGCCAACGCAACGGCGGTAGTCGTCGCGATTGGAATCCCTTTGTAAGCCGGCCCAAACAGCAAATCAAACTCAATTCCGGAATCCACTAACGCGGCAGCGTAAAAACGGCCCAATAGTGCCAGGTCGCGCCCGGTATTGAACAGCCCGGCATTGAAGAAATAAGGGCTGGTACGCCCGGATTTCAGCGTGAATTCGCCAAACTTAAGTACCTGCTTGTTAAGCGCAAACTCAATAAACTGGCGCTGATACGGTTTCATGGATTTGCTCCTCAGTAATTAAGACAAAAAAAAGGCGACTCTCAGAGTCGCCTAAAATCAATTTTCTAACGCCGCCTTCTGCGCCGTTACGATAGATTCAATTCCCCCTCGCGCCAGCGCCAGTAGCGCCAGTAGCTCTTCATGGGTGAACGGCTCGCCTTCAGCGGTGCCCTGAACCTCAATCATTCGGCCATCTTCCATCATCACGACGTTCATGTCGGTTTCTGCGGCAGAATCTTCAACATATTCCAGATCGCAAACAGCAGCACCATTAACGATACCAACTGATACTGCAGCTACCATCCCTTTCATCGGGTTGGTTTTTAATTTACCTGCGGCCACCAGCTTGTTCAGTGCATCAGCCAGAGCAACACAAGCACCAGTGATTGAAGCTGTACGAGTACCGCCGTCAGCCTGCAGAACATCACAGTCCAGCGTAATGGTGTATTCACCCAGAACTTTCAAATCGACTGCTGCGCGAAGCGAGCGAGCAATCAGACGCTGAATTTCAAGAGTACGACCGCCTTGCTTACCTTTTGCTGCTTCACGGAAGTTACGAGTATGCGTTGCACGAGGCAGCATCCCGTATTCTGCTGTGATCCAGCCCTGGCCCTGGCCTTTCAGAAAACGCGGAACGCCTTCTTCAACAGTGGCGGTGCAAAGTACTTTAGTGTCGCCGAACTCGACCAGCACGGAGCCTTCTGCGTGTTTGGTGTAATTACGAGTCAGGGTGACTGGACGCACTTGTTCGGCGCTACGACCTGATGGACGCATGGGTTATCTCCGGGCTAAAACGAATGTGGCTGCGCATTATACGGACTTCACTCGCTTATTCCTATCCTGGAAGTCCAGGCATGGCTATAATCCCCACATCTATTACGCAATACGGTTACGAAATATGATCCGCAGTATGACCGCCTATGCCCGACGTGAAGTAAAAGGCGAATGGGGCAGCGCCTCCTGGGAGTTACGTTCGGTAAACCAACGCTATCTCGAAACTTATATTCGTATGCCGGAACAGTTCCGCAGCCTCGAACCAGTGGCTCGCGAGCGTATCCGCACCCGCTTAACCCGTGGAAAAATTGAATGTAACCTGCGTTTCGAACCTGATGCTCGCTCTCAAAGCTCTTTGCTGCTCAATGAAAAACTGGCTAAACAGCTAGTTGAAGCAGCTAACTGGGTGAAAATGCAGAGTGACGAAGGCGAAATCAATCCGGTTGATATTCTGCGCTGGCCAGGCGTGATGTCGGCTCAGGAACAAGATCTTGATGCCATCACCGCTGAAATTCTTGCAGCCCTTGATGGCGCACTGGATGACTTCATTATTGCTCGTGAAACCGAAGGCGAAGCTCTGAAGGCGATGATTGAGCAACGCCTGCAAGGCGTGAGCGCTGAGGTCGTCAATGTTCGTGCACAGATGCCTGAAGTTTTAAAATGGCAGCGTGAACGCCTGGTGGCAAAACTGGAAGATGCACAAGTTCAGCTTGAGAATAACCGTCTGGAGCAAGAACTTGTGCTGATGGCTCAGCGTGTCGACGTTGCTGAAGAGCTGGATCGCCTGGAAGCGCACGTCAAAGAGACATACAACATTCTTAAGAAAAAAGAAGCTGTTGGCCGTCGCCTCGACTTTATGATGCAAGAATTCAACCGCGAGTCGAATACTCTGGCATCAAAATCTATCAATTCAGATGTCACCAATTCAGCGATTGAATTGAAAGTGCTGATCGAACAGATGCGTGAGCAGATTCAGAACATCGAGTGATGTTCACATTGCCTTTCTAAGCCCGCACTATGCGGGCTTTTGTCATTTAAGCGACCTTAAGCATCAATTTAAGTAACCCACTTCAAATAGATAAACCACAGAAAACCCCTACCTTTCTGCTATAAGAAACATTTATGCATTAGTAAATGTAATCAAACCCGCTTCGCTTTAAAAAAACTCAATCGTGACATTGTTCACAAAACGTTACCCTCTCAGCGTTTCCACTGGAGGTATCAATGCTATTACACATTCTTTATTTGGTCGGGATTACCGCCGAGGCAATGACCGGCGCACTCGCAGCAGGCCGCCGACGCATGGATACTTTCGGTGTCATCATTATTGCGACGGCTACTGCACTTGGCGGTGGTTCTGTACGTGATATTCTGCTTGGGCACTACCCGTTAGGCTGGGTGAAACACCCTGAATACGTCGTGATTGTGGCCATTGCCGCTGTACTCACCACGGTGTTTGCTCCTGTGATGCCTCATCTGCGTCGTCTTTTCCTGGTTCTCGACGCACTTGGGTTGGTTGTTTTCTCTATCATCGGTGCACAAATCGCCTTGGATATGGGTGAAGGCCCAATCATCGCCATTATTGCAGCCGTAGTGACCGGTGTATTTGGTGGTGTCCTGCGCGATATGTTCTGTAAACGTATCCCACTGGTTTTCCAAAAGGAACTGTATGCTGGCATAGCATTCGCCTCAGCAGTGCTCTATATCGTTTTGCAGCACTATGTTTCGAACCAGGACGTGGTGATCATTTCCACACTTATCTTCGGATTCACGACACGTTTGCTGGCATTACGTCTGCGCCTTGGATTGCCTGTGTTCCACTACAAACATGCAGATCACTGATCAATAAATCCCCGAATTCCTTGCTGTGCCAGAAAAGCCGCTAGTGCAGCTATTTGGGGATGATTCACAAACTCCACCAGCTTTTTTGCCCTTATGGAACCGACTCCCGGCAGCTTTTGCCAACTAAGCTCATCTCTGGCAACCAAATGTGACCATTGTGAATCGGGCATTGTGGTAAGTACTGCTCTTGGTAGTGGCAAGCCAAATGCCAGCAGCCACTGCCTGAATGGTTGCTGTCGGGCTTGCGAGAATTGCTGCCACAGATGTGCCGTTCTGGCCACAGACACATTACCAATCTGAGACAAATCATTCTGAGTGACTGCCAACCAGGAAAAGATATGTTCCAGGTTGAGATTTTGTTGGAGTTGCCGCCAGGAACGCACACTAACCCCGTTGATATCCAGTATTTCCGGAGAGCTTAACCACGTAAGACGAGCAATAAACTGCTCACGACACCTGCTCTCAAAATAGAGGCAGCTCAGCGTCGTGTTCTTTTGTTCGGATGGTGGTTGCGGTTTATTACGCGGATTAACTCGCCACACAACCTCGTCAAAACGAGGAATTCCCTGCCCGGCAAGGCTCACCATTATCTGATCGCCTGCGACAATATCCAACGTCTGCCATTTTCTAACTGAACCGATATTTACTCGTTTAACGTGTTTATCATCAATTTGTAAGGGATGCAGATTAAGTACAACGGAGACTTTGCCCGTACGCCCCACAGCAAACTGAACGCTTTTAACTTCAGCAACTTGCTGTAATGGTGGATATTTCCATGCAACTACCCATGCAGCCTTTCCCGGAGCCCAGTACTTTCCCGTTGGTTCAACCCCGTCTCGGACAACCACGCCATCTGTCACAAAGGGTAATGGGGTCGTAAACCATGACTCGCGCAGCTTCGATATCTCATCCATAGAATTAACGGACTTTGACCAGGTTTTAGTCAGCGGGAAACCGGCCTGAGCAAGTACTTCCATTTTCTGGTTCATTTGCGTTGGCCCGTCGGGCCAGGCCCATATAAAGATCCCCAACTCTTTGAGTAAAGCAGGGTCACCCTTGCGCATCATAGCGCCAGCAGTTTTTCCTCGGGCGTTAATGCTGCCCATTGTTTTCTGTACGTGATTATCTCTTTTCCAGAAGATCTCACCCTGCAGCACACTATTGGCAAGTGGGCCGATAAGGGTTTGAGGGATGTCAGGAATCATTTTGGCTTTTACTGTCCAATCCTGCCCTTTTTCACCATCACCCCGGCTCAGAAGTTGAACGAGGCGACCCTGGCGATAAACCAATGTCACTGCCACACCATCCACTTTCGGCTGTACCCAGAGATCGGTTTTGCCTTTTACCCACAACGCAACGGCTGCTCTGTCGGGAAGTTTTTTAACGCCAGTATGAGCAACGGGATGAAGCGCTTTGCCGTGTGTGAATAATCCAGGCTGTTGAGGTTCTTCTGTTGGGCTAAAGCACCGCTGCCAATTATTGAACTGGTTACGTAGGCCATCGTATGTAGCATCACTGACGATACTGATACCTTGTTGATAATAGGCTTGATCCCATTCCCCAAGCTTTTCTTTCAATGTCGCCATCTCCTGCTGGGCTTGCTCAGAGGACCAGACCGGACATGATGCTGACGCCATTGCGCTGAACATCCCCAGCAACCCGATAAACTTTGTTATCCACCTCATATGACCCTCCGTGTAGAAGCAAAGAGAGATATAACGCTCAAAAACAAGCTGTGCGATTGGGTTTTAAAAAGGATGCGAGGGGCTTTCAGAGGTTTTTAATGTGTTGCAGTAATACGGCATGTTTTTTGGAAATCCTTGCGCAAAATGGCAGAAATATTGCTGGGGAGTGCGACAAATTCTCCGTGACACGTAGACGGCGTGTATAATAGGGCCGTATACGCACTTCTTTTTATGCTTACCGAATAAGTTAGAACTCATGGCTCAAGGCACGCTTTATATCGTTTCCGCCCCAAGTGGCGCGGGGAAATCCAGCCTCATCCAGGCTTTGTTAAAGACACAACCGCTGTATGACACGCAAGTTTCTATCTCCCATACCACTCGTGGTATTCGTCCGGGAGAGAAACATGGCGAGCACTATTTCTTTGTGGAAAAGGAAGAGTTTAAGCAGATGATTGCTGAAGACGCGTTCCTTGAACACGCGGAAGTGTTTGGTAATTACTACGGCACTTCACGCCATGCCATTGAGCAAGTTTTGGCAACAGGTGTAGATGTTTTTCTGGATATCGATTGGCAAGGTGCCAAGCAGATTCGTGAGAAAATGCCGCAAGCCCGCAGTATTTTTATTCTGCCACCGTCGAAAGACGAGTTAGACCGTCGCTTACGTGGCCGTGGGCAAGACAGTGAAGAAGTTATTACGAAGCGAATGGAGCAGGCTGTTGCAGAAATGAGCCATTACGCTGAATATGACTATTTAATCGTCAACGACGATTTTGACACCGCACTGTCAGATTTAAAAATTATCATTCGTGCCGAGCGTCTACGAATGGGTCGCCAAAAAGCGCGACATGACGCTTTAATCAGCAAACTATTGGCAGACTGAGCCCAGTTTCAGTATCATGCCCAGTCATTTCTTCATCTGTGGAGCATTTTAATTATGGCACGCGTAACTGTTCAGGACGCTGTTGAGAAAATTGGTAACCGTTTTGACCTGGTTCTGGTCGCCGCACGTCGCGCTCGTCAGATGCAAACTGGTGGTAAAGATCCACTAGTGCCTGAAGAAAACGATAAAACGACTGTAATCGCACTGCGCGAAATCGAAGAAGGGTTGATCACTAACCAGATTCTCGATGTTCGTGATCGCCAGGAACAGCAAGAGCAGGAAGCCGCAGAACTGCAGGCTGTTACCGCTATTGCTGAAGGTCGTCGTTAATTAGCCTGCGGGTAGCCCTTGTATCTGTTTGAAAGCCTGAATCAACTGATTCAACCATACTTGCCCGAGGAGCAGATAAAGCGACTTCGGCAAGCATACCTTGTTGCGCGTGATGCTCACGAGGGACAAGCACGTTCAAGCGGTGAACCCTATATCACCCATCCCGTAGCTGTAGCCTGCATTCTGGCCGAGATGAAACTCGACTATGAAACGTTAATGGCTGCACTATTACATGATGTGATCGAAGACACCCCTGCCACCTACCAGGATATGGAACAACTGTTTGGCAAAAGCGTTGCCGAACTGGTGGAAGGGGTATCTAAGCTCGACAAACTGAAATTCCGCGATAAGAAAGAAGCTCAGGCTGAAAACTTCCGCAAAATGATCATGGCGATGGTGCAAGATATCCGCGTCATTCTGATCAAACTCGCCGACCGTACGCATAACATGCGCACTCTCGGGGCTTTGCGCCCTGATAAGCGTCGCCGCATTGCTCGCGAAACCCTCGAAATTTACAGCCCTCTGGCACACCGTCTTGGTATTCATCATCTGAAAACCGAGTTGGAAGAGCTGGGCTTTGAAGCGCTATACCCGAACCGTTACCGCGTGATTAAAGAAGTGGTTAAAGCGGCACGCGGTAACCGCAAAGAGATGATTCAAAAAATCCTCTCTGAAATCGATGGTCGTTTGCAAGAAGCCGGTATTCCGTGCCGCGTCAGCGGTCGCGAAAAACACCTTTATTCCATTTACTGCAAAATGACGCTCAAAGAGCAGCGTTTCCACTCGATTATGGATATTTACGCCTTCCGCGTAATTGTTCACGACATGGATACCTGTTACCGCGTTCTTGGGCAGATGCATAGCCTATACAAGCCACGTCCGGGCCGGGTTAAAGACTATATCGCCATTCCAAAAGCGAACGGATATCAGTCACTGCATACTTCAATGATTGGCCCACACGGTGTGCCGGTTGAAGTGCAAATCCGTACTGAAGATATGGACCAGATGGCAGAAATGGGTGTTGCTGCTCACTGGGCTTATAAAGAGCAAGGTGAGAGTGGTACTACCGCGCAAATCCGTGCCCAACGCTGGATGCAGAGCTTGCTGGAGCTCCAGCAAAGCGCCGGTAGCTCATTTGAATTTATCGAGAGCGTAAAATCCGATCTGTTCCCGGATGAGATTTACGTTTTCACCCCGGAAGGGCGCATTGTCGAATTGCCGGCTGGTGCGACACCTGTCGATTTCGCCTATGCCGTACATACCGATATCGGCCACGCATGCGTTGGTGCTCGTGTCGACAGACAACCCTATCCGCTGTCTCAGTCGCTCAGTAGCGGCCAGACAATCGAAATCATTACCGCACCGGGCGCTCGCCCGAATGCCGCATGGTTGAATTTCGTTGTGAGCTCTAAAGCCCGCGCCAAAATTCGCCAGATGCTGAAAAACCTTAAACGTGATGACTCTGTTAGCCTCGGGCGCCGCCTGCTTAACCATGCGTTAGGTGGTAGCCGCAAGCTTGCCGAAGTTCCGCCAGAAAATATTCAACGAGAGCTTGAGCGCATGAAACTCGCCACGCTTGATGATTTGCTGGCTGAAATTGGCTTGGGTAACGCTATGAGTGTAGTTGTCGCGAAAAACCTGCAAGGTGAATCACAAGCGTCTTTACAGGCGAATGCTCTGCCGCATAGCCATCTGCCTATCAAAGGTGCAGACGGCGTGCTGATTACTTTTGCTAAGTGTTGCCGCCCAATTCCTGGCGACCCGATAGTAGCTCACGTTAGCCCTGGTAAAGGGTTGGTTATCCACCATGAGTCTTGCAGGAATATTCGTGGCTACCAGAAAGAAGCCGAGAAGTTTATGGCGGTGGAATGGGATAAGGAAACTGAGCAAGAGTTCCTCACTGAAATCAAAGTAGATATGTTCAACCATCAGGGTGCGCTGGCAAATCTGACGGCTGCTATCAACACAGCAGGCTCAAATATCCACAGCCTGAATACCGAAGAAAAAGATGGTCGCGTCTATAGTGCGTTTATCCGTATGTCTGCCCGCGATCGTGTTCATCTGGCTAATATTATGCGCAAAATCCGCGTGATGCCGGATGTGATCAAAGTTACCCGCAACCGAAACTAGTGTTATGAATCCTCAACGTTATGCGCGTATTTGCGAGATGCTCGCCAGGCGTCAACCTGATCTGACCGTCTGCATGGAGCAAGTCCATAAACCTCATAACGTCTCGGCGATTATTCGCACCGCAGATGCCGTGGGTGTACATGAAGTCCACGCAGTCTGGCCGGGTAACCGAATGCGCACCATGGCCTCTTCTGCTGCGGGAAGTAATTCCTGGGTTGAAGTTAAAACGCACCGCGACATTGGCGAAGCAGTTGGCTATCTAAAAAGCAGCGGGATGCAAATCCTCGCCACCAACCTTTCTGATAAAGCCGTCGATTTCCGCGAAATTGATTACACCCGTCCGACCTGTATTTTGATGGGACAGGAAAAAACCGGTATCACCCAGGAAGCTCTAGCACTGGCAGACCAGGACATCATTATTCCGATGATCGGGATGGTGCAATCGCTCAATGTGTCCGTAGCTTCCGCACTTATTCTTTATGAGGCACAGCGCCAGCGCCAGAATGCCGGGATGTACCAGCGCGAAAACAGCACCCTGCCGGAATCCGAACAACAGCGCCTGCTGTTTGAAGGCGGCTACCCTGTACTGGCGCGAGTTTCCCGCCGTAAAGGTTTGCCCTACCCACATGTGAATCAGCAAGGTGAGATAGAAGCTGATGCCGCATGGTGGGCCACAATGCAATCTGCGGAGTAGCTGGATGAAAGGCCGTTTGCTGGATGCCATACCGTTAAGCACGCTTGCCGGAGTCGGCGCCAGCCAGAGCGGCAAACTGGCCAAAATTGGCCTGTACACCATTCAGGATCTTCTGCTCCACCTGCCGCTTCGCTACGAAGACCGTACCCATCTCTACCCTATCAATGACCTGCTGCCAGGCGTTTACGCCACGGTGGAAGGTGAAGTGCTGAACTGCAATATCAGTTTTGGCCGCCGCCGTATGATGACCTGCCAGATTTCTGACGGTACCGGCATCCTGACGATGCGTTTTTTCAACTTCAACGCGGCAATGAAAAACAGCCTCGCGACCGGTAAACGCGTGCTTGCCTATGGTGAAGCAAAACGCGGCACGCACGGCGCAGAAATGATTCATCCTGAATACCGCGTTCAGGGCGACCTCAGTACGCCAGAATTACAGGAAACGCTGACGCCGGTTTACCCGACAACCGAAGGTATTCGCCAGGCTACATTGCGCAAGCTGACCGATCAGGCTCTGGAATTGCTCGATACCTGCGCCATTGCAGAATTGCTCCCGGCTGATTTGAGTAAGGGAATGATGAGCTTGCCAGAAGCGCTGCGCACTCTACATCGTCCGCCGCCATCAATGCAGCTCGCCGATCTGGAGACGGGAAAACACCCGGCTCAACAGCGCTTAATTCTCGAAGAATTACTGGCACATAACCTGAGCATGCTCGCGCTTCGTGCTGGTGCTCAGCGTTATCATGCGCTGCCTTTGCATGATCATGACGATTTAAAAAACCGCCTGCTAGCCGCCCTGCCGTTTAAACCAACCGGCGCGCAGGAACGAGTCGTAGCGGAAATCGAGCACGATTTGGCGCTGGATGTCCCGATGATGCGCCTGGTACAAGGTGATGTGGGGTCTGGTAAAACGTTGGTTGCCGCACTCGCCGCGCTGCGTGCGATTGCGCATGGCAAACAAGTGGGCCTGATGGCTCCAACCGAATTGCTCGCCGAGCAGCACGCTAATAACTTCCGCCAGTGGTTTGCGCCGCTGGGCATTGAAGTGGGCTGGCTTGCTGGTAAGCAAAAAGGCAAAGCGCGTATCGCTCAACAGGACGCGATCGCCAGCGGTCAGGTGTCGATGGTAGTGGGAACACATGCGATCTTCCAGGAACAGGTGCAGTTCTCGCAACTTGCACTGGTTATCATTGATGAACAACATCGCTTTGGTGTTCATCAACGCCTGGCGTTGTGGGAAAAGGGCCAGATTCAAGGCTTCCATCCACATCAGTTAATCATGACTGCAACCCCCATTCCGCGCACTTTAGCGATGACGGCCTATGCCGATTTGGATACTTCGACCATTGACGAACTCCCACCAGGCCGAACGCCAGTCACCACCGTCGCGATCCCTGATACCCGCCGCAACGATATTATCGACCGGGTGCGTGGAGCTTGCAGTGATGAAGGCCGTCAGGCGTACTGGGTTTGTACGTTGATTGAAGAATCAGAATTGCTCGAAGCCCAGGCCGCGGAAGTCACGTGGGATGAGCTAAAAATCGCCCTGCCTAATCTGAATGTCGGCCTGGTTCATGGCCGTATGAAGCCACAGGAAAAGCAGGCTGTGATGCAGGCTTTCAAAGAAGGCTCAATTCATCTGCTGGTTGCGACAACAGTTATTGAAGTTGGTGTTGATGTACCGAATGCCAGCCTGATGATTATTGAAAACCCTGAGCGTCTGGGTCTTGCGCAACTCCACCAGCTTCGTGGCCGTGTGGGTCGTGGGGCGGTTGCATCTCATTGTGTGTTGCTTTACAAGTCGCCACTGTCGAAAACCGCACAACTACGTTTACAGGTACTGCGTGATAGCAATGATGGCTTCGTGATTGCTCAGAAAGATTTAGAAATTCGTGGTCCGGGGGAATTACTCGGCACGCGCCAAACGGGAAGTGCCGAGTTTAAAGTAGCAGATCTATTGCGCGACCAGGCGATGATCCCGGAAGTACAGCGCCTTGCGCGCCATATCCATGAACGCTATCCGGAACAGGCAACCGCGCTCATTGAACGCTGGATGCCTGAAACGGAACGTTATTCAAATGCCTGATAGCTTAGCCAAAGATTGGCAGCATCAGATACATCTTGATGACCAGCGCGTTGACGATATCAATAAAGAACGCGCCGACCATCGGTACTACCAAAAATGCCATGTGTGACGGGCCGAATCGCTCGGTAATCGCCTGCATATTGGCGATCGCCGTAGGCGTAGCCCCCAGGCCAAAACCACAATGCCCCGCAGCGAGTACCGCCGCATCGTAGTTCTTCCCCATTAAGCGGTAAGTCACGAAAATCGCATACAAAGCCATAAAGATGGTTTGCACCGTCAGAATTGCCAGCATCGGCAACGCCAGTGATGCCAGTTCCCACAGCTTGAGGCTCATCAGTGCCATGGCGAGGAACAGCGACAAACAGACGTTCCCCAGCACGGAAACCGCGCGTTCAAATACCCGGTAGAAGCCAAGCAGTGAGAGCGTATTGCTGAGGATAACCCCAACAAATAACACGCAAACGAATGTCGGCAATTCGAAGCTGGTGCCTTGAATGAGATGGCCGACAAACTTACCAACAGTCAGGCAGATAGCAATCATCGCGATGGTTTCTATCAACACCATAGAGGTGATCATGCGCCCTACCGCTGGCTTTTCGAATGCGGTTGGATCAATGCTATCTTCTGGTGTGCCATCGGGTGTTGAGGAGTGTTTGACCAGATAACGCGCCACTGGCCCGCCAATCAAACCGCCCAATACCAGACCAAAGGTTGCGCAAGCCATTGCCACTTCGGTGGCATTCTGGAAACCATAACGTTCGGTAAACAGTTTGCTCCAGGCTGCACCCGTACCATGCCCGCCTGATAACGTAATAGAACCCGCCAGTAAACCCATTAATGGATCAAGGCCCAACAGGCTCGCCATACCGATACCAATGGCGTTTTGCATGACCAGCAAACCCACCACCACAACCAGGAAAATACCGACAACTTTGCCACCCGCTCGCAAGCTAGACAGGTTGGCGTTCAGGCCGATTGTGGCAAAGAAGGCGAGCATCAAAGGATCTTTGAGGCTCATATCAAATTCAAATTCCCAACCGACACTTTTTTTGAGTACCAGCAAGGCAAGGGCGATTAAGAGTCCACCCGCTACGGGTTCAGGGATAGTGTATTTTTTTAATAGCGGTATGGTGTGGACCATTTTTCGGCCCAGTAATAACACGAGAGTCGCAGCAACAAGGGTAGAAAGGGTGTCGAGATAAAACATAGAAGTGCTCCTGTTTGCGCATATTTCTCACAGACGCTTTTAATTATCCTTCACTGGAATTTCAGGTTCTAGAAAAGTCAGCAGCTGGATTTTAACCAAAAAACAGTCGAAAGTTATATAAAAAGCTCGGCATATACACTTTTTATCTTAGGAAACACCCTTAGCAAACGTTTGCTTTTGGCCTTCAGTCCGCTAAAATCACCGTTTTTTCGGGAGGGGATAATTTCTAATGTCTGTTAATGCTGTTGAGTCTGAAGGTGCGCAACCGATTGCCCACGCTAGTTCCAGTGAGTTGATTTACCGCCTGGAGGACCGTCCACCTCTCCCGCAAACTCTATTCGCTGCTGGGCAGCATTTATTAGCTATGTTTGTTGCGGTGATCACACCTGCGATGTTGATTTGCCAGGCTCTGGGACTTCCAGCAGAAGATACCCAACACATTATCAGTATGTCCCTGTTCGCATCAGGCGTGGCATCAATTATCCAGATTAAAGCGTGGGGCCCGGTAGGCTCTGGGCTTCTGTCTATTCAAGGCACCAGCTTTAACTTTGTCGCACCGCTGATTATGGGTGGCATGGCATTAAAGAATGGCGGGGCTGATGTTCCGACGATGATGGCTGCACTTTTTGGCACCTTAATGCTCGCAAGCTGCACCGAGATGCTTTTATCGCGCTTCCTTCACCTTGCTCGCCGCATTATCACGCCACTGGTCTCCGGTGTAGTTGTGATGATTATTGGTCTTTCCTTAATTCAGGTTGGCCTGACATCTATTGGCGGTGGCTACGGCGCAATGAGCGACCACACCTTTGGCGCACCGAAAAATCTGCTGCTGGCAGGCGCAGTATTAGTGGTCATTATTCTTCTGAATCGCCAGCGCAACCCGTACTTGCGCGTGGCTTCGCTGGTTATCGCCATGGCAGTAGGTTACGCACTTGCCTGGGCGATGGGCATGCTGCCTGATGTTGCGCCATCAACCAATACTGATTTAATTATGGTGCCAACGCCGCTTTATTACGGCCTGGGCATTGACTGGAACCTACTGATTCCGCTGATGCTGATCTTTATGGTGACATCCCTTGAAACCATTGGCGATATTACGGCGACGTCTGACGTCTCCGAGCAACCGGTTTCTGGCCCGCTCTATATGAAGCGACTGAAAGGAGGCGTACTGGCCAACGGCCTGAACTCCTGCGTTTCTGCCGTATTCAATACTTTCCCTAACTCTTGCTTCGGCCAGAACAATGGCGTGATTCAGCTTACGGGTGTTGCCAGCCGTTATGTTGGATTTGTCGTCGCGTTGATGCTGATTGTGTTGGGCCTGTTCCCGGCAGTAAGTGGGTTTGTGCAGCACATTCCTGAGCCAGTTTTAGGTGGCGCTACTATCGTGATGTTCGGCACGATCGCTGCATCCGGTGTGCGTATAGTCTCCCGCGAGCCACTAAATCGTCGTGCGATTATGATTATCGCGCTGTCTCTGGCGGTGGGTATGGGCGTTTCACAGCAGCCACTGATTCTTCAGTTTGCTCCTGATTGGCTAAAAACGTTGCTCTCCTCCGGTATCGCTGCCGGTGGTATCACCGCTATCGTGTTAAACCTGATTTTCCCACCTGAAAAAAATTGATGTACCTCACGCGCTGGTTATTTGTTAGCGCCAGCGCGTGTTACCCCTCCTGACAATCCCATCCTTGAGCTATAACGGTAAATGGGGCATAACACCCTTACCGAAACTTCATGGGATGGAAGACAATGAAATTTCTAGGAAAGCTGATCATAGCTTTACTGGTTGTCATAATAGTGGCACTCATAGCCGCTTATTTATTACTTCAAACTCGTTGGGGAGCATCCCAAATCAGTAGTTGGGTCAATGAGAAGAGTGATTACAATTTCTCTTTTGAAGTGATCGACCACAAGTGGGCATCGCCCACTCATGTCACGCTGACAAACGTCACCTTCGGACGCAAAGGCCAGCCAGCGACTCTGGTTGGGCAAAATATTGATATTGGCCTGAGCTCACGTCAATTTTCAGAGCCTTTGCACGTCGATACGATTTTGCTGCAAAACGGAACGCTAAATATCAGCCCCAATGCTGCCCCGCTACCCTTCCAGTCCGATATGCTGCAATTGAGCGATATGGCAATCAACAGCCCAAATACTGGGTGGGATCTGCACGCTCAACGCGTCAACGGAGGAGTAATACCCTGGCAGCCAGAGCAAGGTAAAGTGCTGGGTAATACTGCTGATATTCAATTTAGCGCCGGTTCCATGACACTCAACGGTGTTCCGGCTACCAACGTCTTGTTGCAAGGTGCGATTAATAACGAACAGGTGACGCTCTCAACCATCGGTGCAGACATTGCGCGTGGCTCGCTCACCGGTAATGCAAACCGCCTTGCCGATGGATCCTGGCAGATTGGCAGCTTACGGCTCAACGATATCCGCCTACAAACCAATAAATCCATTACCGATTTCCTGGCCCCTCTTGGCAGTGTCCCTTCACTGAAAATCGATAGTCTTGAGGTGACAGATGCACGCATGGAAGGAAAAGACTGGGCAATAACCGATTTAGATCTGAGTTTGCGCAACCTGACGTTGGCAAAGGGCGGCTGGCAAAGCGATGACGGGCGTTTATCGATGAATGCCAGTGATTTTATTATTGGTGCGTTGCAGCTAAACGACCCTATCGTGAATATCGATTTTAACCCGCAAACCGCTGTGATTCGCCAGTTCACTTCCCGTTGGGAAAGAGGCATGGTTCGCGCCTCAGGCGAATGGCAGCGCAATGAGAATAAACTGACACTTGATGAGCTGGTCTTTGCCGGGCTGGAATATACGCTGCCAGCCGACTGGAAAGCACGCTGGATAGAGCCTTTACCGCAGTGGTCAAACACGGTGACGATTAAAAAACTGTCGGCAAACCGTAATTTGATCATCGATATTGATCCCGCCTTCCCGTTCCAGCTCACCGCATTAGATGGCACGGCGAATAATCTCGAAGTGGTGCGCAATAGCCAGTGGGGAATATGGAGTGGGAACGCTACGCTGAACGCCGCGGCCGCCACGTTTAACCGCGTCGATGTTCGCCGCCCATCCATTTCATTGAATGCTGCTGACAGCCAAATATCTATTACAGAACTTAGTGCTTTTACTGGTGAAGGTATGCTGGAAGCGACTGGCGCTATCTCGCAGGCTCCGCAACGCAATGCGGCGATGAATCTGCGCGGGCGTGCGGTGCCAGTAAATGTGTTGCAGCAATGGGGATGGCCAGCGCTACCGCTTGAAGGCAACGGTAATTTGCAGCTTTCAGTAACCGGTAACCTTGCAGCTCAAACACCACTGAAACCCACGGTGAACGGGACACTACAGGCCACCAGCGCCGACGGAAAACAAGTACAACAGACCATGCAGAATGGGGAAGTACCCGGCGCATAAGCGCCGGGCTGTAACCCTTCAACTATTCTTCTTCGTTGCCGCCCTCTTCAAGCGGGCCAAAAGGTTTCGCGGGGAGAACCAGATACACACCTTCAAAAACAGCGCCTTGCGTATCATCACCGTAAAGCTCAACTTGCAACGCAACGCGAGCTTTGCGGCCACGCGCCAGGCGGTCGAGATCGCCGCTCAACGAACCTAAATCAGCAATCGCCCCCGGTCTTCCGGTGATCGGGCTGCTATATCGGATATGCGCATCAGCAAGAATAATCGTGCCGCCCAGATGGCGCTCCCGCAACATCAGCCAAATAAGTCCCCAGCCCGTCAGAGTCGCGAGCGAAAACAGGCTGCCGGCGAATAAGGTTTGATGGGGATTTTGGTTGCCCGCTTCTGGCATGGTGGTAATGAATTTCTGCCCGGTGTATTGCAGGATGCGCACGCCCATTTTTTCACTTAATGGAATGTGTTCGTACCAGGCCTGCTGCAACTGACCGCACCAGTCGGCGCGATGAAGAATGTCATCTAGCGAAGCGACGGGTTTTATCATCAAATAGTGGCGAATGGGCGTGGTCGAAGGCGTAGTAATTTCACCCTGATTCTCAAAGCCCAATTTGGCAAAGAACTCGACCGCATCTTCACGTGCGCTACATACCACACGTTTAACCCCTTCCTGGCGCGCGACAGTTTCCAGCGTCATTGCCACCAGCGTACCCAGACCTTTGTCTTGCACCGAGGGGTGAACCGCCATAAAACGGATCGCTGCTTCGTTATCAGCATTGATGTACAAACGGCCAATTGCGACCGGATTGCCTTCTTCATCTACCACCATCTGGTGGTGAGCTAAGGCATCCCAGGCATCGCGCTCGGAGCCTTTGGGTTGATGCAACGGCTTACGTAGCATCTCCCAGCGAAACTGGTAATAGAGCTCAAGCTCTTCTTCGGTTTGCGGTACGCGAAGGTGATACATACATGTACTCTCTCTTGTTACGCGGGACCGTAAAGGCTGCGAATTCAGACCTGTAACCAAAACGTCACTGGGCCATCGTTGGTCAGGCTGACTTTCATGTCGGCGGCAAAGCGACCTGTTTCGGCAACAATGCCCTGCTGTCGACAGCGTTGGACAAAGTATTCATATAGCTCTTCAGCAAGCTCAGGTGCTGCGCCACAAGAAAAACTCGGGCGCATACCGCGTTCGGTATCAGCGGCGAGGGTAAACTGCGACACAACTAGTACGCTGCCACCGGCTTGCTGAACATTCAAATTCATCTTGTCGTTTTCATCGCCAAAAATGCGGTAACCCAAAACACGTTCGCAAAGGCGATTCGCTTTCTGTTCGTTATCTTCTTTTTCGACACCCAATAACACTAAAAGTCCCGGGCCAATTTCACCCGTCACTTCACCGTCCACGGTGACGCGAGCGTGGGTGACACGCTGTATTAATGCAATCATGGTTCTTCCAATTCTTCCTGCTGTGCTTCGACACGGAGTTTGCGGTAATCACCGAGAGTGACAGTAATTTCGGCGCCGAGCAACACGATACACCAGGTCCAATAGACCCAGACAAATAAAATGGGGATCACGGCTAACACGCCGTAAATCAATTGGTAAGAGGGGAACATGGTGATGTAGAGGGCAAAACCTTTCTTCCCAAGCTCAAACAAAAGAGCAGCCACCAGCGAGCCAATCAGTGCATCTCGCACCGGGACTCGAGTGGTTGGAACAATGCTGTATAACATCCAGAATGACAGCCAGGAGAGCAGCAAAGGGAAGATACGCAACACGATATCAATCGTGCTGTTAAAGCCCGTCACCCAGCGCAGCGAAAGCAGATACGAACTGATCACCAGACTCGCACCTGCCAGCAGCGGCCCTAGCGTCAAAATCATCCAGTAGACGGCAAACGAGTATATTTTTGGCCTGGTTCGCGTGCTGCGCCAGATAGTATTTAGCGCGCTATCCACGGCATACATCAGCAGCAATGCAGTAACGATAAGGCCACAGGCCCCCACAGCAGTCATCTTGTTGGAGTTAGCAACAAACTGTTCGATATAGCGCTGGATGATATCGCCCGTCGCGGGCAGAAAATTTGAGAAGACAAAATGGCGCAGTTGGATGCTAACGTCGGCAAACATCGGGAAAGCTGCAAATAACGCAAACACTACCGCAACCAAAGGCACTAGTGAGAGCAATGACACGTAAGCAAGGTTACCTGCAAGCGTGGTCATATTGTCCTGGTCAATCCGATGCCAGAGCAATTTACCCCAGGCGATACAGGGCCTGAGGTGCTTGCTCGTTTTGCGATGAACGTCTTTTATCATAGGCTTTTTGAGAAATAATCGGGCACCGTGTTTTTACCGGTCACCAAAATGCTGGTGATCCCCACCTGTTGAGCTCCTTTAATATTATCGGCGTTGTCGTCAAAAAAGACGGCTTCACTGGCAGAAAAACCTTCTTCTTCGAGGAGTTTTTGATAGATCTCAACGTCGGGTTTACGCATGCCCATTTCCTGGGACAGATAGATTTTATCTGCCGCCTCGGCTATTTGCGGGTATTCACCTGGCCAGAAATAAGTATGTAAGCGGTTGGTATTAGAGAGCACAACGACACGATGGCCTTGTTCACGAAGTTTGTTTATCACATCAATAACTTCCGGGCGTAGGCCAACAAAAATAGCCTGCCAACCGGCAGAGAACTGATCAAAGCTCAACGCCATGCCCATTTCTTCGCATACCGCAGCAGCAAATTCTTCGTCGCTAATTTGCCCCCGCTCGTGGCGTTGAAACGCCTCGCCCATTACAAAGCTTTTCTGCAAATTCGCTAGCGGGACACGGCTGTAATCGCTCCAGACCCCCATTACTCGGTTGAAGTCGATATCAACGATGACGTTTCCTAAATCAAAGATATACAGCATAAGCCTCTCCTTTGCGCATGGACAAATAACTGTAGCGGTAAAGGGTAGCTTTGACTATCGCTGATAAAAAGGCGATCCGGGTTCTGCGAGTTATTAAGCAAAAAAAAGCCCCGCCTAAACAGGCAGGGCTTCAATGCTTTGCAGGAAAGAAACTTACGCTTCTTTGCTACCACGACCCGCACGTTTGCGGTCGTTTTCAGTCAGGTGACGCTTACGAATACGTACGGAAGTCGGAGTAACTTCTACCAGTTCGTCATCATCGATGAATTCCAGAGCTTGCTCCAGAGACATCTTCAGTGCAGGAACCAGAGTTGTTGCTTCGTCAGTACCGGACGCACGCATGTTGGTCAGTTTCTTACCGGTCAGGCAGTTTACAGTCAGGTCGTTAGAACGACTGTGAATACCGATGATCTGGCCTTCGTAAACTTCTGCACCGTGACCCAGGAACAGCTTACCGCGGTCCTGCAGGCTGAACAGCGCAAACGCGACTGCTTTACCCTGGCCATTAGAGATCAGCACGCCGTTCTGGCGCTGGCCGATTTCGCCTGGCTTAACGTCGTCGTAGTGGCTGAATGTGGAGTACAGCAGACCAGTACCAGAAGTCATGGTCATGAACTCAGTACGGAAGCCGATCAGGCCACGTGCTGGGATTAGGTAATCCAGACGGATACGGCCTTTGCCGTCAGGGATCATGTCTTTGACATCGCCCTTACGCTCACCCATCGCCTGCATGACAGAACCCTGGTGCTGTTCTTCGATATCCAGAGTCACGTTTTCGAACGGCTCTTGCATACGACCATCGATCATACGGTTGATTACTTTCGGACGGGACACAGCCAGTTCGAAGCCTTCACGACGCATGTTTTCGATCAACACAGACAGGTGCAGTTCGCCACGACCGGATACACGGAATGCATCCGCATCTTCGGTTTCTTCAACACGCAGTGCAACGTTGTGCACCAGCTCTTTGTTCAGGCGGTCAAGGATCTGACGAGAGGTAACGAATTTACCTTCTTTGCCACAGAACGGAGAGGTGTTGACGTTGAAGAACATAGTAACAGTTGGTTCATCAACAGACAGTGCTGGCAGCGCTTCAACATTTTGCGTATCGCAAAGGGTGTCGGAGATGTTCAGCTCGCCCAGACCGGTAATCGCGATGATGTCGCCGGCTTCAGCTTCGGTGGATTCAATACGCTCCAGACCGAGGTGAGTCAGTACTTTACCGACTTTACCGTTACGAGTTTTACCTTCGCTGTCGATGATAGTGATTTGCTGGTTAGGCTTCACTTTACCGCGTTTGATGCGACCGATGCCGATAACGCCAACGTAGTTGTTGTAATCAAGCTGGGAGATTTGCATCTGGAACGGACCATCAGAGTCAACGGATGGTGCTTTAACGTGGTCAACAATCGCCTGGTACAGCGGGGTCATGTCTTCCGCCATCTCATTGTGATCGTTACCCGCGATACCCATCAATGCTGATGCATAGATGATTGGGAAATCGAGCTGCTCGTCGGTCGCATCAAGGTTAACGAACAGGTCAAATACCTGATCAACAACCCAGTCAGGACGCGCGCCAGGACGGTCAACTTTGTTGATTACAACAATTGGCTTCAAACCGTGGGCAAATGCCTTTTTAGTTACGAAGCGCGTCTGCGGCATTGGGCCATCCATTGCGTCAACGACCAGCAGAACGGAGTCTACCATGGACATTACACGTTCAACTTCACCACCGAAGTCGGCGTGCCCAGGGGTATCAACGATGTTGATACGGTAGTCATTCCATTTGATAGCGGTGTTTTTAGCGAGGATGGTAATCCCACGCTCTTTCTCCAAATCGTTGGAGTCCATCACGCGTTCAGTGGCTTCAGCACGTTCGTTACTGAAAGTACCAGATTGCTGCAGCAGCTTATCAACCAGGGTAGTTTTACCATGGTCAACGTGCGCGATGATGGCGATATTACGCAGATTTTCGATCACAACTTTGCCTCAGGCATTAGAAATAGCGCGTTATTGTACACGTATTAATCGAAGGACATAACAGGATCACAAAGAACTTTTACAAACAATGTAAAAAGTAATGGTTTGTGATCGCTTTCACGGAGCAAAAAAGGGAGCCACAACGAAAATTGCACCAATATGGTGCTCAAATCTCAGACTGAAGCACTACATTGGTGCAAACTATCCATCGTGGTGCAGCCCTTTTGCACTATAGTGCGCATGATAGCGCCTTTTTGGGGTAATTTAAAAGTTGGCACAGATTTCGCTTTAATCATTTCAGGGCAACAAGCCAATTCAATGACCAAATCCGGGAGAGTTAAGTATGTCCGCTGAACACGTTTTGACGATGCTGAATGAACACGAAGTGAAGTTTGTTGATCTGCGCTTCACTGACACCAAAGGTAAAGAACAGCACGTCACTATCCCTGCTCATCAGGTTACTGCTGACTTCTTCGAAGAAGGCAAAATGTTTGATGGCTCTTCAATTGGTGGCTGGAAAGGCATCAACGAGTCAGACATGGTTCTAATGCCAGATGCGTCTACTGCTGTCATTGACCCGTTCTTCGCTGATTCTACGCTGATCATTCGTTGCGACATTCTTGAGCCAGGCACCATGCAGGGTTATGACCGCGACCCACGCTCCATTTCCAAGCGCGCTGAAGATTACCTGCGTTCTACTGGCATCGCCGATACCGTACTGTTCGGGCCAGAACCAGAGTTCTTCCTGTTCGACGACGTTCGTTTCGGTAGCTCTATTTCCGGTTCTCACGTTGCTATCGATGATATCGAAGGCGCATGGAACAGCGGCACCAAATACGAAGGCGGCAACAAAGGCCACCGTCCTGCGGTTAAAGGCGGTTACTTCCCAGTTCCACCAGTTGACTCCGCACAAGACCTGCGTTCTGCAATGTGTCTGACTATGGAGCAAATGGGCCTGGTTGTTGAAGCTCACCACCACGAAGTAGCAACTGCTGGTCAGAACGAAGTGGCTACCCGCTTCAACACCATGACTAAAAAAGCAGATGAAATTCAGATCTACAAATATGTGGTTCATAACGTTGCTCATGCTTACGGCAAAACAGCGACCTTTATGCCAAAACCAATGTTTGGCGATAACGGTTCTGGTATGCACTGCCATATGTCCCTGGCTAAGAACGGCGTAAACCTGTTCGCTGGTGACAAATATGCTGGCCTGTCTGAGCAAGCGCTGTACTACATCGGCGGTGTTATCAAACACGCTAAAGCCATCAACGCCCTGGCTAACCCAACTACTAACTCCTACAAGCGTCTGGTCCCAGGTTACGAAGCTCCAGTAATGCTGGCTTACTCTGCAGCTAACCGTTCTGCTTCAATCCGTATCCCAGTTGTTGCGTCTCCGAAAGCACGTCGTATCGAAGTACGCTTCCCGGACCCAGCGGCTAACCCGTACCTGTGCTTCGCAGCACTGCTGATGGCTGGTCTTGATGGTATCAAGAACAAAATCCATCCGGGTGAAGCAATGGACAAAAACCTGTACGACCTGCCGCCAGAAGAAGCGAAAGAGATCCCACAAGTTGCTGGCTCTCTGGAAGAAGCACTGAGCTGCCTGAACGAAGACCGCGAGTTCCTGACTGCGGGCGGCGTGTTCACTGATGAAGCTATCGATGCTTATATCGCGCTGCGTATGGAAGAAAACGACCGTGTGCGTATGACTCCGCACCCAGTTGAGTTTGAGCTGTACTACAGCGTTTAACTAAGTAGTCATCTCCAATTTTAGCCCATCGTTGATGGGCTTTTTTATCCACAAATAACCTGTTGCAGCAACGTTTTTTGCCGCCAGGAAACTATAATGCACCATCACAGTGCAATTATCGGAGACTGCTGTATGGCAACCGGCACACTGCCCGATGCTGGGCAGATCCTGAATTCTTTAATCAACAGTATTTTACTGGTCGATGACGAGCTGGCGGTCCATTACGCCAACCCGGCGGCACAGCAACTTTTGGCGCAGAGTTCGCGCAAACTTTACGGCACACCGCTACCAGAACTGTTGAGTTACTTTTCGCTAAATGTTGGCTTAATGCAGGAAAGCCTGACCTCAGGCCAGGGCTTTACCGATAACGAAGTCACACTGGTTATTGATAGCCGCTCTCATATTCTTTCCCTGACTGCACAACGTTTACCAGAAGGTTTCATCCTGATGGAAATGGCGCCGATGGATAACCAACGTCGTTTAAGTCAGGAGCAGCTACAGCAAGCGCAGCAAATTGCCGCTCGTGACTTAGTCCGTGGGCTGGCTCACGAGATTAAAAACCCTCTCGGCGGGTTACGCGGTGCAGCGCAGCTTCTGGCTAAAGCCTTACCGGACCCTTCGCTCACTGAATACACCAAAGTGATTATTGAGCAAGCCGACCGCTTACGTAACCTGGTCGACAGGCTGTTAGGCCCGCAGCAACCAGGCATGCACGTCACAGAAAGTATTCATAAAGTCACCGAACGGGTGATGAAACTGGTGTCGATGGAGTTGCCAGCGAATGTCACTCTGATAAGAGATTACGACCCAAGCTTGCCTGAACTGGCGCACGACCCGGATCAAATTGAACAGATTTTACTGAATATTGTGCGTAACGCGCTTCAGGCGCTGGGCAGTGATGGTGGCGAAATAGTGTTACGTACGCGTACCGCTTTTCAGCTTACTCTGCACGGCACTCGCTATCGCCTGGCTGCACGTATTGATATTGAAGACAACGGTCCGGGTATTCCGGCCCATCTGCAGGACACACTATTCTACCCAATGGTGAGCGGACGTGAAGGCGGGACCGGTTTAGGTCTTTCTATTGCACGCAACTTGATCGATCAGCATTCGGGAAAAATCGAATTTAACAGTTGGCCAGGTCATACCGAGTTTTCGGTTTACCTGCCTATTCGTAAGTAGAGGTCTTTATGCAACGAGGGATAGTTTGGATCGTTGATGACGATAGCTCCATCCGTTGGGTGCTGGAACGCGCACTGACTGGGGCTGGTTTAAGCTGCACAACATTTGAGAGCGGCAGTGAAGTCCTGAATGCTCTTGCAACCAAGACCCCGGATGTTTTGTTATCTGATATTCGCATGCCTGGCATGGACGGTCTGGCGCTGCTCAAGCAGATAAAACAACGCCACCCGATGTTGCCGGTCATCATAATGACGGCTCATTCAGATCTTGAAGCTGCGGTGAGTGCTTATCAGCAAGGCGCTTTCGATTACCTGCCTAAACCTTTTGATATTGATGAAGCGGTCGCACTCGTTGAGCGCGCCATCAGCCACTATCAAGAACAGCAGCAGCCGCGCAATGTGCAAGTTAATGGGCCAACCACCGATATTATCGGTGAAGCGCCTGCCATGCAGGATGTGTTTCGCATTATTGGCCGCCTCTCCCGTTCATCAATAAGTGTGTTGATTAACGGCGAGTCTGGTACCGGTAAAGAGCTGGTCGCACACGCACTACACCGTCACAGCCCGCGTGTGAAATCCCCTTTTATTGCGCTAAACATGGCTGCAATCCCGAAGGATTTGATTGAGTCTGAGCTGTTTGGCCATGAGAAAGGCGCGTTTACCGGCGCTAATCAAATTCGCCAGGGCCGTTTTGAGCAGGCAGACGGCGGCACACTGTTCCTCGATGAAATCGGTGATATGCCGCTGGATGTGCAAACTCGTTTGCTGCGCGTGTTAGCTGATGGGCAGTTTTATCGCGTTGGTGGCTATGCACCGGTAAAAGTTGATGTGCGAATTATTGCCGCGACGCACCAGAACCTTGAGTTGCGCGTGCAGGAAGGGAAATTCCGTGAGGATTTATTCCATCGCCTGAACGTGATTCGTGTTCATTTGCCCCCGCTGCGTGAGCGCCGCGAAGATATTCCTCGTCTGGCTCGCCACTTCTTGCAGGATGCCGCCAAAGAATTGGGTGTGGAAGCCAAACTGCTTCATCCGGAAACGGAAAATGCGTTAACGCGCCTGGCCTGGCCCGGAAACGTGCGCCAACTGGAAAACACCTGTCGCTGGTTAACCGTGATGGCTGCGGGCCAGGAAGTATTGATTCAGGATTTGCCTGCCGAGCTATTCGAGACAACCATTCCCGATAGCCCGGCGCATTCTCAGTCAGACAGTTGGGCAACATTACTGGCGCAATGGGCTGACCGCGCATTACGTTCCGGTCATCAAAACCTGCTTTCTGAAGCGCAGCCAGAAATGGAGCGCACATTGCTAACGACGGCACTGCGTCATACGCAAGGTCACAAGCAGGAAGCGGCTCGTTTACTTGGCTGGGGGCGAAATACCCTGACGCGTAAATTGAAAGAGTTGGGAATGGAGTAACAAAAAGGCGGCTTTCAAGCCGCCTTTAGTTTTATATGACACGGGAAAATTGTTGCAGTCGCGCCTTCTGCCGCAAATAACTATCAAAACACATGCAGATATTACGGATTAGCAGGCGGCCTTTTGGCGTCACCTGAATATGTTTGCCGTCGATATCCACCAGCCCATCGTTGGCCAGCGGTTCGAGTAGCTTCAAATCTTCCGCAAAATACTCTGCAAAGTTCAAATCCCAAAGCTGCTCGATTTCAGCAAATTTAAGCTGGAAGTTGCAGATCAGCGCTTTGATAACATCGCGTCGAATGCAGTCATCGCGGGTTAATGCCAGGCCGCGCCACAGCGCATCGCCCTGGCTATCTACCTGTTGATAATAAGTTTTAAGCTCTTTCTGGTTCTGCGCATAACAGTCGCCAATCATGCTGATGGCAGAAACACCCATCCCCAGTAAGTCTGTATCACCCTGAGTGGTGTAGCCCTGGAAATTACGGTGCAACTTCCCTTCACGCTGCGCAATCGCCAGTTCGTCATCTGGCCGCGCAAAGTGGTCCATGCCAATAAATTGGTATCCGGCATCGGTCAGCGAGCTGATGGTTTCTTGCAGGATATCGAGCTTTTGCTGGGCGCTCGGTAAATCTTCGTCTTTGATTTTGCGCTGCGCGGCAAATAAAGTCGGTAAGTGCGCATAGTTAAAGACACTTAAACGGTGCGGGCTCAGTTCTGCAACACGCTTGAGGGTGAAGGCAAAGCTTTCTGGCGTCTGTTTTGGCAGGCCGTAAATGAGGTCGATATTCGTCGATGTGAAACCGAGTTCACGGGCACGCTGAATCAGCGCGAAGATAAACTCTTCATCCTGCTCACGGTTAACCAGGCGCTGCACTTCTTTGTTGAAGTCCTGCACGCCCATACTCAGACGGGTAAACCCTTCCTGACGCAAATGGTCGAGCACATTGAGTTCAATTTCACGCGGATCGATTTCAATGGAAAGCTCGGCATCTTCATCGAAATGGAAATGAGCCCGTAGAAGCCCCATCAGACGGCTTATCTGCGCTTTACTGAGGTAAGTTGGAGTACCACCGCCCCAATGCAACTGACTGACGTGACGGCCTTTAAAGAGCGGCGCACGGTGGGCTATCTCTTGTTCAAGCGCATCAAGATACTGATCGGCCTTATGAGTCTGACGAGTGACGATTTTATTGCAGCCACAGAAGTAGCAAAGCTTGTGGCAGAACGGGATATGAATATACAACGACAGCGGGCGCTCGGGATAACGAGCAACCGCTTCAAGAAATGCCGCCTCACCGAAGCCTTCTGAGAACTCCAGCGCGGTAGGATAAGAGGTATAACGCGGCCCTGAATAATTATATTTCTGGATCAGGGCCAGATCCCAATCGATTAACTGCTCAGACATACTCACTTCCTCCGGTGATGCCGCATTCGTTGACGGCGCAACGATTTTTGCAATCGCGACAACCGCCGTAGTTTAACGAATAACCACAGCAGATAACACACCAGCGGAATAACCACGATAAGAACAGGTAATCCCATTGAGGTAGACTGTTAGTCAGTGCCTTTGAGAAGACGCATCAAATCATCGCCTTTCTCTTTTTCTTCTTCATCTTCGTCATCTTCATAGGCGATGCCGAGTTCTGCCATCAGCGCATCAATGCGATCAAGCTTAGCGTTAACCCAAGCCTGCTCTTCTGCGTTGAGTGTTTCACCTTCTTCAAGACGCTCTAACAGCGCATCCAGGCGCTCATCGTTCTCCAGCAAATCCAGTTCAGCCTGTGGTGTTAGCATAGGTTTCTCGACTTTAGGTTTGTGCTGTTTAGGTTTTTTGACCTGGACTTCAGTTACACCCAGGGCGATTGGTTTTTTACTGCCAATGCGCGGATCTTTAGCCTGTGTGCTGCCACTTCCACTTTTTTCCTGGGTGCCGCCGGTTGAACGGCTACCCGCTGCATGTCCGCTGCGTTTTTTCTCACGCTTACGGTCACGTGCTTCACGATCGATCTCTTCACGTGTTTTGCGACGTGCTTTTGAAGGTTTAGAGCCAGGTGCTGCTGAGTTTTGTTGCTTCATAATAAATTATCTTGAGCCATTTTTATTCAGTATAGAATTGCGGCGGAATCTAGCAGAAAGCAAGCAAAGAAAAAAGGCGGCAGGTTAACCTGTCGCCTTTTTCTTGTCTCTGGACCTATATAAGGTCACACAATCCCTGTTTGCACTCGACGCCCTGTCTTTCCCTTGCAAACAACTTCCGTGTAAATCCTTGTCCTTTTTAAACGTCTCCAGACGTTGCCTCATGGCATTTCCTTGGTTCTTCGCCATCCTGACGATCCTGAACCCTCATCCTGAGTTGCTATCCTTTGTGGCTATCCTTTGCCTGTGCCGCTTACTTTACTCTTAGCCTTTGATTCTACAAGACGACTATTTGGGTTAAGTCATTAATGTAATCCATCGAAAAACACCTAATACATTGTTATATATGTTCTTTTAATTATACCTGCATCTAACAACACTGCGTTGTCTGTCAATATGAATGGTCAATGTCTTACAAACCTCGGGCGGATTTCTGTAATCCTGTAAGCCTTGCCGAGAAACACGGCGTTTTCCCCATGTTCAGGTATAATCCCCAACAATGCTCATCCTGAGGGAGACAACCGTTTTGAAAAACTGGAATTACCAGCTGACCCACTTCGTGCTTAGCGCACCGGACATTCGCCATTTACCTTCTGATACCGGTATTGAGGTTGCTTTCGCAGGCCGCTCTAACGCAGGGAAATCCAGCGCATTAAATACGCTGACCAACCAGAAAGCCCTGGCGCGTACCAGTAAAACGCCTGGTCGTACGCAGCTCATCAACCTGTTTGAAGTGGCTGAAGGCTTACGTGTGGTGGATTTACCGGGCTATGGCTACGCCGAAGTACCAGAAGAAGTAAAACTGAAATGGCAGCGCGCGCTTGGCGAGTATCTGCAAAAACGTAATAGCCTGAAGGGATTAGTCATCCTGATGGATATTCGTCATCCACTGAAAGACCTTGATCAACAAATGATTAATTGGGCTGTTGCGAGCAACATTCCAGTGATGCTGCTGTTAACCAAGGCTGACAAGCTGGCATCTGGTGCTCGTAAAGCACAGTTAAAGATGGTTCGCGAAGCGGTGGTAGATTTTGGCGGTGATATTCAGGTAGAGGCGTTTTCGTCACTGAAAAAGATCGGTGTCGATGTACTACGTCATAAGCTTGATGGTTGGTATAACGATATCCCACCAGCAACCGAAGAAGATGATGTAGAAGAAGACGACGAAACAGCTGGCGAATAAAAAGAAGCATGGGTTCGCCCGTGCTTTTCCTTATTTTCCTGACTTGCGTGCAATAAAAAACGCCCCAGTCATTACTGACTGGGGCGGCTAAAATATTCAGCCAAATCCGATTACGTGAAGTAAAAGGTCTGAAAGATAGAACATCTTACCTCTGTACCCTACGCAAATAACTCTACTCCTTTTTATTCGGTTGAAAAAGCATTTTTTGTAGTTTTTTTTCACCCTTTACACTCCGATATTGAAGCGTCATCACAAAAAGCTATGAGTTATGTTGCTTAGTTACATAAATCGCTTTATTTAGTGAGCTTCATCCCAATTTACACCACTTCCGACTTCCACCAGCAATGGCACATCTAGCGTCATACTGCCTTCCATCAGTTCGTGGATTTTCTTCGATACCGCTTCCAGATCTTCCTGATGAACTTCAAACACCAGTTCATCGTGTACCTGCATGATCATTTTTACACGTGGCTTTTCTGTTTCCAGCCAGGCATCAACGGCAATCATGGCGCGTTTGATAATGTCTGCAGCGGTCCCCTGCATTGGGGCGTTGATTGCCGCGCGTTCTGCACCGGCACGACGAGCAGCATTGCTGGAATTGATGTCCGGTAAATACAAGCGGCGGCCATCCAGCGTTTCGACATAACCTTTATCCTTCGCCTGCGTCCGGGTACGTTCCATATATTCCAGCACGCCCGGGTAGCGTTCGAAATAGAGATCCATATACTTCTGCGACTCTTTACGTGGAATGTTGAGTTGGCGTGACAAACCAAACGCACTCATACCGTAAATCAGGCCAAAGTTGATGGCCTTAGCGCTGCGGCGCTGTTCGCCTGAAACGCTATCCAACGGCATCCCAAAGACTTCTGCCGCTGTCGCACGGTGAATATCTTTACCTTCCGCAAATGCAGTAAGCAGCCCTTTATCACGGGAAAGATGCGCCATAATGCGCAGTTCGATTTGCGAGTAGTCGGCGGAGACAATCAGATAATCTTTTGGCGCAATAAAGGCCTGGCGAATACGGCGACCTTCTTCATTACGCACCGGAATGTTTTGCAGGTTCGGCTCTGTAGAAGAAAGACGACCGGTCGCCGCGACAGCCTGATGATAAGAGGTATGCACGCGTCCGGTTTTCGGGTTAATCATCAGTGGCAGCTTATCGGTGTAAGTCGATTTCAGTTTTGCCAGGCCACGATGCTCAAGAATAACTTTTGGCAGTGGGTAATCCAGAGCCAGCTCTTCCAGCACTTCTTCAGAAGTCGACGGTGCACCACCAGGCGTTTTCTTCAGCGGCTTAATCCCCTGCTTTTCAAACAGAATAGTTTGCAGCTGCTTTGGAGAAGAGAGGTTAAAGGCTTCGCCCGCGATTTCATGGGCGGTGATTTCCAGCTCCGCCAGGCGTTTGGTGAGTTGCTCAGAATGCGTATGCAGCACGGATGGATCGATTTTCACGCCATTGCGTTCAATCCGCGACAGCACAGGCACTAGTGGCATTTCAATATTTTTAAAGACGCTGAGTGGCCCCTCGCGCTTTTCGAGTTGCGGCCACATCTTCAGGTGCAACTGCAACGTAACATCCGCATCTTCTGCGGCGTAACGCCCGGCCTGTTCCAGATCTATTTGGTTAAAGGTCAGCTGCTTTTTACCCTTGCCGGCAATCTCTTCAAAAGTGATCGTGGTGTGCTTCAACCAGCGAGAAGACAAGCTGTCCATATCATGGCGGCCCGCGACGCTATCAAGAATGTAGGACTCGAGCATGGTATCGAAGGCAATGCCACGTAGTTCGATATCATAGTTTTGCATGATGCCACGGTCATACTTGAGGTTCTGTCCAACTTTAAGAACGCTTTCGTCCTCAAGCAATGGCTTCAGCAGTTCAAGGGCACGCTCACGTGGGATCTGCACCGGAGCACCAATATAGTCATGCGCAACGGGGATGTAGCAGGCAACTCCGGGTTCAGTAGCAAATGAGAGGCCCACCAGGTTCGCACTGACGTTATCTAAACTGTCGGTTTCCGTATCAAAGGCAATAACCGGCGCTTTCTTCAGGCGGGTAATCCACTCTTCAAGCACGCTTTCTTCAAGAATGGTGACGTAGTTGTCATGCGAGAGTGCAATAGCTGGCTCTTCCGGTTCAACTTCAGCTTCAATCTCTACCGTTTTCGTGGATTGTGCCGCAGGTTTTGCACCCTTAGCTTGCATCCACTTGCCTGCTTCAACGTCAGTAATCCAACGTTTAAATTCATATCGTTTGAACAAGTCGAGAAGCTCTTCATCTGCCGGTTGCTGCACTTCTAACTGTTCACAGCCTAACTCAAGCTCCACATCTGTTTTGATGGTGGCTAGTTGATAGGAGAGGTAAGCAAGGTCTTTGCTTTGCTCAAGCTTCGCCGCCATGGTTTTTGCACCACGGAACGTCAATTCTGCGATTTTTTCTGGGTTGGCATATAGCGTATCCAGACCACCTAAACCTTGCAGCAGTGCCTGTGCGGTTTTCTCACCAACTCCTGGCACGCCAGGGATGTTGTCTGAGGAGTCGCCCATCAATGCCAGGAAGTCGATAATCAGCTCTGGAGGTACGCCATATTTGGTACGGACTTCATCCGGTCCAAGAATGGTATTCGTCATGGTATTGATAAGCGTGACGCCCGGCGTAACCAGTTGCGCCATATCTTTATCGCCGGTACTAATCAGCACCGGACGACCAACGCGTTCCGCCTCAAGTGCCAGAGTACCAATCACGTCATCGGCTTCCACGCCTGAAACAGCCAGCAGCGGCAAGCCCATAGCTTTAACCATTGCATGGAGTGGCTCAATTTGAGCTCGTAGATCGTCCGGCATTGGTGGGCGGTGAGATTTGTAATGCTCAAACAGCTCGTCACGGAAGGTTTTGCCTTTAGCATCAAAAACCACTGCTGCGTGGGTCGGTTGATACTGCAACAAGAGACTGCGCAGCATATTCAGCACACCGTACATTGCCCCGGTCGGTTCACCTTTGCTATTGGTCAGCGGTGGAAAGGCGTGATAGGCACGATAGAGATAAGATGAGCCATCAACGAGGATAAGTGGGTTTTGCGCGATCTGAACCATAATGTTCCGTTCCGTGACTGGTTTTAGTTTATGGCTAAAGGATGCCATAGCATGGCTGAAAACATGAACTTTTGAGGAAGATAAGGTGAAAAGTTTTGTTGATCTTCGAGATCGCCCTCAAGATCAATATTGTGGATAAGTTTGTGCATAATTTTTTAAGCAATTGATTGCGTATCTCAATGGAAATCCCACGCTCAATAAATATCTATATTTATCATTGTGTTGAGTTTTAATCATTCTCTCAGGTGACATTTATTGCGTGATCGATAAATGTGGATATAAAAATTAATTATGTTATAGACCGATAATATTAAAAACCCACAGTACCGCGTTTCTTAATCCACTTTATTTGTTTCCTCACTCAAGATTATTTTCTGATAAAATTCACCACCTATTATTCTTCTCCCACCATCTGACACTCTCTAACCATCTGAAAAATTTACTTATGTCGAGATTATTCGCCGCGATAACGTTGATTCTGAGTGTCGCTCTTACCATTCTGGTTACTATAGCCTGCTCGGTACCCATTATTGTCGCTGGCATCATTAAGCTGCTATTACCTGTTCCCGTCATCTGGCGATCAATCTCGGTATTTGCTGATTTTATGATGTACTGCTGGTGCGAAAGTTTAGCTTTCCTACTCAAGCTGAATCCGCATTTGAAATGGGATGTGGAAGGGCTGGACGATCTCAGTAAAAAAAACTGGTACTTACTGATTTGTAATCACCGAAGCTGGGCAGATATCGTCATTTTGTGCGTGCTATTTCGTAAACATATCCCGATGAATAAATACTTTTTAAAGCAGCAACTCGCCTGGGTACCATTCATGGGTCTGGCATGTTGGGCTTTGGATATGCCTTTTATGAAACGTTATTCGCGCGGCTATTTGCTTCGCCACCCAGAACGGCGCGGTAAAGACGTGGAAACAACCCGGCGCTCTTGCGAAAAATTCCGCTCTCATCCAACGACGATTGTGAACTTTGTCGAAGGCTCAAGATTTACTAAAGAGAAGCGTTTACAGACACGATCAGCCTTTCAAAACCTGCTTCCGCCTAAAGCCGCTGGCATCGCAATGGCGCTCAATGTATTAGGGAAACAGTTCGATAAGCTGCTCAATGTAACGCTCTGCTACCCTGAAAATTCGCAAAGTCCGTTCTACGATATGTTAACCGGCAAAATGACCCGGATCGTAGTGAGAGTTTCGCTTGTGCCGATTGCAGAGGATCTGCATGGAGACTATGTTAATGACAAAGGATTTAAACGACGCTTCCAGCAATGGCTGAATGCGGTGTGGCATGAGAAAGACGCTTTACTTACGAGTATCAAACAATAGAAGAAAGCCGGTCAGTGACCGGCTTTTTTAATTACTTTTTCTCGACCAGGAACTTGGCCACATCAGCATACTGCTGGACGAATACGTCCATATTGCTGGTGTCCATTCCTTGTGGATTCAGTTGGTATTTACCATTCACGAAAATAGCCGGGACACCCTGCAATTGCAGATCGGCCGCAGCTTTCTCTTGTTGAGCAACCAAGGATTTCACTACAAAACTGTTCCATGCCGCATCGTACTCTTCTGCTTTCACACCTGCATTAATGAAGACATTACGAATATCAGCAACATTCTGAACTGTTTGAGTTTTCTGAACAGCTTCAAACATTGGAGCGGTGATTTTATCTTCCACGCCCAGTGCCAATGCAACAGCCCATGCCTGAGTCAGATCCTTGCCCAATGGGCCCAGGAACTCAACATGGTATTTAGTCATTTTGGTGCCTTCTGGCAGTTTTTTCTTCACGGTATCAGAAACATGAAGCACTTCTTCAAACTGGTAGCAGTGCGGGCAGTAGAAAGAGAAGAACTCTAAAACCTGTGGCTCACCAGCAACAGGTTTTTCCAGAGTCACGAACTCTTTGCCGTCAGTGAACTGCGCTGCAGACACGCTAAATGCCAGGACCATCCCCGCCAGCGCCAGCCAAATCTTTTTCATCATCAAATCTCTCCTGAATAAATACTGATTAATACATTGGCGTTAATGTTAGTGGTGGTTCACGTAGAACCCGAACCTGCTCTGTAAAAGTCGCAGTTTGTGTTCTCCAGTAATCTTCGTCGGTAAGCCACGGAAAATTTCTGGGGAAGGCAGGGTCATCCCAGCGTCGAATTATCCACGCGAGATAATAAACCATACGCATTGCTCGTAAAGGTTCTATGAGTGCAATTTCGTCTGATTCAAAGGGGGTAAACTCTTCATATGCTTCGACAATCATTTCCAGCTGCATTCTCTGCTCGGTTTTGTCACCATTCAGAAGCATCCAGATATCCTGAATTGCCGGGCCATTACGTGCATCGTCCAGATCGACAAACAATGGGCCATCGCGCCAGAGAATATTCCCCGGATGGCAGTCGCCATGTAATCGTAGTGCCTGAAAATCTTCATGCCAGTGGAGTTTCACTTCCGCGATTAGCGCATCAGTTGCTTTGAGAAAGTTTTTCTTGAGAGCTGCCGGAATCAGATTTGTATGCTCAAACAGTTCACGTGGCTCAAACAAATACTCATTCAAGCCAATATCAGGACGAGCGGAAAATTGCTTACTACGCCCGGTTTGATGAATACGACCAAGGTAACGACCCACCCACTCCATCTGATCAAGGTTATCTGTTTCGTATTGTCGCCCACCTAAACTAGGAAACACTGCGTACATAAAACCTTGGTGGCGTAGCAATGTTTGGCCGTTGAAATGCAATGGCGCCGCGACTGGAACATCGTCTGCTTGCAGCTCAAGGGAAAACTGATGTTCTTCTTCTATTTGTTCTGGGGACCAGCGATGGGGGCGATAAAACTTCACCACATAACGTTTACGATCCTCGTCCTGAAACTGATAGACGCGGTTCTCAAAACTGTTTAATGGCGTCAAGCCGGAATCCACCCGTATACCCTGTTCGAAAAGGGCATCCATGATGGTATCCGGATGTAGTGTTTGAAAATTGAAAGCGCTGTCTGTCATCCAGCCAACCAACTGTAAATGCGAATAGTTGAGGATAACATTTCGCAGCCATTTAGGTGGGCTGGCTTACAAGCTTTTACTCTTTAATTACGCCGCGAGCACGCAGCAATGCTGTCTTAAAATCTTCTTCGTAGTCTTTCTGAATGCCAGGAATAACAGCATCTTTCGAAGAATCGCGCATTTTCAGATGATAGATAAGCACATCATCAGTGAGATCGGTTAATTCACCGGTATAACCTGACTCTTTGCTGAGTTTCTGCAAAAATTGAATCAAGTTGAGATCCGGCTCTTTCTGCCATGCGGGCTGAAGTAGCTCGAGCAGTTCGTTAAGGCGTTTACATTTCATGATTGTGCTCCATTCACATGAGAGATGTCACACGTTAGCAGGCTCAAACCCACATTAAAAGAGGCGATATAGGTGAGATGTTTAACAGAAGTTACTGGTGTGGTGTTGGCCGGTGGAAGAGCAACAAGGATGGGCGGTCAGGATAAGGGGCTCATAAACCTTAATGGCCAACCACTGTTTGAACACGTCATGAGTAAGCTAGTGCCTCAAGTGGGTAATGTGGTGATCAGTGCTAACAGGAATATTGAAATATATCAGTCTGTTGGGGTTAATGTCCTGAGTGATACGCTACCTGATTATCCAGGTCCACTGGCAGGAATCTTGTCTGCAATACAGCATCTGAGTGATGAATGGTTTCTGTTCTGCCCTTGCGATACGCCTAATATCCCGGACGATCTGGCATATAAACTGTGGATGCAAAAAGGTGAATCCAATGCAGTATGGGTGAATGATGGCGAGCGAGATCATCCAACCATTGCACTTATACACCGCAAGTTAGTCATAGATCTTGAGCAATATTTGGCTGCTGGCGAGCGCAGAGTGATGATTTTTCTGCGTGAAGTGGGCGGGAAACCTGTGCTGTTTGCGAATCAGATGCAAAACTTCATCAACGTAAATACACCTGAAGATCTTATGCAATGGGAGAAACAATAGATGCTGCCATTGTTAGCATTTGCAGCTTGTAGTGGGACGGGAAAAACGACGCTGTTGAAGCGGGTGATTCCTTTACTGAACGAACGAGGCATTCGTCCTGGGCTTATTAAGCATACGCATCACGATATGGATGTAGATAAACCGGGGAAAGATAGCTACGAGCTACGCAAAGCTGGAGCGGCACAAACCATCGTCGCCAGCCAAAAACGCTGGGCTCTCATGACTGAAACACCGGACGAAAATGAGTTAGATCTTTACTACCTCGCCAGCCGAATGGATGAGTCATCACTGGATTTGATATTGGTCGAGGGTTTTAAATACGAATCAGTACCCAAGATACTGCTCTATAGAGAGGGCACTTCTCTGAATGCCGGCGATTTAGTGATCGATCCCCATGTCATTGCCATCGCCAGTGATGTAAATCTGAACATATCACTTCCTATCCTGGACATTAATCACCCTGAACAAGTCGCTGATTTCATTATTAACTGGTTGAAAAAATAGAAATTTAAGAAAAAACTGTGAAAAGCAGGCAAGGATTTCATAAATCGCAAACAGCAAAAAGCCCTGCACATCAGTACAGGGCTTGTATTCGTATCATCCTGATACTCACCCCTCCGGGGCCGTCGCAAGCGACGTGCAACATTGCTCCCGACAATGTTGTCCACTTAAGCAAGCACAAAAAAGCCCCATGCTTTCGCATGAGGCTTGTTTGTTTATTTGGAGCCTGGCAGTTCCCTACTCTCGCATGGGGAGACCCCACACTACCATCGGCGCTACGGCGTTTCACTTCTGA
>NZ_JAJSOT010000010.1:0-131909 GCF_021282435.1 Buttiauxella cochleicola | reverse complement strand
GAAGCCGCTGGCCGCATACCGGAACTTACGTTTAATCTAAAAGGATAATTATCATGGCAGTGATTAACACTAACAGCCTGTCGCTGATGACGCAGAACAATCTGAGCAAATCTCAGTCCTCCCTGGGCACGGCGATCGAGCGTCTGTCTTCCGGTCTGCGTATTAACAGTGCCAAAGATGATGCGGCGGGACAGGCGATTGCGAACCGTTTTACATCTAACATCAACGGCCTGAACGTTGCTGCGCGTAACGCCAATGACGGTATTTCCCTGGCGCAAACGGCAGAAGGTGCACTCAGCGAAATCAACAATAATTTACAGCGTATCCGTGACCTGACCGTGCAGGCGCAGAACAGCTCCAACTCTGCTTCCGATATCGACTCTATCCAGTCCGAAGTGAATGAGCGTATGAAAGAAGTCAATCGTGTAACGACACAGACTGATTTCAACGGTATCAAAGTATTGAATACCGCCGCTGCGGAAAAAATATATAGCTTCCAGGTAGGAGCGAAAGATGCTGAAACAATTGGTATTACTGTAGGCACTAGCGATAGCTATAACCTTGCAGCTACAGGTAATACTGATGGCTCCCTGAACACTAAAAAGATGGTATCTACTCCGGGTACGGGTGGAGCTCCGGACACCGGAGCGGATGTTGTTAACGGTGTTGGGCGTAAGACTGAGGCCGTGGGTTTTGATGTTCTACACGGTGCTGTAACTGGTGGCGCAACTGCTGGTGCAGCTGCTGGCACCACTCCACTGAAAGGTATTGATGATGCGATTAAAGCGGTTGACTCTCAGCGTAGCTCCTTGGGCGCCTCCCAGAACCGTTTTGAATCCACTATAAATAACCTGAACAATACAGTGAACAATCTGACGGCTGCTCGTTCTCGTATTCAGGATTCTGATTACGCGACGGAAGTGTCCAACATGTCCCGTGCGCAGATCCTGCAACAGGCTGGTTCTTCTGTGTTGGCTCAGGCTAACCAGGTTCCGCAGACTATGCTTTCTCTGCTGCGTTAATTCGCACATTCCTGACCAAACCTCGCGCTTGCGGGGTTTTTTCATATCCATTGTTACCCATAACCCCCAAATAACCCCTCATTTCACCCACTATTCTTGCGATTAAAAACCCTCCAGAAACGGATAATCATGCCGATAACTCAACTAACGCAGGGCTGTTTATCGTGAATTCACTGTATACCGCTGAAGGTGTGATGGATAAACACTCGCTGTGGCAGCGTTATGTACCGCTGGTGCGTCACGAAGCATTGCGCCTGCAGGTACGCCTGCCCGCGAGTGTGGAGCTTGACGACCTGCTACAGGCGGGCGGCATCGGGTTGTTAAACGCAGTGGACCGTTATGATGCCCTGCAAGGAACGGCATTTACTACCTACGCGGTGCAGCGCATCCGTGGGGCGATGCTTGATGAGTTGCGCAGCCGTGACTGGGTGCCCCGCAGCGTCAGGCGTAATGCCCGCGGCGTTGCGCAGGCAATTGGTCAACTGGAGCAAGAGCTGGGCCGTAATGCTACCGAAACAGAAGTGGCAGACCGGTTGGATATCCCGCTCAACGAATACCGTCAGATGTTGCTCGACACCAATAACAGCCAACTCTTCTCTTATGACGAGTGGCGTGAAGAGCATGGCGATAGTATCGAACTGATTACTGAAGAACATCAGCAGGCAAACCCGCTTCAACAACTGTTGGAAGGAAATTTGCGTGAACGTGTGATGGGCGCAATTGATGCGTTACCCGATCGCGAAAAGATGGTGTTGACCCTTTACTACCAGGAAGAGCTGAATCTGAAAGAGATTGGCGCGGTGCTGGAAGTGGGGGAGTCGCGCGTCAGTCAGTTGCACAGCCAGGCGATTAAACGTTTACGCACTAAGCTCGGTAAGTTGTAAATGCCCGTCATATTTCAAGTCGCATCTTTGTTGGCAGCGTTCATGCGCCCGAATCACTTACTGATGTAAGTTCATCGGGACTTGTTCTCTTGCCGCCGTGCTGCGACTCGAATTATTTGGGTATTTGGCGAGATAATCGGGATTACATAATGACGGTGCAGCAATTAAAAAAACGGCCATTAAGCCGTTATTTGAAAGACTTTAAACACACACAAACTCATTGTGCGCAGTGCGCAAAATTGCTCGACAGAATCACGCTTACGCGTGGGGGTGAAATTGTCAGCAAAACCGCCATCGCCCAACTTGATACCTTAATAGATGAAAATGGCTGGCAGGCTGAACGCCAGTCCTGGGCGGCACTGTGCCGTTTTTGCGGTGATTTGTACTGCAAAGAGCAGCAACACTATTTCGATATCATTGGCTTTAAAGAATACCTGTTCGAGCAAACCGAGATGAGCCACGGCACTATCCGCGAATATGTGGTGCGCCTGCGTCGTCTGGGGAATCATTTTGCCATACAAAATATCCCTTCTCCCACTTCAACTAAGGCCTTCTTCGACGATTCACTGGAAGAATGGTTACCGCCAACCAGCACCAACAATTACCGTATTGCACTGCGCAAGTACGGGCAGTTCCAGACCCTGAACCAAAATACCCATGCCCATTTCCAGGAAAAAAAATCAACTTCTGATCATTACCCAAAAGATTTCATGTTGCAGGAAGGCGGCAAGCGAGTGAATCCCGATGAGCTTACTGTAGTAAGTGATTCGGGTGAAAGAGAGCAGCCAACGCACCTGCAACTTGAAAGATAAGGGTATATATTAAAATGGCATAACTTGTAGCGTAGTGGTTTTGATTGATTATATTAAGTCGTTACACTACATCAAATTATCGACATTCGGGGTATCTATGAAATTAGCAATGGTGGGGCGTCAGGCGCTGATGGGCGTGCTGGCTGTGGCAATGGTAGCTGGCGCGAGTGTGCAGACGTTTGCGGCGGAAAACTTACTCAATAAAGTTAAAGAACGCGGCACGTTGCTGGTTGGGCTGGAAGGGACTTACCCTCCGTTTAGCTTCCAGGGTGATGATGGCAAACTGACCGGTTTTGAAGTGGAATTTGCGGAACAACTGGCACAGCACCTGGGCGTGAAAGCCGCGCTTAAGCCGACTAAATGGGACGGCATGCTGGCGTCACTGGACTCCAAACGCATCGACGTGGTGATTAATCAGGTCACAATTTCCGATGTGCGTAAGCAAAAATATGATTTCTCAACGCCATACACCGTTTCCGGTATTCAAGCGCTGGTGAAAAAAGGCAATGAAGGCAGCATTACCGGGCCTGAGTCGCTGAAAGGTAAGAAAGTGGGTGTTGGCCTTGGGACAAACTACGAAGAGTGGTTGCGTGCCAATGTGCAGGGCGTTGATATCCGCACTTATGATGATGACCCAACCAAATATCAGGATCTGCGCGTAGGTCGTATCGATGCCATTCTGGTTGACCGCCTGGCGGCACTGGATCTGGTGAAGAAAACCAAAGATACCCTGGCAGTAGCTGGCGCACCATTCTCTCGTCAGGAGGCGGGTGTTGCCGTTCGTAAAGGCAACGAAGACCTGGTTGAAGCTATCAACAAAGGTATCGCTGAAATGCAGAAAGATGGTTCTTTAGCGAAGCTTTCCGAGAAGTGGTTTGGCGCTGACGTGACTAAGTAGTTTACGAAAGCCTGAAAAAAGGTGCTGATTTCAGCACCTTTTTTTATTTGCATTTGCGGGCATTCGGCCAGGCTCGTGCATAATGAAGAGATGTGAATTTTTAATAAGTGTATGGAGTTGCTCATGTCACTGCACAATCTGACGCGTTTCCCGCGTCTGGAATTTATTGGCGCCCCGACGCCACTCGAATATTTGCCGCGTTTTTCTGACTATCTCGGCCGCGAAATCTACATCAAGCGTGACGACACAACCCCTATGGCGATGGGCGGGAATAAGCTGCGTAAACTTGAGTTTCTGGCTGCGGACGCATTACGTGAAGGGGCTGACACGCTGGTTACCGCAGGGGCAATTCAGTCGAATCACGTTCGCCAAACCGCAGCGGTTGCCGCAAAACTCGGCCTGAAATGTGTCGCTCTGCTGGAAAACCCGATCGGTACGCAGGCAGAAAATTACCTCACCAATGGCAACCGTTTGATGCTCGACCTGTTTGATGTCGAAATCGAAATGTGTGATGCGCTCCATTCACCAGACCAACAACTCGAAGAAATAGCCGTTCGTCTTGAAGCACAGGGTTTTCGCCCGTACGTGATTCCGGTGGGTGGGTCGAATGCACTGGGTGCGTTGGGTTATGTGGAAAGCGCGCTGGAAATCGCCCAGCAGTGCGAAGGTGCGGTGAGCGTATCATCTGTTGTTGTTGCATCCGGAAGCGCGGGAACGCACGCGGGGCTTGCCGTCGGGCTTGAGCAAGTGATGCCGGATGTCGATTTAATCGGTGTTACCGTATCGCGCACTATTGCTCAGCAATTACCGAAAGTGGAAGCATTGCAGCAGGCAGTGGCGCAGTCGCTTAGTGTCAGCGCAAACAATCCGATTAAACTTTGGGATGACTACTTCGCTCCGGGCTACGGCACGCCGAACGAAGAAGGGCTTGAGGCGATTAAAATTCTCGCCCGTCTGGAAGGGATACTGCTCGATCCGGTTTACACCGGCAAAGCCATGGCGGGTTTAATTGATGGTGTGGCACAGAAGCGTTTTAAAGACGAAGGCCCGATTATCTTTATTCATACCGGTGGGGCGCCCGCGTTGTTTGCTTACCATCCGCATATTTAGAAAAACAGGGTTACTATGCAAGAAAGTATTCAACTGGTGCTGGACTCAGCGCCATTCCTGCTCAAAGGTGCGGTGTTCACGCTGCAACTCAGCATCGGCGGTATGTTCTTTGGGCTGATTCTCGGTTTTTTACTGGCGCTGATGCGCTTGTCTCGATTCTGGCCGTTTTCACTGCTCTCACGTTTCTATGTGTCGATTTTTCGTGGTACGCCGTTAATCGCGCAGCTGTTTATGATCTATTACGGCCTGCCGCAGTTTGGTATTGAGCTTGATCCTATTCCGGCCGCAATGATTGGTTTGTCGTTGAATATGGCGGCATATGCATCAGAAACTCTGCGCGCTGCCATTTCATCAATTGAGAAAGGGCAGTGGGAAGCGGCGGCAAGTATCGGTATGACGCCGTGGCAAACTTTGCGCCGGGCGATTTTACCGCAGGCTGCTCGTGTGGCATTACCACCACTGAGTAATAGCTTTATCAGTCTGGTAAAAGACACCTCGCTTGCAGCCACAATTCAGGTTCCTGAGTTGTTTCGCCAGGCTCAGCTTATTACTTCGCGCACGCTTGAGGTGTTTACCATGTATCTCGCGGCTTCCTTGATTTACTGGGTGATGGCAACGGTGCTCTCTTCGTTGCAGAACTACTTTGAAAATCAACTCAATCGCCAGGACAGGGATCCAAAATGAGTGCCATCGATGTAAAACAACTGGTCAAGAAATTCCACGGGCAGACCGTGCTGCATGGCATCGATCTGGAAGTAAAAGCGGGTGAAGTGGTCGCCATTATTGGGCCAAGCGGCTCAGGTAAAACTACGTTATTACGTTGCATTAACTTGCTGGAACAGCCGGAGTCGGGAACCATCAGGGTTGGCGATATCTCCATTGATGCAGCGCTTTCGCTGAATAAGCAAAAGAATAAAGTGCGCGAACTGCGCCAGCATGTTGGTTTTGTATTCCAGAGTTTCAACCTTTTCCCGCACCGCACGGTGATTGAAAATATCATTGAAGGGCCGGTGATTGTTAAAGGTGAGCCGAAGGAAGAGGCAATAGCACGCGCCCGTGAGCTGCTGGCGAAAGTTGGCTTAAGCGGCAAAGAAACCAGTTACCCGCGCCGCCTTTCAGGTGGCCAGCAACAGCGCGTAGCGATTGCCCGCGCGCTGGCGATGCGCCCGGAAGTGATTCTGTTTGATGAGCCAACTTCAGCACTCGATCCGGAGCTGGTTGGGGAAGTGTTGAGCACAATCCGCCAGTTGGCTGAAGAGAAGCGAACCATGGTGATAGTGACCCATGAAATGAGCTTTGCTCGTGATGTTGCTGACCGAGCTATTTTCATGGACCAGGGACGCATTGTGGAGCAGGGGCCGGCTCGTGAGTTGTTTGCTAACCCTAAGCAGGCTCGTACCCAGCAATTTCTTGAAAAGTTCCTTACGCAGTAGCTTGAATGGCCCCAATCGGGGCCATTATTTATAGTCAATTAACCCTGTAATTAATAAGCGTTATAAATAAAAAATAACTATTGAGTAATGATTTTCAATATTCAGCTGTTGTTGCAGTTAAATCATATAAATAATTTTGGTAAATGTGATAGCGTTAAGCATTACATTCGAAAATGAATTCAATGTCAGGAGATTCGCCAGATATAATGGATGATCGTAACTTTTTTAGCTGGCGGCTGGATGCGCTTAATATCTTCCAGTCTGTCACTCAGGCTGATGAAATAACAAAAATTCTGCATCAGCAAACTGAGCTGTTGGAGTTTGACTATTACTCGCTATGTATACGTCACCCGGTGCCATTTACTCGTCCTAAAACCTCTTTAAGATCGTCCTATCCGCAGAGCTGGCTCGACCACTACCATGCAGAAAACTACTTCGCGATTGATCCGGTGCTGCGCCCGGAAAATTTCATGCGTGGTCATCTTCCCTGGGATGACGAACTTTTTAGTGATACCCCACAGTTCTGGGATGCGGCAAGGGATCACGGCCTGCGCCGCGGCATTAGCCAGTGTGTAATGGCACCTAACCGGGCAATTGGTTTTTACTCAGTTTCACGTACTCAGGGCAAAGGGAAAGTATTACCTGGCGATGAGCTTCAGTTACGCCTGCAGTATTTGGGTGAATTGAGCCTGATGACATTAACGCGTCTCAACGATCCGTCTATGGATGCGCTGACATTAAAACTCAGCAAGCGCGAGCGGGAAATATTGCAGTGGACGGGCGAAGGAAAAACATCGGCTGAAATAGCTATTATTTTGTCGATATCAGAAAATACCGTCAATTTTCATCAGAAAAATATGCAGAAGAAATTTAACGCGCCAAATAAAACACAAATTGCCTGTTATGCGGCAGCGATTGGAATAATTTGAAAGGGGAGTTAATTCGATGACTCTTCAATGAAACGGCTGGAGAAACATTCCTCATCCAGCCGCCTTTAACGATTACTGACGGTAAGCCTGTTTAATTTGCTTAACAGTATTACCAAAGACTTCTGCGTGCGCCGAGTCATCCATCTGAGCAATTTGCTTTTCCATTTTAATGATAACCTTGCCTGCATCGGCTTGGCCCATGGCTTTCAGCATCTGAGTCAGCATAGCTTTCAGGCAGGTAACTTCAATAGCCAGTTCACTACTGTTGTCTGCGGTGGAAAAATCAGGAGTGCTCATTTGTGTTCCTCGGTCTCGGTTGGTACACCGTTGAATTGTGTAACGGTTTCGTAAGGCGGCGGAGTATAGCACAATCGTAAACCATTTTATTAGTGCTAACGCTAATCGTGCGGGTTGTTATCTGTACAATGCTGTTAAATTGTTTTGATTATGTTTGTTTGTGGTTAAATGTTGCGGTTTATAAGCATTATTTAATACGTCTAATATTAATGGATTATCGTTTTTTTTAATGTGAAAAGCATTTTTATTATTTAAAGACATAAATTAATCAAATTGCTTGTACAGTTTCCACTGTACAATTAAATTTCCAAAAACAGTGGAAACTCTGAAAATCTGTTTTTGCATTTTAAAGTTACCGGAAAACCCGTTAATATAGCGTGATAATTTTTAGTAGCGTAATTCCTTTTCTGGAGAGTCCCCTTTGATCAACGTACTTCTTGTTGATGACCACGAACTGGTGCGCGCAGGGATACGACGCATTCTTGAAGATATCAAAGGGATCAAGATATCAGGTGAAGCAAATTGCGGTGAGGATGCCGTTAAGTGGTGCCGTAGCCATCAGGTTGATGTTGTCCTGATGGACATGAACATGCCGGGCATTGGCGGCCTTGAAGCAACACGCAAAATCGCGCGATATTCAACTGATATCAAAGTGATTATGCTGACTATTCACACTGAAAATCCGCTGCCGGCGAAAGTCATGCAAGCAGGTGCTGCGGGTTATTTAAGTAAAGGTGCAGCACCGCAGGATGTTGTTAATGCGATTCGCTCAGTAAACGCGGGTCAGCGTTACATTGCATCAGACATCGCCCAACAGATGGCGTTAAGCCAGATTGAACCGGAAAAAACGGACACACCGTTTGCCAGTTTGTCTGAGCGTGAATTACAGATTATGCTGATGATCACCAAAGGCCAGAAGGTCAATGAGATCTCTGAGCAGCTTAGTCTGAGCCCAAAAACGGTCAATAGTTACCGTTACCGCATGTTTAGTAAACTGAATATCAGTGGCGATGTTGAGCTGACACACCTGGCCATTCGTCATGGTTTATTTAGTGCGGAGACGTTAATCAGTAGTGAGTGAAATCTTTGACCCGCGAGCTTTTCTCAAGACAGTAACCAGCCAACCTGGCGTCTATCGTATGTATGACGCCAGTGAGACGGTTATTTACGTTGGTAAAGCCAAAGATCTGAAAAAACGCCTGTCGAGCTACTTCAGGAGCAATCTTGCCAGCCGTAAAACGGAGGCTCTGGTTGCGCTCATCCAGCATATCGACGTGACGGTAACCCATACCGAGACAGAAGCGCTGCTGCTTGAACATAACTACATCAAGCTTTATCAGCCTCGTTATAACGTATTGCTGCGTGATGACAAATCCTATCCTTTCATTTTCCTGAGCGGTGATACTCACCCGCGACTTGCTATGCATCGTGGGGCGAAACATGCGAAGGGTGAATATTTCGGGCCATTCCCAAACGGCTACGCAGTACGCGAAACGCTGGCGTTATTACAAAAAATCTTCCCGATTCGTCAGTGCGAAAACAATGTCTATCGCAATCGCTCTCGTCCATGTTTGCAATACCAGATTGGGCGCTGTCTTGGGCCGTGTGTTGCGGGTTTGGTCAGTGAAGAGGATTACGCCCGGCAGGTGGAATATGTGCGCTTGTTTCTGTCAGGAAAAGACGATCAGGTTTTGAACCAATTGATCGCCAGAATGGAAGAGGCGAGCAAAAACCTGGAATTTGAAGCCGCTGCGCGAATTCGTGACCAGATTCAGGCAGTCCGCCGTGTGACTGAAAAACAGTTTGTCTCTAATACCGGCGACGATCTGGATGTGATCGGCGTGTCGTTTGATTCGGGTATGGCATGTGTACACGTGCTGTTTATCCGCCAGGGTAAAGTATTGGGCAGCCGCAGTTACTTCCCGAAAGTACCCAATGGCACGGAACTGTCAGAAGTGGTTGAAACTTTTGTTGGCCAGTTCTATTTGCAGGGCAGCCAGATGCGCACCTTGCCTTCTGAAATTCTGCTCGACTTCAATTTGCCGGATAAAAACCTGCTTTCAGATTCCCTGACGGAACTGGCGGGGCGGCGCATCAACGTGCAGACCAAACCACGAGGCGATCGCGCGCGTTACCTTAAACTTGCCCGAACTAATGCGGCTACTGCGCTGGTGACACGTCTGGCGCAGCAGTCGACTATCCATCAACGCCTGGCGGCGCTCGCCAATGTGCTGGAGCTGCCAGCGATTAAAAGGATGGAGTGCTTCGACATCAGCCACACCATGGGTGAGCAGACTATCGCTTCTTGTGTCGTTTTTGATGCGAACGGGCCAGTACGTGCCGAATATCGACGCTATAACATTGAAGGGATTACACCTGGCGATGACTATGCCGCGATGAACCAGGTATTGCGTCGTCGTTACGGTAAAACTATCGATGAAAGTAAAATTCCGGACGTTATCCTGATTGACGGTGGTAAGGGGCAACTCGGCCAGGCAAAAACCGTCTTTGCAGAACTTGATGTGGAGTGGGATAAAAATCATCCGCTGTTGCTCGGCGTGGCAAAAGGCGTGGACCGCAAAGCTGGACTTGAGACGTTGTTCTTCGAACCAGAAGGGGAAGGGTTCTCACTGCCGCCAGATTCTCCTGCCTTGCATGTTATCCAACATATCCGTGATGAATCGCACGACCATGCCATTTCCGGGCATCGTAAAAAACGCGCAAAAGTGAAAAATACCAGTGCGTTGGAGACAATCGAAGGGGTTGGGCCAAAACGTCGCCAGATGTTGTTGAAATATATGGGGGGATTGCAACCATTAAAGAATGCATCCGTAGAAGAAATTGCAAAAGTGCCAGGCATCTCGCAAGCGTTGGCAGAAAAGATCTTCTACTCGTTGAAACATTAAGGGCTCTGTAGCAACATAGAGACAATTTCCACTTACGACAGACAGTTAACCAGCACTATGCAATTTAATATTCCGACATTGCTTACTCTGTTTCGTATCGTCCTTATCCCATTCTTTGTGCTGGCTTTTTATCTGCCGTTCAGTTGGGCACCTTTCCTATGCGCGTTTATCTTCTGGTTCGCTGCAATAACAGACTGGTTTGATGGCTATCTGGCGCGGCGCTGGAACCAAAGCACGCGTTTTGGAGCATTCCTTGATCCGGTAGCGGATAAAGTCATGGTCGTCGTTGCGCTGGTGCTAGTGGTGGAACACTACCACTCATGGTGGGTGACGCTACCTGCGGCCACTATGATTGCCCGTGAAATTATTATCTCTGCGTTACGCGAATGGATGGCTGAAATTGGCAAGCGCAGCAGCGTTGCTGTCTCCTGGATTGGTAAGTCCAAAACCATGGCACAAATGCTGGCGTTGATCGGTATGCTCTGGCGTCCAAATATGTGGATTGAGTATGCGGGGATCGGTTTATTCTTTATCGCTGCGGTACTAACTTTCTGGTCAATGTTCCAGTACTTAAAAGCGGCAAGCAAAGATCTGCTCGACAGCTCAGGCACTTAATAACCGTATCAGACACAAGAGATGAGCTCCTGTCGGGCTCATCTCTTAAAAGCACCAAACTCCCCCCAGTTCCAAATACCGAAATCCTCACTGAATCTCAATAGAAGGTTATATTTAACCTATCGATACCATGTACGATAATAGGGAAATTATGATTCGCTTATCCTCGCTTGCCCTTGTGCTTGCCGCCGTTACCAGTAGCGCCCAGGCCGTTACCTATATGCTTCCACCTGAGGGTAGCCGCTTGGTCGGCTCGCCGCTAACCGTTAGCGTACCTGAAGGGAATACCCAGCCGCTAGAGTACTTCGCCGCGTTATATGGGCAGGGGCTAAGCAATATGCTGGAAGCCAATCCAGGGGTCGATCCATTTTTGCCAAAAGCCGGTACCCAGTTGACGATTCCGCAACAAGTGATTTTGCCAGATACCGTACGCCAGGGCGTCGTGATTAACGTCGCCGAAATGCGGCTTTACTACTACCCAGAAGGGGGCAATACGGTAGAAATTTTGCCCATTGGTATCGGACAGGCCGGGCGAGAAACCCCGCGTAACTGGGTGACGAGGGTTGAGCGTAAGCAGGAAGCTCCAGGCTGGACACCAACACCGAATACCCGACGCGAATACGCGAAAGAAGGGAAAACTCTGCCAGCGTACGTGCCACCGGGTGAGGATAACCCGATGGGGCTGTATGCGATTTACATCGGCAAGCTTTACGCTATTCACGGCACGAATGCCAACTTTGGTATCGGCCTGCGCGTTAGCCAGGGGTGCATCCGCCTTCGCAAAGATGACATTAAGTATCTGTTTGATAATGTGCCGGTGGGGGCGCGTGTGCAGCTGATTGATCAGCCGGTGAAAGCAACTGTCGAACCGGACGGAAGGCATTGGCTGGAAGTGCATGAGCCTCTGTCCCGTAACCGTGCGGAGTTTGAATCTGACAAGAAAGTGCCGCTACCCATGACACCAACTCTGCGCGATATGACGCAAGGTTCTGGCGTAGATGCAGGCATGGCGAGCGCAGCGTTGACCCGTCGTTCCGGGATGCCGGTGCCAATTAGTATTGAATCTGGAAAAGCAGGTCAGCTATAAAACGCAAATTCTAAAAAGCAAAAAGCCCGCTTAGTTTCCTAAGCGGGCTTCTCTAATATGGCTCCTCTGACTGGACTCGAACCAGTGACATACGGATTAACAGTCCGCCGTTCTACCGACTGAACTACAGAGGAATCGGTTAACGGGGCGCATAGTAACTAGCGGCTACTGGGTTGTCAAAGGCTGATTAGGTGAAATGTGTTTGATTGCTGTTTTAATCATCAAAAAGAAGAAAGGAGCCGCAAAAACACGGCTCTTTGAGGGATTTACATGCGCTGCGTTCTGACTGGCGCTGTTGCCTCTATCAGCCATGGCCGCGCAGTACTGGAAACGAGCGGCGACAATGTTTCCCGCACCAACTGGTGGTAATCATCAAGCCAGGCAATCTCTTGCTCACTTAACAATGGTAACTCCACCGCGCTTAAATCAATCGGGATCAGCGTCAGCGAGGCGAATTTACAGAAACCAGGAACAGAGGCGACAACTTCCACCTGGTTTTCAATACGAATGCCATGGCTGCCAGCGAGGTAATAACCCGGTTCGATAGTCAGCACGTTGCCCGGCAGCATTGGCCACGGGTTCACTTTTTTCGCCATACGGTGTGGGTTTTCATGAATCAGCATGTTGTGGCCGACACCGTGACCAGTTCCGTGGTCATAATCCAGACCCAGTTCCCACAGTGGACGGCGAGCAAATGCATCCAGTTGGTGGCCCTGTGCGCCTTGCGGAAATTGCAGCGAAATCAGCGACAGGAAGCCTTTCAGAACCGCGGTGTAGTGCAGGCGGCGTTGAGCATCGAGTTGCCCAAAGTTCAGCGTGCGGGTGGCATCGGTGGTGCCGTTGAAATACTGGCCACCGGAGTCATTGAGATAAAATTCATTACTGCCGATGGCAAAGTTGGTTTCCGGTGCGCTGTGGTAATGGCACATGGCGGCATTGCCCGCTGCGGCGGAAATGGTGCCAAAACTTTGCTCAATGAAGTTGTCACATTCCTGACGGAAAGCGAGCTGTTTTTCCTGGGCTTCAAGTTCAGTAATCGGATTGCCAGCGGCTTCACGCAGCGGTACTTCATGGCTGAGCCATGCAAGGAAATTCACCCAGGCTGCACCATCCTGAATGTGGCTTGAACGATAGCCGTCCAGTTCGATATCGTTCTTATTGGCTTTCATTAGTGTGATTGGATCTGGCTGCCATTCGATGTCACCGCCGCCTTGTTCCACAGCAAAGCGCACGGCGACAGGCGTGTTGTCGCCATCAAGCAAGAAGCGCTTCCCGGCCGCAAGCTGCTGGCAACGTGCGAGGAAGGCATCCGGGCTGAGGACGGCGATTGACTCCAGCACTGAATTGTCGAGTTGTTGCAGCTTTGCCTCGTCAACAAACCACTCAACGGCACCGTCATTTTTAACCAGCGCAAACGAAAGCGGCACTGGGCTTGTTGGGATGTCTGAACCGCGCACGTTAAGCAACCAGGCAATGTTGTCTGGCAAAGTGAGCGCAAGGTAATCGACACCCTGGCACGTCAACGCTTGCGCGACTCGGGCACATTTAGACTTAGAAGATTCACCGCTAATCACATCAGGCATCTGGCGTATCAGCCCACGAGGTATCGCCGGACGTGTCGCCCAGATTTGATTGACCGGGTCATCATTAACCGCAACCAGGTCGCAGCCGCTGGTACGCAGGTTTTCATACTGGCTGTTGACCATCAGCAGCGGTTCAAACGCTATGCGTTTACCGGCTGACAAATTTTCGTGAAGCCAGAGATGAATCGGCTCATCGTGCAAATGGTGGATTTCAAACTCGTCCAGATTCACCTGCTGGCGCGCCTGAACCTGATAGCGGCCATCAACGAACAGCAACGCGCGGTCAGCCAGAATCAGAGCCAGGCCCGCAGAGCCGTCAAAGCCGCTGATAAACTCCAGTTTGTCGTCATAAGGCGCGCAATATTCACTTTGCCAGGCGTCGGTGCGTGGAACCAGCATGCCATCCAGTTCGCGCTCTTTAAGCAGGCTGCGCAAGGCAGCGAGGGGTGATGTGTGTTGCATTATTATTTTCTCTTAACGGAAAGGAGGTTCATTAAAAGTACGTAATTTGCGTGAGTGCAGGCGTTCGCCTTCAGCGCGCAAGAGATCAATCGCGCAGATACCAATCTGCAAGTGCTCCGAAATTGCCCCTTCATAAAAGCGGTTGGCCTGGCCGGGGAGTTTAATTTCACCGTGCAGAGGTTTATCGGAAACACATAACAACGTGCCATACGGTACGCGGAAGCGATAACCCTGTGCGGCAATGGTGGCGCTTTCCATATCAATAGCGACGGCGCGGCTGAGGTTAAAACGCAAGGCCGATGCGGAATAGCGCAGCTCCCAGTTACGATCGTCGGTGGTGACGACAGTCCCGGTACGTAAACGTTGCTTAACTTCTTCGCCCGGCATACCGCTCACCAGCTTGGTTGCGTCGTACAACGCCCGCTGCACCTCAGCAATGCTTGGGATTGGGATATCTGGCGGTAGCACCGCATCCAGAACGTGATCATCACGTAGATACGCATGGGCCAGAACATAATCGCCAATCGACTGGCTTTCACGCAGGCCGCCGCAGTGGCCTATCATCAGCCACGCCGCCGGGCGCAACACCGCCAGGTGGTCACAAATAGTTTTCGCATTTGACGGGCCAACACCGATATTCACCAGCGTGATGCCGGTACCGTTGGCATCGATCAAGTGCCACGCGGGCATTTGGTGTTTTTTCCAGGCGAGATCGGAAATGGCTTCTTCCGGGGCCTGGCTGTCGGCCGTCAACCACACGCCACCGGCGCAGGAAAGTGCGACATACGGGCTTTCAGGGTCAAGAATTTGCTGGCAACCCCAGCGCACAAACTCGTCCACATAGCGGGTGTAGTTGGTAAACAACACGAAAGACTGGAAGTGTTCTACCGGGGTGCCGGTGTAGTGGCGTAAACGCGCGAGCGAAAAATCGACGCGTCGGGCATCAAAATGTGAAAGTGGGTAGAACTCTGTAGGGTGGAACAACCCATCCGCTGTCTCATCGCCAATTTGCGACAGTTCGGTGGTGGGAAAATAGCGCGGCAAACCGGCGCTCATTGAGCGGTCCAGCGACAAACTGGAACCATCAATCACATACGGATACGGGATTTCATGCTGCGATAACCCCACTTCTATGTGTGCGCCATAGTCGTCATAAAGCAGAGTGAGTTGTTCGGCGAGATAATGGCGAAATAAAGCAGGACGGGTGACGGTGGTTGTATAACTGCCTGAATGGGTAAAGCGAGCATAGGCACGGGTTTTATTTGGGTGATGTACGGTGCCATCCCAACTGACGCGTAACTCCGGGTAGACAAATAAACCAGCGGCACGTTTTTCAATTTCGGGTAGTGCGCCGTTCTCAACATACTGGCCAATGGCGTCGCGCAGTGCGTTGACCGAGGCATCGTACAGCTCCTCTAGTTTATCGAGGGCCTGGTTCGGGGTAAGGGCTGTGGCGGCTGTCTGATGCGTCATCTTTTCTCCTCATCCTGCTGATTTTTACAGGGCTGTTTGCAGCTTCGATAGTATGTCATCGGGAGGAGGGAGCGAAAGGGGTTGGTAAGGGTTGAAAAGCAAAAAGCCGGCTTAATTTAGCTGGCTTTACACATTGGGTGCCTTCATGGGCTGTTAACGAATAACATTGACACCTGCCTGACGATAACGCTTAAACAGCTGATCGGATAGACCTTTGTCAGTTATCACACAATGAATACAAGAAAGCGTGCTGATGTTATAGGGATTGGTTTGTTCAAATTTGCTGTGATCAGCCAGCAGGATCACTTTTTTGGCGCGCTGGATAATGGTTTTTTTTATGCCGACTTCAAACAGGGTAGCGTTGGTGATACCGGCATCGAGAGATAACGCATCGCAGGAAATAAATGCCTGTTCAATAGAAAAGGTTTTCAGCATATCCGTAGCGAGGCTTTCTCCCACAGTGAAATAGCCGGGGCGGATCATGCCGCCGATAATATAGCTCTCCAGATGACTCATCTGCGCCAGATGATGTGCAATATTAACATCGGTAGTGACCACGCTTGCCGGTATATCCAGCGACTTTGCCAACGCAAGGCAGGTGGATCCGGAGTCAAGAATAAGAAAATCGTGTGGACGGATGTACTGACGTGCCAGCAGGGCTATCTGTTTTTTTGCTTCGACATTAATATTTTTTTTCATGTCGAAGACGAATTCTTTATCCGCGTTATTGACGTTAAAGCGCAACCCTCCATGATAACGTTCCATGCCGGGATAGTGGGCCGCAATATAGTTAAAATCGCGCCTTAAAGTGGCATCGGCATAATTCAATAATTCATGTGCCTGTTGAATGCTGAACTGATGGTGTATCCACAAGTAGTGCAGGATATTACCGATACGTTCACTACGCTTTTGGCTCATCGGATTCATCCTGAAACTGGCGTAGCGCGTATGCAATATCGTTCTCAGCAAATAGAGCCCGGCCGAGTACCAGATGGCGAGCTCCCGCATGAATCAGCGTTGAGGCAACATTGAGATCAACACCTCCGTCAGCCCAGATTTCAGCCTTTGGGAATAACCGCGCGGCTTCGGCCACTTTATCTGACATTGCCGGAATGAAACGTTGCCCTTCACCATCCGGTTCGCTGGTCATTATCAACAAGCCATCAAGTTGTTTATTCAGGTAGCGGTAATGGGCAACGGGCGTTGCCGGATTAAATGCCAGTCCGGCTTTGGCACCGGTCAGACGGATAGCGTCCAGATCTTCTGATGGGTTAGCCAGCGCTTCAGCATGCAGAAAAATCCATGCCGGTTTTAGCGGTGCAATCCAGGTTAGCCAGCGGCGAGGCTCCGCCAGCATCAGATGAAATGACAAACAATGTTGCGTCTCACGGGCGATGGCGGTAACGGTCTTCATCCCGAAGGTGATGTTGTTGATAAAGCTGGTGTCTTCGATATCAATATGCAGGGAGCTTACTTTCAGGCGCGCCAGCGAAGAAAGTGTCTCCCCGAGTGTCAGCGGGTCGGAGGAAGCCAGGGACGGGTGGAGATAGACCATCTTTAACGCTCCTGTAGTGTGGGAGAACCGATCAGTTGAAAAAGTTCATGGTCAGTTTTTGCCTGTCGCAACCGGGTGAGTAACTCACCATCATCAAGCAGCGTTGTGATGCTCTGAATGGTTGCCAGGTGGGCATTGGCATCCGTGGCGCTAAGTGCAATCACCAACCATACCGGATCACAATCTTCATGGCCGAAACAAACCGGGCTCTCAAGCGTAGTGATGGCGATGCCATTCGCCAGTACGCCCTGTTCGGGGCGTGCGTGGGGCATGGCGATACCGGGTGCAATGACATAATAAGGGCCCCATTCAAGCGTATTTTCAATCACGCTCTGATAGTAGCGGCGGGTGGTGTAACCGGACTCCTCCAGCGACTGCAGGGCAATTTGAACCGCCTGCTGCCAGTCTGATGCTTTTCTCCGGGCTTGGGCGAGTTGGGGCTGATGTATCAGCATATTGACACCTGTAACGTAATAGCGATAAATAAAGGCCCGGTGTACTTTTGGCGAAGGCGCCGGGCCGTTAGTGATGACGGAGGGGCCGTTGAAAAACGGCCTCGTTTTACCTTCTGAGTTGGTGCACTTTTTCCATAAAGCGCGCGACCCGCGATTCATCGACGAAGTTATCGAATATCCCGTCTTTCTTGAAATGTGTTGCGGTGACACAACCGTCGGCAATGGCCAGTTGTTCTTCTACGTTATCCAGACACACCCCGGTATTGGCCAGCACGACGGTATCCGGTACCGTCTCTTTCACTATTTTGAGCAGGGCGGAATCCGTTTTGCTACCCGCGGTCAGGCCCGAAACACACAGTGCATCAGGATGGTTGTTGAACACCGTTGATTTAGCGATAGCGCGAATATCGCGGTTCCCCAGATAAACGGCGGCTTCTGGCACAATGTTGAATAAGGTTTTGACATGTGAGGCACCAATGCTGTGCTGGTGGCGAATCGTTTCGCCAACATTGGTATCCCAGATACCGAAATCGCTGGCGTAGGCACCGGTAAAGATTTCACGAATAAACTTACCGTCTACGGCCATCGCCAAATCAAACGAAGCGACCGGATCCCAAAGTACGTTGACCCCGTAAGGCACCTTAATCTCAGCCATCAACTGCCCGATAACGCGCGCCATAGCAGCGGTCGTTTCCGTTTTTACGCGCGTCAGATAGGGCAGGCTGAATTCGTTGGAGAACATGACGGCATCTACGCCCCCATTTTGTAGCGCAATCAAGTCATCGCGGGCTTTGTCGATAACCCAGTTCATGCCTTTTTTGCTGTCATAACCCGGATCACCAGGCAAGGCGCGCAAATGGCACATAGCAATAACGGCTTTCTCAGTACCAATAACAGTTTTAAGCCAACTCATATTTCACTACTCCTTTTTAACGATTGATAAATCAGGCAGATAACTCACGTTTACCCAGACCAATCACCACCAGCGCCGTGATACCAATGCAGACAATAGTGCCAATTAACCCCATGCCGACGAGTTCGGTAATCGACCAGCCGAACGGGTTGCCAACCGAAAGCGCGGTAATTTGTGAACCGTCTTTAGCCAGACTGAACCCCCCCTGTGCGGCCATCTGGGTAAAGTACGGGGCAAAATGGGTGGAAATCAGTAATACAAAAATCATGGTGATAAAGCTGGTGATTAAGGTACGCAGGAAATCTCCGCGATGGATAACGGTTGCCATACAGACAAAGAAAGGTGCAACGGGAAGGTCGGCGAGTGGCAGCACCTGATTCCCCGGTAACAGCCCGGCGGTGATGAGCATGATGGGGATTAGCAGCAGGCCGACGGCAATGGTGGTGGGGTGGCCAAGTGTGACGGCACTGTCCAGGCCGATATAAAACTCCCGACCATGAAAATGCTTTTGCAAGAAGGTGCGAGCCCCCTCGGATATAGGAAGCAAGCCTTCAACAATCAAACGGATCATGCGCGGGAACAGCACCATGATGGCCGCTACGGTGATCACCAGACTTGCCAGATCTTTGAATCCGTAACCGGCTGCGAGGCCAAAGATAATACCCAGAATCACGCCAATAATTACCGGGTCGCCAATCATGCCAAAGCGTTTTTGGATTTCGCTGGCATCAATGCTGTGGTTTTTCATAAACGGAATACGTTCATAGACCCACTCCAGCAGCAGCGCGATGGGGACTGAGCTGGTTCCCCAACCCTGGGGGATAGAAATGCCTTCCAGACCGACAATCTTTTGTACGCGACGGGCAGTGAGATCGGCCACTTTCAGTGACAATGCCGCATGGCAGACCGCCGCTATCACGCCATAGATCATGCTGCCGGTAAGAATATTGGCAATAGCACCGGTAATGGCGTAATGCCAATAGTTGTAGATATCCACGTTCATGGTTTTGGTCAGGCGTGTAACCAGTAACACAATGTTAAACAGGAACACCACCGGGATCACCACCGCCCCGACAGCTGTGGCATAACCGACACCAGAAGCCGGGCCTGCTCCTACATCCAGTAGATTCAGATGCAGGCCGAAACGCTCGATCATCAGTTTGATGGCGGGATTCAGGCTATCTATTGCCATGACAATCACTAGCCCCATTCCCACGAAGCCAATGCCGATGGTGACGCCAGCTTTAACTGCCTGGAAAAACGGGATACGGAAAATAAGCGCGATGAAAAACATGATGATGGGGACGAAAACTGTACCCCCGAGGGATAAAATATAATCAATCATGACGGTACCCTCTGATGTTATTTCAGTAACTCAAGCAACTGCTGCTTAAGTGGTTCATCGTTAATTCCCGTCAGAAATGCAGCACCATTCAGGCACGGTACTCCGTAATCAGTACTGGTTTTCATGGCCGTGACGATAAGATCAACCCCATGTTTATTGAGTGGGATTTCACTCAGACAACATTGATTGGTGGTGGCGTGGATACCTTGCTCACTCAGGAAACGGCTTAGTTTCTGGGCAATCATGGTGGACGTGGCCATGCCGGTACCACAGGCAACAAGTATTTTTTTCATTGCGGTGACCTCTTTTCTTTCACAGTTAATGGAAACGTTTCGGCTTTCGCTTCAACAAGATGTGCCAGCAGATTGATGCAGTGTTGCAGGTCGCTCAGGCTGGCAACTTCGCCAGGAGAATGGGTGTAACGACAGGGAATAGACAGACCCGCGCAGAGGATACCGTCCTGCTGAAGCTGGATGTACCCGCTTTCGGTAATCACGCCAGGTGCGACTTCGCGTTGAACCGGGATTTGATGCTGCACGGCGGTCGTTTCCAGCCAGTGAATGACTTTGGGTGAAGTAATAAGACCAGCCAGCGTGCCGCGTCCATGGTAGTTCAGACAGGTGATGCCGGGTCCCTGATTGATCACCAGATCAGAATAGTCGGCGAGATCCGGGGTATCGCACGAAGGCGTGATATCAATGCCGATCGTCAGGTCAGGGCTGATAGCATTTACGGCGGGAAGAATGCCGCGAATATTAAACTCTTCCTGTACCGCAGCGACGATAAACAAAGCCACTTCCAGCGTTTTTCCGGCGATTTTATCCGCCAGCCCAAGCAAGGCTGTGCAGCCCAGACGGTTATCCAGTGCCTTGCTGCAAACCAGATTATTGCCGAGTGCACGCGGTGGATTATTGAGTGTGATGGGCGTCCCAACATTAACCCCCATCGCCAGCGCATCCTGTTTGCTGCTGGCCCCGATATCGATCCACAGTTGGTCGATTGCAGGTTGATGGGTGCGTTCATCCCCTTTACTGAAATGGTAAGATTTGGTCCCGATACAACCCGGCACACTGCCTTTACTGCCCTGCAAATTCACCGTGGAGCCGGACATGGTTATCTGTGCAGGCCCGCCGACGCGTTCAAAACGAATAAAACCGTTCTGCTCAATCTTTCGCACCATAAAACCGACTTCGTCCATATGGGCGAACACCATCACGCGCAGCGCATCGGGTTCTTGACTGCCAAACTGTGCAATGACATTGCCCAGAACATCCCGACTTGTTGTGATAGCACCTTTTGCGAGAAGGGGTTGTATCACGTCAGCAACAACGGTTTCGTGGCCGGGGATGGCATCCAGCGACAGGAGATGCATCAGGGTGGAACGGGTATCAAAGGGCATAAATAACCTCAGAAGTGATTGACCGAGGGGATGTTATGCGGTGTATCTGATTGATTAAATGAGATGAAAATCACATTAAAAAACGAAGCGGATGCTTTTACCTGAACGATGAGAAGTGGTTAAAACTAAATCGCTCATTTAAATTGTACATACGGTGAAATCGCTCAATGACGTTGAGTGAACCGGGGGAAATTCCCCTGAGGGATCCCCACTCATTATCAGTAAACCAGTACCATAGATGTATTTCGCTGGATAAGTAGTCTTAACGACTTATCCAGCGACGCTCTGGCAAACAATTCTGGTGAATGCCTCTTAACATTTTCTGCCAGTGTTAACAGGGATATTACTCTGCGGCTATGGGTTGTGTTGGCCTGATACCTCCGCTGCAATCCCTTGTTTTCAAAGCTATAACCACTCAGCCACATGATTATGCTTGCCAGTGTGGCTATCAGACTCAGTACTGAAAGCCGTCCAACTGTCTGGCTCCCTCCATCCCGTAATCCAAATCCATATCTGGCACTTTTTTCATCCCTGAAATTATGCTCAATCTGCATCCTTCTGCTGTAAATTTTCATTACTTGCTTTGCGCTATATTCCGTCGTATTCGTAAAAATTAACCAGGGAGATTTTGCTGAAGCGCAGCTTTTCATCTCCTGTCCGGGTCGACGCTTTCGTTCTTTGGTACTTCGTTCTTTTCGTCCTTTATCTTTCTGTTTATAAAGATAAAAATGGCCGGGACGTTGAGCGCACTTATTTCGTCCGAGAATACCTTCACCTAAATACTGAGGTCTGTCTGTGGCTTTATTTCCCGACTCACTGACTTTCTCCCACTCAGTTCCGGTGCGGTAATAATGATTTCCCTGTATCCGGCTGATATAAGACCAACCGCGTTGACTGATTTGCCTGAACCAGCGTCCATGAAAACCCGAATCGGCAATAATAACGACTTTTGTATCCGGTTTGAGGCAGTGTGAAAGTGATGTAAAAAACTGGTCATGTATATCCGGATTCCCCTGAAGAGCTTTTGGTACCACCCGGCTCATCAGTGGAAGAGAGCGGCCATCACAGGCGAGGCTCGCACGCAACAGTTGGAAGGCTTCACAGTGATAACTACTCCAGTCCACCAGAATAAAAACACGGGGCATCTGCTGAACAATTCGCCGGGTAATTAAGTTGAATATACCGGGGACTTCCTGCTGAATACGGGGATTAGCTCCCGACCCTGTTGATAATCGCCGATACGGTCAAGCAGTTCAGGCAACCGTTCCAGTGGCAGTGCGGGATAGTGATTTTTAACGGGAGGTGCGACAACGCCTTCCAGATGCTGCGCCGGGTTATTTTCGGTCATTCCCTGCTGTACAGCGTAACGCATGATGTTGCAGAGCTGCTGCCGGGTTCGGGACGCGACCTCAAGGAAGCCTTTATCCTCGATAACCCGAAGTAATGCCGTGAAATGCTGCGTTTTAAGTATTGTGACGGGCAAATGACCTATTGCCGGAAAGATATGATTGTCCATGCTGGCGAGAATACGTGCGGCGTAATCGGTCGACCATTTTTTGTTGGTTTTATGCCATGCAAGCGCCACGGTTTTAAAGCACTTGCCAGGTGAAGACGCTGCTTTATCCGCAATACGTTGTTGCGCTGGATTGATTTTCTGTGTCAATAGCTTGCGAATGCCATCGCGCTGCTGTCTGGCTTGCGAAAGTGAGATGAGTGGATATGCACCCAGACTGACTCTGGATTCTTTTCCACTAAAGCGATATTTGAGATACCAGATGCGCGAACCAGCCGGATTGACAAGCAAATACAGGCCATGTGAATCGGTGAATTTTACGGGACGGGAAGAAGGTTTTAAATTGCGGATTTTAGAATCGTTTAAAGACATTTGGGGGTCACTCCAATATCGAACCAAACTGACCCCAAATCTGACCACCAAATTCACTGGATGCGTAGGGAAAACTAAACACGCATCGGGAAGGTTTTTCACGCTAACTTACTGAATCAAAATCATATAGAGATTAGCAGGGATGCATGAAAACAAGAATTTGGCTCCTCTGACTGGACTCGAACCAGTGACATACGGATTAACAGTCCGCCGTTCTACCGACTGAACTACAGAGGAATCGGTTAACGGGGCGCATATTAGCGATGCGCTTCGGGCTTGTCAAAGCCTGTTATCACACTGCAAGTTTGTTTGCTGATAAAACAATCAAACCCGGCAATGCAGGCGTGCAGACATATCTTTACAGCACATCAGTTGCCAAACGAGAACGACTGGTTAAGATATGCGGTTCATATAGTGCGAGGGATTCATGTTTAAACGGAAGCATTTTGCAAAGTGGTTTTTATTGCTGGCATGTCTGGTGGTGTTAGTTTGCACCGCGCAACGCATGGCGGGATTGCACGCTTTGCAAATGAAAGCTGCCCAAAGCATCATGCTCTCGCAAAGCAGCAATTCCGAAGTTGAAGATAACGCGCCGGTTACCCCCTGCGAATTGAGTGCAAAGTCATTACTTGCCGCACCTCCAGTGTTGTTTGAAGCTGCATTTTTTGTTTTCAGTCTACTTCTGGCGCTCATTGCACCATTACAAGCTGAACGATCATCTGTTTCTCCTGCCAGGGCATTTAGTTCGCCCACCCTAAGAGTCCATCTCAGATTTTGCGTTTTCCGTGAATGAAACACCGGCTGTTTAACACAGTTCGATAATTCATTTACGGAGAAAAAATATGTTGAGTCTTTTTAGGCGAGCGTTGCTCTGCCTGCTACTGCTATGGCTGCCATTTTCATGGGCTGCGGAATCCGGCTGGCTTCAATCTACGGATAATCAACACGCCAGCGTTCGGCTGCGTGCAGATACCTCACAGCCAGGTGAAACCCGCGTCCTGCTGGATGTAAAACTGGAAGAAGGGTGGAAAACCTATTGGCGTTCGCCGGGTGATGGTGGCGTTGCGCCGACTATTGTCTGGAGCGAAGCCGTGAAATCTGCCCAGTGGTTCTGGCCGACGCCACAACGTTTTGATGTGGCGGGGATCACCACTCAGGGTTACCACAATGCGGTAAGTATTCCGCTGGTGCTCGATGGTGCTTTTACAGGGAAAATCGCAGGCGTACTTACGCTCTCGACCTGCAAAGATGTCTGTCTGCTGACAGATTTTCCCTTTGAAATCACACCTGAGAATGGCAACGCAGCTTTTGCCCACGATTATGCACAAGCGATGGGTAAAGTACCGCTTCATAACGGGCTAACCGATAGCCTGAAAGCGGGGTATCGCAGCGCTGAACTGGTTGTGCAAGCCACACGTTCGGCAGGCTGGCAGAAACCCGAGCTGTTTTTTGATATGCCAGAGGATGCCAGTTTCGGTAAACCAAAATATCGTGTCGAAGGTGAAACGTTATGGGCAACCGTACCGGTTAGTGATGGTTGGGAAGGCGCCGGGCCCGATCTCCGTGGGCGCAATCTCTCTTTGGTTATCGCCGATAATGGCATTGCTCAGCAAAGCAATATCACGATAGCTGAAACGCCAGTTGTACCTGAGGCTGGGGGTGACTTTGTACTCTGGCAAGTGTTACTGCTTGCCCTGCTGGGTGGGTTCATTCTTAACCTGATGCCATGTGTGTTGCCCGTTTTGGGGATGAAACTCGGTTCCGTGTTACTGGCTGAAAAACAAGAAAAGCGCGTTATTCGCCAACAGTTCCTCGCCTCATTTGCCGGTATTCTCGTTTCGTTTATGGCGCTGGCGCTATTAATGACGGTACTGCGTTTGACAAACCAGGCGGTGGGCTGGGGGATTCAGTTCCAGAATGCCTGGTTTATTGGCTTTATGGCCGTAGTGATGTTGGTGTTCAGTGCCAATCTGTTTGGACTATTTGAATTCCGACTTTCTTCAAAAGTGACAACCAGGATTGCTACGCAAGGTGGCAATGGCATAAGTGGGCATTTCTGGCAGGGAGCGCTGGCAACACTGCTGGCAACACCTTGTAGTGCTCCATTCCTCGGTACAGCCGTTGCTGTGGCACTTGGTGCATCTTTGCCAACATTGTGGGGTATCTTTTTAGCTCTTGGTGTGGGAATGAGCCTGCCGTGGCTGCTGATTGCCATGCGCCCTTCATTGGCATTACGACTGCCGAAACCTGGACGCTGGATGGTCTGGTTGCGCCGCATCCTGGCAGTGATGATGCTGGGCTCAGCTTTATGGCTGGTTAGTCTGTTACCGGTGCATTTTGGGTCAGCAGTAAATACTCCCGTTAAAGAAAATATTGCCTGGCAGCCGCTAAGTGAGCAGGCAATTCAGGATGCAGTGGCGCAAAACAAGCGTGTGTTTATTGATGTCACCGCCGACTGGTGTATCACCTGCAAAATTAACAAGTTAAACGTTCTTTCTCGTGAGGATGTACAGGCTGTGTTGCAAGAGCCTGATGTCATTGCATTACGCGGAGACTGGACACTCCCTTCAAAAGAGATAACCACATTCCTCAAACAACGTGGGCAAGTTGGTGTGCCATTCAACCAGGTCTATGGGCCGGGTACACCCGAAGGAAAAGCCCTGCCAACTCTGTTGACACGAGATGTCGTATTGAACGCGCTAAATGATGCGAAAGGAGATAAAAAATGAAAATGATCATGACGCTTGTACTGTTGCTGGCGACCACTTTTGGTGCCACTGCCGAGACGCAACCTAATAATGAAGAACAAATACAGCAGATGATCTATCAAGCGTTGTATCACGATCCTGCCAGCCCACGGATTGGTGCAACGTCACCGAAAGTAACCATCATTTCGTTTACCGACTACAACTGTCCGTACTGTAAAAAGTTCGACCCAATGCTTGAGAAGATTGTCGAGAAGTATCCCGACGTGGCGGTGGTGTTCAAGCTGCTGCCATTTCGTGGTGAATCATCATCGCTGGCAGCGCGTGTCGCCTTAACGACCTGGCGCGAGAACCCGCAGCAGTTTCTGGCATTGCATCACAGTTTGATGTCGAAACAGGGTAATCACACCGCAACCACTATTGATGCGGCATTCGTCAAAAGTGGGACGACAGTGGTAAAGCCTGATGAGTTGAGTAGGGAAACACTGAATCTCAACCTTCAACTGGCTCGGGTCGTCGGTGTGGAAGGCACCCCGGCAACATTGGTTGGCGATACCTTACTGGCAGGGGCAGTGCCATGGGAGTCTTTGGAAACGCTGGTGATAGAAAAGCGGGCGCAGGCCAATGAAAAGTAAATTAAAGCTCTGGGGACGGGAAGCATTGGTGATGGTGGTAGTCCTCCTCACCATTGTCTTTCTGATGGACTGGTGGCGAGCGCCGAAAATGCCCACGACTTTCGACAGCACACCACTTCATACACTGGATGGCCAGGCAGTCACGTTGAGCGCGTTGAGTGAAGATCGCCCATTACTACTTTATTTCTGGGCTAGTTGGTGCGGCGTGTGTCGCTACACCACACCTTCTGTTGCGCAGTTGGTGGGAGAAGGAGGGAACGTGATGACAATTGCGCTACGTTCAGGTGGACCACAGGATGTGACGCGTTGGTTGGCCCAGAAAAAGATCCATCTCCCTGTGGTCAATGATGCCTCAGGTGAGTTATCTCGTAACTGGCAGATTGGCGTCACGCCTACGTTGGTTGTGCTTTATAAAGGAGAGGTTGTCTCGTCAACGACCGGTTGGACCAGCCTTTCAGGAATGAAATTACGTCTTTGGTGGGCAAGTTTGTAACGAGGTGGTTTGGCGCACCGTAATGGTGCGCCTATACCTCTAATGGGGCATAAGAGAACCACTGTTTCAAACTCATTTTTCCTCTTTTCACATCACTTTCGCTTATTATCCAGCTTGTTAGGACATCTGGTCGGATGTTTCTCAAAAGTGGCAAGCATATTGCAATTCTTAGAGAGACATCACTGCCGAGACTGGCGTTGGCATTCCGTGTAGGGGGCAAAATGAATTTAAGACGACTGAAATACTTCGTGAAAATCGTCGATATTGGTAGCCTGACTCAGGCCGCAGAAGTGCTGCATATTGCGCAGCCGGCACTGAGCCAACAAGTTGCTACCCTTGAAGGTGAAATGGATCAGCAGCTATTAATTCGTACCAAACGCGGCGTAACGCCAACAGAAGCAGGAAAAATTCTCTATACCCATGCGCGAACTATTTTGCGCCAATGTGAACAGGCTCAATTAGCGGTTTGCAATGTGGGCCAAACTTTAGGTGGTCAGGTTTCTATTGGTCTGGCTCCCGGTACCGCAGCGTCTTCAATTACCATGCCTTTATTACAGGCAGTACGTGCGGAATTACCCGACGTGCTGGTCTATCTGCATGAGAACAGTAGTTCTGTCCTGAATGACAAGCTGTTAAGCGGCCAGCTTGACATGGCGGTCTTGTATGACCGTTCTCCAACGGCGGGCATCACCAGCCAACCGTTACTTAAAGAGGAGTTGTTTCTGGTCGGCACCCGCGACTGTCCAGGTCAGACAGTCGATCTTTCTGCGGTGGCCGAAATGAACCTATTCCTGCCGCGAGACTACAGCGCCGTGCGTAAACGAGTGGATGAAGCGTTCTCACTACGCCGCCTGACGGCAAAAATTACCGGGGAGATTGATTCTATCTCGACGCTGACGGCTGCTATTGCCAGCGGTATGGGGGTGACCGTGTTGCCAGAATCAGCGGCACGCTCGCTGGTGAGTTCGGCAAATGGCTGGATGGCTCGTATCACCAGCCCATCACTGAATTTACCACTCTCGGTTAATTTATCGGCCCGTAGCGCGCTGACCCCGCAGGCGCAGGCAGTAAAAGACATTTTGATGTCGCTGGTGGTTCGTCCTGCACAGGAAAATCGCGAACTGCTACTGGTAGGATGATTCGGCTTATTGCTAAATCGAATAAGTTGCTGGTTTTTATTATTTGTTATATCGGGGTTGCCACTTTAACAATAGTGTAAAGAATGGTTATGCCCCGGGGGCAATGTGAACTTCCAGCAACTCAAAATCATCCGCGAGGCGGCCCGGCGGGACTACAACCTGACCGAAGTCGCCAATATGCTTTTCACTTCGCAATCGGGCGTAAGCCGCCATATTCGTGAACTGGAAGAAGAACTCGGTATCGAGATTTTCATCCGTCGCGGTAAACGTTTATTGGGCATGACAGAGCCGGGTAAAGCTCTGCTGGTGATTGCTGAACGTATTCTTAATGAAGCCAGTAATGTACGTCGTCTGGCCGATGTATTTACCAACGACACCAGCGGTGTGCTCACCATTGCTACAACGCATACTCAGGCACGCTACAGTTTGCCGTCGGTTATCAAATCGTTCCGCTCATTATTCCCAGAAGTACGTCTTGAGCTAATTCAGGGGACGCCGCAAGAAATCGAGATGCTGCTGCATAACGGTACTGCAGATATTGGTATTGCCAGTGAGCGCTTAAGTACCGATCCCTTAGTCGTTGCTTATCCGTGGTTTCGCTGGTCTCACACTTTATTGGTGCCGCGCGGTCATCCACTGATCCATGCTAATCCCCTCACGCTTGATGATATTAGCCATTGGCCGATTATTACTTATCGTCAAGGTATTACCGGACGTGCGCGTATTGATGAAGCGTTCTCACGCCGTGGACTTACTCCAGATATCGTGCTGAGTGCGCAAGACTCGGACGTGGTGAAAACTTATGTTGAACTAGGGCTGGGTATCGGTCTGGTGGCATTTCAGGCAAGCAGCGAGGAAGGGGAGTTAGTCAGACTCGATACTCGTCATCTTTTTGACACTAACACCGTATGGCTCGGATTGAAGCGAGGTCAGTTGCAACGGAATTATGTCTGGCGCTTTATCGAACTGTGCAACCCTGAGCTTTCTGTTGCCGACATTAAAAGGTTGGCGCTAGAGCCAGAAGAAACGATATTGGATTATCAAATTTGATTCCCATTTACTGGTCAATGCATCAATATTTGGCCGCAGCAGAGGCTTATTTGCTCGAACCGTGATCGGTACGGTGCAAAATTCAGCAAACGGAGCGCGATGACGGAAAATTTCATTGACTCATCGCGTCAGGTAAGTAGAATGCAACGCATCGAACGGCAGCACAGCTTGCCAGAAGATAGTAAAATCAAATGATTAGCTTTAAGGTTGATTAATAAGATTTTGCGGGAATAGCTCAGTTGGTAGAGCACGACCTTGCCAAGGTCGGGGTCGCGAGTTCGAGTCTCGTTTCCCGCTCCAAATTTATGTAGCAGAGTTTCTGTTACAGCCTGCGAAGGTAAAAGGTTTTGGCGCGTTAGCAAAGCGGTTATGTAGCGGATTGCAAATCCGTCTAGTCCGGTTCGACTCCGGAACGCGCCTCCACTTTCTTCCCGAGCCCGGGTGGTGAAATCGGTAGACACAAGGGATTTAAAATCCCTCGGCGTTCGCGCTGTGCGGGTTCAAGTCCCGCCCCGGGCACCATGGGAAACATCAGAATAATCAAAGCAATAAGCAGTGTCGTGAAACCACCTACGGGTGGTTTTTTTATGCCTGAAATTCACGTTTTGTGCTCATAGGCTGCAATCAACGACAAACCACAGCCTGATAATGTAAAACCAGCCCGGCAGCCTATTAGGATTTTAGGCTGCCGGGTTGTTGAGCGGTTTCTGAGTCAAATGCGATAATTAGCTTAATACAAAGCTACAGCTCTGCTTGCTCAACGGGGATAGGTTTTCCAATATGGTATCCCTGTAACCAATCGATACCCATCTCAGTTAGCATCTGCGCGATTTCTTCGTTTTCAACAAACTCTGCAACTATCTCCATATTTTTCAATTTCGCCATTTCGCAAAATGATTTAACGGCACAGTAGCTAAATGGATCATCAATAATATTTTTGATAAAAGAACCATCGATTTTTAAAATGTCTGCATTAAGAACACGCAATCTGTCATAACTTGAGGAGCCAGTGCCAAAGTCATCAATGGCAATTTTACTGCCCGCATTACGCAGACTTCTCAGGATGTCTGAGACATTGTCATTATCAAGAATTTCAGATTCAATAATTTCAAAAATAATACGGTAAGGAGCTATGCTGTATTTCTTGAATAATGTAGAGACATTATCCAGAAAGTCAGTTTGGTAAAGTGACTCTGGCGTCAGGTTGATTGAAAAATAACAATCAGGGTCTGAGACTTTCCTTGTCTGCATAAAGCGGAATGTTTGTTCAATTACCGTAATATCCAGTGCAGGCAGCAGGCCACCTTTGCGTGCCAGGGGAAGGAAGGTATCAGGAAAAATTAGTTTACCATCTGCTGTTTTGAGGCGAATAAGGATCTCATGGTAATGAATTTTACCCCGAACAGAGATAACAGGTTGTGCGGTGAGCACAGTAGATACAATTGGCTGTGCCATTAGCAACAACGATTGTCTGTCGATAGCTTGTTGCAGAACATCGCGTATCATCCCTGACTCAACAATGTTATCCCCAGGAACCGTCGGGCTCAGAGATAACGGTCTTCCATGCAACAAGGAAATATAACTGTTAATGTTTAACTGTTTTATTGCTTCTGATAAGTTGCGGATGATTCTTTTATCACTAGTATAAGCCACCCCACAATTTAGTCCGAGGATAGATGTTTTCCATTGAAAGCGGAAAACCCTTAGTGATCTGTAAAATACGGGGACGTCTGGGAGCGTGTTTAGCCTTAGAATTATACCATGACCAGGGCTGTAATAAACCTGGCCACAACATGGCAATAAGCCTGTTATATACGAACTTAACGCTTTAACAAATTCAAAGCGAAACTCCACACCATAAGTCTGTTCAAGCTCATTTAGCTCAGGGCAACGAATCAGGCATAATGCTTCAGCTGAGTGTTTATCTATATCCATACTCAGAGCCTGAAAATTTAGCAATCCAGTGTTTGGCTCGGAGCGGTACAGTCTGCTGACATGCTGGGAGTATTTTAGGTTGTGCGCAGATATCACTCCTGTTGCAACAATGGTCAGGGAGAAAATGAAAATTGTTGTGGATGATATGATTAAGCTGTGCAGATGGTTGGCATCTGTAAGGGTATTTGCTATTGAAATATATCCATCAATATAATTTCCCAGCAATGCCAGTATGATGACCCATACAGGAGCCACCAAAGCATGCCCAATACGAACTGTCCCCCATAACATTACCGGTAATAACCACAGTAAAGAATAATCAGTAAAGAGCAGCGTATTGAGATTTTTTGAAATCAGGCAGTACATAATTATCAGCAGTAAAAACCACCAGATTGCCTGATATAAAATGGATGGGCCTGATTTTACTGATGCTTTTACGTATCTTAAATATTGAAGTCCCCATGCAGGCTTATGGCAGACCCGAAGTAAAAGATAACAAAAGGGAATACCCGTAATACAAGAGTTCATCATCCATTGCAGATTAATCAGAGTCTGTACTGTAAAAATTTCAGTGGCTGATTCTGGATCAAAATAAGTCTGAAGTGAGTGATGAAAAGTTATACATAACAAAGAATTACAGCAAACAAGCCAACCAATGCGTCGGGGAGTTAACTGACTTCGCCCAAAACTGACCGTACCACGTTTTCCTGTGTGCCAGTAATACAGTAGCTGACTGATGAGTGCTGCCAGCAACTGGGACGTTAGAGTCAGTTTCGCTGATAACGGATGACAAGAAATCGAATAAAGGAAAAATATCCCCAGGATGGGAAGTGCCTTCTTTCTGTATAACACCAGCAAAGCAGAAATCAGCGGTAGCGTAAGGTCATAAAACCGAATTGTCGCATCTGCAATCTGTTCCTGAGCGGTAAGGGACTCGGCCAGAAACTGAAAGAAGAAAAATGCCACTCCGATACACAAAGGGCCTATCATTCTTTTGATTAAAATATCATCTTTGGCTTCTGCCAATAACATGCTTTCTTCTCTGTTAAATAATTTTTTATAGATGGCTATAATTAATGTGTAAAATTACACATTAAATGTGCTCGAAATATCAGAAATTTTCTTTACTGCTACTTGAAGGGGTGATACGCCGTGAAAAAATGGTTCTGAATCGGATCGGTAAAACCGTCGTAACCATCCACCCAACCAGATGAAAGAGATATTTCTGTATCATGTAAATGATCGTTCAAAATGTTCAGTGAATCAATATAAATAGATTTTGTGATAGGTTTTTAAGGTCATCAACTCTAAAAATAGCAGTTAAGAACTATCAAAATGTCACTTGTTAAGTTAATGTTATTTGATGGTTTCGATATGTTGGATTGATGAGTTACACCAGCACGTGTGCAACGAAGACTCAATAAGTGATAGGGATGTGCTAAAACTTTATCATTTTTCCTGGTTTAAATGCTTTCATATATTAAGGTCAGTATTACCAGTGAATATTGCTAATAAATTAATCTTGAGTATTTGAATATTTTATACTCAAAGCTTGTTTAGTTTGGGCTATATAATTGTACTCGATTTTACTTGCTGATATTTGTGCTATAGAGAAGGCTGCTCTTTTCCTCGCTATGGCCATCTATCGCCCGCACACTTATGTGTAGCTGGGCGACAACTCCCACCTTGAGCACCCTGGTAATAAAATCAATGATAAGCCTTTCCGTTAGATCACTTTTGGGTGATTTTTGTTCTTATGGTTATCGGAGTTTTATGAATGCAATCTGACAAATCTTTCATTCTTAGAGGAATATCACGGCATACTATAGGCTGAAATCAATCGTATGAGTCTTTGCATCAACATTGGCTTAAAAATCGCACAAACTCTGGAGAACTCAGTATGAATCAAGGGCCACTAAACGAAGAAGAATTGGAATGGCTGGATGATACCCTCACTCAGTATGTTAGCGATGATTCCGTACTGGATGTGTCCGAGTTGGACGGGATGCTCACTGCTATTCTTTCTGCCCCTGGAACGATTCAACTCACGCAGTGGCAAACTGCACTTTGGGGCGGTGAATCACAATTGCCTCATTGGGAGAGTGAAAAAGAGCAGCAACGCTTTAACGATCTCGCATGCCAGCATATGAACGATATTGCAGAGCGACTGTGTCATGCTCCGGATCAGTTCGAGCCGCTATTTGGTTTACGCGAAATTGATGGCAAGGAATACACCATTGTAGAAGAGTGGTGTTTTGGCTATATGCGTGGTGTTGAACTGAGTAACTGGGAGGCATTGCCAGAACAACTGGAAACCGCGTTGGAAACGATAGCTCTACATGGTGATGAAGCGCATATTGCAAAGCTTGAGCAAATGACTGAGCAAGAATATGAAGCCAGCCAGGCAGCAATTGGTCCTGCTGCGTTGCAACTGCATCATTACTGGCAAAAAATGCGTGAGGCTGGGTCGGAAGTTTTACATTAATTACTCGCCACAAAATCTTTCTTTTAATAACCAGGCAGCATTCGGCGTGCTGTCTGGCTGCTGCAAAATGCTTATAACTGCAACTGACCCCATCTATAAAAAATGGCTTAAATCGCTATATATACTTATGTGCTCCCCAATAAACACCATTAAAACAAATATCTATCTCGTATATAGATAGTACTTAAGTCAACTCGGGAAGCTAACATTTAATTTTACATTTTCTAACAACTCGCTCGCATTTTTTACATCTATGATATAATTAGGTCGGGAAAGGAAAATTTCAGAAACGATAATTCAATGAATAACGAGTCTACTTATGCCAAGAAATTCTTTGAAATTTGCCCATGGAGGGTATCCAGTATTTATTAAGCTTGCTGATTTTCTCTTTATAAACTTGATTTTAATATTGAGCGCATTGCTATTAGCACTCGAGTCAGCGAGTACTGTTTTGATGCTTAGCTTTCTTTTTTCTACCTCTTTCTTACTATTTGGTGAGTACACTGAACTTTATCTGCATAAACCAAAGAAATGGGGTATACGTGGTCAACTAAGATTGATCCTGTGCTCATTTTTAACTATTGTTTTTGTTGAGTTTGTCAGGTTTATAACTGGTGGCTTGCATTCTTTAGGCTATTTAAGAATTTTTGAAAATAGTTTTTTCCCGGTAACACTTTTTTGGTATGCCATTCCTCTTTTTTTACTCTATTTGATCCATTTAATTGTTCTGAAATACTCCGTTAAGAAAAGTATACATGTGGCGATTGTGGGCGTTACAGAGAATGGTCTGGCGGTCGAAGAGGCACTTCTTAAAGAATACTCGGATATGAAATTGGATTTGGCTTTTTATGATGAACGTGATGTATCAAGGTTCAGCGCACTTATCGGCCAAATCAATAGCCCCTTTAAGGGGTCAGTAAGTGGTCTTGTTGATGAGGCCAAAGCGGGAAGGGTCGATGAGATCTATATCGCATTACCACTAGTGGCGTTGGAAAGAATACGTCACTTTTTGTCGATGATGTCAGATACCACGGTTAATACTTATATCGTTCCCGATTTTAACTCCTACAGTACCCATATGTCGCAGTTGCGCTCTATCGATGATTTGCAAACCATCAGCATCCTGAGTTCTCCGTTTGAAGGGTTTGGCTCTTTTATTAAGCGTGCCGAAGATTTAGTGATTGGCAGCATTATTATGGTATTGATTTCCTCGTTGTTATTAGTGATTAGCATCGGGATAAAACTAACTTCACGAGGGCCGATATTTTTCAAGCAAGACAGGTACGGTTTGAGCGGGCAAAAAATTAAAGTCTGGAAGTTCCGTACTATGCGCGTGATGGAAAATTCTGATACGGTGATACAAGCAACAAAAGACGATCCACGAGTCACTCGGTTTGGTGCATTTTTACGTCGCACCTCGCTCGATGAACTGCCGCAGTTTTTTAATGTATTGCAGGGCAGTATGTCAATTGTTGGCCCCAGACCGCATGCAGTCACACATAATGAGCAATATCGCAAGCAAGTCGAAAACTACATGATTCGCCATAAAGTTAAGCCTGGGATCACAGGATTAGCACAAATTAACGGTTATCGCGGCGAAATTGATGCACTTTATAAAATGGAAAAGCGTGTTGAGTACGATATCGAATACATCCAGAACTGGTCGCTATGGCTAGATATTAAAATTATTATAAAAACTATTTTCAAAGGATTTGTCGGTAAAAATGCATATTAAATATTTTATTATTGCCGCAATGGTTTTATCGCCGCCGGCCATGGCAGACCTAACACCGAAATCACATATCGGCATTGCGGGTATAGATTTTCAGAGCAACGTTGGTGTGAATTATGGTTATGAAGATAATGTGACTTATCAGCCACATAAAAGTGATGCTATTGGTTCAAACTTTATCAGTGCTACACCTGAGTTAAGTTTAACTGGCCAACGGTATCAGGATAAATATTTATTAATGTACTCAGGTGATTATCGCAATTATAACAATGATTCAACTGATAATTACAACGACCATTTCTTTCGTTTCAATGGCGCGTGGCGCTATGGGTTAATGCATGGCCTCATGTTAAATATTGAAGATGCTCTTGGACATGAAGACCGTGGTCGTGGCATAACGGAAGGTTTTATACCCAAGCAATTTCAAGAATTTGGCGTTAATTCTCCATTAAGCACTAACTTATTAAACAGTGAACTACGTTATAGTTACGGTGCTCCTGAAGGGCGTGGCAAAGCAGAAGTTGCGTTGATTTATAAAAAACTTCGTTTCGGTAATACGCAGGATGTGCAGAATACTGATAATGATTTTTACAACTATATTCAGCAGCAGGAATGGCATCAAAACAGCCTCGTTGCTGAAATTTTCGACCAGTACACACCGCAAACGCGTTTCCGTTATAGCTTTATTACCAACCAGATCCATTATGATCATGCTGCTGAAAAAGACAGTGACGAATATTATTTGCTTTATGGAATAAAATCACAGGTTACCGGTAAAACTAACATCGATATGAACCTGGCATGGTTGTATAAAACATTTGAGAACAATCCCAACTCGCAGGATTTTAATGGGCTAAACTGGGATATTAAGGGTGAGTGGAAACCGCTTAAACAATCTATTTTTACAGCACATACCTCACAACGCATTAAAGACCCTTCAGAAGTGGGGGGATATATTTTGGTTTCACAGTACGGCATTTCGTATCAACACTTTTGGTTCGATGACCGTTTCTCCACTTTGTTAGATTACTCATACACCACGGAAGACTATAAGAAGCAAGATAAGGACAGAAATGACAAAGATGGTGTGTTCACCTTCACCATGAGCTATGACTTTAGGCCCTCTATTAATTTTGAGTTGAAATATCAGATAGATACATTGCACTCCAATAAAGAGACCGATTCGTTTTATATCGGACCTGACGACGACAGAGAAGTCTTGAGAACGTTAGGTTATGACAATTCGCTGATTATGTTTACAGCTAAGGTGCAGATTTAAAATGAAAATAATGAAACTGTGGGTATTTTTATTTTTCAGTGTGCTTCTGGCAGGATGTTCTGCATCTAAGCCGCCACTAATGGATAATCCTGATTCTGAATCAAAAGGCTATCTGCTTGATGCAGGTGATGCCGTTAGTATTAATGTGTACGGCGAACCTGATCTAACAATGAAATTTATACTCGATAAAAGCGGAACTATTACTTTCCCTTATATTGGGCAACTCACCCTAAAAGGCAAAACTCCAGAACAGGTAAGTGCAGAGTTAACTAATCGTCTGCGAGGAGATTACCTGCAAAATCCAATGGTGACGGTGAATATTGCTGAGTTCCGTAAATACTATGTTTCAGGGGAGGTAAAAAATCCGAATGGATTTTCCTATGAACCTGGACTCACAGTTGAAAAATCGATTGCGCAGGCCGGTGGCTTTACAGATAGAGCCGATCGCAAAGATATCAATATTCGCTTAGCGGGCACAAACCAATTGCTTGAGAACGTGGACGTAAGACATTCCGTTCACCCTGGTGATATCGTGATTATTGGCATGGGCTTCTTCTGACTATGAAACTATCAATAGTTGAAAATGGCAAGAAACGAGAAAGCTCTATCGATTTCTCCCGGTTTGCTAAGGAAATTAAAAGAAACAGTTGGAAAATCCTTCTCGGCGGTGTGATTGCAGGGGCGATTGCCTGGCCACTTATCAACATGATGACATCGAAATATGTCTCAACGGCAACAGTGCTGGTTAAGGCACAGCCTGATAATGTCTCACCGTTCCCGCAAGTCGATGGCTATGACTCGACACGTAACGGCTACTACGAAACACAGTACGCGTTGATGCAGTCACGTATTGTGCTTACACAGGCCGTTCGAAATCTGAAACTGGATGAAAATCCAGATTTCAATGGTGTTAAATCAGACAGCAAAGATGCTAACACCCCGGAAAATCAGCAGCAACGTATTGATAATGCTCTTAAAACCATGCTGAAGAATCTTTCTATTACCAGTATTCGCACGACGCATCTGGCATCTATTTCCTATGAGTCACCTTCCCCAGAAATGGCAGCAGAGGTGGCTAACGGTGTTGCGCAGGCGTTTATTAACTACACGGCTGAGCAAAAACGTATCAATACGCAGAAAGCTCGAGAAAGCAATCTGCAGAAAATGGACGAGTTGCAGAAACAAATTGCCGAACAAAAGCAGGCAATTGATGAGTACCTTAATAAAGAAGGGCTGTTGACCTTCCGTGGTGTAGATGGTTTTGAAACAGAGCAGTTAGGTATTGTGACTAACCGTTTGGCTGATGCGACCCAGCGCCGCGTGGCCGCAGAATCGCTGTATAACGAAGTTCGGAGGGGGGCTGGAAAATCCCTCGAAGATGTCATTTCTCTTCCGGTAATTTCGGATCACGCACAAATTCAGGACTTACGTATTGCCTTGATCCAGGCGAAACGTTCGCTTTATGAATTACGTAAGTCCTATGGGCCTAAGCATGCCAAAATCCAGGAAGCTCAGGCTCAGGTTCAGGCGATCCAGGATCAAACCTATAGTGTGCTGGGTGAGCTTGAAACGGGATTGCGTCAGCAATATCAAGCAGCGCTGGCAGATGAAAATAGCTACCAGAAACAGTTAGATCAGCAAAAAGAGATATTCCAGAAACTGGCCACCAAGCGCGATGGTTATAACAGTTTGAAACTGGCGCTGGATAAAACAGAAGAGTCATATAAAACGCTGTACCAACGCACTCAAGAGCAGTCACTTTCGAGTAATTATACTGAGGCGGACGCTGTATTGTATGACCCGGCAGTACCGGCTGAACGCCCATCGAAGCCTAATAAATCGCTGCTGTTTATTATGGTGGTCTTGTTAGCGCTGGCATTTTGCATCATGTACTTCATTGTGAAAGCCGCCATGGACAGCACGATTAACAACTTGAGCCAGGTGAAGAAGCGTTTGAACCTCGAACCACTCGGTGAGATTCGCCGCTATAAGGGGCTCGGGAGTCGTGCGCAAATCCGCGATATTATCTCCAATAACCCGCTCAACGCCGACATCATTCACAGCATCCGCACCCATATTATGTTGGATAATCGTCAGCTTCAGACGATTGCTGTGACATCCGCGGACCATGGTGATGGGCGTACACTGCTGGCAAATCTGTTGGCTAACTCATTTAGCTTCGATCAAAAAACTCTGCTTATCGACCTGGATTTTTACAATAAAGAGGGTTTGTCGAGCGAGTTTGCTAAGCCTTCCGCGCAAGGTGTTGCCGAGTTGCTTCGTGGTGAAGTTACCTCCGAAAATCTGATTGTTAAAGTGAATGAAAATCTTGATTTCCTGGCGCGTGGTAATGCGACGGTTTCATCATTGCTAATGCTGTCATCAGAAAATCTTGAGCACTTAATGCGTGAGCTCCGCAGCAAATATCAGCGCATTATTATCGATGCCTCGGCGGTGAATCAGAGCCAGGATAGCCAGTTAATTAGTCGGGTTACAGATGGGCTGATATTCGTACTAAAAGCAGGTTCGGCCCCGGCCGAGCACATTATCCAGGCCCTGGATAAACTCGAGACCAATCAGTCTGTTGTTATCGGCGTAGTCATCAATCAAGTTTTTGATAAAAATCTGGAAACCAAAGAGGGATTACGTTCACTCAACCTGCAAACTAACGAACTGATGAATGGCACAGGCCGGGTATGAGTTTACTGAAGAGCGCGTCTACGATTGCTGGTTCATCAGTCATTTCGCAATTGATTGGTGCGCTCTCTATTTGGTTGATTTCTCACAAATATGATCTGGCAGAGGTAGGGCTTTACGCGCTTAATTACAGTATTGCGCTAATTGGTGCCCAGGTATGCACATTTGCTTCGCAACTTTTGATTCCGAAGCAACATGATGATGAACTGGCCCAAAACGTCGTATTTTGTTTACTGCAAAGTCTGATTACTGCTCTGCCGTATGCTTTGCTAACTGCGTGGTTATTTGACCAGAATATCTTCTTCCTTTATCTGCTCACGCTTTCTAATACGTGGGTGTTGATATCGGAGAACTTATCGTTACGTACGGCTAATTTTGGCTTTTTAGTCTTTCAGAGGATATCTGTTTCCGTAGTGGTGGTGCTTTCTGTCATGCTCACCACACATGTCCAGGCGTTCTATTGGGCATGGGCAGGTTTGATGATGCTGCTGACGATTGGCTGCATTCTTTGCGCGTTTGATATGCGCTCGGTGACATTGCAGCATTTAAGTCCGAGAAATAATCTGGCGTTCTTTAATAAACACGTTCATCACATTACTAAAGTAGGTAGTGCTGAAGTACTGGCAATGGCAAACGGCAACTTACCTATTATGCTAATTAACTTTTGGTTCTCAGCACTGACTGCAGGCTATTTTTCTATTGTCAGCCGCTTCTGTCTTGCTCCGGTGGTGATCGTTGGAAATGCCGTTCGCAACGCTATTTTTTCAAAATGGTCTATCGATTTTAGACATAACACCTTCAATTATGACGAGTACAAAAAAGTACGCTTGCTGTTGCTGGTACTGGGGGTGATTTGTACCTTGGGTGTATTTATCTTCTATCCAATAGTTATGCACCTTGGTTTTAGTGAAGATTGGATTAACTCAATTCCGACCTCGCGATATATGTTGCCTTATTTGTTCCCGGCTTTGGCTGTCTGCCCACTGACAGTGATTGAGCTTATTTTTGGCTCTCACCGTTACTTTTTGCGCATTCAGTTTGAACAATTGGCTATCGTGTTGATTTCGTTTGTTGTTGTACCCTATTTTTATAATGACTATGCCACATCAATCATTCTGTTCTCAGTACTAACATTCATCCGCTATGCGTTTATTTATCTGAAGGTCAATAAACGCGCCAACCTTTTAAAAGATAGACCGGTTGTATTATGAATATTAATACAGGGCACTATTTACAGACCTACTCTTTAATTACCCTGGTGTTTTGTGGGGTGGTTCAATATTTCACCGGCGTATTATCGGTGCTGTGGATCCCCTTTTTTCTGACATTGCTGATGTTTAGCCTATTGGTCATGCAAACTCGCTACGAAGCACTACTGCTGGATAAGCAAGAAATAATCGTGCTCACGCTTTATCTCATCTTCCTGGTCATGGCGGGCGTCTCAACAATTTTACAGGAAGGGATAACGGATGCGATTGTCGGATTTAAAAATGAAATTGCACTATCTCTAATTATGCTCTGTCTGTTACTGGGATTCTGCCGTGAATCGCAGGTCTACCGTGTAACCAAAACTTTATACTGGGTATTTTACGCACAATTCCCGTTGGTCCTTTACCAATTGTTGTTTGTGGTTCCCCAGCGTGTGGCCGCGTATGGTGAGGAAGATAAATGGGATTCAGTGGTTGGAACCTTCGGCGGTGACCCGATGGGCGGCGGTAATACTGCGGCAATGGGGCTGTTTTGCCTGCTGATTATGCTGTTGAAAATCTCTGAATTTAAGCATGGGCTAACGACATTTAAATCAATGGCACTGCATATCATATTGGGTTTTGGCTTATGTATTGTTGGCGAGGTAAAGTTTGTTATCTTGTTATCGCCAATACTCATGTGCTGGGTTTGGCTAATGCCAAGCTACGTTAAAGGGATGAGTAAAGTAAATCTTAAAGCATTGCTGCTTATTTTTGCAGGCATGGCTCTATTGATTGTATTTGCGATAATTATCCTGGCTTCTGGTTATTCATCTGCATTTGGTAGTGACCCAACCGAGAGTTCATTAAGTGTCTTCCTGTCTTCGTTAGACTACATTTTTGATCCCAATTATATTCTGCCATCAGGGGAGGTTGGTCGCTTTACCACACTGACTTTCTGGCTTAAAAATAACGATCTTTGGGGGCTTTCTGGCACGTTATTTGGCTATGGTCTGAATGCGACAAACAGCGGCAGTATAGTCTCGCAGGGATTTTTAAATCTTACCTATAATTTGATTCTGGATTCGACTTCTTTGAGCATGTTGCTTTGGGAAGTGGGTGCAGTAGGAACAATGCTTTTTATTGGCCTAATTATTTATACGCTAAAAATCGTGCAGCCTAAGCCCTTATTGGAACGCGAGAATTTAGACCAGCAAGACCTCCAGTTACTGAGTTTTTCACCTGCTTTTAGTGTTTTTGTGATTAGCTGTTTATTGAGCCTACCCTATAGCCAAATACTCACAATCACCCCAATGCTGCAATTTGTTTTTTATTTATCGCTGGGTTCGAGTCTGGTAATTCGTCGATCCGTTTATCGCTATGCGGAGCAATAGTATGGCTAATAAACCGTTTATTACAGTGAGTATTAAAACCTTTAACGAAGCTGAATGCATCGAGAAAACCATCGATAGTATCCAACAGCAGATTGCTGAATATCCGCATAAAATCATCGTAGCTGATAGCTTATCGACCGATAACACTCAACAATTAGCAAGCGCTAAAGGTGTGACCGTGGTGTCTTTAACGCAGCCTGCGGATCGTTGCTGTGGGGTTGGGCATCAACTAGGTTATCTGTATAGCGAGGGTGAATATCTGCTGTTAATGGATGGCGATATGGAACTGGAAAAAGGGTTTATTGATAGTGCAGTTACATTTCTTGAGGCACATCCAGATTATGCGGGCGTTGCGGGTACCGTTGAAATGGATGATGCGGCAAATTATGAGTTTAAGTCACGCAAGCAACGACTACATGAAATATATCCGATAGGTGATTGCGATCATTTAGGGGGCGGAGGATTATATCGTCGCGTGGCAATTGAAAAAATTGGTTATCTTACCAACCGTAATCTGCATGCCTTTGAAGAGGCAGAGCTCGGGATGCGTTTATTACATGCCGATTATAAACTACATCGCCTTAATGTTCCTTATTTCAGCCACACCTCTCATAACATGTCGACATTTAAATTATTAATGTACCGTTGGCGCAGTGGCTATAACCAGGCAACAGGTGAGTTATTACGCAGTGCATGGGGAAGACCCTATCTGAGTCATGTTCTCAGAATTGTCAAAAACGAGATTATTTTTTCCATTTATATGTTTTTGCTGTTGGTTTCGATATTGACATTCAATGTTGAAATTATAGGTGTAGCGCTACTGCCATTAGTTGCATTTATTATCCTGAAAGCGATCAAAAATCGCTCATTAACTAACGGGTTGTATAGTGTAATAAATTTAGCCGTACTCTCTGCTGGGTTAGTCAAAGGGCTGACTCACCCAGTACGAGATCCTATGGTTCCACCCGACAGCAAAGTTATTCATGAATAGGCGGCCATGATGAAAATATTACTGGTAAATAAATTTTTCTACATCAAAGGCGGCGCGGAAACAGTTTATTTTCAAGAGCGCGATATGCTGAAGCGGGCCGGTATCGAAGTTATTGATTTTTCAATGCACCATGAGAAAAACTTCCCGTCAGATTATGCAGAATATTTTGTCAGTAATGTTGACTATCATAAAAGCGGTAACTTGTTGGGCGGGGTTAAAACAGCTGTAAATTTTATTCATAACGCTGAAGCATGCAAGAAAATGAAAGCGTTACTGGAGAAAGAGCGCCCGGATATTGTTCATTTTCATAATATCTATCATCAGCTAACACCTGCAATTATAAAAGTTGCCCGTGATTTTGGTTGTAAAACGGTGTTAACTGCTCACGACTACAAAATTGCTTGTCCTTCATATGCGATGTTGCGCGATGGCAAAGTGTGTGATGCTTGTATCAACGGTGCCGTGTATAACGCTTTCAAATATCGTTGCTATGAAGGCTCGGCATTTAAGAGTTTATTACTTTCTTTAGAAGCAACCTGGCAATATATTGCAAAAAACTATCAGGCCATTGACGTTATTATCTCCCCTAGTGAGTTTTTGCGGGGGGTGATAAAGCACACATTACCCAATTCGCGCATTGACGTTATTGTTAATGGCATTGATGACAGCCAACCATTTGATAATATCGAAGATAGAGGCTATTTGCTTTTTGTTGGTCGTATCAGCCCTGAAAAAGGGATTGAAACCTTAGCGCAAGCGCATCAGATGATGCGTAATAAAATACCACTAAAAATTGTCGGCCATGGTCCTATCTACAATGAATTGATTGAGAAGTATCCCGATGCTGAGTTTCTTGGTTTTGTACACCAGGGTGAAGAATTAGATAATCTGATAAAGCACGCGCGTGCGATTATTGTGCCTTCGGAATGTAATGAAAATTGCTCAATGTCAGTACTTGAAGCCATGTCTTTTGCGCGGCCAATTGTTGGGTCACGCATTGGCGGAATACCTGAACAAATCCGGGATGGTGTTGATGGGGCCTTATTCGAACCAGGAAATTCGCAACAGCTTGCCGATATACTTGATGACTTGGCCATTAATCCAGAAAAAGCCCAACGCATGGGGCTAAATGCCCATGATCGCCTTTGCGGTAAATATGCAATGCGCGATCATATTCAGGCATTACTAAATCTGTATCAAGAACTGTTAAGTAAGCCATAACATGACCAGGAAAATTACGGTTCTGGGCACTCGTGGAATTCCTGATGTACTAGGTGGGGTAGAGACGCATTGCCAAAATCTCTATCCCGCGATCAAACAACAATTTGATGTCGATATCTGTGTTATTGCTCGTGCTCCTTATGTCGATTACCGTCATTCTCGGTACAAAAATATCGAAACTCGCGCACTCTGGGCACCGAAAAAACGCTCTTTAGAAGCCATTGCCCATTCAGTTTTAGCAGCATTTAGCACCGTGTTTGATAAATCATCAATTGTTCATGTTCATGCCATTGGCCCAGGGCTTGTCGTGCCGTTACTGCGTTTGCTGGGCAAGAAAGTGGTATTTACTCATCATGGCCCTGATTATGAGCGCCAGAAGTGGGGATACATTGCAAAACAGACTTTACTGATTGGCGAAAAGCTTGCCGTTAATTATGCCAATGAAGTCATTGTTATTTCCGAGGTTATTAATCAGCTGATCCAAAAAAAACACAGGCGTATGGATGCACATTTAATCTACAACGGCGTTAATATTCCGGAACCGCTGGCAGTAGAAACCATCAGTAAAACACTGGATCGCTACGCATTAAAACCTAAGAACTATCTTGTAGCGGTAGGGCGTTTTGTGGAAGAAAAAGGGTTACATGATTTAATTGTTGCCTACCAAAAATCTGGTGTCTCAGAGACATTAGTATTGGTTGGTGATGCGGACCATCCTTCTGACTACAGTATGCAGCTGAAGCAATTAGCGATAAAAACACCGAATGTTATTTTGACCGGTTTCTTAAAAGGTGATGCACTGAAGGCGGTATTTTCCCAGGCTAAGCTGTTTATAATGCCTTCGTATCACGAAGGATTGCCGATAGCTTTGCTTGAAGCAATGTCGTATTCACTGCCTGCTGTGGTCAGTGATATTCCGGCGAATTTGGAAGTAGGGTTGCCAGCTGAAGCCTATTTTAAAGTTGGCAATGTAGCTGAGTTAGCCGAAAAAATTAAGACAAGAGTTGTACTCAACAGTACCGATTACAGTGACTTCCTGCGAAATTATAACTGGCTTGAAATTGCCAGAAAAACAGTCAATGTGTACCACTCAATAAACAAATCAATAGGTTAAAATTGAGCAATTCAACCAGACGCCCACTCATACTTGATCATTTTTATGAAGTGCTTGATGAGCAAACCCAGGCACAACTGACTGCTGAACAAAAGCAGGACATAGAAGATGCGATAGTTTCAGTCACGTTGTCGTCACGTCACCGCATCGATATCCGCAAGAGCTTCCCATTTTTTGGCACGCGCTATTATCTGGTCTTTTTGCTAGGGCGAGATTTCCGCAAGCGACTACGTAAAGAATCGACACTGGTGCGCATCGTCGTGACGATTCTGATCCTTTCTGGTTTGCTGTTCGCAACGCTCTGCGTGTTACTCACGCTATATATGATTAAGTCTGCAGTAGGCATTGATCTCATTCATGATTTCCATGTTGGGATTTGGGACTGGTGGCTCAGTCTGAGGAACAAGTAGCTTTTGGGTCATTAACCCACTACGGATAAGGAGTCTCATGAATATTAAAACTTTTATAGCGTTGATGTGCATGGTCGTTCCGGGAGCCGTACTGGCTGAGTCGATGACAGTCGTTACACCGAAGGTGCTATCAGGCCCGCTCACCAACCCCGGCATGGGCATTGCCAGTTTTCACCAGGGTTATGGAGAGCAGCACACTGAGGCAGACTACCCGAATCCTGGCATTGAATACGAGCGCTTCTACTGGAGCGAGCTTGAACCGGTTGAAGGGCAATTTAACTACGCGCTGGTTGACGACGCTTTTAAATTCGCGGCGATGCACACGCCTGCGATGAACGTTGGGCTGCGCTTTATGGCGCTCGATGGCCCGGAAAGCGATTCAAAAATCCCTGACTGGTTAATTAAAAAAGTTAAGGGCGTCTGGACTTCAGACGGAAAAACCTTCGCTCCCAATCTGGATGACCCCGTATTTCTCCAATATAGCCAGCGTTTGCTCAATGCTTTCGGCAAGCGCTACGACGGAAATGAAAACCTGGCATACCTTGATATTGGCATGGTGGGGTCGTGGGGAGAGTGGCACAACAGCAATTTCCCCTCACTGAAACCGCTCGATAAACGCTACACACCAGCGCAATTAGAACAGTACGTCAGAATGCATTTTGCCGCGTTTCCAAAAACACCGAAAATTATGTTGATTGCCGGTGGTGACAATCTGGTCAGCGCCGTGAAGCAGGGCGCAGGCTGGCGGGCTGACTGTCTGGGCGACTGGCGTAACTTTTCGTCGACCTGGAATCTGATGGAAGATGATTATCCGCAGCGCTTAGAGGCGGCTCAAGCTGCGTATTCCGGTTTTAATGATGCCTGGAAACGAGCGCCTGTGAGTTTTGAAATCTGCGGGTACATGCCGGAATGGAAAACCGAGCAACATTACACTCTTGCCGAAGTACAACGGACATTTGACTGGGCCATCGCACAACACGCCAGTACGATTAATTTGAAGTCACGGGCGGTGCCAAAAGAGTATCGCAGCATTGTCGACCGGGCGCTGACCAAACTGGGTTATCGCTTTCGTTTAGTATCATTGAGCCATAATTCTGCTGTCGCAAAAGGCGGTATCCTGACGCTAAATAGCCAGTGGACTAATGACGGGATCGCACCCATTTACTTGAAATATGACGTGACATGGCGTGTGGTCAACGAGTCGAACAAAGTCATTGCTCAGGGGAAAACCAGTGATGATATTCGCACCTGGTTACCTGGAAAGCGACCAACCATTTATCAACTGCCAATACCTTCGACGGTGGCTAACGGGCAGTATTATATCGAAGTGGCAATGCTGGATGGGACGGGGAAATCGAGAATTAATCTGGCTAACGAAGGGAAGCGAGGTGATAGCTGGTATCGGATTTCTAAGTTAAATGTCAGTAATTAATTGGCTCTGAGTCTGGAAAGACAGACTCAGAGTGTAAATACCCGTCATACTTCGAGCTGCATATGCGTTGGTAATACTTGGCCCATTCATGGGTCCCGCCATACTAAGAACTGTAACCATTCGGATTATTTTTCTGCCAGTTCCAGGTGTCACGCATCATCTCATCAATCGTTCGCGTGGCCTGCCATCCCAATGATTGTTTTGCTAAAGATGAATCTGACCAGCATTCCGCAATATCACCGGCCCTGCGTTCCACAAACTTATAGTTAATCTTTGTCTGAGATGCTTTTTCAAATGCCTCAATAAGGTCAATGACGGAATAACCCACACCAGTACCCAGATTAATCGCTTTAAAAGATGAATCCTTGTTTTGATGATCCAATGCCGCCAGATGACCACTTGCTAAGTCCAGCACATGGATATAATCGCGAACGCCTGTGCCGTCAGGTGTAGGGTAATCATTGCCATATACCGACAGATATTCGAGTTTGCCGATTGCCACTTGCGAAATATAGGGAACCAGATTATTTGGAATACCGTTAGGATCTTCGCCAATTCGCCCCGATTGATGAGCACCAACCGGATTGAAATAGCGCAAACAGGTAATGCGAAACTCCGGTTGTGCGAGGGAGAAATCACGCAGAATCTGCTCAACCATCAGTTTGGATGTGCCGTAAGGGTTTGTGGTTCCACCGGTCCGGCAATCTTCACTCAAAGGAACTTTTTCGGGATTCCCATAGACGGTGGCAGATGAACTGAAAATGAGGCTATTAACACCGGCATTTAGCATCTCACTAAGTAACACTATTGTCCCAGAAACATTATTCTCATAATATTCCAGTGGTTTTTTAATTGACTCGCCAACAGATTTTAAACCAGCAAAATGAATCACATCAGTAATCGCATGTTTTAAAAAAATAGCTCTCAAAACATTCTTATCTAAAATATTAGCAACATAGAGAGTTGTTTTTTTTCCTGTTAACTCTGCAACCCGGTCTAAAGATTCTTGAGATGAGTTAGAGAGATTATCGATAACGATGACGTCATCACCCCTTTCAAGTAAAGCCAATACAGTATGTGAGCCTATATATCCAGCACCACCGGTTACAAGAATTGCCATAATATCTCCAGATAAATATTACAAAACTAGTGTGGTATTAGGTGCTTAATTTACTGTCAACTATTGAAAGCGTAGCACCGGTCGACGGGTTGTTCTTATGTTTATTCAGGCAAACGATTTTTACGGTATTTAACCCAAGCCTTAAATAGAACCTTTTTTAAAGGAGATAAAAGGCTGAATACCCAATTTTTGGTGTCATAAACAAGATGGTTATTCGAAAAGTTTAACGTGTGAATACCTGCGCTTTGGTTGATTTCAGGTGTAACGTGCGCCACCAATTTTTCTTCAAAAATCAGTGGGTTGAGGTTTGTTAATTCTTTGATGAAAATGGATTTTCCGTAAGAGTCAGCCGTACATTCTTGAGTGAGGATATATTTCTTATCATTGATAAAATAAGAAGCACCGGCCCCACGGTGATGGTGGTTGCACAGTGTTAAAGATGGGTTTATTTTTTTCCACTCACCGAGGATTTGATCTGCTGTATGAATAACCATCTCATTTTTCAGCGTAGTAGAAATGAGGTAACAGGTATTATCTAGAGTGAAGAATATATTATCGGTAAATTCAGCGTCAGAAATTAGCACCTTTACCTTTTCCCAGTGAGTGGGAAACTCAGTGGATTGGAAGAGTATCACTTCTTTTTGCTCTGAAGACTCAGGAATCATAAACAGATTATCGTTAAGATAAAAAAGATATGGGAAGGATAAATGGCACTTTAACTCATCAAACCCTTCTAGTTTGATATCCTGAATCTCATTAAGATTATCGTCAAGAACCCGACATCTGAGAATGCCTTTAGAATTTAGAAAGCTAAGTGCTTCATAGAAAAGGTAGAGTTTATTATCTTTTTCTATAATAAAAGGATCTGCCTGGAAGGTATATTTTTTCTTAAGTAATTTTGCTTGTGAATTATTTAGAATATCCAGGGTGTTTTCAGGGAAAGAATGAGAGTTATTTTTGATGATCATAATATCCCATGATTCATGGAAAAATAGCTTTCTAATTAATTTGTTGTTTTTGCTTAACATTTTATCATATTGTCCATATTAGTTATTGCAAATAACAGGAAAAACATGACGCTTATTATTATAAATATTGCTTAACAATCTATGTGTGGAACAGCTCATTGCACCCAGCAAGTAGCCATAGAAAAACTGCCATAAGAAGGTGCTGATTTGGAGTATAGACGCTTAACTGATATCCGCCACAGTGTAAGGTTTTCAGCAGAAAAGTGATTGTCAGGGATTACAGAAGGGAAAGGGAGAGTTTTAGTTAAGGAGAACCGGCAAGTGCAAAATATACTTGCCGGAAATATTTTATTAAGCTTGAGTATCGAGGGTAGAAAGCTCTTTATCTACGAAATACAGACCTTCTCCGCTTTTTCCAACCAGACTTAATTTATCCAGTACGGACTTGAACAGCTTCTCTTCTTCATGCTGTTCAGAAACATACCATTGCAGGAAGTTAAAAGTTGGATAGTCCTGAGATGTCATCGCAGCATGAGCCAATTCATTAATCTTGCGCGTAATTAACTGCTCATGTTCGTAAGTGGCGTTAAACAGGTTATCTAAAGATGAGTAATCATGGTCTGGTGCCGGGACCGCATTAATGCGTGGCAAGCTTCCAGTGTCAGTCAGGTAAGCAAACAGACGCTGCATATGCTCCATCTCTTCCTGAGCATGGCGACGCAGGAAAGCGGCAGCCCCTTCAAAGCTATGGTAGCTGCACCAGGCACTCATTTGTTGATAAAGCAGGGAGGAATAAAGCTCAAGATTCATTTGTTCGTTAAGTTTTTCGATCATTTCAGCTTTTAGCATGGTGCGCTCCACAAGAATGTATATTTAACAATGTCGCTACTTTAATTTTATTATTTCTATAATGCAAAGGAATTGTTAATTATATTATTGTAATGAGAATGGTTGTTAATATTATTTCTTTTTTATAATTAATTCGTTCTGAAAATAAGAATTATTACTGTTTATTTATGGGTCAGAAGATAAATCTTAGCCAACCCTAATTTTAATGACGTTAAGGTGATTGTTCTATTATTGAACAACACTCTCATCTTTCAGATACCGCTCCATTCCCACACCGCGACACTGGTACTCAAGCGTCACTTTTTGGCTCAGGCACACAGCGCCACTGGTCACGCTACAGGTTTTGATTGGCTCTCCGTAAGGATATGCGGCGATGTAACCCCACTGCTGGCACTGGTGGCTGGCTGCTGATTGCGCAACATAAGTATCCACTTTTGCCGTTTGTAATGGCGCGAGGTCAAATCCCAGACGAACCACACCCACCACTTCACTACTTTTTACGGGCACAGGTGTTTTATTCACCGTACATCCAGCTAATAACGCCGTGGCTAAAATTAAATAAACAGTTTTCATTATGCTGATGCTCGAATGACTTTTTAATGATTTTAGCACGCACAAAAATGAAAAATGACCAACAGCATAATGCTGTTTAATTTCAATTAGGGCGATATAAATTGATTTTCCTAACATAAATTTTAGTGCTTTGTAATATTTAAAATGGGCATCACCAATATTTGTAGGGTGATTAAATTTTGATCACAACTGCCATCAAGTTTGGCTGAATCGTGCCGACAATACTGGTAATGCACGGTCTACTCTCAGTATTGGTATACAAAAACCGAATAAACGGAGCTGAGGTGACTACAGCTGGTGCAGGAAATACTTTTTATTATTTCACCAGGAAAATACAACACATGAAGTTTATTCGTAATATCAAAATCCGCGTCATGGTGGTGCTGATACTGATCTTCTCATCGGTGGCGTGGCTGGGTGTATCCGGGATAGCGCTGTGGTTTTTGCATGATTTGCAGCAAAACCTGGTACTGAATGCGCAACAAGAAAAGTGGATTGGTATCGTTCGTTTCTTGCTCGGAGCTTCGGTGTTAGCAAGCATTGCTATTACGTTGATAACTGAACGCTATCTTTATTTTTGCCTGGTGAAACCGGTCGAGAATATTCGCGCACATATGCATATTCTTGCGCGTGGTGAACTCGAAACTCAATTACCTGATTTAGGCAGTAACTGCATTGGTTTGATGGTTTCACCGATCCAAAAAATGCAGTCGAATTGGGAAAAAGCCGTTTCTAATATTCGTTCCAGTGCCCACACCATTCGCGGAAATGCCACGGAAGTGGCTGGGGTGAACAACGAATTGTCTTCTCGTTCTGAGCAACTCGCCGCAGCGTTAGAAGAAACGACTGCCAGCATGGAGCAATTGAGCAGCACGGTTACGCTGAATGCGGAAAATGCCAGCCATGCGAGCGTACTTGCAAAAAATGCGACTAAGACGGCAGTGAACGGCGGGGAGTCGGTGAAAAAAGTGATGACCACGATGGAGACGATAACCAGTAGCTCTCACAAAATTGTCGATATCACGACCGTGATTAACAGCATCTCCTTCCAGACCAATATCCTGGCGTTAAATGCGGCCGTTGAAGCAGCACGGGCCGGTGAGCAAGGGCGAGGTTTTGCCGTTGTAGCGAGTGAAGTGCGTAATCTCGCGCAACGTAGTGCAGTGGCGGCGAAAGAGATAGAAACCTTGCTCAAAGAGTCCGTAGATAACATTCATACTGGTTCTGAACAGGTGAAGAAGGCGGGGGAAGCGATGGGGGAGATTCTCAATGCGGTCACTCAAGTGAACAATATTATGGGAGATATTGCCAATGCTTCGGGTGAGCAAAGCCAGGGTATTGGGCAGGTGGGGGTTGCGGTAAGACAGATGGATGCGGTCACTCAGCAAAACGTCAATCTGGTTCATCAATCTGCACTGTCGTCAGTGGAGCTGGAAAAACAAGCGCACCAGCTTAACGATATTGTGGCGATGTTCCGCATCACTAAACCCGCCTGAAAATGTGGGAATACTCTCAGTCGAATGCAGAAGTGTGAGCGCACCTTAATTTTTTAAAACAAAATTTCATTAAATTTGAAAGTGTGTTTGTGAGCTAGTATCGTTAGTGCATACCAAAGCTATTCACCGCGGGAAATCCCGTGACCCAATCAGGAGACGGAAATGAAAATAGCACTGATGATGGAAAACAGTCAGGCTGGCAAAAATGCAATCATTCTTAATGAGTTGCAAGCGGTTGCTGCTGAGAAAGAGTACCCGGTTTACAACGTAGGTATGAGCGATGAGCAGGATCACCACCTGACCTACATCCACCTCGGTATTATGGCCAGTATCCTGTTGAACTCTAAAGCTGTAGATTTCGTTGTGACCGGTTGCGGCACAGGTCAGGGTGCAATGATGTCTCTGAACATCCACCCGGGTGTGGTTTGTGGCTACTGCCTGGATCCTGCTGATGCTTTCCTGTTCTCACAAATCAACAACGGTAACGCGTTGTCATTGGCATTCGCTAAAGGCTTCGGCTGGGGTGCTGAGCTCAACGTTCGCTACATGTTTGAAAAAGCATTTACTGGCCGTAAAGGCGAAGGCTACCCGATTGAGCGTAAAGAACCACAGGTTCGTAACGCCGGTATCCTGAACCAGGTTAAAGCTGCAGTTGTTAAAGAAAACTACCTGGATACCCTGCGTTCTATCGACCGTGAACTGGTGAAAACCGCGGTGACCGGCGAACGCTTCCAGAAATGTTTCTTCGAAAACTGCCAGAGCAAAGAGATTGAAGCATTCGTACGCGAAATCCTTGCTTAATCTCTTTTAGTCATGCTTACGGCCAGCCTTTGCTGGCCGTATTTTTTGTGCCAACACCGCTTTAACTCGTGGCGCTTTTAGCGCCATCCTTCGATTCGCCCGCTAAAATGTGGAACTGGCTCTTGTGGCCATCTTTGATGTTCGGCAGCCATATGCTGCTCATCCCAATTTTTACTGTTTATTCCTTGCTCCGGCATCAGCTCCGGCCAGTCTCGCTGCACTGCACTGGTTTTTGGATAAGGGTTATGCAAAGAAGGGTTGTTAAGAGGTTGGATCTCAACAGCAAAAGCTTGAGACCCTATCAGTGACAACATCATAAGTAAGTATATCGATAAGCGTTTCATAGTGGCCTCACACACCTGACCTATCGTTAAGTGTAATTGAGGCCAGCGACCGGGTTAGTGTTTTTTCGACACACTGCTGCCCGCATTGTGTGGTAAACGCAGCAGGTCAAACAAACCTGCCAGGCAAATGAGCGTAATCATCACAAACGAAATCTTAATAGAAATGCCAGGGATTGCGGTTAAATCGAGCCACTGGCTGACTTTCTCCCCCAGACGAATCCCTATCGCACCAAGCGTAATCCCAAGCCCTACAGAAAGCTGCGTTGCGGTACTAAATAGCGTGTTGGCGTAGCTCATTTGCGTGGATGGCACATCTGAAAAGGCGAGGGTGCTTATGCCTGTAAACTGCATCGAACGGAACATCCCGCCAAAGAAGAGTATCGCTATGGTCACCCATATTGCGGTGTGCGGGGTAAGAAACGCACAAGCCAGCAGAGAAGCGACGTTCAGAAGGCCGTTAATAATGAGTAATTTCTTGAACCCTAATGCGCGAATTAATGATGTCGTTGCAGGTTTCATCGCGAGATTTCCGGCGAAGACTGCCAGCACCAGTAAACCCGAATGAAAAGCATCCATTCCGAAACCGACCTGGAATAGTAACGGCAATAAAAATGGCACTGCGCTGATGGATGTACGAAATAAAGAGCCTCCATACATTGTCACACCAAAGGTCTGCACCTTTAAAGCATCAAGGCGAATCATCGGATGCTTAGCGTGTTTAAAGTGCCACAGTGAGAACCACAGCGCCGCTGCACCTAATACCAGCAAGCTCACAGTTGGCAGCACATTAATTTGCGATTGCCCAAGCATTTCCAGGCCGTACACCAGGCTAATCATTGCCACCGCAGTGCCGGTAAAACCAATGCCGTCAAATGGACGACGGTCGTCGTCATGAATATCGGGAATCAATCGCCACGCCAGCGCCATGGCAATTAACCCAAGTGGCAAGTTGATATAGAAAATCCAACGCCACGAGGCGTAGCTGGTGATAAATCCGCCCAATGGTGGGCCAATAATGGGGGCAACCAGGGCGGGCCAGGTGAGAGTGGCAATCGCGGTGATCAGTAAATGTTTAGGGGTTGTACGCAGCACAGCCAACCGCCCGACAGGCACCATTAGCGCGCCACCGACTCCCTGTAAAATGCGCATCGCGACAAACTGCTCAATCGTATTGGCAATGCCGCACAGTACCGAGGCGAAAGTGAAGATCCCGAGTGCGAGGGTGAAAACTTTGCGTGCGCCAAATCGGTCCGCAATCCAGCCGCTGGCGGGTATTAATACCGCCAGAGTCAACAAGTAGGCACTCATACCGATATTCAGATCAACGGCATCAACACCAAAAGTTCGGGCCATTTCCGGCAGCGCGGTGGCAATGACCGTCCCGTCGAGAAATTCCATAAAAAAAGCGCCAGCGACCAGGAGTGCCATTCCTGAAATGCCACGTTTTGCTGCTGGAGAAGGGGAGTTAGTCATGAGTGAAATTCAAAATTAAAATAATGTTTTAAAAAATTGTTGAGCCAATTAACCAGTTAAGTCGTGGATATGCAAGCCATTTTGTGTGAAGAAGATGTAAAATCCACAAGAAAAATGTGTGATGCGCATCACAAAACTATTGATTTGTGTGACGGATGTCATATTATTAGCCGCATAACGAGCAACACCTGCAAAACAAAAAACCGGAGCACACAATGAAAATGCGCAAAATTCTGAAAAGTATGTTCGAGCAATACTGCAAGACTTTTAAAGATGTACCGCCGGCTGGCATGTTTTAATCTGCCCGCTTGAAAAAAAACCTGCTGCGGCAGGTTTTTTTATGCCTGAAATTTGCCTTTTTACCCGCGATATTAATCTTTATATCCACAATTTCTTCTTTAGCACTTTTTCGCATAACGTTATGCGTTTTACACTTATTTACATTGTGGGTATGGCTGGTGCACTATGCGGTCTCTAATTGAGACGGAGTCCGTGAATAAATGCGTAAACCCCTGTTGTTATCTGCGCTGTTTGCCTCTTTGGCCCTGGCCCTTTCTGGCTGTGATAATGCAAAAACTGAAACTGCGACTGCTCCTGCGCCGGCTAAACAAGCAGCCCAGGATGGCGGCAATTTAATTGTTGGCGTGACCACTGGCGATCCGTTAGCGATGAACCCGCTGTATGCCAGCGACCGTACTACGCTGACTATCATGCAGACGCTATACGCACCGCTTTATAGCTTCAATGGCGATAAAATTGAATGGGCTCTGGCTGAGAGTCTTACGCCTTCAGAAGATAACCTCTCATACATCTTAAAACTCAAACCGAATCTGAAATGGCAAGATGGCAAGCCTATTACCGCAGGCGACGTGGTGTTCACTTTCAACAAGTTGCTTGATGAGAAACAGCACAGCTTCTTCCGCAGCATGTTTGTGTACGGCGACAAGCCAATTCAGGTCAGCAAAGTTGATGACCTGACAGTGAAATTTACTCTGCCACAGGTGAGTGCTGCGTTTGTAGGTACGCTGGTACAGATTTACCCAATCCCAGAACATGTGTTTGCTAATGACAGTGGCGATCTGGAAAAGAGCACCAAAAACGATACTCCAGTTGGTTCAGGCCCGTTCAAATTCAAAGAATATCGTGCCGGGCAGTATTACTCGCTGACACGCTTTGATGATTACTGGAACGGCAAGCCAAAGCTCGACACAGTAACTTACCGTTTCGCTAAAGACAGCAACTCTGCCAATCTTGCGCTGCAAAACGGCGAAATCAATATGAAGATGATTGACCCTCAGGATGTCAATCGTTTGAAAAGTAGCGGTAAATTTGACTTCGTTATCTACCCGGAAGGGCGTCTGGCATATATGACGTTTAACCAGAATATCGACAGCATGAAGAACAAGGCGCTACGTCAGGCCATTGCTTATGCCATCAATAAAGATGAACTGGTTCAGGCTGCATTCTCTTCGCTGGAATATGCGCAACCTGCCGCATCTATTCTGACGCCAGACACGCTGTATCAGACCAACGATGTTGAAACCTACAAATACGATGTTGAAAAAGCGAAAGCATTGCTGAAAGAAGCGGGCACGCCTGCGGATCTGAAACTGCGCCTCGCCTACATCAATAGCAATAAAACTCAGGAAAGCATGGGGCTGTATATTCAACAGCAGCTGAAAAACGTGGGTATTGCGGTTGAGCTGATGCCACTGGATGCCAACGCCATGTCGCAACGCAGCCTGGATATGAAAAATACCTCTTATGAGCTGAGTCTCGGTGGCTACATCATGGGTATGGAACCTGATGGCTATAAGTCTTTGTACCTGAGCAACGAAGCATATAACTATGCTCACTACAAAAACCCAGCGTTCGATGCTTTGTGGAACCAGGGCGCAACTGAAACTGATAAAACCAAACGTGCTGAAATTTATAAGCAAATCCAGCAGACCGTTGCAAACGACATGGCATGGTACCCAATTGCCTACACCAATGCGGTGGTTGCGGTAGATAAACGTTTTGCCGGAACCAAAGAGGCTGAACCTAAGCCTGTTTATATGTTCCAGGATTGGTCGAAGATCTATCAACAATAATTAGCACACTGCCATGAGGTAGTCGTAGGGCGGGTAACGTAAGCTACCCGCCCTACAGTTTTCCCCCTTCCGGGGACTTATTTTTTGGAAAGCAGTATGAACAATGTGTTAGTACGACGCCTGGCCCAACTGGTGCCGATGCTGTTTTTCATCTCGCTGGTGTCGTTTCTGCTGGTCAAACTGGCACCCGGCGACCCGGTGCAGGCTTATATTACTCCGCGTATGAGCCCGGAGGATATCGAGCGTATCCGCCATAGCATGGGGCTCGATAAGCCCATGTTTATGCAATACCTGTTGTGGCTAAAAAACGTGCTGCAAGGGGATTTGGGTTACTCACTGATTTACCATCGCCCGGTGTTAACTATGATTGCCGAGCGCATTCCTGCCACTCTTGGCCTGATGGGTGCATCACTAGTTTTGGCTATGGTGTTGGCTATCCCGTTGGGTTTAGTTGCGGGCGCTTACAAACACCGCTGGCTTGATCACTTCCTGAATATGTTTGCCTATATCGGTATTTCGGTGCCTATCTTCTGGTTTGGTATTTTGCTGATAACTGTGTTTTCGGTGCAGCTAAACTGGTTGCCGAGTATGGGCATGCGAACTATTGGTATGGAAGACTCGTGGCTTGATGTGGTTCGTCACGGTATTTTGCCGTGCATTGCACTGAGTTTTTATAACCTCTCCAATTACGTGCGTTACATCCGCTCCAACACCATTACACAGTTATCAGCTGATTATGTGCAAACGCAGCTGGCATACGGTGCTACACGTCGTTCAATCCTATTCCGCCATGTCCTTAAAAACGTGCTGCTGCCGGTTATCACACTCTTTGGTATCTCCTTTGGCGAGCTGGTGGTGGGGGCGTACGTGACTGAAAGCGTCTTCTCTTGGCCAGGTATGGGCCTGTTGGGGATTCAGTCGATAACTTCCCTAGATTATCCGTTAATCATGGCGATGATCATGCTCTCTTCAACGATGCTTATCGTCGGCAATTTATTGGCTGACATGTTATATCGCGTGGCAGACCCGCGCATTAAGGCGTTGAGGTAAGACGATGAGTAGACGTTGGCAACAAGTTAAACATGGCCTGAAACGTAATCGTCCAGCTCAATTATCACTTCTGGTTCTGGTCATTTTCAGCATTGCAGCATTACTGGCAACATTCAGTCCGTGGGACCCAAACCAGATGTCACTGACCGCAAGGCTCACACCGCCAGATGCGCAACACTGGTTCGGAACTGATGACTACGGACGTGACTATTTCACTCGCGCTTTATACGGCGGCCAGATTTCGTTAATGGTCGGTTTTCTGGCAATGATATTTTCAACGTTCATTGGCACGCTGGTAGGCACTGTCAGCGGCTATTTTGGCGGGCGAATCGATAACCTGATGATGCGGGTGGTCGATATTTTGATGTCGATCCCAGCCTTCTTCCTGCTGTTGGTATTGAACGCATACCTCAAGCCCGGTATTGCCAATATCATCCTGATTATCAGTGCATTGACCTGGATGAATATGTCGCGCCTGGTGCGTGCTGAAACTTTATCGGTGAAAGAGCGTGAGTATGTGGTGTACGCCCGTGCGTGTGGTGAGCATCCGTTAATCATCATTGCGCGCCATATCATCCCGAATATTTTGCCGACCATTATGGTTGCGGCAACGCTGAATATCGCCTCTGCAATCCTGATGGAGTCGACGCTGAGCTTCCTCGGACTTGGTGTGCAGCAGCCAAATGCCTCATGGGGAAGCATGCTCAACAATGCGCAATCCTTTATTGGTGAAGCAACATGGCTTGCGATGTTCCCGGGTGTCCTTATTTTGCTGACGGTGCTGAGTTTTAACGTATTGGGCGATGTATTACGTACTGCCTTTGAGCCCGGAGCTAACCGCGATGAATAACTTACTGGAACTCGATAACCTGCAAACGTCCTTCTTCACCCGTGAAGGGGAAGTTAAGGCGGTGCGCGGTGTAAGCTTTGCAGTCAAACGCGGTGAAGTGGTAGGGATTGTTGGTGAATCAGGCTGCGGCAAGAGTGTTACCTGTAAATCAGTGCTCAAACTGCTGGGTAGCAACGGTAACGTCGTCGGCGGCCATGTCCATTTTATGGGCGAAGATTTAGCCCGTAAAACACCCGAGCAAATGCGCCAAATTCGTGGCAACGATATTGCCATGATCTTCCAGGATCCCATGACGGCACTTAACCCGGTGTTGACCATTGGTAAGCAGATGAGCGAAATCCTGATTCGCAATCAGAACCTCAGCAAAAAAGCGGCCAAAGAAAAGTCGATTGCCATGCTGCAACAGGTGGGGATTGGTAATGCGGAGCAGCGTTACAACCAGTATCCGCACGAGTTCAGTGGCGGTATGCGCCAGCGCGTGATGATTGCTATCGCACTCTCATGCCACCCGGCGTTACTGATTGCCGATGAGCCAACAACCGCACTGGATGTCACCATTCAGGCGCAGATTTTACGCCTGCTAAAACAGCTACAACAGCAAACCGACACCGCAATTATGCTCATCACGCACGATCTTGGTGTCGTAGCACAGGTTTGTTCACGTGTGGTGGTGATGTACGGTGGGCTTGTGATGGAGCAGGGGAGCGTGGAGGATATTTTCTACCGTCCAGCACACCCTTATACTCGCGGGCTTTTGGCATCGTTGCCGCGGCCAGGCGAGGCAAGCGCTCGTTTGTCACCTATCGAAGGCTCGCCACCAGGGTTACTCAACCCACCACCTGGTTGCCCATTTGCAGAACGTTGCCCGCAGCGCATGGCGCGTTGTAGCAGCCTGCCTCCGATGTACCAAACCGGAGAGGGTCATCAGGCAATGTGCTGGTTATGGGATTCGGAGGTGAACAATGCAGGACGTTAAGCCATTAGTCCGTGTAAAGGGCTTACGCAAATATTTCCATAGCCAACAGGGATGGTTTAATAAAACACCACCGGTGAAAGCTGTCGATGGTGTGAGTTTCGATATCTATCCAGGTGAAACCTACGGGCTGGTGGGAGAGTCTGGATGTGGGAAATCAACACTTGGGCGCAGCGTACTACGCCTGTTTGATATTACCGATGGCGAAATTGAGTTTGCAGGCCAGGACATTGCAAAGATGAGCGACAAGCAACTTAAACCGTTGCGCCGTCGCATGCAGGCAATTTTCCAGGACCCATATTCATCGCTTAACCCGGGCATGACTGTCGCGCAGTTAATTGCCGAGCCGATGAAGATTCATGGTTATGGTAAAGAACAGCGCGAAACCCGCACACTGGAACTGCTGGAAAAAGTGGGGTTAAAGGCGGAACACTTAAACCGCTTCCCACATGAGTTTAGCGGTGGCCAGCGGCAGCGTATAAGTATTGCCCGAGCTCTGTCAGTAAATCCTGAGTTTGTCCTTTGCGACGAACCACTGTCGGCACTCGATGTATCCGTGCAAGCGCAGGTGGTCAATATCTTGCAGGATTTGCAGCAAGCATTGGGGCTGACATATCTGTTTATTGCACACGACCTGTCCATGGTGCGCCATATTTCAGACCGAATTGGTGTGATGTATCTTGGCACTCTGGTTGAGGAAGCACCGGCTGAAACTCTATATACAGAGCCTGCGCATCCATATACCCGGGCACTTCTTGCCTCAATCCCGGTGGCCGATCCGCATGTGCAAATGCTTGATCAAGGTGGCATTAAAGGCGAATTACCAAGTGCCATGAGCGACTGGCCAGGTTGCAAATTCTGCAATCGCTGCCCAAGGGCGATGGATAAATGCCAAAGCCAAAGCCCGGTGATGCAAGAGATTTCACCTGGGCATCGGGTTGCGTGTTGGTTGTTTGAGAACTCGTGATTAATAGCGGGGGGCTTATTCAAGCTCCCGCACTACTTTGCATGGCTGCCCCATTGCCAGCACACCCGCCGGGATATCTTTGCTGACAATGCTTCCTGCGCCAATCGTTGTGTTATCACCAATCGTCACACCCGGTAAAATAACCACATTTCCGCCAATCCAGACATTGCTGCCAACAACAATCGGTTTGGCACTTGTCAGGAAGGGATAATCGGGATCTCCGGTCAGGCGCTCTTTCGCCGACAGCGGATGTACAGGGGTGTAGAACTGAACATTTGGCCCCACCAACGTGTTATCGCCAATCGTCACGGTATTGCAGTCAAGAAACACCACATTGGTATTAATAAAACAGTTACGGCCAATGGTGACGTGCTTTCCGTAGTCACACCAGAACGGCAATTCAATCCAACTTTCATCACCAAAACCACCCAGCATTTCACGCAGCAGCGTAAGTTTGGTTTCAAAGTCATGAGAATCCAGCTGTGCCAATTGTTTGGTTACCGCCCGTGCGTTGTGATACATCCCGAGCAATTCAGGATCTCGGGTGTTGTAATGCAAACCCGCCAGCAATTTTTCATGTTCTGTCATTGTTCTGCCCTTATGTTTATTGGCAGCATTCTAATCGTGTGATCATAAAAATACTGTTGTAAAAGCCACAAAATTCTCTTCGCGAATAAAGTAACGGAATGTCGATTATCGATACCGTTTCAGCGTGCAGAAATGTACTATGTTGCCCATTGCGAAACAGGAGAGAAATGATGTCTGAACAATTATCTGCCGACCAGGAACTGGTTTCCGATGTGGTGGCATGCCAGCTGGTGATTAAGCAAATTCTGGATGTAATTGATGTGATTGCACCGGTAGAAGTGCGCGAAAAAATGGCTAATCAATTAAAGACCATTGATTTCGCCACTCATCCGGCAGCGGCAGATCCGGTGACCCGCCGCGCAATTCAGAAAGCGATTAGCTTGATTGAGTTGAAGTTTACGCCCCAGAACGAAGCGCATTAATTTCATCCGTTAAATACCCTAATAATTCAAGTTGCATCGCGGCGGCAAGAGAACAAATCCCGATGAGCTTACTAAAGTAAGTGATTCGGGTGAGTGAATGCAGCCAACAAAGAGGCAACTTGAAGTATGACGGGTATTTTTAGAAGAACGTCATCACCAGCAAGTAACTCGCCGCACAAGCGCAGCTCACGCCAATCAACCCCGGTAAAATAAAGCTATGGTTGATGATGAATTTACCAATCTTCGTGGTGCCCGAGCGGTCAAAGCCAATACATGCCAGATCACTTGGATAGGTAGGCAGGACAAAGTAGCCGTAAGATGCCGGGAAGAAGGCAATCAGCATTTTCGGCTCCACACCCAGCATCAATCCCATCGGTGCCACAGCGGTTAATGCAGCCGCCTGGCTATTTACCAGTTTAGAAACCAAAAACAGCACGATGGCATAAGTCCATGGATGGCTTTTCACCACGCCTTCCAGTGCCATTTTTAGCTCTTCAAGGTGCGCCTGGAAGAAAGTGTCGCTCATCCATGCCACGCCAAATACCGAGAAAATCGCCACCATCCCGGCTTTAAACACCGCACCGTTTGAAATGGCCGAGGCGTTAACTTTGCAGACGATCAGCATCACTGCGCCCGCAATCAACATCATCATCTGAATAACCAGATTCATTGATAGTGGCTTTAGCGCACCTTTAATTTCAAACGCTGGACGCAGTGTCGGAATAGCGCCCAATAAGACCACCACCAGAATACCGGCGAAGAAAATCCACGTTGACCAATAGGCTTGTTTTGGGAACACCTGGTCCATCAGCGTTTCGCTGCTGCCGTAAATAAATTCACGTTGTTTCGGGTCTTTGAGCTTCTCCTGAAACTCTTTATCGTTCTGCAAATCCTTACCGCGACGCAAACTCCACAGTGCAGCAATTAACACGCCAAATAACGACGCGGGCACGGAAACACAGAGAATATCGAGAATGCCCCAGGCCTGACCCACGCCGTGATTGGCCCCAATAATGGAAATCAGCGAAACCACCGCCACCGAAACCGGAGAGGCCGTAATCGCCATCTGAGAAGCAATAGATGCCACCGCCATTGGGCGCTCCGGGCGAATCCCTTTTTTAAGCGCAATATCGGCGATAATCGGGAACATGGTGTAGACCACATGCCCGGTTCCACACAGGAACGTCAGCATCCAGGTAGTGAAAGGAGCAAGTAGTGTGATGTGTTGCGGGTGTTTACGCAGAAGGCGTTCAGCAAACTGCATCATGACATTCAGGCCGCCCGCGGTTTGCAATGTAGCTGCACAACCGATTACGGCAAGAATGGTGAGCATTACATCAACGGGCGGCTTTCCTGGCTCAAGGCCAAAAATGAAAGTCAGGATAAACAACCCAATTCCACTGATTAAACCAAGCCCCATCCCGCCAAAGCGAGTCCCGACCAACAGGCATAAAATAATGACAATAAATTCAATAGTAATCATGACAATCCCTTTTAAAATTCTATCGCATAAAGCATTACAGATTGTAAGGATTACCATTGAGACGCAGATCGGATTTGTTAAAACTCAATGAAAACAATTGATTATAACAAAAAATTAACAATTTAATGGACGGCGTTCATGACGACTGAGCAAATTAAGCGATTAATTAAGTTGGGCGGAGAAGCATCCGCCCAAAGATTTAAAAGGGAATATGCGAGGTTTTAAGTTGCGGGAGCACTGCATATTCTTCGCAAAGATCAACTAGTACCGTTCTTTCTCCACGCCTGAGTTGGATAGTCATACCGTTAGAATCCGGCGTGACGTGCATATCGGTTATCGGTTGTTGATGGTCAAAATCCCAAACGCAAATGAACTGAGAAGATTGTTCTTTGCTACGCAGAACCAGATAGCTCAGATCTTGAACCGCCGGGTTATCCGGAGCATTTCCTTGCCATAACTGAGCATGGCCGTACAGCCATAACGCTTGCCCATTATGAGGGGTGGCAAAGTGACGTGGCTGGCTATTGGTTAACTGTACGCAACGGGCATCCTTCATAATCACCAGCGGGCCTTGAGAGCTAAATTGCGCACATTCTCCCTCGCTATCCAGCGCTTTTCCCTGAAGATGCAACGTCCAGTCGATTTGTTGGCTGTGCGGGTTTTGCACATTGCTGATATCAATAATCGCGTTATCCAGCCACAGTAAACGACGGCGAAAACGCACATCCCGCCAGGCTTGGCTATCCCACTGCACACGTGTATGGCTATCGAGATTCGGGGGAATTTGCCGCCAGTCTACTCCAGTATCCAGCCAGCAAAATGCGTCACTTTCATGATAATGATGCACCACCGGGACAGCAGGCGGTTGGTTAGTTTGATTTACCGTGATCGTATTGTGGGTGGCGCTATTTTTGTAATACGCATAATGCATGGGCGCACCGTAACCGGTGGTGCCCAGATCGGGGAGGATCTCTTTCCCACCATTAAAAAGCAGGATATTCAGGCGGTCATAGTGGTCATGTTCACCGCCAAATGGCGTGTGTTTTATCAGCAATGCGCGTTTTTTTTGCGAGTTGCGCCAGATAGTCAGGCCGCAATTTGGAGCGTGTAGGTGACATTCAGGAATCAGTTCCGGCAGTTTTTCTGGCAGTGGCGAGTCGTAAACAAAGGTATCAAAATGAGGCACTGGATACTGCTGGCGTATAGCCTTAAGCGCCGCGGCATATAGCTCATCCTGGTAGTAATACCAGGCAAACTCATACAGATGGCCATGATCGAGCTTTTCCTGGCCATAGATACAATCATTGATACGTGGAAAGGTGCCATCAGGCATCAGCAGCGCAAGAGGGAAGCTGAGCATTTTTTTATAGAAAGGCTCATCGAGCAAGCTCCAGCGCGAACCAATAGCCAACTTTTCGAATGCCAGGAATCCTTGTAGTGCATAGAAGTGGTAATGAATTGACCCTTCAAACCACAATCCCTCTTCAAACAGACCATGTTCAAGTTGATAGCGCAGCCCGTAAGGCTGATTTACCGCAAATTCCAGTAAGGCCTCATCTTCGAGAACAAAGCCGAGAACCCCTATGGCACAGCCGATTTTTACCTCATGGTTATGCAATTGGGCAGTGCGATGGGCCATTAGGAATTGCGCACCTTCGCGTAATAAACGGCTAGTAATGTATTCACGCTGCTGCGCGGACAAAGCTTCAGCAATGCAATCATAGCCGAGGGTGAAATCCAGCATACAATTGGCTTCGCACAGCGTCTGTGCGTTCATTTTTCCGGGCCCGTTGTAAGGGATACCGCCGTGAATTGCGTAACCCGGATAATACTCGGCATAGCGCATTAACAGTTCGCGGACCTTATCCAGATAACCTTGTTCACCCGTGAGTTGCCACAGCAAGCCAAGCTGGTGGCAGGCTTTGGCATTCAGCCCATTTAGCTCGCGCCACCAGGCTCCGTCGTAGGGTTCTCCACTAAACGACTGCTCATCAACCGGGCAGCAATGGGAGGTTGGGGTGTGACGATCCCACTTTAGTCTGACTCCGTGATCCGGGCAGAAATAGTAAAGATTCCAGGTTGCCCGTGCGGTTTCCGGTACTTTGACCGGGTTGTTAAGCACCACGGTATTTTCGGCAATCAACTGCGCCACTATTTCAGGCTGCTGGGTCATGCGTTGGCGAAGGAGAATAAGTTGTTGCGTGGTGAACTGCTTCATCGCTCGATCCTTACTCTCTTTCAGTGTTGTTTTAATGGGGTAATAAGATGAGAGATATCATCAGGATATTTTGCCATTAGCCATTGTGCTTTTTCGGCAAAGGCGCTGTCATCTGGCCATGCACGAGCCGCACTGACCATGTTCACTAACGCTTTTTCATCATCCATTTTGTCGATATCTTTCCACGGCCATGGCTCATTGCTGTGAACATAATTGGCGACATAGGCGTAACCTTTACGCAGGCTTCGGTCATCAAGGTTGAAGTTCCAGACATCCACCTGCGCGATTTCTCCAAGGCGGCCAAGTTTGTTATAGGCTTCCAGGTGGAAATTGCTGTAATGCCAAGGACGAGTACGCTCAATTTCTGCCATCTGGCAGCCATCTCTGTCGAAATGAGCGGGAATACGACGCAGTTGGGTGATTTGCAGACGCTTTTTAGCCGCAGCGAGATCGCCACTAAACAGTGCAAAAGACGCTGCCTGCAAATCAAAGTAAGTGCCGTGGTTGTTGTGCCAATTATCTTCTTCAAAACCATTTTGGCTGGTCGTCATCCAGTGGTAGAAATCGCCATACCACTGTTTAATTTTTTGATACTCATCATCACTAATCACGTTAGCCGGGCGTAGTAACTCCACGGCATCGATGACTTCCACCAATGCGCGGCTGTCGATGAGTCCAATTCCACGTCCGTCATTAATCCCAGGGATTGCCTGAGCGTGTTGTAGGTTAGGATTCATGCGCGTGTCAGGATTAACGAACCAGTTCAGTAACTGGTCACGCGCTTTTTCGGCATAGGCTGGCTTTTGGGTAAATTGCCATGCAAGCGACAGTGTCCAAACATCATTACTCATATTCACCAAGCGCTTTTTGTCCGTGGCGTCGCTGTTGGCATCCGGGTTGGTTTGACCATCCTTACGAATATAAGGCAGACCATCTTTTTTGTTCGGATCGGGCCACCAGTATGGAGGGAAGCTGTAGTAATCATGTTTGTCACCACTTGCGCCTGTCAGGGTCTTATCCATAACCGAGTAGAGTGGTTTGCCCAGCGCTTTGTCAGCCCCGGCAATAAGCTTTTCATATGCGCCAAGAAACTCAGGGTTTCTCGCCGCAAGCTGTTGTTGGCTGTAACGTAAATCATCAAGTTTGATTTGCAATGGATGTGCATCGGCGGCGTACAGTGGCGATGCGGTTAATACGCTAGCAACCGCTAACGAAAGTAATGACAAGCAAGACAATAAAATGGGTTTCATCGGGCGCATATTTTCTCCGTCCACCAATGGAATAATATCTGGTTATTTATACCCGTCATACTTCAAGTTGCATGTGCGTTGGCTACGTTTACTCACCCGAATCACTTACCTGAGTAAGCTCATCGGGACTCGTTCTCTTGCCGCCTTCCTGCATCTTGAATTATTTTGGGTATATATCTATAGAGGTACTGTTAATTCGTAAAATATAAGAGTGGGAATAATATTTATGATGCCGAGTGCGCAGTGTAAGAGACAGAATGAATTTTTATGTGACTCACATCAAATTAACGTTTTCAAGGGTAAATAGGCTCTAAAAGTGAGGCTGGAGTCACGTAAATCAATGGTTTTAAAATATTTTTAAAATGTTGTGGGTATTTTTTATTTATGTAATTCATTGAATTTAAAGCTTATAATTTTAAGTTGTGTTTTTGACTGACTTTACTGTGTGACTTGAAGCACACTTCTGGATTGTGAAACGCTATTTCTGTTTCGCCCCGTTGTTTTTACCTCATGCATTCTATTTAATTACCCCGCAGCCTTTTTTCATTCTTGAAATAATCTGCTTCACTCCGTTTTCTCAATAATCAAATCTCTTAAAATAAGGACGTGAATATAAATGTTTTCCACAAAATTAAAATCCGTATTACTGATTTCCGCCCTCGGTTTTAGTGCTTCGCAAACATTTGCGGCTGAAACACTAAATGTCTGGATCCGTGCCAGCAATGATTCTAAAAATATTTACAAGCAAGAGGCCGAAACTTTTGAGAAGAAGACTGGCATTAAAATCGAATATTTTAATGCTACGACAGACTTTGAACAGCGCCTTGCTCGTGCCGCTGCGGGCAACGCATTGCCCGATCTGATCTTCAACGATGCGGTAGCCATTGGCCAGTTCATCCAACTCGGAATAGCTGATGAAATAGACCCGAAATCCATTGCAGGTGGCGAAAATATTTATCCTACGGCCTGGGAAAGTACTCGCTACACCGACGGGAAATTCTATGGGGTGCCTACTTCTGCCCAAACCTTTGCGCTGTTTGTCCGCAAAGACTGGCGTGAAAAACTGGGTATGCCTGAGCCCAAAACCTGGAGCGATGTGGCAAAGCTGGCTAAAGCCTTTACCACACAAGACCCGGACGGTAATGGTAAAAACGATACCTATGGCTTTTTGTTGCCGGGTTCCACCACGCGTGGTTACGCCAGTTGGTTTATGAGCGCATTTTTATGGCAGGCAGGGGGTGATTTCATTCGCGAATCAGGCAAGGGTAAATTCAAAGCCTCGCTTGATGAGCCAGCTGCCGCTGAAACCCTGGCATTTATGCGAGGAATGCTGTGCGACAAAGTTGTTCAGCCAGGTGCTATCAACGCGACAACCGCAGACATTATCCCATCCTTCCGCTCAAGCCAGACGGGCATGTTCTTCACCGGCCCGTATCACATTGCACTGTTTGATAAAGATCCTGGCAAAGACAAGTTTGAAGTCGTGACCCTCGAAGGGCCGAAAAATAGTGCGACTCTTGCCGAAGGCACCACCGTCTTCATGATGAAAAGTAGCAAGAATAAAGAAGCCGCGCGGAAGTTCATCGAATTTATGATCTCCCAGGAAGGGCAAGAAATCGGTATGGGCAAAGGCACGAAACACATACCGGTAGTGCGCTTACCTGTGAATAAACAGGTTGATATCCAGGCCGTATATGACGATGCACGTTGGGCAACCTTCGCCAAACTTTACGCTGAACACGGGCGTTATGTGCCGCAGGTGCCTAACTGGACGCCAATTCGTCAGATAACCGCCGACGGTTTCAACCGTATTCTGGCTGACTGTAATGGTGACATTGCAGCTGAACTGAAAGTGACCAATGAAAAGGTCAATGCCGAGCTGGATAAACAGCAGGTACTGGCGAAATAAGTTTGGTTTTTGAATTCGGTGAATGGTTCTTACGCTTATCCATCCTGCACGTCCCGAAATGTAGGTCGGGTAAGCGAAGCGTCACCTGACACTCAGTCACAGCCTGAATCTTTATAGAGTGAAAATAACGATGTTAACTTCTCGCCAGAAACGGAATCTGGTGCCGTGGATATTTCTTGCTCCGGCACTGGTCATCTTCACCTGGTTTAAATTTATTCCCATGCTGCAAGGCCTGGTGATGAGTTTCTACAAGGTGAACTTCAATCAACCAGACGAATGGGTGGGATTTACCAATTTTGCCCGCGCTTTTGCCGATATTGAACTCCATGCTGCGGTATTCAATACCTTCCTTTATGTCGTGGTGACCATGGTGGTTGGAGCGGTGCTGGCATTTTTCCTCGCCATGTTACTTGAAGGGCCGGCTCGCCATTTGCGTTTTATCCGCACCGCCATTTTCCTGCCCGCGGTAACCAGTGCGGCTATCGTCGCCGAAATGTGGCGAATCTTGTTTAACCCAACTCCGAACGGTGTGATGAACCATATCCTGAGCTGGTTTGGTATTGCCGACCAGGGATTCCTCGCAAGTTCAGACCAGGCTCTCTGGGTCATCATGTTGCTGCATATCTGGAAAGCGGTGCCGTACAACATGGTTATCTTTATCGCAGGCCTGGCAGGCATTAGCCGCGATTTATATGACGCCTCAAACGTTGATGGCGCGAACTGGTGGAACCGTCTGCGTTACGTCACGCTGCCTGGCATGATCCCGGCGATTTCAGTGGTGTTGATGCTCTCCTTTATTCGTGGGTTCCGTGTGTTTGCAGAAGTGTATGCCACAACCGGCGGTGGGCCATCTAACTCCACTGAAATGATCATGACCCATATCTACAAACTCGGATTTGAGCAATTTGACTACGGCTATGCTTCGGCGGTGTCGTTCCTGTTATTCGCCTTCACTGTGCTGTTGACGATTTGTCACCTCACGTTGAAAAAGCGTATTGCCCGCTATTAAGGAGCCACCGATGTTAGGTAAGCGTTGGGATACTGCAGGCCGCTGGATGATTTATGGCTTGTTGCTGATTGTATTCGTTGGGCCATTCTGGGGCATTGTTGCTACTGCATTTAGCGGGGCACCGGTCAAACCGGGCGAGTTGCTGGCATGGCCTAATGAGTTTTCATTCGAGAACTTTATCTTCGCCTGGAACGACATTGGGGTTTGGCAATATCTGCTTAACTCGATGATTGTCGTTTTTGTCGGCACCATTTTGCAGGTGTCGGTGAGTGCGCTTGCTGCTTATGCCCTGGCGCGTAAAAAATTCATCGGTGTGTCGCTGGTGAGCCTTGTGATCCTCTCCACCATGATGTTGCCGGAAGAAGTCATCGCTATTCCGCTGTACATGATAATCAACTGGAAGCTGCCGCTGATTGATGCGTCGCTCTATAACACCTATCTCGGGATGATCATGCCGGTAGTGGGTTGGGCATTTTCCATCTTCGTGCTGAGCGAATTTATGGCCGCCATCCCCAAAGAGCTGGAAGAGGCCGCGCGCATCGATGGTGCGAATGAATGGCAAATCTTCTTCCACGTCATTTTGCCGTTGGTGAAACCTGCTCTTGGCACGGTAGTCACGTTTGGCTTCATCATGATTTGGGACCAGTACCTGCTGCCGCTAATTGTCGTCAACCACGACAGCCTGAACACTATTCCAGTGATTCTCGGTAGCTTGCGTACCGATGAAAGTATCACTCCGAACATCTTTATAGCCATTACGCTGCTGGCGATGTTGCCAAGTATCATCGTTTATCTCGGTCTGCAAAAACATTTCAACCGCGGGATTATGTCCGGCGCGGTCAAAGGATAAGGAGAATCTCATGGGTTCCGTTGTACTGAAGAATGTCTGTAAATCTTATGGCGATGCACACGTCATTAAAGATGTTTCTCTCACTATCCCTGACGGCGAGTTTTGCGTGCTGGTGGGCCCAAGCGGCTGCGGTAAATCAACGTTATTACGTATGATTGCCGGACTTGAGGAGATAACGGGCGGGGAGGTGGCCATCAACGAAAAAGACGTAACTGACGTTGAGCCGAAACTGCGTGATATTGCGATGGTATTCCAGAGCTACGCACTTTATCCGCAGATGACCGTGCGCGAAAACATGGGCTTCGCGTTGAAAATGGCGAAGCTGCCAAAAGCAGAAATCAGCCGTAAGGTTGAGGCCGCAGCCGATCTGCTGGGATTAGGCGTCTTACTCGACCGTTTGCCAAAAGATCTTTCGGGTGGCCAGCGCCAGCGTGTAGCAATGGGGCGTGCGATTGTACGCAATCCACAGGTGTTTTTGTTCGACGAACCACTCTCAAACCTCGACGCAAAACTCCGCACCCAGGTGCGTGGGGAAATCCGCGAATTGCATCGTCGCCTGAAAACGACATCGGTGTATGTGACTCACGATCAAATCGAAGCCATGACGATGGGGCAGATGATTGTGGTGTTGCGTGAAGGGCGTATTGAACAGGTGGGTAGCCCGCTGGAGTTGTATGACCGCCCGGCAAATCTATTCGTTGCAGGATTCATCGGTTCTCCTGAAATCAATCAGTTAAAAGGTGAAGTCACGCTACAAAATGGTGAAATGATGCTGCGCCTCGCCGATGGCTCCCTGCTAAGCTTGCCGCCGGGTATGCAGGTAAAACCGCAACAGACAGTGGTTTATGCAATTCGCCCGGAGCAGGTCAATGTTGTGGAAGAAGGCGAGGGTAATGGAGCACTAAAAGCGACCATTACCGCCATCGAAAACACCGGTTCTGATATGCAATTGTTCTGCAACACTGGAGGTGGTTCATTTACCTCGGTGTTTAAGCAACGCTTAAATGTTCAGGAAGGTGAAACGGTATGGCTACAACCCAAACTGACCGGTATTCATATATTTGATGCCGAAAGCGGGCAACGAGTAGCATGCCATTAAGGAGCGATAGATGAAGTTGTACACCCTGGATGAGACGTGTCTTGAGAATGCCCGCCGTGGCCTACAGCAGCCTTTTTCTCCTTTGCAGCTGGCGCTGGGGCGTCTGGTTAGCGAAGCGGATAAGGTTCGTGGTCAGCCACCGGAAAGCGTGGTGCATAAGAAATTACGCCCGGTAAGCGGTGATCCTCATGATTATTACAGTCTGGGGACGTATTGGTGGCCAAATCCACGCAGGCCAAATGGCCTGCCATATATTCGCCGTGACGGACATACTAATCCGCAATGCCAGAATAATGACACGGACACCACGCGCATTATCCGCATGTGCGAACGCTGTTTAACGCTTGGACTGGCCTGGTATTTTAGCGGGCAGCGTAAATATGCGCAGGCTGCAGCAGAGCAAATCAAGTGCTGGTTCCTTGACGAACAAACGCGTATGAACCCGCATCTGAACTATGGCCAGGCGATCCCCGGTATTGTTTCCGGGCGCGGTACCGGGCTAATCGATACACGTCTTTTATGGATGGTGATTGATACTATTGGTTTGATTAGCCCTGCGGGTGTACTGGATACCGATGACATTATTGGTTTGCACCAATGGTTCAGGGACTTCAACCACTGGATGTTTTACAGCGACGTGGGTCATTCTGAATACGTGTGGCATAACAACCACGGTACCTGGTATGACGCGCAACGTGTTGCTAATGCGCTGTTTTATGGTGACAAAGGGCTGGTGGCGCGCATCATTCAGCAGGGCATTACCCAACGAATGGCGGCGCAAATCGACCAGGAAGGCAAACAGACGATGGAGCTGGAACGCCCGGTGCCATTCCATTACTCCTTATTTAACCTTGAAGCCCATCTGCTGCTTAATCGTTATGCGGAACACGTCGAATTTGACCGCTGGAATGCCGTACAAGATGGTAGGAGCGTGAAGCTTGGTATTGATTATCTGATGCCATTTATCGCAGACCCCGATTTGTGGCCTTACAGTGATTTGCAGGGTATCGTCTGGGACAGCGCGTTGCGCCTATTACTGCAATCCATGCGGGGATATCCCAAGGAGATGACGCGCTATAAAGTCGTGCTGGCTAATTTCCCGGAAGATACGCTCAGTCTACGTGAACAGTTGATGTGGTGTGCATGACTAAGACGGATTAGCGGGAGCAACATTTTTTTCGCTCGGGTAATAAACGTTGTATTACCCGACATAATGAGACTTAGTGCTGTTGATGATTGACTAAATTTGTCAGGTGCTCATCTGTTTGGCTCATACACAATCCGGCTTTATGAGCACTGCGTACTTCATCAAGAATGGTGTTGAGCAACAGGCCTTCGTCTTGTTGTTCCTGATCCATAGTTTTCAGGAACGTGAGGGTTGAATAATCTTTCAATGCTGTTGCTTCAGCGGTCAATTTAGTCAGTGTGGCGCAGCGCTGCTGATAATCTTCAACCGTTTTTTCAAATAGAGCTTCCAAAGAGTCACATTCGCTTTGTGGGGTTTCAATCGTCCCTACAATGGGAGTGCCGCCCGCTTGTTTCATAAAGTTAAATATACGCATCATCTGCGTAACATTACATTGAGCCTGGTTTCTTAAAAAATTCGCCGTGCCCGTTAAACTCTTTTCTGAACACCAGTTACTCAACTGTAAATACAGATTTGAGGAATAAAAATCACGATTTATCTGTAAGTTGAGACTTTGAACCATGCCGGAAGTTGCCATGATAATTTCCTTATTTAGCCGGAACATCGGTTAGGATTAGAATTTTGTATTACATGAAATATGACGGGTATATAGATAAAAAAGATTGTATCCATGTCCTGTGAGTCCGCATCCTGACTGCGTTGTAAAAAATAATACCTCTTTAGTGTTATCAATAAAACAGTTGATTCTGGCGTTTCATTCTTATTTACAAAGTTATTCAACAGGAAATATTAAAAAATACTAATTAAATAAATATCTCCTGGTTTGTCTATTTTAAATAATTTAAGTGAAATGACCAAAACTGTGATTCATCACTGAATAATTAACCCGTTATGAGGTGGTTTATTGTGTCAGATCATATTTTAATCTCTTCAGTTGAATGAGCTCGTGACCGTTTACGATACTGCAATGGTGTCTGGGCCATCATTTTTTTAAAACAGGTGATGAAGTAGGTAACTTCTATAAACCCTACCTCCTGAGCGATAGCTTCAATGCTTAATGGTGAAGTGCGCAATAGATCACAACTTTTCTTTATGCGCCGCGTTAGCAAATACTCATGAATACTGCCACCGGTTTGTTGACGAAAAATCCGCGAAGTATAGCTGCGTGATAAGCCAATGGATTGCGCCAGCTCATCCAGTGAAAACTTCGCACTGTAGTTACTCTCAACCCACTGCATGATGCGTGATGCAACAGTCTGTTGTTGTGGGATAAATAGCTGCGGTTGAGCGGGCAGGAAGGCCATAATTTGCATCACCATAAACGCAACGTCGCTGGCGGTGGAGTGCTCCGTGGGGTCGAGTTTGTCGAACTGCTCGAGAATCACTTCCATATAATCGGCCTGCTCACTTAAATCGTAAATTTGTGCCGGGACGTTACTTGCGGCGAGGGCTGAAAATTGAGCCTGCTGGCGTGGAAAGCCATGCAAAGTACTGATAACAGAAGAGTGTTCAATGTGCATGGTTGTGCGGTGATACTGGTTTTTGTCATCGGCATCGACATGTACCTTGTGTAGCCGAAAAGGTGGGAAGATAAAAAGTCGTCCGGGCCTTGCGGTGTAATGCTGATTGTCCACCACAACGATGCCGTAGCCTTTTGAAATATAGAGAAACTCAACGCATTGGTGCCAGTGATAGTACCTGGCGCTGGACGCTCGCAGGCGGTGAAATGAGATAACCTGGCTGTCGAGTGTAATTCTCTCCATCAATTGTGGTTCACTCATTTTCCCCTCCAGGACAACAAATTTAAATTTTTACGCCATGATTTGTAATTTATTGCCCTCGCAAATTGAAAAATCCAGTGAAAATGAAATAACGGTTTATTTTTGTGATGCCGCTCACTCTGAGCCAGGAATAAAAGCGACTACTCTTTGCCTCAACGCGCTGAACTAGCGTGCACAAATTATGAATAACAATAACTTAGATTATTCTCGTGTCTGGCGGGAGGACATTGTGCAACCTGAACATATTACCCTGAACAACCCTCTAAAATGCAGGGATGATCTGCATAAACTGGTGAATGAATTATTGAATGCCGTTTCGCCATTCTTTAAAAAAGAGGCCAGTGGTGTCGACCTGGCAAATTTCACTGCCCATTACGGGCAAAAAATTGCCAATATGGAAACTTTCTCGCGCTTGTTATGGGGCGTGACGCCACTTTTGGCGGGAGGGTACGAGCCGGAGCAACTCTCTTTTTATATCCAGGCAATAAAAAACGGTACTAATCCTGACCACGCAGAATATTGGGGCGAAGTGGCTCCTTACGATCAGCGCATTGTGGAAATGGCGGCCTACGGATTAATGCTGGCGGTGGCGCATAAACCGCTGCTGGCGCACTTTAACGAACAGGAGAAACACAATCTCTGGCAATGGCTGAAGCAGAGCGAAAACCACGATATCCCGGATAACAACTGGCATTTCTTCCCGATTCTGGTGCAGGTCGGTTTCCACCACTGCGGGATGCCGAACAATGCCGATACGTTGGAAAAGCATTTCGCCGCCATGGAGCATTATTACCTCGGCGACGGCTGGTATTCCGATGGCCCAGGTCGCCCACGTGATTACTATATTTCGATGGGCTTCCATTTCTACGGGCTTATCTATTCCAAATTAATGGCCGATGTTGACCCGCAGCGCTGCAAAAAACTACGCCAACGCGCAACACTCTTTGCCGCAGATTTCATCCATTTCTTTGCCGACGATGGTGCAGCTATTCCTTTTGGTCGCAGCCTGACTTATCGCTTTGCGCAGGCCGCATTCTGGAGTGCTGCTGCATTTGCCGGTCTGGATGTCTACGAACCCGGTGTAGTGAAAGGAATTGTGTTGCGTCATTTGCGCTGGTGGTTACAACAACCGTTGTTTGATCGCGACGGTGTGCTGAGTGTTGGCTACAGCTATCCCAACCTGATTATGGCGGAAGATTACAACGCGCCGGGTTCTCCTTACTGGGGGCTCAAAACCATGCTGGTGCTGGCGCTGAGCGAACAAGATGCCTTCTGGCAAGCAGAAGAAATGCCATTACCTGAGCGGGAAACGCCGCACAGCATTCCCCACGCTGCGCAAATTCTGGTTCATCAGGATAACCACTTATGGATGCTGACATCCGGGCAGCTTGAGCTAAATAACTTCGTTAATACCGAAGCTAAATACTGCAAATTTGCCTATTCCACACGTTACGGTTTCACCATTGAACGCGGGCGCTACGGGCTGAACCATGCGGCACCTGACTCGATGTTGCTGCTATCCGAGAAAGATAACTATTGGCGTGGACGTCGCGAATGCCAGCACGTCACCACCGCCGACGGCATGATTTATAGCCGCTGGCAGCCGTGGAATGACGTCATTATCGACACCTGGCTGGTGCCGCTTGGCGACTGGCAGGTACGGGTGCATCACATCAAAACCTCGCGTGATTTGGACTGTGCCGAAGGCGGTTTTAGTTTGCCCAATCGCCCGCTGCCGCACGCCGATCTGACGCTTGCAAACAGCGTTCTCAAAACGGCTACCGATACCAGCGCTATCACCTGTTTAAGCCCGCAACCGCGGAACGGGGAGCAGGTTTTAACTCCACCAAACAGCAACTTATTGTTCGCCGAACGCGCTGCCATTCCGCTGCTGCGCGGTGAATTAAACGCAGGAACGCATCTCTTAATCAGCGCCGTTTGGGCAGGGGATTGCGACGGCTTTGATGAACACGCTTGCCCGCAAGCCATTATCAGCCAGCGCGCTGTACGCCTGGTGATGGGCCACCACCAAAAACACGTCTTGTTTCTGGAGAACCATGAATGAATAGTTCAACACCAACGCGTACCGCTCAAATAAAAATGAGCACGTTTATCTTTCTCTACTTTTTCACCTGGTCCTCAAGCTTCGGGTTATATGCCCTGTGGTTGAGCCAAAAAGTGGGATTAGACAGCATTACCATCGGCAGCGTTTTTGCGATTAACGGCGTGTTCGCCGTGGTGATGAAGCCGGTCTACGGCTACATCATGGACAAAATTGGTATGAGCAAGTGGCTGCTCTATTTTGTCTGCGCTATCTCGGCCTTCATGGCCCCGTTCTTTGTCACGGTGTATCAACCGTTGCTGCTGACGCATACCACGATTGGTATTGTGATCGGTGCTTTTTACCTGAGCCTCGGCTGGTACGCAGGTGTTGCGGCTTCTGAATCTTATGCCGACCGATTTAGCCGATTGTATGGTCTGGAATTTGGGCGCATTCGCATGTGGGGATCGCTCGGTTGGGCAATGGCGGCGTCGGTTTCCGGCCTGCTGTTCAACTACACGCCGCTAGCAAACTTCCTTGTCAGCAGCACGACCTCCGTATTGATGTTGCTGGTGCTGATCAGCCTGAAAATTGGCGATGAACAACTGCGCAATAACAATGTGATTTCAGCGAATAAAATCGTCTTTTCCGATGTTCTGATGCTGCTGAAAAACCGTAAGTTCTGGATGTTCAGCCTGTATGTCGCAGGCGTGGCATGGATGATGTTTGTTGCTGAACAGCAATTCCCACGCTACTTCGTCTCTTTCTTCGATACCAAAGAGCAGGGCAACGCCTGGTACGGCTACCTCAGCACGCTGCAGTCCGGCATGGAATTCGTGATGATGATGTTCATCCCGGTGCTGGTAAACCATTACGGTGCCAAAAAAGGGTTGTTGCTCTGCGGCTGCGTCGTCGGTTTGCGCCTGATAGCGTCCGGCCTGACCACCGATCCGCTGGTGATTTCCATTATCAAACCGTTCTACGGCGTCGAAATTGCCCTGCTGCTGATCTCCGTGTTCAAGTACATCGCCGAGCATTTCCACCAGAAGGTTAACGCCACCATGTATCTGCTGGGTTATCAGGCGATGATTTATGTCGGCTCGGTAGTAGTGGCACCGCCTGCAGGCTATCTGTACGACAAAATCGGCTTCGCACACACCTACTTAATGATGGGCTGCTGCGCGCTGGTCTTCACCCTGATTTCCGCTTTCACACTCTCGCGTTGCCAGTCAAAACGCGCTGAATCTCAGACATTCTCACCCGCTTTAGACACTTCACCGGTCGAACCGGTAAAACATTAATTAAGGAGACGTTATGACCCGTTCTGTAGTCACTGAAAAAGTTGTGACCGAGCCACTGCGCCCTATTGAATTGCATCAAGTAGACCGCCTGGCCCTGAAACGCAAGCTGGATGCGGCTTTGCAAAGTGTCACTAAAAAGCTGGATAAGACCATTGTTGCCGTAGGAGACAAATTCCCTAACGAAGCCTGCGAAGGCGGCAAATGGAAACCTTCGGAGAATAATGAGTGGACCACCAGTTTCTGGCCTGGGCAACTGTGGCTGGCATGGGAGATGACCGGCGATGAAAAATATCGCCAGGCGGCAGAGCGTTATCTGCCTTCTTTTAAACAGCGTTTAGACAAGCGCATCGAAACCGCGACCCACGATTTGGGTTTCCTTTACACGCTGTCGTGCGTCAACGCCTGGCGTTTAACCGGCAATGAAACCGCCCGCCAGACCGCGCTGCAAGCGGCGGATATTCTGATGGAGCGTTTTAACCCGGTGGCAAAAATCATTCAGGCGTGGGGCGATTTGAATGATCCAGAACAACAGGGAAGGATGATTATTGACTGTAATATGAACCTTCCGCTGCTTTATTGGGCAAGCCAGCAAACGGGCGACGAACGCTACGCGCAGGCCGCTACGGCACACGCGGAACAGGCGGCGAAGTACATTGTTCGCCCGGATGCTTCTACATTCCATACTTACTATATGGATGTAAAAACCGGCGAGCCGCGGTTTGGCAATACGCATCAGGGTTACAGCGACAGCTCATGCTGGTCGCGCGGGCAGGCGTGGGGCATCTACGGTTTCTTGCTCACGTATTTGTATACCGGCGACAAAAGCATGGTGGATCTCACCCGCAGCCTGGCGCATTACTTTATCAACCGCCTCCCGGAAGATGACGTGTGCCACTGGGATCTGGCGTTGCTGGGCACCGATGCGGTGCGCGACAGTTCAGCCGCGGCGATCACCGCTTGTGGATTGCTGGAACTGGTGAAAGTACTGCCGGTGCTGGACGAACATCGCGCCCACTACGAAGAGATGGCGCTGCGTATTATCCAGTCGCTGACCGATAACTATCTGGCGCGTGACGATGAGCCATGTGAAGGTCTGCTGAAACACTCGGTCTACCACATGGCGAGCGGCAAAGGGGTGGATGAATGTTGCAGTTGGGGAGACTATTTCTACCTGGAAGCGCTGGCACGTGTGCGCCAGGTGTGGAGTCTCTACTGGTAAGTTTATCGCCCCCGTCATATTGCGGGGGCAACATGGAGAGTGATGATGAAAACCGTTGCAGTTTTGCTGGCACCAGGTTTTGAAGAAGCCGAAGCCATTGTTACTATTGATATTCTGCGTCGCCTTAAAATAGAGGTGTGCACACTTTCTTGCGTCGATACCCGTGCGGTGGTGAGTTACCACGATATTCCGATGGTGGCAGACGCTACGCTGAGTGAATGTTTTGATGAAACATTCGATACCGTTGTGCTGCCTGGCGGCCCAGACGGCAGTGTCTTTCTGGCCCAAAGCGCTAACGTGATTGCTTTCGTGCGCCGTCATGACGATCTTGGCAAGTTAATCTGCCCGATTTGCTCTGCTGCGGCACGCGTCCTGGGTGGTAACGGTTTGCTTAAAGGTCGCCGCTACGTCTGTTCTGGGGATTTGTGGCAGCAGGTGACGGATGGTGAATATGTTGATGCTGACGTAGTCGAAGATGGCAATTTGATAAGCGGCAGAGGGTTGGGAAAAGTATTCGATTTTGCCCTGACCATTGCCGCGCGCCTTGAAGGCGACGAAGCCCCTGCGCGTGATCACGCGGAACATATCTATTATCAATGGTAATGATCAGAAAGACCGGCGGGTGAGCGCAATACTTACCCGTCTTCCTCAATCTTTATTCAGATAAATCAGCTTATCCACCTTAGCGCTGAATTTATGGATAAACCTGCTAACGCATATTTCATTTGTCCGACATAAACCCCTATTTTTATGTCTTTTATTGCTGAATACATGCACGGTCTAACTGTATTTCTGCCATGTGATTGCGCTCTCTTATGGACTATTAATTTCCCGCTACAACTATCTCCAGCCCAGAAGCAAAAAGCTCATACGGCTAATGGCTTGTTTTAACTAAACCTTACCCTACAGAAAATAAAATCGAGCTGGAGAATACCATGCACAAATTTACTAAAGCGCTAGCGGCAATTGGCATTGCTGCAATTATGTCACAATCCGCTATCGCAGAAACAATGAAGCTGGGTTTCCTGGTGAAACAACCAGAAGAACCATGGTTCCAGACCGAATGGAAATTTGCTGATAAAGCCGGGAAAGATCTTGGCTTTGAAGTGATTAAAATTGCCGTTCCTGACGGTGAAAAAACCCTTAATGCTATCGATAGCCTGGCCGCCAGCGGCGCGAAAGGCTTTGTGATTTGTACTCCGGATCCAAAACTGGGTTCGGCAATTGTGGCGAAAGCCAAAAGCTACGACATGAAAGTCATTGCCGTTGATGACCAGTTCGTCAACGCGAAAGGCAAGCCAATGGACACCGTGCCATTAGTGATGATGGCGGCGACCAAAATCGGTGAACGCCAGGGGCAAGAGCTCTACAAAGAGATGCAAAAACGCGGTTGGGACGTGAAAGAATCCGCAGTTATGGCGATTACGTCTGACGAGCTCGATACTGCCCGCCGCCGTACTTCTGGTTCAATGGAAGCTCTGAAAGCAGCTGGTTTCCCAGAAAAACAAATCTACAAAGTACCGACCAAATCTAACGACATCCCTGGGGCTTTCGATGCCGCTAACTCCATGTTGGTTCAACACCCTGAAGTGAAACACTGGCTAATTGTTGGCATGAACGACAACACCGTGCTGGGTGGCGTGCGTGCCACTGAAGGGCAGGGCTTTAAAGCGCCGGATGTTATTGGTGTAGGTATTAATGGTGTGGATGCCGTAAGTGAACTGTCGAAAGCTAATGCCACTGGTTTCTACGGATCTTTGCTCCCAAGCCCGGATGTACACGGCTATAAAAGTAGCGAAATGCTCTACAACTGGGTCACCAAAGGTGCAGAGCCACCGAAGTTCACTGAAGTTACCGACGTGGTGCTGATCACTCGCGATAACTTTAAAGAAGAGCTGGCTAAAAAAGGCCTCGGCGGTAAGTAATCTCTTTGGCGGATGAGGTTTATGCCCATCCGCCCTTCAACATTGGGGTATGTCATGCAACATGAGACACCGTATCTCTCTTTTCGTGGTATAGGCAAAACTTTCCCCGGCGTGAAAGCCTTACAGGACATCAGTTTCGACTGCTATGCCGGGCAAGTTCACGCACTAATGGGGGAGAATGGCGCAGGGAAATCAACGCTGCTGAAAATTTTGAGTGGCAATTATGCTCCAACTCAAGGCTGTATTGCCCTGCGCGGTGAAGAAGTGGCTTTTGCCGACACTCCAGCGGCGCTTAATGCCGGAGTCGCGATTATTTATCAGGAGCTTCATCTGGTGCCGGAAATGTCGGTGGCAGAGAATATTTACCTCGGACAGCTACCCCATAAAGCGGGGTTCGTTAACCGCTCTCTACTGAATTACGAAGCAAAATTACAGCTTGAGCATCTTGGGCTGGATATCGACCCGAGCACGCCACTCAAATATTTATCCATCGGCCAATGGCAGATGGTCGAAATTGCTAAGGCACTGGCGCGTAATGCGAAAGTGATCGCCTTTGATGAGCCGACCAGTTCTCTCTCTCGTCGTGAAATCGACAACCTGTTTCGCGTCATCCGTGAGTTACGCGCCGAAGGCCGCGTGATCCTCTACGTCTCGCATCGTATGGAGGAAATCTTTGCGCTCAGTGATGCCATCACCGTGTTTAAAGACGGGCGCTACGTGCGCACCTTTGATGATATGAAGCAAGTCAGTCATGACTCGCTGGTGCAGGCGATGGTCGGGCGCGATCTTGGTGATGTCTATGGCTGGAAACCTCGTGAACATGGGGCTGAGCGTTTACGCCTTGATGGTGTAAAAGCCCCTGGTGTACGAACACCTATTTCGCTTTCAGTGCGTAGTGGTGAAATTGTCGGTCTGTTTGGTCTGGTCGGTGCCGGTCGGAGTGAACTGATGAAAGGCATGTTTGGTGGTACGCGCATCACCGATGGCAAAGTATTTATTGATGGCGAAGTTATCAATATTAATAAGCCAGCTGATGCGATTCGTGCCGGCATGATGCTGTGCCCGGAAGACCGCAAAGCTGACGGCATTATTCCGGTGCATTCGGTGCGTGACAATATCAATATTAGTGCGCGGCGTAAGCATATTAGCGCCGGTTGTCTGATAAACAACCGCTGGGAAACAGACAATGCCGCCTCGCATATCCGTTCGCTGAACATTAAAACTCCTTCAGCTGAGCAGCTGATCATGAACCTCTCCGGTGGCAACCAGCAAAAAGCGATTTTAGGGCGCTGGCTGTCGGAGGAGATGAAAGTGATTTTACTTGATGAGCCAACGCGCGGCATTGATGTCGGGGCAAAACACGAAATCTATAACGTGATTTATGCCCTTGCTGCACAAGGTGTAGCTGTGCTGTTTGCATCAAGCGATCTGCCCGAAGTGCTTGGCCTTGCGGACCGCATTATCGTGATGCGCGAAGGGGAAATAGCCGGTGAATTGCTGCATGGCGAAACCAATGAGCAACAAGCATTAAGTCTGGCAATGCCAAAAACCAGTGCGTCTGCCGCATGAGTAAGGAGATAAAAATGTCTGCATTAACTACATCAGGTGACAGCAATAAGAAGTCGTCCCTGAGTCTTGGGCGTATCTGGGATAACTACGGCATGCTGGTGGTGTTCGCCGTTCTATTTATTGCCTGTGCTATTTTTGTACCGAATTTCTCTTCTTTCGTGAATATGAAGGGATTAGGGCTTGCCATCTCAATGTCGGGAATGGTGGCTTGTGGCATGTTGTTCTGCCTGGCATCTGGTGATTTCGATTTGTCCGTTGCGTCGGTGATTGCATGTGCCGGGGTCACCACGGCGGTAGTCATCAACATGACAGAAAGCCTGTGGATTGGTGTGGCGGCAGGGCTGTTGCTCGGTGTGTTATGCGGCCTGGTGAACGGTTTTGTTATTGCAAAACTAAAAATCAACGCACTTATCACCACGCTTGCCACCATGCAAATTGTACGCGGCCTCGCATACATCATTTCTGATGGTAAAGCGGTGGGCATCGAGGATGAACGCTTCTTTGCCCTGGGTTATGCCAACTGGTTAGGGCTGCCTGCACCGATCTGGCTGACAGTTGCGTGTCTGATAATCTTTGGTTTCCTGCTCAACAAAACAACCTTTGGCCGTAACACATTGGCGATTGGTGGCAACGAAGAAGCGGCACGTCTGGCGGGTGTGCCAGTGGTGCGCACTAAAATCATCATCTTTATTCTCTCGGGATTAGTGTCGGCAGCAGCAGGGATTATCCTTGCTTCGCGTATGACCAGTGGTCAGCCAATGACGTCTATTGGTTACGAGTTGATTGTAATTTCAGCCTGCGTGTTGGGTGGGGTATCACTCAAAGGTGGGATTGGCAAAATTTCCTACGTGATTGCCGGGATTTTGATTCTTGGCACCGTGGAAAATGCCATGAACCTGCTGAACATTTCGCCTTTCTCGCAATATGTGGTGCGTGGCTTGATTCTGCTTGCTGCTGTCATCTTCGACCGCTACAAACAGAAAGCAAAACGTACGGTTTAACGGCTTGGTTCTGCTGCGCTGATTTCGGGTAGTGGGAATACATTGTAGCGGTAAAGGGTGTGAGTTCTTTTTTGGGGGTGGATTAGCGAAAGCGACATCCACCATTTTTTTTGTCATCAACATTGTTTAATTTTTACGCAGATAATATATCCAGTGTTTAAATGTGATATTGATTAGATTGTTAGTATTTCCCGCCATAAACTAATTCAAACCAGGATATGAATCACTGTAACAATCACGCGGCTAAAGTAGAGTTGGCAGCCTGAATTCGGCCTCAAGGAGATGAGCCAATGAGCAGTGATGTTAATTACACCAGTAGTAAAGTGCATGTTCCCGGGAATCGTAAGTTTGACACGACCTGGGTTCTTAGCCTTTTTGGTACGGCGGTTGGGGCAGGGGTGTTATTTCTCCCGATCAACGCAGGGATGGGCGGATTCTGGCCGTTAGTGGCACTGGCGGTTATCGTTGGGCCAATGACCTGGCTTGCTCACCGCGGGCTTGCTCGTTTTGTCTTATCATCACGAAACCCTGGCAGCGATATCACCGAAGTTGTGGAAGAACACTTCGGAGCTAAAGCGGGCATCTTAATTACTCTGCTGTACTTCTTCGCAATCTACCCAATTCTGTTGATTTACGGCGTTGGTATCACCAACACCATTGATTCGCTAATGGTCAACCAACTGGGAATGGCTTCACCACCGCGTGTGATTTTGTCGATTGTGCTGATTGTCGCGCTGATGGCGGTGATGCTGACGAGTGAACGTGTGATGCTGAAAATTACCGAGCTGATGGTTTACCCGTTAGTCGGCATCCTGCTGTTCCTCTCTTTATATTTGATTCCACACTGGAACACGGCCGCTCTTTCCCAAGTACCTACTGCGCTAGATTTCACTACAACTATGTGGCTGACTATTCCGGTGTTGGTCTTTGCTTTTAACCACTCACCGGCTATCTCCTCATTTGCGTTGTCTCAGCGTCGTGAATATGGCAACCAGGCAGATGAAAAAGCCAGCCAGACGCTGCGCAAAACATCCACCATTCTGCTGGCGTTTGTTATGTTGTTTGTCTTCAGCTGCGTGCTAAGTGTAACGCCGGCAGATTTGATGGCAGCAAAACAGCAAAATATTTCAATGCTGAGCTTCCTTGCTAACAAATTCGATAATCCGCTGATCTCCATCTTTGGCCCACTGGTAGCAATTCTGGCAATTTCCAGCTCCTTCTTCGGTCACTACCTGGGAGCACGTGAAGGTCTGCACGGACTGGTGAAAAAAATTGCCCGCCACAACGGCAAGCGTTTTGATGACCGCAAGCTGAATAAAGCTATCGCTCTGTTCTTCCTGCTGAGCCTGTGGTTGGTGGCAACACTTAATCCAAGCATCCTTGGCATGATCGAATCTCTGGGCGGCCCAATCATCGCGATGATCCTGTTTATCATGCCGATGTATGCTATCCACAAAATTCCTGCGCTGGCGAAATTCCGTGGCAAAGTGAGCAATATCTTCGTTACGGTTATGGGTCTTGTGGCTATTTCAGGACTTATCGCAAGCTTCTTCTGACACCTGCCATACCGAAACGCCAGGCCATATGCGGCCTGGCGATTTATCCTGGAAAATTGCGACACCCGTCACCCTGTCTATACTTACATGGCTAATCATAATCTACCGTTACGGTAGTAATACTAACTATGTAAGGAGGAGCCGCTGGTGGCTGAAGTTGCATCTGTACCGCCTCTACTTTCAGGAAACCTTGCCTTTTTCTTCGACCTCGATGGCACGCTTGCAGAAATCAAACCGCACCCGGACCAGGTTTATATTCCCGCTGCGGTGCGCACATTGCTGCAAAAAATGTCAGTCATGAGTGGTGGGGCGTTGGCATTGATTTCAGGGCGCTCAATGACTGAGCTAGATAAGCTCGCCACTCCCTTTCACTTCCCACTCGCGGGTGTGCATGGGGCAGAACGCCGTGATATCAATGATAAAACCCATGTAGTGACGCTCCCTGAACCGGTAGTAACCGCATTACATCAGCATTTAAGCAATGCGCTTTTACAGCTTCCGGGTACTGAACTTGAAGCTAAAGGGATGGCTTTTGCGCTGCATTACCGCCAGGCGCCTGAAGCAGAAGAGGCTATTTTTGAATTGGCACAGCAAATGACACTGCGCTTTCCTGAACTGGCGTTGCAACCGGGGAAATGTGTCGTGGAGTTGAAACCTTTGGGAATTGATAAAGGTGCCGCTATTCGCGCATTTATGCAGGAGGCACCATTTGCGGGCCGCACACCGATTTTTATTGGTGATGATTTAACAGATGAAGCAGGGTTCAAACAGGTTAACGCCCTTGGAGGGGTGACCATTAAAGTGGGAAATGGCGACACGATTGCTAACTTCCGACTGGCAAACGTGCGCATGGTTTATCACTGGCTTGGCAAATTAACGCAACACATAGAACAACAAAAGTCAGATATTTTACGGGGAGAAGATTATGAGTCGCTTAGTGGTAGTCTCTAATCGCATTGCGCCACCGGACGATAAGAAAGGTGGTGCAGGTGGCTTGGCTGTGGGGATTTTGGGTGCTTTAAAGACGGCCGGAGGGCTGTGGTTTGGCTGGAGTGGAGAGGTCGGTGACCCCGATGCTGCATTACAAAAGACTAAACGGGGCAACATCACCTGGGCTTCTTTCAATCTCAGCAAAGAAGACTACGAAAGCTATTATCTGCAATTTTCCAACGCTGTCCTTTGGCCGGCGTTTCACTATCGTCTGGACCTGGTCGATTATCAGCGTGAAGCCTGGGAAGGCTATCAACGGGTTAATACCATGCTTGCGAGCAAGCTTAAGCCATTGTTGGAAAAAGACGATGTCTTATGGGTACATGACTACCATCTGCTGCCCTTCGCTGCAGATTGTCGCAAACAAGGGCTAAATCACCGCATCGGTTTTTTCTTACATATTCCATTCCCAACGCCAGAAGTATTTAACGCGCTCCCGCCGCATGAGGAGTTACTTGAAGCGTTGTGTGAGTACGATTTACTGGGTTTTCAGACGGAAAACGATCGCCAGGCATTCCTGGATTGTGTGGCAAGTCAGACGCGGCTTGATAGCCTGGATAAAAACCAGCATCAGGCGTATGGCAATACGTTTCGCACGGAAGTGTATCCGATAGGTATCGAACCAGAAGAAATCAAAAAGAGCGCTCAGGGTCCGCTGCCGCCAAAGCTGGCGCAGCTTAAAGCGGAATTGGGGAGTATCAAAAACATCTTTTCGGTTGAGCGACTGGATTATTCCAAAGGATTGCCTGAACGGTTTCTCGCTTTTGAAGCGCTACTGGAAAATTATCCCCAGCACCACGGGAAAATCCGTTACACGCAAATTGCACCCACTTCGCGTGGCGATGTGCAGGCGTATCAGGATATTCGTCATCAGTTGGAAACTGAAGCGGGGCGCATCAATGGTAAGTACGGTCAGCTGGGCTGGACACCGCTGTACTATTTGAATCAACATTTTGACCGCAAGCTGGTAATGAAAGTATTCCGCCATGCGGATGTTGGCTTAGTAACTCCACTGCGTGATGGGATGAATCTGGTGGCAAAAGAGTATGTCGCGGCTCAGGACCCTGCTAATCCGGGTGTGCTGGTGTTGTCGAAATTCGCCGGTGCCGCAAACGAATTATCCTCCGCACTCATTGTTAATCCTTACGACCGTGACGACGTTGCCGCAGCCCTGGATCGCGCGTTAACTATGCCTTTAGCCGAACGGATATCACGCCATAGCGAAATGATGTCGGTGATTGAGAAAAATGATATTCACCACTGGCAGAAGCGGTTTATAGAGGACTTGAAGCAGGTTGCTCCACGGAATGAGGAGTTTGAGATGGGAAAGAAGGTGGCGACATTTCCTAAGTTGGCATGACGCTATTCCACCGCCTATGGCCGGACGGTGATTATTCCGTTCGCATAGATGATTTACCTGCATTGCAAACCCGCTAACGGTGAACGTGTCAGGGGGAAATCTTCCCCCTGACAACCCTCGCCAGATCATTAAATTGCCATTTCACCGTAAGGCTTGGCTATTTAAATCCGGAGCCAGGTCAAAATCGAATAAGCTTTTGAATTTTTGTTTTGAAGTTAGCTTTGAGTGACATCAATTTTAAGATCAATACCCCTCTTACTTCTGATGATATAAGCCAAATTTAACTTAAATACTGCTTATCTCAGCGGAACGAGCAAAACATCAACCTGACTGGATGCTACCACTGCTTTCGCGGAGCAAATTATCTTGCTAAAAAAGGATTGATTGTGGTTACCACAAATCACTAAATCCACAGATCCCTTATTACATATTGCCAGAATGTGCTCACTTAATTCGCCGGTAGCAATAACCGTTTCTATAATAGGGTAATTTGCCTTTTTAACCAGTTCATCAATAAAAAGCTGAGTCTCTTCAAGCATTAATTCACGCAGGTTTTCCATCATTGGTGCGGCAAATTGATTATAAAGTTCGGGGTCGGATGCGAGTGTAATCAGCGAAATTTTCCCATTCACCGGCCGGGCGATTGAAACCGCCTTTTCAACCAGGATTTGGCTTTCTGGACTGATGGCGACAGCAACCAATATATGTTGGTAACTCATAACAATCTCCCGCTCGTTGATAACAAATTACTTACATTTTCCTTACTACAACTCACATTCTTACGCAAGAATAGTACCCATGGAAAATGTGAGTCTGCTCATGGAAAATGATTAATAACTCTAATGTAAACAACTTGTGAAGCAGCCTGGGTGCCTGGATAGCTCATTTTTCCATCAAACTTTAGTATTAATTTATATTGATACTGCGGTTGTCATCCTGGTGTAAGAATTTATCGCCATTCTTACACGAAATAGAAAACTTCAAGGCGTAATGTGCTAAAAACAAGCATTATCACAGCGTATTAAATTGCTTGGTAAAAAATGCGATATAAATCACATAGCTAACCAGGTCTTAAGACACGTTATTGATGGTAAGTCATCAGATTGTTAGGCAAACGAAACGGTTTTACCAGATTAACGTAACGGTTATTTCGAGTTTGATTGTTTAATGAGCAAATGAAAAGTCTTGCTGATGTTTTAAGGTGAGTCATAAAGTAAATATATGTGATCTGTGTCACATATAACTCAAAATTCGCAGGCATCCGCATTGTATGTCTAAAGGGCTACGAGTAGAGTTTGCCCGGAATTAGGAAAAATCTTAATTTAATGTCAGAAATTTAAGCTCGGATAAGAACGTACCCACAAGGAAGTCTCCACTGCATTTTCGTGTCGGTGGATTCAGTGCGTGTTATCAGTCAAATGAATTTGTCTTTTTTGGTTGTTTTAATTTTAACCGGGATTTCTCGGCGACTCACGGGGTGCGGTAATACCGCATGTATAAAAGTAAGTTTTTCAGGATGAACAAAATGCATACATCCGAGTTGTTGAAACATATCTACGATATTAATTTATCGTATTTGTTGCTTGCGCAGCGCCTTATTAGTAGCGACAAAGCCTCAGCAATGTTTCGTTTGGGAGTGACCGAGGATATGGCCAATTCCCTGAGTGAATTAACTTTGCCGCAAATGGTGAAATTGGCGGAAACTAACCAGCTGATTTGTCAATTCCGCTTTAACGATAACCAAACCATTACCCGCCTGACACAAGACTCTCGTGTGGATGATTTACAGCAAATTCATACTGGCATTTTGTTATCTACCCGCTTATTAAATGAGGTCTCCGCAATAGACGAGGCACCTCGCAAAAAAAGGGCGTAACAAAATGAGCGAAAAAAGTATTGTTCAGGAAGCCCGTGATATACAACTGGCGATGGAGTTAATCACGCTCGGCGCAAGATTGCAGATGCTGGAGAGCGAAACGCAATTAAGCCGTGGCCGACTGATCAAACTATATAAAGAGCTCCGTGGTAGCCCACCACCGAAAGGAATGCTGCCTTTTTCTACCGACTGGTTTATGACGTGGGAGCAGAATATTCATGCTTCTATGTTTTGCAACGCCTGGCAGTTCTTGCTGCGCACCGGATTATGTACTGGTGTCGATGCAGTCATTAAGGCATACCGCTTGTATCTGGAGCAATGCCCGGCACAAGAAAGCGGGCCGCTGTTGGCGCTGACTCGCGCCTGGACACTGGTGCGTTTTGTTGAAAGTAACATGCTTGAATTGAACTGTTGCAACTGCTGCGGCGGTAACTTTATTACTCACGCACATCAGCCCGCAGGTAGCTTTGCTTGCAGTTTATGCCAGCCGCCGTCGAGAGCGGTAAAAAGACGTAAACTTTCTACGAATACTGCCGATATTATTCCACAACTGCTGGATGAACAGGTCAAACAGGCCGTTTAACAGTTCGGTGTGGTAAACACTCCAGCAGCGATAAGCAATTATCGCTGCTTTTTTTTGCCCCGCATCCGACTGTTTGCCCCTCTGATTTGTGATTCCTCGTCACATTTAACAGCAGAAGGATGTACTCGTGCTGATTGTAATAGGTTATCTGGTCGTAATTGCGACAGTATTCGGCGGCTATATGATGACCGGCGGTCATCTTGGCGCACTCTATCAGCCAGCTGAATTTGTCATCATTGGCGGAGCGGGGATCGGGGCCTTTATCGTCGGTAATAACGGTAAGGCAATAAAGGCGACGGTAAAAGCGTTGCCATTACTGTTTCGCCGCTCGAAATACACCAAAAGCATGTATATGGATCTCATGGCGCTGCTTTATCGCCTGATGGCGAAGTCGCGCCAACAGGGGATGTTTTCGCTCGAACGTGATATCGAAAATCCAAAAGAAAGTGAAATCTTCGCCAGTTACCCGCGTATTCTTGCCGACACTCTGATGCTGGAATTCATTATTGATTACCTGCGCCTGATTATTAGCGGGAATATGAACTCATTTGAAATTGAAGCGCTGATGGATGAGGAAATTGAAACCCATGAAAGTGAGGCTGAAATACCGGCCAATAGCCTTGCCATCATGGGGGATTCACTCCCGGCTTTCGGTATTGTTGCCGCAGTTATGGGCGTGGTTCACGCGCTGGCATCAGCCGACAGACCCGCAGCAGAACTCGGTTCTTTAATTGCCCACGCAATGGTCGGCACCTTCCTCGGTATTTTGTTGGCCTACGGATTTATTTCACCGCTGGCGACCGTTTTACGCCAAAAAAGCGCTGAAACGACCAAAATGATGCAGTGCGTAAAAGTCACATTGCTCTCAAGCCTGAATGGTTATGCGCCGCCGATTGCTGTCGAATTTGGCCGTAAAACCCTTTACTCCAGCGAGCGCCCATCCTTTGTTGAGCTGGAAGAACATGTTCGTGCAGTTCGCTCTCCGAACGCGCAATCGCGTGCCACGGAAGAAGAAGTATGAAGCACAACGCGCGCCCGATTATTGTCGTAAAACGCCGTAAGCATAAAGGCCACGGCGGCGGCGCGCACGGTTCGTGGAAAATTGCCTACGCTGACTTCATGACCGCGATGATGGCTTTTTTTCTGGTGATGTGGCTGATTTCCATCTCCAGCCCTAAAGAACTGGCGCAAATTGCCGACTATTTCCGTACGCCACTATCTGCTGCCATTACCGGTGGGCAACGCATCGCCGACAGCCAAAGTCCAATTCCTGGCGGTGGCGATGATGTGACACAGCAACAAGGCGAAGTGAAAAAACAGCCGAATATTGAAGATCTCAGAAAACGGATGGAAGCCAACCGCCTCAAGCGGCTGGGAGACAAACTGGATCAACTGATTGAAGCTGACCCTAAGCTGCGCGCGCTGCGCCCACATCTGCAAATTGATCTGGTTCAGGAGGGACTGCGGATACAAATAATCGACAGTCAGAACCGCCCGATGTTTAAAAACGGCAGTGCAGAAGTTGAGCCTTACATGCGCGATATTCTGCGCAGCATTGCGCCGTTACTTAATGATTTTCCAAATAAAATTAGTTTATCCGGCCACACTGATGACTTGCCTTATGCCATGGGCGAGCACGGTTATAGCAACTGGGAACTTTCTGCCGACCGGGCCAACGCTTCGCGGCGTGAATTAATGGCCGGTGGTTTAATCGACGGCAAAGTCCTGCGCGTAGTGGGGATGTCATCAACAATGCGCCTGACTAATCGTGGACCAGGTGATGCTATTAACCGGCGCATTAGTTTGCTGGTGCTCAACAAACAAGCTGAGGATGCCATCGTGCATGAAAACGCAGAAAGCGATAACCAGCCAATAAGCATTCTCCAACAACCTGCTGCCGCGGAACCGGCACAGAACACATTACCGCCACAACCCGGTACGAGGTGATAGCGTGAGTATGGATATCAGCGATTTTTACCAGACATTTTTTGACGAGGCCGACGAGCTACTGGCCGATATGGAACAGCACCTGCTGAATCTGCTTCCTGAAGCGCCAGATTCAGAACTGCTGAATGCCATATTCCGCGCGGCACATTCGATTAAAGGGGGCGCCGGGACTTTCGGTTTCACCGTTTTGCAGGAAACCACGCATTTAATGGAAAACCTGCTCGACGATGCCCGGCGCGGTGAGATGCACCTCAACACCGATATCATCAACCTGTTTTTGGAAACCAAAGATATTATGCAGGAACAGTTGGACGCTTATAAAAACTCACAGGTCCCAGACGCTGAGAGTTTCGATTATATCTGCAAAGCGCTGCGCCAACTGGCTCTGGAAGCCAAAGGCGAAATGCCTGCGCCGCCTGCAAAATTGACCGTCGTAGAAAAAGAGTCAATCGAAGCGCTGCCAACAAACGATGGCAATTTGCGTATTGCGATTACCGGGCTGAAATCCACTGAACTGGATTTACTGCTCGAAGAGCTGGGTAACCTCGGTACCTTAAGTGAAGTGGAAAAGGGTGAAAACTCTGTCACTGCAACTATTGAGACGACAGTCAGCGCTGATGATATTAGTGCGGTGCTCTGCTTTGTCATCGAGCCTGAACAAATCGAATTTCTTCCGTTAACGGCAAGTGCGCCAGCCGCTGCTGTTGAGCCAGAAGAAGTGCCGGTGGCACTTGCGGTTAACGCACCTCAGCCGGTGGTTGCCGCACCTGTAGCTTCTGTCGCGCCACGTACGGAAAGAGAGAGCAAACCTGCGCGTGTCAGCGAATCAAGCAGTATTCGCGTAGCGGTTGAGAAGGTTGATCAGTTGATCAACCTGGTTGGCGAACTGGTGATTACCCAGTCGATGCTGGCACAGCGATCCAATGAATTAGACCCGGTTGAACACGGCGAACTGATTACCAGTATGGGTCAGTTACAACGTAACGCCCGTGACTTGCAAGAGTCGGTGATGTCTATCCGTATGATGCCAATGGAGTATGTCTTCAGTCGCTTCCCGCGTCTGGTACGCGATCTGGCGAGTAAGCTGGATAAACAGGTTGAACTGACTCTGCAAGGTAGCTCCACCGAACTGGATAAAAGTCTGATTGAACGCATTATCGACCCACTGACTCACCTGGTGCGTAATAGCCTCGATCACGGCATCGAAACTCCAGAAAAACGCCTGGCAGCGGGGAAATCAGCAGTTGGTAACTTAATTCTTTCTGCCGAACATCAGGGTGGAAACATCTGCATTGAAGTTTCTGATGATGGTGCGGGCCTGAACCGTGAGCGCATTCTTGCTAAAGCGTTATCGCAGGGGATGCCAGTGCATGAAAACATGTCGGACGACGAAGTCGGCATGCTGATTTTTGCTCCTGGATTCTCTACCGCCGAGCAGGTGACGGACGTTTCCGGGCGCGGTGTAGGCATGGACGTGGTGAAGCGTAACATCCAGGAAATGGGTGGTCATGTTGAAATTAAATCGCAGGCCAATGTTGGCACCACCATCCGCATTATGCTGCCGCTGACCCTCGCCATTCTTGATGGGATGTCGGTAAAAGTATGCGACGAAGTGTTTATCCTGCCGCTCAACGCAGTGATGGAGTCGCTACAGCCGAAAGAAGATGATCTGCATCCTCTTGCCGGTGGTGAGCGCGTACTTGAAGTACGTGGCGAATACCTGCCGCTGGTTGAATTGTGGAAAGTATTTGATGTTGCCGGTGCGAAAACTGAAGCGACGCAAGGCATTGTGGTGATTTTGCAAAGCGCAGGTCGGCGCTACGCGCTGCTGGTGGATCAGCTGATAGGTCAACATCAGGTGGTCGTGAAAAACCTCGAAAGCAACTATCGCAAAGTGCCGGGTATTTCCGCAGCAACCATCCTCGGTGATGGCAGTGTGGCGCTAATTGTTGATGTCTCTGCGCTGCAAGGTTTGAACCGTGAACAACGTATGGCCGGCACCGCCGCCTGATTCTCCGGGTTTTGAGTAAGGATAAGAAAATGAGTGGATTAACCAATGTGACAAAACTGACCGGGGAAACGGTAGGGCAAGAGTTCCTGGTCTTTACTCTTGGTGATGAAGAGTACGGTATCGATATTTTAAAAGTGCAGGAAATTCGCGGTTACGACCAAGTCACGCGTATTGCCAATACTCCGGCATTTATCAAGGGAGTCACTAACCTGCGTGGTGTGATTGTCCCGATCCTCGACCTGCGTATTAAGTTTGACCAGGATGGCGTGGAATATAACGATAACACCGTGGTCATTGTGCTGAACTTTGGTCAGCGCGTGGTGGGTATTGTGGTAGATGGTGTATCAGACGTGTTATCTCTGACCGCTGAGCAAATTCGCCCGGCACCAGAGTTTGCTGTGACGCTTTCAACTGAGTATCTGACGGGTCTCGGTGCACTAGGCGACCGCATGCTGATTCTGGTGAATATTGAGAAGCTGCTTAACAGCGAAGAGATGGCGTTGGTCGATAGCGCGGCGCGCGTGGCTTAATAGTTACTTCTTTATAGGGCGGATTGGCGCAAACGCCATCCGCCACTACTCGATTTACAGATACAGCAAATACAGGAAAATTACGCTTCTACGCGCTCACCTGCTTCCGTTTGTTCTTCCAGCTCACCTTCATTTTTCGACAGCATTGCTGTTGCAACGCCATTACCCAATACGTTGATGGCAGAACGGCCCATATCCAGGAAGTGGTCGACACCCATCAGCAGTAAAATACCTGCTACCGGAATATTGAAGCTTGGGATGGTGGCTGCCAGTACAACCAGCGCAGAACGCGGTACACCTGCAATCCCTTTTGACGCCAGCATTAATGTCAGCATCAGCACCACAATCTCAGAGAAAGTGAGGTGAATGTTGTAAGCCTGCGCAATAAACATAGAAGCGAAAGAGCAATACACCATTGAACCGACCAGGTTGAACGAATAACCAATCGGTAGAACAAATGATGCAATGTTACGAGAACAACCAAAGCGTGTTAGCTGGTCCAGGGTTTTCGGATAAGCCGCTTCGGAGCTGCTGGTAGTAAACGCGACCAGAACCGGGTCTTTCAGCATGGCAATCAGGCGGAAAACATCACGCTTGAGAACCATATAGCCAACGCCCACAAGCACCATGCACGTCAGGATAATTGCGAGGTAGTAACCACCAATGAAGGATGCGTAGTTAAGCAAAATCCCCAGGCCTTCCGTCGCAATTACAGAAGAAATTGCCGCGAAGATAGCCAGTGGTGCCACATACATCACATAGCCTGTGACTTTGAGCATGATGTGAGAAACCACATCCAGAGCCGCGACTAGCGGGGTGTTAAATTTCTCGCCCAGCGACGCACCAGCAATACCGAAGAACAGAGAGAACACGACGATTTGCAGGATTTCGTTGTTCGACATTGCACCTGCAATGCTGGTTGGAATGGTGTGCGAGATAAACGCTTTCAGGTTCATGCCGCTTACAGCAAGGCCGGTTTGCACATCTCCCGCAGGCACTTGAAGGTTCATGCCAGCGCCCGGCTGCTGGAGGGTAACAATGAATAAACCGACCAGAATAGAAAGCACAGAAGATGAAACAAACCACACCATTGCTTTACCACCCACGCGGCCAATGGTGGACGTCTCGCCCATCTTCATAATGCCCACGGTCAGGGTGCTGAAGACCAATGGAGCAATAACCATTTTGATCAGGCGTAAAAAGATGTCGGTAAACAGCGTGATGTTTTCGGCATAGCTTTTGATGTTGTCAGCAGCGGCATATTCATGGATTGCAGCACCGGAAAGGATCCCGGCAAACATGAATAGAAGAATGAATAGCGTAAGTTTGTTTGAACTAGACAATTACGTAATAACCCCGTCGATTAGTAACAATTAATTAACTTATTGAGCCATATGTAATTTTTATGATTGGCCAATATATATTCGGCCCATAAATTGAACCAAAGCGCGGCAGGATTCAACTATTTTTTACTTTTTGTCGCAATTGTTAATATGGCGTCTTTTATGTAACGATCTGATAGCAATCGCGAAAGTAATATTAATTATTCCGCCCATCTTCTGTGACATCTCAACCAAAGCTCTTGTAGGTCGTGCAAGCGCAACGCTCCCGACAAACCCACCCCAAAGTTTCACGTAAAGTTTCAATACCCCATGCCGATAACACCCATAAGAAATCATTAAAAGGGTGTTATATGTTGAACCGTATTCGCGTTGTCACCATGCTAATGATGGTGCTGGTGGTGTTCGCGCTGCTCCAGCTCATCTCTGGCGGAATGTTTTTTAACTCACTCAAACATAATAACGACAGCTTTAAAGTTTCCAGGGAGTTACGCGTTCAGCAGTCAGAACTGGCCAACACCTGGGAATTGATGCTGCAAACACGCATCAACCTGAGCCGTTCTGCGGCGCGGATGATGATGGATGCCAGCAATGGGCAAAGTGCAGCAAAAACGGACCTGCTGAATAACGCCAAAAAATCTCTCGTTGAAGCGCAAAAACATTACGCCGCCTTCAAACAAATCCCCGCGATTACGCCAGAACTTGAAGCGCTGGTGCAGGGCATTGATGACGATTACCGCAACTACAACCAGGCGCTGAGCGAGTTGGTTGGGTATCTGGAAACCGGCAACATGGACGCCTATTTTGCGCAGTCCACCCAAAGCCTGCAAAACGCCCTCGAGAAAGAATACGCCGACTACATTGCGCTCAACGACCGCATGTACGAGCAATCGTATATTGCCAGCACTCACGACTATAACTTTGCCAAGTGGCAGATTGCGGGGCTTGCACTCGCGCTGTTCGCGGTGATTGTGCTGGTGTGGTTCGGTATGCGACGCATCCTGCTGCAACCGCTGGCAGTGGTGATTGGGCATATTCGTGAAATCGCCAACGGCAATCTGACGGAAAATATTGTTTCTACCGGGCGCAACGAAATGAGCGAGCTGACCTCCAGCGTGCGCCATATGCAGCAAGAACTGATCATAACCGTCGGCAGCGTGCGTGATGGTTCTGATGCCATCTACAGCGGTGCGACGGAAATTGCCGCCGGAAATAACGACCTCTCTTCCCGCACTGAACAGCAGGCGGCATCGCTTGAAGAAACCGCCGCTAGCATGGAACAGCTCACCGCGACCGTGAAACAGAACGCGGAAAACGCCCGTCAGGCATCTCAATTAGCATTAAGCGCCTCCGAAACCGCTCAGCGCGGCGGCAAAGTTGTGGATGGTGTAGTGAAGACCATGCACGACATCGCCGGTTCATCGAAGAAAATTGCTGATATTACCGGCGTGATTGACGGCATCGCTTTCCAGACCAACATTCTGGCGCTGAACGCCGCAGTAGAAGCGGCGCGCGCCGGTGAACAGGGGCGTGGTTTTGCCGTCGTTGCGGGCGAAGTGCGCAACCTTGCACAGCGTAGCGCCCAGGCGGCGAAAGAGATTAAAGGGCTGATCGAAGATTCTGTTTCCCGCGTGGATACCGGCTCTGTGCTGGTTGAAAGCGCCGGAGAAACCATGAGTGACATCGTGAATGCCGTTACGCGTGTGACCGATATCATGGGCGAAATTGCCTCCGCCTCTGATGAGCAAAGCCGTGGTATCGACCAGGTTGCGCTGGCGGTTTCAGAAATGGACCGCGTCACTCAGCAGAACGCCTCTTTGGTTGAGGAATCAGCCTCTGCGGCTGCCGCACTTGAAGAGCAAGCCAGCATGCTAAGTCAACTGGTTGCGGCCTTCCGTTTAACGACTGAACCGACTGTTACACCGTCCGTTAGCGCCACGGTATCGTCAGCTCCGGTTATCAAAACGAGTAAGCCGACAACAAGCGGGCACGACGATAACTGGGAAACTTTCTAAGAAACATTAATGGCCGGCAGACGTGCCGGCTGAGGGGCTGTGATGTTCAACCGTATCCGAATTTCGACCACTCTGTTGTTAATCTTGATCGTCTGCGGCGTGTTGCAGATTGGTAGTAATGGATTGTCTTTTTGGGCATTCAGGGATGATTTTCAGAATCTTAAAATGGTTGAAGTCGGAAACCAGCAACGTGACACCTTAACGCAAAGCCGCGCGGCTTTGTTACAGGCCAGCACTGCCTTGAGCCGTGCCGGTACGCTGACGGCGCTCAGTTACCCGCCGGAAGACATTAAGCGCTTGATGGCAAATGCCCGTGGCAGCCTGAAACAGGCTGACATGCTGTTTAACCAGTTTCTGGAAATCCCACCTTTAAATAAAGAAGGTGAGGATATGGTGGTATCGACAAAGCAGAGTTACGCCGCTTATCGCGATGATTTACAGCATCAGGCGACCTGGCTTGAAAGCAATCAGCTTTCTGACTTCCTGGGTGCGCCGATTCAGAAATCACAGGATATTTTTGACGCTTACTTTAACGCCTGGCAGCAGAGCATCAATGACACCGTGGCGGCATCGAGTGCTGACAGCAAAATGAACTACCAGATCTCGGCGATTATTTTCGCCAGCGTGACGGTGATCGCCATCCTGATGCTGATTGGTTCAATTATCTGGTCGAGCAGAATGCTGGTGCAACCGCTGGATATTGTGCGTAGCCACTTTGAACACATTGCCGCGGGTGATTTAGCACGCCCGATAAGCGTGTATGGGCGTAACGAAATCTCCGAGATTTTCCGTAGCCTGAAAAACATGCAGCAAGCGCTGAAAGAGACCGTGCAGCAAGTGCGTCAGGGCAGTGGAGCGATGCACACCGGGATCGCTGAAATTGCCGCGGGCAACAACGATCTCTCTTCCCGAACTGAACAACAGGCCGCATCACTTGCTGAAACTGCCGCCAGCATGGAGCAACTGACCGCAACAGTGGGCCAGAACGCCGATAACGCACGTCAGGCTGCACAGCTTTCCCGGACTGCGGCAGACACCGCTCAACAGGGCGGAAAACAGGCTGCAAACGTTGCCCGCACCATGCACGACATTGCGGGCAGCTCGAAGAAAATTGGCGACATCACCAGCGTGATTGATGGTATCGCCTTCCAGACCAACATCCTTGCTCTGAACGCCGCCGTTGAAGCTGCGCGTGCCGGTGAGCAAGGGCGTGGGTTTGCCGTGGTGGCCGGTGAAGTACGCAACCTGGCACAACGCAGTGCGCAGGCTGCCAAAGAGATCAAAGTGCTTATTGAAGAATCGGTCGACCGCGTGCAGCACGGTTCACAACTGGTTGATACGGCAGCCACGACGATGGCGGAAATCGTGCGTTCGGTTACGCAGGTTAACGACATCATGGGCGAAATTGCTTCGGCATCCGACGAACAGCGCCGTGGTATCGAGCAGGTAGCACTCGCGGTAAGCCAGATGGATCAAGTGACACAGCAAAACGCCGCGCTGGTAGAAGAAGCGGCAGCAGCAACCGATGCTCTGGCAAACCAGGCCGAACACCTTAGCGGTGTGGTATCGGTGTTTAATCTGGAAACTGTCGGCAATGAAGACGTCACCAGAGATTTAGTCACCAACGGGGTGCTCGCCACCTCCTGAAAGTAATTGAGAAGACGCTATGACATCACCACTGTCCACTGGACAATCGTCATTAATGTTACAGATGACACAGCGTCTACCGCTGTCCGACACGCACTTTCGCCGGATATGCCAGTTGATTTACCAGCGTGCAGGAATTGTGCTGGCCGATCACAAGCGAGACATGGTTTACAACCGCCTGGTGCGACGTTTACGTACTCTGGGGCTGGAGGATTTTGGACACTACCTGAGCATGCTGGAGGCTAACGGCAGTAATGCCGAATGGCAGGCGTTCATTAACTCCCTGACCACTAACCTGACGGCTTTTTTTCGCGAAGGTCACCACTTTCCGATTCTCGCAGAACATGCGCGTAAACGTAGTGGGGAGTACAAAGTCTGGAGTGCGGCAGCCTCAACCGGTGAAGAGCCGTATTCCATCGCTATAACGCTTGCAGATGTGCTGGGTATGGCACCTGGGCGCTGGAAAGTCTTCGCCAGTGATATCGACACCCAGGTGCTGGAGAAAGCCCAGAGTGCCATTTATCGCCAGGATGAACTGAAAACGCTGTCGCCAGTACAGATGCAGCGTTATTTCCTGCGTGGCACCGGGCCACACGATGGGCTGGTACGGGTGCGTAGCGATCTGGCCAGTCACATGGAGTTTGCGCCAATCAATCTTTTGGACAAGCAAGCGCCAATTCCTGGACCGTTTGACGCCATTTTTTGTCGCAATGTGATGATTTATTTTGATAAAGCGACACAGCAGCAAATTTTGCAGCGTTTTGTACCGCTGCTAAAACCGGGCGGATTGCTGTTTGCCGGGCATTCGGAAAACTTCAGTAACCTCAGCCGCGAGTTTTTACTGCGTGGGCAGACCGTGTACGGACTGAGTAAGGAAAGATCATGACAAAAATAACCGTGCTGTGCGTCGATGACTCCGCCCTGATGCGCCAGATCATGACAGAAATTGTCAATAGCCACGATGACATGGAAATGGTGGCAACCGCGCCAGACCCGCTTGTGGCTCGTGATTTGATTAAGAAATTCAACCCTGACGTGCTGACGCTGGATGTAGAAATGCCGCGCATGGACGGTCTGGATTTCCTTGAGAAATTAATGCGCCTGCGCCCGATGCCGGTGGTGATGGTTTCATCGCTCACCGGGAAAGGTTCGGAAGTGACTTTACGAGCGCTGGAGTTGGGCGCGATTGATTTTGTCACCAAGCCGCAGTTAGGCATTCGTGAAGGAATGCTGGCCTATAGCGAAACTATTGCTGAGAAAGTGCGTACTGCTGCGAAGGCAAAACTGGCGGCGCGAGCACCCGTTGCAGCGCCTGCTGCGTTGAAAGCCGGGCCATTACTCAGTTCAGAAAAATTGATAGCTATTGGTGCATCAACCGGTGGTACCGAGGCGATTCGCCATGTCCTGCAACCGCTGCCGCTATCAAGCCCGGCGGTACTAATTACGCAGCATATGCCTCCAGGTTTTACTCGCTCGTTTGCTGACCGGCTTAACAAGTTATGCCAGATAGCGGTGAAAGAGGCAGAGGATGGCGAGCGTGTGTTACCGGGGCACGCCTACATCGCACCGGGCGATAAACATATGGAGCTTGCCCGTAGCGGGGCGAACTACCAAATCAAAATTCATGACGGCCCACCCGTGAACCGGCATCGTCCGGCCGTGGATGTGCTGTTCCACTCTGTCGCCAAATTCGCCGGGCGTAACGCCGTGGGCGTCATTTTGACGGGAATGGGGAATGACGGCGCTGCAGGGATGTTGGCAATGCATAAAGCCGGGGCATGGACTATCGCCCAAAACGAAGCAAGTTGTGTGGTGTTCGGCATGCCGCGTGAGGCCATCAACAGTGGTGGTGTCAGCGAAGTGGTCGATTTAAGCGTAATCAGTCAACAGATGTTGGCAAAAATTAGTGCCGGACAGGCAATACGTATTTAACCGAAGGAACCCAATAAATGGCAGATAAAGAACTCAAATTTTTGGTGGTGGATGACTTCTCTACCATGCGTCGCATTGTCCGTAACCTGCTAAAAGAGCTGGGTTTCAACAACGTCGAAGAAGCAGAAGATGGTGTCGATGCGCTCAATAAACTCAACGGTGGCGGCTTTGGTTTTGTTATCTCTGACTGGAACATGCCGAACATGGACGGTCTGGAGTTGCTGAAAACCATTCGTGGCAACGGTGCAATGTCGGCTCTGCCGGTATTGATGGTGACCGCTGAGGCGAAGAAAGAGAACATCATTGCCGCAGCACAGGCGGGGGCGAGTGGCTATGTGGTAAAACCGTTTACCGCCGCAACACTTGAAGAGAAGTTAAACAAAATCTTCGAAAAGCTCGGCATGTAAGGAGAGGCTCATGCACTCATCTACCAATCCCGCGTCAGAGTTACATTCAACCGGCGATATTATCGTTCGGATAGGCAGCCTGACCCGAATGCTGCGCGACAGCCTACGCGAGCTGGGCCTTGACCAGGCGATTGCCGAAGCGGCGGAAGCGATTCCCGATGCTCGTGACCGCCTGGACTACGTGGTGCAGATGACCGCGCAGGCCGCAGAGCGCGCGCTGAACTGTGTGGAGCTGGCTCAGCCTCATCAGAACAAACTGGAATCCGACGCCAAAGCACTCAATGGCCGTTGGGATGCCTGGTTTGAAAACCCAATCGAGCTGGGTGATGCCCGTGAACTGGTTACCGATACGCGCAGCTACTTGTCTGGCGTCCCGAGTCACACCAGCTTCACCAACGCCCAGCTTCTGGAAATCATGATGGCGCAAGACTTCCAGGATTTAACCGGTCAGGTCATCAAGCGCATGATGGATGTTATCCAGGAAATTGAACGCCAGTTGTTGATGGTGTTAATGGAGAACATGCCAGAACTGGATGCGCGTGCAAAACGCCCAGCCGACAGCCTGCTCAACGGCCCGCAAATGAACGCGACCGCAGCGGGTGTGGTTGCAAGCCAGGATCAGGTTGATGATTTACTGGATAGTTTAGGGTTTTAATATTGGGTGCTGTGTCTAAGTGGCACAGCGTCATTTTTTCTTAATGACGTTATATATCCATCATCCTTCAAGCTGCAGGGGTGTTGGCTGCGCTCACTTACCCAAACTACTTACCTTAGTAAGCTCATTGGGATAAGCTCCCTGGCCGCCTATTTGTAACTCGAATGCTAATGGGTATATACCCAAAAGATTACAAGTATAATTTGAGAGAGAGATCACATCAGGGAAATACATTACCTTTTTCGGAAATGCATTTATAGTGAATGGTTTTTGGTTTTTGTTGAACATTGATAATAATGTCCTCACCTTTCTGCCATTGTTCAAGTAAAATAAGTAACTTGTCAATTCGATCTGCGGTGATTAAATTTTTGTCAAAGTTGGCGCGTTCGTATTGTATTAACTCGGTGCTGCTATAGCAGGACAAATGACTTTGAAGGAAGGCACAAAGTTTTCCTCCTAATGTAGCAGCATTTTTCCCGTAAATAGTCCGGATGATTTTTACTACAGAACCTTTTTCGTTAGGGTTTTTTTCTAACACCAGGTCTAAACGTCTGTTAATTAAGTCCTGTAAATAATTTGGCTGAGTGATTATTTTCTTTGCTTTAATATCATAAATTACAGCATCCCAGGTCATTAACGTGGTATGTAGTAAGCTATCGATATTATGTAGTGAAATAACATCCTCTCTGAACGCCCAGGTATCTTCCAGGCTCCAGATATCATAATCCATGCGTGAGTAAGTCAGCCGGAAACCACCAAATTTATTCTCGGTAAAGTTTGGGATGTTTAATGATTCTAACGCCTCATACAACTCATGACGACTTCCGTGGAAGACCAGATCGATGTCTGAACTGAAGCCGTTATGGCCAAACAGTCCTATGTCGCGAATCATGCCACCGAAAATGTAGACATGAGCATGCATAGACAGCGCTTCGATGAAGTTGCTGGCCGCCTGACGCTCGTCTTTCTCTGAAGCGAAAAATCCTTCAACTCTTCGCTTCAGATTTCGCTTACTTTGAACTATGTTCATACTCATACAAGGATTTTAGCTCATCGTGTAGGGCAATCAAATAACTATCTGTCATGCCAGAAATAGCATCGGCGAGAAGTTGCGCTTCTTTGTAAAGCACGGGCAGATCGTTTTGAGGGCTTTCAAAAATGCGGCGATAATTTTCGGAGATTCTGCCATAGACATATCTGCCAAATGGTGTATCAGAATGGTATTCCGGCAATGTTGTGGCTGATGAAAGCTTTTCATCTTTCTTTTGCTGTTTAGTTTTATGTCCATGAATACCAACCCAGAGCATATCCATTAATCCCTTTATATAATTCGAACCTTCTAATTCGAGTTTTAATACACTGCGATGTTGGTATCCTCTGGTTCGGTCGAACATTTTCAGGGCTTCACATAAAGCATGTCCTTTACTTATTGAAATGAGATCTTTTTCCTGACAATTAATGTCAAGAAAGTTGTCTTTGTTTTCTTTGAATGCAATGACAACAGCATCAACTAATTCAGCTATGGCATAAACCCTGAACATTTGCATGCTCATGTCATTCAGCTCTGCTGGGGATAACTCTCCTTTGGCATACTCTTTATTGTCTTCTTTGCTTTTAGTAATGACATTACGCATTATTTCATCGGATGAGGCATTATTCTGACAAGAGAGGAAGTCCATTAAATCATGGAATGAAGCTAAACCCTTTTTAACCGTATCTTCTGCATCAAGTACTGAATAAGCAATATCATCACACGCTTCCATAAGATAAGTGAAAGGATGACGGATGCCTTCTCTGAGACCGGTTTTCTCCCAGATGTCTTTGACGACGGGCTCTTCGGAGTAGAAGAAACCATGCTTTTTCCACTGCTTTGAACTTGAAAATGAGGTTCGCGGGTACTTGAGCATTGAGGCCAGTGTGGCGTAGGTAAGATTAAGGCCAAACTCATCATTGAGAATTTGAAGTTTGGTTACCAGCCTGAAGGTTTGTGAATTCCCATCAAACTGGCGGAAATCATTGTAAATTTTATCCATGGGGCAACTGGTACAAACGGGAATTTCTTTCCTGAACCATTCACCCATCGCCCGTTCCCCTTGATGGCCAAAAGGGGGGTTGCCAAGATCATGTACTAAACCTATAGCAGCGAGCAGTGCCGGGACATCACGTTCAACACAAACGTCAGGTAGGTTTGTGCCGAAAATATCCTCTTTCATTTCGAACGCCAACCTAACCCCAATTCCTCGTGCCAGATTGGCTACTTCATGTGAGTGGGTCAGACGCGTTCTCACACTATCATTTTTATCCAGGGGAAAAACCTGGGTCTTATCTGCCAGGCGGCGAGTGGGGGCCGCAAATAAAATTCGGTCGAAATCTCGTTCTATCTGAAGCCGACCTTTGGCGGTTCCTACAGAATTGGTTTTTTTAGGTTTACGCCGATTAGCGTTAAGTAATTCAGTCCATTGCATCGTTTGCTCCTTATTTAATCATGATTGATAAAACGGTGGAAAAGTAGCAAACGGATCTTTGGATGAGAAGATGGCAGGGCGTTGATTTTTTAATCTTTAGGCCATGCTCGCAAATCCAGATGCAAGAAAATGAAATCCTATCGTTGCGCACACAAACTACTTAACCCACAAACAAACCTACAAATTCCCCCGTTTTCCTCCCATTAGCGTTCCCCCTTTCTGACATGCTGTGCTGGTAATTGTGGCCACGAGATTGTTGCAGTGTCAGAAGAAAGCGACGACGACAAAACAGAAGCCCCCACACCCCACCGACTTGAAAAAGCGCGCGAAGATGGGCAGATCCCCCGATCCCGCGAGTTGACCTCACTGCTTATGCTATTGGTGGGAATCAGCATTATCTGGATGGGTGGGGAGCCGTTGGCGCGACAGCTGGCGGCAATGTTGTCTACTGGTCTCCATTTTGATCACAGCATTATTAACGATCCCAATCTTATCGTTAAACAAATCAGCCAACTGATTAAACAGGCCGTCTGGGCACTGTTACCGCTGATTTTCGGGCTGGTGATTGTGGCGATTGCAGCCCCCATGCTGTTGGGTGGCATCCTGTTCAGCGGGAAGTCGATACAGTTTAAATTCAGCAAAATGAATCCAATTTCCGGACTCGGGCGGATGTTCTCAGCCCAGGCAGGCGCTGAACTGCTAAAAGCCTTCCTCAAAGCCATTTTGGTCGGCTGCGTAACGGCCTGGTATCTGCTGCACAAATGGCCAGAGATGATGCGCCTGATGAGTGAACCGCCATTGGCCGCTTTGGGACACGCATTAAATATGGTAGCGGTGTGCGGTTTGCTGATTGTACTGGGGCTGACACCAATGGTCGGCTTCGACGTGTTCTTCCAGATTTTCAGCAACATTAAAAAGCTTCGCATGAGCCGCCAGGATATTCGCGACGAATTCAAGCAACAAGAAGGCGACCCACATGTTAAAGGCCGTATTCGCCAACAACAGCGTGCCGCCGCTCGTCGCCGCATGATGTCAGATGTGCCGAAGGCCGATGTGATTGTGACCAACCCAACGCACTATTCGGTGGCCTTACAGTACGACGAAAACAAAATGAGTGCGCCAAAAGTGCTGGCGAAAGGGGCCGGCCTGGTTGCGCTGCGTATTCGTGAAATTGGTAATGAGCACCGTATTCCAATGCTCGAAGCTCCACCGCTTGCGCGTGCGTTATACCGTCATGCTGAAATAGGGCAACAAATTCCTGGGCAGTTGTATTCCGCCGTAGCAGAAGTGCTGGCATGGGTATGGCAACTGCGGCGCTGGCGTGTCGCTGGCGGATTAATCCCGAAAAAACCTGAAAACCTTCCAGTGCCTGAAGCGCTGGACTTTGCAAACGAGAAGGACTCCGATGGCTAATTTGCTCGCAACACTGCGTCTGCCTGCCAGTATGAAATCCGGGCAATGGCAAATTCTTGCCGGACCGATACTGATCTTGATGATCTTGTCGATGATGGTACTGCCGCTTCCGGCGTTTATACTGGATTTGCTCTTCACCTTTAACATCGCGTTGTCGATTATGGTTCTGCTGGTGGCAATGTTCACCCAGAAAACCCTCGAGTTCGCCGCTTTCCCAACCATTCTACTGTTTACCACCTTACTGCGCCTGGCGTTGAACGTGGCATCAACACGTATCATTTTGATGGACGGGCACACCGGTGGTGCGGCAGCGGGTAAAGTGGTTGAAGCCTTCGGCCACTTCCTCGTTGGCGGCAACTTTGCCATCGGTATCGTGGTGTTTATCATCCTCGTTATCATCAACTTTATGGTTATCACTAAAGGTGCCGGGCGTATTGCTGAAGTCGGCGCGCGCTTTGTGCTGGACGGTATGCCGGGTAAACAGATGGCGATTGATGCCGATCTTAACGCCGGCTTGATTGGTGAAGACGAAGCGAAAAAACGCCGTTCAGAAGTCACCCAAGAAGCTGATTTTTACGGCTCGATGGACGGGGCCAGTAAATTCGTGCGTGGAGATGCGGTCGCCGGGCTGATGATCATGGTGATTAACGTGGTGGGTGGCCTGTTAGTCGGCATGCTTCAGCACGACATGCCTTTTGGTGCAGCAGCAGAAACTTATACGCTGTTGACCATCGGTGATGGCCTGGTTGCGCAGATCCCTGCGTTGGTCATCTCGACCGCAGCGGGCGTTATCGTTACCCGTGTTGCAACCGATCAGGATGTTGGCGAGCAGATGGTCACCCAACTGTTCAACAATCCGCGCGTTATGCTGCTGAGTGCCGGTGTTCTTGGTTTGCTTGGCATGGTGCCGGGAATGCCAAACTTTGTCTTCCTGCTGTTTACTGCTGCATTGCTTGGGCTGGCATGGTGGATGCGCGGCCGTCAGATGGAGCAGCCCACGGCACCATCAGCCCCGGTCAAACCGCAGGAAAACCCACAGGCGGTTGAAGCAACCTGGAATGATGTGCAACTGGAAGATTCGCTGGGAATGGAAGTCGGTTACCGCCTGATTCCGATGGTGGACTTCCAGCAAGACGGCGAGCTGTTAGGGCGAATCCGCAGTATCCGTAAGAAATTTGCGCAGGATATGGGGTTCTTACCGCCGGTAGTCCATATTCGCGACAATATGGACTTGCCGCCTGCACGTTATCGTATCCTGATGAAGGGCGTCGAGATTGGCAGTGGCGACGCTTATCCGGGGCGCTGGCTTGCTATCAACCCAGGCACAGCCGCAGGCACTCTTCCCGGCGAAACCACGACTGACCCGGCATTTGGCCTTGCCGCCACCTGGATTGAAAGCGCGCTTAAAGAGCAGGCACAAATTCAGGGCTTTACCGTGGTCGAAGCCAGTACCGTGGTCGCCACGCATCTTAACCATTTGATTGGCCAGTTTGCGCCAGAACTGTTTGGCCGCCAGGAAGCACAACAATTACTCGACCGTGTCACCCAGGAGATGCCGAAATTGACGGAGGACCTGGTGCCGGGTGTGGTGACGTTAACCACACTGCATAAAGTTCTGCAAAACCTGCTGGCTGAGAAAGTGCCGATTCGTGATATGCGCACAATTCTTGAAACTCTGGCAGAACATGCACCGATACAAAATGACCCGCATGAATTAACAGCGGTAGTGCGTGTAGCGCTGGGAAGGGCGATTACTCAGCAATGGTTCCCAGGCAATGGTGAAGTGCAAGTCATTGGCCTGGATGCGGCACTTGAACGTTTGTTATTGCAGGCATTGCAGGGGGGCGGTGGGTTAGAACCTGGCCTTGCCGATCGCTTGCTGGAGCAAGCTCAGGAGGCGCTGAAACGTCAGGAAATGCTCGGTGCACCGCCGGTGTTGTTGGTTAACCATGCGCTGCGACCATTGTTGGCGCGTTTCTTACGTCGCAGCCTGCCGCAACTCATGGTGCTTTCAAGCCTTGAGCTATCCGAAAACCGTAACATCCGTATGACTGCGACCATTGGAGCGAAATAATGAGCCGCCTGTTATTGCTGATTCTCTTCCCTTTAATGACCCATGCCGCAGGTGAGGGAGCATGGCAGGCCAGTGGCGTGGGTGCCACGCTTAGCCACCGGGGCACTTCAGCATCATCCCGTGCTCTGGCACCTTCGCAACCCGTGAATGGGGTAATGACGATGGTCGCCTGGCGTTATGAGCTGATTGGGCCGACGCCTGCGGGGTTAAATGTCCGGCTGTGCTCGCTGACTCGCTGTGCCGAAATTGAAGGGCAGAGTGGGACGACACGTGGATTGACCAATGTGGCGGCAAATGAGCCGCTGCGGTTTGTCTGGGAAGTTCCTGGTGGCGGCGCTCTTTTCCCGGCACTGAAAGTTCGTAGCAATCAGGTTATCGTGAATTACAAATAGTCTTTAAAGCCGCATCGCTGATGCGGCTTTTCACCTTCCGGATCTCATTTTCAATCCCTGCTTTTGATAAAAACAAACCCCTGTTTTATAAATCGGTGATGCGAGTGCTGAGACACTTTGTATTTTTGCCACCATTCATCAAACGATGGCAAAAATGGAAAGGTTTCAATTGCCCCGTCCTTCTACCTTAGCAAGGTAAGGTTCTCGCAAGCCCGACAAGTACCGGGACGTGCAATCTCCATAAAAAAATTAACGGGGTTTGACGGCAATGAAAACACGTAAGATTGGATTGGCAAATTATCTTGCCTACGGCTCCGGGGATTTTCTCGGGGCGGGGACGACGGCACTCACCGCCGCCTGGTTGCTCTACTTTTATACTACCTTCTGTGGCCTTTCACCGATTGAAGCGACGTTTATCTTTGCGATGGCGAGGGTGTTGGATGCCGTTGTCAGTCCGCTGATGGGCTTCCTGACCGATAACTTTGGTTCTACCTGGCTTGGTAAGCGTTTTGGACGCCGTAAATTCTTTATATTGCTCGGTATCCCGCTGGTCTTCAGCTACAGCTTTATGTGGGTTGGGGAGATGAGTTATTGGTATTACCTGGTGACCTATCTGATTTTTGATGTGGTCTACACCATGATTCTGGTGCCGTATGAAACACTGGTTCCGGAAATGACCGATGACTTCAAACAGAAAACCAAATTCTCCGGCGCACGTATCTCAATGGCGCAACTCTCCGCAATTCTTGCCGCCTTCCTGCCGGGCATTCTGTTAAACCACTTCGGGAAAGACAACGCAGTCTCCTTCTTCTATTCAAGTCTGGTGTTCGCCACAATATGTGCCATCGTGCTGACATTTGTCTGGTTCTTCACCTGGGAGCGCCCTCGTTCAGACTGGACAGAAGCGGCACTGCGTGCAGAAGAAGAGAAGAAAACCCTGACGTTTGCGCAGAGTATGAAGCGCCTGAACGTTGAACTGACTTCTACGCTGCGCGTTAAGATCTTCCGCCAACACTTGGGCATGTATTTGGGCGGTTATATTGCTCAGGATGTGTTCAATGCCGTGTTTACCTACTATGTGGTGTTTGTGCTGATGCAAAGTGCAAGCATGGCTTCCAGCTTGCTCGGTACTATGGCGATTCTGCAATTTATCGCGGTTATCGGCATGATTCCTCTGTGTATCAAATATGGCCCGGCGCCGTCCTACCGTATGGTTGTAGTGCTCTTTGGCCTGAGTTCCATCTCTTACGCATTATTGTATTACGCGGGATTAAGCGATGTCTTCTCGCTGCTGATGCTGGTTTCTGCTATCGCCGGTTTGGGCCGTGGTGGCATCAACTATGTGCCGTGGAATACCTACACCTATATTGCTGATGTTGATGAAGTGATTACCGGCCAGCGTCGTGAAGGGATCTTCGCCGGGATCATGACTCTGACGCGTAAAGCTTCTCAGGCAGGGGCCGTGATGTTAGTGGGTATCGTGATGCAGCTTTCTGGTTTTGTTTCCGGCCAGGCCGTACAGCCGCCAGCGGTAAGCCACACTATTCTGATGATTTTAAGCTTCGGTACTGTAGCGGTACTGGCGTGCGGTTTCTTAGTTTCTCTGCGCTTTAAACTCAATTTACAAACTCATAGCGTATTACGTGAAGAGACGGCGAAGATGCGTGTTGCGGGCCGTCCGGTTCCGGAAGCAACCACGCCACAAGCTCGCGCCACAGTCGAAATGTTGGCTGGTATGCCTTACGACACGCTTTGGGGCAACAACAATATTGGCTATCTCAACCGTAATAAACCTGCGGCTCCGTCATTGAAAGAGGCTGCTGCAATGCGTTCGAATACATCATCACAGAGGTTAAGTTAATGATTATTTATCCCGTCAAACACAGCCCTTTACTGTGCCAGCCGGAGCATTTTATTGCCCGGGATGAGCTGAAAACCCTGATCCACAAGGTGACGGATAATCTGATTAATATTAAGGATGAAACGGGCCAATTCTTGCTGCGACTGGATGACGGACGAGTCATTGATACCAAAGGTTGGGCAGGTTGGGAGTGGACGCACGGCGTCGGTTTGTACGGCATGTATCAGTATTATCGCCAGACCGGTGAAAAGAAGATGTGCGAAATTATTGATAGCTGGTTTGCAGACCGTTTCGCAGAAGGTGCTACCACCAAAAACGTCAATACCATGGCACCGTTCCTGACGCTGGCCTACCGCTACGAAGAAACGCGCGATCCATCTTACTTACCCTGGCTTGAAAGCTGGGCTGAGTGGGCAATGTATGAAATGCCGCGTACCGAACACGGCGGCATGCAGCACATTACGCTTGCGGAAGAGAACCATCAGCAGATGTGGGACGACACCCTGATGATGACCGTATTGCCACTGGCAAAAATTGGCAAATTGTTGAATCGCCCGGAATATGTGGAAGAGGCGACTTATCAGTTCTTGTTGCATGTGCAGAACCTGATGGATCGCGAAACCGGGCTGTGGTTCCACGGCTGGAGTTACGAAGGCAATCATAACTTTGCCAATGCGCGTTGGGCGCGGGGGAATAGCTGGTTGACTATTGTGATCCCTGATTTCCTTGAGCTTGTGGATTTACCTGAGAACAACGCGGTGCGTCGCTATCTGGTACAGGTGCTGGAAAATCAGGTTGCCGCGTTGGCAAAATGCCAGGACGACAGTGGTTTATGGCACACCTTGCTTGACGACCCCGATTCGTATCTGGAGGCATCCGCGACTGCCGGTTTTGCCTACGGCATTCTGAAAGGCATTCGTAAGCGCTATATCGGCAAAGAGTATGCAGAAGTGGCAGAAAAGGCGATGAAAGGTATCGTCAAAAATATCTCCCCGGAAGGTGAGTTGTTGCAGGTTTCGTTTGGCACGGGAATGGGCAGTAACCTGGAGTTTTATCGCCAAATCCCGCTGACCTCAATGCCGTACGGACAGGCGATGGCGATCCTCTGTATGGGTGAGTATTTGAGAATTTATTTGTAAGCGCATACAACAGGCCTGGGGAACCAGGCCTGCAAATTACTGCTAAATCAAACCTGCGGGCAAACCCCATAAAGTTCCTCCAATTTAATAATAAATAAATGGCGTAATGTGTGACGCAATTCATTATGCTGCCGCTGTCGATAAGCCCTTCACTGGTTTTCACCCTCCTTAACGATAATGCGAATGGCGAAGCGGAGCTTCTCTTTCGTCCCTCCTTTCTTGTTGATCCCCGGTCTGGATTAATAACTAAACGATGACAGGCGTTCTCCGTTTCGTGCCGTCATCAGGATAAATTGATGTCTATTTCCCCGTTAGCCCGGGTTGCCAGTAATAGTATTGTGGAGCCGGGTGTGGTGCTCGGTGCGCATGTAAGTATTGGCCCGTTTTGTGTTATTTCCGCAGGTGTAGTGATAGGCGAAGGAACTGTTGTCGGTGCTTATTCGGTGATTAATGGCCTGACAACAATCGGCTGTAACAATACTTTCGGCCAGTTTTCATCCATAGGTGATGCGAATCAGGACCTTAAATATGCCGGTGAACCCACGACGGTCGTTATTGGTGACCGGAATCAGATTGGCAAAAATGCCACTATTCATCGTGGAACAGTTCAGGGGCTTAGCACCACTATCATCGGTAATGACAATCGCTTTTTGAATTGTGTCCATATTGGTCATGATTGTGTGGTCGGTAATGGCACATTGATTGCTGATAACAGTGGGCTTGCCGGGCACGTTGAGCTTGATGATGATGCGCAGATAGGCTTTATGTGTGCTATCCATCAATTTTGCATATTGGCAAGTGGGGTTAAGATCCTCGACCAATCAGCAGTGGTTCAGGATGTGCCGCCGTTTGTGACGGCTGGAGGTAACCGCGCTGTGCCGCTGGGTATCAACGCAAGTTCGAAAGCGTTTCAGGCGTTAGAGCCAGAACAGCAGGATTTGATTCATACATTGTATGAGCGTTTTTACAACCAGGCGTTGTCGATAGAAGAAGTGAAGAGGTCGTTGAAAATACTGGAGAGTGATTTCCCGGTGATTGGCCTTTATGATCGTTTTTTTGCGCGGTCGGCGCGGGGAATTGTTCGCTAATGTGATTTGAAAAAGCCCGCCGCATCAGGCGACGAGCTTTTTGCTATTACATACGTTCTACGGTTTCGATACCCAGGGTATCCAGACCAAGCTTCAGCGTTTTCGCGGTTAACAGAGCCAGTTTCAGGCGGCTGTTACGCGCTTCTTCCGAGTCAGCAGCCAGAATTGGGCAATGCTCGTAGAAACCAGAGAACAGGCCTGCCACGTCGTACAAGTAAGTACACATCACGTGCGGTGTACCATCACGCGCAACCACGTTCAGCGTTTCTTCAAATTGCAGCAGGCGCGCAGCCAACTGTGCTTCGCGGTCTTCACGAATCACTACTGGTGCTTTGAGCAGCTCAGCTTCATCAATCTCAGCTTTGCGGAACACAGACAGCACGCGAGTGTATGCATATTGCATATACGGCGCGGTGTTGCCTTCGAAGGCCAACATGTTGTCCCAGTCAAAGATGTAATCGGTGGTACGGCTTTTCGACAGGTCGGCGTATTTCACTGCGCCAATACCGACGGATTTCGCTAACGCTTCCAGTTCATCCGCAGGCATGTTCGGGTTTTTCTCTGCCACCAGATTACGCGCACGTTCCATGGCTTCGTCGAGCAGATCGGTCAGTTTTACCGTGCCGCCAGAACGGGTTTTGAACGGCTTGCCGTCTTTGCCCAGCATCATGCCGAACATCTGGTGTTCCAGGGTGACAGATTCTGGAACGTAACCGGCTTTACGCACGATGGTCCATGCTTGCATCAGGTGTTGATGCTGGCGGGAGTCGATAAAGTAAAGCACGCGGTCCGCATGCAGGGTTTCATAGCGATATTTCGCACAGGCAATATCGGTTGTGGTGTAGAGATAGCCGCCATCTTTTTTCTGGATGATAACGCCCATTGGGTCGCCGTCTTTGTTTTTGAACTCATCCAGGTAAACCACGGTTGCGCCTTCGCTCTCGACCGCAAGACCTTTCGCCTTAAGATCAGCCACGATGCCCGGCAGCATTGGGTTATAAAGACTTTCACCCATTACATCATCACGGGTCAGCGTCACGTTAAGGCGATCGTAGGTTTGCTGGTTCTGTGTCATGGTGATATCGACCAGCTTACGCCACATTTCACGGCAGTATTCGTCGCCGCCTTGCAGTTTCACGACGTATGCACGAGCACGTTCCGCAAATTCTGCGTCTTCGTCGTAGTGTTTCTTGGCTGCACGATAGAACTCTTCCAGGTCGGCCAGCGCCATCTCACCTGCGTTTTCTTGCTGCTGCTTTTCAAGATACGCGATCAGCATCCCGAACTGTGTGCCCCAGTCACCCACATGGTTGGCCCGGATAACTTTATGGCCGAGGAATTCCAGCGTACGCACCGCAGCATCACCAATGATAGTGGAGCGGATATGACCCACGTGCATCTCTTTCGCTACGTTTGGTGCGGAATAGTCGACCACGATGGTTTGCGGCGCAACGGTATTCACGCCTACGCGGTCAGAAGCAACTGCTTCGTCGACACTCTTCGCAAGGAATGCTGGGTCGAGGAAAATGTTGATAAAGCCTGGGCCGGCGATTTCAACTTTGCTGGCAATTCCGGTCAAATCCAGATTGGCAATGACCAACTCTGCGACTTGTCGTGGTGGCTTGCCCAGTGATTTTGCAACTGACATCACGCCATTGGCCTGATAGTCGCCGAACTGAACTTTTGCTGATTGACGAACCTGCGGTTCGCAATCCGCAGGTGCACCTGCGGCAATCAGTGCCTGACTGACTTTATCTGAGAGAAGAGCCTGAATATTCACCGGGATACCTTACTTTTTGCTAAGGGCTGCCGTGACTTTTACAGCAGCCGTATCATTGGGGATAAAATTAGGGCGTAAGTATAACTGTATTTATCCCCCTTAGTCAGCAAAAGCCTTGCCCGGTGCGCCCTGGACTAATATCAACGGTATAGTGAATAACCATTCAGAAATATAGCCACGTTTCGGGTGTTGGTGATATCTGCCTAAATTGGTAGATTAGCCCGCATTCGTGACTTCAGAGGATAGGGTGATGGCCAACTGGCAGACAATTGCAGAACTGAATGATATTTCAGCGGATCTCCCGCGATTTACACAAGCGTTAACAGAACTTGCCGCTCGGCTTGATTTGGAGATTGCGCCGCTTGACGCCGATCACATTTCTCTGCGTTGCCATCAGAATACGACGGCGGAACGCTGGCGTGCAGGCCTGGAAAAGTGCGGCACATTGCTGTCGGAAAATATCATTAATGATCGGCCAATTTGCTTGTTCAAATTAGACGAGCCAGTTTGCGTGGCGCACTGGGAATTTAGCGTGGTGGAACTGCCGTGGCCGGGTGAAAAACGCTATCCGCACGAAGGTTGGGAGCATGTAGAAATTGTGCTGCCCGGGGAGCCTGAAACGCTAAATGCCCGAGCGCTGGATTTAATGTCTGACGCGGGTTTACGCCAGACCGGAATTTCAGTGAAAACCAGTTCGCCAAAAGGCGAACGCGAGCGCTTGCCAAACCCAACGCTTGCAGTGACCGACGGCAAAGTCACCATCAAATTCCATCCGTGGAGTATTGAAGAGATTGTTGCCAGCGAATTAGCCGACTGATTTCACGGCTGCTTCCATACGTTTAATGGCTTCATTAAGCGTTGCTGAGGTGCAGCCAAAGTTAATTCGCACGAATTTCGCTTCGCCAAAATCAGCCCCTGGCGAGAAACCCAGCCCCGCTTTCTGGAAGAATAGCGTCGGATTTTCTACCGGCAGAGTGCTTGCATCCACCCATCCGAGATAAGTGGCGGGTGGCGATGCCATCGTAAGGCCTGACATATTATTCACGGCAGTCACCAAAGTGTCGCGATTTCGACGCAGATAGGGCAGTAACTCTTGCAACCACGGTTCACCATCGCGCCACGCTGCGGTGGCGGCCGTCAGCGCCAGCACATCTACACTCGGTACAATCCCATCGCGAACCGTATTAAATTGCTTACGCAATTGCGGGTCAGGGATAATCGCAAGTGATGCGCCAAGCCCGGCAATATTGAAAGTTTTGGACGGTGAAAGCAGCGTGATAGAACGCTGTTCTGCGTCGTGGCTCAGTGTGGCAAAAGGAATGTGTTTCGCACCGGGATCAAGCAGCAAATCACAATGAATTTCATCAGAACAGACAATCATGTTGTGGCGTTGGGCAAATGCCAGGTGCTGCTGTAATTCCTCACGAGTATAGATGGTGCCGCCTGGATTTTGCGGGTTGCACAACATCAGCAATTTTTCTTTTCCGGTTAGCTGAGATTCCAGTGCCTGCAAATCCATAACCCAGCGGCCATTTTCAAGGCGCAGTGGCGCGTTGAGTTGTGAACGATTGGCAAACGCAGATGATTTTCGGAATGGAGGGTAAATCGGTGTTGGCGCAATGGTAATTTCATCGGGGGTCGTAAAAGCACGAACACTCAAATTCAGGCCCGCGACAATGCCCGGTAAAAAGACGATCCACTCTGGTTTAATCTGCCACTGGTAGCGGCTGGACATTCTTTCAACGACAATATCCACTAATTCTTGCGGCCGGTTACCGTAACCAAAAATGCCGTGATCTACGCGTTTATGAAGAGCTTCGAGAATACAAGGTGGTGAGCGAAAATCCATATCTGCCACCCACATAGGTAACACTTCATCACCATATTTATTCCACTTCGAACTGTCGCTGTGACGGCGGTCGATGCCTTCATCAAAATTGAATGCCATCATGATTAGCTATTACCTTTTTGGGATCGTGATTTTCAGATTATCATTCTGAACCCATGACACAACCGCCAGGCTAAAGATTTTTAAGGAGTAATCAATGCCTTTGCTTGAGATATGTTGTTACGGAATTGACTGTGCGGTCACAGCGCAACTTGCCGGAGCGGACAGGCTTGAATTATGTTCAGCCCCCAAAGAGGGTGGTTTGACCCCTTCCGCCGGAGTGCTGCGTAAAGTGAAAGAACGAGTTTCGATACCTGTGCATCCAATTATTCGCCCGCGCGGCGGTGATTTTTGTTACACCGATGCCGAGTTCGAAACCATGCTTGAAGATATCGCTTTCGTCCGCAAGCTCGGTTATCCGGGACTGGTAATCGGTATGTTAGACGGGGAAGGGCATGTTGATGTACCTCGCATGAAGCGAGTTATGGAGCAGGCTAAAGGTATGGCGGTGACTTTCCACCGGGCGTTTGATATGTGCCATAACCCCCACCAGGCGTTGGAACAACTCACCGATTTAGGCGTGGCGCGTATCCTGACTTCAGGCCAACAGCAGAATGCGGAATTAGGACTTTCATTACTTAGGGAACTAAAACAGCATTCCCGTGCTCCAATCATTATGGCCGGTGCTGGCGTGCGATTGAGCAACTTGAAAAAGTTTGTCGATCAAGGCATTGAGGAAATGCACAGTTCAGCCGGGCAGACCGTGCCATCGCCGATGCGTTACCGTAAAGCGGGTGTGTCGATGAGTGCCGATGCGGAAGCCGATGAGTTTAATCGTTACTGCGTTGATGGTGATGTAGTGGCAGCAATGAAAGCGGTGTTGGTTGCAGGGAAGACTGCAGCCTGACACTTAAAGATTTTAACCGCGCATCATGTCGCCCATGTGATGTTGCTCGTACCAGGCCCCGGCGTTTTGCTGGGGCTTTTTTTATTTTAATGATTTAAACGTGTTAGGCTCCCTCTAAACAATGGAGGGCGGTATGAGTATCACAGATAAAGAACTTTACGATGAAATGTGTCGTGTTGTTGGGAAGGTGGTGCTTGAGATGCGCGATCTTGGCCAGGAACCCAAACATGTTGTCATTGCGGGTGTTGTCAGAGCCATGTCAGCTAATAGTAAGATTCAGCGTTCTGAATTGACGGGTAGTGCGATGCAAGAAGTCATTCGGGCGCTTGGATTTGAGGCGAAATAAGTAAGGCCACATTCCGTGGCCTTAAATAATTATGGCTTACGGGCCACCAGAACGGCGCGCAGTGGGGCTGGATAACCTTCTATGGTTTTGCTCACATCGTTCGGATCAAGGAAGTCGGCCAGTGATTCGGTGGTCAACCAGCTAGTACGACGTTGCTCTTCGCTTGTGGTATAGCAATGATCGACAATTTTCACGTCGACAAAACCACACTTCTCCAGCCAGTTTTTCAACGCCAGAGCAGATGGGATGTAGTAAACGTTGCGCATTTGCGCGTAACGCTCGCCCGGCACCAACACTGTATTCTCATCGCCTTCCACAACCAGCGTTTCGAGTACCAGTTCGCCATCTTTAGCGAGCTGATTTTTTAGCTGATAAAGATGGTCGAGTGGGGAGCGGCGGTGATACAGCACGCCCATCGAAAACACGGTGTCGAAAATATTTAGCTCAGGAAGTTGCTCAATGCCCAGTGGCAGCACATGGGCACGTTGGTCGTTACCCAGCAGTTTGCGTACCGCTTCAAACTGGCAAACAAACAACTGCATTGGGTCGATACCCACCGCGAGGTGTGCACCCGCACCAATCATCCGCCACAGGTGGTAACCGCTACCGCAGCCGACATCCAGAATGGTGCGCCCGGTAAGTGGGGAAATATGCGGTAAAACGCGATCCCATTTCAGGTCGGAACGCCATTCGGTATCGATGTCTACGCCATACAGAGAATATGGCCCTTTGCGCCATGGCATCAGGTTACGCAGTAACTTTTCAATACCCAGGCGCTGCCCATCGCTGAGTGGCGTTTCAGACTCAGCGGTGACGCTGTGCAATAAATCCAGGCGATATGGCACCAGTTCCGGCAGGTATTCAACAGTGTTGTACCAGTGCTTGAACTGGCCGTGCAGGTTCTCACGCTGCCAGGTAGCAATTTGTGCAGGCAGGGTTTCTAACCACGGAGCCAGCGGGCTTTTCGCAATAAGCTGATAAAAATTACCAAAGTCGATCATGCAGATGTTCCTGATTTCAGTGCAACTAAAGAGCCAAAGTTAAAGCACTGGAACCATAATTCTGCGTGGTCAAATCCGGCTTGTTTGAGGCGTTTTTTATGTGTTTCGACAGAGTCGGTGAGCATGACGTTTTCCAGCATGCTGCGTTTTTGGCTGATTTCCAGCTCGCTATAACCGTTCGCGCGTTTAAAATCGTGGTGCATGTTGAACAGCAATTCACCCACTTCACCATCTTCAAAACTGAATTTTTCCGACAGCACTAACGCGCCACCCGGGTTCAGACCCTTGTAGATTTTTTCCAGCAGCAGTTTGCGGTCATCGGGTTCAAGAAATTGCAGCGTGAAGTTCAGCACTACCATTGAGGCGTTTTCGATAACGATATCGCGGATATCGCCTTCAATAACCTCTACCGGAGTTTGTGCTTTAAAGGCGTCGAGATGGCGGCGGCAGCGCTCGACCATAGCCGGGGAATTGTCTACCGCGATAATTTTGCAGTTGTCATACTGGATGTTACGTCGCACGGATAACGTTGCCGCACCAAGCGAACAGCCAAGGTCATAAACCTGGCTACCCGGTGCCACAAAGCGCTCCGCCAGCATACCAATCATAGAAATGATGTTGGAGTAGCCAGGCACCGATCGTTGAATCATATCGGGGAACACTTCAGCCACGCGTTCATCAAAGGTCCAGTCACCTAATTTGGCGATCGGGGCGGAAAACAGCGTATCGCGGTCAGACATAACGTTAAATCCGGAAATTCGAAAGGGGCATATTTTGCGTTAATGCAGCGAGAAAACCAACTCCCATGGCATATACCATAGATTAGCCAACACCATCAGGATTAAAGAGCTCCATGTTGCACTCATACCGGAGCGACGCCAGCGGATTAAGCGATGGTGAAAACCATACGCATGCATCAGGCGACCAGCAATGAGCAGCAGCCCGCAGACATGTACCATCCAGGTTTCTGCGCCGTTCATTTCCATCAGTAATAAAAGCATCAACGCGACTGGAATATATTCCACCGCATTACCATGAATTCTAATTGCGCTCTGGAGTTCGCTAAAACCACCGTCACCATATGAGACGCGGTACTGCAAACGCATACGAACAACATCAAACGAGAACTTAATTAGCAACAAAGCACCCAACACGGCGTAGAGCGCGCTTACCATACCCACATCCTTTAGAGATAGTTCCAGCACCGCCTATGATAGCAGTGCAACCCATAAGCTGTCGCTCCCCCTAAAATAGGGAGTTTTGTTTGGGAATGGCGGGTTCGTTGCCTAACGCCGGGAATGCTTGCTGCAACCCGGGCCATAACGCGTGAACCAGGTCCTGCACCAGGCCAATATCGGGTGTATGCAAAAAGAGATACGGCGTGGTTTTTTGTTCCCATTCGGGGAGCTTTTTTAGCCAGACATCGAAGAGCGCTTGATTTTGCGTCATGTCGTCGCTGCCGATGAAACGCACCAGCGGGTTGTTTGCCGTCACGAGCGCATGAACCGGCACTTTTGGTTTTTTGCGCTGAGCTTCACGAATCGCTTCGTTATGCGGTTTGGCGCTGTGAACCGGGCGGCTATCAAGGATCACGCGATTGACATTGCGCTCATGCAGACCGCGATTTAGCGCTTGTTCATCGGCACTTTTATCGAAGAAAGAAGGGTGGCGAACTTCCACGCCGTAGGTGAAATCTTGCGGTAACGAATCGAGGAAATTCCACAAAGCAGGTAAATCTGACGGCCCAAATGCAGCCGGAAGCTGGAGCCAGTATTGCCCGATGCGATTTGCCAGCGGTGACATTCGCTCAAGAAACTCGGCGGTTAAATCGCCACACTGGCGTAATGCCGCATTGTGGGAAATCGTCGCCGGGAATTTAAAGCAGAAACGAAAATTATCGTCGGTCATTTCGCGCCAGCGTAATACCGTTTCTGCTTTGGGAAGCGCGTACAGCGTGGTGTTGCCTTCCACGCAATTGAAATGGCGAGCGTAATCTTCAAGTGAAGTAATGCCCAGTCGCACCCATTTTGGATGCGACCATTGTGGAAGGCCAACATAAATCACAGCGCTGCGATGACCTCTTCAGTGCTGCGAACGCGGCCAATACGCGGGAAGATATTTGTCATGCTGCCCTGGTGTTGATCGCTGCTGGCGGCACTGCACGCGTCTTCGGCAATGACCAGGTTAAAGCCTAATTCCCAGGCGTTACGCGCGGTGGATTCGACGCCGATGTTGGTGGAAATCCCGCACAGCACAATAGTGTCGATACCACGGCGGCGCAGTTGAAGCTCGAGATCGGTGCCGTAGAATGCGCCCCACTGGCGTTTAGTTACTTCAATATCAGTGTCTTTTTTACCCAGCGCCTGCGGGTAAATCCACCAGTTATCAGGCAGCGTATGCGCGCCAGCTTGTGCATCAACCGGTTGCTTGAGCGCTTCGGCAAAGTCCTTTGACCAGCCCACGCGAACCATAATCACCGGGGCGCCATTAGCGCGGAATTTATCAGCCAGCCTGGCTGAACGAGCCACCACATCCTGTGCACTGTGCGGGCCACCTGCAAACGGCAGGATACCTTCCTGCAAATCAATAACGACAAGTGCGGTTTTGGAAGTATTCAGTTCTAACATTCGGTGACTCCGGGTCAAAATGGGGTTATCGCGTAATACCTTACGATGGAACCTGAACGCGATCGTTTACAAATTTTGTTAATTTTTGTGAGAATAGGCTAAACAAGGCGTTTTGAGACGCGTCAGTTCTTATCGTGGGGCAATATTTCCAGTATAATAGCCCCCTTTTTTCAACTATATCTGACAGACAAAAATAGTGGCCACCGTTGCAGGTATTGGACAGTGAGCGGCTAATTTAAGGGATATCTCATGCGTACAGTATATTGCGGGCAGCTCAATCAATCCCATGTGGGACAACAAGTAACACTGTGTGGTTGGGTCAATCGTCGTCGTGACCTCGGTAGCCTTATCTTTATTGATATGCGCGATCGCGAAGGCATCGTGCAGGTGTTTTTCGACCCTGATCGTCAGGACGCGTTCCAGTTGGCATCCGAACTGCGTAATGAGTTCTGCATCCAAATCACCGGTACTGTTCGTCCGCGTGATGAGAAAAACATCAACAAAGATATGGCTACCGGTGCGGTAGAAGTTTTCGCAACCGATCTGACCATCATCAACCGTTCTGAAGCGCTGCCGCTGGATTCAAACCACGTCAACACAGAAGAAGCGCGTCTGAAATTCCGCTACCTGGATCTGCGCCGCCCTGAAATGGCAAACCGCCTGAAGACGCGTGCGAAAATCACCAGCTTTGTGCGCCGCTTTATGGACGACCACGGTTTCCTTGATATCGAAACCCCAATGCTGACCAAAGCTACACCAGAAGGTGCTCGTGACTACCTGGTGCCAAGCCGTGTTCACAAAGGTAAATTCTACGCGCTGCCGCAATCCCCACAGTTGTTCAAACAGCTGCTGATGATGTCTGGTTTTGATCGCTACTATCAAATCGTTAAATGCTTCCGTGACGAAGATTTGCGTGCTGACCGTCAGCCAGAATTTACTCAGATCGACGTAGAAACCTCCTTTATGAGCGCACCGCAAGTGCGTGAAGTGATGGAAAAGTTGGTTCGTGACCTGTGGCTGGACGTGAAAAACGTCGACCTGGGCGACTTCCCAATCATGACTTTCGCCGAAGCTGAGCGTCGTTACGGGTCTGACAAACCAGACTTGCGTAACCCAATGGAGCTGGTGGATGTTGCTGACCTGCTCAAAGACGTTGAGTTTAAAGTGTTCGCGGGCCCAGCAAATGATGCGAAAGGCCGCGTTGCTGCACTGCGTGTGCCAGGTGGCGCACAGTTAAGCCGTAAACAGATTGACGATTACGGCAAGTTCATTGAGATTTACGGCGCGAAAGGGCTGGCTTACATCAAAGTGAACGAACGTGCTAAAGGAATCGAAGGTATTACAAGCCCGGTAGCTAAATTCCTGAACGCAGACATCGTTGAAGCTATTCTGGCCCGCTCCGGTGCACAAGATGGCGACATGATCTTCTTCGGCGCAGACAACAAGAAAGTGGTTGCCGATGCGCTTGGCGCACTGCGTCTGAAAATCGGTAAAGATCTGAGCATCACCGATGAAAAAGCATGGGCGCCGCTGTGGGTTATCGACTTCCCAATGTTTGAAGACAACGGCGAAGGCGGCCTGACCGCGATGCATCACCCGTTCACCGCGCCGAAAGATATGTCCCCAGAACAACTGGCGGCAGATCCGGAAGCAGCAGTTGCGAACGCATACGATATGGTTATCAACGGTTACGAAGTGGGCGGCGGTTCCGTGCGTATCCACAACGGCCAGATGCAGCAGACTGTGTTCGGCATTCTGGGTATCACCGAGGAAGATCAACGCGAGAAGTTTGGCTTCCTGCTCGACGCCCTGAAATACGGTACTCCACCGCATGCAGGCCTGGCATTTGGTCTTGACCGTCTGACCATGCTGTTGACCGGCACCGACAACATCCGTGATGTTATCGCGTTCCCGAAAACCACTGCAGCAGCGTGTCTGATGACCGAAGCGCCTAGCTTCGCAAACCCACAGGCGTTGGCTGAACTGGGTGTGGCAGTGATTAAAAAGGCTGAGAAAGAATAAATGGCCTTTAAGCGTCCCGTTTCGGTGCTGGTAGTGATTTTCGCGAAAGACACCGGACGGGTGCTCATGTTACAGCGGCGCGATGATCCTGAATTCTGGCAGTCGGTTACCGGCAGCATTGAAGAGGGTGAAACCGCGCTGTATGCCGCGCAGCGTGAAGTAAAGGAAGAGGTCGATATCGATGTTGTCTCAGAGCAACTGACCTTGATTGACTGCCAGCGCTGTGTTGAGTTCGAGATTTTTACACATTTGCGTCATCGCTATGCCCCGGGAATTACGCGCAACACGGAATATTGGTTCTGTCTTGCGCTGCCAAACGAACGGCTGATTTCCATCTCGGAACATCTGGCCTGGGAGTGGACCGACGCACAAGCTGCGGCTGCTATGACCAAGTCGTGGAGCAACCGGGAAGCGATTGAAGAGTTTGTAATTAATGCTGCCGTCAGGTAGCTATTTTGGAGATATTTTTATGGCAGGTCATAGTAAGTGGGCCAACACAAAGCACCGCAAAGCTGCGCAGGATTCCAAACGCGGTAAAATTTTCACCAAAATTATCCGTGAGCTGGTAACTGCAGCTCGTCTTGGCGGTGGTGATCCGGGTTCTAACCCGCGTCTGCGTGCGGCGATTGATAAAGCGTTATCCAACAACATGACGCGTGACACGTTAAACCGTGCAATCGCACGTGGTGTGGGTGGCGACGAAGACACCAATATGGAAACCATCATTTATGAAGGTTACGGTCCTGGTGGTTCAGCAGTCATGGTTGAATGCCTGAGTGATAACCGTAACCGTACCGTGGCTGAAGTACGTCACGCGTTCAACAAATGCGGTGGTAACCTGGGAACTGATGGCTCTGTAGCCTACCTGTTCACCAAAAAAGGCGTTATCTCTTATGCTCCTGGCAAAGATGAAGACACCGTGATGGAAGCTGCTCTGGAAGCGGGTGCTGAAGACGTTGTTTCTTACGACGACGGTGCAATCGACGTGTTCACTGCGTGGGAAGAAATGGGTGCAGTACGTGACGCGCTGGAAGCTGCTGGCCTGAAAGCCGACGAAGCCGAAATTTCTATGATCCCATCCACTAAAGCGGATATGGACGCAGAAACAGCGCCGAAATTGATGCGTCTTATCGATATGCTCGAAGACTGTGATGACGTGCAAGAGGTTTATCACAACGGTGAGATCTCTGACGAGGTTGCGGCAACGCTGTAATGGCGTTTGCTGAAACCGTACCTCTGTTTACGGGAGACGCGTGATGGCGATTATCCTCGGCATCGATCCGGGATCACGCGTTACCGGTTACGGCGTTATTCGCCAGACCGGCCGGCAGCTAACCTATCTGGGTAGCGGCTGTATTCGTACTCAGGTGACCGACTTACCCTCGCGTTTGAAGCTTATCTACGCGGGGGTGAGCGAAATCATCACCCAGTTCCAGCCAGAATATTTCGCCATCGAATCGGTATTTATGGCGAAGAACGCGGATTCCGCACTGAAACTCGGCCAGGCGCGTGGCGCGGCGATTGTCGCTGCTGTAAACCATGATTTGCCGGTGTTTGAGTATGCGGCTCGTCAGGTTAAACAGACGGTCGTTGGCATTGGTAGTGCTGAAAAAAGCCAGGTGCAGCATATGGTGCGGACCTTGCTGAAACTATCTGCGAATCCGCAAGCGGATGCGGCAGATGCGCTGGCGATTGCCATCACGCATTGTCACGTGACGCAGAACTCGATGCAGATGAGTGAGTCTCGACTCAATCTCTCCCGAGGACGTTTAAAATAAATAGGGCTGGATATCTATCCAGCCTTTTTTATATGATAGGCAAAATTTTTTACGCAACCGTAGGGGAAGCAGTGTGATTGGACGACTCAGAGGCATCATCCTGGAAAAGCAACCACCGCTGGTATTGATGGAAGTGGGCGGCGTTGGATATGAAGTACACATGCCAATGACTTGCTTCTATGAATTACCGGAAATCGGCAAAGAAGCTGTGGTGTTTACCCAGTTTGTGGTGCGTGAAGACGCGCAACTGCTCTACGGTTTTAATAACAAACAAGAACGTACCCTGTTCCGCGAGCTTATCAAAGTGAATGGCGTTGGCCCTAAACTGGCGCTGGCAATCCTTTCAGGTATGTCTGCACAACAGTTCGTGAATGCTGTTGAGCGTGAAGAAATTGGTTCTCTGGTCAAACTGCCGGGAGTAGGTAAAAAGACCGCGGAGCGTTTGATTGTAGAAATGAAAGACCGCTTCAAAGGCATGCATGGCGACCTGTTTACTCCAGCATCAGACCTGGTGCTGACTGCGCCCGAAAGCGGAGCCACTGACGACGCCGAGCAGGAAGCCGTTGCGGCGTTGGTATCGCTGGGCTATAAACCACAAGAAGCCAGTCGCATGATCAGCAAAGTTGGCAAGGCTGGTGCCGATTGCGAAACCCTGATTCGTGAAGCACTCCGCGCAGCACTTTAAAGCCCCTGAGGTAGATGAAGGATGATTGAAGCAGACCGTCTGGTTTCGCCAGATACTATCACCCCTGATGAGTTAATTGACCGCGCGATTCGCCCGCGTTTTTTGGCGGATTACGTCGGCCAGCCGCAGGTTACATCGCAAATGGAAATTTTCATCCAGGCGGCAAAACTGCGTGGGGATGCGCTCGATCATCTGTTGATTTTTGGCCCGCCAGGGTTGGGTAAAACCACACTGGCGAATATCGTTGCCAACGAAATGGGCGTGAATCTGCGAACCACCTCCGGCCCGGTGCTGGAAAAGGCAGGAGATTTGGCGGCGATGTTGACCAATCTTGAGCCGCACGACGTGCTGTTCATTGATGAAATCCACCGTCTTTCGCCAGTTGTCGAAGAAGTGCTGTACCCGGCAATGGAAGATTACCAACTCGATATCATGATTGGCGAAGGCCCGGCAGCGCGTTCGATTAAAATCGATTTACCACCATTTACCCTGATCGGCGCAACCACGCGTGCCGGTTCTCTGACTTCGCCACTGCGTGACCGATTCGGCATTGTGCAGCGCCTGGAGTTTTACGGAGTTTCCGATTTGCAGCACATTGTAGGCCGCAGCGCGACTGTGTTGGGGCTGGAGATGAGCGAAGAGGGCGCATATGAAGTAGCTAAGCGCGCGCGCGGTACGCCGCGTATCGCTAACCGCTTACTGCGCCGCGTGCGTGATTTTTCGGAAGTGCGCCACGATGGCACCATCAGTGCCGAAATCGCGTCGCAAGCACTGGATATGCTAAATGTCGATACCGAAGGTTTTGACTATATGGACCGCAAGTTATTGCTGGCGGTGATAGACAAGTTTCTTGGCGGCCCGGTCGGGCTGGATAACCTGGCGGCGGCGATTGGGGAAGAGCGAGAAACCATCGAAGATGTGCTGGAGCCGTTCTTGATTCAACAGGGCTTCTTGCAACGTACTCCGCGCGGTCGAATGGCAACACCAAGAGCCTGGACTCACTTTGGAATTGTACCGCCGGTAGTTTAAGTAAAATGGCGGATGACGTTGCACTTATCCGCCCTACGGTTTTGTAGGTTGGATAAGCGCAAGCGCCATCCAACACAATTTAAGCCGCTTGCTTTTTCGCCATACTCAACACAAACAACACTGCCGAACTCAACACCACTGACGGCCCGGCAGGCGTGTCATAAAACGCTGAGAAAGTCAGTCCGCCAGTAACTGAAAGCATGCCGATAATCACCGCAAAACCAGCCATTTGCTCCGGCGTTCGTGCAAAACGACGTGCCGTTGCCGCAGGAATAATCAACAACGATGTGATAATCAGCGCACCGACAAATTTCATCGCCACGCCTATGGTCAGCGCAGTCACCAGCATCAGCAACATTTTCACCCGTTGCAGATTAACCCCGTCCACATGAGCCAGGTCCGGGCTAATCGTCATCGACAACAGATTGCGCCATTGCCAGAGAAGCACGCCTACTACCACAGCGACGCCCGAAGCAATAGAAATAATATCGGGCATAGTGACCGATAGCAGATCGCCAAACAGATAGGCCATCAAATCGACACGCACATTAGACATTAAACTGACTACAACCAGGCCGAGCGACAATGCGCTGTGCGCCATAATTCCGAGCAAGGTATCTAACGCCAGATGCGGGCGTTTTTCGAGCCAGACCAGACCTAACGCCAGCATTAACGTTACCGCAATCACCGCATAAAACGGGTTTACATTGAGCAGTAAGCCGAAAGCAACGCCTAATAAAGATGCGTGAGCGAGGGTGTCGCCAAAATAGGACATCCGGCGCCAGACAACAAAAGAGCCGAGCGGGCCAGCAGCACACGCCAGCAAAATCCCGGCAAGCCAGCCGGGCAACAACAATTCAATCATGACTGGCCATTCCCTCTGCGCAGAACAATACGTCCGGTAAGATCGTGACGGTGGTTATGATGGTGGCGATAAATCCCTAACTGCTCGGCGCCACGCGCGCCAAACATCGAAATAAATTCCGGATGCATCGACACCACTTCGGGCGTACCTGAACAGCAAATATGGTGATTCAGGCATAGCACATCATCGGTTTTCGCCATCACCAAATGCAGGTCGTGGGAAACCATCATCACTGCACAATTCAGTTCCTGACGCAGTTGATCAATCAGGTTGTACAGTGCCAGTTGGCCGTTAACATCAACACCCTGGGTCGGCTCATCAAGCACCAATAACTGCGGCTGATTTAACAATGCACGAGCCAGCAGAACGCGTTGATTCTCGCCGCCAGAGAGTTTTTGCATCGGAGCTTCAATCAGGTGCGCCGCCTGAACGCGTTTTAATGCGGGCAGGATATCGGATTTTTTCACACTTGGGCGCAAGCGCATAAACCGGCTAACGGTTAGCGGCAGAGTGGCATCCAGATGTAATTTTTGCGGTACGTAACCAATTCGCAAGTCGCGGTCACGCTTGATAACTCCCTCATCAGGGGCTACCAGTCCAAGAACCACACGAACTAGCGTTGATTTTCCTGCACCATTTGGCCCAAGCAGCGTCAAAATGCGCCCTGGCTTGAGATCGAGTGAAATATCAGACAGCACACGGCGTTGTCCGAAAGAAACAGAAATATTTTCCAGTGATACCAGATTTGTCATGACAATTTCAGGGGTTGCAGAAGTTAGCGGATGTTATAATATCACACTTCTCACATTCATAACGATGAAAAGTCGCATTATGTTACATAAAAACTCATTTCTTTGCGCAGCTTTAACAACTGCTTTTTTAGGGGCGGCAACGGTCCCGGCTCACGCGGCTGTGGTTGCTTCTATCAAGCCATTAGGTTTTATTGCCGCAGCGATCGCTGACGGCGTCACGCCTACCGAGGTTTTGCTGCCAGATGGTGCTTCAGAGCATGATTATGCACTCCGTCCATCTGATGTAAAACGCTTACAAAGCGCGGACTTAGTTGTGTGGGTTGGCCCTGAAATGGAGGCATTCATGCAGAAGTCGGTTAAGCAATTAGCTGAACAAAAACAAGTGCAACTTGCAGCTTTACCTGGCGTGAAACCGTTGCTGATGAAGGGTGATGACGATGACGAACATGGTCACGAAGGACATGACCATTCAGCCGAAAATAGTGACAAAGATCACCATCATGGTGAATACAACATGCATATCTGGCTTTCGCCAGAGGTAGCGCGCCTGTCAGCGGTTGCAATCCACGATAAATTAGTGGAACTTATGCCCCAAAATAGAGCCAAACTTGACGCCAACTTGCAAACTTTCGAGTTAGGATTAGCCAACATCGATAAGCAAGTTGGTAGCGTGCTCGCACCGCTCAAAGGAAAAGGGTATTTCGTTTTTCACGACGCCTACGGCTACTTTGAAAAACATTACGGTCTAACGCCACTTGGCCATTTTACCGTTAACCCAGAAATCCAACCCGGTGCGCAGCGTTTACATGACATCAGAACACAGTTGGTTGAGCAAAAAGCCGTGTGCGTTTTTGCTGAACCGCAGTTCAGGCCAGCCGTAATCAATGCCGTAGCCCGTGGCACTAACGTTCGTTCTGGAACGCTGGACCCGCTGGGGATTGAGGTTAAACTCGGCAAAGACAGCTATATGCAGTTTTTGAGCGGGCTTGCGAACCAATATGCGAGCTGCCTGAAAGGAGATTAATGAGGAAGTGAATACGTGCAACAGATAGCCCGCTCTGTCGCCCTGGCATTCGACAATTTGTCCCGGCCCCACCGCGTTATGCTGGGGTCTCTTACAGTTCTTACACTTGCGGTCGCTGTCTGGCGACCGTACGTCTATCATCCTGAAGCCAGCCCCGTCATTAAAACCATTGAGCTTGAGAAAAACGAAATTCGCTCGTTACTCCCTGAAGCCAGTGAACCGTTAGATCAGTCTCCGGACGCAGAAGACGACACAATTCCGCAGGATGAACTGGACGACAAAACTGCCGGTGAAACGGGTGTTCATGAATATGTCGTGTCGACAGGGGATACGCTCGGTAGCATCCTGAATCAGTATGGCATCGACATGGGCGATATCAGCCAACTTGCGACGGTAGATAAAGACCTGCGTAATCTTAAAATCGGCCAACAGATCTCCTGGACGTTAAACGACGATGGCGAACTGCAACGTCTGACATGGGAAATGTCACGCCGCGAAACGCGCACATACGACCGTTCAGGCAGTACTTTCAAACTCAGCAGCGAAATGCAGCAAGGCGAATGGGTTAACAATGTGCTGAAAGGCACGGTTGGCAATAGTTTTGTGAGTAGTGCGAAAGATGCCGGATTAACAAGTGCTGAGATCAGCTCGGTTATCAAAGCCATGCAGTGGCAGATGGATTTCCGCAAGCTGAAGAAAGGCGATGAGTTTTCTGTGCTGATGTCACGCGAAATGCTCGATGGCAAACGTGAACAAAGCCAATTGGTGGGCGTGCGCCTGCGCAGCAGTGGTAAAGACTACTACGCCATTCGTGCGGAAGACGGTAAATTCTACGATCGTAGTGGTTCCGGGCTTGCGAAAGGTTTTATGCGCTTCCCAACTGCAAAACAGTTCCGTATCTCGTCAAACTTTAATCCACGCCGTCTCAACCCGGTAACCGGTCGTGTGGCCCCGCACAAAGGTGTAGATTTTGCGATGCCACAAGGTACTCCGGTGCTGGCGGTCGGTGATGGTGAAGTTGTTATGGCCAAACGCAGTGGTGCGGCAGGTTACTTTGTCGCTATCCGTCATGGTCGTACATATACCACTCGTTATATGCACCTGAAAAAGCTGTTGGTTCAGCCTGGGCAGAAAGTGAAACGTGGGGACCGTATCGCACTCTCCGGTAATACCGGGCGTTCTACGGGGCCGCATTTGCATTATGAAGTGTGGGTTAATCAGCAGGCGGTAAACCCATTAACTGCGAAATTGCCTCGTACCGAAGGGCTGATAGGCTCGGATCGTAATGATTATCTGGCACAAGTTCGTGAAGTCACACCGCAACTTAGCTTCAATTAATCCATCGTTATGAAAAAGGCCGGTACTTTGTTGCCGGCTTTTTCTTTGTCTGATGGGCATTAGCCCGCTAAGATACTTACAAATTCATGTCATCAATGATTTGATGCTGTACTGAGAATATGCATGGAAAAAGCAAAAAAAAGTCACAGTGAGTTCATTCCTGAATTTCAAAAGGCCTTCTTGCACCCGAAATTTTGGGGCGCCTGGTTAGGCGTTGGCGCTTTCGCAGGGCTTGCAATGTTACCGCCATCATTACGGGATCCGCTTTTGGGCAAAGTAGGGCGTATTGCCGGGCGCCTGGGTAAAAGTGCGCGCCGTCGTGCACAAATAAATCTGCTGTATTGCTTCCCCGATATGCCGGAAGCTGACCGCGAAGCTATTATTGATGAAATGTTTGCCACCGCCCCTCAAGCGATGGTGATGATGGCGGAGCTTGCGATTAAAGATCCGCAAAAAGTCATGCAGCGCGTTGACTGGCACGGTAAAGAGATTATCGACGAGCTAAAGCAACGCGAAGAAAATGTCATCTTCCTCGTACCGCACGGCTGGGCTGTGGATATCCCTGCGATGCTACTGGCGTCTCAAGGGCAGAAAATGGCGGCGATGTTCCACAATCAGGGCAACCCGCTATTTGATTACATGTGGAATACCGTACGTCGCCGTTTTGGTGGTCGACTGCATGCGCGTAATGACGGGATTAAGCCGTTTATCAGCTCTGTGCGTCAGGGATATTGGGGATATTATCTGCCAGACCAGGACCACGGTGCCGAGCACAGTGAATTTGTTGATTTCTTCGGGACATACAAAGCGACATTACCAGCGATTGGCCGCTTAATGAAAATATCGCGTGCGCGTGTTGTTCCGCTGTTCCCTGTTTATAACAGCAAGACGCATCGCCTGGATATTCATATTCGCCCGCCGATGGATGACCTGCTTGAGGCAGACGACAACACCATTGCCCGGCGTATGAACGAAGAAGTGGAAATTTTGGTAGGGCCGAATCTCGAGCAATATACCTGGATACTGAAATTGCTTAAAACGCGCAAGGAAGGGGAGACAGAACCTTACCGCCGCAAAGAGCTTTATCCTAAGAAATAAAGAATAAGAAATAATAAAGGGGCCGAATGGCCTAATGCCGGTCACTTAAGGTGACCGGCATTGTTTTTTAAGGGATATTTCGACCTTTTTTCTCTCACTTCCCTTGCATATTCACGCTCACGCCTCGAGGGGAGTTTTAGCATCGCTGCGTTGCTGT